>NZ_PPTF01000066.1 GCF_002902845.1 Chromobacterium sinusclupearum
GTCCGGATAGATTAGAGCAAGCCTACCTTGTCAGTATGAATCAGTGTTCTGGAGTTGCAAAACTCGGGCTGACCATAGATTTTGCTTTAACGGATGCGCGCGGCCCCGCTACGGGGTTACAATCGCGCTTTACAGAGATTGTGCAAGCACCACGGGTTCCCCTCATGAAGATCAGCAGCAACTTCGACGCCGGCAGCATCGAGATCGTCTCCTCAGACAACCTTGACGACATCCAACTGCGCATCCGCCGCGACAATGCGGCAGAGTTCGCGCAATGGTTCTACTTCCGCGTACAAGGCGCTGCCTACCAACACTGCACCTTCCGCTTCCTGAACGCCGCCGAATGCGCCTACCCGCAAGGCTGGGTGGACTATCAGGCGATGGCCTCGTACGACCGCATCAACTGGTTCCGCGTGCCGACGCGCTACGAAGACGGCGTGATGGTGATCGAACATGTGCCGCTGTCCGGCAGCATCTACTATGCCTACTTCGAGCCGTACTCCTACGAGCAGCACCTGAACCTGATCGGCCAGGCGCAAGGCTCCGGCCTGTGCCAGGTCACCGATCTCGGCTCCACCGTGCAGGGCCGCGACATGAACCTGCTGACCATAGGCCACGAAGTGGAGTCCGATCTGAAGATCTGGATCACCGCGCGCCAGCACCCCGGCGAAACCATGGCCGAATGGTTCATCGAAGGTTTGCTGAACCGCCTGCTGGACCCGCAAGACCCAACCAGCCGCGCCCTGCTGGACCGCGCCACGTTCTATGTGGTGCCGAACATGAACCCGGACGGATCGGTGCTGGGCAATCTGCGCACCAACGCCGCCGGCGCCAACCTGAACCGCGAATGGTCGAATCCCAGCCCGGAAACCAGCCCGGAAGTGCTGGTGGTGCGCGAAAAAATGCTGGAAACCGGCGTGGATCTGTTCCTGGACATCCACGGCGATGAGAATATCCCTTACGTGTTCCTGGCCGGCACCGAAGGCGTGCCGTCCTGGAACGAGCGGCTGGAAAAGCTGGCGGACAGCTTCCGCCACCACTTCCTGCTGGCCAGCCCCGATTTCCAGACCGAGCACGGCTACCCGCGCAATGAACCGGGCAAGGCCAATATGGGCATCGCCACCAACTGGATTTGCGAACAGTTCGGCTGCCTGGCCTTCACGCTGGAAATGCCGTTCAAGGACAACAACAACCTGCCGGACGACGATTTCGGCTGGAGCGGCCAGCGCAGCCTGCGCCTGGGCGAAGCGGCGCTGTCGCCGATCTACGCCATCCTGAACGATCTGGAACGCAGCTAACACGCCCCGCATGCGTAAAAAAAGCCGGCATCAGCCGGCTTTTTTGCATTGCGCCGCGCGCGCGCATTCACAATACGACGGGCAGCTTCTCCAAGGTTTTGATCAGCTCTACCTCCGCCATGCACCAGTCGCGGCCCTTCTCCATCACCTTGCCCAGCGCGATCTGGAAATGCTTGCCGCGCACAGTCATATAGAACTGCTTGTCCAACATATACAGCGAAACCGGCAGGATCAGCGCGTTGATCAACTTGTCCGCGCGCCGGTACGGCATAAACAGGCTGATATGGCCAGCCAGCCAGACCTGATCCGGCGGCAGCGTCGGATCGATCAGCCGCGCATCCGTAGGGCGCAGCGATGCTGCCAGCGGACGCGTGGTCAAGGTCTCCACGCCCAGATAAATCCGTTCGCGGCTGGTGCGCCGCACCCGGCGGATAATGCCCAGGCACCAGCCATCGGCGTCGGGCTCGCGGTAACCGATCAAACCGCCCAAGGCCACCCATTCATTGCCCATGACATCGAGGGAAACGCCAAGGCCGGTCTGGCTGATGTTCTCCAGCGACCATTTGGGAAACTGCTGCGGCGGCGGCTCAACCGTCTCTCCCGACAACGCCAAGGCTCTGGCAGGCTGCGGCGATACGGATTTGTCGCGTTTCCGGCTGGTGACGAAGCCATAGATCCGGATATTGGCGGCATCCTCGTAACTGTCCTTGTCGCCGGCGCGGGTCGTCTGCGCCGCCTCGTCGTCCGGCTTGCGCACCAGTTTGTGCAGCATGGTCAGCCGATGCGCCACCTCCACCTGCCGATTGCTGACAACCTTGCGCTCGGCGCGAGCAAACAGCACCGGCTTGACCGCCCATATCCGCATCAAGGTTCTGAGCAAGACGGCGTCGATCCCCGGCACGATCAACGATTTCAATTCCGCCGGCACGCGGCCGGCCTCCATCGTAATCGCCCAGTGATGCAAGGTTTCCACCAGCTCGGTGGTATGCCAATAACGCGTCCACTCATTGGCGCTGATGCCGCTTGGCCGTTCGGCCGGTTTGGAATCGTTCAACTGAATGGCGAAACTGGCTTCGGCAAAATAGGCTTTGCTCAGCGTCATCCTATTGCTCAGCAAACACAATAGCTGATAAGAGAAATGGATCTGTTTGGCGGTGAGATTGCCATCGCTGAGCATGGACAGCATTTGCAACACCAAATACTGATCCTGCACCGTCGTGGCAAGGGCTTTTTCATCAAACAAAAACACCGGCTGAGCATCCAAACCACGCTGCTCCGCCAGACGGTACAGCTGATTCACATTCAGCCAAAATACTTCATCCGGCTGAAAATTCCGGATGTACTGCCACCTTGCATATTCAAGCAGGTAATAAAAAATCCGCGCCAACACCAAAGGCAAATGGCTCGCGGTCCCGCCTGCTTCCGGGCCATCGTCCACAGCCGGCAATGCATATTGATAAAATTCGGTGAATTTTTGGCCGTAATTCAGTATCTGGGCGCGCAGCTGGCTTTCCAACACCTTGGGCATCCGCGCATTCATCAGGTATTGCACGCACAGGCTGTCATGCAGAGGCTGCGTTTCCTGATTCAACATCAGCACCGCCTCCAGCAGCTCCACGGACAACGGCTGGGAGGATAAGCTGAGCCCGCTCAGCAGCTCGACCGCCTTGTCATGCGCGGCAGGGCCGTACTCCTGCTTCAACGCTTCGACATGCGCCTTGGCCGACTCCGCGTTCGCCATGGGATCCGGCTTGCCCTTGCCCCCCCTTGAAAAGAAATCCAGCATGCTCCCGTCCAGTCCCCTGAAGCCGTCGAAAAACCACGATATGCCTCTATACTACTAGATTTATAGTCAGACTGGCGCGCTTGCTGCAAAGCGCAGCCGCGGCTTGTCCGCGCTTGATTGCACTCATGAAATGATAATTAAGCATTGACGACATCCCCCCTCCATCGACAAAAGCATTTGCCGCTGGCAACGGGCTGCATGCCGCGATGCAAAATAAAAAGCGCCATAAAGGCGCTTTTTTTTACCGAGCCGGAAATCAGCTTATCAGATAACCAGATCTTCCAGAGACTTGCCGCTATCGATCCAGGCCTGCACCCAAGCCGGCTTGCGGCCACGGCCAGTCCAGGTCAGTTCGGCGCTTTGCGGGTGGCGGTACTTTGCCTCAACCGGCTTGCGCACGACAACGGCTTTGCTCAGCACTTCTTCGACGCTCAAACCGTAGGCGCGGGCCAGCTCGATAATCTGTTTCTTGGCCTTGGCTTTTTCTTCCACCTCGCGGCGCTTGATTTCGTTTTCTACTTCGCCCTTAAGCGCAACCAGTTCGGTAAAGTCGAGTTTCGACAGATCCATGAGATGTTCCCTTGATGATTATTGATTTACCCATTACAGGGTGTAATGTAGCCAATACAATTGGCACAAGTCAAGGATCAAAAAGAAAACAAAATCTCCATTATTCGGCTATGGGATCAATCGAATAGGGTAAATCCAGTTTCCGCAGCGCAATTGCATGTGCCTCATCGGCAAATACACCGGCATCCCAAGTTTGCGATTGCACGACCGCCAAGCCCAAATACCGGGACGCTTCCACTTGGCACACAGCCGCCAGCATACCAATCGATTGCTCGGGCAAATCCGGACTATATAATTTGCAGCCAACCGTCAGCGGTTGATCGAACGCCGCCAGAAACATCCGGCGTTTCATTTTTCCCAGATACTGGCTGCGCGCGACTATTTCCTGGCCGGGATAGCATCCTTTCTTGAAGTTGACCGCGCCGATCAACTCCATATTGGCCATCTGCGGCACAAATTGCTCCTGGGTCTCGCCTGTCACCCAAGCGATGCCTGCCCGAATATCATGCAGCGCCCATACTGCCGGCGATACCGCGACGACATTCTCCAGCTTGGAAATATCGGTCTCCAAACCGCCGCCGCGACGCAGCGCCAGCAAATAGCCGTCATGCGGCAAGCGCAACAGCGCGCCATCACCCTGCTCGGCTACCCGCATTTTCTCCAGATTGGCCGCTTCGGCAAAATGCGGCTGCAATATATGGGCTGCCTGCGGTCCGGACATGCCCAGAACAAACCACTCCTCGTCCATGGTGATTTTGACCTTGGAACGCAGGACGAACATCGTCAGCCGCTTGGCGATAGCCGGCGCGATATCGGCCGATACCATCAGGTAATAAGCATTGCCATGCCGCCAGATCAAAAAGCTGGCCAACATCCGGCCCTTGGCGGTTGAATAGGTGCTGTATTGCGCCTCGCCTGGCTGAATCTGGCGGATATCATTGGACAGCTGTCCCTGCAAAAAAGCCTCGGCGTCTTCGCCTTCCACTCTGAGCAATACAAAATTGTCCAAAGGCGCCAGCACGGTTTCCCGCTCCAGCGCGGCGACTTGCCGCAAATGCGCCTCAATCGGTTGCTGACCTTGCTCGTCGAGGTTTACGCCTTTTTGACGCAGCCACTGTTGCCAGAATGCATACATGCCGTCGCTCCCTAATTGAAATCAATGTGCGATCTTACCGCCAAGCGGCACTCCGTCGCCAGCCGTTGCCACGCCTTCGTTTGATGCGTCGGGAAAATATCTTTTCGCAACAATCGCCTAGCGGCGGCTGCCGTCGCGGCTGCTGGAATCTCTCAAAAAAACCGTCGCCAAGCATTGACACGCCAGCCGGCCTCCGTATATAGTTCGCCCTCACTCAATTCCCCGATAGCTCAGTCGGTAGAGCGACGGACTGTTAATCCGCAGGTCGCAGGTTCGAGCCCTGCTCGGGGAGCCAATTCACTTTGGCTCAATTGAGTTCATGTGTTCCCTGATAGCTCAGTCGGTAGAGCGACGGACTGTTAATCCGCAGGTCGCAGGTTCGAGCCCTGCTCGGGGAGCCACACCGCCGCACGGCGCCCAATTCAAAGTTTTGTTCCCTGATAGCTCAGTCGGTAGAGCGACGGACTGTTAATCCGCAGGTCGCAGGTTCGAGCCCTGCTCGGGGAGCCAGAATACGATGAAGCCGCAGCTTATGCTGCGGCTTTTTCGTTTGGCATTTCCCCCTTACAATCGTCTCCAAGCTGATTGGAGAAACGATGCCTCGCCACCCCACCCTACTTGCCGCCGGCGCCATCCTGCTGTGGGCCTCGCTCGCCACCCTGGGCGCGTTGACCCGCTCGCTGCCGCCCTTCTTCGTGGTCGGCATCTGCTTGTGCATAGGCAGCCTGCTGTCGCTGCACCGGATACGCGACTGGAAAGTCGCGCCAGCCACGCTGCTCGTCGGCGTATACGGCCTGTTCGGCTACCACTTCCTGCTGTTCTTCGCCTTTCGCCTGGCGCCGGTCCTGGAAGCCAATCTGCTCAACTATCTATGGCCCTTGCTGATCGTCACGCTGTCGCCGCTGCTGATTCCCGGCACGCAACTGACGCGCCGCCACATTGCCGGCGGCCTGCTCGGTTTTCTCGGCGCTGCGCTGATCGTCACTGGCGGCAAACTGTCGCTATCACAGCAATATCTGCCAGGCTATCTGCTGGCCATCGCCGCGGCAGTGGTCTGGTCCACTTTCAGCTTGTTGTTGAAGCGCCTGCCCAGCTTCCCAAGCAGCGCCATGGGCGGATTCTGCCTGCTGTCCGGATTGCTGTCGCTGGCTTGCCATGCGCTGTTCGAGCCGGCCGCGCGGCCGGATGCCGCGCAATGGGCCACGCTGCTGTTGCTGGGCCTGGGTCCGATGGGCGGCGCATTCTTCCTATGGGAACGCGCGCTGCGCCACGGCGATCCGCGCCGCATCGGCTCGCTGTCCTATGCCACGCCGCTGCTGTCCACCCTGCTGCTGACCGCCAGCGGCCGCGGCGAACTGAATCAACTGGCGCTGCTGGCCATCGTGTTGATTCTGGGCGGCGCGCTGCTGGGCACGCTGCCGGAACGGCCCACGCCAAAAACTCAGCCGCTGTAGCCATACCAAGAAAATACTGAAAAAGTTATAATTACGGGTATCAAATAAAGGAAAAGCCATGTCCGTATTGAAGGAGTTCAAGGAGTTCGCCGTCAAAGGCAATGTGATCGACCTGGCTGTCGGCGTGGTGATCGGCGGCGCATTCGGCTCCATCGTCAAATCGCTGGTGGACGATGTAATCATGCCGCCTATCGGCCTGCTGGTCGGCAACGTCGACTTTTCCAACCTGTTCTTCGTGCTGAAGGACGGCGCCAAGCAAGCCGGGCCCTATGTTTCGGTTGCGGCGGCCAAGCAAGCCGGCGCGGTTACCTTGAACCTGGGCCTGTTCATCAACTCGCTGGTCAGCTTCACCATCGTCGCCTTTGCCATCTTCATGCTGGTGAAGGCCATCAACCGGCTCAAGCGCGAACAGCCCGCGGCTGACGCGCCCCCCGCGCCGGCCACCAAGGAATGCCGCTACTGCCTGTCCGCCATTCCTGAGAAAGCCACGCGCTGCCCCTGCTGTACCTCGCAGCTGGATTAAGACCCACTAACAAAACGCCTGATCCTGCGTTGCGCCTCCTTGCCGTACGGTTGGTACTGCCTGCCTCGGCGCGCCTTGGCCCAGGTTCTCCAACGAGGTTTTGTTAGCGGCGCAAAGCGCTTGCCCGCGCCGGCCGATTCCCCTACAATCCGCGTCGTTCTGGGGGAGTAGCCTCGGCGCGGCTTCGCGCCGGCAATGGTCAACATACTTGGCGGCAGCCATGGCCATTGCGACGAGCTTCCGTTTGGCAAGACCCATGACATGCTTGCGCGCAGCGGGGCCGCCGCGCAGGTTTGTCATGGCGTATGCGCGGCCCTTGGAGCATTCATGCAAGCCTTCCTGATTTCCACCGGCGTGGTGGCTCTGGCCGAGATCGGCGACAAAACCCAACTGCTGGCCCTGCTGCTGGCCTCCCGCTTTAAAAAGCCCGGCCCCATCATACTCGGCATCTTCGTCGCCACCCTGGTCAATCATTTTGCCGCCGCCGCGGTCGGCCACTGGCTGATGGCCAAGGTTGGCCCGGACATCATGCGCTGGGGCCTCGGCATCTCCTTTATCGCCATGGCCGCCTGGATGCTGATTCCGGATAAGCTGGACGACAGTAATCTGCTGCGCGAGCGCTTCGGCGTTTTCGGCACCACCATCATCGCCTTTTTCCTGGCGGAGATGGGCGACAAGACGCAAATCGCCACGGTCGCGCTGTCCGCGCGCTTCCCGGAACAGCTTTATATGGTCGTGCTGGGCACCACGCTGGGCATGATGATCGCCAACGTGCCCGCGGTGCTGCTGGGCGAAGTTGCGGCCAAGAAGGTGCCGCAGAAGCTGATGCACGCGATCGCCGCCGCGCTATTCGTCGGCCTGGGCATCGCGACGCTGCTGACCCCGCTGTCGCTGTAAGGCATAAAAAACGAGGGAGGCCGCAGCCTCCCTCGCTCCCATCGATTCAACCCTGCGACAACAGGACGTTCGGATCAAAGCCTATGCGCAGCGCGCCCCAATGCCGCCCGCCCAGTTCCAGCGGCAAATCCACTTCCGACAATACTTCGCCGGTATCGCGGCTATAGGTTTGCAACAGGAAAGGTTGCACATTGCGGGCGGCGCGCAAACCGGCCGGATCGTTGAAAAGGCGCTTGTCGCGGCTCTCCGCCAGATCCTTCTGCGCATCGCCGCAGGGCGGCCGGCTATACCAGCTGTTATGCGTCGGCGCGTAGCCGTTGCCGTCCACCGCCAGGCAGAACTTGCCGCCCGGTATCAGCTCCACCACGCGGTCTATCACCGGCTGCAGCTGCTTGGCCAGACGGTCGTCGTAACTGGTGTGGTACTTGGCCGGCTGAGTCCCGGCAATGGGCTGATAGCGTCGGTCGAACAAATCCAGCCCGCGCTTCAGCTCAGCCTGCAGCAATTGCGCCACCTGATCGCGCGCCGCGCGAGCGTGGCTCAGCGCCTGGTCGAACGCGCCCTCGCCTATCACAAACTTCGATACCAGCCCCTGCACCTGCTCGGCGGCCTCGGTCAATTCGCCGGCGGCGCGTTCCGTTTCGCCCAGCCGCTCGTTCACCAGCAGCCCCAACTGGTGCATCTCGGCCACATGCCGGTTGACCATCTGGTTGCCGTCCATGAACTCATGCATGGTGGCGGCGATCTGGCTCAGGCTGGAGGAAGTGGATTCAAAGTCGCCCATCATTTTGCTGAAATGCTCGGATGCGCGCGAAATCACCTCGCGCGCCTGATGGGTGTCCTCGGTGATCGCCGCGGTTTCTTGCTGCGTATTCGCCACCAAGCCCAACATGCCGTCGATATTGTGCGAAATTTCGTCCGTGGCGGTTTTCACGCGCTCCGCCAGCTTGCGCACCTCGTCCGCCACCACGGCGAAACCGCGCCCGCTCTCGCCGGCGCGCGCCGCCTCGATCGCAGCGTTCAAGGCCAGCAGATTGGTCTGCTCGGAGACATCCTTGATCAGGTCGACGATGGCCTTGATGCTGGACGAACGCTGGCTCAAGTCTTCCACCGTGTGGTTGAAATGCCCCACCTTGCGGCTGATGTCGTGAATGCTGTCTGTCACCGAGCGCAGTTCCTCGTAAGAATCGCGGGCGACGCGAAGGTTTTCCGCAGTCGTCGCGGAAATCGTCTCGGTCTGCTCCGTCACCTGCTCCACGCCGCGCGTGGACTGGTCGCTGGCCTGCCGCACCTGCTTGGCCAATTCGTCCTGTTGACGCGCGCTATTCACCGATTCCGTCACATTACGCCGCGTCACGGCGGAATCCATGGCGATGCGCACCGTCATCCGCCGCACATTGCTGATGATCTCGCGCATTTTCAGCAGGAAGCGGTTGTACGACAGCGACAGCTCGCGGATTTCGTCGTAGGTGACGGTGGGGATCTCGCGCGACAGATCGCCGGCGCCGGCGCCGATTTCATTGAAGATCTGGATGATCATCTTCAGCGGTCGCACGATCAGGTAGCGCAGATACCAGACCATGAAGGCGATGAACAGGAAGCTCAGCACCCATAATCCCAGCGTCCAGTACAGGGCGCTATCGACCGTCGCGTCCACCCGCGCCAGCACTTGCGCGGAAACGCCGGCATCGCGCACCGTCGCCCGGATATCGCTCAGCGCGTAATAGCAATATCCCGCCATCAGCAACTGAAACAGGCTGATGAAGAAAAAACTGCCGAGTTTCCTGCTCAGGCTATGCCAGAAGGTCTTTTCCGAAAACGTATACAGCCGCCAAAACCACTCCATTTGCTCTCCTCCCGAACAATCTGAACCGTTTTATTTTTATCGGTCGCTATTTTTTCTGAAACCTGCCACGCTGACCATTCCCTCAGGCCTTTAAGGTTTGATCCAAATCAAATCCCCGTCGTTTCCATACCATCCAGCATTCCCGGCCAGAGAAAACCGGCAGGCCATCCGGCAACGGCAAAGCCTGCTCCAAGGTAAACAAAGGATCCAGCAACGCTTGCAGATCATTCTCCGCCATGCCGAACGGCGGCCCCCTTTCGCTGTCGCCCAGGAAAAACACGCCGGCCAATACTCCGCCAGGCTTGACCAGACCCGCCACTCTTTCAGCATACTGTCCGCGCATTTCCTTGGGCAACGCGCACAAAAAAGCCCGCTCGAACACGCAGTCGAAAGCGGGCAATTCCAGCTGGAAAAAATCACCCAGCAGCAACCTATCCGCGCCGGCGGGCCACTGCTTGCGGGCCAGCGCGATTGCCGACTCGCTGAAATCCACGGCCAGCACTTGGTGACCCAGCGCCAGCAGCGGCGGCATGTCTCCCGCGCTGCCGCACCCCGGCAACAATACCGTGGACGGCGGCAGGCTGGCGAAGAAACGCCGCGCCGGCTCCGGCAGGCTCGCCCCTTCCCAGGGCGTCACGCCTTCGCGATAACGCTGTTCCCAGAAATCCACTCGAGAACTGTCTGCCATGGTTATTTCCTGTTCATGCCCGTCTCAGCCAGGCCGCCGCCTGTTGCGGCGTCAGATCATCCACGCGCAGCACCTCGGCCGCGCCATCGCGGCCCACCCTATGCAGAGCGCCCCGCTCGTCCAGCCGGTAGCGGCTGCCATCCGGCAGGCGGCCCCACTCGACGCCATCCAGGCTGTCCAGCTCCAGCAAGGCGCCGCATGCCGCAGCCAGCTGCAGCAAACGCTGACGCTGCGGCAAGCGCAGCCAGACCGCTTCGCGCTCATCGTCGCCCATGAAACACCACTGGCTGATTTCGCCGAACGTGCGCGCGCAGCCGCGGCACACGTTGTCGCCCAAGGCGGTGGAACACAGGGCGATGCAAGGAGAATCAGGACGATTGCGACTCATCAAGGCGATATCCAAATACAAAACAATGACTTGAAACCGTTATTTTATCGCAGACGATAAACCAAACCGGTTTCGATCGAGTATATCAGCAGAATTAAACGGGCACGCATATTGGATGCGCAGAGAAGGGAGGAAGACGGAAAATAAAAAACCCGGCTATACCGGGTTAGATTTACCACTGTTTTTAAACAGGTTTTATTTGGTCGGGGTGAGAAGATTCGAACTTCCGACCCTCTGCACCCCATGCAGACCCGCAGACAATCACAATACATTGTTTTTTCAGGC
>NZ_PPTF01000067.1 GCF_002902845.1 Chromobacterium sinusclupearum
CCGCGCTTGCTGATACCTAGCAGGTTTTGCTTCCCTCCGCTGGAGTGTTGTCGAGGCACCAGCCCCAGCCAGGCTGCCACCTGCCGACCCCCATCAAAGTTCTTGGCGTTGCCCAGAGAGGCGACCAGCGCACTGGCGGTGATGGGGCCAATGCCCGGTATTTGCTCTAGTTTCTTGCTGAGCTCGCTTTGGCGGTGCCAGGCTAGTATCTGTGTTTCGAGCTCGCTGACTTGCTTGTCCAGCGCCTTCAGATGATCAAGTAGGCGCTGAATCAGCAGTCGAAATGATCCAGGCAGTTCGTTGCGGACATCTTCAATGAGTCCTGGAGCCTGGTTGACAATGTGGCC
>NZ_PPTF01000068.1:0-3472 GCF_002902845.1 Chromobacterium sinusclupearum
CCGCTTCGTCGTCGCTGCGGAACCGTTTCGTTTCCGCTGTTTCGTTCGCTGCGTCAGCTGAGGAGGCGAACTATACGCCCGGGCCTTAACCTCGTCAACACCTTTTGCGAGAAAAAGTGAGATTTCTTCATCACAATCCTGCAAGCTGCTGATTTGAAAGAAAACAGCAATGAAAAAATTTTGCATCCCGGCGCGATGACGCCCCGCGCCCCGACCCCAAGCCCCGATCAAAAAGGGCGCAAACAAAGAAAAACCGGTTCGAATCCTGGATTCGAACCGGTTTAATTGATTCCTTTAATATAGATAGCTGGCGATCATTCCTCGCCAGTGCGCCGCTTGTTGGCCCCACGCTTGCGCGCAGTCGGTTGCGATGGTGTCTCGGCTTGAGGCGGCTGACTGCGGCGTCCTTGCGGGCGACGCGGCGCGGGCTTGGTCTGGCCCGGCGACTCACTCGGCGGCACCGAGGGGTTCGGCTTCGCGCCTGCCGGCGGCGTGGCCGCAACCGGCTTGGCGGGCTGGCTCCGCCCTTGCGACGACGTACGCGCGCTTGGCTGCTTCGGCCCTGCTTGCGGCTTGCCAGCTGGAGACTTAGCTCCCGACTGCCTATTGGGCGCCGGTCTAGAAGATTTGACGGGCGCCGCCGGTGAAGCCGCAGGCTCGCTTGCAGGCTTCACTTGCGAAGCAGCCGGTTTGGCTGCCGCGGCGGACTCAGGCTTGCCTGCGCCGCGTCGACCAGAGGTAGGCTGAGGAGGCTGGGCAGCTTGCTCGCGCGCAACCACTGGCGCAGATGGCTGCTTGGCCGGCCGCCTGCGACCCTGCGGCGGCGCCGGCAAACCAGCAGGCTTGCTCACCGGCTCGACCGGCGCAGCCGCTTCCGGACTGGCCGAAATGGACGGCGCGACCGGCTGGCCGCCCTTCGCCGCGCCTGCGGATTGACCGCCGCGGCGACGCCGGCTTGGCTTGGTCGATCCGCCCTCCTCCGATGCGCCGCCAGCCGGCGACTGCTCATCCCTGACCAATGCGAACTCCACCTGGGCGTTTTCCAGATTGGCGCTCATGACCTTGACGGTCAGCGTATCGCCCAGACGGTACTGAACCCCGCTTTTCTCGCCAATGATGGCCTGCAACTCCTTCTTGAAGTGGAAGTAGTCCTTGCCGAGCTCGGAGATATGCACCAAACCTTCCACATATACGTTGTCCAGCAACACGAATACGCCGAAACTGGTGACCGCGCTGATCTTGCCCTGGAACACTTCGCCGATCTTGTCGCGCATATAGTAGGTTTTCAGCCAAGACTCTACGTCGCGGCTGGCATCGTCGGCGCGGCGCTCGGTCATCGAGCAATGCACGCCCAAAGCCGCCCACTTGCCGGGCTTGTACTTTTCCCCTTTCAATACCGCCTTGATCGCGCGGTGCACCAGCAGGTCTGGATAGCGCCGGATCGGCGAAGTGAAATGAGTGTAAGCCTCATAGGCCAGGCCAAAATGGCCGGCATTGTCCGGGGTGTATACCGCCTGCTGCATGGAGCGCAGCAGCATGGTTTGCAGCACCGGCGCATCCGGGCGGCCATGGATCTGCTCCGCCAGCTTGCCGTAATCCTTGGCGCTGGGCTTATCGCCACCGCCCAGCGTCAGGCTGACCAGACGCAGGTAGTTGCGCAGATTTTCCAGCTTTTCGTCGGTTGGGCCTTCGTGCACGCGGTACAGCGCCTTGTGGCCGTTTTTCTGCAGGTAATCCGCCGAGCAGACATTGGCCGCCAGCATGCATTCCTCGATCAGGCGATGCGCGTCATTGCGCACCACCGGCACGATGCGCTCGATCTTGCCCTTGTCGTTGAAGATCATCTGCGTTTCGATTGAATCAAACTCGATGGCGCCGCGCTTGCCGCGCGCAGTCAGCAGAATCTTGAACAGCGCATAGAGATCCTGCACATGCGGCAGCATCGGATGATCGGTGCCGTTCTGCAGCCAATCCCATACCTGGTTGTAAGTGAGGCGGGCCTTGGATTGCATCACCGCCGGGTAGAATTTGTACTTCTTCACGTCGCCCTTGGCGTTGATCTGCATATCGCAGACCATGCACATGCGCTCGACGTCCGGATTCAGCGAACAGATGCCGTTGGACAAGGCTTCCGGCAGCATCGGAATCACCCGGCGCGGGAAGTAAACCGAGGTGCCGCGGGTCAGCGCTTCGCGATCCAGCGCGTCGCCAGGCTGGACATAGAAGCTGACGTCGGCGATGGCCACCACCAGGCGGAAGCCCTTGCCTTGCTTTTCCGCATACACCGCATCGTCGAAGTCGCGCGCCGTTTCGCCGTCTATCGTCACCAGCGGCAAGTCGCGCAGATCGACTCTATCCTTGGTCCAGTCTTTTTTGCGCACTTTCTTCGGCGTGGCCTGGGCTTGCTCCAGCGCGTCGTCCGGGAAGCGATGCGGCAAATCGTGCTTACGCAGGGCGATCTCGATTTCCATGCCCGGGTCGGCGTAGTTGCCCAGCACTTCTGCCACCCTGCCGACCGGCTGGTGATAGGCATCCGGCTGCTGCAGGATATCGACCATCACCACCTGGCCATCCTGCGCGCCGCCGTCGCCGCCCGGTTCGATCAGCACATCGTGGTTGATGCGCCTATCTTCCGGCCTCACCACCCACACGCCGCGCTCATGCTGGATGCGACCGACCAACTTGGTCACCGCGTGTTCCAGCACCTCAACGATCTTGCCTTCTTGCCGGCCGCGACGATCCAGACCCGACGACCGCACCATCACGCGGTCGCCGTGCATGACCTTCTTCATTTCCCGCTCTGGCAGGAAGATATCATTGCCCCTGCCTTCGCCCTCGTCCGGAATGGCGAAGCCGAAGCCATCGCGGTGACCGGATACCTTGCAGCGGATCAGATCGAGCTTCTGGGCGACGCACACCGCGCCCTTGCGGTTGATGAGGATTTCGCCATCGCGCCCCATAGCGCGCAGGCGGCGTTCAAAAAAAGCCTGCTCGTCGCCGAGAATCGACAGCATCTGCGCCAATTCATCCGGAAACAGCGGCACCCCCTGCTCGGCGAGAATCTGCATGATGAACTCTCGGCTAGGCAAGGGATTGGAGTATTTAAGTTTTTCCCGTTCCAGGAAGGGGTCCTGGTCTCTCAGGGAAAGTTTTTTTTGTTTTTTTTGCGATTGAGCCATTGACACCCTCGAGGTTATGTTTATAATTCGCATCTCGTTGCAGCGATGCAACAAATGATACAGCAAAGCGACGCCCAGGTGGCGGAATTGGTAGACGCACTAGGTTCAGGTCCTAGCGCCCGCAAGGGTGTGGAAGTTCGAGTCTTCTCTTGGGCACCAATCTTACTATTGTAAGCCCGTCGAATAGCTGGCATCATAAAATTCAGGTTTGCCCAGGTGGCGGAATTGGTAGACGCACTAGGTTCAGGTCCTAGCGCCCGCAAGGGTGTGGAAGTTCGAGTCTTCTCTTGGGC
>NZ_PPTF01000068.1:3482-132135 GCF_002902845.1 Chromobacterium sinusclupearum
GGCCCAGGTGGCGGAATTGGTAGACGCACTAGGTTCAGGTCCTAGCGGTGGCAACACTGTGGAAGTTCGAGTCTTCTCCTGGGCACCAAAGTTTCCAAGCAGGTTTCGCTGAGTTAAGAAACTTGTGGCATGACAATTTAGAGATTTGCCCAGGTGGCGGAATTGGTAGACGCACTAGGTTCAGGTCCTAGCGCCCGCAAGGGTGTGGAAGTTCGAGTCTTCTCTTGGGCACCAAACAAAAAAGCCGTTGATCATAGATCAACGGCTTTTTTGCATTCTCGCCACCCATGCGGCAAAGCGCCGCCCAACGGCGGCGCCCTGCCCCTTACTTGCCCCCGCCCTCATGCCCAGCCGACACCTGCTGCCCGGCATTCGGCGCCAGCCGCAGGAACAGCAAGCTGGACAGCGCGGTCAGCCCTCCCATGATCAGGAAGGCGTGGCCAAAGTCGTCGGCTTGCAGCTGCTGATGGCCTTGCAGCCAGGCCACGCTCTGCAAGGCGAACGCGCCCACCGTCACGCCAAAACCGGCTGCCAGCTGCTGCGCCACGCTGGACAAGCTGGTGGCATGGCTGAGCCTGTCCTTGCCGACATCGGCAAACGTGATGGCGTTCAAACTGGTGAACTGCAGCGAGCGCAAACACCCGCCCAGCACAAACACCGCCAGCAAGACCGAATGCGGCGTATCGGCCTGGAACAATACGTACACGGCTACCGAACAACCGGCCAGGATGCTGTTGAGTATCAGGATGCGGCGGAAGCCGAACTGCTGCAGCACCTTGGCGACGATGGTCTTCATCCCTATCGCCCCCATTGCCGTGGAACAGGTCAAGAGGCCAGATTCAAATGGCGAGAAACCGAAACCCAGCTGCAGCATCAGCGGCAGCAGGAACGGAATGGTGCCGATGCCGACGCGGAACATGAAACCGCCCACTACGCCGGCATGGAACGTCGGCAGGCGCAGCAAGGAAAGATCCAGCAACGGATGCGCCTGCCGCCTGTAGTGCCACAGATAAGCCAGCAGCAGCGCCGCGCCGATGACGGTCAGCCAGATCGACGCCTGGGCCGACAACATATGCTTGCCCTCCGAAGCCAGACCCAGCATCAGCATGGACAAACCGGCGCCGGTGAAGACGAAGCCGGCCAGGTCGAGCTTGGGCACATCGTCCTCTTTCAGATTGGCGATGAAACGCCCGGCCAGCGCCAGCCCCAACAAACCGATGGGGATATTGATCAGAAAGATCCAGCGCCAGTGAAAATACGTGCTGATGAAGCCGCCCAGCGGCGGGCCGATCACCGGGCCCAGCAAAGCCGGCACCGTCAGATAGCTCAGCGCCCGCACCAGATCGGCCTTGTCTATCGTGCGCAGAATCACCAGCCGCCCCACCGGCACCATCATGGCCCCACCTATGCCTTGCAGAAAGCGCGCCATCACGAAGCCATGCAGCGAACTGGTCGCCGCGCACAGCAGCGATCCCAACATGAACACCACAATAGCGGAGCGGAAAATGCGCCTGGCTCCGAAGCGGTCGGCCATCCAGCCGCTGATGGGAATGAACACCGCCAGACTCACCAGATACGATGTCAGAGCCAGTTTCAACGATATCGGATCAACGGCGAGGTCGCGGGCGATGGCCGGCAAGGAAGTGGAAATGACGGTGGAGTCCATGTTCTCCATGAACAGCGCCGTGGCAACGATCAACGGCGTCACCATGCCGGGAGCGATTTTCAACTTCATGACTTTTGAATGGCAAAACAACCGTCGGAGTGTACCACTTGCCATCCACATCCGGCGTGCGAACACCGTGTCGCACAGCGCATTCACCCGATTGATCGATTTTGCTCTTCATGCAGCAGCAGCCATTGCATGCGCTGGCACAGCTCCACCACGTAATCCCACACCACACGGTAGCGCAGCGTGCGGCGGATATTGCTGCGCGCGCTGATCCAATAAGAACGAATGATGCGCAGCTCCGGCAATAGCTGAGCCAGCCGCGGATCGTCGTAAGTCATGTAGTAAGGCAGCACCACGATGCCGCCATCGGCCAGGGCTGCTTCCTTCTGCGCCACCACGCTGGTGCTGCGCAACGGCATGCTGGGATGGCGGCATAGGCCATGATGGAACATCAATTCCCGCGAGAACAACAAATCGTCGACATAGGCCAGGATGGCATGGCCGTTCAAGTCCTCGCGCTCGACGATGGGCGGATGGGTCGCCAGATAGGCCGGCGTGGCGTACAAGCCCAGGCAGTAATCGGTCAGTTTGCGGGTCACCACCAGATTGGCCTGCGGCCGCTCCAGCGTAATGGCGATGTCCACTTCGCGGCTGGTGATGCTGACGAAACGCGGCACGGCCACCAGGTCTATCTCCAGGCCAGGATACTGCGCCATCAAGGCGGGCAAGTGCCTGGCCAGAAACTGGGCGCCCAGCCCTTCCGGGGCGCCCAGCCTCACCACGCCGTTGACCTCGACATGGCCGCGCTTGCCGCTGTCCAGCATCTGCGAGGCGGTATTTTCCAGCGCCTCCGCCAGCGGCAGCAGTTGCCGGCCGGCTGCCGTCAGCGCGTAGCCGTCGGCCTGCTGGATGAACAGCGGCTGTCCCATCACCTGTTCCAGCGCATCGATATGGCGCGCCACCGTGGCATGAGTGGTGCCCAGTTGCCGCGCGGCGCCCAACAGCTTGCCGCAGCGCTGCAGCGCCAGAAAATAGCGCACATCGTTCCAATCGAACATGCCACCCCCTATCGGGACTTGTGCGTTTGCACACGGACAGGAAAGCCTCGCAGCCATCCGCTGTTCAAAAATTAACACACCTTGTTTCCCGATGACTATTTCCACCCGCACGCACTTCGGTTTAGATGGTCGGCAAGACAAAGACATAAGCGGGTATCGCACCATGCTCAGCGGCGAGTTCGACTACATCATCGTCGGCGCCGGCAGCGCCGGCTGCCTGCTGGCCAATCGGCTGTCGGCGGATCCAGCCAAGCGCGTGCTGCTGCTGGAGGCTGGCGGCCGCGACAGCTACCCATGGATACACATCCCGGTCGGCTACCTCTATTGCATCGGCAATCCACGCACCGACTGGTGCTACCGCACGGTGGCGGAAAGCGGCCTGAACGGCCGCGCGCTGGGCTATCCTCGCGGCAAGGTGCTGGGCGGGTCTTCGTCCATAAACGGCATGATCTATATGCGCGGCCAGGCCGCCGACTATGACCATTGGGCCTCTCTGGGCAATGCCGGCTGGGGGTGGCGCGACGTGCTGCCGCATTTCATCGAGATGGAAGACCATTACGACCCGGCGCGGCCGCAGCACGGCCATGCCGGCGAATGGCGGGTGGAAAAACAACGCCTGTCCTGGGAGATTCTGGATGCCTTCCGCGCCTCAGCCGCTCAGCAAGGCATCGCGCCGGTAGAGGATTTCAATGGCGGCGACAACGCCGGCTGCGGCTACTTCGAGGTCAATCAAAAAGACGGCTTGCGCTGGAACTGCGCCAAGGCCTTTCTCCATCCCATCCGCCATCGTCCCAACCTCACGGTGCTGACCGGGGCGGAGGCGGACAAACTGCTGCTAAACGATGGCCGCGCCGCGGCAATCGCATTTATGCAACATGGCGAGCGTCTGCAAGCCCGTTGCCGCGGCGAAATCATCCTCGCCGCCGGCGCCATAGGCTCGCCGCTTTTGCTGCAGCGCAGCGGCATCGGCCCGGCGCCGCTGCTGGCGCGGCATGGCATCGCGCCGCTGCGAGCGCTGCCCGGCGTCGGCGCCAATCTGCAAGACCATCTGCAGCTGCGGCTGGTATTCAAGGTGCAAGGCGTGGCCACGCTGAACCAGCGCGCCGCCAGCTGGAGCGGCAAACTGGCGATGGCCTGGGAATACTTATGGAAACGCAGCGGACCGTTGTCGATGGCGCCCAGCCAGCTTGGCGCCTTCGCCCGCAGCGGACCGGACGCGACGCGGCCGGACCTGGAATATCACGTGCAGCCGCTGTCGCTGGACCGCTTCGGCGAACCCTTGCACCGTTTCCCGGCCTTCACCGCCTCGGTCTGCCATCTGCGGCCGGCCAGCCGCGGCCATGTGGCGATCGGCGGCATCGCCCCGGCCGCGCCGCCCATCATCCAACCCAACTACCTCAGCCATCCGGAAGACCAGCGCATTGCCGCCGCCGCCATCCGGCTGACCCGCCGCATTGCCGCCGCGCCGGCGCTGGCGCGCTATTTGCCGGAGGAGTACCGGCCAGGACTGCAGTATCAAAGCGAGGAGGAGCTGATAACCGCAGCCGGTGACATCGGCACCACGATTTTCCATCCGGTGGGCACGTGCAAGATGGGAAACGACGAACTGGCGGTCGTCGACGACAGGCTGCGCGTGCATGGCATTGCCGGGCTGCGCGTGGCCGACGCCTCCATCATGCCCGCCATCACCTCAGGCAATACCAATAGCCCTACGCTGATGATCGCCGCCAAGGCGGCGCAGATGATCGCGCAGGACAACAACACGCCGGCGCCAATCAGGACGCCGGCCCCACCCGCAAAGGAGACCTGGACATGAGCAACAGCATCGCGCCGACGGCGTCCACCGTCGGCATCAGCCGAGCCGAGCGCAAGGTGATACTCGCCTCGTCGCTCGGCACCGTGTTCGAATGGTATGACTTCTTCCTGTACGGCGCGCTGGCCGCCATCATCGGCAAGCAGTTCTTCTCCGGCGTCAACGAGACCACCGCTTTCATCTTCGCGTTGATGACCTTTGCCGCCGGCTTCCTAGTGCGGCCGTTCGGCGCCTTGGTATTCGGCCGGCTGGGCGACATGGTGGGCCGCAAGTACACCTTTCTCGCCACCATCGTCATCATGGGTCTGTCCACCTTCCTAGTGGGCGTGCTGCCGGGCCATGCCACGCTGGGCATCGCCGCGCCTATCATCCTGGTCAGCCTGCGCATGCTGCAGGGCCTGGCCATAGGCGGAGAGTACGGCGGCGCGGCCATCTACGTGGCGGAGCATGCGCCGGACAACAAGCGCGGCGGCTACACCAGCTGGATTCAGGTAACCGCCGGCGCCGGCCTGCTGTTGTCGCTGCTGGTGATTCTGGTTTGCCGCAAGCTGACCGGGGACGCCTTCAATGAGTGGGGCTGGCGCCTGCCCTTCCTGCTGTCCATCATCCTGCTGGCCATTTCCACCTGGATCCGGCTGTCCATGCAGGAATCGCCGGCCTTCCTGAAAATGAAGGCGGAAGGCAAGCACTCCAAGGCGCCGATCAGCGAGGCCTTCGGCAACTGGGCCAACCTGAAAGTGGTGCTGATCTCGCTGTTCGGCTTCAATGGCGGCCAGGCCGTCACCTTCTACTGCGCACAGTTCTACTCGCTGTTCTTCCTGACGCAGATCCTGAAGGTAGACCCGCAAACCGCCAACCTGATGCTGATCGCGTCTCTGATCATCACCACGCCGCTGTTCCTGTACTTCGGCCACCTGTCCGACCGCATCGGCCGCAAACCGGTGCTGCTTGCCGGGCTGATTCTGGGCTTGGTTCTGACCTTCCCGGCCTTCCGCTGGCTGACCGACTACGCCAATCCGGACGTGGCGTCGGCCCAGTCCCGCGCGCCAGTGGTGGTGGTGGCAGACCCGGCCACTTGCCACTTCCAGTTCGATCCGATAGGCAAGGCCAAGCTAGACACCCCGTGCGACCAGGCCAAGGCTCTGCTGGCCAAGAACGGCGTGCCGTACAAACAGCAAGCCGCGCCGGCCGGCGTGACGGAAATCCACATCGGCGGCGTGGTGCAGTCGGGTTTCGACAAGAAGTCGCTGCAAGCGGGCTTAAAGGCGGCGGGCTATCCGGACAAGGCCGATCCCGAGAAGATCAACCATGCGATGGTGGTGCTGGTGCTGGTGCTGCTGTCGGTGATCTCGGCGCTGACTTACGGCCCGCTGGCGGCGATGATGGTGGAGCTGTTCCCCACCCGCATCCGCTACACCTCGATGTCGCTGCCCTATCACCTGGGCAACGGCTGGATAGGCGGGCTGATGCCTACCGTAGCGTTCTCGCTGGTGGTCTACACCGGCGATATCTTGTACGGGCTGTGGTATCCCATCGTGGTCTACGCCGTCAGCCTGACCGTAAGCCTGCTGTTCCTGAAGGAAACCTTCCGCAACGACATCCATCGGCACGGATAGCATCCATTTCAACCGCCCCCGCTTGCCACGGGGGCTTCTCCCATCTCCACCCACTGCCAGCGGCGCAATTTGAATGCGCCCTTCAGACATGGCCAGGTTTTCCCCTTGCATCCTGCAAGGCACATCAAGCCATGCAATTTTTCCAAAATGCAATAAGTTGAAAGTATCCCGTTTCAAACGCAGTGCCGTGCAAGCAGGCGCTTGCACTCTAGAATTGCCAGCATCCTGCCTGTCTTGAATAATCGCCCTATTAGTAATGTTTTATTATTAATAATTCAATTAAACACGTCATTGTTGTTTAGAATTTTGCAAGCTATACTGAACTTAATAGGAAATGTTAAACAAAAGCAAATCAACTTAAACTTTATGTTTAAAAAGTCCGCAACGGCTCATGCGGAGTCATCTACCGGGAGACTCAAATGAAAAAAGTCATTTTCACTCTGGCAGCGCTGTTCGCCCTGCAATCCGGCTTGGCTCTGGCTGCCAACGGCGGCACCGTCACCTTCAGCGGCGCCATCGTCAAGGAACCCTGCGCGGAGAGCAGCAGCGATCTGCTGAAATACGCGATGAACCCGCATCAATACCAAGCCGCTCGCAAAATAGCCTCTGGCCACGCCTGCGCCGGGATGGACAATACCCAATCGCTCAGCCTGTCTGCTGTCAACATGACAAGCGCCGCGACTCAGCGCAGCGGACAGCTGGTTACGGTCATCTACAACTGATCGTCCGCAAACAAAAAAGCCTTCGGCCATTATGACCGAAGGCTTTTTGCATTTTGGGAGGGATGTGTCGGCTACTGATACAGCATGTCTATCGTGATCGCCGTCTGCAGACTCCCCGGGACGATATTTGACGTCCGCATATACTCTACAAATAGGCCCAACTGCGCAGACTGCGACTGAACATTCACGACCCGGGTATTGTTGCTGTTATTGGCGCCGATGTTGGCGTTGTCCGCCGAACTACCCAGATTGATGGCTATCCCTTTCGCCGTCCCTCCGGTATTGGCGAACAGGACCGAATTATTGGCATCCGCCGCGCCGGAGAAACGGAAGGTGGCAGTCCTGACGCCGGTCGAACAATTCACCGCGCTGATGGTGAAAGCATTGCGGGCCTGGGCGCTGCCAACAGCCGGGAACTGCGTGGCGGCAACCGTCGGCAGGTTGATCGTGTACTGACCATTCGCGCTCAAGTTGCAGGTGCCGCCTGGCGTGAAGGTGACCGAACCATTGATCAACTGGTTGAAGTTGATGCCCTGATGCGCATTCAGTCCGCCTTTCCCATCCAGTTGGAACACCGAGTACTGGTTAATCGAGGCAGAACCGCTGGAAGGGGCACCCGCCGTCTTCAATAGCACAATCGAGTACGGCAGATTAGTCCTGACAAAACCATTGCGAGGTACCGTAATCCCCGTATCGATTGCGCCACTACTCTGGGTGTAAGTCCGGCCATTAAAAATGATGCCGATCTGCAAACCGGGGGCCAGCACCGCATTCTTGGGATTGACCCAAAAATATACGTTCTCACCCACGCTCTGTTCGCAGTAAAGCTGCAGATTCTGCAGCGACGACTGCCAGATGATCGTCCCCACCGGCGCGTTGGCGGAAACATACAGATTGCCCGGCAGATTGAATGTGGACGTGACACTGCCGGCGCTGCTGCTGCCGTTCCAGCACCCCAAGGCATGGCTGGTCAGCGGCATGGCCAGCAGCAACGCCAGCATCCATCCATACAGTCCACGGCAAATCAGTTTCTTCATTTTTCTATCGCTTTCCCGGCATGCCCAAAGGCGCGCCATCATCATCACAGCGGGGCGCAAACAGCGTCCGCCTGCAAATACGCCGCGCCGCCGGTGTTCTGCGGCAACGGATAGCTGAAACGGCATTGCTGATCTTGAGTGCTGCCCCAGCTTACCAACAGCGGCTTGCCTTCCATGCCGCGCAGGAAGGCGCGACCGCCCTGCCCCACCATGGTCAGAAAGTCTCCGCCATTGCCGGTGCTGACCGTGGCGCCCACCGGCAAATGGCTGCCATCGGGACGACGTAGCGTCACGATGACCGGCTTGCCCTGCTGGGTATTGAACTTCAGCATGACAATGGCGCCGGCGCGCGGCGCATCCTGCACGCTCGTTTCTTGCAACTCCACATCCTGGCTCATGCCGCGCGGATCCAGAGTGATTTCATTCTGTCGATACGGCATCAAGGACGTCACCACCGCATAACCGCTCTTATTGACGCGCACCCCATTGGTGTTGCTGACTGCCGCCCCCTCGGCGCCCGGCGCTTCGACCACTGCGATAGACTCGCCCAGAGACTGGGCAGGCGTCACGCCGCCCGGATGGAAAACCAGCGCGCCGCTGATACCGGCATTCGCCTGCGAATTGCTGCCGTTGACACTGGCGCCGGCGCTGAGCGTGGCCACCGACGTAGCATACTGCACGTTGCCGCCCCCGCCGCTGTTGTTGCCGCCGTTGCTGTCGCGATTCGCGCTGCCGTAAACGCTGTAGTTGAGGTTGCGCAGAGTCCCGGCCGTGCCGCTCAAATTGACCTGGGCAGTGCCGCTGCGATCACTGCTGCTGCTGGCGCTGGTGGTCAACAACGGAGAATGCGGCTCGCGCCCCAGAGGCATGGAAACGCTCAACGAGTATTGGTTGACGATGCGGCCAGTGGAGTCCTGGGTACGTCCGGCGGACAGATTGAAACTCACCGACTTGAAATTATTGCTGTAACCCAGTTGATAAGTCAGATCGCGTCCGCGCTGATTCCAATAGTCTTGCGTGGAGCCGGTCAGATACACATGGCCCCAGCGATCGCCCAAGGGCTGGTCGGCATTCAGCTGGAATTTATTCTTGGCTCGATACACTACGCCAACCTGATTCAGCAAATTGGTATAGTCGCTCAGTTCAAGAAAGCCTGAAGTCGAGAAGCGATAGGCCGCCACGGTAAAGTTGGTGCGCGTCGCCTCCATCAGCTTGCTGTAAGTCACCCGGTAACTCTGGCCCTGCATAGTGCTAGTGGGGGCATTGAACGGCAGCTCATTGGCCCAAGACTGGGTCACATCCAGCGCCAGCGCGCCCAATGGCGTGTTGATGCCGGAACCGAACAGCGCAGACTGGTAGTGATCGGCGGCGATCACGCCGCCATATAGAGTCAGGCTGTTGCTGATGCCACGCTGATAGGTGGCCTGAGCGAAATTGGGGCGCTTGCTCAGCGCGCTGTCGCGCCATTGGCCGGCCGTGAACGAATAACGCGACTGCCCCGCGCGCAACAACTGCGGCACGGCGGCGTAAGGCACGATGAACTTGCGCACGCGGCCGTCGGCCTCGGTCACCGTCACTTCCAGATCGCCGGCAAAACCGGTGTTGTACAGATCATCAATGCTGAACTCGCCAGGCGGCACCGCGTTCTCATAGATCAGATTGCCGTTCTGACGGATCGACACTTTGGCATTGGTTTCGGCCACGCCGCGCACCACGGGCGCATAGCCTTGCTGCGACTCCGGTTGCATCCGGTCGTCGGAACTCATCTGCATGCCGCGGAAAGGCACGCTGCCGAACAGGTCGGACGGTGTGAAATAATCGCCCATGGTCAGCACGGAACGTAAGTCCGTCATATCGCGCTGGACATAGGCGGAGGCATTCTGATAGTTGCGCTCGCTCTGACCCTTGCCGTTGTTCTGCTGGGTCAGCGTGCCGTTATAACGGAAGCGCCACAAGCCAACGTTCAAACCGGCATTGGTGCCAAGGTAATACTGGGTGGATTTGCCGGCTGCGCCATTGTCATAACGGTAGGTATTGGCGTTGTAATTCAGGAAGCCGGCAAATGGCGCGCCGGCATCCCAATATTCCGGCGCGACGTAACCGCGCGCCTGGGCGCGCAGGTATTTTTGAGGAATGCTGACATCCAGGCGCAGGTCGGCGCTGTTGAAACGCGAAAACGCGCCCGGGACTACGGTTGCGATGTCCACGCAACGACTCGGCTCGTCGCGCCCGGGCACGCCGACAGCGTTCTGCAAGCGCGAGAAGTCCACCCCCAGATCATCAAGCATCGCCCGGTTGAAACAAGCCAGCACCTTGCGCTCCGCCAACTCCTTCATCAGCACGTCGCGACGCCCCAGCCAGGTGGCGTTGACATAGACATCGGCCCGATAGTTGCCCGGAAAGGCGCTGTCCATCTGGTTGAAGCGAGACAGATCCACCTGCTTGCCGTTGGCGTTCTGGTTGATGAACACCGGGTTGAATTGCACGTCATCGAGCGCGGCGTTCCCTGCCGCAGGAGCATCCGCCAAGGCAGCTTGCCCGCCGAACAGGCCGCAAATCAACAGGCTGAGCGGGCTGAGAACCCAGCGGCTATCGGGCTGTCGTGTTTTCAAGTGCTTCATGGCTAGATTGAGTCCTGCGGAAGCGCGCAGCCCAGGCCGGCGCAAGCAAAATGATCAGGGAAGCAAAGGCGCGCTATGCATGACGGCCGCGCCGTAATCGTTGATGCTCTCGTAATTGAGCTTCAAGCTGCCTTCCGGCTTGTTTTTCAGGTCTTTCAAGGGAAAGTCATGGCTGCCGGCCGGCGGAACCATCCCGCCGTCTGTCTCATACTCATGCTTGCCGATCAACAGAACCGCTCGATTGAGCGAAACGTGGTACGCGGCCTGGTTGGTGGCGCGCAGCAGATAACCCTTGCCGCCAACTTGCGGCAGTAATGACCAGGAAAGCTTGTCGGCTGCGTCATCAGACGTGCCGGAAAGGCCGGAGGGGCGGTAAAACAGCTTGATGCGGGAACGAAACGCCACCTGCATGAAGTTCCGCTGCTCGCTGCTCGCCTTGGGCAGCGGCGGCACATCCAGCACGTTCAGCCAGAACACCGACTCCCTGTCCTTAGGCAGATCGGCGCCGGTGAAGGTCAAGCGCAGAGTCTGTCCCTTCGTCGGATCTACGCGGAAAATCGGCGGCATGATCAGGAAAGGCGCGTCCGCGGTGTCCGGCACGGATTTCTCGTTGCCGCTATCCGCCCATACCTGTACCAGAGACGGCTCCTTGCCAGGATTATTGACCTTGACGGTGACCTCGCGGTCCTCAGCCTTGTACACCACCCGGGTGCCGGAGATCACTACGCCCGCCAAAGCCCCGCTGGCCCATACCGAACCTGCCAACGCCAAGGCAAGCGTTCCGCGCCATACTGCTTGTTTCATTTTTGAATCCGCTTCCAGATAAGGAAATCGGCTGGCGCCCCGCGGGCTGCCAGCCGCTTGAGGCCAATTACTGGTAAGTCATCGAGTACTGGACGCTGGTGTTCACCGAACCCGCGCCAGCCGCGCCGGTAGCGTAGTACTGGGCGTAATAGGCCATGGAAGCGCCGCCGCTGCTGATCGGCACCACTTGCGAATTGGCATTGTTGCTGAGGTTGATGGCGTTGAAGCTGTTGTTCAGCAGCTGAACTTCCACATTGCTGGCAGCGCCGGAGCCGGTAGCGTTCAACAGATTGCCGGTAGTCGCATTGACAGTCGGACCAACCTCAAAGCGGGTCTGTGCATTCTTCAGGGCGGAAGGGCAGTTGCTCAAAGTGATGGCGAACGGCGTGGCGCCGGAAGTTTGGCCCTTGGCAGCCAGGGAGGCTGCGCCCACGGTCGGCAGGGTCACGGTTACGTTCTGGCCCGAGTTGCCGGCGATGTTGCAGGTCTGCGCCACGATGTTTCCAGTGACGGTGATTTGGCCGTCAGCGGCCATGGCGGCAGAAGAGTACAAACCCAGTCCAATCAGCGCTGCAGTTACGATCTGTTTCATGAAAGTCTCCGTTTAAATTGCGGGCAGTGCATATGCCCGATTGCTTGGCCCTAGTGGGCGGAAATTGCAGAGTTGTCCGGCGTGTCGAGGCATCTTCGGCAATCTTGCGATTACAACCAGCGGTTGAGCCTTGCGCCCTCAACCAGCATCTATCAATAAAAACCATGATCAGATTAAACAAAATCCATCAAATCAGATCGAATTAATTTAAAATCAATCGATTTTTGATTAGAGATAGACAAGCGAAAGCCTGTGCTATGGCAGGACGCCGTAAATGGCCGCCCATCGCCATGCCATGGCTGGAGGATGCTTAGCTCTCATCACGTCTGGCGAGCGAACGAATCCTGATAGGCCTCTTGCAGCGCGGCTAGATGTGATGTGCCGCAAGATTAAAGCAAATTAGACATGACTTTCAACATAGCCTTACTCAACAAATCTTAACAAAAACCACCCTAAAGCATTGATAGATAATAAAATTCCTCCTTGAAATTTCAATTCCAGTAAATTTTGAAGTGTATCATTCTTACATCATTATGAATATATTTTAAATTATTAGTTTAATATAGATGCTGGATTGCAAATTTACATGAAATAACAATACCAAAAGCATAAATTTGTGCGAATTCTGCTCCCCCCTTCGACTATTCAGCTTCTCAACATGCGCTTAGACTGGCCATGTTTCTTCTTTCAGGAAGTCAGTCCCATGCCCCTCGCCCGCAGCCAATACCTCACCGTCAACCGTCGCCGCTATCATCTGCGCCGCTGGGGAGCGGATAACGCACCGTTGCTGGTTGCGCTGCACGGCTGGATGGATAGTTCGGCGACATTCCAGTTCATGGTGGAAAACCTGTGCCAAGAATGGCAGGTCGTAGCCCCTGATCTGCGCGGCTTCGGCGACAGTCAGTGGAATGAAGGCAGCTATTACTTCCCGGACTACCTGGCCGATCTGGACGATCTATTGACGCAGCTGTCGCCAGAACAGCCTGTCCGGCTGCTGGGGCACAGCATGGGGGCGATGATCGCCGGGATTTACGCCGGAGTGCGGCCAGAACGGATCGAGCGCCTGGTGCTGGTGGAAGGATTCGGCCTAAATGCCACGCGGCCGGCCGAGGCCCCGGGGCGTTTCGCTCGCTGGTTGCGGGAAACCCAATCCGACATCGGCTACGAGGCGATGGCGGATCTAGGACAAGTGGCGGACAAGCTGCGCGGGCGCAACCCCTTGCTCAGCGATGAACGCGCGCAATGGCTGGCGACGGAGCTGACCCGCCCGACCGAGAATGGCGTCACCTATCGCGCCGATCCGCGCCACAAGATGGTCAACCCGATTCTATACCGGCTGGAGGAGGCGATGGCCTGCTGGCGCCGCATCGCCGCGCCAGTGCTATGGGTCATGGGCGAACATCCCTTTGAACATCCCGCGGTCAAAGGCGTCATGTCCACGCTGGATGAGCGCCGCGCCTGTTTCGCCCGACTGAGCGAAACGACCATCCCGGGCGCCGGCCACATGATCCAATGGGAAAAGCCGGAAGAGCTGGCGCAGGCGGTGGAAAGCTTCATGCTGGCCACCCTATGAGGGCGGCGGGCCATGGCCATCAGGCGAGGTGGCTCCCAGCCTCAGCAGATTTGCGGCCGTTTGTTCTGAGTCAGCCCATTCCCAATCACATGCCGAAAGCGGCTGCTACACTGCTTAAGTAGCCTCCACTCCCCCGCTTTCGATCATGCCCCACGAACTGAATGAAGAGCAGCGCGAGAAGCTGCTGGAAAATCTGGTGATTCCGCCGCGCCCAGAAATTCTGGACCGTTTGCAGGCCTTGCGCCATGACAGCGAATCGCCGCTGCAAGAACTGAGCGAGCTGGTCGGCAGCGATCCTGCCTTGGGCATCGCCATGCTGAAGGCGGCCAATTCCCCCGCCTTGGGGCAGGGCCGCAAGATTCAGTCCATCGCTCAGGCCATCAACTTGCTTGGCGTCAACAATGTGATCAATCTGGCCAGCGGCCTGGTGCTGCGCAGCCGGCTGACGCAGGAAACGCCGCAGGCGCTGGAGGTGTTTTGGGACAAGGCGATGCAACTGGCCACGGTGTCAGGCCTGCTCAGCGAGCGGCTGGCCCATGTGCCGGACCAGTGCCAGAGCTTCGCGCTGTTCCACGGCTGCGGCATCGCCATCCTACTGATGCGACAGGCCGGCTATGCGCGCACCTTGCAGCTGATGGAGCTGGCCGACGACGAACGCATCTGCAAGGTGCAACAGCAGCTGCACGGCACCGACCACACGGTGGTGGGCTATCTGGTGGCCAAGGTCTGGCACATGCCGGAAAACTTTGCCCGCGCCATCCTGCTGCAGTACGACCCGCAGATATTGGACACCGGACCGGACGCCCTGCTGGACCATGAAGGCCGGATGATGGTGGCGGTGACGCGCGCGGCGCAGCACGCCTGGCGCACCTCGCTGCCCGGTCATGAAGACCCAGGCTGGCCGCAGCGCCGCGCCGCCGTGCTGGCCTACCTGGGATTGGACCTGGTGGAATTCGAGGACTGGTGCGACCATCTGCACCAGCAGATGGCCGGCAACTGATACGACATAAAACTGGCAGCGCAGAGCAAGACTATGCAGCCGCGCTTAAGCCAGGTAGCGCGCCTCCAGATGCGCGCGATAATGGGCCGGATTCAGCGCCTCGCCCGTCGCCCGCCGCACCAGCTCGTCCGTCGTCCACAAACTGCCTTGGCTCCAGATGTGGGCCTGCAGCCAGTCGAATACCGGCGACAGATCGCCTGCCGCGACGCGGGCATCCAGATTCGGCTCCTGCCGGCGCAAGACGGCGAAATACTGCGCCGCGTACATCGCGCCCAGCGTGTAGCTGGGAAAGTAGCCGAAGGTATCGGTCCAATGGATGTCCTGCAGGCAGCCGTCGCGGTAGTTGCCGCGGGTATCGATGCCCAGATAGGCCATCATCTTCTCGTCCCACAGCGCTGGCACATCCTCGGCCTCGATCTCGCCATTGATCAACGCGCGCTCGATCTCGAAACGCAGAATCACATGCGCCGGGTAGCACAACTCGTCGGCGTCAACGCGGATGTAACCAGGCTCGACGCGGGTATACAGCCGCGCCAGGTTGTCGGCTTCGAACGCCGGCTGGTCGCCAAAACGGCGGCGGATCAGCGGCGCAATCAACTCCAGGAAGCCGCGGCTGCGGCCCAATTGCATCTCGAACGATAGGCTCTGGCTCTCGTGAATGCCCATGGAGCGGGCGCGGCCCACTGGCTGCTCCACCCATTGCCGCGGCAGTCCCTGCTCATAGCGGGCATGGCCGGTCTCATGGATGATGCCCATCAGGCTTTGCACAAAATCGTCTTCACGGTAGCGCGTGGTGATGCGCACATCCTCCGGCACGCCGCCGCAGAACGGATGGTTGCTGACGTCCAGCCGGCCGGCGTCGAAGTCGAAGCCCAAGAGCTGCATCACCTCCAGACCCAGATCGCGCTGCAAGGCCACCGGGAACGGCCCCGTCGGCTGAATCACGGCCTCGCCGGCCTGTTTGGCGCGTACGGCCTCGATCAGGCCCGGCAGCCAGGATTTAACGTCATCGAAGATGCGCGCGATGTCCGCGCTCTTCATGCCCGGCTCGTACTTGTCCAGCAGGGCATCGTAGCGGCTTACGCCGTTGATCTGCGCCAGCAGCGCCGCCTCTTCGCGCGCCAGCCGCAACACTTCGCGGAAATTGGCCAGGAAACCCTGCCAATCATTATCCTTGCGCTGGCTGCGCCAGGCGTGTTCGCAGCGCGCGGCCGCCAAGGATTTGGCCTCCACCAGTTCGGCCGGAAGCAGATTGGCTTGCTGCCATTCGCGGCGCATTTCGCGCAGATTGGCGCGCTGCGCCGGGTCCAGGTCTTCTTGCTCCGCGGCCTGCAGCTGCTCCTGCAATTGCGGCGCGGTGATCAGCTGGTGCATTAGCACCTGCAGCTCGGCCTGGGCGGCCGCGCGCGCTTCATTGCCCTTGGGCGGCATCATGGCGGCCTGATCCCAGCCAGCGATGGCGCCGAGATGGCCAAAACGATGCAGTCTTTGAAAAGTGTGGCTGAGGCTTTGATAGGCCTTTTGATTCAGCATGGCATCCTCCTTTGTATGGATTTCACCCCATACTCACATGACACTATTTAATGGTCAAGCGCGGAAGATCATGCTGAAAAACAATAAGAAACAAGGGAATTTTTGCTCAGAAAAGCCGGTTTAGAATGAGTTTTTCTCACGCAATCTTACCGGATGCGCCCAAGCGTTGCGAAGCAAACGGAAAGGACTGCCAATGCGGGAAGTACTCGCGCACCAGTTGGCGCAGGTATTCGCCGTCTTGTTGCGAATCCAAATGCAGCAGCAAGGCATCCACCGCCATGCGGTAGCTGCTCGCATGGAAAGGATGGGAATCAAGCAGAAACAACAAGGCCTGTAGCAGCGTTTCGCGACGGCGGATCTCGTCTTCCGCCATGCCGTCCTCGAATAGCTTGCCAAGGTAAAGGCCCAGCGAGGGCGGATAGCGCTGGAAACCTGTCCGCCGCATCAACTGCAGCAGCGCATCCAGCGATCCCTGCAACGGCATGTCGAGGTTGCGCACAGTGAAGCCGGCGCCGGAGGTGATCTCCATCACCTTCTTCATGTCATCCAGCCAGAAGTAGAAAAACTCGCGGGCGCAGGTCACCGCCAGCAATTTCTCCTGCAAGGGACAGCCGGCCAGAAACACGTCCACGCCGGCATGATAGCTGTCGACATCCCGCCGCTTGCCGGCCAGGCCGTCCAGCAGCTTCTGCAACAGCTCGCGCCGCGCCGCCACCACATCCGGCGTGGCGCCCAGCCGTTCAATCAAATGCAGATAGGCCGTCAATGCGTCCTTCAGTGCCGCCATCTCCGCTCCTTGCCCGCCATGCTCGCACACTCCCATATTCCCACTGTTTGAGCATACAACGCTTGGCGCAACAAAATGATGACTGCCAGACCCAACCGCTTAAGCTTGCGGCCGCAAGTTCAGCCGCAAATCGCCGCCAACCTTGGCCACGTCAACGATTTCCAGACGCGTCTTGTCGGCCAGATCCTCCAGCGCTGGCCAGGAGAACAGGCCGCACGCGGCGTCGCCGGCCAGCGCCGGCGCCAGATACAGCACAATCTCGTCAACCAGCCCGGCGCGCAGCAGCGCGCCGTTGAGGCCGGCGCCGGCCTCTACCATCAGCTCATTGATGCCGCGTTCGCCCAGGCGGCTCAGCAACGCGGCCAGATCGGCCTTGCCCCCGCGCCGACCCAGAATCAGCGGCTCGACGCCCTGCGCGCGGAATGCCGCCAACCGCGCCTCGTCATCGACGCAGGTGGCCAGCACGCTTCGCCCGCCAGGATAGATGCGGCTGGAAGGATCGGTGCGCAGATCGCCGTCCAAAACCACCCGCCACGGCTGAACCGCCACCGGCACCTCACGCACCGTCAACTGCGGGTCGTCCGCCAGCACCGTGCCGCTGCCGGTGAGGATGGCGCAATGCGCGGCGCGCAAACGCTGCACGTCCAGCCTGGCTTGCGGCCCGGTGATCCACTTGCTGCTGCCATTCAGCAGCGCGGTCTTGCCGTCCAGCGTGGCCGCCGCTTTCAGGATCACCCACGGCCGGCCGCGTTCGACGCGCGACAGGAAGCCGCGGTGCACGCGGCGCGCCTCCGGCTCCATCAGGCCCGCCGCCGCGGAAATGCCGGCGGCCTGCAGCATGGCGATGCCGCGGCCTGCCACCTCATGATACGGATCGACCATCGCCGCCACGACGCGGTCGATGCCCTCGGCGATCAGCCTCTCCGCGCACGGCGGGGTGCGGCCATGGTGGCTGCACGGCTCCAAGGTCACGTAGGCGGTAGCGCCGCGCGGACTATCGCCGCGCGCCAGGCAATCCTTGATGGCCTGGATTTCCGCGTGATCGGAACCCACCGCCAGCGTCGCGCCCTCGCCTATCACCTTGCCTTCGCGCACCAGCACGCAGCCGACGCCGGGATTGGGCGCGGCGCGGCGAGTCGCGCCTTCGGCCAGCCGCAGCGCGCGCTGCATATACAGGTGATCGTCGGCGCTATAATCCATCATGCTCGATTCTTCCATTCATCGGCCAATAGGCCGTAACAACGCATATTCCAGTAGCGGCCGTTCAGATACTGCGCGTCGCGCAGCTCGCCTTCCAGCCGGAAGCCCAGGCTTTCCGCCACCTTGCAGCTGCGGACATTTTCCGGCGCGCAACCCAATTCCACTCGATGCAGGCCCAGCTCGTCGAAACCATGGCGCAATAGCTGCCGCAGCGCCTGCTGCATCACGCCCTTGCCGACATGACAATCCGCCAGCCAATAACCGATGCGCGCATAGCGATGCGCTTGGCTGATGCCGTGCAATGAACAGATGCCGGCGATCTCGCCGTCCACTTCGATCAACCTGTGGACGCTGCGCCCTTCCGCATTGCCCTGAACCTGCTGCCGCAGAAAAGCCGCGGTATCCGCCGCCGACTGCGGCTTGACGATGCCGGCCATCCATTGGCTCAGCGTGGCGCGATAGCTTTCAATCAAGGCATACAGCGCCGCCGCATCGGCAGCGGGATCGGCGGGCCGGATGGTCACCGTGGGCATCGCAATCCTTTCCACTCCCTGGCCAGCAGGCTGTACTGGCAGGCATCATGGTAGCGACCGTGCAAATACAGGCCGTCGCGCTGCACGCCTTCCAGGCTGAACCCCAGACGCTCGGCCACCGCCCGGCTGCGCGCGTTCTCCACGCCCGCCACGATGGCGATGCGGTTCAGGCCCCGTTCGCCGAATCCGATATCCAGCGCCTGCGCCACCGCGCCGCGCATCAGGCCGCGGCCGACAAAACGGTCGGCCAGCCAGTAGCCCAGGTAGCCGGAACGATGCAGCGCGCTGACGCCATGGATATCGATGCAGCCGGCCAACTCGCCGTCCAATTCGATCAACCAGGTGGTACAGGCCGCGCCGTTGCGCTGGCCATCGGCGATGCCGGCCAGAAACTGCCGGCTGTCTTCCACGCTGCGGGTGGCATCCACCCACGGCAGCCAGGCCCGCAGCGTCTGGCGGCTCTCGTCTATCAATGCGAACAGCCGCTCGGCGTGGTCAACGCCGGGCGGCAACAGGGCAAGGTGTGTCTGGGCGAGGGTAGTCATGGCATCTTTAAAATGACAAAGAAATATCCAGACTAATCAGCCCTCTCCCAAACTGTCAATGCGATGACTTTTGAATTTCCTTGATCGCATCGGTAAATTCGGAAATATCCTGGAAACTGCGGTAAACCGAGGCGAAGCGGACATAGGCCACTTTATCCAGCCGCGCTAGCTCCGCCATCACCATCTCGCCGATCTGCCGGCTGCTGACCTCGCGCTCGCCCAATTGCAGCAGCTTATGGCAAATGCGGTCTATCGCCTCGTCCACCAGCGTGGTGGACACCGGCCGCTTGTGCAGCGCGCGCAGGAAACTGGTGCGCACTTTCTCGATGTCGAACTCGGAACGGTGGCCTGCTGTCTTCACCACCTGCGGCATGCGCACATCGGCGGTTTCGAAAGTCGTGAAGCGCTTGTCGCAGACGGGGCAGCGGCGGCGACGGCGGATGCTGCTGCCATCCTCGCTGACGCGGGAATCGATCACCTGAGTGTCCGGGTTGCCACAAAACGCGCATTTCATGACAAGAATCCTGAGAGTTGCAATAAATAGATGTTATCAGCAAAGCCTCGCCAATACATCGCGGCCATAAAAAAACCGCCCGGCTAGGGGCGGCTTCTTCACAGCGCGAAACGGATTTACTTGGCGTAAACCGGGAAGCGATGGCACAGCGCGGTGGCTTGCTCGGCCACGCGAGCGATCAGCGCGTCGTCGTTCGGATTGTCCAGCACGTCGGCCACCATATTGGCTACGGCGATGGCCTCGGCTTCCTTGAAGCCGCGCGTGGTGATGGCCGGGGAGCCGATGCGGATGCCGGACGTCACGAACGGGGTTTCCGGGTCGTTCGGGATGGCGTTCTTGTTGACGGTGATGTGGGCGCGGCCCAGCAGCGCGTCGGCCGCCTTGCCGGTCAGGCCCTTGGCGCGCAGATCCACCAGGAACACATGGCTCTCGGTGCGGCCGGACACGATGCGCACGCCGCGCTCGGCCAGGGTCTTGGCCATGATGGAGGCGTTCTTCAGCACCTGTTCCTGATAGATCTTGAACTCGGGCTGCAGCGCTTCCTTGAAGGCCACGGCCTTGGCGGCGATCACATGCTCCAGCGGGCCGCCTTGCAGGGTCGGGAACACATTGCTGTTGATGCTCTTCTCGAACTCGGCCTTGGCCAGAATGATGCCGCCGCGCGGGCCGCGCAGGGTCTTGTGGGTGGTCGAGGTCACGAAGTCGGCATGCGGCACCGGGTTAGGATACAGGCCGGCGGCGATCAGGCCGGCGTAGTGCGCCATGTCCACCATGAAGTAAGCGCCGACTTTCTTGGCGATCTGGCCCATGCGCTCGAAGTCGAAACGCAAGGCATAAGCGGACGCGCCGCCGATGATCAGCTTCGGCTTGGTTTCCATCGCCACGCGCTCCATGTCGTCGTAGTCGATTTCTTCCTTGTCGTTCAGGCCGTAGGCGACGATGTTGAACATCTTGCCGGACAGGTTGGCCGGAGAGCCGTGGGTCAGGTGGCCGCCATGGCCCAGGTTCATGCCCATCACGGTGTCGCCCGGCTTCAGGATGGAGAAGTACACCGCCTGGTTGGCCTGGGAACCGGAGTGCGGCTGCACGTTGGCGTATTCCGCGCCGAACAGTTGCTTGACGCGGTCGATGGCCAGCTGCTCGACGATGTCCACATGCTCGCAACCGCCATAGAAGCGCTTGCCCGGGTAGCCTTCGGCATACTTATTGGTCAGTTGGGAGCCCTGGGCTTCCATCACTGCCGGGCTGGTGTAGTTCTCCGAGGCGATCAGCTCGATGTGATCTTCCTGGCGCTGGCACTCGGCGGCAATCGCGGCGGCGAGTTCGGGGTCGAATTTGGCAATCGTCTGGTCGGCAGCAAACATCGTCTGGCTCTTCCATCAATAGGTTAACGATCGGGCCATTCTACACGAAATGCCCAAACGGAAACCTTAACGTGAAGCAAGCGCCCGGGCCCCGACCAGACCCGCCAAGCAGAAGGCCCCGCGCGATGCGGGGCCCCTTACTCCTGGTAACTTACAAATCGTCCGCTGTGAAAAACAGCGGCACGCCGTCGCGGCTTTCCGGCTGCAGCTCTGGCAGCACATGCACTTCTCGCACGCGGCACTCGCTCATCAGCTCGCGGAAGTTTTCTTCGATCAGCTTGAGGTTGTCCAGCGAAGCCAGCGGCCAGACGAAGCCCTCCCAGTTGCGCTCGTCTCCCTTGGCGGAAACGGTGAAGTGCAGCTCGCCGTTCTCATGCGCGGAAACGATGGCCACCGGCTCCTTGTCCAGTTCGCGTAAGCGGCGGATCTGGCTGCTGGCGAACACTTGCAGCGCCACCTCGAAGCGGGCATGGTTTCCGGCCACCAGCGCCTGCATCGCCGGCAGCGGCGGCCGGGCAATCGGGAACAGCGTCACGCCATCGGTCTTCAGCTCTTCGCCCAGGAACTTCATCAGCGGCATGCCCCAGGCGCCGACCGAACCGCCGAGCTTGACCGGACACGCCTCGCCTTCGCGCTGCACGGCCACGCCTATCAGGTAGCGCAGGAATACGCCTTCCTCCTTCACGGTGACCGGCGCCGCCTGCGCCGGCAAGCTGTCGCGGGCAGCCTCGCCTTGCCGGGCCATTCTATATAAGGTCAGCGCATCCAGGCCCACCAAGCTGTCCGGATGCAGCAACACGCCGGACAAGGCCGCGTCGCCGTCCGCGGCGAACACGCCATGCTGGCGCAGCAGCGCGTTCAAGCCTTCGACATCGGCGATGGCGCCGGGCAGCTCGGCCTGCTCGCGGCTGCCGGCCACCAACACCAGCGGCAAGGCGAATACCAGCGCGCGCGCGCCGCCGGCCTCTTCTACGGCCTGGCGCAAAGCGTCCCAGACGATCTGATAGCAGGCCTGCGTCGGCACCATGGCCAAGGCCACGGAGATCGACAATACCTCGCCACGCTGCAACATCTCGTCGATTGCGCCCACCAGGGCCTGGCGCCACATATCGCGCTCGCCGGCGTCCGGCGCGTCCAGCACGGACTGGGCATGATGGATCAGTCGGTTGGTCAGGGAAACTTGCGGGTGATATTGACGCGGATCGGGAAGAAGGTGACGGACAGCGTCCATGGGCGGGCATCCTGCAACAGTCGAAAAAACCGTATTGTGGCACAGCCGCCACGCGCTTGCTCGGCCACGATCGCAACATGACAAAAACGTAAACCCTTGCCAGAATTGCGCCCACAAACAATAAATGTATTTAGGCGCGACAAAAAGTTATATTTCTCGACATTTTCGGAAACGCACATGTTGACACCTGGTAGCGCTATCCGGATAATCCGTTCTCGTTGAGATGCAGCAATTGCTTCTTGATAGTTTCTCCTCTATTTCTCCTTTGTAGACTTGGCGCGGGCCGTAAGGCACCGCGCATTTTTTTTGCCCGTCCCACCGCCAACTCTTGGCAAAACTCTTAAAAATCATTGCGATACGCACAGTTTCTTCATAATTCCGCCCGACACAACCCAGCACAAAACAGCAAGCGCCTACTATCCAAAATCAGATGGTCGATTATGCAGTCGTACGGGAAAGCCACAATAGCCATGCTGAAAATGTAAAAAAATACCTTACATTATCCCATTGTACTTTAAGAAATATTTCATTTTCGAAACAAAACGAATAAGAAGCAGGGAGAATTGTTCGATTTGGCGATAACTGAACACGTAGAAACAGCCCGGGGATGGGTCTGGATGGACTGCAGGCAAGGCTGCAAGTTCCCAATTGTCCTACAAGGACATCGCCATAATAGCACCGTTGCCTTCCAGAATTATGACAATGATCAATACCTAACAAGATAGTCAAAAGCGGAACCCGCCCCGCCGCCGCTGGTCACAATCCCTTCTGTCCCCCCTACTCTCACCATGCCCATCAACAGCATCAGCCTGGCCGGCTTCCGCTCGATCCGCAAACTGACATTGGAGCTGGAGGCCCTCAACGTCGTCGTCGGCGCCAACGGCTGCGGCAAATCCAATTTGTACAAGGCCATCCATCTATTGCACGCCTCGGCCGAGGGCCGGCTGGCCGCAGCGCTGGCCGAGGAAGGCGGCATCCAGAAAGCGATGTGGGCGGGCGGGCCGCGCCGGGGCGACAAGGCCCGCGGGCCTAAGCGCATGATTCTGTCGGTCAGACTGGATGACTACGACTACGAGCTGCAACTGGGTTATCCCGAACCCAGCATGAGCCTGTTCTCGCTTGACCCGCTGGTGAAGGAGGAAAGCCTGTGGCTGGCCAGCCATGGCCGCAGGCCTTCGACGCTGCTGCTGGAGCGCCGCAACCAGGCGGCCTTCCTATGCGGCGTGGATGGGGAACGCAACACCTACCCGGCCAGCCTGCGGGCGGAGGAGTCCATCTTCGGCCAATTGGCCGAACCGCACCGCTACCCGGAGCTGTCGCAACTGCGGGAAACCTTGCGTCGCTGGCGCTTCTATCATGAATTCGCCGCCTGGCCGGGCTCGCCGCTGCGCGCGCCGCAAGTGGGCATACGCTCGCCCGTGCTGGCGCACGACGGCGCCAACCTGGCCGCAGCCTACCAGACCATTGTCGAGATAGGCGACCGCGATTTGCTGCGCAGCGTATTGGCCGAGGCCTTTCCCGACAGCCATTTCTTGGTGGACGCCGCCCAGGGCCGTTTCCAGATGCTGATGCAGCGCGAAGGCTTGCTGCGGCCCCTGGAGGCCGCCGAACTGTCCGATGGCACGCTGCGCTTCCTGTGTCTGACAGTCGCCCTGCTCAGCCCGCGTCCGCCTGCCTTCATGGCGCTGAACGAACCGGAAAACAGCCTGCATCCGGCGCTGCTGCCGTCACTGGCGCGGCTGATAGCGGAAGCCAGCCGCTACAGCCAAATCTGGGTCACCAGCCACTCGCCGCATCTAGCCGAACTGATCCGCCGTCATCGTCCGCTGAAGCTGTTTCCGCTCGCCCTGCAGGACGGCGAAACCCTGCTGAACGACGACCACTGAAGCGATTTGTCCCCAGCCGCCGCCAGGCGGTTTTTTACGTCTTTTGATCGTATTTTTCTTTATTTTCGCCGATATGCCGATTTTATAGTCCGAAGCTGCGGGGAACTCTGCCAAGCCAGCCTGGGTCTGACCCCTGTCTTGTTTATTTTATTCAACACTATGTATAGAAAATTATGCTCTCCATTATTGCTGGCCTGGGCCTTGTTGTTCGCGGCCATTGTCTGTGAAATTATCGGCACTTCCTTCATGGCCATCGCGGCTCGCAACGGCGGCTATCTGGGTTATATCTGGATGGCGGGCGCACTGGCCTTGTCTTATTACCTGTTGTCCCTGGCCCTGCGCGGCATCTCGGTCGGCGTAGCCTACGCCGTATGGGAAGGACTGGGTCTGATTGGACTCACCATCGTCAGCGTCTGGCTGTTCGGCGAAAAGCTGGTGCCGCAAGAGCTGATTGGACTGGCGCTGGCCTTGCTGGGCCTGACTTGCGTCACGCTGGGCGAACCTCATGACGAGGAGGCCACAGCATGAAAACCATGTATTTAGTGTTTGTGCTGGCCTCGGCGCTGATAGAAGTGGGCGCCAATCTGATGCTGGAAAAATCTGACGGCTTCCGCCGCAAACTATGGGGCATCGGCGCCATCCTGCTGGTATGGATAGCCTTTGCGCTGCTGGGACAGGCCGTGAAAGGCATGGATTTGGCCATCGCCTACGCCTTGTGGGGTTCCATCGGGATTCTCGGCACCGCCATCGGCGGCCGCCTGCTGTACAAACAAAAACTGAAGCCTATCGGCTGGGCCGGCATCGGCATCGTCGCAGCGGCGGTGGTGACGCTGTCCACCGTCTAAAACAGCCAGGCCCGAAAATTCCACCGTCCCAAGCGGGACCGCGGCGAAATTTTCAGGCCCGCCTGGAACAAAAGGGGGAGGCAGAGCGCCTCCCCTTTCATTAGGTGCGTCGCCACTTTGGGGTGACGCACCCTACGTTTTTTTATTTACGTTCCACTTGCGACACATCGCGCACCGCGCCGGTATCCGCGCTGGTGGTCATCGCGGCATAGGAGCGCAGGGCCGGGCTGACCACGCGGCTGCGGCCCACAGGCTGCCAGGCGTCGCGGCCCTTCGCCTCCATCGCGGCGCGGCGTTTGGCCAAGACCTCATCCGACACGGCCAGATGGATTCGACGGTTCGGGATGTCGATTTCCACCGTGTCGCCCTCTTCCGCCAAGCCAATCGCGCCGCCCTCGGCCGCTTCCGGCGAAACATGGCCGATGCTGAGGCCGGACGTGCCGCCGGAGAAGCGGCCATCGGTCAGCAAGGCGCAGGCCTTGCCGAGACCCTTGGATTTCAGATACGAGGTGGGATACAGCATCTCCTGCATGCCCGGGCCTCCCTTAGGGCCCTCATAGCGGATGATGACGATATCGCCAGCGACGATGCGGTCGGCCAGAATCGCCTCCACCGCAGCGTCCTGGCTTTCAAAGATGCGCGCGCGTCCGGTGAATTTCAGTATCGATTCATCGACGCCGGCCGTCTTCACGATGCAGCCGCGCTCGGCGATATTGCCGTACAGCACGGCCAGGCCGCCATCCTGCGAGTAAGCGTTGGCCTTGTCGCGGATGCAGCCATCGGCGCGGTCATTATCCAGCGTCGGGTAGCGCATGCTTTGCGAGAAGGCGATGGTGGTGGCCACGCCGCCCGGCGCGGCGCGGTAGAAGCGGTGCGCCTCGCTGCCCTCGCCGTGGCGCATCACATCCCATTGTTCAATGGCCGCGCCCAGGCTGGGGCTATGCACGGTGGGCACATCGCGGTGCAGCAGGCCGGCGCGATCCAGCTCGGCCAGGATGCCGATCACGCCGCCGGCGCGATGCACGTCTTCCATATGATACTTCTGCGTGGCCGGCGCCACCTTGGACAGACACGGCACGCCGCGGCTGATGCGGTCGATGTCGGCCATCTTGAAATCCACCCCGGCCTCGCTGGCGGCGGCCAGCAGGTGCAGCACGGTATTGGTGGAGCCGCCCATCGCCACGTCCAGGCTCATCGCGTTCTCAAAGGCCTGCTTGGTGGCGATGCTGCGCGGCAGAACGGAATAGTCCTCGCCCTCGTAATGACGCTTGGCCAGCTCGACGATCAGGCGGCCGGCCTTCAGGAACAATTCCTTGCGGTCGGCGTGGGTCGCCACCAGGCTGCCGTTGCCGGGCAAGCTGAGACCCAGCGCCTCGGTCAGACAGTTCATCGAGTTGGCGGTGAACATGCCGGAGCAGGAGCCGCAAGTCGGACAGGCGGAACGCTCGACGCGGTCCACATCTTCATCCGACACCGCGCTGTTGGCGGCCTCCACCATGGCGTCCACCAGGTCCAGCTTGCGCACTTCGTTGCCCCACTGCACCTTGCCGGCCTCCATCGGCCCGCCGGAGACGAAGACCACCGGAATGTTCAGCCGCATGGCGGCCATCAGCATGCCCGGGGTGATCTTGTCGCAATTGGAGATGCACACCAGCGCGTCGGCGCAGTGCGCGTTGACCATGTACTCCACGCTGTCGGCGATCAGGTCGCGGCTGGGCAGGCTGTACAGCATGCCGCCATGGCCCATGGCGATGCCGTCGTCGATGGCGATGGTGTTGAATTCCTTGGCCACGCCGCCGGCTTTTTCAATCTCGCGCGCCACTAGCTGGCCCATATTCTGCAGATGGACGTGGCCAGGCACGAACTGGGTGAAGGAATTGGCGATGGCGATGATGGGCTTGCCGAAGTCGGCGTCGGTCATCCCGGTGGCGCGCCACAGCGCGCGGGCACCCGCCATATTGCGGCCGGCGGTGGAGGTGCGGGAGCGGTATTGGGGCATGATGCTTCCTTTAATAGGTTCAAAGCCGGTCGTCATTCTGTCACGCAGGCAGGGTAAGCTTGCGGCGGCTGGCCCGCGGGTGCCGGGTGGGCCAGCCTTTTGCCTAGGCGCCGCGGATGAGCGGCGCGACGGCGGGGAACGCTTTCCGTATAATCTCGTCAACCATTTCTTTTACCGCAAACGCACATCCCTGACAAATGCTGATTCATCCTCAGTTCGACCCGGTTGCCGTTCATCTCGGCCCGCTCGCCGTGCACTGGTACGGCCTGATGTACCTGCTGGGCTTCGCCCTGTTTCTCACCCTGGGCAAATACCGCCTGAAAAAGGGCAACGACGTGCTGACCGTGCCGCAGCTGGACGACATGCTGATGTACGGCGCAGTCGGCGTGGTGGTGGGCGGCCGCCTCGGCGAAGTGCTGTTCTATCAGCCCGGCTTCTATTTCAGCCATCCGCTGGAAATCTTCATGGTATGGAAAGGCGGCATGTCCTTCCATGGCGGCTTCATCGGCGTGCTGGTAGCCGTGGCGCTGTATGGCCGCAAGATAGGCCGGGGCTTCTGGCAACTGACCGACTTCATCGCGCCGCTGGTGCCACTGGGCCTGGCGGCCGGCCGCGTCGGCAACTTCATCAACGGCGAGTTGTGGGGCCGCGTGGCCAGCCCGGACCTGCCATGGGCCATGCTGTTCCCGCAGGCCCGGATGGACGATATCGCCGAGGCGCAACAGTCGTCGGACCTGATGAACATGCTGATGCATTACGGCGGCCTCACGCGCCACCCGTCGCAGCTGTACGAGTTTGCGCTGGAAGGCATCGTGCTGTTCGGCGCCCTGTGGCTGTACAGCGCCAAGCCGCGCGCGCGCGGCCAGGTGTCGGCGGTATTCCTGATCGGCTATGGCCTGGCCCGCTTCATCAGCGAATACTTCCGCAATCCCGATGCCGGCATCTTCGGCAAGTCCGACGTGATCAGCATGGGCCAATGGCTGAGCCTGCCGATGATCGTCATCGGCGTAGCGCTGTTTGTGTTCTTCGGCAAACGCAAGCCTGCTTGAACCGCCCCATCCAGCATGCAAAAGCCGGGATCATTCCCGGCTTTTTTCATGCATGCCCCACCAAAATAACAAAATAAGGAATATGTAACTAATTTTTTAGAATTTATTGGAATTAATCAAACAGGGTAAGATGGCGCCAATCGATTCCGCATCATTAGAACTTTACAAGGCCTGCCATGAACAAGACCCTCGCTCTCGCACTCGCCGTCGCCCTGACTTCCACCGCCGCCCTGGCCGACCGCCTGGACGACATCAAGAAAGCCGGCGTGCTGCGCGTCGCCGCCTTCGACAGCAATCCGCCGTTCGGCTTTCTCGACGCCAAGACCCGCCAGATCGTCGGCCTGGATGTCGATGTGGCTCAGCACATCGCCAAGAAGCTGGGCGTGAAGCTGCAACTGATCCCAACCAATCCGGCCAACCGCGTGCCGCTGTTGGTGTCCGGCAAGGCCGACATCGTCGCCGCCAACTTCACCGTGACCGACGAGCGCAAGAAGCAAGTGGACTTCAGCCTGCCCTACTTCGCCTCCGGCCAGCAATTCATCGTGCGCAAGGGCACGCTGCAGAAGCCGGAACAGCTCTCTGGCCTGCGCGTGGGCGTGGACAAGGGCACGACGCAGGAAGTGTATCTGCGTGAGAAATACCCGAAGACCACGGTTGTCGCCTATGACGACACCCCGCTGGCCTTCACCGCGCTGCGCAACGGCAACGTGCAGGCCATCACCCAGGACGGCTCCAAGCTGGCCGCCCTGCTGGCCAACGCGCCGGACAAGGCCAAGTATGAGCTGGCGCCGTTCACGCTGACCCGCGAATACCAAGCCATCGGCCTGCCCAAGGGCGAAGCGCGTCTGACCAAGGCGGTCAACGACACGCTGCAGCAGCTGGAAAAGAGCGGCGAAGCGGCCAAGATCTACGACCACTGGTTCGGCCCCAAGACCAAGGCCCCGCTGCCGCGCGATTTCAAGATCGGCGACGCGACCTGACACGAGCTGTTCCGCTGTCCACAACCGCCGCGCGCCGGCGGTTTTGCCGTTTCACGCCGTAGAAAGAAATTTGCATGACCCCTCCCTCCTGGCTCGGCCATAACTGGCTGGAGCCGCACTATCTGGCCTGGCTGGCCAAGGGCGCGCTGCTCACCGGCTGGCTGTCGCTGCTGGTGGTCCTGGCCGCCAGCCTGCTTGGCATTGTCTTCACCGCGCTACTCGACAGCGGCCTGCGGCCGCTGCGGCTGGCGGCGCGGCTGTTCGTCGGCCTGCACCGCAACACGCCGCTGATGGTGCAGCTGCTGCTGTGGTATTTCGGCGTGTCCGGCCTATTGCCGGACGAAGCGAAAATCTGGCTGAACACGCCGCACGCCTTGGCGCTGCCCTTTGATCTGTCCTTGCCTTGGCCCTCGTTCGAGTTCCTGGCCGCCTTTACCGCCTTGACCCTGTACAGCGCGGCTTTCATCTGCGGCGAACTGCAGTCCGGCCTGAACGCCGTGCCCAAAGGCCAGCGTCTGGCGGCGCGGGCGCTGGGCATGAGCGGCTGGCAGGTATTGAGCCTGGTGGTGCTGCCGCAGGCCTGGCAGCTGGTGAAGCGGCCGTTGGTGGGCCAGTACACGGCCATCGTCAAGAACACCTCGCTGACCATGGCCATCGGCCTGGCGGAGCTGTCTTACGCCTCGCGCCAGGTGGAAACCGAGACGCTGCTGGCCTTCCAGGCTTTCGCCGTCGCCACCGCGCTGTATCTGATCCTGGTGCTGATCACCCAGCTGCTGGCCCAGCGTCAGGAGCCGGAATGGAGGACGCTGCGATGATCCCGGCCGTGATTCACGACAATCTGGACTACCTGCTGTGGGGCAATCTGGCCAATGGCGAAGCCGGCGGCCTGCTGTTGACCGCCCTGCTGAGCCTGGCCGCGGCGCTGCTCGCCAGCGCGCTGGGCCTGGCGCTGGGCATCGCCCAGTTAATGGGCGGCGCGGCGCTGCGGCGCGCCGTGATGGCCGTCACCGCCATGCTGCGCGCCATCCCGGTGCTGATGCTGATCTTCTGGTGCTACTTCCTGCTGCCGCTATTGTTCGGCATCGACATTCCAGGCCTCATCACCGTGATTCTGGCGCTGGCGCTGATCCACGCGGCGTATCTGGGCCAAGCCGTGCTGGCCGGGCTCAATGCGGTCGGCCGCGGCCAGTGGCAGGCCGGCCTGGCGCTGGGCTTCTCGCGCTGGCAGACGCTGCGCTGGCTGATCCTGCCGCAGGCGCTGCGTATCATGCTGCCCTCCTTCGTCAATCAGTGGGTGTCGCTGCTGAAAGACAGCTCGCTGGCCTATATCGTCGGCGTGGCTGAGTTCACTTTCGTCGCCACCCAGGTCAACAACCGCGAGCAGGTGTATCCGCTGGAAATCTTCAGCGCCATCGCCGTCGGCTACCTTGCGCTGTGCGCCCTGCTGCAGCTGGGCGGGCATATGGCCCAGCGCCGCTGGCGCCGGGCCGCGTAATCACAGCTCGCGCCCGCCGCTGGCGATCACGCGCCGATACCAGAAGAAGCTGTCTTTGCGCACGCGGCGCAAGTCGCGGACATCGGTCTCGTCGCGGTTGACGTAGACAAAGCCGTAGCGCTTCTGGTAGCCATTGAGCCAACTCAGGATGTCGGTGAACGACCAGGCGCAGAAGCCCATCAGCGCCACGCCGTCGCTGATCGCCTCCTGGCAGGCCGCCAGATGGCGGCGCAGGTAATCGATGCGGTAGGCGTCATGGACCTGGTCGCCGTCTTCCAGCCGGTCGAACTCGCCCAGGCCGTTCTCCGTGATCAGCACCGGCAGCGCATAGCGGCTGGTCAGGCGGCGCAAGGCGATGCGCAGGCCGGTCGGGTCTATCGCCCAGTCCCAGTTGGACGTTTCCAGTTGCGGATTCGGTGTGGTGCGATACAAGCCGGGTACGCCGCTGGACGGCGTGCTGCCCTTCTGCCCGGTGGTGTTGATGCGCTGCAAACCGACCCCGTCCGGCGGGTTGTCGGTATAAGTCAGCGTGTAGTAGTAATTGAGGCCGATGAAATCCGGCTTGGCCGCCGCCAGCGCCGCCATGTCGCCGGGCAGAATGTCCGGCGCTTCGCCGCGCTGGCGCAGCCAGGCCAGCGCCACTTGCGGATAGCGGCCGTAGCAGTAGGTGTCCAGCCACCAGTGGTTGGTGAATTCCTCGGCATTGTCGAAGGCCAGCAGGTCCGCCGGCGCGCAGGACGCCGGATAGGCCGGCGAATAAGCGAAGCTGGGACCGATGCGGCCATCCGGCACGAGTTGGCGGAACAGCTGGATGGCGCGCGCGTTGGCGAGGAAGGCGATGTGGTTGGCGGCGTAAAAACGCTTGCGGTCGGCCAGTGCCGGCGGGTGCGTCGCCAGCAGATAGGCGTTGCTGAGGTTGTAGTTCTGTTCGTTCAGCGACACCCAGGTCTTGACCCGGTCGCCGTAACGGCGGAACAGCAAGGCGCAGTAGTCGCCGAAGTCGTCGATGACGCGCCGGCCTTCCCAGCCGCCGTATTCGTCCTGCAAGGCCTGCGGCATGTCCCAGTGGTATAGCGTCAGCACCGGCTCGATGCCCTGCGCCAGCAAGGCGTCGATCAGGCGGTCGTAGAAAGCCAGGCCGGCCTCGTTGGCTGCGCCGCGGCCTTGCGGCAGCACGCGCGGCCAACTGACGGAGAAACGGTAGGCGGTCAGCCCCATCTCGGCCATCAGCGCCACGTCCTCCTCCATGCGGTGGTAGTGGTCCACCGCAACGTCGCCATTGCTGCCCTGGAAAGTGCGGCCCGGCTCGCGCACGAAAACATCCCACACCGACAAGCCCTTGCCGTCGATATCGAAAGCGCCCTCCACCTGGTAGGCGGCGGAAGCGGCGCCCCACAGGAAGTTGTCGGGAAAAGGTCTGAGGCTGACGTGATGCATGGGGTGCTCCGGTCGAGAAGACTATCAATGATGGGCTATTGGTCGCCGCCGGCGCCGCCAAGTTCACCCGCCGGTTTGACAAGGGACAAGAAAAAGCCCGCCAGGCGGCGGGCTCTCGGCAAAGGCTTTCGCGATCAGTCCAGATATTTCTTGAAGAACTTTTCCATCGCGCCATAGGCGGCGAAACGGTTTTCCTCGTTATGGAAGCCGTGACCCTCGTTGTCCTTGACGATGTATTCCACCTCCACGCCGCGCTTTTTCAGCGCATCGACGATCTGGTTCGATTCGTTGATGTTGACGCGCGGGTCCTTAGCGCCTTGCAGCACCAGGAGCGGGGTCTGGATGCGGTCCACATGGAATACCGGCGAACGCTCGCGCAGCAGATCCTTGTCCTTTTCCGGGTGGCCCACCATCTCGTACATCGAATCCAGGAACGGCTTCCAGTACGGCGGGATGGTGGTCATGAAGGTAAACAGGTTGGACACGCCGACGTAATCGACGGCGCAGCGGTACAGCTCCGGCGTCTTGGTGATGCCGGCCAGCGTGGCGTAGCCGCCGTAGCTGCCGCCGTAGATGCACACCTTTTTCGGATCGGCGATGCCTTGCTGCACCAGCCAGTTGACGCCGTCGGTGACGTCATCCTGCATCTTGCCGCCCCACTCCTTGAACGAGGACTCCCAGAACTGGCGGCCATAGCCGGTGGAGCCACGGAAGTTCATCTGCAACACCGCCCAGCCGCGGTTGGCAAAGAATTGCACTTCCGGGTTGAAGCCCCAGCTATCGCGATGCCACGGGCCGCCGTGCGGATTGACGATCACCGGCAGATTCTTGGCGTCTTCCTTGCCCTTGGGCAACGTCAGATAGCCGTGAATGGTCAGCCCATCGCGACTCTGATACTGAATAGGCTTGATGGAAGCCATCTTGTCTTCTGGCAGCCACGGGGTGATATTAGCCAACAGCGTCAGCTTGTCGGTTTTCGTGTCGTACAGGTAGCGCTTGCCCTGAGTCTTGTCGTTCCAAGCCGCCACGATAAAGCGGTCTTCGGCGCGATCCGCAGACTGGATTTCAACCAAGTTGCCTGGGAAGTGCGCCTGCAGCTTGGCATACAGCTCGCGCGCTTGCGGATCGAAGCACTCGCGGCCCAGCTTGTCGGTCTCAAAGCTGGCGCAAGTGATGACTTTACGTTTGCGCGAGTAGGCCAGATCGCTGACATCGACATCTTGGCGGGAATAGATTTCCTTCACTTCCTTGCCGGTCTTCGGGTCGTACTCGACGATGGCGGTCTTGTCGCGGCCCAGGTTGCTGGCGGCGTAGAAACGCTGGTTGTCGAAGGTGAAGAACAGCGGCGAGAAGCTCTCGCGGAAGGTGGTGGAGAGCAGCTTGCGGAACTTGCCGCCCGGCTCGTCGCGGTACAGCACGGTATTGTTGACGCCGTCGGTCTCGATGGCGATGCGGATATTGCCCTTGTGGTCCGTGCCCCAGCTGGTCACCTTGCCCGGATTTTCCGCTTCCAGCGTCAGCTTGCCGGTTTTCAGATCCACCCGGTACACATCGAAAATTTCGCGCTTGCGCTTGTTCAGGCTGATCAGCAGCTGGTCGTCCTTGTCGATCAGGCCGTCCACGATTTCCGCGCGCACGCCGGGAAACGGCGTCAGGTCGCGCGTCTTGCCGGTTTTCAGGTCCACGCTGAACAGGTGGAAGTTTTCGTCGCCGCCATTGTCCTTGACGTAGACCAGCCGGTCGCTGCCCTTCCAGAAATACCCTGCCAGATCGCGGTCTTTCACTGCCGTTACGCGCTTGTCCGGCTGACCGGGGCGGCGCACCACGATATTGCGGCGCGACTCCCACGGCGACAGGAAGGCCACGCTCTTGCCATCGGGAGAGACGGTGAAATTGGTTTGTTCCGGGTTGCGGAAAAAGTCGCGCAGCGGGATATCCGCCGCCCATACCGATCCAGACAGCAGCGATGCCGCCAGCGCGGTCATGATGGTTTGTTTCATTTTCATCCTCTGATTTCCATAGCATCCTCGCCGGGGTTCCGTCGAATGCGGATCGTCTGGCTAGAAAAGACGCCCAAAGATCATAGCCCCGGCGGTCCTTGCCCACAACATGCCAAAAGCATTTCGCAAGGAAAAAGCGCCGACACCCTGCTGCCTGACTACAATCGAAGCAAAGCGTTCCCGCGGAGATCGGAGAAAGCCATGGATATCCGCATTCTCGGCACCGCGGCCTGCATCGGCCAGCCCGGGTTGACCACCTGTCTGCTGCTGGGCCAGGACACCCTGCTGGATTGCGGCACCGGTTGCGGCAGCCTGGCGGCGGAAGAGATGCTGCGGCTGCGCCGCGTGCTGCTGACCCATAGCCACATCGACCACTGCGGCCTGCTGCCGCTGCTGGCCGACGTGCATGCCTGCCTGCGCGGCCCCGGCCTCGATGTCTATGCGCATGAGGCCACCCTGGACGCGCTGCGCAAACACGTGTTCAACGGCTGCATCTGGCCGGATTACACCCGCCAGCCGGCGCCCGACGCGCCCTGGCTGCGGCTGAAGCCGGTAGATGTCGGCGACACCGTGGCGCTGGAAGATGGCTTGGCCACCGCCTTGCCGGCCGAACACAGCGTCCCGGCGCTGGGCTGGCTGATCGAAGGCCCATGGCGCGCCCTGGCCTTCAGCGGCGACTCCGCCACCTGCCCGGCTTTTTGGCAGCGCCTAGCCGGCACGCCAGCGTTGACCGATGTGATCTGCGAAGTCACCTACAGCGACGAACGCCTGCACGACGCGCAACAGCAAGGCCGCATGGTGCCGGCCCTGTTGGGCAGCCTACTGCCGCAGCTGCCCGCCAATGTCCATCTGTGGCTGACCCATATCGACCCCAGTTGCCGCGAGGCGGTGATGCAGCAGATGCTGAACCGCTGCCCACCCGGCATGCACACCTGCCTGCTGAAAGAGGGTACGCTGATCGAACTTTGAGCCGTGATGGAGGAAGGATTCGATGCAAGGCTACCAGCTGTCGTTCTTCACCCAGCAAGGGCATCGCCATCATGGCATGCCGCTGGCCGAATGGATTCTGCAGGAAGCGCGCCGTCTGGGCATCAGCGGCGCCACGCTGTTCGCGGCCAGCGAAGGATTCGGCACCGGCCGCCGCATCCACGCCGCGCGCTTCTTCGAGCTGTCCGATCAGCCGGAAGAGGTGACGATGGCGCTGAACGCGGTGGAAGCCGACTTGCTGCTGGACCGGCTGCGCGAGGAAGGCGTCAAGGTGTTCTACGTCAAAATGCCCGTCGAATACGGCATGCTGGGAGAAGTCTGAAGCCGCGCCGGCCCGCCGGCGCGGAAACGGGCCTGCGGTTAGCCGGCAGGCTGGATGAAAGTGATGTCGTCGAGCTTGGGTAGCGGAATCACCTGGCTGGCCACGCTGGCGAAGTCGATATCGTTTAGCCGCAGGCCGCAATACTGCATGCAGTCATAGGTGCGCAGGGCAATCTCGCCGCTGTTCAGCCCTTTCACCACCGCCCATTGCGTGTAATCCTGGTCCTGGCCGTCCCGCACCGTGCCGCGCGGAATATCGACCGCATTGAGCAGATGGGTAGCCTGCGCATAGGCCTGCCGCAGATCGTCGGGCTGATTGGCGAACTGCTTCAGGTAGACGGTGCGGACAAAGCGCGCCGGCGGCGTGGCGTTGCCGGGCAGGCCCGCCAGCCCGCCGCCATGCCCCGGCGGGCTGACCGGCAAGGTGCCGATCTCTCGCAGCTGCGGATCTTCTGGCGTCAGATTCAGATAATTGCCCAGATTGTCCAGATGCCAGGGAAACCACGGCGCATTGGTACAGACCCCTACCGGGTTATGGTAGATCTTCTGCTGGCCATCCTGGAATTCCACCACCAGCGAACGGCCGTCCTTGTCGACAATGGCGGCATGCAGCGGCAGCTGTTTGGCCAGCCAGTCCGGCAGCCAGAATTGGCGCGTCGGCAGCAATTCGCGCACATCCGACACGCTGCCGCAATGCGCCAGCACCCAGTCGGCGAACAGTGGCGCCAGCACCGTGGTCTCGACACGGGAAAAATCCTGATACCGGGTGCACGGCAGCCACAACAGGCTGACGCTGAGGCCTGCCTCGTTCAAGCCGTCGGAGACGATGCGCTGGCTGATGCCTGGCAAGGGCAGATTGGTGGAACTGATGCCGACATAGCCATAGCGAACCGACCACGTCGGCGCATCGGCCATTTTCTGGAAATCCGCGCCGGCCCAAACCGGCTGCTGGAAGGACTCACCGCGCCGCTGGATATAGAACGCCGGATCAAGCGAACGGGCGAACTCCATAGAGCGGCCCACCACATGATTCCTGTCCTTCGCCTGCAATTGAAAATGCGTGCACATGCCAGGTCTCCTACGTTCGTCCCATGCCCAACCGCCGGACGGCGCCGCCGACAAGGCGGCGACATGGGGTAGACCATAGGAGACCTCGCCTTCAGTTCAGGCGAAACTGATCTTTCGCTCAGGACGCGTCAGAAACTTACCTCAAAGCCGGCCTCGGCCACCGCCGCCGCCAGCTCTTCCGGAGAGACGATGCCCGGATCGTAACTGACCTGGGCCTGCTTGGCCTCCAGGCTGACCGCTGTGTCGCTGACGCCGGCCATGGTGTCCAGCACGTCCTGCACAGTTTTGACGCAGCCGCCGCAAGTCATGCCGTCGATGTTAAGGGTCAAGTCCGCCATATTCTTCTCCACGCAATGAAAGTTAAGGATTGATTCAGCGCCAGCGGCGCAACAATAAAGAATTGGACACCACGGAAACCGAGCTGGCGGCCATCGCCGCGCCGGCAATCACCGGATTGAGCAGGCCCAGTGCCGCCAGCGGTATCCCCAGCATGTTATACACGAAAGCAAACGCCAGGTTCTGCCGTATCTTGGCCAGCGTCCGGCGCGACAGCCGGATGGCGTCCACCGCATGGCGCAAGTCGCCGCGCATCAGGGTGATGTCGGCGGCGGAGATCGCCACGTCGGAACCGGACCCCATAGCCAAGCTGACATCGGCCGCCGCCAAGGCCGGCGCATCGTTGACGCCGTCGCCCAGCATCGCCACCTTGCGGCCGGCAGCCTGCAACTCGCGCACCACGACGGCCTTGTCTTGCGGCCGCATGCCGGCGCGCCATTCGTCGACGCCGGCCTCGGCGGCGATGCTGCGCGCGGTGGCCGCGTCGTCGCCGGTCAGCATCATCACCCGCACGCCCAGGCTGCGCGCCTGGCGCAGCGCCTCGGCCGAGCTGGCGCGCAGAGGATCGGCCAGCGCCAGCCAACCCAGCGCCTGACCATCCATGCGGACCGCCACCACGGTAGCGCCTGCGTCCTGCCAAGCGCGCGCCTCGTCGGGCATGGCCATGTCCAGCCAAGCCGGCGTGCCGACTAGCACCAGGCCGCGCCCCTCCACCAGCGCCGCGACGCCGCGCCCCACCTCGGCCCGGAAATCGGCGCAAGTCAGCAACGGCAGTCCCCGCTCCTGCGCTTTTTGCAGCAAGGCGCGCGCCAAGGGATGCTCGGAGCCGGCCTCCACGCTGGCGGCCAGCTGGATCAGCGCATCCTCATCGCCGCTCAGCGCCAGCGCGTGGCGCAATACCGGCCGCCCCTCGGTCAGCGTGCCGGTCTTGTCCACCAGCAGCACGTCCACCTTGCCGGCCCGCTCCAGCGCCTCGGCATTGCGGAACAAGATGCCGCGCCGCGCGCCATTGCCCACGCCCACCATGATGGCGGTCGGCGTCGCCAGGCCGAGCGCGCAGGGGCAGGCGATCACCAGCACTGCCACCGCGTGGATCAAGGCCGCGCTCCAGCTGCCCAGCAGCCAGCCCGTCGATAGAAACGTCAGCAGCGCGACGGCGCTGACTGCGGGCACGAACACGGCGGAGAGACGATCAGCCAGCCGCTGGATCGGCGCCTTGCTGCCCTGGGCCGCCGCCACCATGCGCACAATCTCCGCCAGCTGCGTTTCGCTGCCCACGCTTTGCGCCCGCACCTTCAGCATGCCGTCCTGATTGCGCGTGGCGGCGTAGACCTTGTCCCCAGCGCGCTTGGCCACTGGCCGGCTTTCTCCGGTCAGCATGCTCTCGTCCAGCCAGGCCTCGCCCGACACCACCTCGCCATCCACCGGCAGGCTGTCGCCATGGCGCACCACCACGATATCGCCATGCTTGAGTCTATCCACCGGCACGTCGATCAATTCCCCGCCCTGCTCCACCCGCGCCGTCTTGGGAGCCAGCTTCATCAAGGCGGCGATGGCCGCCGAGGCCTTGCCCTTGGCGCGCGTCTCCAGCAGCTTGCCCAGCAACACCAGCGTGATCACCATCGCGCTGGCTTCGAAATACACATGCTGTCCCGGCAGATTGAGCAGCGTAACCGCGGCGGACAGCAGCCAGGCCATGCTGGTGCCCAGGGCCACCAGCACGTCCATATTGGCGACGCCGCCGCGCAAGGCCTGCCAGGCGCCTCGGTAGAAACGCCAGCCGATGACGAACTGCACGGGAGTGGCCAGCGCCAGCTGCCACAGCCGCGGCAGCCAGCCATGATGGCTGCCGGCGAACATGGCGATCATTTCGACCAGGAATGGCAGGGTCATCGCGGCCGACGCGGCGAACCAGGCCAGTTCGCGTCGATAACGGGCGGCGGAGGCGTCCGCGGCTTTGTCCTCGGTCTCGGGCAGCAGCGGTTCGAAGCCGGCGCGGCGCACCGCCGCCAGCACGGCATCCAGATCCGTCAGGCCTGGCAGCCATGCCAGCTGCGCCGACTCCCCGGCGAAGCTGACGCTGGCGCTGACGCCCGGCAGCTTGCCCAAGACCTTTTCCAAGCGGGCGGCGCAGGCGGCGCAGCTCATGCCGCCGATGCCGAGGCGCATCGACTGCCGCGGCACGGCAAAGCCGCAGCGCTCTATGGCTGCCACCAGTTGCTGCGGATTGGCCTGCGCCGGGTCGTAACGCAGCTGCGCGCTTTCGCTGGCGAAGCTGACCGCGGCATCGACGCCGGGCAAGCGGTTCAACTGCTTTTCGATGCGAGCGGCGCAGGCAGCGCAGCTCATGCCGGAAACCGGCAGGGTAAGGGATTGCGTCATGACGACCTCCTGCCGCCCATTATATACCCCCCAAGGGTATTAAAGACAAGCGAGAAAGCGTGCATGGACTTTACCCATGGCCGTCAGCGTGTTAACAAATACACCTGAACACAACAATAAGGTGTTGCCCATGCCCCTGAAACGTTATGGCCCCGACTGCGCATTGCTGGTAGTGGACGTGCAGAACAGCTTCTGTCCCGGCGGCGAGCTGGCCGTGCCCGACGGCGACGAAGTGGTGCCGCTGATCAACCACCTGTCGCTGCTGTTCGAAAACGTGGTGCTGACCCAGGACTGGCATCCGCGCGGCCACATCTCCTTCGCCAGCAGCCATCCCGGCAAGCAGCCCTTCCAGAACATAGACCTGCCCTACGGCGCGCAGACGCTGTGGCCGGACCATTGCGTGGCCGGCAGCCACGGCGCGGCCTTCCATGCCGAGCTGGAAACCGAGCGAGCCCGGCTCATCGTGCGCAAGGGCATCCACGCCGCGGTGGACAGCTATTCCGCGTTCGTGGAGGCGGATCGAACCACGCCGACCGGTCTGGGCGGCTATCTGAATACGCTGGGGGTCAAGAAGGTGTGGCTGGCTGGTTTGGCCACCGATTTCTGCGTGGCCTGGAGCGCCATCGACGCCCGCGCCGCCGGTTTTGAAACCTTCGTGGTGGAGGACGCCTGCCGCGCGATAGACATCGACGGCTCGCTGGCCGATGCCTGGATGACAATGCGGCAGGCGGGGGTCAAGCGGGTGAGATCGGACGAGGTATGAAACCAATGAGCCGGCTTGTCGCCGGCTGTTTGGCTTGGAACGCGATTCAAAAATGATACTTGATGCCAGCTTGCCTCATGATTTCATTGGCCGTATGCCGAGATTTGATGCCGCTATCAACGGGAAATTTCGTATTGGTGATTGGGCTATACCAGATTTCATGATCACCTTTACCTTGGCGATCAAAGCGGCAGCCATGCTCCTTCAACTTTTTCTTTACCGCTGCGGTAAAGTCAGTCACAAATGACCTCGGTCGAAACCTCTTCCCATTTCAGACGAAAACGGATCTCGCCCTCAGGCAATGGCTGGTCATTCAACTCCAGCAACTCCGGAATACGCACCTTGAGCTTGGCGACAAGCTCCTCACGCGTCGATGCCTCCGCAACCAGCCCTCGGACATCTTTGCTGCTGGCCACCCAAACACCGGCTTCAGCATCTCTGACTGCATGAACTGAAAACGGTTTCATGTCACTCTCCTGCCATTCTCAATAGAATCAAGGCTCCGCTTCATCATGGCACTGCAAAGATAGAGCGTCAAATCCACTTCCGCTTCCAGAACGCCCACGCCAAGCCGCTCGTAAGCAACGCCATCGCGCCCAACACCGCGTGATAGCCATAGTGCCACTTCAGTTCCGGCATGTGTTCGAAGTTCATGCCGTAGATGCCGGCGATCAGCGTCAGCGGCATGAAGATCATGGTCAGCACAGTCAGCTTGCGCATCTGCAGATTGAGCCGGTTGGACTGGGTGGACAGGTACAGATCCAGCATGTCGCTGACCATCTCCCGGCTCATCTCCAGCGATTCCAGCAACTGGATGGTATGGTCATAAGCGTCGCGCAGATACAGTTGGGTTTCCGGCGCGAACAGGCCATCTTCGCCGCGATTCAGCGCCAGCAGCACTTCGCGCAGCGGCAACAGCGCGCGGCGCAGCTTGAGGCAGTCGCGCTTCAGGCGCTGCACCTGGCGCAGCAGGCCGTGATCGTTGCCGGACAGCAGACGGCCATCCACCTGCTCCATGCGCTCGTTGAACCGGGTATGCACCGCCAGATAATCGTCTATCACCGCATCCAGCAAGGAATAAGCCAGATAGTCGGCGCCTTTGCGGCGGACCTGGCCGCGCTGGCGGCGCAGGCGGTCGCGCACCGCATCGAACACGCCGATGGGGCGCGCCTGGAAGGTCAGCACAAACCCCTCGCCCAACACCATGTAAACCTGGTCGGACACCAGCCGGCTGCCATCTAGCGGATAGTCGAACACCCGGCTGACGATGAACAGATAATCGCCGTAGTCTTCGACCTTGGGCCGCTGGCCGGCGTTGAGGATATCCTCCAGCACCAGCGGATGCAGCCCAAAATGGCTGCCCAGGCGTTTCATCGCCTCGGTGTCGCGCAGGCCGTACACATTCAGCCAGCGCACCTTGCCGGCCGGAGCCTGCGCCAGGGCCTGCTCGACGTCGCGGCAAACGGTTTCGCTCAGGGTTTCGGCGTCGTATTCGATCCAGCTCAGGCTGGTTTCACCGGGTTTGGCCTCGCCGACGGGAATCAGCGCGCCAGGCGCTTCGCCCAGCGACGGGATCTGGCGTTTCAGGACAGGATGGCGCATGCGGCTCCTTGGACATGATGGGAAGGAGGGTCCAGGCGCAGGCCGCGCAATGAAAAGGCCCGGGACAGCCCGGGCCGCGTTACCGCTATATCAGCGTCGGCTTATTCCTGGACGATGTCCAGTTTGAACCCGACAGTCTTCCATTGGTTCACTTCCTGGCGGAAACTGCTGGCGGTCAGCGGATTTTCCTGCAGCCAGGATTGGCTGACTTTCAACTCAAAACCGCTGGCGTTCTGCTTCAGATCCAGCACCTCCGGCAATGCCAGCGGCTGGCGGCGGCGATGGAACAGCACGGCAATGCGCAGCGCGACGACGGCCTGCCACAGCACCGGCTGGCTGATGTACTGCGCCATCTTGCCCATGTCGCCGCGGTGGCCCAGCACAATCGTGGCCAGCGCCGCTTGTTCGCGCTTGGAGAAGCCCGGCATGTCGGCGTTCTGCAGGATATAGGTGGAATGCTTGTGATAGGCGGTGTGGGCGATGGTCAGGCCGATTTCGTGCAGCTTGGCCGCCCAGGACAGCAGCTTCAGCATGTCCTGGTCCACGTCCTCGCCGGCCAGCATGCGATACAGCCGCTCGGCCAGCTGATTGACCCGCTCGGCCTGCTGCGCATCCACGTGATAACGCCGCTTGAACAGCCCCACCGTGCTGTCGCGCATGTCCTTTTCGCGCTGGCGGCCCAAGAGGTCGTACAGCACGCCGTCGCGCAGCGCGCCTTCGGTGACGATCATCTTCTCGACTTGCAGCTCTTCGAACACCGCGATCATGATGGCCAGCCCGCCGGCCAGCACCGGCGCGCGGTCGGCCTTCAGGCCGTTGATCTTGACGGCGTCTATGCTGCCCTGCTTGATCAGCAGCTCGCGCAGCTGCTCCATGCCGTCCAGCGTGATGTCGGAGCGGCTCCAGTCGTTGATTTCCAGCACGTCGCGCAAGGAGCGCGCGGTGCCGGATGTGCCGACGGCGAGCTGCCATTCGCTGGGCCGGTATTCGTGGCGGATGCGTTGGATCTCGTTGCGCGCGGCCAATACCGCGTCGCGGAAGTTGCTGCGCGTGAGCTTGCCGCCGGGGAAGAAGCGCAGCGTGTAGCTGACGCAGCCCAGCGGCAGGCTTTCGGTCACCAGGGCCTTGTAGTGGCTGCCGATGATGAATTCGGTGGAACCGCCGCCGATATCCACCACCATGCGCCGCTCCTTGGTATCCGGCAGCGAGTGGGCGGCGCCCAGGTAGATCAGCCGCGCTTCTTCGCGGCCGGCGATCACCTCGATGGGAAAGCCGAGTTTTTCCTCGGCCTCTTCGATAAAGGCCTGGGCATTCTTGGCGACGCGCAGGGTATTGGTGCCGACGATGCGCACCTGGCCCGGCACAAAACCGCGCAAACGCTCGCCGAAACGGGCCAGACAAGCCAGCGCGCGCTGCTGAGTGTCTTCATCCAGATTTTTTTCGGCGGTCAGGCCGGCGCCCAGACGAACGGTTTCTTTCATCACGTCCAGCGCGTACAACTGGTCGTCCACTACGCGGGAAACCTGCAGGCGGAAGCTGTTGGAGCCCAGGTCTACGGTGGCCAATACGGTATGGGGGGGCGTGGTGTGTGTCAAAGACACCCCTTTTCTTGTTCGATGGTTTCTGCCGGGAGCGCGCGGCGCGAAGGCCCGACGCCTCGCCTTGGCAACAAAATGGCGGTAACCGTGAAATGTTACCGCCATTTTGCCTCCCGCGTCATGTCAGGCAAGCGCCCGCGTCAGCGGCCCAGGGTCTCGCGCTTGATGGTTTCCAGCGTGGTGTGGCGGATGTCCTTGCCCTTCACCAGATAGACCACGTACTCGGAGATGTTCTTGGCGTGGTCCCCGATGCGCTCGATGGCCTTGGACATGAACAGCGTGTCGATGGACATGCTGATGGTGCGCGGATCTTCCATCATGAAGGTGATCAGCTGGCGCAGCTCGGAGGCGAAATTCTCGTCCAGCCGCATGTCTTCCTCCGCCAGCTCCAAAGCGGCGGAGGTGTCCAGCCGGGCAAAGGCATCCAGCGCGCGGCGCAGCATGGCAAGCGCCACCTCGGCCATCTTCTCGATTTCGCGGAAGCGCGGCATCTGATAGCGCTCGGACTGATGGATGGTCTTGCCCATGCGCGCGATCTTGGCCGCTTCGTCGCCGATGCGCTCCAGATCGGTGATGATCTTGATCACGGTGAACACGATGCGCAGATCGCTGGCCGCCGGCTGGCGGCGGGCGATGATGTGCAGACAGTCGTCGTCGATGCCGACTTCCATCGCATTGACCAGGGCGTCCTCGGCCGCCACCTTGTCCAAGCGGGCGATATCGCCGGACATCAAGGCATCGACAGCGGACAGGATCTGTTGCTCCACCAGGCCGCCCATTTGCAGCACGCGGGTACGGATGGTTTCCAGTTCCAGATCGAACTGCTTGGAAATATGCTCTGCCATGTCTGCCTCAAGGATCTTGCAAGTAAAAAGAAAATGGTAAGTCGGCAAGATGACAGTGCCGTGACATGTCTTCTCTCCGCGTCGGCAAGGCAATGCCCTTACCAATTAGATCAGCTTAGCGCGGCCTGCCGCCGAGGCAAGACGCGCCGCCCAATCGACACAAAAATTCGGCCAGGCGGGCGTCCGGCATCGGCTTGGCCGGCGCGCGCTCAGCGCAGCACGGCCACGCCGTCCTGCTTGCCCAGCAGCAGCACATCGGCGCGGCGGCGGGCGAACAGGCCGCAGGTGACTACCCCGGCGATATGGTTGATGGTTTCTTCCAGCTCCACCGGCTTCATGATCTGCAGGCCGTGCACGTCCAGGATCACATTGCCGTTGTCGGTGGTCACGCCCTGGCGCAGTTCCGGATGGCCGCCCAGGCGCACCAGTTCGCGCGCCACATAGCTGCGCGCCATCGGGATGACTTCGATCGGCAGCGGGAAGGCGCCCAGCATGGTGACGTACTTCTTCTCGTCGGCAATGCAGATGAACTCGTCGGCCACGCCGGCCACGATCTTCTCGCGCGTCAGCGCCGCGCCGCCGCCTTTGATCATGTGCAGGTGATGGTTGATCTCGTCGGCGCCGTCGATGTACACCGGCAGCTTATCCACCTCGTTCAGGTCGAATACCGGGATGTGGTGCGCCTTCAAGCGAGCCGTGGAGGCGTCGGAACTGGACACCGCGCCCTTGATCCGGTCCTTGATGCCGGCCAGTTCCTCGATGAACAGATTGACGGTGCTGCCGGTGCCCACGCCGATAATGGCGTCTTCCGGCACGAATTCCAGCGCTTTCTTGGCAACGGCGAGTTTCAGTTGGTCCTGGGTCAGCATGATGTAGCCTCCTGGCATGTTGTTGTGCCGGCCGAGTCGGCGCCCGGCATGAGCGATGATGTCCAATTATCCCACAAGCAGACTGTGATGACAGCCGGCGGCAGGGCTAAACCGGGATCAGCAGGCAGACCGCCTGGGCCTCGATCGCCTCGCAGCGGCCAAGGTAGCCCAGCTTCTCATTGGTCTTGCCCTTGACGTTGACCGCGCCGACATCGAGCCCCAGATCGGCCGCGATATTGGCGCGCATGGCGTCGATGTGCGGCGCCAGCTTGGGCTGTTGCGCGATCAGGGTGCTGTCAACATTGACCGGCCGCCAGCCGGCGGCGCGCACCCGCGCAGCGGCCTCGCGCAACAAGACGCGGCTGTCCGCGCCCTTGAATTCCACCGCCGTATCCGGGAAATGGCGGCCGATGTCGCCCAGCGCCGCCGCGCCCAGCAAGGCATCGGTGATGGCGTGCAGCAAGGCGTCGGCGTCGGAATGGCCCAAGAGGCCTTTCTCATGCGGAATTTCCACCCCGCCCAGAATCAGCGGCCGTCCTGCCACCAGTTGATGCACATCGTAACCCTGCCCGATACGAAACATACTCTTCCCTTAATATTGCAATTCTGCGCTATTGTTCGCCGCGCGCGGCCAGAATGGCCTTGGCCAGGGCCAGATCGCGCGGATAGGTCACCTTGAAGTTTTGCGCATCGCCCTCCACCAGCAGCGGCTTCAATCCCTGCCGCTCCACTGCGGAAGCCTCGTCGGTGATGTCGTCCACCGAGCCCTCACCCAGCGCCCGCGCCAGCAGACCGGCGCGGAACATCTGCGGCGTCTGCGCCAGCCACAAGCCATTGCGCGGCACGGTGGCGGCGACATGGCCCTCAGCGTCCGCCCGCTTGACGGTGTCCGGCACCGGCAAAGCCAGCAGGCCGCCCACCGGATGGCCCGCCAAGGCGGCGATCAAACGCTCCACCGCCGCCACCGACAGACAGCAGCGCGCCGCGTCGTGCACCAGCACCCAGTCGTCCTCGCCTGGCGCCAATGCCGCCAACCCATTGGCCACGCTCTGGGCACGGCTGGCACCGCCGACGCGGTGCACTTCCAGCTTGGGCAGACGCCAGTCGAAATCATCAAACCACTCATCTTGCGGCGATATCACCACCGCCACCTTGTCTATCGCCGGCACCGCCGCCAGCGTGGCCAGCGCGTGCCACATCAGCGGCCTGCCGTTCAATTGCAGATATTGCTTGGGGCTGGGCGCGCCGAAACGGCTGCCCGAGCCTGCGGCCGGCACCAGCGCAATCATTTGGGCCATGGCTCAAGCCTCCGCCGGCGCCGGGTTTTCCAGCGCGCGCCAGACGCAGCTGCCCTTGACCGTCTTGTCCAGCACGTCCAAATAGGCTTGGTGCTCGGCCAGCTCGGCCTCATCGGCGGCCAGCACTTTCAAGGGTTTGCGCTCGAATGTCAGGTCGTGGCCGGCATGCCCACCCGGCACCTCTACCTCGATGTCCATCGCCAGGCTTTCCTGGCCGCGGGTCATCCATAGATAGACTTCCGACAGCAGCTCGCAGTCCACCAGCGCGCCGTGCAAGGTCCGGTTGGAGCGGTCGATCTCGAAACGGTCGCACAAGGCATCCAGGCTATTGCGCTTGCCCGGGAACATGTCGCGCGCTTCGGCCAGCGTGTCGATGACGTTGGCGCACAGCTTGTTGATCGGCTCCATGCCGAGCCGGGCGAATTCGGCATTCAGAAAGCCGACGTCAAACGGCGCGTTGTGGATGATCAGCTCAGCGTCTCGGAGGAAGTCGGCGATCTCTGCCGCCACCTTGGCGTACACAGGCTTGCCTTCGAGGAACTCCAGCGAAATGCCGTGCACGCGCTGGGCGTCGGGATCAATAGGACGTTCCGGGTGAATGTAAAGATGAAGATGCTTGCCGGTGAGCTTGCGGCCAACCATTTCCAGGCCAGCGAATTCGATGATGCGGTGGCCCTGATTCGGGTCGAGACCGGTGGTTTCGGTATCGAGGATAATCTGTCTCATGCTGCTTCCCGGCCGCCACGCCAAGGCGCGGCGGCTGCTTGTTGCTGGCTCAGACCGAAGCCACGCCCTTATTGGCGAGCTGGTCGGCTCTTTCATTGAATTCGTGGCCGGAATGGCCCTTGACCCAACGCCACTCCACTTCCAGGTGGCGATTGCGCTCGGCGTCCAGTTGCTGCCACAGATCGGCGTTCTTCACCGGCTCCTTGGCCGCGGTCTTCCAGCCGCGCGCCTTCCAGCCGTGTATCCACTCCGAAATGCCCTTCTGCACGTATTGCGAGTCGGTATAGACCACCACCCGGCACGGCCGGTTCAATGCCGCCAGGCCGCGGATCACGGCCATGATCTCCATGCGGTTATTCGTGGTGCCGCGCTCGCCGCCGAACAGTTCTTTTTCCTTGCCCTTGAAGCGCAACAGCGCCCCCCAGCCGCCGGGGCCGGGATTGCCCTTGCAGGCGCCGTCGGTATAAATCTCTACCTTGTCGTCAGTCGTCATGCTGTCTCGTTCAATGGCAGGACGATGCGCCGTCCCGCTCGTTTGTTTCCGGCGCCTTGTGCGTGTGCTGGCGTTCATTGCCCGCCACCACGCCCAAAGCGCCCTTGTTCTTGACCGCCTGTTTCCAGGTCGGCGTAATCAAGCGCATGCCTCGCTGGCGCTTGACCGCCTCGATGCCGTACACCCCGGCCGCCAGCGGCCACCAGCGCTCGCCGACATCTTCCAGAAAATCGCAGCGCGACAGCCAGTCCTGACGCGAGAACGGCGGCGCGTAAGCCAGAAAGGCCGCCTCTTCCAGCTCCAAATCCAGCAAAGCCAGCCAGTCCTTGATCCGCAACTGGGTAAAAAAGTTGCCGTTCCACGGCGCAGATTCCTTGCCCTGGATCAGCCGACGCACGCCCCACAAGGACAGCGGATTGAAACCAGTCAGAATCAGCCGGCCCTCCGGCATCAGCACGCGGTCGGCCTCGCGCAGCACCTGGTGCGGCAGGGTGGTAAAATCCAGAACATGGGGCATGACCAGCAAGTCCAGGCTGCGGGTCTCAAACGGCAGGAAGGCCGGGTCGCAACGCACGTCCACCTCGCCATGGCCTGCCACCCGGCACTGCCAGGGAATGCGATTGCCGAGCAGACAGTCCATCTCCGGCACGCCCACCTGCACCGCATGGTAGCCGAAGGCGTCGGCCACCGCCCGCTCGAAGTATTCCTGCTCGCGCGCCAGCAGATAACGGCCCAGTTCGGTGCCGGTCAGCCAGCCGCCAAACGAATTTTTCATTGAGGAAGGCCTTATGGCAGCCACATTTAGCATCACCCCGATCGGGGCTTTCTCAGACAATTATATCTGGCTTTTGCAGCAAGGCGCGCGCGCCGTCGCGGTGGACCCCGGCGAAGCCGCGCCGCTGCTCAGCCATCTGCAGTCGCACGGCCTGCAGCTCGAAGCCGTCCTGGTCACCCACCACCACGCCGATCATTGCGGCGGGCTGGCGGAGCTGAAGCAGGCATGGCCGGATGCGATTGTCTATGGCCCAGCCGGCATCGCCGGCGTCGACATCCCGCTGATGGAAGGCGACACCGTGTCGCTGAGCATGGGCGAGGCCTATGTGTTGGCGGTGCCGGGCCACACGCTGGACCACCTGGCATATCGGCTTGACGATGCGCTGTTTTGCGGCGACACGCTGTTCGCGGCTGGCTGCGGCAGGCTGTTTGAAGGCACGGCTGCGCAGATGCTGTCTTCGCTGAAAAAACTGGCCGAGCTGCCGCCGCAAACCAAAGTTTATCCAGCGCACGAATATACCTTGTCGAATTTGCGCTTCGCCCTGGCCGCGGACCCCGCCAATCCCGTGCTGACCATGCGTCTGAGCCGCGACCAGGCGCTGCGCGACCGCGGTCAGCCCACTCTGCCGAGCACCATCGCGCTGGAAAAAGCCAGCAATCCGTTTTTGCGCTGCGACACCGCCGGCATTCGCCAAAGCCTGCTGGCGCAAGGCGCGCAGGCCGGCGACGACGAGACGGCCGCTTTCGCCCGGCTGCGCGCCTGGAAGGATGTTTTTCGCCCATGAATCGCATGCGAAATAAGTAACTTCACTTGGCTTGGCCACGACTTCCTTTACAGACGGGCCGGATAGTCTATTAACAATGAAAGCGCATGAAATTATTTGGTTTTTTGAATTGACACCCCCCATGCGCATGTTTAGCATCAGCCGAAATCTGAATTACGGGCTCGTCTGCATGAAACGCTTCACTCCATTGGCACTTAGCGTGTCTCTCGCATTGCTGTTCGCATCGCCGGCCAAGGCCGCCGCGGTCGATCAGCCACCGGCTTCGCCAGTGGACGAAGCGCAGGCGGCCGGCTTGGATATGATGCTGATGAACTCCAGCCTGCTGCGCAATGGCGACGACGTATGGAAACGCGTGCGCGAAGGCTTCCAGCTGGATGAAGTCAACGCCGACGTGATACGCCGCCAGGAACGCTTCTACGCCAGCCGCCCGGAGTATTTCAAACGCACGCTGGACCGCAGCCGCAAATACCTGTTCCACATCATGAACGAGGTGGAGCGCCGCGGCATGCCGACCGAAATCGCGCTGCTGCCCATGGTGGAAAGCGCCTTTGTGCCCACGGCCAGCTCACGCGTCGGCGCCGCCGGCCTGTGGCAGTTCATGCCGGCCACGGGCCGCCACTACGGACTGGAACAAACCTGGTGGTATGACGGCCGCCGCGACGTGATGGACGCCACCCGCGCCGCGCTGGATTATCTGCAGAACCTGTACGCCCAGTTTGGCGACTGGAACATGGCGCTAGCTGCCTACAACTGGGGCGAAGGCAATCTGGCCCGCTCCATCGCCCGGGTGCAGGCCACGGGCCAGACCCCGACCTACGAAAACGTCCGCATGCCGAACGAGACGCGCAACTACGTGCCCAAGCTGCTGGCGGTGCGCAATATTCTGGCCAACCCGGAAAAGTACGGCGTCCATCTGGATAAATTCCCCAACAAGCCCTACTTCGTCGCCGTTTCCACCGGCAAGCACATGAATATCGACATCGCCGCCAAGCTGGCGGGGATTTCCGTGGCAGAGTTCAAAGAACTGAATCCGGCCTTCAACCTGCCGGTGTTCGCGTACAAAGCCGGCCGCCAGATGCTGCTGCCGGCCACCAAGGTCGACAAATTCCAGGCCAATCTGGATAAATGGGACAAACCCCTGCTGACCTGGGAAGTGTATCTGCCCAAGGGCGACGAAAGCCCGACGGCCATCGCCAGCCAGCACGGCATGAGCACCAGCCAGCTGCTGGCGGCCAACCGCATCGGCGGCAACACGCTGAAGGCCGGGCAGCCGGTCTTGGTGGCGATGAACCCGCGCTTGAATGACGGCCAGTCGCTGGAGTCGGTGGATACGCCGCTGCCGGACACATCGGCAGGCCAAACGATGCTGGCCAAGGCAGATGACCTTTCCGCCACGCCTATCCAAGTCGCCGCTGCGGCGCCGGCACAACAGAATACCTTGATCGCACAAGCTGCCCAGCCCGCTGAACCGGCCGTCGCCCCTGCTGCCGAGATCGACGCTGGCAAAGCTGCTCGCCAGACAGTCGTGATCGCCAGCGCGACAAACGATGATGCCGCCCCGGCCCGCTCGCTGACCACCCGCAGCCTGGACAGCTACACCGTCGCCAGCGGCGACACGCTGTACAGCATCGCCCGCCGCAGCAACCTGAGCGTGGACGAGCTGAAAGCCTTGAACCAGCTGGATGGCAATCTGGTGCAGGTGGGCCAGCAATTGCGCCTGAAAAACCCTGCCGCCACGGACTTCCAACTGGCGAGCAATGCCAGCAGCGCAGGCTCCGATCCGGCGCTGATCAAGGTCAGCGACAACCGCTCGCAAGCGTCTGCGCACAGCACCGAGTACGTGGTCCAGCGCGGCGATACCCTGTACAGCATCGCCCGCCGCTTCGGCGTCAGCCACTATGACATCCACCGCCTGAACGGCAGCCGCCAGACTAGCCATCTGCAGCCGGGGCAAAAGGTCAAGATCGTCGGCCTGTAGCCGCGACAGTGCAAAAAAATGGCCCGGAGACTCCGGGCCATTTGCTTATTACACTTAGCGTCGCCAACCGCGCCTCACAGCGCCGCTGAGCCGTGGCGCTCCGACGCAGACAGTTAACCAGCGGTTTGGTTATCGGCTCTTAACGCCGGCGCGATCCGCTCAGCCGCCGCACCAAACTGCGCGCAGGCGGCGGCGCCTCGATCAGCCGCGGCAGAATCTCCTGCAACTGGTATCGCAACGCCTCCACCGTCAACGACAGCTCCGCCACCAGCCAGTGGCAATGCGTGGGCTGGCGCATGCGCGCCGGATTGTCCGCCTCCGGCAGCGGATCGGCCAGCAGCTGCGGCTGATTGAATCGCAAGGCATGCGCGGCGCGCAACAGCGTGCGGACAATCGCCCGTCGCGGCGAGCGATCTTCGGCCAGCGCCGGGGTGGTGGCGGCCACCTCGTCCATCCGGTCCAGCAGCGTCCAGATGCCGCGCTGACAGCGCTGCACCTGATCCAGCTGGCGATGCGTCAAGGCCGCCTCCTGCGTCACCGCGGCCAACAAGCCGCGCATGCGGATCAAGCGCGAGTTGAACTGATCCAGCGCCGCATCGCCCTCTACCGGCAAACGGCGCGCGATGCGGTTGTACAGCAAGGCCGCCTCACGCAGATTATCGGCCAACAGGAAACGCCAGCTGTCTATCGCGCGCAGCGGCAGCGTGGCGGCGGCCGCCATGCCGATCAGCGAACCAATCAGCACATTGCAGCTGCGCCATAGCGCCTCGTTGATCGATTCGTCACCCAAACCGCCGACGATCACCAGCGTGATGCCGGTCAGCAGCGCCAGATAACCGCCTTTGCCTTGGGCATGCCAACTGCTCAGGGCAATCACCAGCAACATCCAGCCATAACACAGCCAAGGCGAAACGCCATGCAGCAGGATGGCGATCAGGCCTGCCAGCGCGCCCAGTAGAGAGCCACCCATCCGCTCCAGCGCCTTGCGCCGCACCCCGCCCCAATGCGGCACGCCGCCCAGCACGATCAATATCGTCACCAGCATCCAGCCACCGTGCGGAATGCCGCTGAATACCACCAGCGCCAAACCCAGCAGGAAAGCCAGCAACACGCGCAGCACATGCACCTGGCGCGCGTAACGGTTCAGGTAGTACGGCACTACCAGCACCCGCCAAGGATGTTGCCATCGGTTCATCGCGCTACTCCGGATTGCGGCTGTCCAGCCAGATCGTCACTGGGCCATCATTGACCAGGCTGACTTGCATGTCCGCGCCGAACACGCCCGTCGGCACCGGTTTGCCGAGCGCGGCCGACAACTCAGCGACGAAGCGCTCGAACATCGGCTGTGAAATTTCGCCGCGCGCCGCGCGCGAATACGATGGACGATTACCCTTTTTCACGCTGGCATACAAGGTGAACTGGCTGACCGCCAAAGCCTCGCCGCCGCAATCCTGCAGGCTGCGGTTCATCACGCCCGCTTCGTCGTTGAACACGCGCAATTGGCTGATCTTGCGCACCAGCCACTCGATATCGGCGGTGCCATCGGCCTCCTCCACCCCCACCAGGAGCAGCAAACCGCCGCCGATCTCGCCCGTGGTTCTGCCGTCCACCGTCACCGCGGCGCGGCTCACTCTCTGCACCAATACCCGCATGCCAACTTTTCCATGATTGATTGATCGCTTCCATTCTATCCAAATCCGCCGCGGCGGACGCTACCCGCCCGGCTTCCGGTACAATAGCCGTCCCACTCGCCAAGGATTAGCTGCATGTTGATGGTGATTTCTCCGGCCAAAACGCTGGACTACCAAACGCCCCCCGCCGTGAACCGCTACAGCCAGCCGGATCTGCTCGACCACAGCGCCGAGCTGATCCGGGTGTTGCGGCAGAAAAGCCCGCTGGATATCGCCAAGCTGATGGACATCAGCGATGCGCTGGCCACCTTGAATGTCGGCCGTTACGCCGACTGGCAGCCCTCATTCACGCCGGCCAACGCCAAGCAGGCGGTCTACGCCTTCATGGGCGATGTCTACGAGGGATTGGACGCCGCCTCGCTGAGCGAGTGCGCCATCGATTATTTGCAAGCCCATCTGCGCATCCTGTCCGGCCTGTACGGCGTATTGCGCCCGCTGGACCTGATGCAGGCTTATCGGCTGGAAATGGGCACTCGGCTGGCCAACAGCCGCGGCAAGAATCTGTATGAGTTCTGGGGCGAAATCGTCACCGGCAAGCTCAACGAGCAGCTGGAAACCCTGGGCCAGCGCACCCTGGTCAACTTGGCCTCCGACGAGTACTTCAAGTCGGTCAAACCCAAGGCCTTGAACGCCGCCATCATCACGCCGGTGTTCCAGGACAAGAAAAATGGCCAGTACAAGATCATCAGCTTCTACGCCAAACGCGCGCGCGGGCTGATGGCGCGCTGGGCGGCGGAACGCGGCGTGACCGATCCGGAGCAGCTGCGCGGCTTCGACAGCGAGGGCTACACCTTCGATGCCGCGGCCTCAGGCGAACTCACCTGGGTATTCCGCCGGGATCATGCCTGATTAGCCAAATCCAAACGTCATCATTATGATCATGCTTTTATTCGAAAGGACAAAAGCATGATCGCCACCCGCCTTGCCAATCCGGCCGACACCGCGGCGCTGGCCGAGTTGTTCTACCGGATAGACCTGCACTATTTCGGCCCCAAGCGGGCCAATCGCGAAGCTGCGCTCCGCTATGTGGCGCGCAACCTGTTCCAACCTCACTGCGGGGTACAGGTCATGCTGGCGGAGCGAGATGGCCAGGCCATCGGCCTCGCCACTTTTTCCCTGCTTTATCCGGCGCCGGAATACAGCGGCCAGCTGTATATGAAAGACCTGTTCACGCTTGAGGAAGCCCGTGGCAGCGGCGCCGGCAAGGCGCTGCTGCGCGCGCTGGCCCAGACGGCCGTCCACCACGGCTGCCTGCGGCTGGATTGGACCGCAGAACGGGGCAACCAGGCCGCTGTGGACTTTTATCATCACATCGGCGCACGCATCGTCGAGGACAAAATTTACTACCGGATTGACGGCGAAGTGCTGCGCGCTTTCGCCGAAGCAAGCCTTTGATCCGCCACGCTACATTTGTTCACACTTCCGCGCGATGAAAATCGGTTACAGCATGCCTAACCTTGACTAAACGCATGCCAAACGAATTTCGCCCTCCCTACAATCGATTGTTCCGATTGCAAACGATAGGCGGGAGTCGTTGAATGAAAAAGAATTTCCCGGTCACGGGAATGGAGCGGCGTTTTGAAAGCGGGCTGATCGTCTCCAAAACCGACCTCAAAGGCATCGTCACCCACGTCAACGACGCCTTTGTCGAAATCTCCGGCTTCAGCCGGGAAGAGCTCTTGGGCAGCAGCCACAACATCGTCCGCCATCCGGACATGCCGCCCATCCTGTTTGAAGACCTCTGGCGCACCTTGCAGCGGCAATCGCCCTGGCGAGGCCTGGTCAAGAACCGCTGCAAAAACGGCGACCACTACTGGGTAGACGCGCTGGTGGTGCCGGTCAGGGAGGAAGGGCAATTGACCGGCTATATGTCGGTCCGCTCGCCGGCCCGGCGCGAGGCCGTCGCCCAAGCGGAGCGCCTCTACCCCCAATTGCTGCAAGGCGCCAGCCTGCCACGGCGCCAACGTCATGGCATGGAAGAAAACATGATGCGCCGCCTCTTCGCCGCCGCCTTATTCCTCGCCTTGCTCAGCCAGGCCGCGCTCGCCGGCAATGCCGCCGCCTGGCTGGCGGGCGGCCTGGGCGCGCTGACGGTCGCGCTGTGGCAGGGTTTCGAGCTATGGCGCGGCCAGCGCCAGCGCCAACTGCTGCAGGCATGTGAAAACATCGCGGAAGGCCGTCTCGACCAGCCCTTGTCCATCAACGGGCGTGGCGAAAGCGGCAGGCTGGAAAGCGCTCTGGCCTGCATGCAAGTGCATTTGAAGGTTGTGATAGACGAACTGCAGATGACGGCCCGCGACTTGGAACAGGATGCGAAGCACCTGAATGGCACCTTGCATGGCGTGGTTGAGCGCGTGGCGGCCGGCGCAGGCAATGTGGACAGCATGTGCGCGGCCATCGAACAACTGTCCAGCTCCATCGAGCAAGTGGCCAGCCATGCCGGCGATACCGCCAAGCTGAGCCAGTCATCCAGCGCCACGCTGAGCCACAGCGCCGGCCAGATGGCCTTGGCCAGCGAACTCAGCGCCGCCACTGTCAACACAGTCAACCGCGCGCAGGACTCGATCCAGTCGCTGACCGGATCGATAGGCAGCATCAACCAGGTAGCGCAGGCCATTCACGAGATCGCGGAGCAAACCAACCTGCTGGCATTGAATGCCGCCATCGAAGCCGCCCGCGCCGGCGAAACGGGCCGCGGCTTCGCCGTGGTGGCGGACGAGGTGCGCAAACTGGCGGAACGCACCAGCATCAGCACGGGAGAAATCAAGCAACTGGTGGCGAGGGTGCGCCAGGCATCCGATGCCAGCGTAGAAGCGATGCACAAGGTGTGCAATGAGACCCACGCCGGCAGCACGGCGCAGCAGGAAACGCATGCCCGGCTGGAAGACATTCTGGCAGCGGTCCATCGCGTCAGCGCCATGATGCAGGATATCGCCGCCACCAATAGCCAGCAGTCGGCTACCGCCAACCAGTTGACGGGACAGATGCAGGACATCGTCCAACAGCTGGAAGCCACGCATCGCCACATCGACAACGCGCATGGCACCGTGTCCGACTTCAATCGCCGGGCGCAGCGCCTCAGCCGCATGGCTGCGCATTTTCAGCTGGATGGCCAGGACGCGTGAAGCGCGGCAGAAATGCAAAAAACCGAAGCCTGAGCTTCGGTTTTTTGTTTTTGGTTGCGGGGGCAGGATTCGAACCTACGACCTTCGGGTTATGAGCCCGACGAGCTACCAGACTGCTCCACCCCGCGTCTGAAATCTGTTCTGCGCTGTGTTTCGTGCAGAGGAGTGAACTATAAGCCAATCCATCCGGCGCGTCAATACTTTCAACTAAAGAATTTTAAACGACCGCCCAACCGCTCATTCATACTCTTTAACAGATGCCGACCCCAAACACATAAGCCATCAACAAAAGCGCGCTACATTGACATCGTGGTCGGCAGCGTAGCGAAAGCGACTCTGCTCTGCCTCTTGGTTGAACTGCCATTTGACCGAGCGTGCGAAACGACCTTGTGCATTTTGACGGGTGTTGCAATCTGTTCGCGACTGCCAGCGTGGGCAGAACGGCGATGCCTGTTCTCCTAAGTGTTCATCACGGAACTTCGGGCCGCTTTATGCGGCCCTCTTTTTTTGTCTAGTCACTTAAGAGAAGGCAGCCAGTATACCCGTATTGGATAAGCAGTGCCAAGCCTGCCCGCTATGCCGCCCATGCCGCTTGCCGATCCCCCATGCGGCGGCGCAGCAACCACGTCACCGCCATCAGGCCGCCATACACGGCATAACTGATCCACGGCAACACCAGAATCGAACGCTCCACCGGCCAATGCCAGGCCAGCCAGCTGCGCAGCAGCATCTCCAATACCAGGCCGCATCCCCACAAAGCCGTCATCGCGCGCATGCCGCGCCGGAACTGCGCCTGTTGCCACAACCGTTCGCAATGCGCCCGGCCCTCCTCATGCTGACGCTCAATCGTGGCGCGCGCCAGGTAAAACACCAGCGGCCTGGGCAATAGCAGCGACAACAGAAAAGCCACGCCGAACAAGCCGGACAGCAGCGACTCGCGCAGCAACAGCATTTTCTCGCTCCCGCCCAGCGCCATGGCCACCAGAGACAATGCGATGCCCAGCAAGACCATCATGCTCAGCGCATCGACCCGACGATCGCGCCACAGCTCCCAGCCGCTCCACAACAAGGGCGGAACGGCGGACAGCAATAAGCCGCCCATTTCGCCCCAGTGCGGCTTGCCCCAGCGATAACACAACCAGGGCAGCAGGAAATTGACGATCAACTCCAGCAGCAATCGGCTTCGGCGCGCCATGGCAACCCCTTAGGCTAAAACCGTCAAATTGCCGTTTTTCCATGCCGGCGTCAACAAAAGCGAAGCCCCGCGAGAGCGGGGCTGGTTTTCCTTTTGCCCACGCGGGGCCGAACACGATATCAGGCTGCGGCCTGGATGAACCCATTGGCGGGATACATCGCGCTGGCCATGCCCAGCGCAGACCGGAACGTCACTTCGAACATCTTGCCGACCTGGCGGATGCTGACCACTTCGTAGTGGACAACGCCACCGCTGTCTTTGTATTCGAACACCTTGTAGCCGGGTTTCAGTTGCGAAATCTTCATTATGGTTTCCTTATTCTTTTTTTAAACAAAACAAGCGCATATTTAGGTTTTTTAGTCACTATCGGCTGAGGAAAGTTCCCGTACCGACAGCTTGCCGGCACAGACCGACAGTAGCAGGCCACGATGACAGCACCGTTAAGGCCCTGCCCTCCGCATCTTGATCCCGCATGCCTTGAATTGCCGCGCGCCTGGATTCAGGCGCCGTGGGAGGCAGACATGGACAGTCTCAAGCAGCGCGGGAGCGCTGCTTATCAGAAAGCAAAACCCCAGCTACCAATATGGTCGCTGGGGCCGCGTTAGCCAAGCTGGATTAACTTAACTGGTAATGCTACTTATTTACCATGATCCAGATCAAAAGCGCTAGCTGAGATTGGTCAGCCGACGCGCATGCCAGGCTTCACGCCGGCATCCACGTCCAGCAGGAACAGGCCTTCGCTGTCGTCCACGCCGGAAGCGCAGACGATCATGCCTTGCGACACGCCGAAGCGCATTTTGCGTTCTGCCAGATTGGCGACCACGATCACGTGGCGGCCCACCAGCTTTTCCGGCTCCTGATACGCCTTGCGGATGCCGGAGAAGATGTTGCGCTTTTCAAAGCCCAGGTCGACGGTGAACTGCAGCAGTTTGTCCGAGCCTTCGACGAAATTGCATTCCAACACCTTGCCGACGCGCAGGTCCAGCTTGGCGAAGTCGTCGATCTTGATGGTTTCGGCCAGTGGTTCGTGGGCGGCTGCTGCCGGGGTATCTTGGGTAGCTTGCATATTCTGTTTGTTCGCTTCTATCAGTTTGTCGATCAGCGCCGGGTCGATGCGCTGCATCAGGTGCTGGTAGGCTTGGATCTTCTTGCCCAGCAGCAGGGTTTGCGCGTCGCTCCAGGATAGCGGCGCCACGTCGAGGAAGGCTTCCACGCCTTCGGCCAGCTTGGGCAGCACCGGCTTCAGGTAGATGGTCAGCAGGCGGAAGGCGTTGATCAGCACGGTGCAGACTTCCTGCAGCCGCGCGTCCTGGCCTTCCTGCTTGGCCAGCTCCCACGGCTTGTTGGCGTCCACGTAGCCGTTCACCACGTCGGCCAGCGCCATCACGTCGCGCAGCGCCTTGGCGTATTCGCGCGCCTCGAAGGCGGCGGCCAGCTCGTCGGCGGCGGCTTGCAGCTTGGCCAGGATGTCCATGTCGGCCACGCTGGCGGCCAGCTGGCCATCAAAGCGCTTGGCGATGAAGCCGGCGGAGCGGCTGGCGATGTTGACGAACTTGCCCACCAGATCGGAGTTCACCCGCGCCACGAAGTCGTTCAGGTTGAGGTCGATGTCCTCGATGCGGCCGTTCAGCTTGGCGGCGATGTAGTAGCGCATCCATTCCGGGTTCAGGCCACAGTCCAGATAGCTCTTGGCCTGAATGAAGGTGCCGCGCGACTTGGACATCTTCTGGCCGTCCACGGTCAGGAAGCCGTGGGCGAACACGCCGGTCGGCGCGCGCAGCCCGGAGTAGTTCAGCATCGCCGGCCAGAACAGCGCGTGGAAGTACAGGATGTCCTTGCCGATGAAGTGATACATCTCGGTCTGGCTGTCCTTGGCGAACCACTCGTCGAAGTTCAGGTTCAGGCGCTCGCACAGATTCTTGAAGCTGGCCATGTAGCCGATGGGCGCGTCCAGCCAGACGTAGAAGTACTTGCCCGGCGCGCCCGGAATCTCGAAGCCGAAGTACGGCGCGTCGCGGCTGATGTCCCAATCCTGCAGGCCGCCGCCTATCCACTCGTTCATCTTGTTCAGGGATTCCGGCTGCAGGTGCGGCTGCTCCACGCCGTCGCTGCGCTTGCTGCTGCCGCTGGTCCACTGCTTGAGGAAGTCGGCGCACTCGCCCAGACGGAAGAAGTAGTGCTCGGAAGTCTTCAGCACCGGCTTGGCGCCGGACACCGCCGAGTACGGATTCTTCAGCTCGGTCGGCGCATAGGTGGCACCGCACACTTCACAGTTGTCGCCGTATTGATCCTTGGCGGAACATTTCGGGCACTCGCCCTTGACGAAACGGTCCGGCAGGAACATCTGCTTTTCCGGGTCGAACAGCTGTTCGATGGTGCGGCAGGCGATCTTGTCGTCGGCCTTCAGCGCCAGGTAGACCTGCTCCGCCAGCGCCTTGTTTTCCGGGCTGTTGGTGCTGTAGTAGTTGTCGTGGCCGATCAGGAAGCCCTGCGAATCGGCAAGGTGCAGCTCGCGCACCTCGTTCACCAGCTGCTCGGGAGTGATGCCGCGCTTCTCGGCGGCCAGCATGATGGGCGCGCCGTGGGTGTCGTCGGCGCACACATAGTAGCATTCGTGTCCGCGCATCTTCTGGAAGCGCACCCAGATGTCGGTCTGAATCTGCTCCAGCATGTGGCCCAGGTGCAGCCCCGCGTTGGCGTAAGGCAGCGCGCTGGTCACCAGAATCTTGCGTTTGGTCATTCGGATCATTCCCTGATTGGCAATTTCAAGCGATCGATTATAGAGACAGAACGCGCGGGCGGCCAACGCCGACGACGCCCTATCAAAAGCACAAGCCCGGAACGCTGGGCGGCCGGGCTTGTGAACATGGCGATGATAAAGATCAGGCGCCTTGGCTGGCCAGCACGCCCTGCGGCTCGGCCGGCGCGGCGCGCTCGGCCATGGCGATGCCGACCATCTTGCGGCCCAGCATCACATAAAGCAGCGAGAAGCACAGCGCCAGCACGGTATAGCCGCCCAAGCCTGTCGCCTGGTAAACCTGGCGGAACAGCTCGATGCCCACCGCGTAGCCGGCCATCGACAGCATGCTCATGCTGGCGGAAATCGTGCCGCGGCCGGCCGCGTCGCACGACATCAGCGCAAAGCGGTACAGCACGCCGAAGGCCATGCCCTCGCCGAAGGCCATCAGGCTCATGCCGGCCACCATCCAGTATTGCGGCACGGACGAGAACGCCACGCCGGCAGCCATCACGGCCAGGCCGCCAACGATGGGCCACATGCCCACCAGCGCGGAGCGGCCCAGCGGCCAGCGGTCGGCGATCACGGCCAAAGCCAGGTTGCCGGCGATCAGGCCGCCGAACACCGGGATCTGCATCAGGCCGTACTCCACCGTGCTCATGCCCAGATCGCGCACCAGCAGCACCGGCGACAGCGCGATCCAGCCCATCAGCGGCAGCGCCAACAACGGAATGCACAGCGCGGACAGCACAAAGCGGCGATGGCCGAACACTTTCATATAGTCGCGGCCCATGCGGGACAGCGGCAGCTTTTCATGGCTGGGCTGAACGGTTTCCGGCATGCGGAAAAACAGGCCAAGCAAAGCCAGCAGCGACAGCGCCGCGATGAACAGGAAGCCGCTGCGCCACGGCGCCAGCTCGATCAGGGCCGCGCCGGCCAGCGGGCCGACCAGCGGCGCGATCAGCGCCACATTGGCCATCAGCGCCGTCACGCGCACGGCGGCGGTTTCCTCGAACGACTCCTGCAGCGAGGCATAGCCGACGGCATTGATGAAGCACAGGCCTATGCCCTGCAGCAGGCGCAGCGCGATGAAGGCTTCGATGGAGCTGACCAGATAAGTGGCCAGGCACATCACGGTGAAGTAAGCCACGCCGAACAGCAGCACCGGACGGCGGCCGATGCGGTCGGACAGCGGGCCGGTCAGCCAGGCCAGCAGCGCGCCGCCGGCCAGAAAGGCGGTCATCGAAGCCGGCGCCCAGGAGGCGTCCACCAGAAATTCGCGGGTGACGGAGAGCATGGCCGGCTGCACCATATCGTTGCAGATGTAGACGGCGAATTCGAATAGCACCAGGGCCAGCGGGAACAGCAGGTTGGACCAGGTGAGTTTGGCGTGTTTGGACTGCATAAAGCGGGAAATGCCTTTCTTTGACAAAGAACAGGGCCCGCGGCCTGACGGGGCCGAGCCTTGGGGGCGCTAGCACCGCGCCGGGAAAACCGGCCATTTTACGCCAGCAGCCGGTTTATATCAAAAAAAACTGATAGACATCAGCCGCTTCCGAGCGGCATCCTTCCGTTTCGCGCCCGGATGCAACGAGGCGCGCTGGCGCGATACCCCGCGCACGATGCCGCAATCCGGCGTAAAATACGCGCAAACATCCATCGCGTACCCAGCATGTTCTCCAAACTCACCCGGCTATTCGGCGGCCAAGCCGACGCGGCCAAGCAGAACGAAACCATGGCACAGCTCGAAACCCAGATCCTGGATACCCTGAAGCCGCTGCTCGACGCCAACACCGGCAAGAGCTATATCGCGGCCAAGAATGTCAAAAACCTGCAATGCGGCGACGCCGAAATCAGCCTGGACGTGGTGCTGGGCTATCCGGCCAAGAGCCAGTTCGACCTGATCCGCCAGCAGTTTGAACAGGTGCTGGCGCCGCTGGCGGCGGGCCGCGCCGTCACAGTCAAGGTCTCCAGCCAGATTGTCAGCCACTCCGCCCAGCGCGGCGTGCCGCTGTTGCCGGGCGTGAAAAACGTGATCGCCGTCGCCTCCGGCAAGGGCGGCGTCGGCAAGTCCACCACCGCGGCCAACCTGGCTTTGGCGCTGTCCGCCGAGGGCGCGCGCGTCGGCCTGCTGGACGCCGACATCTACGGCCCGTCGCAACCGTTGATGATGGGCCTGCAAGGCCAAAAGCCGGAAGCGGTGGACGGCAAGCTGATCCCGCTGTCCAATCACGGCGTGCAGACCATGTCCATCGGCTATCTGGTTGACCCAGACCAAGCCATGGTATGGCGCGGCCCGATGGTCAGCCAGGCGCTGCAGCAGTTGCTCAACGACACCCGCTGGGACGATCTGGACTATCTGGTCATCGACATGCCGCCGGGCACCGGCGACATCCAGCTGACGCTGTCGCAAAAAGTGCCCGTCACCGGCGCGCTGATCGTCACCACGCCGCAGGACATCGCGCTGCTGGACGCGCGCAAGGGCGTCACCATGTTCCAGAAGGTGGGCGTGCCGATTCTGGGCCTGGTGGAAAACATGGCCATCCACATCTGCTCCCACTGCGGCCACGCCGAGCACATCTTCGGCGAAGGCGGCGCGGCGAAAATGGCGCAGGACTTCGGCGTGGAGCTGCTGGGTTCCTTGCCGCTGGACCTGGCCATCCGCCTGGCGGCGGACGAGGGCAAGCCCAGCGTGGCGGCCGACCCTGCCGGCAAGCCGGCCGAGCTGTACCGCGCCATCGCCCGCCGCGTGGCGGTCAAGGTGGGCGAAAAGGCCCAGGACTTCTCCGGCAAGTTCCCCAAGATCGTCATCCAGAACAACTGAGCGGCAACATGATTGCGATGTACGACTCCGGCCTGGGCGGGCTGTCGGTATGGCGCGCGGTGCGCGCCGCCCTGCCCGGCTGGCCGATCACCTATCTGGCCGACCAGGCCTATTGTCCGTACGGCCCGCGCAGCCGCGAGGAAATCATAGACCGCGCGCTGACCGTGGGCCGCTACCTGATCAGCCAGGGTGCCACCATCCTGGTGGTGGCCTGCAATACCGCCACCACCGCCGCCATCACCGCGATGCGCGAGGAATTCACGCTGCCCATCGTCGGCATCGAACCGGCGATCAAACCGGCGGCGGCGATGAGCCGCACCGGCCGCATCGCCGTGCTGGCCACCGAATACACGCTGGCCAGCGACCGCGTCAAAACGCTGCTGGACGCGCATGCCGGCGACGTGGACGTGCTGCGCCGCGCCGGCCACGGCTGGGTGGAGCAAGTCGAAGCCGGCGAGCTGTCCGGCGAACGCACCCGCGCGCTGGTTCGCCGCGTGGTGGAGCCGCTGATGGGCGAAAACATCGACCACATCGCCCTGGGCTGCACCCACTATCCTTTCCTGGAGCCGCTGATCCGCGAAGTCACCGGCGACGCGATCCGGCTGTACGATCCGGCCGAGGCCATTGCCCGCCGCGTCGGCGAATTGATCCGCCAGCACGGCTTCGACAGCCAGGCCGATGGCTACTGCCGCTTCATCACCACGGCGGAAGACGCCGGCGAAATGGCCTTGCGCCTGCCGCAACTGATAGGCCAGCCCTTCCCGGTGGAATCCGTGCCGCTGGCCTGACTGGGCTCTGCCCAAGCTACAGGCAGCAGGCTAGAATCATGCCGTTTCCCTTCGCCACCGGACAAAATCGTGAAAACCACATCTCTACTGCTCTTGCTGGCAGCCTTCAGCCTGCCGGCGCTGGCCCAGCCGTCCTGCACCGACGCCGCCGCCCAGGCCAATCGCCAAAGCGGCAACAAGCTCGACACGGCTGAGCTCAGCGACGCTCTGCTCAGCCTGAACCGCGACGGCCGCCTGCCGGACAAGTTCGTCACCAAGCGCCAGGCGCAGGACGCCGGCTGGAAGCCTGGCCGCAGCCTGTGGAGCGTGCCGGCGCTGAAGGGCAAGTCCATCGGCGGCGACCGCTTCGGCAATTACGAAAAGCGGCTGCCGGCCGGCAAGTGGCAGGAGGCCGACCTGAACTATAAAGGAGGCAAGCGCGGCGCCTACCGGCTGGTATTCAGCAAGCAAGGCCTGCGCTATGTCAGCGTCGATCACTACAACAACTTCATCGAGGTGGCGCCATGCCGCTAACCGTGTGCGAACTGCATCACATCCGCAGCCTGGATCAATTGTTCGACGAACTCAGCCGGCAGCTGAAGCTGCCTGGCCATTTCGGCCGTAATCTGGACGCCCTGTATGACAGCCTGGCCAACGACGTGGCTGGTCCGTTCGAGCTGGTTTGGCGCGATACGGCCGAGGCGCAAAAGGCTTTAGGCGCCGACACCTACGCCACCATTCTGGAAATCCTGGAAACCGTGGCGGAAGAGCGTGGGGACATTACGCTGGACATCCACCACTGAGCGTCGGCGATGTTGTCGACACACTACACGGGCAGCTCGCGCTGCCCTTTTTATTGCGCAAAAGACGCCAAAAAACCCAAAAATCATTTTTCGGAAAGCCATAAAAATCCGAAGGCATGAAAAAACGCAAAGCACATTCGAATGTGAAAAGCAATTACTGAAATCCTGCCAAGACAAGTTTCGACTAACGCACTATAATCGCTTCCCTTCGGCCGGCCCCGCCTGTCTGACAAAACAGGCGCCAATCCCGCAATCGCGGGCTAAAAACAATAATGCCTCCGGCCGAATATGGCGCAGCAAGCCTACCCTCCGGCGCGCATTCGTAACTACCCCGCCACACGAATGTCATGTTACGAAAACGCTACGCTCGTTTTGAATCGTCTCAAAAGGCAGGAACAACTCAATGAAGTCAAAAAAACTCACGGCCTTGATCCTGGTCGGGATGCTGCTGGGCATCCTGGTGGGCTATCTCTTCCGTCAACACGCTGGTGACGACGCCGCCGCGATCAAATCCTTCGTCGACGGCATGTCCATCCTCACCGATATCTTCCTGCGGCTGATCAAGATGATCATCGCCCCGCTGGTAATCTCCACCCTGGTGGTCGGCATCGCCAAAATGGGCGACGCCAAATCGGTGGGCCGCATCGGCGGCAAAACCATGGGCTGGTTCATCGGCGCCTCGCTGGTCTCGCTGACCCTGGGCCTGATCATGGTCAACATCCTGAAGCCGGGCGTGGCGCTGAATCTGCCGCTGCCTGACCTGCACGCCGACTCCGGCATCAAGGCCGGCGCCCTTTCGCTGAAGGACTTCGTCACCCACGCCATTCCCAAGAGCGTGTTCGAGGCGATGGCCAACAACGAAATCCTGCAAATCGTGATCTTCTCGGTCTTCTTCGGCAGCGCGATGGCCGCGCTGGGCGATCGCGCCAAGGCGCTGATCGACGTCATCGACGTCGTCGCCCACGTCATGCTGAAGGTCACCAGCTATGTGATGAACTTCGCCCCGCTGGCGGTGTTCGGCGCCATTGCCGCCACCGTGGCCAAGGAAGGCCTGTCCATCCTCGGCACCTACGGCAAGTTCATGGCCCAGTTCTACCTGTCCATCGGCATCCTGTGGGCGCTGTTGATCGCCGTCGGCGTGCTGATCGTCGGCCCGCGCCTCTTGCACCTGATGGGCATGATCAAGGAGCCGCTGCTGCTGTCGTTCACCACCGCCAGCTCCGAAGCCGCCTATCCGAAGACCCTGGAACAGCTGGAACGCTTCGGCGTGTCCAACAAGATCGCCAGCTTCGTGCTGCCGATGGGCTACTCGTTCAACCTGGACGGCTCCATGATGTACTGCACCTTCGCGGTCATCTTCATCGCACAGGCTTACGGCATCGACCTGACGCTGGCGCAGGAAATCTCCATGCTGCTGATCCTGATGCTGACGTCCAAGGGCATGGCCGGCGTGCCGCGCGCCTCGCTGGTGGTGATCGCCGCCACGCTGGCGCAGTTCAACATCCCGGAAGCCGGCCTGCTGTTGTTGCTGGGCATCGACCACTTCCTGGACATGGGCCGCTCCGCCACCAACGTGGTGGGCAACTCCATCGCCACCGCCGTGGTCGCCAAGTGGGAAGGCGAGTTGAAGCGCCACTAAGCGCGCTTTGCGCTTAGCGACGCCGCTGCCAAGGCAGCCATGCCGTTCACTTCCTGGAGTGAACGGCATTTTTTATGGCTGAAAGATGGATTGCGCCGGCGCTTGCCGGCATAGGCAGAAGCCTAATGCACCACCTGGAAGGGCAGCTGATAAGCATCCTTGCCGTGGCGGACTTCAACCAGCCAGGCGCGGCTGCCGCTGACGCACATCGGCAGCGTCACCGTTGCCTTCCAGTCGGTGCCATCGCGGACGAAGGTATAACGGTTGAATCCCATGTCCATGTCCGGCATGGTGAAGTCCGCCGTCGGCGGCGCGGCCGCCGCCGTGCCCTGCAGCCTAACCACAAACGGCTTGCCATGTTCGGGCGCGCTGTCGAAACGCAAACCGCCGCCGCCCGGCAAGGCGCAGCTGCCGCGCGAGGGATCGCAAGTTAAACGCTGCGCCGCCTGCGCCGCCGGCTTGTGGTTCAAATACCAGAAAATCAGGCTGGCCTTGATGGCGCCGAACGCAATCAGCGCCACACCCAGGATCAGCAGCTTGCGCTGCCTGGCCGTCATCGCCACGCCCCCCGCATCAAGGCCACGCCATGCGCGCCCTGTTTTCGCGCCGCATCCAGATCGCCCAGCGACAGGCCGCCCAAGGCATACACCGGCACCGGCACTTCGCCGGCCAGACAGGCGGCGAAGCCATCCCAGCCAAGCGGCGTCTCGCCCGGATGGCTGGCGGTGGCCGCCACATGGCCCAGCAGAGCGTAGTCGAGGCCCAGCTCGCCGGCCTTGGCCAGATCGTCGCGATTATGCAGCGACGCCCCCACCCAGCTGAAATCCGGCCTTGCGCGCAGGCCATGCAAGCGCGCGCCGTTCAGATGCACGCCGTCCACCGGCCAATCCGCGCACCAAGCCGGATCGGCATTGACCACCAGCCGGCCGTCATAACCATGGACAATAGCGGCGGCGCGGGCGACGAAGTCAGCCAGCTCATCTCGGCTCATCTGCGGCTCGCGCACCTGCACCAAGCCCCAGCGCTTTTCCGCCAGCGCGGCCAGTTGCGCCTCCACGCCCATCTCATGCGCGCAGGTGATGGCGTAAGCGTCCGGCAGCTCCAGCGATTTCAGGATAGGCCCATTGGCCGGCAGCATCGGCGCCACCGTCAGTTGTCCCGGCGTCTGCCAGGCGAAGGCCTGGCCCTCGTGCGGCTGCGGCTCGCCCATCCAGCGCCAAATGCGGAAGAAACGCAGATAGACCGAGGCGTGTTCGTAATGGTGGATCTTGGTCAGCCATGGCGTGGCGGACGTCACCTCGATCCCCATTTCCTCGGCGAATTCCCGCCGCAACGCCTGGAAATGCCCCTCGCCCGGCTCCACCTTGCCGCCGGGAAACTCCCAGTAGCCGGCGTAGGGTTTGCCTTCCGGGCGGCTGCCCAGCATGAAACTGCCGTCCGGCCGCATCAGCGCGCCGGCCACCACGTCGATTATCTTATTGCTCATGCCATCCTGCTTTACTGTGCCGAGGCCGCCAACATAGCAGCTTGGCCATTTTGCGGCCAGCCATCTGCTCAAGCCCTGTCAATTCTTACTTTTCCCTTTTGCCGCTTCCTTCGCCAGCCCCTCACTGCCCGCCCAATGGCAAGCGAACTGCCAGGCCACGCGGCCGGAGCGGCTGCCTCGCGTCAGGCTCCACTGCAAGGCCGCGCGTTCGGCCTTGTTGCCGTATTTCAGGCCGAAATGCCCCAGCCACGACTTGACCGCCGCCAGATACGCATCCTGGTCAAACGGATAAAAGGACAGCCACAGGCCGAAGCGGTCGGACAACGAGACTTTCTCCTCTATCGCCTCGCCGGGATGGATCTCGCCATCCTTGAGCCAGCCCTCGCGGTTTTCGCTCATCGCCTCCGGCAGCAGATGGCGGCGGTTGGAGGTGGCGTACACCAGCAGATTGTCGCAACGCCGCGCCAGGCCGCCGTCCAGCGCGCTCTTCAAGGCCTTGTAGCCGGCATCGCCGTGCTCGAAGGACAGGTCGTCGCAATACAGGATGAAGCGTTCCGGCCGCCCAGCCAGCCACTCCACCAGTTGCGGCAGATCGGCCAGATGCTCGCGGTCGATTTCGATCAGCCGCAAGCCCTGCTTGCCGAACAGCGGCAACAAGCACTTCACCAGCGACGACTTGCCGGTGCCGCGCGCGCCGGTCAGCAGCGCATTATTGGCCGGCAAGCCGGCGACGAACTGGCGGGTATTGGCCAGCAGCTGCTCGCGCTGCGCGTCGACGTTGGCCAACTGGTCCACCGCCACCGTATGCGGCTCATGCACCGCCTCCAGCCAGCCGGCCAGCCCCTGGCGGTGCCAGCGGAAGGCCCAGGCGCTCCAGTCCGGCTCGCGCCGCGGCGGCGGCAGCATCGGCTCTAGCCTGGCCAGCACCGCCTCGGCGCGGCGCAAGAAATCCTGAAAAGCATCCATTTCGACATCCCCGTAGGGCGGGCAGGCCTTTGGGCCTTGCCCGCGTCGTCCATGATTGCGGCGGCGCGACGCCATAGCCACTCGCCTGGCCATCAAAGCAAAAGCGCGGGCAAATCACGACTTGCCCATCCTGCGCCTCACCAACCCCGCAGGGCGGGCAGGCCCTTGGGCCTTGCCCGCATCGACCATGATGGCGGCGGCGCGACGCCATAGCCACTCGCCTGGCATCAAAGCAAAAACGCGGGCAAGGCCTGTGGCCTGCCCGCCCTACACATCTGCCCGCCCTACGCTTTACAAACAGCCAGAAAAGCTCAATCGCGCAGCGAGATCACCAGCCAGCCATGCTCCTCGGCATAGGCCCGCAGCTTGTCGTCGGCGTCCACCGCCACCGGGTGGTCCACCAGCTTCATCAGCGGCAGGTCATTGTGCGAGTCGCTGTAGAAGAAGCTTTCGCCATAGCTGTCCCAGCCCTCGCCGCGCTCGGCCAGCCACTGCTCGATGCGGGTGATCTTGCCTTCCTTGAAGCTCAGCACGCCGGTGGGGCGGCCGGTGAAGTTGCCTGCCGCGTCTTCTTCCAGCTCGATGGCGATCAGGTGCTCCACGCCCAGTTCATGCGCGATCGGGCCGGTGATGAAGCGGTTGGTGGCGGTGATGATCACGATCTGGTCGCCCTCGGCGCGGTGGGCGGCGAGGCGCTCGCGGGCCTTGTTCGGGATCAGCGGTTTGATGTGGTTTTCCAGATAGTCGGCGTGCAGCTCGTCCAACTGCGGCCGCGAAAAGCGGGTCAGCGGCGCCAGGATGAACGCCAGATACTCGTTCATGTCCAGCGTGCCGTTCTGGTATTGGCGGTAGAAGTAGCTGTTGCGCTCGTCGTACTCGGCGGCGTCCAGAATGCCGCGCTTGATCAGGAAGCGCGGCCATTCGAAGTCGGAGTCTCCGGCGATCAGGGTGTGGTCGAGGTCGAACAGGGCAAGCCTGCGTTTGGCGGTGGAAGTGGTCATGATTCCGGGGTAGCGGTTTGCAAAACGTTTTTCACCAGCGGCACGGTGATCGGGCGCCGCAGCGCCAGCGAGTAGCGGTCCAGCATGTCTATCATCGCGATCAGGCTGGTCAGGTCGCGCCGCCAATGGGTAAGCAGATAACGGTAGACGTCGTCCGGAATCGACAGCTGCCGGTTGGCGGCGTGGCTGCGCAGGGCCGCCAGCTTGTCGTCGTCGGACAAGGCCTTCACTTCCAGCACCAGGCCCCAGCCGAGGCGGGTGCGCAGATCGTCGCGTACCGACAGCGCCAGCGGCGGCTTGCGCCCGGCCATCAGCAGGCGGCCCTCGCCGCCCTCCTTCAAGGAGTTGTAGAAGGAGAACAGCATGATCTGGTCGTCCGGCGCTAGATCCTCCACATGGTCCACGGCGATGAAGCTGGCCTCTCGCGCGAAATCCGGCAGATGGTCGCCCTTGCCATCCAGGTAGATGGCGGCGCGGCCCAGCCGCTCGGCGTGGGCAATCCAGGCCTGCAACAGATGCGTTTTGCCGCAACCGGGCTCGCCCCATAGATAGATGAAGCGTTCGCCTTCGGTGGCGGTCAGGGCGGTGATCACCTCGCGGTTGCGCTCGGCCAGGAAATTGTCGAAGGCCGGCAGCGGCGTAGGCGTGAGATCGAGTACGAGCTGGTCCAAGTTTACGGTGCGGCGTTGCGTGCTGACATCAATAAGTACGATTTTACGACGATACGGCCCATCGGTGGAACCGCCATTTTATCCGGCAAAATTCATGACAAATTCAAATCGGGCGAATCCGTCCACATTGCTGTCTGTTTGCCAGCCTTTTTGCCATTTTTCAGTTAAAATACAGTGCTTTCGCACCGGCGAAAGCTTGATGTAAAAATATTTCAAGTTTGCAGAAAGCGAGATTATCTTGAATACCACGTCCCTCAGTTACCGTGATGCCGGCGTTGACATCGACGCAGGCGACGCGCTGGTCGAAAACATCAAGCCTTTTGCCAAGCGCACCATGCGCCCGGAGGTACTCGGCGGCATCGGCGGTTTCGGCGCACTGGTGGAAATCTCCAAGAAGTATAAAGAGCCGGTGCTGGTTTCCGGCACCGACGGCGTCGGCACCAAGCTCAAGCTGGCTTTCGACTGGAACCGCCATGACACCGTGGGCATCGACCTGGTGGCGATGAGCGTCAACGACATCCTGGTGCAGGGCGCCGAACCGCTGTTCTTCCTGGACTATTTCGCCTGCGGCAAGCTGGACGTGGCGCAGGCCACCGAGGTGATCAAAGGCATCGCCGCCGGTTGCGAACAAGCCGGCTGCGCGCTGACCGGCGGCGAAACCGCCGAAATGCCGGGCATGTACCCGGCCGGCGAATACGACCTGGCCGGCTTCGCCGTCGGCGTGGTGGAAAAGAGCAAGGTGATTTCCGGCCGCGACATCGCGCCCGGCGACGTCGTGCTGGGCCTGGCCTCCAACGGCGTGCACTCCAATGGCTACAGCCTGGTGCGCAAGATCATCGACCGCGCCCAGCCGGATCTCGACGCGCCGTTCGAAGACGGCAAGACGCTACGCGACGCCGTGATCGCCCCGACCCGCATCTACGTCAAGCCGCTGCTCAAGCTGATGGAGGCGCTGCCGGTCAAGGGCATGGCCCACATCACCGGCGGCGGCATCACCGAGAACACCCCGCGCGTGCTGCCGGAAAACACCGTGGCGCAGATCGACGCCGCCAGCTGGCCGCTGCCCAAGCTGTTCCAGTGGCTGCAGCGCGAAGGCAATGTGGACATCCAGGAAATGTACCGCACCTTCAACTGCGGCATCGGCATGGTGGTGGTGGTGGCGCAGCAGCACGCCGAACAGGCCGCCGCGCTGCTGCGCGAGGCCGGCGAAACCGTGTACCGCATCGGCCAGGTGCGCACCCGCGTCGGCGACGAGCACCAGACCCAGATCGCCTAAGGCTTAGCCACAAGCAGCCTTTTGCGCGCCGCTGGCCCCGCCGGCGGCGCTTGTCATTTGGCGGATGCCCAACCGAATACCGATACCCAACGGCATATGAAAAACATCGTCATCCTGATTTCCGGCCGCGGCTCCAATATGCAGGCCATCGTCAACGCCGCCATTCCCGGCGCCCGCGTGGCGGCGGTGATCGCCAACCGCCCCGACGCGGCCGGCCTGGCCTGGGCCGCCGAACGCGGCATCGCCGCCGTGGCGCTGGACCACAAGGCCTACCCCAGCCGCGAAGCCTTCGACGCCGCGCTGGCCGAAGCCATCGACGCCCACGCGCCCGATCTGGTGGTGCTGGCCGGCTTCATGCGCATCCTGACGGCTGGGTTCACCCGCCGCTACGAAGGCCGCATGCTGAACATCCATCCCTCGCTGCTGCCGGCCTTTCCCGGCCTGCACACCCATGAGCGCGCGCTGGAAATGGGCTGCAAACTGGCCGGATGCACGGTACACTTCGTCACTGCCGAGCTGGACCACGGTCCCATCGTGTCGCAGGGCGTCGTCAACGTGCTGGACGACGACACCCCGGACAGCCTGGCCGCCCGCGTGCTGAAGCTGGAACACCAGCTGTACCCGGAAGCGGTGCGCCGCTTCGTCGCCGGCGACATCGCCATCGAAGGCGGCAAGGTGGCCAGCGGCCCGAGCGCCGCCGCCAGCCTGCTATCGCCCGCACCCAATGCCAAGGTCTAAATGACTCGTTTCCGCCTGCTACTGATCGCCCTGGTCCTGTCCCTGCTGCTGCATCTGATGCTGCTAGGCTCGGACTTGCTGCCCGCGCTCAGCCTGCAGCCGGAAGAAACGCCGAAGCTGGAAAAAATTGACATCAAGATGCAGGCGATGCAGCTGGACACGCCGGCGCCGCTGAAACCGAGCCAGGCCGGCGTCCAACTGCGCCCCGCGGCGGCCAAGACGCCGCCCAAGCCGACAGAGAAGCCCGCGCCGAAACGGCGCAAGAAAACCCAGGCCTCGCAAGCGGCCGAGGAAACCGCGGATGCCTCCGCGCCGGCCCAGGAAACCTTGGTTGCGCAAGCCAGCTCGGAGCCGGTTGACGAACTGCCGCCCGCCGAGCATCCCGCCCGCCACCAGGCGGCGAGCGAGCCGGCAAGCCAGCCGGCGCGCGTGGCGCAGTCCGACACCTCGCCCAGCGCCGGCTTCATCCATCCCGATACCGCGATGCGCAAATTCCCGGTGGCGGCGCGGATTCGCTACCAGGGCTTCTGGGGCCAGGCGATGGTAGGTTTTGGAGACTTGGAATGGCTGCAGGGAGATGGCCGCTACCAGCTGGACATCTCAGTCAATCCTTTCATCGGCCCCAAGCTGCGCTATCTTTCACAGGGGCAGATAGACAGCCACGGCCTGCGGCCGGACACCCTGCAGGCTTTCCGCGGCGGCCAGCTGAAAGACAGCGCGCGCTTTGACTACGACGCCGGGCTGCTGCGCTACGGCGACAGCGCGGGCAAGCAGCTGGCGCTGAAAAACGGCGCGCAGGACGCGTTCAGCCTGGCCTTCCAGCTGGCGCTGAAGGGCGGCGATCTGGGCCGCGCGCCGATCCAGATCACCACGGCCAAAAAGGTTTACGAATATCCGATGGCGCCTGCCGGCGCCTTCGATTACGACACTGGCGACGGCAAGATGCGCGTCATCGTGTTCAGGGCGGAGGGTGACGGCGACGTCACCGAGTTCTGGCTGGCGCCGGATTTCGCCAATCTGCCGGTGCGCATCCTGCGCGCCGACAAAGACAAACGGATCGAGCTTAAAGCGATCCGCATAGAAGTGAACGGCAAGCGGCAGTGGGAACTGCCGCCGCAACCGACGATACGGAACAAGAATGCACATTAGTCATAGTCAACTGAAACACCTGGAAACCGTCATCGGCCAGATGACCCGCTTCGACCGCCCGGCGGACGCCGTGCTGTCCGCGTACTTCCGCGAGCACAACAAGCTGGGCAGCGCCGACCGCCATCTGATCGCCGAAACGGCTTTCGGCGCCTTGCGCCGACTGATCCAGCTGCGCGCGCTGATCGCGCCGGAAAAAGCCACGCCGCGCCGACTGGCGCTGGTCGCCCTGATGAAGTTCAACAAGCTGAACGTCAAGGAGTTGTCCGAAGCCACCAGCGCCGGCGAGCGCGAATGGCTGGGCACGGTCAAGGGCAAGGCGCTGGAAGACAGCCTGGAAATTCGCGCCGAGCTGCCGCAATGGGTGATCGAACGCCTGGGCGAGCAGGAACCGGCGGCTGTGGAAGCCTTGGGCCAGGGCCTGATGTCCATGGCGCCGCTGGACTTGCGCGTCAACACGCTGAAGATGAAGCGCGAAGAGCTGCTGGACCGCCTCAACGCCGAAGGCATCCACTGCGAAGCCACGCCTTACTCGCCCATCGGCATCCGCCTCAAGGACAAGCCGGCGCTGTCCAAGCACGAGCTGTTCAAATCCGGCGCGTTTGAAGTGCAGGACGAAGGCAGCCAGCTCCTGGGCCTGATCACCGGCGCGCGCCGCGGCGAAATGGTGGTGGACTTCTGCGCCGGCGCCGGCGGCAAGACGCTGCTCTTGGGCGCGCAGATGTCATCCAGTGGCCGCCTGTATGCGTTTGATGTATCAGAGAAGCGCCTTGCCAACTTCAAGCCGCGCCAGGCCCGCTCCGGCCTGTCCAACGTGCATCCGCAACTGCTGGCGCACGAAAACGACGCAAAGGTGAAGCGGCTGGCCGGCAAGGCCGACCGCGTACTGGTGGACGCGCCCTGCTCCGGCCTGGGCACGCTGCGCCGCAATCCGGACCTGAAATTCCGCCAAAGCCCGGACAGCGTGGCCGAACTGAACGCCAAGCAGACCTCCATCCTCGCTTCCGCCTCGCGGCTGGTGAAAGAAGGCGGCCGTCTGGTCTACGCCACCTGCAGCCTGCTGCCGCAGGAAAACCAGCGCATCGTCGAAGCCTTCCTGGCCGAGCATCCGGATTTCAGCTTGGTGAAAATGGATGAAGTGCTGGCGGAACAGAAAATCCCGCTGCAATGCGGCGACTATCTGGAACTGAAACCGCATTTGCATAATACCGACGGCTTCTTCGCCGCCGTGCTGCAGCGCGTTCCGGCCCAGGCTTGACGCCGCCATGCGGGTAGTTGGCTCGGCTTTGGCGCGAGAAAACAAGCTCGCAAGCGCGACCGCTTAGGAGTATATTAGCGGTTTATGATTAAAACCCGGCAGCCGCCGGGTTTGTTTTATGCCTGGAGCCGCCATCCAATGCAGGATTATCTTCCACGCCGCACCAAACGACAGCAGATGCAGCGTCGTCTGCGTTATCTTTACCTGTCCGCCGCGCAATGGCGGCGCCAGGTCCCGGTGTGGATCGCGGCCATCCTGATCGGCCTGGTGGCCTATGTGTTCGCCCTCGGCAGCCACCTGTCCCACGATCTGTTCTTCAAAGCTTACGACGCCTCGCCGTATTGGAGCCTGCTGATCACCCCGGCCGGGCTGGCGCTGGCGATCTGGATCATGCACCGCTTCTTTCCCGGTTCGGCCGGCGGCGGCATCCCGCAGTCCATCGCGGCGCTGGAGCCGGGCATGGAAAAATTGCGCGAATACTGCTTCACGCTGCGCGCGGCCTTCGGCAAAGTGGTGCTGACCTTGCTGGGCATCAGCTCCGGCGCGACATTCGGCTACGAAGGCCCCATCGTCCAGGTGGGCGCGGCGATCAAGTATTCCTTGAACCGCAAGGCGGCGCAGCGCCATGAAGGCGCCGCGCGCAGCTTCATCCTGGCCGGCGCCGCCGCCGGCGTGGCGGCCGCATTCAACGCGCCGCTGGCCGGCATCATGTTCGCCATCGAGGAGATGGGCCGCATTTTCGACATGCGCGCCGGCTCCACCATCCTGCTGTCGGTGATCGTCGCCGGTCTCACCACCTTCGCCATCAACGGCAATTACAGTTATTTCGGCATCGTTCATGTGGCGATGGAGAGCAAGCAGGCCTGGCTGGCGGTGCCCTTATGCGGCGTGCTGGGCGGCATCATCGGCGGCCTGGCCTGTCGCGTGCTGCTGGCGCTGTCGCAGCGCCTGCCCGGACCGTTACATGGCTGGCGCGCCAAGCAACCTATCCTGTTCGCCGCGGGCTGCGGCCTGGCGCTGGCCGTCATCGGCATCGCCAGCCAGGGCAGCACCTTCGGCACCGGCTACTTCCGCGCCCGCGACATCATCGAAGGCCACGGCGCCGGGCTGCAGGACTATGGCATCCTGAAGCTGATCTCCATGTTCATCAGCCATATCAGCGCGGTACCCGGCGGCATGTTCGCGCCGTCGCTGGCCGTCGGCGCCGGTTTCGGCCTGAATATGTCCCAACTGCTGCCCTTCTTGCCGCAGGCCATGGTGGTGCTGCTGGGCATGGTGGGCTTCTTCGCCGGCATGACGCGGGCGCCGATGACCGGTTTCGTCATCGTGATGGAAATGACCGACAGTTCCGATATGCTGATTCCGCTGATGGCCACCGCGCTGCTGGCGGCGTCGGTGTCACGGCTGCTGACGCGGCGCGCGCTGTACGAAGGCCAGGTGCGGTTGTTCCTGCCGCAGTGGCATGCCAAGGCCGGGCAAATTGACCAGCCACCGGCCCGCACGTAGAATAACTGATTGAAAAGATCGGGTATTTCCGGCGGCCCCTGACCGCCCCCAAGCAAGGATTGCAAAACATGTCGATTCAACAAGATATCCAGCAGACCGTCACCGACAATCAGGTGGTCCTGTTCATGAAGGGCTCCGCCCAGTTTCCGCAGTGCGGCTTCTCCTCGCGCGCAGTGCAGATCCTGAAAGCCTGTGGCGTGGACAATTTCCTGACCGTGGACGTGCTGCGCGACCCGGACATCCGCCAGGGCATCAAGGACTACTCCAACTGGCCGACCATCCCGCAGCTGTACGTCAAGGGCGAATTCATCGGCGGTTCGGACATCATGTACGAGATGTACCAGAACGGCGAGCTGCAGGAACTGCTGAAAGACCTGTAATTCGCTTTTCGATCCAGATCACAACCCGGCGCCTGCCGGGTTTTTCTATTTATGGCAAGTTTTTTGCCCTGGCTGAATGGCCATTTCCGTCAGAAGACGGCTATCTTAGAATATCCCGATATTTACCAACACATGACAACGCGGCCCACCGCGACCACCCCACCATGAATTGCACGCCAGCCCTGGAGCGGCGGCCCGCGCAAACCCCGTCGCTAGAAGACATCTGGCGCGCGCTGGCCAACGATCAACTACTGCCCTGGTTCCAAGCGATAGTCGAACTGCCCAGCCGCCGCGTGATCGCGGCAGAAGCGCTGGCCCGCTGGCGCCACCCGGCGCTCGGCATCCTGCCGCCGGCCAGCTTCGTCCCCGCGCTGGAAGCGCGCGGCATGCTGCGCCAGCTGACGGAGCTGATGCTGGAAAAATCGCTGTATTCCTGTCTGGACTGGCGCCGCCAGGGATTCGACCTGCCCGTCTCGGTCAATCTGGGCGCGGAATCGCTGCTCGATCCGGAGCTGCCATCGCGCCTGCTGCAACAACTGCGCATCCTGAACTTGCCGGCCTCCTGCCTGATTCTGGAGTTCAACAGCCGCATGCTGCGCAGCCACCAGGCCGCGGCGGGATTCATGCTGCCGGCGCTGCACGCGGCCGGCTTCGGCGTGGCCGCCGATGATTTCAGCCCCGACGACGGCTGGCTGCCGCCCGCAGCCAGCGTGCTGAAACTGGCGCGCGGCTGCGCGCAAAACCTAGCAAGCCATCACCAACCGCGCGCAGCGCTGTCCGCCATCCTGAGCCAGGCCCGCCGCCGCAACGCCGCCGTGGTCGCAATAGGCGTGGAGAACGAGAGCGAGTGCGCCGCGCTGGCGGCACTCGGTTGCAACGCGGCGCAGGGCTATCTGTTTGCCCCGCCGATGTCGCCTTCCGAATTTTCCGAGTGGATTTCGAGCGGCTAAGCGCGCTACAATACGCACCCATACCCCCACGGCAGCCCTGCGGCTGCCGCTGTCATATATTCCGAAAGCTGTTTGCCGTTAGCGGCAAGCAGCTTTTTGCCAAGGTAGGGAGCCGAAATTGAATATCACCATCGTTGATCATCCGCTGGTTCAGCACAAGCTGGGCCTGCTGCGCGAAGCCGACACCAGCACCATGAAGTTCCGCCAGCTGACCCAGGAACTGGCGCGGCTGCTCGCCTATGAAGCCACCCGCGATTTCGAGCTGGAAAGCGTCACCATAGACGGCTGGTGCGGCAAGATCGACGTCAAGCAGATCAAGGGCAAGAAAGTCACTGTGGTGCCGATCCTGCGCGCCGGCATCGGCATGCTGGACGGCGTGCTGGACCTGGTTCCGTCGGCCAAGATTAGCGTGGTGGGCCTGGCCCGCAATGAAGAAACGCTGGAGCCGGTGTCCTACTTTGAAAAATTCGTCGGCAACCTGGACGAGCGCATCGCCCTGATCATCGACCCGATGCTGGCCACCGGCGGCTCGCTGGTCGCCACCATCGACCTCCTGAAGCGCAATGGCTGCAAGCACATCAAGGCCGTGGTGATGGTGGCCGCGCCGGAAGGCGTCAAGACCGTCAACGACGCGCATCCCGACGTGCAGATCTACGCCGCCTCGCTCGACAGCCATCTGAACGAGCACGGCTACATCATTCCGGGCCTGGGCGACGCCGGCGACAAGATCTTCGGCACCAAGCAAGCCTGATCGCCATGCCATTTACCAAGCCGCCCGTTGCCTATGCAGCCGGCGGCTTTTTTGCAAGCCCGCAAGGATGAAGACCATGGACCGCTACGCCGCAATCGACGCCGACTTCCTCGTCCGCTTTCCAGGCGGTTTTCAAGACCCGGACTGGATCGCCCTGGCGCGCAAGCACAAGAGCTACGCCAAGGCCGAGGCGCTGTGCCAGCGCGAGCTGACCCGCGACAAGCTGGACGCCGCGCTGGCCAGCGGCAAGCTGGCCGACGCCACTCAGGCCTGCCGCCAGATCATCTCGCTAGCCACCACCGTCAGCACCTTCGAGAAGATCGCCTTCCGAAATTACATGGATTTTCGCGATCTGAACCAGCCCTTCGTCCAGGCCTTGCGCGACGTGCTGCACGACTTCGGCCCGGACAGTTTCGCCGCCTACATCGATACGCTATCCCTTGCGCGCAACGACCCGAAAGCCAACGCCGCCAAATGGCCCATCGTGACCTGCTTCCTGGCCTGCTTCGATCCGCAGCGCCACGTCTGCATCAAGCCGACCACCATCAAGAAAGTGGCGGCGCGGCTGGGCGTGGACCTGCATTACCAGTCCCGCCCCAACTTTGAATGCTACCGCGCGGTGCAGGACATGGTGCTGGACTTCCGCCGCCACAGCGCGGTGGCCGCCGACGTGGACAACACCCTGGCGCAGGCCGTGATGTACTGCGCGGTTTAAATCGACAAGATTACAAAACGAAAACAAGGAAGAATGATGATTCAACAATTGAAGCTGGCGGTGTCCGGCGCCCAGATCCTGTTCGTCGCCTTCGGCGCGCTGGTGCTGGTGCCGCTGCTCACCGGCCTGAATCCGGCCATGGCCCTGCTCGGCGCCGGCATCGGCACCCTACTGTTCCAGGCCTGCACCGGGCGCCAGGTGCCGATCTTCCTCGGCTCCTCTTTCGCCTTCATCGGCCCCATCATTTACTCCATGCACACCTGGGGACCGGGCGCGACCATGTTCGGCCTGTTCGCCGCCGGCTTCATGTACTTCGTGTTCGCCGCCATCGTGCGCTGGCGCGGCATGGCGCTGGTGAACAAGCTGCTGCCGCCGGTGGTGATCGGCCCGGTGATCATGATCATCGGCCTGTCGGTGGCCACCGCCGCTTCCGGCATGGCCATGGGCCAGGCTGGCGGCAAGCAGGTGCTGCCGTATGAGACTTCGCTGATGCTGGCAGCCATTTCGCTGACCACCACCATCGTCGTCTCCATCTACGCGCGCGGCATGTTCAAGCTGGTGCCGATCCTGGCCGGCGTCACCGTCGGCTACATTGCCGCCGGCTTCATGGGCGCGGTGGACTTCGCCAAGCTGGCCGCCGCGCCATGGTTCGCCATGCCCGCCTTCCACAGCCCGGAAATCAACTGGGCAGCGGCCGCCTTCATGCTGCCGGTGGCCATCGCCCCGGCCATCGAGCACATCGGCGGCGTGATGGCCATCGGCGGCGTGACTGGCAAGGACTACACCAAGACGCCGGGCCTGCACCGCACGCTGGCCGGCGACGGCCTGGGCGTATGCGTGGCCGGCCTGATCGGCGGCCCGCCGGTCACCACCTATGCCGAAGTGACCGGCGCAGTGATGATCACCCGCAACTTCAACCCGGTGACCATGACCTGGGCGGCGGTGTTCGCCATCTGCATGGCCTTCTTCGGCAAGTTCAACGCGCTGTTGCAATCGATCCCGATGCCGGTGATGGGCGGCATCATGGTGCTGCTGTTCGGCACCATCGCCTCCATCGGCCTGAAGACGCTGATCGAAGCCAAGGTGGACCTGATGGAGCCGCGCAATCTGGTGATCATCTCGGTGGTGCTGACCGCCGGCATCGGCGGCCTGACGCTGAAGCTGGGCGACTTCGCCCTGGCCGGCGTGGGCCTGTGCTCCTTGCTGGCCATCATTCTGAACCTGATTCTGCCGCGCCAAGCCGCGGCGCATGATGGGATAGTCGAAGGGCAGGACATCTAGCGCCCCAAGCGCATGATTTTAAAAATCATTTACAACTATCCTCATGTCAAACGACATGACGCGATCTACACTGTCAATCAGCGCCGCAGCTACAAGGTGGCCGCGGCGCAGTTGACCGGAGCCAAACTGCTGCCCAACCAAGCATCACCTGCCCACAGCGGCTTGACACGGCCGGATTCCACTCAAGCAATAAGGAAAAAGCCATGTTGAAAACCATCTTCATCAGCGCGCTCACCCTGCTTCTTCTTTCCGGCTCCGCCATGGCCGGCAGCGAAGGGCTCTCCAATATGTGGGCGATGCGCGGCAGGATGAACGCCCAGTTGCACGGCCAACCGGCGCCAATGATCCCGCAAGTCAACTCCATGGCTTCCAACAGCTGAGCCATGCCCGGACGCCTGCCCCATCCATGGCGGGCGTCAATTTCCACTCGGCACGGCCAAGCGCCAGAGCAAACGTCAGCAGCCCTAAACGCGCAGCTCGCCCTTCGTCACAGCCCGCTCCAGCCGCTGGATGAACCACTGCAAGGCGCGGCCCGGTTGTTCCTGTTTCCAGGCGAAGCACATCGGCGGGAAACTGCCGCTCTCCTCCTCGGCCTTCTCCACCAGTTGGCCGCTTTCCAGATAAGCCTGCACATGCGAGCGCGGCAAATGGCCGCTGCCGAGGCCGGCCAAAATGGCCTGCAGCTTGGCCTGGCTGCCATGCACCGTCAATACCGGCTGTCCTTCCAGCAAACCGCCGGTGCGGGCCGGCAAGCGACGAGAGGTGTCGCCAACGGCCACCGCGCGGTGGCGTCGCAGCACATGCGGCGGCACCGGCTCCGGCGCCCGGGCCAGGGGATGATCCTTCGCCACCACCAGGACAAAGTCGTAGTCGCCAATATTGCGGGTGAAGTAATCGCCCGGCGGCGGCTGATTCGGCGCGCCTATCACCAGATCGGCGCGGTCGTCGTACAGCGCGTCCCAGATGCCGCCAAAGCTCTCGCGGATGAAATACAAGCGGGTAGCCGATTCCAACTTGTCGAAGTCCGCGATGGCCGGCAGCAAGTTCGAGAAATCGACCAGATCGCCCACCACGATGCGCAAGGTATCCTCCCAGCCCTGCGCCTGCTTGCTGACGCGCAACTCCAGTTGCCGCGCCGCGTCCAACAGATGGCGTCCATCCTTCAGCAGACGCTCGCCGGCCGGCGTCAGCCTGGCGCGATGCCCGCTGCGGTCGTAGATGGCCACGCCCAAGCCCTGCTCCAGCTTCTGCACGGTATAGGTCAAGGCCGACGGCACCTTGAACAAGGCCTCCGCAGCTGCGGCGAAACTGCCGTGCTGTTCGATCGCATCCAGCACCTGCAACGCTTCCAATGTCAGTTTCATCTAGCCACTTCATTCAGTAATTTTGACAGCCTGCTTCGATTCTTTCCGATTTTATCGCAGACAACTTGACCATAGAATGAATTCCGTCAAGAGCAAACCAGCAAAACCACAGAATCAGCATCAGTAATTTTGATGCATAACCGTTTGCTGGACACACATCAAAAAGGAAACCACCATGCTGAAGCAAACCGCCATCGCCGCCCTGTCCCTGATCCTGCTGTCCGGCGCCGCCGTAGCCGGCAGCGACGGCTACGACAATATGAAAGCCATGCGCGACCGCATGAACGGCCAAACTGCGCAGACCAGCCAAGTCCAGGCTCCGGCGCAAAAGTAAGCGCCCCAAGCCAACAAAAGCCGCGCGCTCCATGAGGAACGCGCGGCTTTTTTCTGCTAGCGCAAGATGCAGGAGCACCCAAAGCGAGAGCCTAGCCAGCCTCAGATCGCGCAGCACGCCTTGATGCTAAACCGCCCTCGCCATCAGCAACGTGTCCCAATACTCGCCTTCGCGCAGCGAATGGGCGCGCAGCCTGGCCTCGGTTTCGAAGCCGAATTTGCGATACAGCGCGATGGCGGCGGCGTTGTCCGGATACACGCCCAGCTCGATGCGTTGCAAGCCCAGCCAGTTGTCCGCCAAGTCCATCAGCGCCGCCATCAGGGCGCTGCCTACGCCCTTGCCTTGCCATTCCCGGCGCACCGCAATGCCCAAGCCGGCGCCATGCCTTTGCCGCTCTCCCTCCAAGCGCCACAAGCCGCCATGGCCCAACAGCTTGCCGGCCGCATCCACGCATACCAACTGATAACGCCCCTCGCCCAGCAGGCGCTGAATGTTCTTCTGCCAATGGCTCAGCGAGGGGTGCGGCATCTGCAGCGTGTTGCGCACCACGCTCGCGTCCGCCATCAGCTCGCGCAAGGCGGCCGCGTCATCCAGCTCGGCATGGCGAATTCGATAGTCGCTCATAAACCGCCCTCCCTCAGCCGCGCCATCGCCAGCACGTCGTGACAGACCCCGTCGCGCAGCGCGTAGGCGCGCAGCCTGGCTTCGCGCTCAAAACCGAAGCGGCGGTACAATGCCTGCGCGCGCGCGTTGTCGGCGAACACCGTCAGTTCGATGCGGCGCAAACCCAGCCAGTTGTCCGCCAGCGCCATCGCCTCTTGCATCAGCAGCTTGCCTACGCCTTGTCCCTGCCAGTTTGCTGCCACGCCGATGCCCAGCTCCGCCGCGCCCGCCAGCCTGGGCTTGTCATGGGGCAACAGCATGACGGAGCCAGCCAATTCGCCCGTCGGCGATACCGCCAGCAATTCGACGCGGCTCGCATCGCGCTTGGCCATGCGCTGCCGCCGAGTGTGCAAACAGGGATAGGGCAAACCCAGCATGGTGCCGAAGGTACGAACATCGCTCATCATCCCATGGATGGCCTCGGCATCTTCAACTTCAGCATGACGTATGGTGATGCCGTTCATGATTCCGCCCTCCTCGGCCAGTGCAGCCGCGACATCACCAGCACGTCCTCCAGCTTGCCGGCGCGCAGCGTTTCGCGTTTGAGCCGCCCTTCGTATTCGAAGCCGAATTTTTCGTACAGCGCGATGGCGGGGGCGTTGTCGTGCACGACTTTCAGCTCGATGCGGATCAGGCCCAGCCAGTTGTCGGCCAGATCCAGCACCGCCCGCATGAGGGTCGAGCCCACGCCCCTGCCCTGCCAGTCCTGGTCCACCAGCATGAACAGGCTCGCGGCGTGACGGGTGCGCGCCCTGTCGTTGCCGACCAAGCCACCCCAGCCCACCACGTCGCCCGCCTCGTTGCAAGCGACAAGCGCATGCACATGCGCAGGCTGTTCCAATAGCTGTTTTTCCGTGGCGGATAGCGGCTGGTAAGGCAGCTGCAAGGTGCCAGGGTAGACGCCGGGCAGGGTCTTGATGCGGTGGAGGGCCGCCGCGTCGGAAGGCTCGCTGGCGCGGATGGAATAGGAATGGGCTTGGGACATGGTGGTCTCCTGAGTTGATGGGCGCCGGCGGGATCGCCGCCAGGCCCGGCATACCATCATGCCAAATAATTATTGTGCATTGCAATATAATTTTTATGCGGACAAGAACCTACCCGGCGTCTGGCCGAAACAGCGGCGAAAGGCGACGATGAAGGCGCTGCTGCCGGCATAACCCAGTTCCATCGCGCAGTAACTGACTGATCGCCCTTCCGCCAGCAGCGCCTGCGCCCGCAACATACGCAGCCGCTCGCGCCACTCGGCCACGCCCATGCCGGTTTCGGCGCGAAAGTGGCGGATCAGGCTGCGGCGCGACATGCCGATATGCTCGGCCCAGCGCTGCAAATCCCAATCCAGCGCCGGCTCGCTCTGCAAAGCCTGCGCCAATTTGCGCAGCGCCGGATGGCTTGGCCAGGCCAGCGCCGCCGGGTATGGCTCGGCCCAGGCCAGCTCGTCCGCCAGCACGCCAAGCAAGCGGCGGGCCGCCTCATCGTCAGCCAGCCGCGGCCAGTCGCCCAAGCGCAGGAAGAGCCCTTGCAACAACGGCGTCGCCTGCCATACCCGCAAACCGGATGGAGCAGATGGCAGCCACGCCGCATCCAATTGCAGGCTCCAGCCACGCAAGGCCCCATGGTAATGCGCGCCATGCGGCATCCCTGGAGGAAGCCAGCCGACGCAGTCCGCAGCCAGCAGGATGCGTTCCGTTTCCGCCTCCAATTCCAGCGCGCCCTCGCGCACCCAGGTCAGCTGTCCCGCGGCGTGGGCATGGCGCTCGGTGTGATCGCCGACGCCATGCCGCAACTCGGTCATGGTCAATCCGGACAGAATGGCTTGCTCCATATTGGCTCTTTTTGGATATATATTGGCACTATATTTAAAGCAGGCCATTCGCGCCAGCGCGATACTGAGGGCTCATTCCACCCAAGGAGCTCGACATGAACCACATCGCACACACCGAAGAACTTTCCTCGATCAACCACAAAATCGTCGCCGATGGCGAAACGCTGCCCGCAGTGAAACTGCGCGACGGCAGCCTGGTGCAAACCGGCACCGTAGCAACCATGCTGGTCAACCTTGCCGCCTACAACCAGGGCGAGCGCGGCGAAGTGGAACGACAATTGGCGCTGGCGGTGCCGACCTTGTTCAAGGTGGGCCTGTTCGATCTGTTCCCGCCTGAGGAATGGATGCGCGGCGACAATCCCGGGCGCCGCCTGGTCGGAGAGCTGGCGCGCGACTGGCTGAACGAACAGGCCGCCAATACATAAGCCTACTCGCAGTCCATCCCGGCCCACTCCTGAGGTATTTGGCGTTAAGCTGTAGCTTCAAATCGACTGGAGTGGATCATGCTGATGCAAAAACAGAACGCCGGCCTGCTGGTGGTGGACATCCAGGACAAGCTGCTGCCGGCGGTGCACGATGCGGATGGACTGCTGGCGCGCAGCCGCTGGCTGATTGCCGTGGCGCGCGACCACGGCCTGCCCATCGTGTTTTCCGAGCAATACCCGCGCGGCCTGGGCGGCACGCTGGCGGTGCTGCGCGAAGCCGCGCCGCAAGCGCAGGTAGTGGATAAGCTGCACTTTTCCTGCGTGGCGGCAGAGTGTCTGCCGCCGGCGCTGATGGAAAGGCAGCAGATCATCGTATGCGGCATGGAGGCCCATGTTTGCGTGCTGCAGACGGTGTTGCAGTTGCTGGCTATCGGCAAGCAAGTGTTTGTGGCGGCCGATGCCATCTCCAGCCGCAAACCGTCCGACATCGAGCTGGCGGTTGGCCGAATGCGCGCGGGCGGCGCAGTGATCGTCAGCCGGGAAATGGTGCTGTTCGAACTGCTGGAACAATCCGGCAGCGAGCATTTCAAGCAGATGAGCCAGCGCTATCTGGTGGGCGAGCAGCCCTGAAAATGAATCGGGGTTGTCGAAGCTTACCTCTTCGACAACCCCGTCCAATGGCGGCTTTGCCGCTCTCATCCTCCCCTTTGCAGACCGGCGCGCGGACCTTGCGGTCCTGCTCACTAGCTTGCCCAATACTAAGCAAACAGCGTGCCAGCTTTTGCATGCTCAAAATCGCTGTTTTGACGGGCGCATTACGCCATCTCACAGCAAATAAGCACCTGAATGGTGCAAAGATTCATGACATGGCACCAAAATGAAACAGAAATTAATATTTCCTGTCAGATAACTGACACGTCTGCACTGGAACTGTCATCTTTTGCCCTTATCCTAAACAGGAAAAGCAAAGCACACATAACAAGGAGAATGCCCATGACTTCGTTCCAGGATCTGCTGCAAACCCTGCCCGCCACCGATGGCATCGACGCCATCGTGCTGCTCAGCCCGGAAGGCGAGGCGCTGCACCGGCTGGAAAACCGCCCGGGCACCGCGGGCTCGCTGCGCGTCTACCATGCGCTGGTGAAGCGCCACGGCCATATCGACCGCAAGGCGGCGCGCGAAGGGCTGGAATTGTTTGCCGAACATACCGCCGCCGCGCGCAGCCAGCCCGGCAGCCATCCCAATATCGACCGCCTGCTGGCCATTGCCGAACACGGCGCGCCGGGCCTGCGCGCCCGCGTGGTGCTGAAAGCGGAAGACTGAATCAACGCAGCGCCATCAGCGCAAAACCCGCGGCAATCGACACCGTGGTGCTGACCAGCCCCGGCACGATGAAGCTGTGGTTGAATACCCAACGGCCAATGCGCGTGGTGCCGGTGTAATCCATCTCCACCGCCGCGATCAGGCTGGGATAACTGGGCAGCACATACACCCCCACCACCGCCGGATAGATGGCGATCAACACCGGCGCGGCGATGCCCAGCGACACGCCCAGCGGCATCATCACCTTGGTGGTGGCGCCCTGGCTGAACAGGATCACAGCCATGATGAACACCGCGAAGGCGAACAGCCAGGGGGCGGCTTCGATGATGCTGACGATATTGTGCTTGAACAGCGGCAGATTGCCCTGGATGAAGGTATCGCTCATCCAGGCCGCGCCCAGGATGGTCACCGCCGCCACCGCGCCGGAACGGAACATGCTGCCGGACACCATGGCCTGCAAATCAGCCTTGCACAGCAGCACCGCCAGCGCGGAATAGCTCAGCATGCACATCTGGATCACATCCACCATCGCCACCGACTCCATGCCCTTGGCGCCGGGCCAGGCCGGCCGCAGCTGCGGCATGGCCGCCAGCAACACGATCAGCGCGACGGTAAACAGGAAGCCGTACACCGACCAGGCCGCGCCGCGCGGCAGGTCGGCCGCATCGGCGCTTTGCGGCCGCGAGATCATGCCGGCTGCCAGCCGTTGCCTGTACACCGGATCATCGGCCAACTCGCAACCATAGCGCAGCATCGCCAGGCCGCCGGCCAAGGCACCCAACAACGTCGCCGGAATGCTGATCATGATGATGTCGGTCAGGGCAACGCCATGCGGCGCCAGCACCGTGGCCAACGCCACGGTGGCGGCCGACACCGGACAGGCGACGATGGCGTTTTGCGAGGCCACGGTCAGCCCGGCCAGCGGCCGTTCCGGGCGGATGCCGGTCTTCTCCGCCACTTCCACCACGATGGGCATCAGCGCCAAGGCGATGAAGCCGGTGCCGGCGAGAAAGGTGGACAGCCAGCCCACCAGCGGCGCCAGCAGCACGATATGCCGCGGATTGCGCCTAAGGAAGCGCGCCGCCACCTCCACCATGTAGTCCAGCCCCTTGGCCGACTGCAACGCCGCCGACGCGGTGATGACCGAGATGATGATCAGAATGACGTCTATCGGCGCATGCCCAGGCTTGAGGCCGAAGACGAAAGTCAGGATGAACAGGCCGGCGCCGCCGGTCACCCCCAGGCCGATGCCGCCCATCCGCACGCCAAGGAAAATCGCCCCAAGCACGACTAGAAGTTGCAGGTAAACCATGATGCCGCTCCCCTTATCACAGAACCCGATTGTCGCAAGATAAACGGAACGGCGGCTTGTCCAGGATCAGGGCTGGCTTATATGCCGCTCACAAGGCGCGCGCCATCGCGATCTCGCAAGCGGCATCATGGCCTGTCGCGCCCCAATGCGCCGGCAGCCGGACAAAGCCCTCGGCTTCATACAGGCAAATAGCCTCGGCCAGCGCCGCCGTGGTTTCCAGATAGCACTGGCGATAACCCAGCGCCCTGGCCTTGGCCAACAGCTGCCGCAGCAGGCGCCGGCCCAAGCCGCGCCCGCGCAGCGCAGCGTCGAAGTACATTTTCTGCAGTTCGCACACGCCTTTTTCTCCGCCGGCCAGCGGCGCGATGCCGCCGCCGCCCAGCAGCCGGCTATCCGGGCCGACAATCACCAGATAGCGCGAATCGACGCGGTTATACACCGAAAACAGCGCGTCCAGCTGCGGGTCCATGAAGCCGCACCCTTGGCCCAGCCCGTATTCCGCCGACACCTGCCGAATCAGCGCCGCCAGCGCGCCATTGTCCGCCGCCGCCAGCGGCCGGATGACATAGCCCTGCTGCCTGCCGGCATGCTGCAGGGCGCGCCGGTACAGCCGCAGCCCCTCTTCCAGCCTTGCCCGCTCCGCCTCGTCCAGCTGCAGCAGCACCTGCGCCATGTCTGCGTCCATCGCCGCGTGCAGCCGCCGCAGCCAGTCGCGGCCGGCACCGGTCAAGTCAGCCAGCTTGCTGCGGCCATCGGCCGGACAATCGCGCCAGGCGATCAGGCCGCGCTCCGCCAAGCGCTGCAGCGGCCGGCTGCTATTGGACTTGTCCACGCGCAGCCGGTCCGCCAGCTGCTGATTGCTGGCCGGCCCGGCCTCCAGCTCGATCAACAGATGCGCCTCCACCGGACTCAGCTCGACGTCGCCGCAACGGCCGGCCAGCATGCCCAGCTCCCTGACGATATCGCGCGACAGGCCGCGCAGTTCACGCTCATCCATGGCTCCACCCATAATAGTTGCACAACGCAACCATAAAGGCATTTAGTTGCATTACGCAACCAAATTTTCAATGAACGTGAAAAAGCCCGCCGAAGCGGGCTTTTCGCTAAGCTTCCTGAAACAGGAATTAAGCTTCGCCGACCACAACCACCTTGATCGGAGCAACCACGTCGTGGTGCAGGGCGATCTCGATGTCGTATTCGCCGATGGCCTTGAACGGGCCGTTCGGCAGGCGAACTTCGTGACGCTTGATTTCGACGCCGAAAGCGGTAACCGCTTCAGCAACGTCAACGTTGGTCACGGAGCCGAACAGACGACCGTCCACACCCGCCTTCTGGGCGATGGTGATCACGGCTTCGTTCAGCTTCTCGGCGCGTACCTTGGCGTCGGCCAGGATAGCGGCTTGCTTGGCTTCCAGATCGGCGCGACGAGCTTCGAACTCTTTCAGGTTCGATTCGGTAGCGCGCTTGGCTTTGCCTTGCGGGATCAGGAAGTTACGGGCGAAGCCGTTCTTCACATTCACCACGTCACCCAGTTGACCCAGGTTGGCAACTTTTTCGAGCAGAATGATTTGCATCTCTTAAGTTCCTTTCCCGGTCTTAGTGCTGGTCGGTGTACGGCAGGAAGGCCAGGAAGCGAGCACGCTTGATAGCGGTGGTCAGCTGACGCTGGTAGCGGGCCTTGGTGCCGGTGATGCGAGCCGGGATGATTTTGCCGTTTTCGGCGATGAAATCCTTCAGGAGATCAACGGACTTGTAGTCGATTTCCTTGATGCCTTCTGCCGTGAAGCGGCAGAACTTCTTGCGCTTGAAGAGTTGACGAGCCATTTTGACTAACCTTTTACAAATTCAACATATTCGATATTGAGTACCAACCGCGGATTGCGCAGACTGCGCTGGCCCAGGAATCCGGTGACATTCATCACCTGCCCCGCCAGCTTCCCGGCATGTTTCCGGGCGTCTTCGCCTATCCATACGGCCTGTATATCGCAGGCCACATCACGCTCGAAGCCCCCGGCGCTTTGCCGGGACTGATGCTTGAGCCACATCTCCAGCACCGGCAAGCCGGCGGGGGTGTATCTCAGCGCATCTTCGCGCTCAACCGTGACGGTCAGTAGCAGACGATTCTGCAAGACCGTTACCTCTGCCTATTAGGCAGAAGCTTCAGTCTCGGCGGCCGGCTGGGCGTCCAGCAGGTTCTTCGCCTTTTCGTCCTTCATCATCGGGGACGCGTCGGTGATGGCGCGATCCAGCTTGATGCTGAGGTGACGCAGAACGGCGTCGTTGAACTTGAAGGCGTGCTCGATCTCGGCCAGGGTTTCCGACTGGCACTCAACGTTCATCAGAACGTAGTGAGCTTTGTGCAGCTTTTGGATCGGGTAAGCCAGTTGACGGCGGCCCCAGTCTTCCAGACGGTGGATCTTGCCTTCAGCGGCCAGAACCATGCCCTTGTAGCGCTCGATCATGGCCGGAACCTGTTCGGACTGGTCCGGGTGCACGATGAACACGATTTCGTAGTGACGCATGCGAACTCCTTTTGGCTATTCGTAGCCTTTTGCCATGCGGTTGCAAAAGGCAAGGTAGTAAACCGCAGCATTCTACGCACTTTGCCGCAGCTAGGCAAACATCAGTCGGTAGATTTTGCGGATATGTGTTCGGCCGGCGCCGTGGCCGATGCGCATTTACAACTTTTTGCTGCGGCTGATATCCGTCACCACGCCGTTTTTCACGGTGACCGTGGTGGTGTAAGGCAACTGGTCGTTAGCCAGCCAGGTGAGGACGCGCGTGCTGTCCACCGTCACCGTGCCATTGCCGCTCAAGCTTTTAGTCTGCGGGCCGTCGCTGGCGTAATCCGGCGCGCCGGCCTTGGAAATCAGCTCGGCTTCCTGCATGCCATTGTGCAGCCGGATATAAGTCGCAAACGGAATCGGCGCGGCTTGGGCGGCGCCGGCCAGTATCAACGCCGCGATGGCGAGTTGTACTCTCATTTATCACTGTCCTGAGGATAGGGTACGCATTCGAGACGATAAGGCCGCAGCAGGTCGAGTAGCGCTTGACTCAGCTTAGGGAAGTGATAAGCCCCCTCACTCTCCCAAGAGTCGGTGCCTTTCATCAACCCCAGCACCAAAGCCTTCTCCAGCACATCGTCATGGGGATAAAGGTAGAAATGCCCTCCATCCGGAAAAGCCATGTGGATATTTTTCCCCTGGTACTTGCGATCGAAAGACAAGCGCCCTTTCAGCTGCACCCTGAGAAAAGTCTGTCCATCGACATGGCAAGCGATGAAATCTGCTCCCTTCCAATCATCGGTCAGGCGCAGGCAATTGAACCCGTAATCAGCAAGAACTGCCGCCAATTTTTGAAAGTTGTAGTTCTCTTTCTGCCTGGCATTCAACTGCTCATACGCTATTCGCTCCAAAACAGCCATGCTGATGCCTCCTATCGGATCTTCTTCACCACGTCTATCAGCTCGGTCACCATGCCGGTGGCGTCGCCCTGCTGCATGGCACGGGAGACGCAGCCCTTCATGTGGTTTTCCAGCAACTGCAGCGCCACCGCGTCCAGCGCCGACTTCACCGCCGCCACCTGGGTCAGCACGTCCACGCAGTAGCGATCCGATTCGATCATGCCGCTGATGCCGCGCACCTGTCCCTCTATCCGCGCCAGCCGCTTCAACAAGGCGGCCTTGCCCGGCTGCACCACCGTGCGTTCGGCAGGCGCGTGTTCGTGGCAGCAATCATCTTTTGTATGGGTGGAGTCGGTCATCATCGGTCCCGATCAGTCAATGCGGCATTATCGCCGATTCTCGTGCCGCCCGGCATCAGGCGCGCACATCGAGCACGCCCATCATGCCGGCGTCTTCGTGCTCCAGAATATGGCAGTGAAACATCCTCGGCCCAGGCAACTCCTGGCGGAAGCGCAGCCTCACCTTCTGCTCCGGCGGCACGTTGACGACGTCGCGCCAGGCCAGATACGGCTCCTTCTTCCAGCCTTTGCCATCATGCCGCTCGGTCACCTGGAACTGGGTGCCATGCAGGTGGAAGGGATGATCCATATCGGCCTGATTATCAATCTCCCATTCTTCCACCTGGCCCACCTTGCCGATGAAATCCACGCGGTCCATGTCAAAGGTCTGGCCATTGATCAGGAACATGGCCGCCGGATTGGCCATATCCTCGCTGAACGCCACGCGCCGCCGGACCGCTGGCTTGGGCAAAGCCGCCACCCTGCCCAGGCGACGCGGCAACGCGGCGGTGGCCACGGCCGCGCCCGCCTCGATGCCCAGCAGCGGCAAGGCCTTGTCCTGCTCCGGCCCCATCATCTTGCCGCGGGCGTACGGCAACGCCAGCAATCCGGATGGTCTGCCCGGCGCGAAGCGGCCGGTCACCGCCAGCTCCACCCGCGCGCCGGGCGGCAGCAATACATATTCCATGCGTCGCGGCCGTTCGATCAGGCCGCCATCGGTGCCGACCAGCCAGACTTCATGCGCGGGCAGCGCCAGCTTCAGCACCCGCGCGCTGGTGGCGTTCCACACCCGCCACCGCTGGCGCTCGCCCATGCCCAGCGTCATCCTGGGCTGCCATGCGCCGTTAACCAGCACGAACTGCCCTTCGCGGCCATCCATCCGGTCGGCTTCGCTATTGGCGGCGATCTGCCCATCGCCATCCAGCTTCAGATCGGACAACACCAGCCAGCGCTCCGGCAGGTGAGCCAAGGGATCACTGCGGCTTTTCACCACGAACACACCCGCCAGGCCGCGATACACCTGCTCCGCCGTATGGCCATGAGGATGCGGATGGTACCAATACGTGCCGGCACTGCCTGGCGGCAGCGTGAAACGGTATTCGCGCGCCTGTCCCGGTTGCACCGCGTCATGCGGATTGCCATCCTGGTCGGCCGGAATCGGCAGGCCGTGCCAATGCACGGTGGTCGGCTGGGGCAGACGGTTTTCGAAGCGCAACGCCAGCGTCTCGCCTTCAAACAACTCGATAGCCGGCCCCGGCACGCTGTCGTTATAGGCCCAGAAAGCCGTTGGCTTCCCTCCCGGCAGCAGGGGCAGGTTCAGCGGCGCCGCGGTCAAACAACCCTGCCAGACGCCGTCCTTGCGCTCCAGCGGCAAACGCAGCCCCTCCGGCAGCGCGCCGCCGCTCGGCATGCCCAGAGCCTGGGCTCCAGGCATGCTGGCCCCAGCCAACTCCGCGCCATGCGCCGCCTGAGCCGTATCGGCCCGCGCGGAGCGGATCATCCATGGCGACAGCGCCAGCGCGGCGCCCCATTGCATCAACCGACGTCGTTGCATCATTCGCTCCCATTGATACCCCACATAGGTATATTGCACATAGAGCGCCAACGATGCCAGCGGTTCCGCGCCACAACCGTGCAGGCATAAAAAAAACGGCAAGCCTGAGCTTGCCGTTTTGGGAAAGATGTTTGCTTACTTGGCGACGTGCGGGGTCAGCAGCTGCAGCAACTGGGCCAGGACTTTCGGGCTGCCGGCCACGATGTCGCCGGACTCCAGCCAACCTTGTTCGCCGGTGAAGTCGGTGACGATGCCGCCCGCCTCTTGCACGATCAGGCTGCCGGCCGCGATGTCCCATGGCTTCAGGTTCAGCTCGAAGAAGCCCTCGACGCGGCCGCAGGCCACATTGCACAGGTCCAGCGCGGCGGAGCCTTCGCGACGCACGCCGGCGGTTTTGGCTATCACGTCCTTCAGCATGCCCAGGTACTGGTCGAGATAGCTCTGGTCGGCCACCGGGAAGCCGGTGGAAATCACGCACTCGTTCATCATGAAGCGCTTGGACACGCGGATGCGGCGGTCGTTGAGGAAGGCGCCGACGCCGCGCGAGGCGGTGAACAGATCATTGCGGCTCGGGTCGTAGACCACGGCCTGCTGGATCTGGCCCTTGTGCGCCAGCGCGATCGAGATCGAATACTGCTGGTGGCCGTGCAGGAAGTTGGTGGTGCCGTCGATCGGGTCGATGATCCATTCGTATTCAGAAGAACCCACGCCTTTGGCGCCGGACTCTTCTGCTAGAATCGCGTGCTTCGGATAAGCTTCGAGAATGGTTTGGATGATCGCTTCTTCGGCAGCGCGATCCACCTCGGTCACAAAGTCATTGTGCTTTTTCTTCTCTACGCGGATGGTATCGAGATTAAGCGACGCGCGCTGGATAACACTGCCTGCGCGACGAGCGGCTTTAACCGCGACATTGAGCATCGGATGCATTGACGGCCTCTACACTTGAACAATGGGCGGATGCCCGTCTATGACGCGACACCCGCCGGTAACAATCTGGGTTAAGGAACAAAAAAACCCGACGCGTGGGCGCGGGCTTTTGGTATTTGCCCGCTATTTTAATGTGAAAACGCCAATGAATAAACCCCAAGTACCTGATTTTCTGAAAAACATCCGCGTGGTGCTGGCCAGGCCCAACCATCCGGGCAATATCGGATCGGCCGCCCGCGCGATGAAAACCATGGGTTTGAGCCGGCTCTACCTGGTGGAGCCGAAGGTATTTCCCAGCGATGAGGCCAACACCCTGGCCTCCGGCGCAGTCGACCTGCTGGAGCGCGCCACCGTGGTATCGTCGCTGGCCGAAGCGCTGGCCGACGTCACCGTGGCCTGCGCGCTGACCAGCCGCCGCCGCGAACTGACCACCCCGTTGTCCACGCCGCGCCAGACCACGCCGGAGCTGATCGCCCGCGCCCGCGACGGCGAGCAGGTGGCCCTGGTGTTCGGCAACGAGACCTTCGGCCTGTCGATCGAGGAAGTGGAGCAATGCAACCGGCTGGTCACCATCCCCGGCAACCCCGACTATTTCTCGCTGAACCTGGCGATGGCGGTGCAGGTGATGACTTACGAGCTGTTCAGCCACACCGGCGTAGACGTGGAATACCTGCGCGCCGACGGCGAAACCGCCACCCAGGGCGAGGTGGACGGCATGTGCGGACATCTGGAGCAGGCAATGGGCGAAATCGGCTACTTCGAACGCCGCAACGGCGAACGGCTGATGCGCCGGATGCGCACCATGTTCCATCGCGCCGGCCTGCTGCGCGAGGAAATCGACATCCTGCGCGGCTTCTACAAACAAGTGCAGCGCGTCGCCGGCAAAGCCTCCGGCCATGGCGACTGAGCCTGCCTTCGATCTGCCTTACGCGCACCCTTCGGTGCGCGACCTGGCCTTCCTGCTGACCTCCCCTTCTCCGTGGCGCTGCGGCGCCGACCTGCCGCCATCGCGCTTGCTGGGACCAGACGGCCCGGCGCTGCTGCGCGCGCTGGACCAAAACCCGGCGCCGCTGCTGGCCTGGCTGGCGGCCCGCCCCAGCAAACGGCTGGGCCACTATGCCGAAAAGCTACTTTCCTTCTGGTTCCGCCACTCGCCGCACATCCGCCTTGCCGCGGAAAACCTGACGGTCTGCAACAATGAACGGCGCACGCTGGGCGAATTCGACTTCCTGCTTTGGCTGGATGGCGAGCCTTGGCATCTGGAAACCACCAGCAAGTTCTACCTGCAGCTGGGCGCGGGCCCGGATGGGCTGATCGGCCCCGGCTTGCGCGACGCCTGGTGCTTGAAATCGAACAAGCTCGCAACGCAACTGGAACTGAGCCGCCACCCGGCCGCCGCCGCCCGCTTGCCGGACGGCTTTGCCGGCTGCCTCGTCGGCGCGCGCCTGACTGGCTGGTTCTTCTACCCGGCGGACCCGCCGCCATCGGCGCCGCTGACCGCGGATCAGTTGCGCGGCTGGCACGCGCCCTTGGCGCTGCCCTGGCCGAGACGCCATGCCGACTCGCGCTGGGCCTGGCTGCCGCGCCTGTCATGGCTGGCGCCGGCCAGATTAGGCGCGGATGACACGCACGACGAAAGCGACCTGCGCGCGAGGCTGCAGCTCCATCCGGCGCCGCAATTGGTGGCGGAACTGCAAGCGGCGGCGGATGGCAGCTGGCGCGAAGTGGCGCGCGGCTTCGTCACGCCGGCCGCATGGCCCGATCCAGACCGCCTGGCCGAATTGCAAGCACGCATCGCCGCCTTGTCCGCGCAATGACAGGCCGCCGTGTTGCCACGCGATGAGAGATATCGATCCGAATGGATGCCCAGCGCGCAAAAAAGCCCGCGGCCTTGCGGCGGCGGGCTTTGTCCAAGCCAGGTGCGATCAGCGCGCGGCGACCAGCTTGATCTCAACCTTCCAGGCCGGATTGGCCAGCTTGGCCTCCACCGTGGCGCGGGCGGGCACGTGGCCGGCCGGCACCCAGGCATCCCAGGCGGCGTTCATCGCTTCGTAATCGGCCAGGCTGGCCAGGAAAATGGTGACATCGACGATCTTGGTCTTGTCGGAGTCCAGTTCCGCCAGCAGGGCGTCGATCTGAGCCAGCACGTTCTCGGTCTGGGCGCGGGCGTCGGCCTCGGTGTTTTCCGGCACTTGGCCAGCCAGGAAGATCAGGCCATTGCTGACCACGGCCTCGGCCAGGCGGGCGCCCTGCTTGTGACGGTAGATGCTCATATCGTTCTCCATATGCGGTGGGTTATCGCCGTCGATTCTAACGGCAAAGCGCTCAGCTGTCCCGCTGGGCCTGGGCCAGATCCGCGATCAGCGCCGCCTCGCCCTCCACGCCCACCGACAGCCGGATCAGGTTGTCGTGGATGCCGAGCGCGGCGCGGCGCTCAGCCGGAATCGACGCGTGCGTCATCGCCGCCGGCAGGCAGACCAGGCTTTCCACCCCGCCCAGGCTTTCCGCCAGCGTGAACAGTTTCAGCCGCGACAGGAAGGCTTTCACATCGCCCTTCAGATAGAACGACACGATGCCGCCGTAGCCCTGCATCTGCCCGCGCGCCAGCTCATGCTGCGGATGGCTTTCCAGCCCCGGATACAGCACCTGCTCCACCCACGGCTGCGCCTCCAGCCAGCGCGCGATGGCCAGCGCATTGCGGTTGTGCTGCTCCACGCGCAAGGCCAGCGTGCGCAGCCCGCGCAGCACCAGGAAGCTGGGGAAGGCGTCCAGAATGGCGCCGACGGCGTTGTGCAGGAAGGCCAGTTGTTCGGCCAGCTCGGGTTTGTCGCGGCTGACCACCGCCACGCCGGCCACCACGTCGGAATGGCCGTTCAGGTATTTGGTGGCGGAATGGACCACGATGTCGAAGCCGAAATCCAGCGGCCGCTGGTTGACCGGCGAAGCGAAGGTATTGTCGACCACGCCGATCAGGCCATGGCCGCGGGCGATGGCGGCGACAGCTTGCAAATCGACCAGTTGGTTCAGCGGATTGGACGGCGTTTCCACCCAGATCATCTTGGTATTCGGGCGGATGGCGGCCTGCAGCGCGGCGCTGTCGGCGGACGCGACGTAAGTCACCTCCAGATTGGCGCTGAGCTTGCGCACCTTCTCGAACAGGCGATAGGTGCCGCCATACAGATCGTTGACCGCGATCAGGTGGCTGCCGGCCGGCAGCAGCTCCAACACGGTGGAGATGGCGGCCAGGCCGGAGCCGAAGGCGTAGCCGCGCAGGCCGCCTTCCAGCTCGGCCACGGCGCGCTCCAGCGCCTCGCGCGTCGGGTTCTGCGAACGCGAGTATTCATAGCCGGTATGCTCGCCCGGCGCGCTCTGGCGGTAGGTGGACGTGGCGTAGATCGGCGGCATCACCGCGCCGAATGCGTCTTCATGGGCGCCGGCGGTCACGGCCAGGGTGTGGAAATCCGTCATGGTTGATCCTCTCGATGCTATTTATGGGAATCGTTCCGGCCCAGTCGGCGGGCCGTGTCATGGGGGGCGCTCAGGCCGCGCGGGGCTGACGCCGCCAGAAGGACAGCAGATCGGCCTGGGTGATCAGGCCCAGATAGCGGCCGTTGTCCACGATCAAGGCGATATGGCCGTCGTTGAACACCTGCAGCAAATCCTGCAGCGAGGCATGCGGCGACAGCGTCTGCACATGGTCGCTCATCGCGCTGCGCACGGTCTGGCGGAAGTTGTCCGGCTCGCCGTTCACCGACAGCAGCAAATCCCACTCGTCCAGCACGCCGACCACCCGGTCGTCCTCCAGCACCGGCATCTGCGACACATCGTGCAGGCGCATGCGCTGGTAAGCCACGTTCAGCGGCTCGTCCGGATGGCATGATACGGTGCTGCCGTCCTGATGGCGGCGGACGATCAGATCGGTCAGGCCGCCCAGCTGCGGCAGGCGCAGCATGCCCTGGTCCACCAGCCAGTCGCGGTTATACATCTTGGACAGGTACTTGTTGCCGCTGTCGCACACCAGCGTCACCACCCGCTTGGGTACCGTCTGCTCGCGGCAATAGCGCAAAGCCCCTGCCAGCAAGGCGCCGGACGAGGAGCCGGCCAGGATGCCCTCGGCGCGCAGCAGCTGCTGCGCGGTATCGAAGCTTTCCTGATCGCTGATGCGGAAGGCGCGCCGCACCAGGGAGAGGTCGGTCTGCGGCGGGATGAAGTCTTCGCCTATGCCTTCGATCAACCAGCTGCCGGCCTGGCCATAGCTGCCGGTTTCGACATAGTCCGCCAGCACCGAACCCACCGGATCGGCCAGCACGAAGGCGGTATCGGGAGAGCGGGCGCGGAAGAAGCGGCTCAGGCCGGTCAGCGTGCCGCTGGAGCCCACGCCCACCACCACCGCGTCCACCTTGCCGTCCATCTGGCGCCAGATCTCCGGGCCGGTAGTAGTCTCATGCGCCAGCGGGTTGGCCGGATTGTTGAATTGGTCGATGTAGTAGGCGCCGGGCGTTTCGCTGGCGATGCGCGCCGCCAGGTCTTGGTAATACTCCGGATGGCCCTTGCCCACGTCGGAGCGGGTCAGCACCACTCGGGCGCCCAACGCCTGCAGGTGCAGAATCTTCTCGCGGCTCATCTTGTCCGGCACCACCAGCGTCAAGGGATAACCCTTCTGCGCCGCCACCAGGGCCAGGCCCAAGCCGGTGTTGCCGGCGGTGGCTTCGATGATGGCGCCGCCGGGCTGCAGCAGGCCGTCGCGCTCGGCCGCCTCTATCATCGTCAGCGCGATGCGGTCCTTGATCGAGCCGCCCGGATTCTGGCTTTCCAGCTTCAGGTACAACTCGCAGGGGCCGGTGTCCAGATGGCTTACCTTCACCAGCGGGGTATTGCCGATCAGCGACAAAACCGACATATCTTTCATTTCAACACTCCAGGCTATTTTAAAATTACTTTTAGTAATTTTTAGTTATATAAAAAGCAAAAAATTTTCTACTTCTTCGCCATCTTTCTACCCAGGTATAGCAAGGCTTTACACCACCGCGCTGGCTTGCATGAAGCTGTAGAAAAACACCAGCTCCGGATCGCTGCGCAGTTGACGCAGCTCGCGCGTCATTTCCTCGACCAGTTGCGCGTCCACTCGGCCCGATTCGATCAGTTGATCCGCCGCCGACAGCAGCAGCTCGGTCCAATAGTCCAGCACCAACTGGCGGCGGTGCGGCTCGCGGCTGTCCAGATGCCAGGTCTTGACCCGCGTTTCCACGTCGCGGAAGCCCAGCCGCAGCAGCATATTGCCCAGCTTGGCGCCGACGAAGGGATCGCCGCCGACTGCCAGCTGATGGTCATTGAAGGCCAGCCAGTATTGCTGCAGCCGCGCCGAGTACGGCGCCATGAAGAAAGTGGCGTTCATCGCTTCGGTCGCGTACAAGCGGGCGCCGGGCTTGAGCACGCGCCGCGCCTCGGCCAGCACCCGCTCCGGCGCATGCACGTGTTCCAGAATCCAGCACAGAAAGGCGCCGTCGAAGCTGGCCGGCGCGAAATCCATGTCCTCTGCGTCCATGTGCAGCAGCGTGGCTCGCTCCTGGAACGGGCTGCCCTGCAGCCTTTGCCGCGCCACCGCCAGCTGGCGTTGGCTGAAGTCGATGCCGGTTATGTTCAGGTCCGGAAAGCGGCGCAGCAGGATTTCAGTTTGCGCGCCGACGCCGCAACCGACCTCCAGCAGCCGGCCGCCGCCGGAAAAGTCGACGTCGCGGTACACCATGGCCTCGAAAAATCGGGCCTGGCGCACCAGCCGCGCCTGTTCTGTGGCGGAAAAGCCATGGATGTACGGCTGATCCTGCGGCGCTTCCGCCAGTTGCAATGCACTCATCGATGACCTCGCTCGGATAAGCAACAGGCCCACATTATATTTCTCACGGCTATTTGAAAAACAAATTTTATTAGAAATTTGAATATAGAGAAAAACTCTAACCGCGCGCAGGCAAGAAAAAACCCGCATCGATTCGATGCGGGTTTGATCGCGGCGACCGTCGGGATCAGGCCAGCGCGGTCTGCCTCAGGTTCTGGGAGAAGCGCTGCAGCGCGGCGATGCCGGAGGCCTCGGCGCGGCTGCACCAGTCCTGCAACTCCTGCAGCAGTTGCTCGCGGCTCAGGCTGGAGCGCTCCCACAGACGCGTCAGCTCCTGCCGCATCGTGTAGATGGTGGCCAACACCTGGCTTTGCTCCAGAACCTTGGCCAGTTGCGCGCGCTCGGCTTCCGGCATGTCCTTCGCGTCCTGCTTCAGCCATACCTTCATCTTGCGCTTCAAGTTGACCTGCGGTAGCTCCGGCAGGCTCAGCTTGGCCAGCTCCGCGCGGTATTCCGCCTTCAGCTCGCGCGCGTAGCGGGAGGCGATGGCGTAGCGGTTGGCGATGATGGCCTGCAGATGCTCCAGATCCAGCTGCGGCCGCGACGGATCCTGCGCCAGTTGCGGCGCCACCTTGCGCACCGTGGCCAGCTTCAGGCTCGCCAGGATGCGGATGTACATCCAGCCGATGTCGAACTCGTACCACTTGTACGACAGCTTGGCCGAGGTGCCGAAGGTGTGGTGGTTGTTGTGCAGCTCTTCGCCGCCCACCAAAATGCCCCAGGGCACCAGGTTGGTGGACGCGTCTTCATTCTCGAAATTGCGGTAGCCCCAGAAGTGGCCCAGGCCATTGATGACGCCGGCGGCCCAGAACGGGATCCACACCATCTGCACCGCCCAGATGGTCAGACCCAGCGGCCCGAACAGGATCAGGTCGATGATCAACATCAGCACGATGCCCTTGGCGTTGTGGCGGCTGTAGACGTTGCGCTCCAGCCAGTCATCCGGCGTGCCGTGGCCGAACTTGTCCATGATGGACTGATCCTTGCAGGCGGCGCGGTACAGCTCGGCGCCTTCCCACAGCACTTTCTTGATGCCCAGCACCTGCGGGCTATGCGGGTCTTCCAGCGTTTCGCAGCGGGCATGATGCTTGCGATGGATGGCGGCCCATTGCTTGGTGACCATGCCGGTGGTCAGCCACAGCCAGAAGCGGAAAAAATGGCTGGCGATGGGATGCAGATCCAATGCGCGGTGCGCCTGGTGGCGATGCAGGAAAATGGTGACGGAGGCAATCGTGATGTGGGTCAGGATCAGGGCGGCAACGATATAGCCCCACCACGGAAGGTCCATCAGACCGTTGAGCCAGTTCATGTCTTGAATCAATCCAATTACTTAGAGGTAAAGCTCTATTCTATAGCACAGCCGGCGCCGCTGTCAGAGCGTTTTTCCCGCCCTCGCCGCCGAACACACCATCCAAACCGCTGTTGGTGTACCATAGAGCCTCATTTCACCCTAGTTCAGAAAAATACTAGTGTTGCCAAAACGTCAGCTGATCATTGCCGGCGCCGCCATCGGCGGCCTGTTTGTCCTGTACGCGGGTTCCAGCTATTGGGCCGGCGTCAAGGCCGAAGACACCTTGCAGGAGCAATACCGGATGCTTGCCGGTTTGCCGCTGTTCAAGGTCAAATCGCACAGTTACGAACGCGGCTGGTTCTCGTCCAGCGAGACCACCGAACTGGTGTTCAACCGCCATCTGTCCGGCCCTTACGAAAACATGCTGCCGGATAATATGAAGCCGTTGCTGAACGCCACGATCAAGTTCACCAACCATATCCAGCATGGTCCGCTGCCAGGCTTGGGTTCGTTCGACTTCCGCCCGGGGCGCGCGCTGGTGCGCACCGAGTTCGCGATGAGCGACGCCACCCGCAAGACGCTGAAGACCTTCTTCGGCGACAAGGAGCCGATCACCATCGTCAACCGCATCGGTTTTGGCGGCGGCGGCCTGCTTGACGTCAGCGTGCCGGCCTTCGACTACGAAGAAGCGCTGTCCGGCGTGAAAATGAAGTGGAAGGGCTTCGACCTCAAGGTCGACTATTCGCATAACTACCAAGACTACAAGACCGAGGCGCTGTCGCCGGGCTTCCTGCTGGAAGCGTCCAGCAAGGGCGGCGTGTCGTTCGACGGCGTGCATTACGCCTCCGACATGCGCTTGGGCGGCACCGGCGTCAAACTGGGCACCAGCGAGCTGACCATAGGCAATGTGCAGCTGACCTCGCACGAGAGCGTGCCCTACAGCATCAAGCTCAACGAGCTGATCTACCTGATGACGCGCGTCCGCGTCGGCGAGTTCGTCAACCCGTCCGGCGAATTCAAGCCTTCGTCGGTGGTGTTGAAAAATTTCAGCTACCAAATCGTCACCAGCGAGCAGGACGACTTCGTCAATACGCGCGGCAAGGTCAACTTTGCCGAGCTGAACATCAGCGACCATCGCTATGGCCCGATGCGCCTCGACGTGTCGGCCAACCACCTGCACGGCCCGACGCTGGTAAAGCTGGACAAGGCGATCAGCGCGATTCCGTTTGAAGGCGTGGACCCGGCGGTGCTGCGCAAGCAATACGTCGACACCATCAAGAAGAACGCGGTGCCGCTCTTGGAAAACAATCCCAAGCTGCTGATCAACGAGTTCTACCTGAAAATGCCGACCGGCGAAGCCAAGCTGCAAGGCAGCCTGGGCATCAACGGGCTGACCCCCGCGGACCTGAACGACATCACGCTGCTGGCCAAGCGCATCGAGGCGGAAGCCAAGCTGAGCCTGCCGCGCCAGACCCTGGAAGACCTGGTGCTGACCCAGGCCCGCAATCTGTTCACGGTGGACCACACGGCGGAAGAGCAGCCGAATATGAAGGAAGTGGAAGACCTGGCGCGCAGCCTGCTGGACAGCCAGTTGTCGCAATGGAAGAACGACGGCTATCTGGTTGAGGACAAGGGGCAGATCTCCACCGATCTGAACTACAACGCGCAGGGCCTGACCATCCATCAGAAGAAAGTGCCGCTGCCCTGGCAGGATGAGCCTGCCGACGCTTCGGCGCCGGCGGCCGAGACCAAGGTCAAAAACTAACGGTGCCATCCATGCAAAAGGGGCTGTCTCGCGACAGCCCCTTTTTTCATCTCTACGCGCAATCGGTCAGGACGCGTCTTCCATCTGGCTTTGCAGGTAGTTCTGCAAGCCCACCTTCTCGATCAGGCCGAGCTGGGTCTCCAGCCAGTCCACATGCTCTTCCTCGCTCTCCAGGATGTCCTCCAGCAGATCGCGGCTGACGTAATCCTGGGAAGTCTCGCAGTAGGCGATGGCTTCGCGCAGCAGCGGCAGCGCGTCCATCTCCAGCTTCAGGTCGCACTCCAGCATTTCCTTCGGGTTTTCGCCGATGTGCAGCTTGCCCAGATCCTGCAGATTCGGCAGCCCTTCCAGAAACAGCACGCGCTCGATCAGCTTGTCGGCGTGCTTCATCTCGTCGATGGATTCTTCGTATTCGTGCTCGTTGAGTTTCTTCAGGCCCCAGTTCTTGTACATGCGGGCGTGCAGAAAATATTGATTGATGGCGGTGAGTTCGTTCTTGAGAATCTGGTTCAGGTATTTGATGACCTTCTTGTCGCCTTGCATGTCCTATCCTCCTGGGAAATCATCCAGGCATTATGGCACAGCAAGGCTTCATCTCAAGGCGCGATAGCGGCATGGCCGGCGAGAAATGCCGGCGGCGGGAGGAAATCAGGCGGCGTTGCGGGCCACCGAGCAGGATGACAGTTCGATCTGGGCGTCCTTGCGGATCTGATTGGCCATGCAGGCGCACTTGCCGCAATCGGAAGCGATGCCGAGCTCGCGGCGCAGGTCGCACATGCGCGTGGCGCCGCCATGCACCGCTTGGCGGATCTGGCTGTCGGTCACTGCGTTGCACAGGCAGACGTACATGGAAGCCCCCTCTGGCTTACAATCAAGAATAATTATCATCATCATAGAGACAAACAAGAATGATTGTCAATAACGTCGATAGAGTATGGAAGCCAAATGCCACAGTCGCCGCCATCGTTGAGCGCGATGGTCGTTTTCTGATGATTGAGGAGGAAACGCCGGACGGGTTGCGGCTCAATCAGCCTGCCGGCCATCTGGAGCGCGGCGAAACCCTGCCGCAGGCCGTCATCCGCGAAACGCGCGAGGAAAGCGGCTGGCATTTCACCCCGCGCGGCTTGGTCGGCATTTACCTGGCGGACCGCGCCGGCAGCGACATCACCTATCTGCGCTTCGCCTTCGCCGGCGACGCCGCCGCGCCCGAAAGCGCCGTCGCACTGGATGAGGGCATCGTCGCCGTGCACTGGCTGACGCGCGGGGAGATCGCCGCCCAGTCCCAGCGGCTGCGCAGCCCGGTGGTGATGCAATGCATCGACGACTATCTTAATGGCATACTGTATCCGCTGGAATTGATACGCGACCTGCGCTGAGCGCCCACCGGATACCGCCTATGATCAAAGCCCTGCTGGCCTTATTGCTCTTTTTCGCCCTGCCCCAGGCCTTCGCCGATGCGCTAAACATCTGTTATCATTACCGATGTTCCAGGCACGCCTCCTTCGAACTATCCGCAGAGGAGCGTGATTGGCTGGCGGCGCGGCTATTCCAGGCCGATACGGCGCAAAACGAGCGCGAGGCGGTAGCAGACGCGGTTCAGGCCTTGTACTTCATCGCCGCGCGCGATATGCCGATCTGGCAGGACAAAGGCGGCAATTTCCATGACGGCCCGGCCGAAGGCCGGATGGATTGCGTGGACCACAGCAGCAATGTCACCACCTTTCTGCGCTACCTGGATAGCCAGGGCTGGTTGAAATTCCACCATGCGGCGCCACCTGAGTGGCGCGCGCCGCATATTCTGGACTTGCACTACACCGGCGTGCTGCACGATACCGCCGCCAATCAGGACTGGGCGGTGGACACTTGGTTCAAGGATTTCGGGGAACCGCCCGTGGTGGTTCCCCTTTCAGTTTGGATGACGGGTTACGAGCCGCCGGCCGTACCCGAGCCTGTCAAACAGGCAAGCAACAGCAAGGAAGGAAGCACCCCGTGACGGGTAAGAAACGCATCGTCGTCGGCATGTCCGGCGGCGTGGATTCGTCGGTAACGGCCTGGCTCTTGAAGCAGCAGGGCCATGAAGTGATCGGCGTGTTCATGCAAAACTGGGAAGACGACAACGACGACGAATACTGCTCCATCAAGCAGGACGCGCTGGACGCGATGAGCGTGGCCGACATCGTCGGCATCGACATGGAAATCGTCAACTTCGCCAAGGAATACAAGGACCGCGTGTTCTCGTACTTCCTCAAGGAATACTCGGCCGGCCGCACGCCGAATCCGGACGTGCTGTGCAACGCCGAGATCAAGTTCAAGGCCTTCCTCGACTACGCGATGGAACTCGGCGCCGACTGCATCGCCACCGGCCACTACGCGCGCAAGATGGAACAGGACGGCGTCCATTACCTGATGAAGGCGGTGGACCACACCAAGGACCAGAGCTACTTCCTGTACCGCTTGCAGCAGCATCAGTTGGCGAAGGCCATCTTCCCGCTGGGCGACATCAAGAAGACCGAAGTGCGCCAGCTGGCGGAACAAGCCGGCCTGCCCACCGCCGCCAAGAAAGACTCCACCGGCATCTGCTTCATCGGCGAGCGGCCGTTCCGCGAGTTCCTGCAGCGCTACCTGCCCACTTCGCCCGGCCAGATGGTGACGCCGGACGGCAAAGTCGTGGGCGAGCACATCGGCCTGATGTACTACACGCTGGGCCAGCGCAAGGGCCTGACGATCGGCGGCAGCAAGGATGGCAACGGCGAGCCGTGGTTCGTCGCCGGCAAGGATATCCCGGGCAACAAGCTGATCGTGGTGCAAGGCCACGACCACCCGCTGCTGCTGAAGCCGACGCTGTCCATGGCCGACCTGAGCTGGACGCTGCCGGACGCGCCGACGCCAGGCGACTACAGCGCCAAGAACCGCTATCGCATGGCCGATGCCGCCTGCTCGCTGTCTTCCATTGTCGATGGCCAGGCCAGCCTGCGCTTCCAGGAGAAGCAATGGGCTGTCACCCCAGGCCAATCGGCTGTGCTGTACCACGGCGACATCTGCCTGGGCGGCGGCATCATCCAGTAAGCCCTGGCGTCGGCCATCATCCGCGGACATGAAAAAGGCAGGTCAATGACCTGCCTTTCGCTTTTCCTTCAAGCCGGACTCAGTGGCCGTTGGCGTGGGAACAGCCGGAGATCAGGTTCTTCAGATCGTCCACTTTCACCAGCTGGATATGCTTGTGATCGACGGCGATCCAGCCCTGCTGTTGGAACTTGGACAGCGTGCGGCTGACGGTCTCCAGCTTCAGGCCAAGGAAGCTGCCGATCTCCTCGCGGCTCATGCGCAGGATGAAATCGTTGGCGGCGAAGCCGCGGGTGGACAGGCGCTGCGACAGGTTCAGCAGGAAGGCGGCAATGCGCTCCTCCGCCTTCATATTGCCCAGCAGCAGCATGACGTTCTGGTCGCGCACGATTTCGCGGCTCATCAGCCGGTAGAAATGGTGCTGCAGGCTGGGGATGTCGCGGCTCAGCGTCTCCATGCGGTTGAACGGCAGCTCGCACACCTCGCTGTCCTCCAGCGCGATGGCGTCGCAGCTGTGGTTGCCGGTGGAAATGCCGTCCAGACCCATCAGCTCGCCGGACATCTGGAAACCGGTGACTTGTTCGCGGCCGTCCTGGCTGGCGACGCAGGTTTTGAAGAAGCCGGTGCGCACGGCGAACAGCGACTTGAAAGACTCGCCGCTATGGAACAGGTACTCGCCTCGCTTCAGACGGCGGCTCTGCCGAATCACCGTATCGAGCTGGCTCATCTCCTCGCGATTGAGGCCAACCGGGAGACACAGCTCGCGCAAACTACAGCTGGAGCAAGAGACTTTTAAACTATGCAGGGGTATGTGATTGTGTTCTGACATGCTGTATGGGCTGCAAGCCGGTAAAGGTTGACCCTTATCAATACTGAGTTCACGGGTTTTCCGCAAATTTACCAGTACACCAGAAGTTTTTCCATCAGAAAACGACATGAAAACCACCCATCCCTATTCTCCCGCTCATTTTGAGTTTGATCGCGAGCTGATCGAACGACTGGATGGCTCAGGGCCGCGGTACACATCGTACCCGACCGCGGATCGCTTTACATCCAATTTTTCCGAAAGCGACTATCTGCTTCGCTTGAAGCAGCGCCGCATCGGCGCCAACCGCAAGCCCTTATCGCTTTACGTGCACATACCGTTTTGCAACACGGTCTGTTTCTACTGCGCTTGCAACAAGATCATCACCAAGGACAAGAGCAAGGCCGACATCTATCTGGACTATCTGGAGAAGGAAATCCGCCTGGTGGCCGAGCAGCTCGGTTGCCGCGAAAAAGTCATCCAGCTGCACTTTGGCGGCGGCACCCCCACCTTCCTGTCCGATGCCCAGCTTGAACGATTGATGGGTATGCTCTCCACCCATTTTGAATTCATGCCAGATGGAGAATATTCCATAGAGATCGATCCGCGCAAGGTTTCGCGCGAAACGATGCAAAAACTGGCGGAATATGGCTTCAATCGCATCAGCGTCGGCGTGCAGGACTTCGAGCCGGCCGTGCAGAAGGCGGTCAACCGCGTTCAGAGCGAAGAGGAAACCCGCGCCGTGATCGAGGCCGGACGCGCGGCCGGCATCCAGTCGGTCAGCCTGGACCTGATCTACGGCCTGCCGCTGCAGACGCGCGAATCGATGCTGCGCACGCTGGAAACCGCGCTGGCGCTCGATCCGGACCGGTTGGCCTTGTACAACTACGCCCACCTGCCGACGGTATTCATGCCGCAGCGCCGCATCCATGAGGCCGACCTGCCGCCTGCCGGCGTCAAGCTGGACATCCTGCAGGACGCGGTGAAGATGCTGACCGATGCCGGCTATGTGTTCATCGGCATGGATCATTTCGCCAAGCCGGACGACGAGCTGGCCGTCGCCTTGCGCCAGGGCCGGCTGCAACGCAACTTTCAGGGCTATTCCACCCACGCCGACTGCGACATGCTGGGATTCGGCGTGTCATCCATCGGCAAGATCGGCGCCTGTTACACGCAGAACGACAAGACGCTGGAAGGCTATTACGCCGCGCTGGATCAGAAAAAGCTGCCGGTGGTGCGCGGCCTGACGCTGGACAACGACGACGTGCTGCGCCGCACCATCATCCAGGGCCTGATGTGCCGCTTCTCGCTGTCGGTGGAGGCCATCGAGGAAATTTACGGCATCAATTTCGCCCAATACTTCACCGAAGAAATGCCGCAGATCCGGGTTTTCCAGCAACAGGGCCTGCTGTCCTTCGACGGCGACTTCCTGATGGTGGAGCCCAAGGGCCGTTTCCTGATCCGCAATATCGCGATGATCTTTGACCGGCATCTGCGCGAACGGCAGACCCACGCCCGTTATTCCAAAACCATCTGATCGATCCCCCTCGCGCCTCCGGCGCGAGATTTCATGCCTGCGCGCCTTGCAGGAACACAAGCGGCAAGGCGCGCGCAGCCGGCCGCCGTCCTTTCATGGCCTGCACCATCCAATGCTGTCTCCCATGCGATAGCTGCCCGTCTGTAAATCACTATCATTTAGACTTGCATTAAGCAATTCCACTTATACAGTTCAAGGATAGGGAACTTCATTCCGCCACGTTTTGCCCTCCAGCGTTCCTGCGCGGGCAATACGGAAGGAGTATCGCCATGACCACCCCCATCGTCCGGCTGATGCAACGCCTCAGCTATCCCAAGCGTTTTGCCGTCATCGGACTGTTGTTCGCCTTCGCGCTGCTCTACTTGGTCTACGCCCTGTATCGAACCAATCAGGACAACATCGAGTTCACCAACAAGGAAAAAATCGGCGTCGTTTATATGCAGCCGCTGACCGCCTGCCTGGCCGCCGTGCAGTTGCAGCAAGAGCTGGCGGTGCGCGCCGCGCTGGGCGACAGCCAGGCCCGCAGCGGCCTGAGCGATGCGACTCGGCAACTGCAGACCAAATGGCAGGCCTTGAAAACGGTCAACGATCAGATTGGCGGCACGCTGAACAGCGACAGCGCCTGGAAAGACACGCTTGCCGGCTGGAACGCTTTGCAGGCCGCCGGCAATGCTGCGCCTGCGCAGCAGATTGCCGCCTACGCCGCCTTCAACGACAAGCTGAACAACCTGATCGGCGCCATCAGCGACAACTCCAACCTGACGCTGGACCCGGACATCGATACCTATTATCTGATGGATGCCGCGACCTCCAAGCTGCCGACCTTGCTGATCCACCTGGGCGAAGCGCATGCCGTCGCCGCGCTGGCAGAGGCCAATCATCCGCTGGAATCCGGACAGCGAGACAGGCTGGTCGAACTGCGCCCGCTGATCGGAGAAGCCAGCGACGGCCTGGTCAGCGACGTCGGCAAGGCCTTCGCCTACAACGCGGGATTGAAAGCCGATCTTGCGCCCTTGGGCGACAAGCTGGCCGCCATCCTGAAAAACCAGGGCCAGGGCATAGACGACGCCGTCGCCGGCAAGACCGGCGCCAGCGGGCTGAAGATCGCCGGCCATACCGCCGAAAACGTCCAGGCCATCTCGGCCTACATGTCGAGCGGGCTGGCTAGGCTCAGCGATCTATTGCAAGCCCGGATAGACCGCACCGCCCTGCAGCGCGACACCTATATCGGCATCAGCTTCGCCGCCATGCTGCTGGCCATCTTCCTGTTCCAGCAACTGTATCTGTCGATCACGCTGCAACTGGGCGGCGAGCCCTTCTACGTGCAGGAAGTCGTCGAGCAGATCGCCTCCGGCCGGCTGGATACCCGCATCCAGTTGCGCGACAAGGACGAATCCAGCTTGCTCGCCACCATCCGCAGCATGCGCAATCAGCTGCGGGAAACCGTATCCCAATTGATCTCCACCGCCAACGAAGTCAACGGCGCGGCATCCCTGATGGCGCAGAGCGCGCAAAGCATCACCTCCAGCAGCTGCCAGCAGAACGAGGCCGCCGCCAGCATGGCCGCCGCGATAGAGCAGCTGAGCACCAGTCTGTCGGTTTGCGCGGAACAATCGGAACAAGCGGATCGGCTCTCCACAGACGCCGTCCACGAGTCCGGCGAGGGAGACAAGGTGATCGCCGCCACCAGCAGCAGCATGGACGGCATCGTACGCGACGTGTCCACGGTGTCGGACACGATAGGCGAGTTGGGGAAACAGTCCGAATCCATCGTCGGCATCGTCGATGTGATCCGCGACGTGGCGGAGCAGACCAATCTATTGGCGCTGAATGCGGCGATCGAGGCGGCGCGAGCCGGCGAAATGGGACGCGGCTTTGCCGTAGTGGCGGACGAGGTGCGCAAGCTGGCCGAACGCACCGCGCTGTCCACCACCGAAATCAGCAACATCGTCAGCCAGATCCAGAGCACGGCGCAACGCGGCACGCAGAGCATGCAGGTGGGCATGCGCGCCATCATGGACGGCCAGCAGCGCGCGCGGGCGGCCGGCAACAGCATGAATGAAATACGCCAACGCATCACCGACGTGCTGGCCAGCATCCATCAGATCACCGATTCGCTGCGCGAACAGAGCCACGCCAGCCAGACGCTGGCGCAGAATGTGGAGCAGGTCTCAAAGATGTCCGAGCAGAACACGATGGCGGTCAAGGCCAGCGCCGAAACCGCCGGCGAGCTGCAGACGATTTCGGCGCGGCTGCTCGGCGTGGCCGGCCGCTTCACCGTGTAGCCGCGTCGAATCGAAAAGCCGGCGGGATTTGGCTTACCAGATGCCCTTCTCCACCTTGTCGGCCAACTCGGGGTAGCGTTCCGCCTTGAATTCCGGCACCGCCACGCCGGCCTTCAGCTGGCGTTGGTAATCGCCGAGCACGATGAAGAAATAGCGCGACAACAACAGGATGGCGGCCAGATTGATCAGCGCCATCAGTCCCATCGCCAGATCGGCCATGTCCCACACCAGCGGCAGGCTGGCCAGCGCGCCAAACAGCACCATCGCCAGCACCAGCAAGCGAAAGGCCAGCAGACCGCGCTTGCTGTTGAGAATGAACTCGACATTGCCTTCGGCGTAGGCGTAATTCCCCAGAATGGACGTGAAGGCGAACAAAAACATCGCCACCGCCAGGAACGATACGCCCAGCGGACCGAATTGCGATTCGATGGCCTTTTGAGTCAGCGCCACGCCGCTCAAACCCTGGTCATGCACGCCGGACAGCAGAATGATGGCGGCGGTGGCGGTGCAGATCACCATGGTATCGATGAACACGCCGAACATCTGGATCGCGCCCTGGCTGGCCGGGTGGCGCGACGCCGCCGTAGCCGCGGCATTGGGCGCGGAGCCCATGCCCGCCTCATTGGAGAACAAGCCGCGCTTGATGCCCAGCATCATCGCCTGGCTCACCGCGTAACCGGCCGCGCCGCCGGCCGCCTGCTCCAGGCCCAGCGCGCTCTTGACGATCAGCACCACCAGACCGGGCAGTTCCGCCGCATGGATGGCCAGCACGTAGAAAGCCATCGCCAGGTAAATCAGCGCCATCACCGGCACCAGCCATTCGGCCACCCGCGCCACGGAGCGGATGCCGCCGAAGATGATGGGCGCGGTCATCACCGTCAGCGCCACGCCGACGAACATCGGATGCCAGCCCCAGGCGCCGGCCGTGGCGGCGACGATGGAGTTGGCCTGCACCGCGTTGAACACCAGGCCGAAGGCCAGGATCAGGCAGAGCGCGAACACCACGCCCAGCCAGCGCTGGCCCAGGCCTCTCTGGATGTAGTAGGCCGGCCCGCCGCGGAAGGTTTCGTCATGGTGATTGGTCTTGAACAGCTGCGCCAGCGTCGATTCGACGAAGGCGCTGGACATGCCGAGCAAGGCGGTCAGCCACATCCAGAACACCGCGCCCGGCCCGCCGACGGCTATGGCGATGGCCACGCCGGCGATATTGCCGGTGCCCACGCGGCTGGCCAGCCCGGTGGCGAAGGCCTGGAACGGCGAAATATCGTTCTTGCTGCGGTGGCCGCCACGGCCGCCGGTCATTTCCTGCCAGCCGCGCCGGAACAGGCGCAGCTGCAGCAGGCCGGAACGCAATGTGAAATACAGGCCGACCGCGATCAACAGCGCGATCAGTATCTTGCCCCACAACACATCGTTGACGGCATTGATCAGTGAATGAAACAACTCCATGGTTCTCCTTGGCGTTCTGAGCGTAAACCTTCCCGCAGAGGCAATATGCGTCGCCGCGGGAATGGAAGGTTGGATGAATCCCGATCTGGCGCCGGGATAAGCACCTTGAGAACAGAAAGCAGATTCGGCGTCAGCCCCTGCCGATTGGCTTGCCGCAGCGCTGGCGGCAAAGTGGCCGAATCTAGCAAAAGACCTTAACAAATGGCAATGAAACAATTGCGCAAGCGTAAATGCGCTGAATTCATTGCCGCGGGAAATCGCTATATAAGCCGCGATAAGATAATTCCAGCCTAGAAAGGCCCAGCCGCGGCATGCGGATGGCAAGGTGAAGCCATCCTGCAACAGCTGTCGGCTGCGCCCGACCCGGATGGACTTTTTGCCAATCATTTTCAAGCAAATGAATTATTCAGCCTGAAGTGGATAGATGCTAATCTGAAAATGCGCGCATGGCGGGCAATCGGAGCGGCAAGCAGCATGAAAGCGATAGGCAACTGGGTATTGGCGCTGTGGTGCCTCGCCTGTCTGGCGGGCGAACCGCCGTGGCGATTGGTCGCCGACGCCAGCTTCGAACCGTACAGCTACCTGGGCCGGGACGGCAGCAGCCCGCAGGGGCTGGACGTGGAGCTGGTGAGCGCGGTGATGCGGGAAACCGGCACGCCGTTCCGCATCAGCCTGTTGCCCTGGGAAAGAGTGAAGCTGCAGCTGGCGCAGAAGGAAGCCGACGCCGGCTTCGTCTTCACCGGCACGGCCGAGCGCCGCGCCCAATATGAGCTGGTGGGGCCGCTGCGCACCGGACAAACCGTGTTCATCACGCTGACGCAGAACCGCCTGCGCTACTGGCGCAGCCTGGACGATCTCAAGCCTTACCTGATAGGCCAAGTGCACGGTTACAGCTACGAAACCGACTTCGACAAGGCGGACCTCGAACGCGACCAGCACGCCACCACGCCGCGCCAGCTGGTGGCGATGCTGTTGGCGGGACGGGTGGATGTGATCGTCGGCGACAAGACGCAGCTGCTGTACTTCATCCAGCAACTGCAGGCGGAAAACCAGGTGCGGGTGCTGTCCAAACCCTTGGTGGAAATGCCGCGCTACGTGGCCTTCGCCAAGGGCGACCCGCGCGCGCGGCAGTTCGAGACCGCGCTGAGGAAATTACAGCAGAACGGCCAGCTGCAAGCCATCCAACAGCACTGGTCGCCCTGAATGGCGCTAGCGGCGCGCCGGCAGCAGGTCCAGCCGGTCGGTGCACAAGCCGTCCACGCCCCAGGCCAGCAGCCGCTCGGCATCCGCCGGATCGTTCACCGTGTAGCACAGCAGCTGGTAGCCGGCCTGCTTGATGTCGCGCGCCAGTTCGGCGGTCAGCGCATGGTGGTCGCAGTGCAGCGCCACGCAGTCCAGCTCCCGCAAAATCTCGCGCCAGTTGGCGGGAATGTCCTCGCACAGGAAGGCGCGCGGCAGCGCCGGTTCGGCCGCCTGGGCCGCGCGCAAGGCGTCGATCTCGAACGAAGACAACAAGGGCGGCACCGCCGCGCCGGCCCACAACCGCGCGGCCTCTTGCGCCACCAGGCGGCCGGTTTCCTCGAAGCGGCCCGGACACGGCTTGATCTCGATGTTCAGCAGCATGTCCTGGGCGCGGCAGTAAGCCGCCACATTGGCCAGCGTAGGCAGCGCCTCGCCGGCGAACGCCGCGCCCTTCCAGCCGCCGGCGTCCAGCATCGACAGCTCGGCCATGGTTTTGAGCTTGGCCTCGCCCTGGCCGTTGCTGGTGCGGTCCACAGTGTCGTCGTGCAGCAGGAAGCAGACGTTGTCGGCCGACAGCTTCACATCGCACTCCGCCGCGCGGTAGCCGTAGCGGATGCCCTCGCGGAAGCCGGCCAGGGTATTCTCCGGCGCCAGCGTGCCGCCGCCGCGGTGGGCGACGAGCTCAGGATACGGCCAGGACTGCTTCAGGTGCTGCGACATACTCGATTCTCCGTTGTGTTTGGGCGTCAAACAGGTGCAGCGCCTCCGGCCGCACCGTCAGTTCCAGCCGGCTGCCCGGCTGAGGCCGCTGGCCGTGGGCCAGCCGCGCCACCGCGTTTTGCCCGGCCATCAAGCCGTAGACGTAATTATCGGCGCCCAGCATCTCGATGCTGTCCACCCGCAGGCTCAGACTCAAGCCCGGCTCGCCGCCCAGGCGCAGGTGTTCGGGCCGGATGCCGACGCGCAACTTGCGTCCCGCCAGCTCACTCCTGGCCTGCGGCAAGGTCAAGGCCGAGCCATCGCCCAGCAGCAGGCGCTCGCCGCGCGGGTCGGCCTCGGCGTCCAGCAGGTTCATGCCCGGCGAGCCGATAAAGCTGGCGACAAAAGTGGAGGCCGGCCGGTCGTAGATCTCATCCGGCGCGCCGATCTGCTCGATATGGCCCTTGTTCAACACGATGACGCGGTCGGCCAGCGTCATCGCCTCCACCTGATCGTGGGTGACATACAGGCTGGTGGTGGACAGACGGCGGTGCAGTTGCTGGATCTCCAGCCGCATCTGGCCGCGCAGCTTGGCGTCCAGATTGGACAGCGGCTCGTCGAACAGGAACACCGCCGGCTCGCGCACGATGGCGCGGCCCATGGCCACGCGCTGGCGCTGGCCGCCGGACAGCTCGCGCGGCTTGCGTTCGAGCAGCGCCTCCAGCTCCAGCACCTTGGCCACGGCCAGCACCCGCTCCATGATGGCGGTCTTGGCCATGCCCTTGAGCTTGAGCGCGTAGCCCATGTTCTGCGCCACCGTCATGTGCGGATACAGGGCGTAGTTCTGGAACACCATGGCGATGTCGCGGTCCTTAGGCTCCAGCGGGTTGACCAGGCGATCGCCGATGCGGATCTCGCCATCCTCGGTGCTTTCCAGCCCTGCCACCATGCGCAGCAGCGTGGACTTGCCGCAGCCGGACGGACCGACGATGACCACGAACTCGCCGTCGCCGATCTCGACCGAAATGTCCTCCAGCACCTTGCGCTCGGCGCCTGGATAGCGCTTGGCGATATTCTTCAGACTCAGTTTTGCCATATGGCGCGCCTTCTCATTTTTCGTTGTCTACCAGGCCCTTGACGAACCAGCGCTGCATGAAAATCACCACGGCCAGCGGCGGCAGCAGCGTCAACAGCGCGGACGCCATCACCAGATGCCATTGCACCGCGCCCTCGCCCAGCATGCCCTTGATCGCGATCACCGCGGTGGACATGGCAGGATCATGCGTGACCAAGAGCGGCCACAGGTACTGGTTCCAGCCATAGATGAAGGTGATGACGAACAGCGCCGCGAGATTGGTGCGCGACAAGGGCAGCACCACGTCGATCAGGAAGCGGATCGGCCCCGCGCCGTCCACCCGCGCCGCCTCCATCAGCTCCTTGGGCAGCGTCATGAAGAACTGGCGCAGCAGGAAGGTGGCGGTGGCGGACGCGATCAAGGGCAGCGTCAGACCGGTGTAGCTGTTGATCAGCCCCATCTGGGTCACCACTTCCACTGTCGGGAAAATCCGCACTTCCACCGGCAGCATCAGCGTGGCGAAGATCAGCGCGAAGCCGGTTTTTCTGAACGGAAACCGGAAATAGACGATGGCATAGGCCGACAGGAAGGAGATGAAAATCTTGCCGACGGCGATCAAGAGCGCCATCACCAGGCTGTTCCACAGCGTGCGCGCCAGCGGCACCGCCAGACCGCCGCTGCCGCTCCACAGTACGGTGGAGAGGTTGGTCCACAGCTGGCCGCCGGGCAGCAGCGACAGCGGCACTCGCGTCACCTGATCGGCGCTCTGGCTGGCCGCGGCGAACATCAGATACAAGGGGAAGGCCACGACCAGCGCGCCTGCGATCAACATCGCGTGGCAGAACAGGTCCAGCCCTTTACGGTTTTCCACCATCAGTACTGCACCTTTCTTTCCACGTAACGGAACTGGATCAGCGTCAGAATGCCGACCACGATCATCAGCACCACCGATTGCGCGGCCGAGCTGCCCAGGTCCAGGCCCTTGAAGCCTTCCAGATACACCTTGAGGATCATGGTCTCGGTGGACTTGCCCGGCCCCCCGCCGGTGGCCGCGTCGATGACCGCGAAGGTGTCGAAGAAGGCGTACACCAGGTTGACCACCAGCAGGAAAAAGCTGGTCGGCGACAGCAGCGGGAACACCAGGTCGCGGAAGCGGCGCAAGGGGCCGGCGCCGTCTATCGCGGCGGCCTCGATCAGCGACGCCGGTATCGCCTGCAGGCCGGCGTAGAAGAACAGGAAGTTGTAGCTGATCTGCTTCCAGGCCGAAGCCAGCACCACCAAGAGCAGCGCCTGGCCGCCGTTGAGCGCGTGGTTCCACTCATACCCCATGCCGCGCAGCAGATAGCTGATCCACCCCAGGCTGGGATTGAACAGGAACAGCCACAGCACGGCCACGACGGAAGGCGCGATGGCGTAAGGCGCGATCAACACCGTCTGGTAGACGCGCTTGCCGCGGACGATCTGATTGGCCATTACCGCCAGGATCAGCGCGCTGCCGGTGCCCAGCAACGTCACCAAGGCGCTGAACAGCAGCGTGGTCTGGATGGTGCCGAGGTACAGCGGGTCATGGAACAGCTGGCTGAAATTGGCCAGGCCGACGAACTGGCTGTCCAGCCCGAACGGGTCCTGCATATGCGCCGATTGCCACAGCGCCTCCAACGCCGGCCACAGGAAAAACACCAGCGTGATCGCCAGCTGCGGTGCCAGGAGCGCCAAGCCCAGCCAGCGGTTGGGGAAGTAAGTACGGTTTTGCATGCGGGCACCAGGACAAAGCGGACAGCCGCCCGGCTACCCGCTCATGGAAAGTGAAATCAGCCGGCGGTCTTCTCGAAGCGGCGCAATAGCTCATTGCCGCGCAGCACCGCGTTGTCCAGCGCGTCCTTGGCGCTCTTCTTGCCGGTCCACACCTCCTCCAGCTCCTCGTCCACCACGGTGCGGATCTGCGGCATATACCCCAGGCGCAGGCCACGGGTATAGGACTTGGGCGGCTTGTTCTGCATCTGCAGGGTTGGGATGTCGGCGCCGGGGTTCTGTTGGTAGTAGCCGTCCTTGCGGCTCAGCTCATAGGCGGCGGTCACCACCGGCAGATAGCCGGTGTCCTGGTGCCATTTGGCCATCACCGTCGGCGAAGTCAGCATCTTGAAGAATTTGGCCACGCCCTTGTATTCGGCAGGACTCTTGCCGCCCATCACCCACAGGCTGGCGCCGCCGATCAGCGCGTTCTGCGGCGCGCCCTTCACCGCCGGGTCATAAGGCATCATGCCCATGCCGAAAGCGAACTTGGCGTTCTTGCGGATATTGGCCAGGGAGCCGGAACTGCCGGTCATGATGCCGCACTCGCCACTGTAGAACTTCAGCGTGGCCTCGTCCTTGCGGCCGGCATAGCTGAAGCTGCCATCCTTGGCCATCTTGGCCAGCATCTCGATGTGCTTGACCTGAGTCGGGCCGTTGAACTGCAGCACGGCGTTGGTGCCGCCAAAGCCATTGTCCTGGCTGGCGACCGGCAGATTGTGCCAGGCGCTGTAGTTCTCCAGCTGCACCCAGCCTTGCCAGCCAGTGCTGTAACCGCAGCGCATGCCGGAGGCTTTCAACTTGGCGGCGGCGGCGGCCAGCTCCGGCCAGGTCTTGGGCGGCGCGTCCGGCAGGCCGGCCTTCTTGAACGCATCCTTGTTGTAGTACAGCACCGGGGTGGAGCTATTGAACGGCAAGGACAGCAGATGGCCGGTCTTGGCGTCGGAGTAGTAGCTGGCTACGGCCGGAATGAAAGCTTTCTCGTCCAGCTTTTCCCCGGCATCGGCCATCACTTGGTAAACCGGCTTGATGGCTTTCTTGGCCTGGATCATGGTGGCGGTGCCCACTTCGAACACCTGCACGATGGCCGGCGCGTTGCCGCTGCGGTAGGCGGCGATGGCGGCGGCCAGCGATTCGTCGTACTGCCCCTTGTACACCGGCACCACCTTGTAATCCTTCTGGCTGGCGTTGAACTGGGCGGCGATGGCGTTGACGCGGTCGCCCAGCGCGCCATCCATGGAATGCCAGAACTGGATTTCGGTGGCGGCCTGGGCGGAAAGGGACAACGTCAGCAGCAGAGGCGCCAGCGCGCCGGCGCGGCGGGACAGAGCAAACTTCATCGTGATCTCCAGATGTCGTGGGCGGACATGTCGTCAAGCGGCGGATTGTGGCCGGACAAAATGACAATATCGTTACAGTAATATGTCATCAGAATTTCAACAAGCGCTCATTTACAAATTTGCTCATGCCATCCATGCAAAAAGGGCACGCAAGGCGTGCCCTTTTACAAACGCATCTGCGCGCTTTTACTGGTAACTCAGCTTATCGGCCTTGCCCCAGAACACCCGGTAAGCAAAAGCGGTGTAGCCGATGATGCATGGCAGCACCACCACAGCGCCCCACAGAATCACCCACAGCGCCTCCGGATCGGCCGCCGCTTGCCAGATTGTCATCCGCCCGATCACCATCTGCGGGAACACGCTATAAGCCAGGCCCCAGAACGACAACAGCACGATGCCGACGCTGGCGGCAAACGGCAGCCAGCAGAAGGTGTCGTTGCCGGCGGCTTGGCGCCGCGCCAGCCTAGGCAGGCTGAGCCAAAGCAGAATGAACAGCGCCAGCGAGCCGAGCGGCAAAGGCAGCAGCAACAGGAACTGCGGCAGCGCGAACCATTTGGCGGCGATGCCAGGATTGGCCAGCGGCGTCACCACCGATACCGCCAGCACGGCCAAGCCGGCGCCGTACAGCGCGTATTCCGCCCAGACGATCGCCTTGGCCTGCAGCTTGCCGTGCGTCTTCATCACCAGCCAGCAGGCGCCGAGCAAGGCGTAAGCCAGCGCCATTCCCGCGCCGACCACCAGCGCGAACAGCCAGGCGGTAGCGCCCTCGGCAAAGCCGGTCAGGAAACGGCCCAGCATCACGCCCTGCGCCAGCGCCGCCAACAGAGAGCCCCCGGCGAAGGCCGCATTCCACCACGGCTTGTGCGGATCCTGCGCCTTGACGCGGAAGTCGAAGGCCACGCCGCGCAGAATCAACCCCACCAGCATGGCCAGCACCGGCAGATACAAGGCGCCGAACACCACGCCGTGCGCTACCGGAAACGCCACCAGCAACAGGCCCGCGCCCAGCACCAACCAGGTTTCGTTGGCGTCCCAGAACGGGCCGATCGAGCCCACCATCACATCCTTCTCGTCATCGGTCGCCAGCGGCAACAGAATGCCGACGCCCAGGTCGAAGCCGTCCAGAATCACGTACACCAGCATCGCCAACGCCATCAGTCCGGCGAAGATCGCCGGCAGGTAGAATGCCTCGCTCATGCCAGTTTCTCCTTTAGTTGCGGTTCGTGCGCCAGCTCATGCGCGCCGGCCTTGCGCGCCAGGTAAAAAAGCACCGAGATATAAGCGGTCAACAGCAGCGCGTACAAGGCCAGATACGTGCTCAGCGACGTGAACAGCATAGGCGCCGTCGCATGTCCGGCCGCCTGGGCGGTGGTCAGCACGCCCGTCACCAGCCATGGCTGGCGCCCTATCTCGGTGACAAACCATCCGGCCAGGGTGGCGATCCAGCCGGCAAACGTCATGCCCACCAGCACCCGCGCCAATGCCTGCGGCAGCTCGCCCCGCTTCTTCAGCTGCCAGGCGGCCAGCCAGGACACCAGCAGCATCAGCATGCCCATGCCCACCATCACGCGGAAACTCCAGAACACCTTGGCCACCGGCGGATGATGCTCGAACTCATTCAAGCCCTTGATCTCGCCGCCCCAGCTGTGGGTCAGGATCAGGCTGCCCAGCTGCGGCACGCCTAGCGCATAGTCGTTGCTGCGGGTTTCGGCATTCGGCAGCGCAAACAAGAGCAGCGGCACATCCTTCTCGGTGTGCCAGATGCCTTCGATCGCCGCCAGCTTGGCCGGCTGGTGCTTCAGCGTGTTCAAACCGGACATGTCGCCCACGAACATTTGCAAGGGGATCAGCAGCGCCGCCAGGAACACGCCGCTCTTCAAGGCCACCATGACGCCGCGGCCGCGCTCGCCGCGCAGGTAGCGGTAGGCGGACAGGCCGGCGATCAGGAACGCCACGGTCAGGCCGGAAGCCAGCAGCATATGGGTCAGCTGGTACGGCAAGGTCGGGTTGAAGATCACTTCCAGCCAGCTGACGACATGGGCGCGGCCGTCGCGCATCACGAAGCCGGTGGGCGTCTGCATCCAGGAGTTCAGCGCCAGAATCCAGAACGCCGACACGGTATTGCCGAAGGCCACCAGGAAGGTCGCCAAGGTGTGCACGCCCTCGGACACCTTGCTGCGCCCGAACAGCATGATGCCGAGGAAGCCCGCCTCCAGGAAAAACGCCGTCAGGATTTCATAGGCCAGCAGCGGTCCGGCGATATTGCCCACCGTCTGCATATAACCCGGCCAGTTGGTGCCGAACTGGAAACTCATCGTCACGCCGGACACCACGCCCAGCGCGAAGGACAGCGCGAAGATCTTCACCCAGAAGCCGTAGGCGTCCATCCAACCCTGATCGCCGGTCTGGCGGAAGCGCATCTTGAAGAACAACAACACCCAGGCCATCGCGATGTTGATGGTGGGAAACAGGATGTGAAAACTGATATTGGTGGCGAACTGGATGCGCGCCAGCGTGACGGGATCGAGCTCCATGGCTTACTCCTTTTCTTCTTCGCGGTGGCCGAGCCGCGACAGCGATTGCGTGAACTGCAGCACTTTCTGCACCTGGGAGCCCAGCTTCATCAATCGCTGCAGCGTCTCCACGTCCATGTGCTGGATATCGGAAAACCAGGTGGTGACCAGCTCGATCAGCTGGTACATCTCTTTCATTCTTTCCTGCGCGTGCCGCTCCGCCTCGCTGGCCGGGCTGTCCATGATGGCGCCGCGCAGCATGGTCAGCGTCGGCTCCACCTCGCGCTTCTTGCGCTCCTCGGCCAGGGTCTTGAAGATCTGCCACACGTCTTCCGGCGTGGAGAAATACTCGCGGCGGTCGCTGGGGAAGTGCTGCAGCTTGACCAAACGCCACGACTGCAGCTCTTTCAAGCCCATGCTGACATTGGAGCGGGAACAGCCTATCGCCTCGCCGATCTCATCGGCGTTAAGCGGTTTTTCCGATACGTACAGCAAGGCATAGATCTGGCCGACGGTGCGATTGATGCCCCAGCGGCTGCCCATCTCGCCAAAGTGCAACACAAAGGACTGCACCAGAGGGGGGAGGTTCATGATTTTTCCAATTTTCAGTAATTTCTGAAAGTTTGATATGGATCATAGGTTGTCTGGTGGGATAGCGTCAAGGCACAGACTGATTTTGCCACCGGCCAAGTCCCTGCCCTCCCGCACTCACCGGGCATGACGAATCCAAGCGCGCCTTGCCGCCTCCCCGCCGCCAGCCGTCATCGCCCTCTCGCCGCGACGCCCTCCTCCGGCAGAACATTCGGGCAAAGGCATGAAAAAAGCCTCCGGGAAACCCCGGAGGCTGTTGAGCTTGGCCTGGATGGCCGCGATGACTTGGCGTTCAATAAAACGGCTGAGGCCAGGCGGCGCGCCCGGCATCAGCCGCTTGTCCGTCCCGCTTAGGCCAGCACAGCGGCGATGGCCGCGTTAAAGGTGGCGCTCGGACGCATCACCGCGCTGCACTTGGCGGCATCCGGCAGGTAGTAGCCGCCGATATCCGCCGGCTTGCCCTGCACGGCCTTCAGTTCGGCCAGGATCTTCTGCTCGCTGTCGGCCAGTTGCTTGGCGATGGGCGCGAAACGGGCTTGCAGTTCCTTGTCGTCGGACTGCGCGGCCAACGCCTGGGCCCAGTACATGGACAAGTAGAACTGGCTGCCGCGGTTGTCCAGCTCGCCGGTGCGGCGCGACGGGGACTTGTTTTCGTCCAGCAGCTTGCCGGTGGCGGCGTCCAGCGTCTTGGCCAGGATCTTGGCTTTCTCATTGTCGGTCTTGATGCCCAGTTCTTCCAGGCTGACCGCCAGCGCCAGGAACTCGCCCAGGCTGTCCCAGCGCAGGTGGTTCTCTTCCAGCAGTTGCTGCACGTGCTTGGGCGCGGAGCCGCCGGCGCCGGTTTCGTACATGCCGCCGCCGGCCATCAGCGGCACGATGGACAGCATCTTGGCCGAGGTGCCCAGCTCCATGATGGGGAACAGGTCGGTCAGGTAGTCGCGGAGGATGTTGCCGGTGACCGAGATGGTATCCAGACCGCGCGCCACGCGCTCCAGCGTGTAACGCATCGCGCGCACTTGCGACATGATGTGGATGTCCAGGCCCGTGGTGTCGTAATCCTTCAGGTAGGTCTGCACCTTCTTGATCAGCTCGTTTTCATGCGGGCGGTACGGGTCCAGCCAGAACACGGCCGGCATGCCGGAGTTGCGGGCGCGGGTGACGGCCAGCTTGACCCAGTCGCGGATCGGCGCGTCCTTGACCTGGCACATGCGCCAGATGTCGCCCTGCTCGACATTCTGCGACAGCAGCACTTCGCCGGTGGCCAGATCGACGATATTGGCGATGCCGTCTTCCTGGATTTCAAAGGTCTTGTCGTGCGAGCCGTATTCTTCCGCCTTCTGCGCCATCAGGCCGACGTTGGGCACGGTGCCCATGGTGCGCGGGTCGAAGTTGCCGTGCCATTTGCAGAAGTTGATCATCTCCTGGTAGATGCGGGCGAAGGTCGATTCCGGCATCACGGCCTTGCAGTCGTAAGGCTTGCCGTCGGCGCCCCACATCTTGCCGCCGGCGCGGATCATCGCCGGCATCGAGGCGTCGACGATGATGTCGTTCGGCGAGTGGAAGTTGGTGATGCCCTTGGCCGAGTCCACCATGGCCAGGCGCGGACGGTGCTCCTGGCAGGCGTGCAGGTCGCGGATGATTTCTTCGCGCTTGGAGGCCGGCAGGGTCTCGATCTTCTCGTACAGGGTAGCCATGCCGTTGTTGACGTTGACGCCCAGTTCCTCGAACAGCTTGCCGTGCTTCTCGAACGCGTCCTTGTAGTAAATCTTGACGCAGTGGCCGAACACGATGGGGTGGGACACCTTCATCATGGTGGCCTTCACGTGCAGGGAGAACAGAATGCCGGCCTCGCGGCAGTCTTCCATCTCGCGCTCGTAGAAGTCGCACAGCGCCTTCTTGCTCATGAACATCGAGTCGATGATCTCGCCGGCCTGCAGCGCCACCTTGGGTTTCAACACGATGGACTGGCCGCTCTTGGTCACCAGCTCCATCTTGACGTCGCGCGCCTTGTCCAGCGTCATCGACTTCTCGCCGTGGTAGAAGTCGCCGTGGTGCATGTGGGAAACGTGAGTCTGCGACCACTGCTTCCATTCGCCCATCGAATGCGGATGCTTCTTGGCGTAGTTTTTCACGGCCAGCGGCGCGCGGCGGTCGGAGTTGCCTTCGCGCAGGACCGGATTGACAGCCGAGCCCAGACATTTGGCATAGCGGTCGCGGATCGCCTTTTCTGCGTCTGTCGTCGGGTTTTCCGGGTAGTCGGGAATGTTATAGCCCTTGGACTGCAGCTCCTTGACGCAGGCGATCAACTGCGCCACGGAGGCGCTGATATTGGGGAGCTTGATGATGTTGGTGTCCGGGTGCTGCGTCAGCTTGCCCAGCTCGGCCAAGGTGTTCGGCACTTTCTGTTCGTCGGTCAGATGCTCGGGGAACTCCGCCAGCACGCGGGCGGCCACGGAGATGTCGGCGGTTTCCACCTGGATGCCGGCGGAAGCGGCAAAGGCCTGGACCACCGGCAGGAAGGCGCTGGTGGCCAGCGCCGGCGCTTCGTCAGTCAGGGTGTAGATGATTTTCGATTGTTCTGCTGGCATTACTCTATCTCCATGTTGATCTTGTGACGACAGAACGATTGCGCGAAGAGGTCATGGCTCGGACGGCATTCCGGGGAAGGCCGGAGATCTTGGCAGGGCGGACGCGGGCGTCACGCCGCTCTTTGGCAATTTTCAAAAGCGAATTATACCCCTTCTCATCGTCTTGGTTGGCGACGCAACTGAAACTTTTATGCCTGATAATTGGCCAGATGACGTTCGGATGCGAATAAAACGCTTGTTCGAACACCAGCTTAGCCGCCTGTCCCCAGCCGCGACACACGATATCGCTCACGCGGCGGCTAGGCCTTGCTATCATTCGCCTACTTTATTTCGCCGTGTTTTCCGCATGCCCCAGCTGATTCTGCTCAACAAACCGTATGGCGTGATCTGCCAGTTTTCCGACCATCCCACGCATCCGACGCTGAAGTCCTGCGTGCCGCTGCCCGGCGTCTATCCAGCAGGCCGGCTGGACACCGACAGCGAGGGCCTCCTGCTGCTGACCGGCGATGGCACGCTGCAGCACCGCATCGCCGACCCGCGCTGGAAGCTGCCCAAGACCTATTGGGTGCAGGTGGAGGGCGAACCCAAGGAAGAACAGCTGGAAAAATTGCGCCAGGGCGTCGATCTGGGCGACTTCATCACCCAGCCGGCCCAGGTTCGCCGCATCGAGACGCCGGAACTGTGGCCGCGCAATCCGCCGGTGCGTTTCCGCAAGACGGTGCCAGACTGCTGGCTGGAAATCATCATCAGCGAGGGCAAGAACCGCCAAGTGCGGCGGATGACAGCCAAGGCCGGCCTGCCCACGCTGCGCTTGGTGCGGGTGGCGATCGGCCCGTGGCGGCTGGACGGCCTGCAGCCCGGCGAGATGCGCCAGCTGGAGGTGAGTCTTCAAGATTTGCCGCGGCCAGGCGCAGCCGGCCGCAAGCCTGGCGCAGGCGCGTCGGACCGCTCGCAGGCGCCGGCGGCCAAGGGCGGCAAGGGCCCTACTTTCCGCTTTGCCCGCAACCGGAAGGACTAGGGGCTGTTGACGTTTGGTGGGTGGATCGCGTTTGCGCCGATTTGGGCCGGAAGCAAGGCGCACAGTCCGCCGCATAGTCATTCTATGCAAGGGCTGGGAAACGTGGCTTCCGGCCCAAAGCGGCCAAACCCGCAGGGCCGGGCGCCTTTCGCGCCGACTCTTCGTTGTTCCGCGCTGGCAGAGAATGACTATGCGGCGCGCGAAACGCCTCGATTCGCCGCAAAACGCATCCCGGCGCGACCGCTCACCAAACGTCAACAGCCCCTAGCGCCTGTTCTCTCCAGACCACGGCCCCGCCCGCTCACCGCCTTATCCTGATGAAAGTTCGCTGCGCGGTTTGAATGCGCGACGCTGAAAAGCAAAGCGGGGAAGCCTTGGCTTCCCCGCGGGGTGGAGGCGCTTGACGGCGCCAATCTTGGGTCACGGAGGGTCTGCCTTAATAGCTGTGATTGTCCTCGAAATAAGCGATCGGGCCAGCGCTGGTCAGGCCGATGTGGAAGTGGGAGCTTTCCGGGAAGACTTCGCCCGCGCTTTCCGTGGCGCGCACGAACTCGAACAGCACCTCGACTTCCTTGAACTTGCGGGCCAGAATCAGATTGCCCTGCAACCAGTTTTGGATTTCGGCTTCATGCGGATGCGCGTTTTCCAGCTTCAACTGGAATCCATCGCCGCTGATCAGGCTGATGGCGGGCGGCATGCTGATGTCGAACTGGTTCAGCTCCTTTTGCGCCAGCTCGGCGAAGCTGGACAGTTCGTGATTCGCCTTTTCCCGGATTTCGGAGAGGGCGATGGACCCGTCGTCAGCCAGCTTGCCAAGCAGTTGGCTGATGCTGGGTGCGGCGGAGGCGGTCTCAAGCGACATCATGTTACTCCTCTGTTGGACGTTACCATTTAGTAATAATAGGTAAAGATTCCGACAGTAGCTGGTCAATAGGCCAGTTTTTTCAGTTCGAACAATATTTCCAGCGCTTGTCTGGGGCTGAACTCATTCGGATCCAGCTCCGCCAAGCGCTCCAGCGCCGGATGCGGCTCGAGCTCCGCCGCAGGCGCCGGGGCGGCGAACAGGTCCGGCTGCACCCGCGCCGCCGACTGGTTCTCCAGCTCCGCCAGGTGGCGGCGCGCGTCGCGTATCACCTTGCTCGGCACGCCGGCCAGCTGCGCTACAGCCAGGCCATAGCTCTGGCTGGCGGGGCCGTCTTCCACGTGGTGCAGGAACACGATGCGGTCCTTGTGCTCCACCGCCGACAGGTGCACGTTGGCGACGGCCGGATATTCGCCAGCCAGCGTGGTCAGCTCGAAATAGTGGGTGGCGAACAGCGTGTAGGCGCGGTTCTTTTCGATCAGCGCACGGGCGATGGCCCAGGCCAGGGCCAAGCCGTCGAAGGTGGACGTCCCGCGGCCCACTTCGTCCATCAGCACCAGCGAGTGTTCGCTGGCATTGTTGAGGATGTTGGCGGTTTCGGTCATTTCCACCATGAAGGTGGAGCGGCCGCCGGCCAAGTCGTCCGACGCGCCGATGCGGGTGAAGATGCGGTCGATCGGGCCGATGACGGCGGAGTCGGCCGGCACGAAGCTGCCGACATGGGCCAGCAGCGTGATCAGCGCGTTTTGCCGCATATAAGTGGACTTACCGCCCATATTCGGGCCGGTGATCAGCAACAGCTTGCGCTCGGCCGACAGCTTGGTGTCGTTGGCGATGAAGCGCTCGACTTCCGCCTCCACCACCGGATGGCGGCCGGCCACGATCTCCAGCCGCGGCTCGGCGACAAACTGCGGCTCGGCGTAATTGCCTATGCTGGCGCGCTGGGCAAACGCAGCCAGCACGTCCAGCGCCGCCACGGCCTGGGCGATCAGCTTCAATTCGGCGATGTGCGGCGCCAGCTCGTCCAGCAGCGCCTCGTACAATTGTTTTTCCAGCGCCAGCGAGCGGTCTTGCGCGGTCAGCGCCTTGTCTTCGAATTCCTTCAACTCCGGCGTGATGTAGCGCTCGGCGTTCTTCAGCGTCTGGCGGCGGCGGTAGTCGTCCGGCACCTTGTCCGACTGCGCCTTGGACACTTCGATATAGAAGCCATGCACGCGGTTGAATTCGACTTTCAGCGTGGTGATGCCGGTGCGTTCCTTCTCGCGCGCTTCCAGCTGCAGCAGGAAGTCGCCGCAGTCGTTCTGGATCGCCCGCAACTCATCCAGCACCGGGCTGAAACCGTTGTTGATGACGCCGCCGTCGCGCAGAAAGGTAGCCGGCTCCGGCAGGATGGCGGCGGAAAGCATGGTTTCCACTGGCGAGTGGTCCGGCAACACGGCGGCCAGTTCGCGCAGCAAGGGCGCATCCAGGCTGGCGGCCAGCGCCTTGATGCCGGCCAGCGCCTTCAGCGAATCTCGCAATGCCGACAAATCGCGCGGCCGCGCCGAGCGCAGCGCCACGCGGGCGGTGATGCGCTCGATGTCCGATACCTGGTCCAGCTCGGCATGAACGTCCTGATGGCGCGCCAGCAGCGCGCGCACCGCGCCGTGGCGGCGCGCCAGCTTCTGGTGATTGCGCATCGGATGATGCAGCCAATGGCCAAGCAGTCGGCTGCCCATGCTGGTGGCGCAGGTGTCGAGCAGGGATGCCAGCGTCGGCGACGCCTCGCCGCGTATGGTTTCGGTCAATTCCAGATTGCGGCGGGTGGCGGCGTCCATGCGGATCAGCTCGCCGGCGTCCTCTACCGACAGCGCGGAAATATGCGCCGGATTCACGCCCTGAGTGGACTTCACGTATTCCAGCAAGGCCCCCGCCGCGCCGACAGCCACCGGCAACGTGTCGGCGCCGAAGCCGGCCAGATCGCGGGTGCCGAAATGGCGGGTCAGCGCCAGCTTGGACGATTCGATGTCGAACTGCCACGGCGGCAGCTTCTTCCGGGGGATGGCGATCTGCTCGAACGCCGCCAGGCCGGTGTCGTCCGGGATCACCAGCTCGGCCGGTTTCAGGCGTTCCAGCTCGCTGGCCAGGTCCTCGACGCCAGCCTGCATCACCTTGAATTCGCCGCTGGCCAGCGACAACCAGGCCAGGCCCAGCACGCCCTTGACCATATTCACCGCCAGCACCAGGTTGTCGCGCTTGTCATCCAAGAGCGCAGCATCGGTCAGCGTGCCCGGCGTGACGATGCGCACCACCTTGCGTTCCACTGGCCCTTTGGCCAGGGCCGGATCGCCGATCTGCTCGGCGATCGCCACGGATTCGCCCATTTTCACCAGCCGCGCCAGATAGCCCTCGGCGGCATGATAAGGAATGCCGGCCATCTTGATCGGCGTGCCGGCGCTGGCGCCGCGCGCGGTCAGCGTGATGTCCAACAGCCGCGACGCCTTTTCCGCATCCTCATAGAACAGCTCGTAGAAGTCGCCCATGCGGTAGAACAGCAGCTTGTCTGCGTGCTCGCGTTTCAGGGCTAGATACTGCTGCATCATCGGGGTGTGCTGGGGCGTGCTCATCGGGTGTCGGGCTCTGCTCTTGGTCGGTCTGGATAAATGCGCAACGCCCCGGAAAGACGGGGCGTCGAAGTTGGCGACATTTTAGCGCGCGGCGGCGGGGGTGTCAGCCAGGGCGGCTTGCGGCACAATGTTCCGACAACCATAAGGAGAAAAGCCATGTCCCGCCTATCGCCGCAGCAAGTCCTGCGCCGCCTGTTCGATGTCGCCGTCGCCAGCGTCAAGCCGGAACGGCTGCTGGATCATCTGCCGCCTCCGCCAACGGGCCGTACCGTGGTGATCGGCGCCGGCAAGGCCGCCGCCGCGATGGCGCGCGTGCTGGAACAGGCCTGGCCGAGCCCGTTGTCCGGCGTGGTGGTGACGCGCTATGGTCATGCGGTGCCCACTTCGCGGATCACGGTGCTGGAGGCGTCCCATCCGGTGCCTGACGCGGCCGCTTGCATCGCCGCCCAGCGGGTTCTGGACGCGGTGCGCGGGCTGACCGCCGACGACATGGTGATCTGCCTGCTGTCCGGCGGCGGTTCGGCGTTGCTGTCGCTGCCGGCCCAGGGCATCAGCCTGGAAGACAAACAGCAGGTCAACCGGCAGTTGCTGGCCTGCGGCGCGGGCATCGACGAAATGAACGCCGTGCGCAAGCACCTGTCGGCCATCAAGGGCGGACGGCTGGCGCTGGACTGCGCGCCGGCGCGGCTGGTGACCTTGGCGATTTCCGATGTGGTGGGCGACGATCCGGCCGTGATCGCGTCGGGACCGACGGTGGCCGATCCCAGCACTTATGCCGACGCGCGCGCCGTAGTCGCCAAATACGGCCTGAGCTTGCCGCCGGCGGCGCAAGCTCTATTGGACGCGGAACCCGACGAGACGCCCAAGCCGGGCGACACCAGGCTGGCCCATGCCGAGTACCGGCTGATCGCCGCGCCGCAAATCGCCTTGCGGGCGGCGGAGGCCGAGGCGAGGCGGCTCGGTTACGACGTGTTGTTGCTGGGCGACAGCATAGAGGGCGAAGCGCGCGAGGTGGCGAAAGTCCACGCCGGCATCGCCCGTCAAATCGCGGCGCATGACCTGCCGGTGGCGCGGCCCGCCCTCATCCTGTCCGGCGGCGAGACTACGGTGACGCTGAAAGGCCAGGGCCGCGGCGGC
>NZ_PPTF01000068.1:132163-281942 GCF_002902845.1 Chromobacterium sinusclupearum
ACGGTCTGCCCGGCGCCTACGCTCTGGCGGCGGACACCGACGGCATAGACGGCAGCGAGGACAATGCCGGCGCGCTGATCGCGCCAGATACGCTGGCCCGCGCCCTTGCGCTAGGCCTCAAGGCCGAAGACTGCCTGGCGGATCATGAAAGCTATGGTTTTTTCTCCGCGCTGAACGATCTGCTAGTCACCGGGCCGACGCACACCAATGTCAATGATTTCAGAGCGATCTTGCTGGGCTAGCGCGAGTCTTGAACCCGAAGGACCACAATATGGGCTTGTGAAGGTGCCCGAGCGTGTCCGAACTCTTGTGTAACCGGGGTTTAGGTAAGGTAAGCGTGACTCGAACTGGATGGCAAAGCGAGTTAGGGCCGCCTTCCAGGCTCGGATCGACATGCTCCACTACTGGCTGATATTTTTCAATGCTAGGTAGAACCACTTCAACAAGGCTTCGCCGCTCGGAAATGAGCTGCGACTCTTGGTGAGCTTGCTGCAGAAAGACAACGGCTACTTCTTTCTGAAGATCAAGGCCGCGTTCCCCTGTCATCGGGGATCAACCAAAAAAAAGCCCGCTAGGGGCTTTTTTGATAGCAGCAATAATTTAGAGAGGCTGAATGCCGGATGCTGCCGGACCCTTTTGGCCCATGGCTCTGGTAAAGCTCACTTTTTGGCCTTCATTCAGCGATTTGAATCCATCGGCGCGAATTTCAGAAAAATGAGCGAACAGATCATCACCGCCATTGTCCGGGGTGATAAAACCAAAACCTTTTGCGTCGTTGAAAAATTTAACGATACCGGTTTCCATAATTTACTCCTTGAGTCAGTAAGGGCAATAAAAATGCCGAAAAGCACGATAATCAAGGAATAGATAAGGAAACAATGAAGACCAACTGGGTGGGCAACGCGGTGTCGATAGATATGACGCTTGAAGATCCTGCTATCTCATATAATGCACAGGTTACTTTTCAATTGTCAACAAGATTTGTCATCTTGAAAAATGTAGGCTGACCGCATCCACGACGAATTGCATGAATAATTTTAAAATTCATTGAAACTGGCTAGGTTTCTATCTTATTTGCGCACTGGGAAAGTGTTTGGGTGATGTCTATCATCAGTCGAATTATTGTACGCCGTGACGATGGAAAATGCCTTTTAATTGCCGTAGGGTAGCAAAACTTGGGGGCATAGTGGATATGCATGCAACAAGAAGTGATGAAAACAAAAAAGCCCTGATTGCTCAGGGCTTTGATGCGTTCTACTGGCGGAGAGGGAGGGATTCGAACCCTCGGTACGCTTGCACGTACGCCTGATTTCGAGTCAGGTACATTCGACCACTCTGCCACCTCTCCGGCGGTCAGTCGAGGTGCGCATTATGGTTTGAAGCGCTTTTCCTGTCAATACCCGGTTGCAGCTTATTGCGGGCAAACCCCGCCCCTGCTTGGCTAGCCTAGGCGGCGCGCCAATCCTGCGCCAGTTGTCGCGCCGCAGTCAGCGCCGTCTCCTTGGCGACATCCCGGCGCTTGCCGCCGCGCCAGGCCATCACCACGCGCCAGCGCCCCAGCTCCGGTTCGGCCAGGTCCAATTCGTGGAGCAGCCCCTGCGCCAGCTCTTCCCGCACCGCCAGCCTGGGCACGAACGCCACGTAGCCATGCCACAAGGCCAGGTCGCGCGCGGCCGTCGCCGGCTGCAGCAGATGGATCGGACTGTCGGACTGACGCAGCGGCCGCAAGCGCCTGACCAAGTCCTCCGCCGCGTCTCCCCAGCGCTGCGGCGCCAAGGGATGAGCGGCAAGCTCGCGCAAGGAAAGGCCACGCTCGCCCGCCAAAGGATGCGTGGCGCAGACCACGGCCACAATCGGCGACTCGCCCAGCGCTTCCTGCGCTATGCCGGAAAGCGCAGGCCGTTGCAGCACAAATCCGACATCCAGCGTTCCCGCCAACAGCTGCTGCAGAATTTGCGGCGAATGGTCGGTATCGCAACGGATTTCCAACGGCGCGTCGGCCAGTTTGCGCAATAGCGGGCCGAATATCACTCCGGCCAGCGAAGGCAGGCAAGCCAGCTTCAATTTGGGCAAGCCCTGCCCCACGCCTAACTGCTCCCGCCCATCGGCCAGCGCCTCCAGCGCGGTGCGCGCGGCAGGCAAAAAGGCCAGGCAAGCCGCTGTCGGTTCCGCGCCACGGCGATGCCGGCTGAACAGGCGGGCCCCCAGCGATGACTCCAGCTGTGCGATGCGCTGGCTGACCTGCGGCTGCGTCCAGCCGCGCTTTGCCGCAGCCTGGCTGAAGCTGCCTAGCTCCGCCGCATCCAGCAGCAATTGCAGATCGCTTAAGACAATAGACATAACAAAAACCCATATCAAACATCACTAGATACCGTCTTCCATAATATCCAGCCCGCCACGACAATGGCATTCCATTTTCAATGAGACCACTCCATGCGCTACCTGGAAACCGAGCGACTGATTTTGCGTGCCGTGACCGCAGAAGACACCCAGGCCTTGTTCGACATCTACGGCGATCCGGCGACCAATCTCTACAACCCCAACGGCCCCTACCCCAGCCTGGATTATGCCCGGCAACGGATGGCCAGCTGGCTGGACGGCTGGGCCGCCGACGGGATCGGACAGTGGGCGGTGGAAAAAAGAGAAGCGCCGGGCCATGTGATCGGCTTTGGTGGACTATCCTATAAGGACTACGGCAGCGAAATGCGGCTGAACCTGGGCTACCGTTTCGCCACGTCGGCCTGGGGCTGCGGTTATGCCAGCGAAACGGCCCGCGCGTCTATAGGGTTTGCGTTTGGAGAGGGGGAGCGAGAGGCGATTTACGGCATGGTGCGGCCGGCCAACCTGCAATCGATCCGCGTGTTGGCCAAGCAGGGTTTTCGACAGATTGGACAACTGTCGGATGTGCCCGGCGATCCGCCGTCACTGGTCTTTATGCTGAGCCGAGACGACTACGCCAGAGAATGCGGAAAATGAAAAACCCGCCAGGGGCGGGCTTTTTTGGAATACGACTATCAGCTCGCCGCGCGGCGAGACTGACCCAGAACCCAATTAGGCGTTCTGGATATTAGACGCTTGCTTACCTTTCGGACCGGACACCACTTCAAAGCTTACACGTTGACCCTCTTTCAGAGTCTTGAAGCCTTGCATGTTGATGGCCGAGAAGTGAGCGAACAGATCTTCGCCGCCTTCATCCGGAGTAATAAAGCCGAAGCCTTTTGCGTCATTGAACCACTTTACGGTACCAAATGCCATTTAACTTCCTTGCAAAAAAAGGCTGGTGAAGCCGACCAACTTAGAGCTTAATAGAGTGACAGAACTTGCTGGATCGCAAAATGCCAAACAGTTAAGCCAAGCACCAGCTGCATTTCTACGCAACACAGGCGACGACGTCAAGTGATAGCGGTCTTACGGCCCCCCTTGAAAAAAAGTCAGAGGGAACCAAAATTGAAGTAAGGCACCGTTTCCATGAAAGTCGACATGTCCACCTCGGTCAAAGACGATGCCCAGCTTGAGGCGTCACGGGTTAGGGAAAACCCTCCACCGATGTATAAGGTGTTGTTATTGAACGATGATTTTACCCCGATGGACTTCGTGGTGCAGGTTCTCCAGCAGTTCTTCCATATGAACAGAGAGAAGGCCACACAAATCATGCTGCAAGTCCACACGCAAGGTCACGGCGTGTGTGGCGTTTATACCAAAGACGTGGCTGCAACGAAGGTCGAGCAGGTGTTGCAATATGCGAAAGCGCATCAGCATCCGCTTCAGTGCGTAATGGAGGAAAACTGATGATTGCCCAGGAGCTTGAAGTAAGCCTGCACATGGCGTTCATGGACGCACGGCGCAAGCGCCACGAGTTCATCAGCGTGGAGCATCTGCTGCTCGCGATGACCGACAATCCGTCGGCCGCAGAGGTGTTGCGAGCCTGCGGGGCGAATATCGACCAACTCAAAAAGCAACTGTCCGACTTCATCGACGAGCACACACCCACCGTGCCCGGCGAAACCGAGGTCGAGACGCAACCCACCCTCGGCTTCCAGCGGGTGATTCAACGCGCCATCCTGCACGTGCAGTCGTCGGGCAAGAAAGAAGTGTCCGGCGCCAACATCCTGGTCGCCATCTTTGGCGAAAAGGATTCGCACGCGGTGTATTACCTGCACCAGCAGGGCATCTCGCGCCTGGATGTCGTCAACTTCATCTCCCATGGCATCACCAAGCAGCGGTCGCAGCAGCAGCCGCAGGAGCCGCGCGACAATAGCAACAGCGACGCGGACAGCGAGGAACAAGCCACCGGTCCGGGCGGGGCGCTGGAGAACTACACCCAGAACCTCAACCAGATGGCGCGCGACGGCAAGATCGATCCCTTGATCGGCCGCGAGCCGGAGCTGGAGCGGACCGTGCAGATCCTGTGCCGCCGCCGCAAGAACAATCCGCTGCTGGTCGGCGAGGCCGGCGTCGGCAAAACCGCCATCGCCGAAGGCCTGGCGCGCCGCATCGTCAACGGCGAAGTGCCGGAGATTTTGTCCAAGTCCACCGTTTACGCGCTGGACATGGGCGCCCTGCTGGCCGGCACCAAGTACCGCGGCGATTTCGAACAGAGGCTGAAGGCCGTCATCAAGCAGCTGACCGATGACACCAACGCCATCCTGTTCATCGACGAGATCCACACGCTGATCGGCGCCGGCGCGGCCTCCGGCGGCACGCTGGACGCGTCCAACCTGCTGAAACCGGCCCTGTCCAACGGCAGCCTGCGTTGCATAGGCGCGACCACGTACAACGAGTACCGCGGCATCTTCGAGAAGGACAACGCGCTGTCGCGCCGTTTCCAGAAGATCGACGTGACCGAGCCTACCGTTCAGCAGACGGTGGAAATCCTGAAGGGGCTGAAATCCCGCTTCGAGGCCCACCACGGCGTCAAGTACACGCAATCGGCCCTGTCCACCGCGGCGGAGCTGTCGGCGCGCTACATCAACGACCGCCACCTGCCGGACAAGGCGATCGACGTGATCGATGAAGCCGGCGCGGCGCAGAAGATTCTGCCGAAGTCCAAGCAGAAGAAGGTCATCAACAAATCGGAAATCGAGGAGATCGTCGCCAAGATCGCCCGCATTCCGCCGAAGACCGTCTCCAGCGACGACAAGAACGTGCTGAAGAATCTGGAGCGCGACCTGAAGAACGTCGTGTTCGGCCAGGAGAAAGCCATCGAAGGGCTGGCCAGCGCGATCAAGATGACGCGTTCCGGCCTGGGCAACCCGCAGAAGCCGATCGGATCGTTCCTGTTCTCCGGCCCCACCGGCGTCGGCAAAACCGAACTGGCGCGCCAGCTGGCCTACATCCTCGGCGTCGAGCTGATCCGCTTCGACATGTCCGAGTACATGGAGCGCCACGCGGTGTCCCGACTGATCGGCGCGCCTCCGGGCTATGTCGGTTTCGAACAGGGCGGCCAGCTGACGGAAGCGATCAACAAGCATCCGTACACCGTGCTGCTGCTGGACGAGATCGAGAAGGCGCATCCGGACATCTACAACGTCCTGCTGCAGGTGATGGACCACGGCACGCTGACCGACAACAACGGCCGCAAGGCGGACTTCCGCAACGTGGTGCTGATCATGACCACCAACGCGGGCGCGGAATCGCTGTCCAAGCCTTCGCTGGGCTTCACCCAGACCAAGGCCGCGGGCGACGAGATGGGCGACATCAAGAAGATGTTCAGCCCCGAGTTCCGCAACCGCCTGGATGCCATCATCCCGTTCAGCATGCTGGACGAGCAGATCATCCTGCAGGTGGTGGACAAGTTCCTGATGCAGCTGGAGCAGCAACTGTCGGAGAAGCATGTCGATATCCACTTCACCGACGAGCTGCGCCAATACCTGGCGAAGAACGGCTTCGACCCGCTGATGGGCGCGCGTCCGATGGCCCGCCTGATTCAGGATACCCTGCGCAAGGCGCTGGCGGACGAGTTGCTGTTCGGCCGCCTGGTGGCCGGCGGCGAGGTGACGGTGACGGTCATCGACGGCAAGGTGGAGCTGCAGTTCGATCAGGATGCCCTCGCCACGGCCGAACCCGCCTGATCCTAGGCTGTTCTCTCAAGCAAACGCCCGCGCATGCGGGCGTTTTGTTTGGCGCGCTCGCCCCGGCATCAACCGCGCGGATGATGGCGCGCATGCAGTTGCTTCAGCCGCTCCCGCGCCACATGGGTATAGATCTGGGTGGTGGAGATGTCGGCGTGTCCCAACAGCAGCTGCACCACGCGCAGGTCGGCGCCGTGGTTGACCAGATGGGTGGCGAAGGCGTGCCGCAGCACGTGCGGGCTGACCTTGGACAGGCCCTGGCGGCCGGCGTATTGCGAAATCAGATGCCAGGCCATCTGCCGCGTCATCCCGGCCTTGCGCTGCGTGACGAACACCGCGTCGCAGGGATGGCCGGCCAGCAGCAGCGGCCGCGCCTCTTTCAAATAACGCAGCAGCCAGTCCTGGGCGATTTCACCCAACGGCACCAGCCGTTCCTTGCTGCCCTTGCCCATGGTTTTGACCACGCCGTCCAGCAGGTTCAGCTGGTTCAGCGTCAGGCCCACCAGCTCGGACACCCGCAGGCCGCTGGCGTACAGCACCTCCAGCATGGCGCGGTCGCGCAGGCCCAGCGGCGTCGCCACATCCGGCGCGGCCAGCAAGGCCTCGACATCGACTTCGGACAGGGACTTGGGCAAGCGCTGGCCCTGCTTGGGCGAGGCCAGATTGGCGCTGGGATCATCTTGTCGCTGGCCGCTTTGCAGCAGGTATTGGTAATAGCGGCGCAAGGCCGAAGTCAGACGGGCGCGGGTGGCCGGCTTCTCGCTGCCCGTCCCGATCAGCATCGCCTGCTCCAGTTCGTCCCGCCCGGCCCGCTCCAGCGACGCGCCCAGCTCGGCCAGCCGGGCGGCCAGCTTGGACAGGTCGCGGCGATAGGCCGCCAAAGTATTGTTGGATAACCCGTCGGCCAGCCATAGCTGGTCGAGAAAGGCGTCGATGCTGTCCTTATCCGAGCTCATGCCGCAGCAGCCATCGCTTGATGTCCAGCGTTTCGTCGCCGGTGGATTGGTTGAAGCCCCCAAGCCCCGCGCTGGCCACCACGCGGTGGCACGGCACGATGATGGGAATCGGATTGCGGCCGCAAGCGCCGCCGACGGCACGCGGCGACGAGGCCAGCGCTTGGGAGAGGTCGAGGTAACGACGAGTCTCGCCGCAGGGAATGGCGACAATCCGCTCCCATACCCGCAACTGATAGGGCGTGCCGTGCAAGCGGTAAGGCACAGTGAAGGCGTGGCGCGCATCGGTGTAATAGGCGTCCAGCTGCCTCGCCACTTCGGCCGCCAAACTCCCCGCAGCCGGCGTCTGCAAGGCCGCATCCGCCGGCAGGAAACGCAGTTCGACCAGCTCCCCGTCTCGGCAAGCCACACCCAGCCTGCCAAACGGCGCGGCGATCACGGCATATTCCATCTCACCCCCTGAAACGAAAAAAGCGCAAGGCCAGGCCTTGCGCTTTGATGATAGCGGCGGTCGCCGACAGGATTAACCCTGCTTGCGAGCCGGCAGCTTTTCCTTGATGCGAGCGGACTTGCCGGTACGGCCGCGCAGGTAGTACAGCTTGGCGCGACGAACGTCACCGCGACGCTTCACTTCAACGGAAGCCACCAGCGGGGAGTAGGTTTGGAAGGTACGCTCAACGCCTTCGCCGGCGGAGATCTTGCGCACGGTGAACGCGCTGTTCAGACCGCGGTTACGCTTGGCGATGACTACGCCTTCGTAAGCCTGCAGACGCTCGCGGTTGCCTTCCTTTACCTTCACCTGAACCACTACGGTGTCGCCCGGGGCGAATTCCGGCAGGGTCTTGCCCAGGCGTGCGATTTCTTCTTGCTCGAGTTTTTGGATCAGATCCATGATTTACTCCGATTTGTTCTGGACATCTTGTTCCTGCTGGTACTCCGCCAGCAGCCGAGATTCCTGTTTTGTCAAAATACGGTCTTTCAGCAGTTCGGGCCGACGTTGCCACGTGCGTCCCAGCGACTGCTTCAGCCGCCATTTGGCGATCAGGGCATGATTACCGGACAACAGCACATCCGGCACCCGCATGCCTCGATACTCTTCGGGTCGGGTATAGTGCGGACAGTCTAGCAGACCATCCACAAATGAGTCTTCGTACGCCGATTGCGCATCGTTGAGCACGCCCGGCAACAAGCGCACCACAGCGTCCGCCAGCACCATCGCCGGCAATTCGCCGCCCGACAGCACGTAGTCGCCGATGGAAATCTCCTCGTCGACTTGCGTGGCGATCAGCCGCTCGTCTATGCCTTCGTAGCGGCCGCACAGCAGAATCAGGCCAGGCCTTTGCGACAACTCCACCGCCTTGGCGTGCGAGAGCCGCGCGCCCTGCGGCGACAGATACACCACATGGCTGCTCTCGGCGCCGGCTTCGCGCTGACGCGCGCGCGCGGCGGCAAGGGCCTGCTCCAGCGGTTCGATCTGCATCACCATGCCGGGACCGCCGCCATACGGCCGGTCATCCACCCGACGATAATTGTCGTGGGTGAAATCGCGCGGGTTCCAGGCACGGAACTGCCACAAGCCCAAGTCAAGCGCCCGCTGGCTGACGCCAAAGCGGGCGATCGAGTCGAACATCTCCGGGAACAGCGTTACCGCGTCGATCTGCATCAGTAATCCAGACCCCAGTCCACCAGGATGCGGCCTTCGGCCAGCAGCACCTCCAACACATATCGATCCACGAAGGGGATCAGCCTTTGGCCGTGCTCACCCTTCACCACCAATACGTCGTTGGCGCCGGTTTCCAGCAGCGTTTCCACCGTGCCCAGCGCCTCGCCCTGCTGGTTGACCACTGCCAGACCGATCAAATCGTTCCAGTAGTATTCGCCTTCGCCAGCTTCGGGGAGCTCGCTGCGCGGCACGGCAATCTGCATGCCTCGCAACGCTTCCGCTGTGTCGCGCTCGTCGACGCCTTCCAGCTTGGCCGCCAGGGCCTTGGGCTGAACAGCGCCGTTTTCGAATGCGTACGGCTTCCAGCTGCCGTTTTTGCCCAACCACCAGGTCGGGTAATCAAACAGGCTGTCAGCGTATTCGGTATCGGCATGGATTTTCACCCAGCCTTTAATACCGAAGGCGCCGCGCACAAAGCCCATTACTACGAGATCTTCGTCGCGCATGCGCCCAAATCCGTCTTGATGTTGGATAGCCGGATTAAGCGGCTACGACCTTCTGCTCTTTCAGCAGCTTGGCAACGGAGTCGGACAGCTGGGCGCCAACGCCTACCCAGTAGTTCAGACGGTCCATGGTGAAGCGGACGCGTTCTTGCTTCTCGTTGGCTACCGGGTTGTAGAAGCCAACGCGCTCGATGAAGCGACCGTCACGACGGTTACGGGAATCGGTCACCACGATGTTGTAGAACGGACGGTTCTTGGCGCCGCCGCGTGCCAGACGAATCACTACCATTGTCGATTGTCCTTGAAAAAAACTGGATATAGAAAAGCCCACGATTTTAGGTCAGTTTTCCCTTATCTTGCAAGCGCTTAATGCAAGACTGTGTCGGATAGACCGCTCAGAGCGGCTTCAACACCAGTGTCAGCGCCCTGTCTTCAGGGTGCGGCTCCACGCTAAACCCCAGTTTATGCATCAGTTTCAACATGCCTTTGTTGCCGGCCAGCACTTCGCCGCGCATCAGCTTCAGCCCCTGCTCGCGCGCCGCGTCGAACAAGGCCTGCATCAATAGATTGCCTATGCCCCGCCCTTGCCAGTCATCCGCCACCTCCAGCGCGAACTCGCAGGCCTCGTTGTCCGGGTCGGTGATGAAGCGGGCAACCGCCAGCATCTCCTCCCCCGCCTCGCCTTCCCGCGTCATCGCCAGCGCCATTTCGCGGTCGTAGTCGAGCTGGGTGAAGCGGACCAGCATGCTCTGCGACAGCTGTTTGATGCTGGACAGGTAGCGGTTGTAGCGGCTTTCCTCGGACAGGTTGCGGACGAAAGCCTGCTGCATGTCCGCGTCTTCCGGCCGCACCGGACGAATCATCACCGGCGTGCCGTCATGCAGCTTGGCGCACACCACCATATGCGTGGGGTAAGGCATGATGGCCATGTGGCCGTAGCGTTTGCGCTCGGCGCCCGCCGGCTGCACCACAATGCGGGCATCCAGCGCGATAACGCCCTTCTCGTCCGCCACCAGCGGGTTGATGTCCAGCTCGCGGATCTGCGGCAGCTCGCACACCATTTCCGACACTTGCAGCAAGACATGGCGCAGCTCGTCAACATCCACCGGCGGCAGGTTCTTGAACGGCCCCAGCAACTGGCCGATGCGGGTCTGGCTGATCATGCTGTCCACCAGATAATCGTTCAGCGGCGGCAGCGCCAACGCCAGGTCGTGCATGACTTCCACCGCGATGCCGCCGGCGCCGAATGCCACCACCGGGCCGAAGGCGGCGTCGTGCGCCACCCCCACCATCACCTCGCGGGCAAAGCGGCGCTTGCGCATGGGCTGCACCGAGACGCCTTCGATGCGCGCATCCGGACGCGCCTGCCGGGTGCGGCTGATGATGCCGTCAAAGGCCGCGCGCAATGTGGCCTCGTTGCTGATGTTCAGCTCCACCCCGCCCACATCGCTCTTATAGATAATGTCCGGCGAATCGATCTTCAGCACCACCGGATAGCCTATCGCCTCGGCCTGGCGCACCGCCTCGTCGGCTTTGCGCGCCAAGGTGGTGGGATTGACCGGGATGTGGAAAGCCGCCAGCACCTGCTTGGACTCGCGCTCGGACAGGATTTCCCGCCCTTCGGCCAGCGCCACGTCTATCACCTTGCGCGCCGCCGCCACGTCGGGATCGTCGCGCTGGCCCTCCAGCGGCCCCGGCGTCTGCAACAGCAGCTGCTGGTTGTGCTGATAGGCGGCCAGATGGCGGAACACCTCGATGCCGTATTCCGGCGCGCTGAAGTGCGCGCATTTGGCCTTGGAGAACAGCTCGCGGCTTTCCGACACCTTGGCGTCGCCCAGCCAGGACAGGAACAAGGGTTTGGTCGTCTCGCGCTGCAGGCCTATCATCAGTTGCGCGGTGGTCAGGTGATCGGTGCCGGCCTGCGGCGTGAAGATCACCATCACGCCGTCCACGCCCGGATCATCGACACAGGCCTTCACCGCGGTGCGAAAGCGCATCGGGCTGGCGTCACCGATGATGTCCAGCGGATTGCCGTGCGACCAATTGCGCGGCAGCACGCTGTCCAGCAGCTTCATGGTGCCCTCGCTCAGCTTGGCCAGCTCCACGCCGCAATCCACGGCGCTGTCGGCCGCCAGCAGGCCCGGCCCGAAACCGTTGGTCACGATGGCCAGCCGCTTGCCGCCGACGCGGTAATTGGCCGCCAAGACCTTGGCGGCGGTGAACAACTGGGCGATGGACGACACGCGCAGCACGCCGGCACGCGCCAGCGCGGCGTCGAACACATCGCCGCTGGCCACCAGATTGCTGGCGTGGGTGCGGCCGCCGGCATCGTTCTCGAAACGGCCGGACTTGATCACCACCACCGGCTTGGTGCGGGCGGCCGCGCGCAGCGCCGACATGAAGCGGCGGGCATCGTAGATGTGGTGAACATGCAACAGAATGCCCTGAGTGGCATTGTCGGCCACCAGGTAATCGAGGATTTCGCCGAATCCGACATCCAGCGCCCCGCCCAGCGACACCACGCTGGAAAAACCGATCTCCTTGCTGTCCGCCCAGTCCAGCATCGCCGCGCACAGGGCGGACGACTCCGACACCAGCGCCAGATTGCCCGGCCGCACCTTGCCGTTGTAATTGCTGGCGTTGAAGCCGGCCACCGGCCGCATCAGGCCCAGCACATTCGGGCCGAGCAGACGGATGCCGAAGTGGCGGGCGATGGACAGCGCCTCGTTGATCAGCTCCTGCTCCAACTGTTCGCTGTCGGAAAACTCCTTGGCCAGCAGCACGGCCTTGACGCCCTTCTTGCCGCAATCCTTGACGATGCCCGGCAGCGAGCGTATCGCCGTCGCCACCACGGCCAGGTCTATCGGCTCCTCGATCTGCCGCACCGAAGACACCGCCGGAATGCCGCCGACCACCTTGTGATTCAGATTGACCGGAAACAGCTTGCCCTGGAAAGAACCGGCCAGCAGATTGGCGAAGACGGCCTGGCCTATGGAGCCGGGACGATCGCTGGCTCCGACCACGGCGACAGTGCGCGGGGAAAACAGCGGGGTCAGATAATGTGGCCTCATGCGTGCGTGTCCTCGGAAACAATATCAATCAGTAGCGCCCTGCCGGCAGGCGTTGGCTGCAGCCACGCCACCTGCAAGATTACGTGATCCATGCGAAATGCGCGCGACAGCATCGGCTGCCAAAGCGGGAAGGAAGGACGGTGTAGCCGCCGTCATGCGGCGGCGGCCAGCCCTTGCCATCATGCAGAGCAAACCTGCGCGTCATATTGACCTCCGGCAAACCATACACATGTGGGTAAGCTGGTCCGCAACGGTTGAATTTCGCCGCCCGCCATATCGAGCTAGTGGCGCAGCCTTTACAATATTGCTAACCTTTACAGTTTCGCAATAAACGTATTTTGCGCCGCAGCACGCAACCGGCCGGGAAACCCTCGGCCAGGCAGGAGCCGACACACCATGACGAAACGCGTCGTCACACTCGCTCATTATTACACCCAGCCGGAAATCCAGCAGATGGCCGACAAGGTGGGTGACAGCCTGGAACTGTCGCTGTACGCCAAGGAAGCCCAGGCCGACATCATCGTGTTCGCCGGCGTGCGTTTCATGGCCGAGACCGCGAAGATCCTGAACCCGGAAGCCACGGTGATCCTGCCGGACGCAGGCTCCACCTGTTCGCTGGTGACGCAAACCGACGTCGTCGAGCTGACCCAGTGGCGCAAGCGTTACCCGGACCATGTCCACGTCGCTTACATCAACTCCAGCGCCGAACACAAGGCGGTGTCGGACTGGATCGTCACCAGCCGCAATGTCGATGACATCATCGCGCATCTGTATGCCGAAGGTAAGAAAGTCATCTTCTCGCCGGACCGCAATATGGGCGGCTATCTGAACGACCAATACGGCTACGACATGCCGCTGTGGTCCGCCGTGTGCGAAGTGCACGACAAGTTCAACGAGGCCGCGCTGAACGAGGCCTTCGCCGCCGCGTCCGGCGACAAATACCTGATCGCCCACCCGGAAAGCCCGCTGCCGGTGCTGAAGAAGGCCGATTACGTCGGCTCCACCTCCGGCATGCTGAACTGGGTGAAAAACTACCAGGGCAATACCAAGGCGGTGATCTTCGTCGCCACCGAGGACGGCATCCTGTACAACATGGGGCTGGCCCGCCCGGACCTGGACCTGCGCCAGGCGCCGATCTATGCCGGCTGCCAGTGCAACTCCTGTCCGTACATGAAGATGAACAGCATCGAAGCGGTCAAGCGCGCCCAGCAAGGCGAAGGTCTGGTGATCGACTACCTGAGCGCCGAGCAGATGGACGCCGCGCGCGTGCCGATCGAACGCATGCTGGAATTCAGCAAACGCTACTACGCCTGAGCCAGGCCGCACAACCCGCCCGACGCGGGTTTTTTTACGGGCCGCCGCCGCCTCGCGGCACTATTCGCTGTCATGATGGCGGCGCTACAATCACGCGATGAATACGGAAAGACAGTATGAAGTTTCTGCTGAGCAACGATGACGGCTACGCCGCCCCTGGCCTCGCCATGCTGGCCCAAACGCTGCGGCGTTATGGCGAGGTGGTGGTCGTGGCGCCGGACCGCGACCGCAGCGGCGCCAGCAACTCGCTGACGCTGGACCGCCCGTTGACGGTGCGCTCGGCGGACAACGGCTTTTACTACGTCAACGGCACGCCCACCGACTGCGTGCACCTGGCGGTGACCGGGCTGTTGGATTTCAAGCCGGACATGGTGTTCACCGGCATCAACCACGGCCCGAATATGGGCGACGACACGCTATATTCCGGCACGGTGGCGGCCGCCACCGAAGGCTTCATGCTGGGCATCCCGTCCATCGCGGTTTCGCTGGCCGGGCATAGCGGCAAGCATTTCGCCACCGCCGGCAAAGTGGTGGAACAATTGGTCGAACGTTGCCTGGAACAGCCGTTTGCCCAGCCGGTTCTGCTGAATGTGAACGTACCGGACGCGCCGCCGGAACAACTCGGCGCGATGCAAGTGACCCGGCTGGGACGCCGCCACGCCGCGCAGCCGGTGATCAAATCTCAGAATCCTCGCGGCGAGACGATATACTGGGTAGGGCCGGTCGGCACAGTGCAGGACGCCGGGGCCGGAACCGACTTCGGCTGCATTGCGGCGAACCAGCCCTCGGTGACGCCGCTGATGCTGGATCTGACCGCCTACGGGCAATTGGACAGGATTTCCACATGGCTTCACCGCTGACACAGAACAGCCAGGCTTACGGCATGCTTTCCGAGCGCACGCGCCGGCGCATGACCGACCGTCTGCGCCAGCATGGCATCGCCGACGAGCGAGTGCTGACTGCCATGCATGAAGTGCCTCGCCATCTGTTCGTCGATCAGGCCCTGGCCACCCGCGCCTACGACGATGTGTCGCTGCCCATCGGCCACGGCCAGACCATCTCGCAGCCGCTGACGGTGGCCAGAATGACCGAACTGCTGATCCAGGGTCGCCCGCCGGGCAAGATCCTCGAGATCGGCACCGGTTGCGGCTACCAGACGGCCGTGCTGCTGAAGGCTGGCGCCGAAGTCTATTCAGTGGAACGACTGGGCACGATTTTGGACCAAGCAAGACGCAATCTGCGCGCCGCCAAGCTGGTCCATGCCCGCTTGGTGCACGGAGACGGCAATACCGGCCTGGCCGAGGCCGCTCCCTTCGACGGCATCATCGTCACCGCCGCCGCGCGCGCGGTGCCGACCGCCCTGGTGGATCAGCTGGCCGATGGCGGCAGAATGGTGCTGCCGCTGGGAGAGGGCGAGCAACATTTATGGCTGTTGGAGAAAACAGCGCAAGGTTTGCAAAAGACTAGGCTCGATCCAGTGAAATTTGTTCCACTGCTGAATGGACGCAGTTAAAACTGCAAAAACGCAACACTATCACTGTCAGACAATCGAGCAAGACCCCAACTTAAACGTTTCTACACAAAAACATGCTAAAAATGCATTGCAGGTATGCCCATATATTAGCTGCGCTAGCCGCCACCGCATTGGCCGGCTGCAGCAGCATGGTACAGCAGGCGGCGCCGGTGGAATCCGCGGCGCCCTCGACGATAAGCAGCAACAAGCCGGCCCCGGTGGCAGCCAACGCCAACCATGCGGCCAATACGGAAGCCATGCCCTACCGGGACGCCGGCAACCTGAATATGCAGCCCGTGGGCCAAGCGCCGGCAGCGTCTGCGCCTGCCGCAGGCGAACAGACTTACGTGGTGAAGCCGGGCGACAATCTGTTCCGGATCTCGTTGAACCACGGCTTGAAATACAAGGATGTCGCCGCCTGGAACAACCTGCCGGATACCGGCATCAAGGTGGGACAGGTGCTGCGGCTGACGCCGCCAGGCGGCGATGCAAGCCCGGCGCCGGTTACGACGGCGGCAGCGGCGCAGCCGGCGCCAGTGGAGTCAGTCACCGCCGCGGCGACCGGCGGCGCGGTCAAGACGTATCCCAAGGCGCTGAAGCTGCCTTACAGCAGCGAAGCGGCCAAGGACATCGCGGCTCAGAGCGAGGGCCGCGGTGGCGTCAAAAACAACGCTCAGGCATCAAGCTCAACCCCTTCCCCCGCCCCGGGGAAAAAGCAGGAAGCCAGCACGGCAGTTGCCGCCGCGCCGGCGCAGGAGGCCAGCGCCCCCGCGGCCAAGCAGGAAGAAGACGCGGTGGCATGGCTGTGGCCGACCGAGGGCAAGCTCATCAAGGGTTTCTCGGAAAGCAACAAAGGCATTGAAATCAGCGGGCGCATGGGCCAGCCGGTGCTCGCGGCAGGAGATGGCAAGGTGGTGTACAGCGGGACCGGGCTGCGCGGCTACGGCAAGCTGATCATCATCAAGCACAACAAGACTTTCCTGTCGGCTTACGCGCATAACAGCCAGCTGCTGGTCAAGGAGGGACAGTCTGTCAAGAAAGGGCAGAAGATTGCCGAAATGGGCAATACCGATGCCGACCAAGTCAAGCTGCACTTTGAGGTGCGCCGTTTCGGCAAGCCTGTGGATCCGATGCAGTATCTTGAACACAAGTCCTAGCGGGTAGGCTCAGCCCCCGCCGGGACCAGACAGCGACGGGGGTAGAGTCATGAGCAACGAAATCGACATTCTGGACGAGAGCGAGATTCTCGACGAGGAAGCCGCCGAAGAAGGTGCAGCGGAGGCCGAAGCCGAAGAAAGCGCGGACAGCACCGCGGTCTTTGAAGACGTGGTCGCCGATGTCACCCAGATTTACCTGAACGACATCGGCAACAACGCGCTGCTGACCCCGCAGGAAGAACTGGCGCTGGCGCGGCGCGTAGTCGCCGGGGAGTTTGAAGCTCGCCAGAAAATGATCGAGCACAATCTGCGCCTGGTGGTGAACATCGCCAAACACTACATCAACCGCGGGCTGGCGCTGCTGGATCTGATCGAGGAAGGCAATATCGGCTTGATGCACGCGCTGGAAAAGTTCGATCCGGAGCGCGGCTTCCGCTTCTCCACCTACGCCACCTGGTGGATACGCCAAAGCATAGAGCGGGCGATCATGAACCAGTCGCGCACCATCCGACTGCCGGTGCATGTGATCAAGGAACTGAACGTCTACCTGCGCGCCTCGCGCCACTTGGAAAGCCAGATCGGCCGCGAACCCACGCTGGACGAAATCGCCCATTTGGTCGGCAAACCGGTGGACGACGTGCGCAAGGTGATGAACCTCAACGAGCGCATGGCCTCGCTGGATGCGCCGCTGGACATCGATCCGATGCTGTCCATCGGCGAATCGATCCCGGACGAGCAGCATGAGGAGCCGGAGCTGCAGTTGCACAACAGCCAGCTGGAAACCTTCGTCCACGACTGGCTGGGCCAGCTGAACGAAAAACAGCGGCTGGTCATCGAACGGCGCTACGGCTTGAACGGCTACGAGATCTGCACGCTGGAAGAGCTGGCCGCCTCGCTGAACCTGACCCGCGAGCGCGTGCGGCAGATCCAGATCGAAGGGCTGGAACAGCTGCGCCGCATCCTGCGCCGCAAGGGCATCTCTCGCGACTTCCTGCTCTAAGCGCGGCAAACCTCGCGCATCGGCCCGGCCCCATGCCGGGCCTTGTCATTTCCAGCGCCGCGCCTGGCGCAACCAGCGCCGCTCCCCCGCCGCATCGGCCTGCGGCTGGCGATAGCGCAACTCGACATACTCCTTCACCAGCCGCTGCAGACGAGCAAAATCATCGCGCGGCAGGCCCTGGGCCGCCTTCAGCAGCTCAATCGGTCCAAGCGCGGGCGAGACTGCGACGCCACGCTGCGCCAGCCGCTGCCGCAGCCTCATCCATCCTTCGGCCAGCGGCGGCTGCCGCGGCCGTCTACGCCACCACCAAGCCAGCGGCAAAAGCGCCAGCGCCATGCCGATCAGCAGGCCGCGCACCACGCTGCCGCCATCGACATCGTCTCCCAAGCCCAGACGCTGGAACAGGCCGCGCTGCCGGGCGGCATCGTAACCGACCACCCACTGCTGCCAGGCGAAATCCGCCGCCTGCCATTGTTGCCGCCACCGGCGCAGCCACTGCGGCGGCAGCGCCGCGCCCGCGAAGTCCGCGCCGCGCAAGGCCGGCAGAGACTGCTCCGCCCCCTGCTCCAGCCGATTCGGAGAAACGGCCGAGGTCGGGTCCACTCTCAGCCATTGCCTCTGATCCGCGAGCCAGACCTCAACCCAGGCGTGGGCGTCGGAGGAGCGCACCAGCCAGAAGCGGCCCAGCGGATTGTATTCCCCGCCCTGATAACCGATGACCACCCGCGCCGGCATGCCGGCGGCGCGGGCAAGAAAGGCGAAGGCCGAGGCGTAATGCTCGCAAAACCCCTGCCGCGCGCCGAACAGAAACGCGTCCACCGGCTGCTCGCCCAGCAATGGCGGCTGCAAGGTGTAGCGGAAGCCCCCCAGCCGCAGATATTGCAACGCCTCCCGCACAAAGCCGCTTTCGCCGCCGCCGCGCTGCCGCAGTTGCCATGCCAGCGCCCGGCTTCTGGCGTTGCCCGCCGGCAGTTGCAGATAAAAGGCGCGCCTGCCGGCCGATAGCGGCTCCGTGACGCGCGCCCCAACCATGCTGACTAGCGGATAGCGCGCCAGATCGTCCTGGCTGCGATCCTGCCGCAGCAAGCCGCCGGGCGCCATATGACTGCCCGGCGCGGCGGCCTGCGGCATCTCCAGCGCCGGCAGACGTCCCTGATCGGCGCGCAGCGTCAGGCTGTATGCCAACTCACGGCCACCCGTGAGCGTCAGCGGCGATACACTCTCCTCGGACGCTCGACGCCAGCGCCGGCCATCAAACGCGTCCAACAGCATCACCCGCCAGTACAGCTGATCCTGGCGCGGCGGCAGCCCGTCGAACACCACGCTGAATGCCGGCTCCCGATTCAGAATCAGTTTGCTGATGCTCCCGGGCTCCATGTCCTCGCCCAGGCCGCTGCCGGCGGCAGGCTGTTGCTGCGGCATGCTCCACAGCGGCTCCGGCAGGCGCGGCATCATCACGAACAGCACCAGCATGATGGGCAGCGACAACAGCAAGGCCTGCGCCGCGCTGCGCCAGCTGCCGCGCGGCAAGCCGCCGGCCAGCATGGCGGTGGCCCAGGTCAGCAGCAACAAGGCGGCCGCCAGCCAGGCCGCCATCAGCGGCGACTGGTTGAACAACAGCGGCATCGCCGCCAGGAAAAAACCCAGCGCCAGCAGCACGCGCCAGTCGCGCAGCGTGGCGGTTTCATAGGCCTTGAACGCCGTCAGCAGCACCAGCAGCGCCACGCCGCCCTCGCGGCCGATCAAGGTGCCCAGCTGCAGCCAAGCCCCGCCGATGGACAACATCAACAGCGGCAACAGCAACCAGCGCGACGGCAAGCGCCCATCGCGACGGGCCAGCCAGCCGCGTCCGAGCAAGGCCACGCAGCCCAGGGCCATCAACCACAGCGGCAGAAACCATGCCAAGGGCAGCATGACCCAGACCAATGCCAGCAGCACCGGACCATGGCGCATGGCCTGCCCCGCCCCGCTCATCCGCGGCTCCCGAACAAGGCCAGCGCGGCCAGCGCCAGATCGCGCTGCCGCGGCTGCGGACCGATCTCGGCATCGGGCAGACACAGCCGGTAGCGCTGGCGTTGCCGCTCGCACTGTTCCACCCGCCAGGCCATCCGCGACAATCTCCGTTCCGCGTCCGTCTCCTGGCCGTAATCGCTCCAGCGGATCAGCCGCAGCGCGCTGCCCGCCTCGCCGACGAAACGCTTGCTGGCCAGCGTGTCGCGCTGCGCCAGCACCTTCCAGGCGATCTGCCGCGGCGTATCGCCATGGCGGTAGGCGTCGAGGTGGGAGAAGTCGTCGCCGCCAGGCCGAGCGTCGCCCCCCTCCCCGCCATCGCCTTCGCCGGCGCCGCGCGACGCATCGGGCAAAGGCGCCGGATAGACCAGCGCCCGCGCGTTCAGGCGCAACACTGCCCAGGCGCGGATCAAGCCGAATGGCGCGTCGCTTTGCGCCACGCATGGCGGCAGCGCCAGCCAGCCGCGCCGGGTGGTCGGCACCGCCAGCACGGCCTCGCCGCCATGGCCATCGAAAACGCAGGGAATAAGGGCATCGTCCTGGCCCAAGAGATGCAGCGACAGCTGCCGCGCCTGCGGCTGCGGACTGTCCAGCCGCAAGCGGAAACCGGCAGGGTCGCCGGCGAACACCGGCGCGCCGGCCTCTGCCGACACGACCAGGCCGGACAACTGGCGATAGGCCATCAGCACCGCCACCAGCGCCAGGCCCACGATCCAGAACGCCAGGGCATAGGCCAGGCTGACCTGGTAATTCAGCGCCCCCACCCACACCGCCAGCGCCACCGCCAGCAACAGCAAGCCAAAACGGGTAGGCAGCAGGTATATCCGGCGCTGCGTCAGTTCGCAGCGGTTCTGCAGCGGCAGCCGCGCCAGCCACCAATGCCGGAAGCGATCACGGAATGGCAACATGGGCGAGCAGCCGCTCCAGTTCCTGGCCGACGTCCGCGCCGGACGCCGACTGCAGCCGGTGCGCCGCCACCGGCAGAAAGATCGCCTTCACGTCCTCCGGCAACAGATGATCGCGCCCAGCCAGCAAGGCCCAGCCGCGGGCGGCGGCCACCAGGGCCTGCCCGGCACGCGGACTCAGCCCGGTGACGAACAGGCCGGGACGCCGCGTGGCTTCCAGCAGCGCCAGCAGATAATCGGCCAGGGCCGGCGACACCGTCACGGCGGCGGCCTGCTGCTGCAGCGACAGCAGCTCGCCCGGCGACATCACCGCCTGGAATCGCGCCAGCAGGTCGCGCCTGTCCTCGCCCATCAGCAGCGCCCGTTCCGCCTCGCGCGGCGGATAGCCGAGGGAAATCCGCATCAGAAAGCGGTCCAGCTGCGATTCCGGCAAGGGAAACGTTCCCATCTGCTCTCCGGGGTTCTGCGTGGCGATGACGAAAAACGGCGACGGCAGCGCATGGGTCTCGCCGTCTATCGACACCTGGCGCTCCTCCATCGCCTCCAGCAAGGCCGACTGCACTTTGGGCGAGGCGCGGTTGATCTCGTCGGCCAGCAGCACCTGGGTGAACACCGGGCCCTTGTGCAGCTCGAAGCGCCCGCCATCGCGCTGATAGATGCTGACGCCCAGGATGTCGGCCGGCAGCAAGTCGCTGGTGAACTGCACCCGGCGGTAATCCAGGCCCAAGACGGTGGCCAGGCCGTGCGCCAGCGTGGTCTTGCCGACGCCGGGCACATCGTCGATCAACAGATGGCCGCGCGCGATCAGACAAGCGAAGGCCAGCCGGATCGGCTGCGGTTTGCCCAGGATAAGCGTGTTCAGTTGCCGGTAGGCAAGGGAGAGAGATTGCATTTGACCCCGGTTGCGCGCAGTATTTATCAAAATCACATAATCGCCATCCATTGTAAGCGCGTAGGGAGCGTACGTGTTCAACTGGCTGAAAAACCGCCTGCAGCGCAACGGCCTGACGGCCTACATCACCCATCCCGACTGCCTGCTGCACAATATGGGGGTGGGCCACCCGGAATGCCCGGAGCGGCTGACGGCTATCCGCGACCAGCTGATGGCCTCGCAGATCTTCGACACCCTGCAGGAAGTCGAAGCGCCGGAAGCCACCTATGAACAGCTGGCGCGCGTCCACCCGCCCCGTTACGTCGAATATCTGGAAGCCTGCGCGCCCAGCGTCGGCACCTTCCGCATGGACCCGGACACCGCGATGTCGCCTGGCACGCTGAAGGCGGCCCACCGCGCGGCCGGCGCCGTGGTGAAGGCGGTGGAGCTGGTGGCCGAGGACAAAGCGCCCAACGCCTTCTGCGCCATCCGCCCCCCCGGCCATCATGCCGAGAGCGACAAGGCGATGGGCTTCTGCTTCTTCAACAACATCGCCGTCGGCGTCGCCCACGCGCTGGCCCAATACAAGTTCGAACGGGTGGCGGTGGTGGATTTCGACGTCCACCACGGCAACGGCACAGAGGAAATCCTGCACGACGATCCGCGCGTGCTGATGGTCTCCATCTTCCAACACCCGTTCTACCCCTATTGCGGCGATAAGCCGCAGGGGCCGAACATGCACAACGTGCCGCTGAAAGCCGGCAGCGGCGGACGGGAGTTCCGCGAGGCGGTGGAAAACGTCTGGCTGCCGCTGCTGCACGACTTCCAGCCGCAAATGCTGTTCATCTCCGCCGGCTTCGACGCCCACCGCGAAGACGATATGGGTTCGCTGGGCCTGACCGAAGCCGACTACGAATGGGTGACGCGCCATCTGCTGCAGATAGCCGACCAATACTGCGCTGGCCGCATCGTATCGGTGCTGGAGGGCGGCTACGACCTGTCGGCGCTGGGGCGCAGCGTCGCCGCCCATATCCGGGTGCTGTCAGATGGCTGAACGCCAATCTCACTGACAAAGGACTGAAATGAAGCGCTGGTTCCAAAATAATCGCGGGTTTCTGGTTTTCCTGCTGGTATTCGGCCTGTTCCGCACCGCGGTGGCGGACTGGAACCCGATCCCATCCGGTTCGATGCGTCCCACCGTGCTGGAAGGCGACGTGGTGTTGGTCAACCGGCTGGCCTACGACCTGAAGCTGCCCTTGAGCAACGTCATCCTGCATCGCACCGGCGAACCTCAGCGCGGCGACATCGTCACCTTCGCATCGCCCAAGGACGGCACGCGGCTGATCAAGCGATTGGTGGCCGTGCCCGGCGACATGGTGGAAATGCGCAATGAGGAACTGATCATCAACGGCCGCACCGCCCATTACCAACCGCTGCAGCAACTGACGGAGACCGTGGCGGACAATGTGGCGCTGCCTGCGCTGCGCTTGCAAGAAAGCGGCGTGCTGCCGCCGCACCGCATGCAATGGCTGGCAGGCGTCAACGCCCGCAGCAGCTTCGGTCCAATCACGATCCCGCCGGGGCAGTACATGATGCTGGGCGACAACCGCGACGACAGCGCCGACTCCCGCTACTTCGGCCTGGTGCCGCGCAATCTGCTGATCGGCCGCGCCGTCGGAATCATCGCCTCCGCCGACATCACCGGCAACTGGATGCCGCGCTGGGAGCGTTTTGCCAGCGATTTCCACTGATCGTCCATCGCCAAACAAAAAGCCGACCCATCCGGGACGGCTTTTTCTTGGCCGAAAATCAATCGTCAGCTGGCGTCGCTCTTGCCGCCTATCTTGTCTTCCTGGCCAGTCATCAGCTTGATCAGATTCGACTTGTGGCGATGGATCACCACGATGGCGATGATGATGCAGGTGCCGAAGAACACGCTCTGCGGGCCGAGGATGAAGTAGGCGTAAACCGGGACCAACACGCAGGCGACCAGGGCTGACAGCGAGGAAATCTTCACCACGAAGGCCATGAACAGCCAGGTGGCGATCGCCGCCAGCGCCAGCGGCAGGCTGATGCCGAACAGAATGCCTACCGCGGTGGCCACGCCCTTGCCGCCCTTGAAACCAAAGAACACCGGCCACATATGGCCGAACAGCACGGCCAGCGCGCACATGGCGATGCCCTGCTCGCTCAGGCCGTAGCGCGGCCCCAGCCAGGCGGCCAGCGCCACCGCCACCCAGCCCTTGGCGCCGTCGCCGAGCAGCGTCAGCACCGCCGCCAGCTTCTTGCCGCTGCGCAGCACATTGGTGGCGCCGGGGTTGCCGGAGCCGTAGCTGCGCGGGTCGGCCATGCCCATCGCCTTGCTGACGATCACGGCGAAAGACAGCGAACCGATCAGATAGGCCGCCAGGACAAATGCAAATGCGGTCGTGGTCATGGTGGTGGTGTGTCCGTTAGATTAGAATAGGAGGTTTCGGATTTTACGGTATCGGGCGCCAAAGCCCAACCTCCTAGGACTGATGGACATCATATTCCTGCGCGAAGTGCGCGCCGACACCGTGATCGGCGTGTACGACTGGGAGCGCACAGCCGCCCAGACCATTGAAATCGACCTGGAAATCGGCATTCCCAGCGACACGCCCTGCCACAGCGACAATATCGGCGACACCATACACTACGGCGTCGTGGTGGAACGTTTGCGCCAATCGCTGGAGGAACAGCACTTCCTGCTGCTGGAGGCCCTGGCCGAGCATATCGCCAAAATGGTGCGCGAGGAATTCGGCGCGCCCTGGGTCAGGGTAGCCGTGACCAAGCTGGGCATTCTGCCTGGCGTCAAACGGGTAGGCGTGCAGATAGAACGCGGCCACCGGCCGCGCTGAGACCGGATCAGTCGGTATTGAAGCGCAGCTTCAGGCCGACGTCCTTATTGTGCATCTTGACGGTCAGATGGGTGCGCTTGCCCAGATCCACATTGGGCACCAGCCGCAATGTATGGCCGTCGGCATCCTGCTCCAGCCGCACCGGCCCCAGCTGCAGCCCCTGCGGCGTCAAATCCTGCTTCTGCACGGCCGCATCTCGCGGCGAAGCGCACATCAAGGCCTGCGGCAGGCAAGCCGCCAGCGCGGCTGCGCACTGCAGCCAGATGGCAAGCGAGAACAGCAGACGGCCGACCATGCCACGACTCCATCCATTGACAATTTAATCATGGACCAAGCCGCGCAGCCGTCAAGAACCGCTTGTAAATCAGCGGTTTCGCATGAAGTCCGCGGTGTTGTAGAACGCCTCCAGCAACTTGTCCTTCAGCCAATCCTCCACCACCAGTTCGCTCACCGCCTGCCGCATGCACAGCATCCACTGGTCGCGCGCCGCCTCGTCGACGGCAAAGGGCATGTGGCGCATGCGCAGGCGCGGATGGCCAAAAGCCTCCATATACAGAGACGGGCCGCCCAGCCAGCCGGACAAAAACATGAACAGCTTCTGGCGCGAGCCGGACAAATCGGCTGGATGCATGTCGCGCAGCGGCTTTACAGCAGGCTCGCTGTCCATGATGTCGTAGAACCGGTCCGTCAACCAACGCACCACCCCTTCGCCGCCCAACAGTTGGTACGGCGTCATTTCCTGCACTTCGCTCATTCTTGCTCCAGATGCCGGCCCAATGCGCCGGCGGTATTTCAAACGCCGCGGAAGGCAAAATCCAATTGCGGCTTGCGGCCGCTGATGATTTCCGCCAGCGCCCGCCCCGAGCCCGCGCCTTCGGTCCAGCCCAGCGTGCCGTGGCCGGTATTCAGATACAGCTTGCCGATGCCGCTCTTGCCGATCAGCGGCACATTGCCCGGCGTGGCCGGCCGCAGACCGGTCCAGAAACGCGCGGCATCCCAGTCGCAGGCGTCGGGAAACAGGGCCTGCCCTCGCCGCAGCAAAGCCGCGCAGCGGGCCGGATGGAGATGGGACGAATAGCCGGACAACTCAGCCGTGCCCGCGATGCGCAGCTCGTCGCCCAGGCGGCTGAATACCAGCTTATGCGCTTCGTCGGTAATGCTGACCATGGGCGCGGCCACCAGGCTCTTCACCGGCACCGTCGCCGAATATCCCTTGGCCGGATAAATGGGTAGCCTGAGACCCAGCGGCGCAGTCAATAGCGGAGAATGGCTGCCCAGCGCCAACACGTAAGCGTCGGCCGTCACCCGCTGGTAACTGCCGTCCGGCCCCGTCACCGACACGGCGCTGACTGCGCCGGCCATCGTCTCCAAGGCATTGATCCGGGTATTGTAGCGGAACTCCACGCCCAGGCCGGCGGCCGCTTCGGCCAGGCCGCGCGTGAACAGATGGACATCTCCGGACTCGTCGTCCGGGCACCAGCTGGCGCCGGCCAGCTGAGGCAGCGCCGACGCCAAGGCCGGCTCCAGCGCCAGCAGCTGATCGGGCGCCAGAATCCGTTTGTCCACCCCCAGCCGCCGCATCCTGGCGGCGGCGCGCTCGGCCTGCGCCAACTGGCCGGCCGTGTAATGCAAGGTCAGAATGCCGCGCGACAGGCGACGGTAGGCAATGCCGGTTTCCTCGCGCAGCTGGCGCATCGCATCGCGGCTATACAGCCCCAAGGCCACCATCTGCCGCGTATTGCCGTGATCGCGCCCTGGCAGGCATTCCAGCAGGAAATCGGCGATCCAGCGCCATTGCGCCGGCTCCAGCCGGGGCCGGAACAGCAGGGGCGCGTCGTCGCGCCATAGCCAACGCAGCACCTGCCACGGCGCGCGTGGATTGGCCCACGGCTCGGACTGGCTGACCGACAACTGGCCGCCATTGGCGAAACTGGTCTCGCGCGCCGCGCCGCAGGCTCGCTCCAGCACCACCACTTCATGGCCCATTCTGGCCAGAAACCAGGCGGTGGACACGCCCACCACGCCGGCCCCAAGTACTGCCACACGCATTCCGCCTCCATCAGACAAGACAACGGGCAAGACGCGCTTGCCCGTTATGGCGGAATGTTAAAGCCAAATGCGCGCGGCGGCGACTATTTTGTCGGACAAACCGCCTATTTCTTGGCGTGCTCGTACACGGTCTTGCCGCGCAGGTGGAAATAATCGGACGCGAAATAGAAGTTTTCCGAGTGGCCGACGAAGAGCAGGCCATCCGGCTTCAACAGCGGGGCGAAGCGCTTGAGCACGCCGAACTGGGTATCGCGGTCGAAATAGATCATCACATTGCGGCAGAAGATGGCGTCGAACTGCTTGCGCACGCTCCAGTTTCCCTCCACCAGATTCAGCCGCTGGAAGGTGATCATATTGCGCAGCGCCTGCTTGGCCTGGTAACTGCCGTTCGGCAGCTTGTCGAAATACTTGACCGCATGGCCAGCCGGCAGCCGGGCGATCTTGTCTGCCGAATAAATGCCGGTGCGCCCGGTTTCCAGCACGCTGGTATCCAGATCGGTGGCCAGCACGGTGACATTCGGCCGCGACATACCGGGGAAGGCCTCCAGCGCGGTGATCGCCAGCGAGTACGGCTCCTCGCCGGTAGAAGCCGCCGCGCACCAAATGGACAACTCGCCGCCGGCCGCCGCCCGCTTCTTCAGATGCTCCGACAGGATGGGAAAATGGTGCTCCTCGCGGAAGAAGAAGGTCAGGTTGGTGGTCAGCGCGTTGACGAACTGCTCGAACTCGCGCTTGCCGCCTATCGACTCCAGAAAATCGACGTAGGCGGCAAAGCCGGGCAGCTTCAGCTCGCGGATGCGGCGCACCAGCCGGCCGTACACCATGTCTTTTTTGGATGGATTGAGCGCGATCCCCGCTTCCTTGTAGATCAGCTTGCGGATGCGTTCGAAATCGGCGTCAGTGAAAGTGAACTCGCGGTTGAATTCTATCTTGGGCAATACCACTGGCGGCAGTTTGTTCATGTCGTGGATTCCACAGCAAAAAGGCCCGGGCAAGTGCCCGAGCCTGGTTCTCACCTTCGCTCAGTATCACACCGAGAACGAAGAACCACAACCGCAAGTCGTAGTGGCGTTGGGATTGCGGATCACAAACTGCGAGCCTTCCAGGCTTTCCTGGTAGTCGATCTCGGCGCCGACCAGGTATTGGTAGCTCATCGGGTCCACCAGGAAAGTCACGCCCTGGCGCTCGATGGCGGTATCGTCCTCGTTGGCGATCTCGTCGAACGTGAAACCGTACTGGAAGCCGGAACAGCCGCCACCGGTCACGAAGACGCGCAGCTTCAGGTCGGGATTGCCCTCTTCCGCGATCAAGTCCAGCACCTTGGTGCAGGCGCTGTCGGTGAAGTTGATCGGGCTCGGCATTTCGGTAGCAGCTTCTGTCATGTGTAACCTCGCATTCAGTCGGGCCGGTTCGCGGCCATTCACCCACTATTTTAGTCGGATATCGGGGCGAATGGCGAGCCTTCAAGCCCCATACCCGCCATCAGGGCAGCAAGGGCACCACATCCAGGCCGTCGGTTTCCGGCAGGCCGAACATCAGATTCATGTTCTGCACCGCCTGGCCGGCCGCGCCCTTGACCAGATTGTCTATCACCGACAACACCACCACGGTGTCGCCGCCCTGCGGCCTATGCACGGCGATGCGGCACAGGTTGGCGCCGCGCACCGAGCGGGTTTCCGGATGGCTGCCGGACGGCAGCACATCGACGAAGCCTTCGCCGGCGTAACGGCGCTCGAACAGCTGCTGCAGATCGACATCCTTGGTCAGCCGCGCATACAGCGTGGCATGGATGCCGCGTATCATCGGCGTCAGGTGCGGCACAAAAGTCAGGCCGACCTGCTTGCCGCCGATATGGGAGAGACCCTGGCGGATTTCCGGCAGGTGACGGTGGCCGGCCACGCCATAAGCCTTGAAGGAATCGCCGGCCTCGGCCAGCAGCGCCCCGATCTCGCCTTTGCGGCCGGCGCCGGACACGCCGGACTTGCAGTCGGCGATCAGGCTGCCTGCATCGACCATGCCCGCCTCGATCAACGGCAGGAAGCCCAGTTGCACCGCGGTCGGGTAACAGCCCGGGTTGGCCACCAGCCGCGCGCTGCGGATCGCCTCGCGGTTCACTTCCGGCAAGCCGTAAACGGCGTCGGCCACCAGATGCGGCGCGGCGTGCTTGACGCCATACCACTTCTCCCACTCGTAGACGTCCTTGATGCGGAAATCCGCCGCCAGGTCTATCACCCGCACGCCGGCATCCAGCAACGCCGTCGCTTCCTGCATGGCAATGCCGTTAGGCGTGGCGAAGAACACAACATCGCAATCCTGCAGCCTGGCCTCATCCGGCGTGGTGAACGCCAGGTCGATGCGGCCGCGCAGGCTGGGGAACATCTCGTCGACGCGGATGCCGGCATCCTTGCGCGAGGTCACTGCCGTTACCCGGGCCTGCGGATGCTTGGCCAGCAAGCGCAACAATTCCACCCCGGTGTAACCGGTTCCTCCGACGATCCCAACCTTGATCATGGCCAGCCCTTTATATAAAAAAATGTCGCAAAGGCGACAGTTTAGGCAGTGAAAGCTGTCGCGGCAAGACCGCGGCAACACATAAAGAAAAGAAAAAACCGCCGGGCCAAGGCCAGGCGGTTTTTTTCCATGCAGAACCGAGCGATTAACGCTTGGAGAACTGCTTGGCGCGACGTGCTTTGCGCAGGCCGACTTTCTTACGCTCAACTTCACGAGCGTCGCGGGTAACGTAACCAGCGGCGGACAGGGAAGGCTTCAGAGCGGCATCGAAGTCGATCAGGGCGCGAGTGATGCCGTGGCGGATTGCGCCGGCTTGGCCGGTTTCACCACCGCCAACCACGTTTACCTTGATGTCGAAGGATTCGAGGTTTTCGGTCAGGACCAGCGGCTGGCGGATGACCATGCGACCAGTTTCGCGGGCAAAATACTCGTCAACCGGCTTGCCGTTAACGATGATCTGGCCGGAACCTTTTTGCATGAACACGCGAGCGACGGAGCTCTTGCGACGGCCGGTGCCGTAGTAGTATTTACCGTTCATTGTTATGCCTTAAAATCAGATTTCCAGCACTTTGGGCTGTTGGGCGGAGTGCGGATGCTCGGAACCAGAGTACACCTTGAGCTTCTTGATCATGGCGTAACCCAGCGGACCCTTCGGCAGCATGCCTTTGACGGCTTTCTCCAGAACGCGTTCCGGGAACTGGTTTTGCAGTTCGGTGAAAGTGCGTTCGTAGATACCGCCCGGGTAGCCGGAGTGACGGTAGTACTTCTTGTCTTGGGCCTTGGTACCGGTCACGCGCAGTTTTTCGACGTTCACCACAACGATGAAGTCGCCGGTATCTACGTGCGGAGTGAATTCCGGCTTGTGTTTGCCACGCAGGCGGCGGGCGATTTCGGCAGCCAGGCGACCCAGCACCTTATCGGCGGCGTCGACCACGTACCACTCGCGCTTTACCTCATGCGGCTTGGCAGAAAAGGTCTTCATGGAACTCTTCCATCGTAATTCTTGAAAGTTACGGATTTTAGAGCAATGGCCGGGTCGCTGTCAAACCCTTGTGACACAACAGATTTCCGGAGGGCGGGAAACTGTGCGAGGCGTGGTAAATATGGTCAAAAAAAAAAAAAGCGCAACGCTGCTGCGTGTTGCGCCAAGTTCCACCTTTGAGAAGGAGGATGGAGGAGACAACATCAGGGTGCCACAGTGCGTAACGCCCTGATGCAATACCGATTATCAGTATCCCACCGGGATTAGGCAAGCAATTTTTGTGCACTGCACGATAAATGATGTGCGCCAATGAGACACCCTTGCCACAGCAAGGCGAAACGGGCGCCGCCGGCGCCCGTTTCATCGGCAAATCAGCGATTTACAGCTTGATCGCCGCGTCCAGTGCCACTTCCATCATGTCGCGGAAAGAGGTCTGGCGCTCCTCGGCGCTGGTGGCTTCGCCGGTCGGAATAATGTCCGACACGGTCAGGATGCCGGCAGCACGGGCGCCGTACTGGGCCGCCACGGCGTAGATGCCGGCCAGCTCCATCTCGATCACATTGACCTGCATCTTGGAGAGCACGTCCAGCATGTTCGGCTGCACGCCGTAGAACAGATCGGCGGAGAACACATTGCCGACAGTCACTTTCTTGCCCTGCTCCGCGGCGGTATCCACCAGCGTGCGCAGCAGCGTGTAGTCGGCGATGGCGGCGTAGTCATGATCGTTGAAGCGCATGCGGTTCACCTTGCTGTCGGTGGACGCGCCCATGGCGATGAACAGCTCGCGCAGCTTGATGTTGGGCGTCACCGCGCCGCAGGAGCCGATGCGGATGATGTTCTTGACGCCGTAGTCCTTGATCAGCTCCGTGGTGTAGATGCTGGCGGACGGGATGCCCATGCCGTGTGCCATCACCGACAGGCGCTTGCCCTTGTAGGTGCCGGTGTAGCCGAACACATTGCGCACATTGGTCACCTGCTCCGCGCCTTCCAGGAAGGTTTCGGCGATCATCTGGGCGCGCAGCGGATCGCCCGGCATCAGTACGGTTTCGGCGAAAGCGCCATCCTTGGCGTTGATATGCGGGGTAGCCATTGAAAGTCTCCTCTAAGCGATATGCAATAGTCTGGCGGCAGCCCGTGATCCGGGCCGCTCAAATGCGGTGAGCGGGCCGCCAGGCGGCCCGCAGGTAGGACTCAGTCCAGGAAGGACGTGCCGTAATCCATGGCAGGCAGGCCAAGATGGCTGGCCACGCTCTGACCGATGTCGGCAAAGGTGGTTCGCTCACCCACGCTGCCCGGCTTCACCGACTTGCCGTAGCACAACACCGGGATGTGCTCGCGGGTGTGGTCGGTGCCCGGCCAGGTGGGATCGCAGCCGTGGTCGGCCGACAGGATCAGGATATCGTCGTCGCCGAGCGCGTTCATCACCTCAGGCAAGCGCGCGTCGAACTCTTCCAGCGCCGCGGCGTAGCCGGCAGTATTGCGGCGATGGCCGTAGCTGGAGTCGAAATCGACGAAGTTGGCCATGATGATGGCCGGCTTGTCCCGATGCTGATGCATGGCGGTCAGCGTAGCGTCCCACAACTGGTCAAAGCCGGTGGCCTTGTGCTTGTGGGTGATGCCGACATGCGCGTAGATATCGGCGATCTTGCCGATCGACACCACGTCGCCGCCGGCGTCGGCCAGCTTTTTCAGGACGGTCGGCGCCGGGGGCTCCACCGCCAGGTCCTTGCGGTTGCCGGTGCGGGCGAACTTGCCTTTGCCCTCGCCGATGAACGGGCGAGCGATCACGCGGCCGATATTGTACGGCTCCAGCAGTTCGCGGGTGATCTTGCACAGCTCGTACAGCCGGTCCAGACCGAAGGTCTCTTCATGGCAGGCGATCTGGAACACCGAGTCGGCCGAGGTGTAGAAGATCGGCTTGCCGGTCTGCATGTGCTCTTCACCCAGGCGGTCCAGAATCTCGGTGCCGGAGGCGTGGCAATTGCCCAGATAGCCCGGCAGGCCAGCCTTCTCGACGATGGCGTCCAGCAATGCCTGCGGGAAGCTGTTGTCGTGCTCGCTGAAATAGCCCCAGTCGAACAGCACCGGCACGCCGGCGATTTCCCAGTGGCCGGACGGGGTGTCCTTGCCGCTGGAGATTTCGCTGGCGTAGCCGTAGGCCGCCAGCGGCGCGGCCGGGTCCATCCCTTCCGGGAAGTAGCCGGACGACAGTTGGCAGGCGTGCGCTAGGCCCATCTTGGACAGATTGGGCAGCTTCAGCGGACCGCTGCGGCCCACGTCGGCGCGGCCGGCGGCCGCTTCCATGGCGATGTGGCCGAGCGTGTTGCTGCCGGCGTCGCCAAACTTGTCGGCGTCCGCCGCGGCGCCAATGCCCAGCGAATCGAGAATAATGATAATTGCGCGTTTCATGCTGCCTCCCTGGCCTTATTCGCCACGGATGATCTGGTAAACCTGCGGCAGCGTGGCCGGCGCGATTTCATCGATGCGGATGGCTGCCTTGACCCGACGCGCCGCGTCTTCGAAGCTCGCCTCGTCAGCGGCGTGGATCATCATCAGCGGGGTGTCCTTGCTGATATTTTGGCCCAGTTCGACGAACTGCGACAGTCCTACGCGGAAATCCAGTTCGTCGCTGGCCAGACGGCGGCCACCGCCCAGCGCGCAAACGGCCATGCCGATGCCGCGGGTATCCATCGCGCCGACGAAACCGGTCTTATCGGCGAATACCGGACGCACGATGGGCGCCGGCGCCAGATGGCGATCGTAGTTTTCCAGGAAGTCAGCCGGGCCGCCCAGCGCGGTCACCATGCGGCCGAAGATCTCGGCGGCGCGGCCGGAATCCAGCGCGGCCTGCAGCTTGGCGCGGGCATCGGCCTCGTCGCTGGCCAGCTTGCCGCCGATCAGCATCTGCGCGCACAGCGCCATGGTCACTTCATGCAGGCGAGGGTTGCGCTCGTCGCCCTTCAGATAGCGCACGGCCTCGCGGGTTTCGATGCTGTTGCCGGCGGTGGAGGCCAAGGGCTGGCTCATCTCGGTGATCAGCGCGGTGGTGGCCACGCCGGCGCCGTTGCCTACCTTGACGATGCGTTCGGCCAGTTCGATGGACTTCTGCATGGTCGGCATGAAGGCGCCGCTGCCGGCCTTGACGTCCATCACCAGCACGTCCAGGCCCGCCGCCAGCTTCTTGGATAGGATGGAAGCGGTGATCAGGGCGATGGATTCGACGGTGGCGGTGACGTCGCGGGTGGCGTAGAAGCGGCGGTCGGCCGGCGCCAAGTCAGAAGTCTGGCCGATGATGGCCACGCCGACTTCTTTCACCACCTTGCGGAACAGCTCCGGGTCCGGGAACGGGTTATAGCCCGGCACCGCCGACAGCTTGTCCAGCGTGCCGCCGGTGTGGCCCAGGCCGCGGCCGGAAATCATGGGCACGAAGCCGCCGCAGGCGGCGACCATGGGCCCGAGCATCAGCGACACCACGTCGCCCACGCCGCCGGTAGAGTGCTTGTCCACGATGGGGCCGGGCAGGTTCAAGTCCTTCCAGTGCATGCGGCGGCCGGAGTCGCGCATGGCCAGCGCCAGGTGCACGTTCTCTTCCAGCTCCATGCCGTTGAAGTAGATGGCCATCGCCAGAGCGGCGATCTGGCTGTCCGCCACGCTGTTGTCGGTGATGCCGGCAACGAATTGTTGAATGTCTTGCTGCGACAGCATCACGCCGTCGCGTTTTTTGCGAATGATTTCCTGCGGCAAAAACATGGCATTCTCCCTGCCTGATACCCACTGCGCTGCAGAATGAAACGGCAATGGGCGATGCGGCCGGGAAATCGCCCGGCCAGAGTGCGGTACCCCCGCGAATTCCTAAATAATCAGTAGCCGCTGCTCGGCTTGGCGACGCCGCCGGCGATCTCGATCTGCAGATTGGCCAGCAGGCTGGACGCGCCGAAGCGGAAGTGCGCGGCCGTCACCCAGCCGTCGCCCAGCAGGTGCCCGGCCAGGTCAAGGTACTGCGCGGCCTCGGCCGCGCTCTTCACGCCGCCGGCAGCCTTGAAGCCGCACTTGCCGCCGGTTTCCTTGATCACGTTCAGCATCACGTCCGCCGCTTCCAGCGTGGCGTTGACCGACACCTTGCCGGTGGAAGTCTTGATGAAATCGGCGCCGGCGCGGATGGAAATCTCGCTGGCGGCGCGGATCAGCGCCGGGTCTTTCAGCTCGCCGCTTTCGATGATGACTTTCAGCAGCTTGTCGCCGCAGGCCTCTTTGCAGGCTTTGACCAGTTCGAAGCCGATATCGCGGTTGCCGGCCATCAGCGCGTGGTACGGGAACACCACGTCCACTTCGTCCGCACCGTAGGCGATGGCGGCGCGCGTCTCGGCCACGGCGATGGCGACGTCGTCATTGCCATGCGGGAAGTTGGTGACGGTGGCCACCAGCACTTCCGGGCAACCGGCCTCGCGCAGCGTTTTCTTGGCGATGGGCACGAAGCGCGGAAACACGCACACGGCGGCCACGGTGCCGTCCTGGCTCTTGGCTTTCTGACACAGCGCGATCACCTTAGCGTCGGTATCGTCGTCGTTGAGGGTGGTCAGGTCCATCAGGGACAGCGCGCGGCGCGCGGCTTCAATCAATGCAGACATGGTCATTCTCTCTAGAAAGGCATCGCTCGGCCCCGGCTAGCCCCCGTCGACATGACGGCGTTTTGTCCGAGCCACTGGATGCGATTATGAAAATTTCTTCACGTGAAAGCAAATCGCGAATCGCACGGACTTGCTTAAACGCAAACCGGCGGCCTTGGCGTGAGCATCATCTAAAAAACCAAACCGGCTGAAACGCCCGCCACGCGGTCCTTTCAGCCGGCTTCCTTTACTGTTTGGCTTACACCCGGCGCGCTTCCTGCACGCCGGGCAACTCCATCAAACGAGACAACACGCGGCTGATATCCTGCACCTGTCTCACTTCCACCGTCAGCCGCAGCCGGCTGCGATGGTCGCGCGCCAGCGTATTAACGCCGATCAGGTTCAGCTTCTCGCGCGACAGCACATCGGACAGATCGCGCAGCAAGCCGGGGCGGTCCATCGAGATCACCTCGATGTCTATCGGGAACACGCTGTTTTTCTGGTCGCCCCACTCCGCCGCGATCAAACGCTCCGGCACCTCCTGCGACAGCTTTTTCAGCGTGATGCAGCTGCTGCGGTGGATGGAGATGCCGCGGCCCTTGGTCACAAAGCCCATCACCTGGTCCGGCGGCGCCGGCTTGCAGCACTTGGCCAGCACCGTCATCAGGTTGTCCACGCCCTCGATCAGCACGCCGCCGGCATCGTGGCCGCCCTTGCTGGCCTTGACCAGGCTTTCCGGCAGCACTTCCACCGCCGGCGGCGGCGCGAAGCTGGTAATGGCGTTGCTGACGGCGCGCATGGTCAGTTCGCCATGCCCCAGCGCGCCGTAGACTTCATCGAGCTTGTCGTAGCCAAGCTTCTCTGCCAGTTGCTGCAGATTGGGCTGAATGTGCGGCCGCCGCGCCAGCTCGCGCTCGAACAGCGCCTTGCCGGTCTCGCGCACCGTGTCGGCGTTTTGCAGCCGGATGTACTGGCGGATCTTGGAGATGGCGCGATGGCTCTTCACCCAGCCGTCGTGCAGCCAGTTGACCGACGGGCCGCCTTCCTTGGCCGCCAGGATTTCCACGCGCTGGCCGTTCTGCAGCGGCGTGGACAGCGGCACGATCTGCCCTTCCACCTTGGCGCCGCGGCAGCGGTTGCCCAGGCCGGAGTGGATGGCGTAGGCAAAGTCGATCGGGGTGGCCCCCTGCGGCAGCGCCAGCACCTTGCCCTGCGGCGTCAGCACGTAGATGGTGTCGGCGAACAGCTCGGTCTTGAACGCCTCGGCCAGGCCTTCGCGGTCGGACATTTCCTCGCGCCAATCCAGCAGCTGGCGCAGCCAGGAGATTTTCTCCTCGTAAGCCGCGTCGCCCTTGCCGCCTTCCTTGTAGCGCCAGTGCGCCGCCACGCCGAATTCGGCATGCTCGTGCATCTCGAAGGTGCGGATCTGCACCTCCAGCGCTTTGTCCTCGGGGCCGATCACCGCGGTGTGCAGGCTGCGGTAGTTATTGGCCTTGGGATGGGAGATGTAGTCGTCGAACTCGCCGCGTATCGGCTGCCACATGCCGTGGATGATGCCGAGCGCGGTGTAGCAGTCCGGCAGTTTGTCCACCAGGATGCGCACCGCGCGGATGTCGTAAAGCTCGGAGAAGTCGAGCTTTTTCTTCTTCATCTTCTTCCAGATGGAATAGATGTGCTTGGGCCGGCCGGCCACTTCGGCCTTGACGCCGGCCTTGCTCAATTCTTCGCGCAGAACGTTCAGCACGCGCTCGATATAGTCGATGCGCTCCAGCCGCCGCTCGTCCAGCAACTTGGCGATCTTCTTGTAGGTGTCCGGCTCGGTGTGGCGGAGGCCCAAGTCCTCCAGCTCCCACTTGATCTGCCATACGCCCAGCCGGTTGGCCAAGGGCGCGAACAGCTCCAGCGTTTCGCCGGCGATGCGGCGGCGCACCGCCTCGTCAGCCACATTGGCCAGGTAATGCATGGTTTGCGTGCGCCAGGCCAGCTTGATCAGCACCACGCGGATGTCCGCCACCATCGCCAGCAGCATCTTGCGCATGGTCTCGGCTTGGCGCGCGCAGTCTTCCGGCGTGGCCATCTTGTCGATGCGGGCGAATTCGGTGATGCGGCGCACGCCGCCGACGCCGTCCACCAGCATGGCCACGGTGGGATTGAAGGTTTCCGTCAGCCACTGCTGCCATTCCGGGTGGTAATCCGGCGCGGAGAACAGCAGCGTCGCCGCGATGGCGTCCGGCAACAGGTGCAGGTCGGCGACGATGGCCGCGGCGGCCACCGCATGGCTGAACAGGTCTTCGCCGGTGGCGGGGACGGTCTTGCCGGCATACATCTGACGGGCGGCCTCGAAGGCGCGGGCCAGCAGGGCGCCGTCCTCCGCGGGATAAGCGGCGGACAAGCGCTCCAGCCAGCGCGCCGGATCGGCGGCGTCGGCCAGGGTATCGGCAACGGTGCGGACTACGGAAACCATATCTGTCTATCTGGACGGACCTGCCGTCTTAGCCACGGCCGGGCGGGCCCGGCCATCGGATTTGCCACATGGGCGGGATGCGCCCCGCCCTCTTCAAACTTGCGCCAGCCTCAACAGCAAGCGGCGAACCGGCGCCGGCACGCCGGCGTCCACCGCCTGATCGATGTCCAGCCACTGGCCATCAGCCTCGGCGACGCCCGCAGCCCTAAACTGGTCTATGCGGACCGGCTGCGGCGTGATGATCAGGCGAAAATGCGTAAACACATGCTCCAGCTCCGGCCAGGCGGGCAGCATATCGCCCTCGCCCGCAGCGCGCAGCCAGTCTTCGATCTCGAACGTGGTGGCGAACTCCGGCAAAGACAACAGTCCGCCCCAAATGCCTGTCGGCTGACGGCGCCGCAGCCATACCTGATTGCCGCGCTGCGCCAGCAACATCACGGTTTGCCGGGTCGGCACCGTTTTCTTCGGCCGCGGCGTCGGCAACTCGCCGGTACGCCCGTCGCGCGCCGCCACGCAGCCATCCAGCATGGGGCAGGCGGTGCAGGCCGGCTTGCCGCGGCTGCATACCGTGGCGCCCAGGTCCATCAAGCCCTGCACATACGGGCCGATGTCGGCGGCGTCGCGCGGCAGTATCTGCTCCGCCAGCGCCCACATCCGCTTCTCCACGGTCTTTTCGCCGGGGAAGCCCTCCACGCCGAAACAACGGGCCAGCACCCGCTTGACGTTGCCGTCCAGTATGGTTTCGCGGCGGCCAAAGGCGAAGGCGGAGATCGCGGCGGCGGTGGATCGTCCCACGCCCGGCAGCCGCTCCAGCTGTTCGCGCTCGGCCGGGAAGACGCCGCCGAATTCGTCCATCACCATTCGCGCCGCCTTGTGCAGATTGCGCGCACGGCTGTAATAGCCCAAACCGCTCCATTGCGCCAGCACGTCGTCCACCGGCGCGGCCGCCAAGGCCGCCACATCCGGGAAACGGGCCAGGAAACGCGGGTAGTAGTCGAGCACGCTCTTGACCTGCGTCTGCTGCAGCATGATCTCTGACAACCATACGCGGTAGGGGTCGCTAACCTGCCAGGGCAGATCGTGGCGGCCGTGCCGCCGCTGCCAGGCCACCAGTCGGGGGGCGAAACTGCTGTGCAACATCGCGATCCAGTATCCAATCGAACCGGTTATGGTAACGGAAAGCCGCAGCGTCACCAAGCAGCCGGAGGCCAAATGCGGTAAAATTAAAAGATTACTTATTTAGTTGTTCAATTCGAGGTCGTTTCAATGTCCAGTTTCCGCTCCCGCCAACGCGCCAGCCAGCGCCGCGATCAAACCAGCCGCGAACGCGCGGCCAACTCGCCGGCAGGCGGAAACCAGCCGCCGCGGGATGGCGAAAAGCCGCCGCGCGCGCCGTACTCCGGCCCGCGCCCCGGCGCGGCCAAGCCGGACTGGCAGCCGCGTCAGGACGACCGCCGCTTCGACAAGCGCGGCCCGCGCCCGGAGCAAGGACAGGACAAGCGTTTCGACCGACCGGCCGGCAAGCCGGACTGGCAGCCGCGCCAGGACGACCGCCGCTTCGACAAGCGCGGCCCGCGCCCGGAGCAAGGACAGGACAAGCGTTTCGACCGACCGGCCGGCAAACCGGACTGGCAGCCGCGCCAGGACGACCGCCGCTTCGACAAGCGCGGCCCGCACCCGGAACAAGGACAGAACAAGCGTTTCGACCGCCCAGCCGGCAAGCCGGACTGGCAGCCGCGCCAGGACGACCGCCGCTTCGACAAACGCCCGCCGGAAGCCGGCCAGGAGCGCCGTTACGACCGCGACCGCGGTCCGTCCAGCCGCAAACCGCTGCCGGAAGGCGCGGAGCGCGCGCCGGACTTCCGCCGCGACGGCCCCGCTCAGGACAAGCGCTACAGCCGTGACCGCGGCCCCTCCGGCCGCAAGCCGCTGCACACCGAAGACGCGGCGCCGCGTCCGTTCAAGCCGCGCGCCGAGGGCGAAACGCATCAGGCCAAATGGCAAGACCGCGCCCCGCGCGAAGACCGCATGCCGCGCGACGAAAACGCCCCGCGCAAGCTGTTCTCCAAACGCGAGGACGGCGAACGCGACAACCGCTTCCGCCGCGACGACAAGCCGCAATGGCAGGATCGCGCCCCGCGCGAAGACCGCCCGCCGCGCGATGACAACGCCCCGCGCAAGCTGTTCTCCAAGCGCGAGGACGGCGAACGCGACAACCGTTTCCGCCGCGACGACAAGCCGCAATGGCACGATCGCGCCCCGCGCGAAGACCGCCCGGCTCGCGACGAAAATGCCCCGCGCAAGATGTTCTCCAAGCGCGAGGACGGCGAACGCGACAACCGCTTCCGTCGCGACGACAAGCCGCAGTGGCAGGATCGCGCCCCGCGCGAAGACCGCCCGGCTCGCGAACAGCACGCTCCGCGCAAGCTGTTTTCCAAGACGGGAGAAGAGGCGCGCGACAACCGCTTCCGCGACGAAGCGCGCGGCCTTCAGCCGCTGAAGGACAACCACCGCCTGGACAACCCGCAACGCCGCTTCGAGCAGCGCTCGTTTGACCGCCAGCAAGAGCAGGAGCAGGCGCCGCGCATCGAACGCAGCATCACCGGCCGCCTGGACAGCAGATTGTCGCTGTTCGCGCCTTGTCCGCGCGGCCTGGAGCAGGTGTTGGCCGATGAACTGCTGGCGCTGGGCGCCGGCGACATCGCGCCCGCCGACGGCGGCGTGGCCTTTGCCGGCGACGCGCGCCTGATGATGGCGGCCAACCTGCATTGCCGCACCGCCAGCCGCATCCTGCTGCGCCTGGCCCACGGCGGCTACCATGCCGAGCAGGACATCTACCGGCTGGCGATGAGCGTGGACTGGCCGCGCTGGTTCGATGTATCGCGCACCATCAAGCTGAAGGCCGACGGCATCGCCGCCCGCGTCAAGAGCCTGGACTACATCGCGCTGACGGTGAAGGACGCCATCTGCGACCGCTTCCGCCAAGCGCAGCTGGGCCGCCCCAGCGTGGACACCCGCAATCCGGACGTCCGCATCAATGTCTTCCTGACCGCCGACACCGCCACCGTTTACCTGGACACCAGCGGCGAGCCGCTGTTCAAGCGCGGCTGGCGCGAGGAAACCGGCGAGGCGCCGCTGCGCGAAAACCTGGCCGCCGGCATTTTGCTGCTGGCCGGCTATGACGGCAGCCAGGCGCTGCTGGACCCGCTGTGCGGCAGCGGCACCTTCCTGGTGGAAGCCGCCGACATCGCGCTGAACCGCGCGCCGGGCCGCAGCCGCCGCTTCGGATTCGAGGCGCTGTCGAGCTTCGATTCCGCGTCATGGGAAAAACTGCAGCTGGACGCGCGCAAGGCCGAGCTGCCGGCGGCATCGTTGCCCATCCGCGGCTCGGACCGTTCGCAAGCCATGGTCAACATCGCCCGCGCCAATCTGGAACGCGCAGGCCTGGGCGACCTGGTGGAAGTGAAGGCGGCCGACGTGGCGGACACTCGCCCGCACGCCGAACACGGCCTGATCGTCACCAATCCGCCGTATGGCGTGCGGCTGGAAGAACAGGATCAGCTGGCTACCTGGTATCCGGAACTGGGCGACTGGCTGAAGGCCCACTTCGCCGGCTGGACCGCCTGCCTGTTCAGCGGCGATCTGCGCCTGGGCAAGCTGATCCGCCTGGCGCCGAAGCGCCGCACCCCGCTGTTCAACGGCTCGCTGCAATGCCGTCTGTTCGTGATCAATATGGTGGAAGGCAGCGCGCGCAAGCAGAAGGACGGCGAAGAAGCCGCCGACGTTGAAAGCGGCGACGACGAGCAGTAAGCCACAACCGTTTCAGCCACGAAACCCACGAAAAACACGAAACAACAGGCACTCCACCGATATTTTTCCGTGTCGTTTCGTTGGTTTCGTGGCGCGAATCACAATGCTGCGCGCCGCAGCACAGCACCATCTTTTTACTACGAGACGCACTAAAAACACGAAACAACAGGCACTCCGCCGATATTTTTTCGTGTCGTTTCGTGGGTTTCGTGGCGCGAATCACGATGCTGCGCGCCGCAGCACAGCACCATCTTTTTACTACGAGACGCACGAAAAACACGAAACAACAGGCACTCCGCCGATATTTTTTCGTGTCGTTTCGTGGGTTTCGTGGCAAATAATGAAGTTGGACAAATCATGTGCCGCCGCTCGCCGGAACCCCATCGGCATGCGATAATCGCCGGCTGCTCCACCCACCTGGCAATACCCATGCAAACCTCCTTCCTGTCCGCGACCATCCTGCTGATCCTGATCACCGACCCGCTGGGCAATATTCCGCTGTTCATCGCCGCGTTGAAACAAGTCAAGCCGGAGCGCCGCAAGCGGGTGGTCTACCGCGAATGCCTGATCGCCTTCCTGGTGCTGACCATCTTCATGCTGTTCGGCCGCAACTTCCTGGACTTGATGCACCTGACCGACGAATCCATGCGCATCGCCGGCGGCGTGATCCTGTTCCTGATCGCCATCAAGATGATCTTCCCCGGCGAGGGCTCCGTGTTCGGCGGCGACAAAATGAGCGGCGAACCCTTCATCGTGCCCATCGCCATTCCGCTGATCGCCGGCCCGTCCGCCATGGCCACTGTGCTTCTGCTGTCCACCCGCGAGCCGGGCCGCATGCTGGAATGGATGGGCGCGCTGACCATCTGCATGCTGGTCACCACCGTGGTCTTCCTGTTCTCCAGTCGTCTGCAGAAGCTGCTGGGCGAACAGGCCATCACCGCGCTGGAGCGCCTGATGGGCCTGGTGCTGACCGCCATCTCCGTCGAGATGCTGCTCAGCGGTTTCGCGTCCTACTGGAAGCAGCTGCACTAAGCAATACCGATTTCGCCACGAAACCCACTATAGAGCCGCTAACGAAACCTCGTTAGAGAACCTGAGCCAAGGCGCGCCGACGCAGACAGTACTTGAGTACGGCAAGGAGGCGCAACGCAGGATCAGGGGTTTTGTTAGCGGGTCTAAAAACACGAAGGCCTCTCGCAGCTCACCACAATTCAAGCTCCCTTGTTTCGTGTCTTTCGTGGAGTTCGTGGCAAATGGCTTTTTATCATGCAAAGCAGATATCGCATCAGGGTTATCCCGGATAGGGATATCGCCTATGCCCCCAGCTGACGACAGTTGTTAGCATCGGATTCAAATGGACCGATAGAGTCCGCATCCGAAGCAACCAACGCCAGTCGGGAGAACCATGCAAACCAAGACCCCATTCTTTTCGCGCCTGTACGTGCAGGTGCTGATCGCCATCGCGCTGGGCGTCACGCTCGGCGCCGTCGCGCCGGACCTCGGCGCCAAGATGAAACCGCTGGGCGACGCCTTCATCAAGCTGATCAAGATGATGATCGCGCCGATTATCTTCGCCACCGTCGTCGTCGGCATCGCCAAGATGGGCGACATGAAGGAAGTGGGCCGCGTCGGCGTCAAGGCGCTGTTCTACTTCGAGGCCGTCACCACGCTGGCGCTGGTGATCGGCCTGATCGTGGTCAACCTGCTGCAGCCCGGCGCCGGCCTCAATATCGACCCGCACACCCTGCACGCCAAGGACATCGCCAAGTACACCGCCGGCGCCAAGGAAATGAACACGGTAGACTTCCTGCTGCACATCATTCCGGACACCGTCGTCGGCGCCTTCGCCAGCGGCGAAATCCTGCAGGTGCTGACCTTCTCCGTGCTGCTGGGCCTGGCCCTGACCAAGATGGGCGACAACGGCAAGACCATCGTCCACATCCTCGACGAGTTCTCGCACGCTCTGTTCGGCGTGATCAATATGCTGATGAAGCTGGCTCCGATCGGGGCCTTCGGCGCGATGGCCTTCACCATCGGCAAATACGGCATAGGCTCGCTGAAGCAGCTGGGCTTTTTGATGGCCTGCGTGTATCTGACCTGCTTCGCCTTCGTCTTCATCGTGCTGGGTGCCATCGCCCGCTTCTCCGGCTTCAGCCTGTGGCGCTTCCTGGTCTACATCAAGGAAGAAATCCTGCTGGTGCTGGGCACGTCTTCATCCGAGTCCGCGCTGCCGGGCATCATGAAGAAGCTGGAAAACCTGGGCTGCGCCAAGCCGGTGGTCGGCATGGTGGTGCCCACCGGCTACTCGTTCAACCTGGACGGCACTTCCATCTATCTGACCATGGCGGCGATCTTCATCGCCCAGGCTACCAATGTGAACCTGACCCTGGGCGAGGAGCTGGCCATTATCGGCGTGCTGCTGCTGACCTCCAAGGGGGCGGCTGCGGTGACCGGCGGCGGCTTCATCACGCTGGCCGCCACGCTGGCGACGCTGGGCGGCAAGCTGCCGGTGGAAGGCCTGGCGCTGCTGATCGGCATCGACCGCTTCATGTCCGAAGCGCGCGCCATCACCAATCTGATCGGCAACGGCGTCGCCACCGTGGTGATCGCCAAGTGGGAAAAAGCGCTGGACGTTGAGCAAATGAACCGTGTCTTGGCCGGCGACCAGCCATCCGAACCGCCGCCGCAACCCCGCGAGCAGCCGGCGCCGCAACTGAGCTAAACGCAACACCCCACCCCCGCCAAGGCGGGGGTTTTTGTTGGCATTAGAATCAATGCTTGATTTTGCCCTTCCCGCGTCCACGATGAATACTGAGGAGGGGTCACATCATGACTGATTTCTGGCTGCAATACGGCGACGAGATGCTGCCGGTGATAGGCGACTTTCCCAGAGTCGGCGACTATCTGCCGAGTTTCATGCTGGTGGATGACCAAAAACGCGACGCGGCGCTGGAAAGCTACCTTGGCCCCAAGGTCATCGTCACGCTGCTGTCTGTGGACGAGGAGGAGCACGGCGGCATTCTGCTGCTGCGCGAAACCCGCCGCTGCCTGGATCGCTGGCCGCACCTGAAGCTGATCGTCATCACCGTGGACTCGCCATCTTCGCTGGCCCGGGCGCGCCACGAGCACGGCCTGCCCCACACCACGCTGCTGTCCACCCTGCGCGGACGCGACTTCCACAAACGCTACGGCGTGCTGATCACGGAATTTCCGCTGAGCGGCTACACCGCGCCGGCCATCATCCTGGCTGATGCCAACAATGTGGCGCACTACACCGAACGGCTGGTCGATACCCGCGCCATGTTCGACTTCGACGCCATCGATGCCTTGCTGCAGCAGGGCGAGCAGCAGGCGCTGGAAGCGGAGCGCGCCGCCGAGGAAGCGCGGCAACAGCAATTGGCGGAGCGCGAGCTGGGCACCGAGCGGCTGGTGGAGAAAGCGCGCCAGATCGAGCAAACCCCGCCCAAAACCAGCTACGGCAACCGCTGAAGCTTAGATAAAACAAAACCGCCCGTTTCCGGGCGGTTTCTCATTCACTGATGGATGGCCGTCAGCCTAGCTGTTCAGTTCCTTGGCCAGGTACAGCCAGGTTTCCACCACGGTGTCCGGGTTCAGCGACACGGTTTCGATGCCCTCTTCCACCAGCCACTTGGCGAAGTCCGGATGGTCGGACGGGCCCTGGCCGCAGATGCCCACGTACTTGCCCAGCTTGCGGCAAGCCTGGATCGACATGTGCAGCATGGCCTTGACCGCCTCGTTGCGCTCGTCGAAAGTGCTGGCGATCGGGCCGCCGGAGTCGCGGTCCACGCCCAGCGTCAGCTGGGTCATGTCGTTGGAGCCGATGGAGAAGCCGTCGAAGTGCTGCAGGAACTTCTCTGCCAGCACGGCGTTGGTCGGCAGCTCGCACATCATGATCAGGCGCAGGCCGTTTTCGCCGCGCTTCAGGCCGTTTTCGGCCAGGATCTCGACGACTTTCTCGGCTTCGGCCAGCGTGCGGACAAACGGGATCATCACTTCCACGTTGGTCAAGCCCATCACGTCGCGCACCTTCTTGATGGCGCGGCATTCCAGCTCGAAACAATCGCGGAACGACTCGGCCACGTAGCGCGCCGCGCCGCGGAAACCGATCATCGGGTTTTCTTCGTGCGGTTCGTACAGCTGGCCGCCGATCAGGTTGGCGTACTCGTTGGACTTGAAGTCCGACATGCGCACGATGACCTTCTTCGGATAGAACGCCGCAGCCAGCGTGGACACGCCTTCGGCGATCTTGTCGACGTAGAAGTCTACCGGGCTGGCGTAGCCGGCGATGCGGTCGGAAATGGTTTCCTTCAGCTCCGGACTCAGCTTGTCGAATTCCAACAGCGCTTTCGGGTGGATGCCGATCTGGCGGTTGATGACGAACTCCATCCGCGCCAAGCCCACGCCTTCGTTCGGCAGCTGGGCGAAGTCAAACGCCAGTTCCGGGTTGCCCACGTTCATCATGATCTTGACCGGCGCCTTCGGCATCTTGTCCAGTTCCAGATCGATGACTTCCACGTCCAGCAGGCCGTCGTAGATGTTGCCAGTGTCGCCCTCGGCGCAGGACACGGTGACCTGCATGCCTTCCTTCAGCACCTGGGTGGCGTCGCCGCAGCCCACCACGGCCGGGATGCCCAGCTCGCGCGCGATGATGGCGGCGTGGCAGGTACGGCCGCCGCGATTGGTCACGATGGCGGCGGCGCGCTTCATCACCGGTTCCCAATCCGGGTCGGTCATGTCGGTCACCAGCACATCGCCCGGCTTGACGCGGTCCATCTCGGACGCGTCCTTGATGGTGCGCACCACGCCCTGGCCGATCTTCTGGCCGATGGCGCGGCCTTCGCACAGGATTTCGGACTTGCTGTTCAGGCGGTAGCGGCGCAGGGTGTCCTTGCGGTCTTCCTGCGACTTAACGGTTTCCGGACGCGCTTGCAGGATGTACAGCTTGCCGTCCAGGCCGTCGCGGCCCCACTCGATATCCATCGGACGGCCGTAGTGTTTTTCGATGATCAGCGCGTACTGGGCCAGCTCGGCCACTTCGGCGTCGCTGATCGAGAACTGCTTGCGCAGGGCAGGCTCCACATCGACGGTCTTGACCGAGCGGCCGGCTTGCGACGCGTCGGTGAATTCCATCTTGATCAGCTTGGAACCCATGGTCTTGCGCAGCACGGCCGGACGGCCGGCCTTCAGCGTCGGCTTGTGCACGTAGAACTCGTCCGGGTTCACGGCGCCCTGCACCACGGTCTCGCCCAGGCCGTAGGAAGCGGTGATGAACACCACGTCTTCAAAGCCGGATTCGGTGTCGATGGTGAACATCACGCCGGCCGCGCCCTTGTCGGAACGCACCATGCGCTGCACGCCGGCGGACAGGGCCACCACGTCGTGGGCGAAGCCCTTGTGCACGCGGTAGGAGATGGCGCGGTCGTTGTAGAGGGAAGCGAAAACGTGCTTCATCGCATCCTTGACATTGTCAAGGCCGCGGATATTCAGGAAGGTTTCTTGCTGGCCTGCGAACGAGGCATCGGGGAGGTCTTCGGCGGTGGCGGAGGAACGGACGGCGACGGAAATGTCAGCGCCGCCGGCATCGGCCACCATCTTGTCCCAGGCTTCCTTGATGTCGGCATCCAGCTTGGCAGGGAACGGCGTATCGATAATCCACTGACGGATTTCCTTGCCGATGCGAGCCAGCTCGCTTACGTCTTCAATGTCCAGCTTGGCCAAAGCGGCATTGATCTTGCCCGCCAGGCCGTTATGCTGAAGGAAATCGCGGTAGGCTTGCGCGGTCGTCGCGAAACCGCCGGGAACGCGCACGCCGGAACCGGCCAGCTGACTGATCATTTCACCAAGGGAGGCGTTCTTGCCGCCTACCTCTTCCACATCGGTCATGCGCAGTTTCTCGAACCAGATGACGTAGTTCTCTGCCATCACTTCACTTCCTGTGTTGGGATTGGGACGATGCGCCGCATTCTAGCCGAATTACGCGCCGATTGCGTAGCAACTTTTGCAGCGCACAAGATTTTTTGCGACAGACGGAATGTCAAAACCAGCAAAATCAATCAGTTGCCAAAGCCCCGGCCGGCCAAAGTAAGAAAATGTCATGTAATGTTGTGATTACATGAAGAAAACGAATCTCTGCCAAGCCGATACCATCCGCCCTTGCGCCGGTATACACTTTGCACAGACAAACCCATAGCAAGCAAGGTCTTCCATGCCGCACCATCGCTCCGCCTTCTTCATCTCCGACCGCACCGGCATCACCGCCGAATCGCTGGGCCATACGCTATTGACCCAGTTCGACAGCCTGGACTTCCAGCGCGAAACCGTGCCCTTCGTCGACACCGTGGAAAAAGCGCAAACGCTGGCCGAGCGCATCAGCGCCGTGGCCGAGCGCGATCATCTGCGCCCGCTGGTCTTCACCAGCATCGTCAATCCGGAAGTGCGCGAGGCGCTGCGGCTCAGCAACGTGATCCTGATCGACTTCTTCGAGACTTTCATCGGCCACCTGGAGCTGGAGCTGGGCCAGAAAGCCTCGCTGACGGTGGGCAAGGCGCACGGCATGATCAACGAGGAGAAATACGATCACCGGATCGAAGCGGTGAATTTCTCGCTGAACCACGATGACGGCGTGAAGCTGAAAGACCTGAACGAGGCCGATGTCATCCTGATCGGCGTCTCCCGCTCAGGCAAAACGCCTACCTGCCTGTACCTGGCGCTGCAGTACGGCATACGCGCCGCCAACTACCCGCTGACGCCGGAAGACCTGGACAGCCCCACCCTGCCCAAGATCCTGCTGCCGTTCAAGGACAAGATGTTCGGCCTTACCATCGACCCGAACCGCCTGCACCACATCCGCTCCGAACGCCGGCCCGACTCCAAATACGCCAGCATGGACAACTGCCGGCGCGAGGTGAACGAGGCGGAATCGATGTTCCGCCATCACGGCGTGCCCTTCATCAGCACCACGCACAAGTCGATCGAGGAAATCGCCTCCACCATCATGCACAAGGCGGCGCTGGGCAGGAAGTTCTAAGAACGTGTTCACGATCTTTGGCTTTTAGACCTGATTTGTGAAAAACAAACACGTTTTCGATGCACCTACATCCCTTCAAGCCTGCCGTCGGGCGGCAGGCCCGAGGTCTTAAGCGGCTGCATGTTCGAGCGATTTGACGTTAGCAAATCGCGAGTTCAGCCGCGCCTCGGGCCTGACGGGAACCGGCGGGAAGCCGCAGGCCAGGCTTGCAGGGTGGCTTTTAGGGGTGGAGGGGATATTTGGCCAAGCAAATATCCCCTCCCTGCCGCCGGCAGCCCGGCAATGAAAACGGCAATCCGCGCAGCGGATTCAATCGTGAACAAGTCCCAAGCGCCACTAGCCCCCGGCCCGCTTGGTCTTGAATCCCAGCTTGACCAATTCGGCGACCACGGTTTCCACGTGGTCGCCCTGTATCTCCAGCACGCCCTCTTTCACGGTGCCGCCGCTGCCGCAACGCGTCCGCAGCTGCTTGCCCAGCTTGGCCAAGGCCTCGCCGGCCAGCGGCACGCCCTTCACCACCGTCACCGCCTTGCCGCCCCTGCCCTTGGTCTCGCGCGAGACCCTCGCAATGCCATCGCCTGCGGGCACGGTCTGCGGGCCGCACTGGCACTGGTCTATAGGCTGTCGGCAAACCGGGCACATCCGGCCATGCTCGGTCGAATACACCAGCCCGCCGCTTTGTTTTGCTTTCATCGTCAGCGCTCTCCTGCAAAGACGCCATGGTCGCGTCAAAGCCGCATCAGGACAAGCGGAGAAAGCGGGCACGCCGCGCCCCGATTGCTTTGATTTGGATGCCCAGCATGGCCGGATTAAGCCACCCCAACAAAATTCATAAAAACTCACAAAACACAAATAACATTGTCAATATGTAAAATTTGTGAAAATTACCGAACAAAAGCAATTATTCGCTCTCAAACAATCAACCCTATTTGAGAGCGCTTGCATGAACATCCCCGACTTCAACCTGCCACCGATCCAGCTGATCCGGCCTTGGCCGCAACAGCTAGCCGGCGTGCAATCCAGCCGGGGAAGCAGCGCCGAGCCGCAGCATGAGTTCGCCGAGATGCTGTACCGCAGCGTGCTGCAGAACCCAGCCCATACCCTGCCGGCGCTCGCGCCATCCTTCCTGCCGCCTGCCGTGCTGAGCCAGCCGCAAACCCGCTCCTCGCGCCCGTCTCCGTCGCAGGCCCGCTCCGCCGCGCGCGCCTATTCGCCCTCCTCCAGACCGACCATCGGCACCCTGCTGCAAACCGAGGCTTGACGGCGCGGCCGCAGCCATGGTTTGATGGTTTCATGAATACCGCATCCGCATTCGTAATCCGATTTTGGTGGTGGCGCCTCTTCTAGGCGGCACCGGCGAACGCGCACGCAAAAACCCGGAGGCTGCCGACAAGGCGCACCGGGTTTGTTTTTAGCCTTACCTCCCCCAGTCCACCCTGTCGGCTCCTTCCCCGAACTCCACGGAGAGCGATATGAATCTGGACACCATCACCAGCCAAGACATCATCCTGACCGGCGACCGCACCACCGGCCAACTGCACCTGGGTCATTATGTGGGCTCGCTGCGCAACCGCGTCATCCTGCAGGATCGTTGCAGCCAATTCCTGCTGCTGGCCGACGCCCAGGCCTTGACCGACAATATGGGCAACTACCTGAAGGTGCGCGACAACGTGCTGCAGGTGGCGCTGGACTATCTGGCCGTCGGCATCGATCCGGCCAAGAGCACCATCTTCATCCAGAGCCTGGTGCCGGAGCTGACCGAGCTGGCCTCCTACTACCTGAACCTGGTGACGGTGGCGCGGCTGGAACGCAATCCCACCATCAAAGACGAGATCAAGCAGCGCGGCTACGAGCGCGACATCCCGGCCGGCTTCCTCACCTACCCCGCCGCTCAGGCCGCCGACATCACCGCCTTCAAGGCCACCATCGTGCCGGTGGGCGACGATCAGATTCCGATGATAGAGCAGACCAACGAGATCGTGCGCCGCTTCAACGCCAGCGTGGAACAGACGGTGCTGGTGGAGGCCAAGGCCGTGGTGCCGGAAGTCGGTTCGCGCCTGCCCGGCATAGACGGCAAGGCCAAGATGTCCAAATCGCTGGGCAACACCCTGACGCTGTCCGCCAGCCCGGACGAAATCCGCCAGGCGGTGAAAATGATGTACACCGACCCGAATCATCTGCGCGTGGCCGATCCCGGCCAAGTGGAAGGCAATGTCGTCTTCACCTATCTGGACGCCTTCCACCCGGACCAGGAGCTGGTGCAGGGCCTGAAAGCGCATTACCAACGCGGCGGCCTGGGCGACACCGTCATCAAAAAGCATCTGGAAGACTGCCTGCAGGAGATGCTGGCCCCGATACGCGCCCGCCGCGAGCACTATGCGCAAGACCCGGCCGCGGTGTTGGACATGCTTAAAACCGGCACCCGCCGTGCCCGCGACGTGGCGGCGCGCACGCTGGCCGAGGTGAAGGCGGCGATGGGCCTCAACTACTACTGAGCGGGAGGCAGACATGGAACAGCTCTATCAATGCCAGACCCTGCCCGAAGTGCGCGAACAGATTGATCGCATCGACCGCGCGCTGGTGGCGCTGATCGCCGAACGCAGCATCTACGTGCGCCAAGCCGCGGCGTTCAAACACAGCCGGGACGAGGTGGAAGGCGGCAAGCGGGCGGACCAAGTGATGCGCCGGGTGGAGCGGCTGGCTGGCGAGCTGGGCGCGGACGCCGCGCTGACCGCGGCGGTCTATCGGACCATGATCGAATACTTCGTCGCCGACGAAATGGCGGTGTTTCGCCTCAGGCAACAGCCGCGTATCGATTGAGCCGATGGGCCGGCTTCCCTACAATGCCTACGGCATCGCCGCAGCCCGGCGGCGGCTCGCCCCATTCCGCACTGGAGAATCTACCGATGAAAGCCATCGCGCTGCTGTTGCTCGCCAGCCTAGCCGCCCTCGCCCACGCCGAAGAAGTGGGCGAGGTATCCACCACCTTCAAGCTGCTCAGCCCCAACGACAAGGTCATCGTCGAAGCCTTTGACGATCCTTCGGTGCAGGGCGTGGCCTGCTATGTGTCGCGCGCCAAGACCGGCGGCTATCAGGGCGCGCTGGGCCTGGCCAAGGACCCGTCCCGCTTTTCCGTCGCCTGCCGCCAGGTTGGCCCCATCCGCTTCAGCCAGCCGCTGCCGCCACAGGAACAGGTGTTCAAGGAAAGCGCGTCTTTCGTGTTCAAGCATGTGCGGGTGGTGCGCATGGTGGACGCCAAGCGCAATGTGCTGACCTACCTGACTTACTCTGACAAGCTGGTGGATGGCAGCCCGGACAACGCCATCACCGCCGTGGCCGTGCTGGACCAGAAAATCCCGCTGAAAAAGTGATTAAGCCAAGTTATTGATAGTCATGATCTTTTTAAACATGATGGCCATCATGCAATGGGTAACTCGGCCCGCCAGCCATCGAAACCGACTTCCACGCCCGGCGGGCATTGCGCGCTGAGCGCCTGGTACTCCAGCTTGTGCGTCATGTGGATCAGCACGGTGCGGCGGGCGCCGATGCGGGCCGCCCACTCCAATGACTGGGCCACGCACAGGTGGGACGGATAGGGATCGGCATTGAGGCAATCGAGGAACAGCAGCTCCAGCCCCTCCAGCAGCGGCAAGCTGCTATCCGGGATGTGCGACAAATCGGTCAGCCAGGCCATATTGCCGATGCGCCAGCCCAGGCAGGGCCAGCTGCCGTGCTGCAGCGGAATCGGCGTCAACGCCACGCCCTGGTGCTGAACGGGTCCGCTCACGGTCTCCGGCAGCAGCACCGGCTTGTCCCACATCTTGGACGGCGCTTGCAGCGCATAGCCAAAACGCTCGCGGATATTAGCCATGGTGAACTCATTGCCATACAGCGAGATCGGCCCTTTCTTCAGGTAGCAAAAGGCGCGCAGATCATCGATGCCGTTCAGGTGGTCGGCGTGCGGATGGGTGTACAGCACGGCATCCAGTCTGTCCAAGCCCTCGCGCAGCGCCTGCAGGCGCAGGTCTGGTCCGGTATCGATCAGAAAACCCAGTTCGCCGACGCGCACATAGGCGCTGGCGCGGGTGCGCTTGTTGCGCGGATCGGTCGAAACGCAGGTTGCGCAGCGGCAGCCTATGGCCGGCGTGCCGGAGCTGGAACCGCAACCAAGTATGGTGACTTCTAGCTTATCCACAGCGTCCCTTGTCGTTCATTGGCACAATGGCGGCCGCACCGCCGGCACCACCGTAGACCCGCCCTCGCACACCACCTGGCCCGCGGGGCCGATATTGCAGCTGCCATTAGGCGCGGCCGCGCAATGCGGGGCGCCATCCGGCCCCAGCAGGCAAAGGCCCGGACCGGCATAGAAACTGCCATTGGCGAAGATGGCGCCGCCGCCGGGATACGGCGAACAGAACAGATTGCCGAACGAATCCACCACGCAGGCGCCGGCGCTGCAATAGGCCTGGCCCTGATGCAGCACCGCCTGTCCGCCCGGCGGCGCGCAAAAGCTGCGCCCGGCCAGGTTGACGCAATTGGCCAAGGCCGGCGCGGCGGCCAGCATGCCGGTCAGACACAAGGCGACAAGCCGCATGGCAGCCTCCGTTTCAGCGCGCCGCCTTGACGAACAGGCGGAAGAAATTGTCCGTGGTAGCCTGGGCCACCTGTTCAAACGGGATGCCGCGCAGCTGGGCGATGAATTCGGCCACATGCCGCACATAGGCCGGCTCGTTGGTTTTGCCGCGGAACGGCACCGGCGCCAGATACGGCGAGTCGGTTTCGATCAGCATCCGCTCCAGCGGCACTTTCTGCGCCACTTCCTGCACCTGCTTGGCGTTCTTGAACGTCACCACGCCGGAGAAGGAGATATAAAAGCCCAGCGCCAGCGCGGCCTCGGCCACTTCCCAGGTCTCGGTGAAGCAATGCATCACGCCGCCGCATTGCTCGGCATGCTCTTCCTGCATGATGCGTATGGTGTCGGCGGCGGATTCGCGGGTGTGGATCACCAAGGGCAGCTGCATGCGCTTGGCGGCGCGGATATGGGTGCGGAAGCGCTCGTGCTGCCATTCCAGATCGCCCTTGCACCAGTGGTAGTCGAGGCCGGTTTCGCCTATGCCCACCACGCGCGGATGGGCAGCCAGCTGCACCAGCTCTTCCTCGGAATACTCCTCGGCATCGGGATCGTCAGGATGCACGCCGACGGTGGCGTACAGATTGGGATGCGCTTCGGCCAGCGCCAGCACCTGCGGGTACTTGGGACGGCTCACGCCGATCACCAGCGCGTGAGTGACCTGGTTCTGGCGCATATTGGCCAGCACGTCGGGCAGGCGCTCGGCCAGGTCGGGGAAATTGATGTGGCAGTGGGAGTCGATCAGCATGGCGGATGGTGAATCTGTCTAACAGACTACAGCATACCATGCCGGCGGACCGCCTTGCCGCGCGGCCGCGTTACATCGTGTGCGTGGGGCGGCTGGAATTGAGCACCCCGCCCAGCAGCGTCTCGATCTTGTCCTTGGCCTGCTTGCCGGCGTCGCCGGAAACGAATTCCACGCCTACGCCCTGCACCCGGCTGTTGTTGGCGCCGCTGGGCGTGATCCACACCACCTTGGCCTGCACCGCGATGCGCTGCGGGTCGTCCATCAGCGTAAGCAACAGAAACACTTCCTCGCCCAGCTGCATTTCCTTGCTGGTGGGGATGAAAATGCCGCCATTGCGGACGAAGGGCATATAGGCGGCGAACAGCGCGCTGCGCTCCTTGATGTGCAGCGACAGCACGCCAGGGCGATTGGGGTTGGTCAGATCCGGCCGGGAATTCGCGGCGTCCATAGCGGGGCTTGCCCTCTCCGTCTTTAACCGGCCTTGGAGCCGGCGAAGATCATCAGATAGTCCATCAGCACCGCCTCCAGCTGCAGGCGGTTATTCAGCGTATGTTGCGCAAACGGCGCCAGCTCGGTCAAGCCTCTCTGGCAGGCCATCAGTTGCGTCGTGTCGCAGCGCGCCGCCAGCGCGGACAGCGCGCGCTCCTGATCCGGATAATAGCGGAGCCGGCCGGCCAGGCACAGCGCAGCCAGGTCATGCAGCCATTTCTGCAGCCAGGACAAAGGCTGCAGCAGCGACAACTGCTTGTTCTTGTCCACCAGTTCGGCCAGTTGCAGCATTCCGGCGAAGCTAGGCTGTCCCAAGCCGCGGACGAACTGGGCGCGCAGCGCCGCCAAATCCGGATCGTGATCGAACAGCGGCGCACCGCCGTTGTGCGCCAGCTCCACCTCGGCGTTGGCAATGCCCTGCTCCCTCAGCCAGACCAGCGCGGCAGCCTCGGCCGGACGGGTCAGCGCAAACTGGCGGCAGCGGCTGCGGATGGTGGGCAGCAAGCGTTGCGGCGCATGCGATACCAACAGGAACAGCACCGCCTCCGGCGGCTCCTCCAAGATTTTCAGCAAGGCGTTGGCGGCGGCCAGGTTCAGGTTCTCCGCCGGCTCCACCAGGATCACGCGTCGTCCGGCGCGATGGGCGGTCAGATGCGCAAAGTCGATCACCTCGCGCACCGCCTCTATCTTGATTTGCGGCAGCTTGCGGGTGGTTTTGCTCTCCTTGCCCTCCTCGTCTTCATCGGAGAATGGCGACAGGCGGCGAAAATCCGGATGGGTGCCGCTGGCGAACCAGCGGCAGGCCTGGCACTGGCCGCAAGGCTGATGGCCCGCGCCGGGGTTTTCGCACAGCAGGGACTGTGCCAGATGCTCGGCGAAGGCCAGCTTGCCGATGCCCGCGCCGCCGGTCAGCAGCCAGGCGCCGGGCATCCGTTCGCGCTCGGCGTTCAGCCGCTGCCAGTCTTCGCTCTGCCACGGGTACAGCATCAGCCGCGCTCCCGCAGTTTTTGCAGATGGCCGGCGATATCGGCCTGAATCTCGGCGATGCCGCGGCTGGAATCCAGCACCGCGAAGCGCTGCGGCTCGCTATCCGCCCGGCGCAGATAGGCCTCGCGCACGCGCTGATGGAAATCGGCGGCTTCCTGTTCGAAGCGATCCAGCTGGCGGGTGCCGGCCATGCGTCCGGCGGCCACTTCCAGCGGCAGGTCGAACAGCAATGTCAGGTCCGGCTGCAAGCCGCGCTGCACCCAGTCCTCCAGAGCGCCGATGCGTTCGAACGACACGCCGCGGCCGCCGCCCTGGAAGGCGTAGGTGGAATCGGTGAACCGGTCCGACACCAGCCAGCGTCCGGCGCACAGCGCCGGCTCGATCACATCGGCGATGTGCTGCTGGCGCGAAGCGAAGGCCAGCAGCGCCTCCGCGTCCAGCGAGACGCGGGTTTCCGGCGCCAGCAGCAGCTCGCGGATCTTTTCGCCCAGCGGCGTGCCGCCGGGTTCGCGCGTGAACACCGCGTCGATGGCATGGCCAGCCAGCCAATCGCGGATGAAGGCCAGATGGGTGCTCTTGCCTGCGCCGTCTATGCCCTCAAGCGTGATGAATCGGCCGCGCGGGGCCTGCTGCTGACTGCTCATTGCTTGCCTTTCTTCAGGATGTACTTGCGCACCGCCTGGTTGTGCTCTTCCAGGGTGCTGGAAAACTGCGAACTGCCGTCGCCGCGGGCGACGAAATACAGCGCGGTGGACTCCGCCGGCTGGGCGGCGGCATACAGCGCGGCCCGGCTAGGCAGCGCGATCGGCGTCGGCGTCAGGCCGGCGCGGGTATAGGTATTGTACGGGGTATCGCGGCGCAGGTCCGCCTTGCCGATATTGCCCTGGTAGCGGTCGCCCATGCCGTAGATCACCGAGGGGTCGGTCTGCAGCCGCATGCCCAGCTTCAGCCGGTTGACGAAGACCGATGCCACCATGGGCCGGTCCAGCTCGTTGGCGGTTTCCTTTTCGATCAGGCTGGCCATGATCAGCATCTCGTACGGCGTGCGGTAGGGCAGATTCGGCTTACGCGACTCCCAGGCCGCAGCCAATTGCTGCTGCATTTTCTCGAACGACAGGCGATACAGATCCATATCGGACGCGCCCGGCGTGAACAGATAGGTGCTGGGGAAGAACAAGCCCTCCGGGTCCGCGCCCGGCAGGCCCAGCTTGCTCATCAATTCGGCGTCGCTGAGCTTCTGCGCGTCATGGCTCAAGTCCGGGCTCCGGTCTATCGCCTGGCGGAACTGGCGGAAGGTCCAGCCTTCAATCGTGGTCAGGCTGGCCTCGTCCGGCCGCCCTTCGCGCAGCCTCTGCAACACGTCGAGCAGCGATTGCGGCCCCTGGAAACGATAGAGGCCAGCCTTGATCTTGCGGTCCGAGCCGGACAGCCGCGCCAGCGCCACCAGCAACTGCGGGCTGCGGACTGCGCCATCCTCGCCCAGCGTGCGGGCGATCTGCTTCATGGTGCGGTTAGGCCCAACCAGCAACCGGTAGCCGGCATCCGGCAGCGATACCGGCATCAGCGCGGCCCAGCCCAGCCAGCCGATGGCGCACAACAGGAGCAACAACAGAATGCCGGGTAATCTTTTCATAAGGCTCAGCAACGATGATCGGTTTCACAGCCGTCCAGGCGGCAAAGGCGGAATCATACCAGCAAGCAGCCCTGTCCGACATGACAGGCCCATCGCGCCGGAATTCTCATAGTTTGTCCCACATCAACAGCAAGCGCCGCGGTTTTGCCTATTTTCCAGCTGACAGCATGCCGTTTCGGCAGGCGCCGCCGCGTCGCCCCCACGACCGGCCATCTTAACCACTGCGAGCACGGCCCGAAATGAAACCTTTCTTCAATCTAGGATGCGCGCTGGTCGCCTGGAACGAATTATGCCGGATCAGCCGGACCCGCGGCCGTCCGGAAGGCGCCACGCCGCTGCCATTCCAGCAAGGACGGGACAAACGGCAATTCATCTGCCACGAAACCGCGCCGCGGCTGACGAGCTACGGTTCGCTGCTGCTGGAGCCGATCTGGTTGCTGAACCATAACGTCAATGGCCGCTGGCAATTGACAGCCACCGCGCTGGGCAACGGGCTGAACCTGCGGCTGCAGACGCTGCTGCACGCCTGGCTGCCGGAGATGCCGCTGGCGCAGGAAGCCGGGCCGGGCGTCATGCGAATGCGCCTGGCGGTGCGCGGCTATCTGGTCGACATCGGCGCGCCGCCGCCCTTCCTGCGCCCGCCGCGCGCCATCGACGCCCGCTCGCCCTTGCTGAGCGGCATCGCGCCCTATCTGGAACAAGTGGCCAGCGTGGTTCAGCTGTCCGATGCGCAAAGCGGAGAACTGCTGGGCGGCGGCGTCAATCTGCTGGACGTGCGGCTGCCGCCGGAACCATCGCAAGCCGGCAGCTGGCAGGCCTTGCTGGCCTGCGACTGGCCGCGCTTGCTGCAAGCGGGCGAAAGCGCCTTGGCCGCTGGCTAGCATGCGCTGCTTGGCGGCATAATGACAGGCAGCTCAACAGAAACCTTGGAATCCGCCATGCCGCGCCTTCGCCTCGCCGTGCTTTGCCTGTTCCTCTCCCCCATCGTCCTGGCCGATACGGTCACGGTGGCGGTGGCCAGCAATTTCCAGCAAACGCTGGACAAGATCGCCGTCGCCTTCAAGGCCGCCTCTGGCCATGACATCAAGGCCAGCGCGGGCGCCTCCGGCAAGCTGGCGGCGCAGATCCGCCAAGGCGCGCCGTTCGACGTGTTTCTGTCCGCCGACGACGAGCGGCCGGCCGAGCTGGCGAAAGCCGGCGTAGGCGTGCCGTCCAGCCAGTTCACCTATGCCTATGGCCAGCTGGCGCTGTGGAGCAAGCAGCGCGACGACGCCGGCGAGGGCGCGCTGCGCCGCGGCGACTTCAACAAGCTGGCGGTGGCCAACCCAACCACCGCGCCATATGGCCGCGCCGCGATGGAAACCTTGGCCGCGCTGAAGCTGGACGCCGCGGTCAAGCCCAAGCTGCTGACCGGCGACAATATCGGCCAGACCATGCAGTTCGCCCAGGTCGGCGGGGCCGACTTCGCCTTTGTCGCCTATTCGCAACTATTGGAACAAGGCATACACAGCCATTACTGGCTGGTGCCGGAAAAACTGCATCAACCTATCCGCCAGGATGCGCTGCAGATCAAGCCCACGCCGGCAGCCGGCGCGCTGATGGCTTTCCTGAAGGGCGAACAGGCGCGCGCGTTGATGGCTCAGGCCGGCTACCGCTTCAAACCGTGACCTCGCAAGACTGGAGCGCCATCGCGCTGACTTTGCGCCTGGCCGGCATCAGCACCTTGCTGCTGCTGGCGTTGTGCATCCCGCTTGCCTGGTGGCTGGCGCGCGGCAGTTCGCGGCTGCGGCCGCTGGCGGAGGCGGCGGCCATGCTGCCCCTGGTGCTGCCCCCCACCGTGCTGGGCTTCTATCTGCTGCTGGCCTTCGGCCCTCATGGGCCGGTAGGCTGGCTGACCTCGTCGCTAGGTCTGCCCGGCCTGGCCTTCACCTTTGCCGGCCTGGTGATCGCTTCGGTGCTGTACTCGCTGCCCTTCGTGCTGCAACCGCTGCTGGCCAGCTTCCGCGCGGTGCGGCAGGAAGAGCTGGAAAGCGCCCTGCTATTGGGCGCCGGGGCCTGGCAGCGGATGCGCCACGTGATCCTGCCATCCTGCCGCACCGGCGTGCTCAGCGCCGCCTGCCTGGGTTTTGCCCATACCGTAGGCGAGTTCGGCGTGGTGCTGATGATAGGCGGCAATATTGACGGCGTAACCCGGGTGATATCGATCGCGCTGTACAATCAGGTTGAGCAAGCCGACTACGCCTCAGCCCATCAATTGGCGCTGATGCTGTTGCTGTTCTCGCTGGCGGCCCTGTCGCTGGTCTACTGGCTGAATGCCAGACAGAAAAACGCGGAACAATAGACTTAGCCCTTGAAACGGGCATTTACTCCGGAGATAGAAACATGCGCAAATCCCTGCTTCTTGCCGTCCTCGCCCTGTTCAGCGCCAACCTGGCGCTGGCCGACGCCGCCTGCGACGCCAAGGCCGCCGAAAAGAAATTGGCCGGCGCCGCCAAACAAAGCTTCCTGAAGAAGTGCGAGAAAGACACCGCCGCCGCACAGGCCAGCTGCGACGCCAAGGCCGCCGACAAAAAACTGGCCGGCGCGGCCAAGCAAAGTTTTACCAAGAAATGCGTGAAGGATGCGATGGCCAAGTAAGCCCCCGCCACAATCGAAACGGCATGGCCAAGGCCATGCCGTTTTTACTGCGCCAATCAAGCAAACCACGGCCGGCACGCAAAAAACCACTTAGTCGCCAATGACTTGGCGACAATGGTCTACACTTGTACAAGGCATGGCTTGCACGTATTGGCGATGAACTCCCTGTCAGGATACAACTCCACTCTCTCGTCTTTCGACAGTTTGCTGCCGAACTTGAGCAGTTTATTGTCTGGCGGCCTGCTGCTTGGCTCGGCCAATGGGACAAGCAACGCATCCAGCAACGCGCCGAGCGACCCGATTCAAGTGGAGCTGTCCACGCTGGGACAACTGATGTCCGTCCTCAACACCTTCCAGAGCAGCCTGCAGCAGATCTACGCCCCATACAATCGCTTCAACAACACCAGCGCCAGCAGCAGCAATCCCGCCGTGGCCAGCGTCAGCGCCTCGGCCAGCGCGCAGACATCCAGCTACCTGCTGAATATCTCTCAATTGGCGCAGGCACAAAGCGCGACAACCGCATTTTCGCTGCCTGACAGCAGCAGCACCGTGGTGGGCAGCGGCAGCCTGACCATCACGACCGGCACCTATGCCTACACCAGCCCCACCTCGGCCTCCAGCTTCAGCGCCACCGGCACGCCCACAACGGTCAGCATCAGCAACGGCACGCTGTCCAGCATCGCCAGCTCGATCAACGGCGCAGGCGCCGGCGTGGTAGCCAATGTGATCCAAAACTCGTCCGGCAACTATCAATTGCAAATCAGCCAGGCCAATACCGGCGCCAGCAACAACTTCCGCATCACCGTCAGCGACAACGACGGCAACAACACCGACCAGAGCGGGCTGTCGCGCCTAGCCTTCGACCAGACCCTGGCTGTCGGCAGCGGGCAGAACCTGACCCAGACCCAGGCCGCGCAAAACGCAAGCTACACCGTCAACGGCGCCACCGGCACCAGCGCCAGCAACTTTGGCATCCAATTGGGCAGCGGCGTGTCGGCCAATCTGCTGGCCACCGGCAGCAGCAATATCGCCGTCAATGTGGACTTTGGCCTGCTCAACAATAATGCGCAATCGCTGGTCAGCGCCTTCAACACCGCTCAGGGCAGCATCAATGGCTTGCTGGGCAACCAGGTCAAGCCGGGCAACGACCCCATCGCCGCCCAGTTGCCGCAGCTGCTGAATCAACAGGCCCAGGCCAGCTACAACAATGGCAGCTCCACGCTGACCCTGCTCAGCCAGCTGGGCCTGCTCTATCAAAGCCCGTCGCAATACGGGCTGGGCGGCACGCTGAACCTGAATGTCAGCTCGCTGCAGGCCGCCTACAACAGCGACGCCAGCGGCGCGGCCAATCTGATCTTCACCGCCGCCCAAGCGCTGAACACGCTGGCCAACAGCTACACCACTTATGGCAACGGCACGCTGGTCAATGAAACCAATGCCTTGCTCTCGCAACAACGCACCGGCCAGCTGGTGATCAACACGCCGGACACACCTAATAAATTTCCTTACAACCTGCCCAATCTATTGAGCTACCCGTCCAGCAACGCCGCGCTGACGGCCCAGCAGATCAGCGGCCTTGCCACTTATGCTTTGATTTACTCCATCGGCGCACCTTACGCGCTGGAGTCGCTGCTGGTCGGCCAAGGACTGGGCCTGTCCACATCCGGTAGTTTCTCCGCCACTGCCTGAGTTCCCCCCGCTTTCATCGGCGGCATTTTTCGCGTTACAATTCATCGGATGATTGGATGTATTGGACACGCCCTATGCTCCCCGCCGCCGCCAAACGCTCGCTAGTCGACATCGCGTTGGAAAATCTGAGCCAACAACTCGCCGCCGGCCGCTGGCCGCTGGGCAGCCGCATGCCAACGGAGCCTGAGCTGGCCGAGGAACTCGGCATCAGCCGCAACACCGTGCGCGAAGCGATTCGCGTGCTGCTGTACGCTGGCCTGCTGGAAGTGCGGCAGGGCGATGGCACCTATGTGCGCGCCGTGGTCAATCCCGGCGAGGCGATGCGCTCCATCAGCCGCGCCAGCCTGCGCGAACACCTGGAGGTGCGCTGCCTGCTGGAAGAAAGCGCGGCCAAGCTGGCGGCGAAACGCGCCGGCCCGGGCGAGCTGTCCCGCATCGCCGCCGCGCTGGAGCAGCTGCGGCCGCAGGATGGCGAAACGCCGGAACGCTATGCCGAGCGCGACCTGGATTTCCACGTTGCCATCGCCGATGCCTGCGGCAACCAGGCGCTGGCCAGCCTGTACCGCTACTTCTCCGACGCGGTGCGGCAGAGCGTGCAGGATTCGATACGCGACGAGGCCCTGCCCGACCCGGACTTCGCCGCCCATGCCGCAATCTATGAGGCCATACGCGACCGCAAGCCGGAACATGCCGGCCAGGCCGCCGCCGCCATCACCCGTCCGCTGCTGGCCACGCTGGACCGGCTGCTGCACAAGCAACGATAAGGAAGCACCATGCAAGAGAACACGAATCGGTCCAAACCGATCGCCGATGAACTGCTGATCGACGACGACACGCCTGCCGCCGCCCTGGAGGGCAGCCGCGTCCGCACGCTATTGCTGCTGTTGGGATTGGTGCTGGTAGGCCTCAACCTGCGCCCGGCGCTGTCCAGCCTGGCGCCGGTGCTGGGCATGGTCAGCCGCGACACTGGCCTGACGCCGACGCTGGCCGGCCTGTTGACCACGCTGCCGGTGGCCTGCTTAGGGCTGTTCGGCCCGCTGGCGCCGCACCTGGCCCGCAGGCTGGGCAGCGAGAAAACCATCGCGCTGGTGCTGATGGTGCTGGCCGCCGGCGTCGTGCTGCGCACCGTGTTTGGCACCTTCGGCCTGTTTGCCGGCTCGGCTTTGGCCGGCGCCGCCATCGGCGTGATCGGCGTGCTGCTGCCGGGCATCGTCAAGCGCGACTTCGCCAGCCGCGCCGGCTTGATGACCGGCGTCTACACCATGGCCTTGTGCCTGGGCGCGGCGCTGGCGGCCGGCTTCACTGTGCCGGTGGCCGAGCATTTCGGCCATGACTGGCGGCCGGCGCTGGCGCTGTGGGCGCTGCCGGCCGTGCTGGCGCTGGCGGTATGGTGGCCGCAGCTGAATACCCGCCACGCCGCGGCACAGGGCCAGTGGCAGGTGCGCGGCCTGTTGCGCGATCCGCTGGCCTGGCAGGTTACCTTGTTCATGGGCCTGCAATCGTCGCTGGCCTATATCGTGTTCGGCTGGCTGCCGTCCATTCTGATCGACCGCGGCCTGACGCCGATGCAGGGCGGCCTGATGCTATCGCTGTCCACCATGGTGCAGGTGCCGGCCTCGCTATTGGTGCCGATGCTGGCGCATCGCTGCCGCAACCAGCGCCCGCCCATTGTCGCCACCCTGCTGATGGTGATCAGCGGCCTCTTGGGCATGCTGTACGCGCCCACCGACAGCCTGGTTTTGTGGGCGGTGCTGCTCGGCTTCGGCCAAGGCGGCCTGTTCAGCACCGCGCTGAGCCTGCTTGCGCACCGCTCGCCGGATCAACATGTGGCGGCTCACCTGTCCGGCATGGCGCAGGGCATAGGCTATATGCTGGCCTCGCTTGGCCCGTTCGCCGTCGGCCTGATCCGCAGCCATAGCCATGCGACGTGGCCGCTGGCGCTGCTGTTCAGCCTGATCGCCGCGGCGGCGTTCAGCGTGGGCATGATGGCCGGCCGCAAGCGGCTGGTGGGCGTCAAAGCCGAGCCGATCTGACCGGAGCGATCCCGCCATGACAAAGCCCGCCGTCAGGCGGGCTTTGTCTTGCGGCGGCCATCCACTCACTTGGGCCGCGCGACGATGCCATAGCGCGATTGCAGCGCCGGCAGGGTTTCGCTCGCCAGCGGCAGCACGGCTTCGGCCAGCTTCAGCGTCGTCGGCAGCGCCGCCATGTCGCCGTCCCAGCCCGGCAAGCCTTCATCCAGCAGCGACGGCAAATCGCGATCATCCACCACGGCCAGCTCGCCGCCGATTTCCAGCAGCAGTACGCCATCCGGCGTCAGCCAGGCCGAGCGCGCCGGCACATCGTCGTCGTAGGGCTGCGTGCTCCATCCCTTGGGCGTGCGCCTGGCAACCAGCGGAGCGGCGTCCAGCGTCACGTACACTTTCTGCGGGCCGTTCTGCACATAGCAGCGCCCCTGCCCGTCGCGGCTGTAGTTGCGGTTGAAGAACTCCGCCATGCCCTCGTGCTGCAGCCGTTCATCCTTGATCCACCACTGTCCGCGCGCGTCCAGCCTAAGCCAGCCGAATACCGCCGGCACATTGGGCCATTTGGCCATTGCGGCCAATACTATTGCGTCCATCGTTCTCCTCCCGCGGGTGGCCCCGCTTGTTCATTATCCATCGTTTGCCCTAGGGGCTGTTGACGTTTGGTGAGTGGATCGCGTTTGCGCTCCGCCAAACCCGCAGGGCCGGGCGCCTTTCGCGCCGACTCTTCGTTGTTCCGCGCTGGCAGAGAATGCTATGCGGCGCGCGAAACGCCTCGATTCGCCGCAAAACGCATCCCGGCGCGACCGCTCACCAAACGTCAACAGCCCCTAGGAGGTACCGCGCTTTAACAAAGCTGAACATCCGGCTTGCCCGCCGCAATACTCCGGTGACAAATTTCGCCGATACTGCCCACAGTTCATGCACTAAAAGGAGTGTCCGCCATGCCACTGCTCTACAGGTCATTGCTTCTTGCCAGCATTCTCTGCGTCAGCGCCGCTCAAGCCGCGGAAACGGCCGAACCGCAGCGCCCGGATAGGCAGATGGACCCGGCCATGCACCAGAAAATGATGGCCAGGCATATGCAGATGCTGCATGACAAGCTGAAACTGCAGCCGCAACAGGAAGGCGCCTGGCAGGACTTCGTCAAAGCCATGCAGCCGCGCAAGCCCATGCCGCCCAAGGAGGGCCAGGATAGTGCGCCGGAAAGAATGGAACAGATGATGCAACAGCAGCAGGCCGAAATGCAGCAACGGCTGGACGCGTTGAAAACCTTCTACGGACAGTTGACGCCTGAGCAGCGCAAAGTGATGGACAACTTGCATCGCCCGGGCGGCGAGTGGCAACATCGCGGCAAGCGCGAGGCATCCAGCCCGAATCACGGCTGAGCGGCGCGGCGGGGCCGTCTCTGATCAGGCTTTCCCGGCAGCCTTGCGAATAAGGAGGCAGCGGCCAGTTTAACGCGCTGCCTGTTTTACTTCCTGACACGCTGCGCTCGCCGCGTTCGATCTGTGTCGGACCGGCATCCGCCCCCGCGCGGCGGATTCAAAGCGATAGCAAACGCCAACAGATGGCCACGACGCGTCATGACAAGCCGCCAGCTTTTATCCCTGCTGTTATTGCTCGTTGGACTGGCCGGCCCGGCGATCGCCGGCGCCGATAGGCCAAGTGACGATACGTCACACAACTGGCGCGGTGGCCACTGGCGCCATGGCAACCATGATGGCCGCTACGGCTGGTGGTGGATCGTGGGCGGCATATGGTACTTCTACCCCGTTCCGATCTATCCCTACCCCGCGCCTAAGGCGCCGGCGGCGCCCGCCACTCCGCCCGCTCCGGCCAGCCCCTCGCAACCGATGGCGCCGGCGGGCTGAAGCCGCCTCGCCTTTCGCAAACGGCGCTTAAGACATAGAAACACAATCGCGCCGCCATCTCCGCACGCTGGGCAAAACAGGGAGTCATACTGAAATCAGGCTTGGCCGCCGGTCAGGCCATCGCGCGGAGGCGCATCGAACCGATCGCCCCGAATCGCCGCTCACGCCCAAGAAGGAGTTCACGATGAAACTGTTCGCTCCACTAATGGCCGCTCTGCTCGTGTCGTCCAGTCTGGCCAGCGCCCAGGATGCCAATACCCGCCCGTTCGACAGCACCGTGGTGCTGCCCAGCGTGCCGCTGTCGCTGCATGAGATGAACCAGCCCACCAAACCCAGCGACGTCGTCGCCAAGCCCGCGCAATGAGCCTACGCCCTGCCGTCCCGGCAGGGCTGTCTTTATCGGCCGAACCAGCGGTCGCCGAAATTCACCAGCAACACGCCCGCCACCACCAGCAGCGCGCCGATCAGCCTTGCCGCGCTCAGATCGCGCAGCGGCATCGCCAGCCAGCCAAAGCGATCGAACAGCAACGAAGTGCACACCTGGCCGGCGATGATCAGCGACACCATGGTGGCCACGCCCAGCCGCGGCGCCAACAGCGTGGTGCCGAATACGAAACCGGCGCCCAGCACGCCGCCCAGCAGCATCCACCACTCCACCCGGCTCAGCGCCGCCAGGCTCTGCCAACGCTGGCCGGTAGCCAGACTGAGCAGGGCCAGGGTCAAACAACCGACGCTGAACGACACCAGGGCCGCCAGCAGCGTGCTGCCGCCTATCAGTTGCCGCAGCTGGTTGTTGACCGCCGCCTGCATCGGCACCACTACGCCGACCAGGAACGCCAGCAAGGGATAAATCGCCTGCATCGTCACGCCTTTCTCAATATCGTTCCACCGCCACTGCGCGCGGCGGCGCTTCATACGGCTCCGGCCACCAGTCTTCTATGCGCCGGATCAGGCCATCCTGGAGGGTGAAGAAACTGATGCCGGTCAGGGTCTGCTGTTCCACGTGAAACGCGATCTCGCTGACCGCCTGGTCTCCATCGGCCAGCACCCGGACAATCTCCACCCGCCAGTCGCCGGGATAGGTGGCATTGAATGCCACGTATTGGTCCACGCCGCGGATCCGTTCGCGCGTCTGCGGCACCCGGTATTCGACATCCGGATGCAAGGTGTTAGCGAATGCGGTCCAATCGCGCGCATTGGCGCATTCCCAATAGCGGCGGATCAGCTGTGCGGACATGCCGGCTCCCGATCTATTCGAAGGCAAACATGTTAATTGAATTATTTGCCTGGCGCGCGGCTATTGCGCGTATAGGCGCAAAAGCCCGGTTTGGGACCGATCTTGGGATGGTTGCGGCAGGTATTGGGGCGGCGATCGTAAATGGTGCAGCGCCGGGTTTGCGCATCCAGATACAGGCAATCGCCGTTGGCGCGCTGCGCCAAGGTGAACAGGCTGTTCTTGAAATTGAAATGCTGGATCACCCGCTGCTTTTCCAGCCGCTTGGCGATGTTCTTGATCGGCTCTTCCAGCTCGAACTCGTCCACCACGCCGATGCGCACCAGATCCGGCAGCTTCACTTCCACCGGCATGGTGCAGCAGGACGCCATGCAGTCGCCGCACAGGCCGTTCTTGTACTTGATCCAGGTTTCCAGGCGGTTGATGTCGGCCACGGGGCATCCTTAACACATTGAATACGCGATACTTTCCCCTTGCGGGAAAGCGCGCATTCTACGGATGCCGCGTCAAACCGGCAAGCGGAAGGCGCGCAGCCAGCGCGTCGTCTCGTCCGGGCCGCGCAGCACATGCCACTGCGCCAACGGATGCGCGTCGCGCAGCGCGGCCAGTTCGGCGCGGCGCTTGTCGTGGCTGCGCCAGGCCCAGCGCAGCAGGGAATCCGGCCCCCACAGCGTGCCGCGCAAGGTTTCGCGGTTGCCATGCGCCAGCGTCTCGCCGCGCCATGCCCGCCAGAGGCTGCGGCGCACGATGCGCCACGCCATCAAGCGGAGGGGATAGTCGAGCCAGATCACCAGATCGGCGCGCGGCAGCAACTGGCGCAGCGCGGAACCATAGCAGCCTTCGGCCAGCCAGCGTTCGTCCTGAGCCAACGCCGCCACCCTGGCCTCAAACCCGTCCTGGCGAATCCAGCCCGGCCCCCAGAACCATTCGTCCAGCTCCACCACCGGCAAGGCCAGCGCGCGGCCGATAAACTTCGCCAAGGTGCTTTTTCCGGCGCCGCTGCCGCTGACGATCAGCACCCGGCGCGGCGTCTCACATCCCGGCATAGCTGCGCAGAATGGCGGCGATGCGCCAGCGATGGTCGCGGTCGTGTTCGGCCAGTTGTTCCACCAGGCCCAGCACATTGATCGTGGTGCCATCGCCGCGTATGCCGCTGCGGCCCAATTGCTTGGTATCCAGGCTTTTCAACTGGGCCAGCAGCGCCGCCCGTTGCGCGACGAAGGCCGCAATGCCGGCCTCGCCGTCGCGCGCATGGTAGGCGCGCGTCTCGGGCCAGTACGACACCTCCATCGGCGCCAGCTGCGGCCGCTCCTCGCTCAGCACGCGGCGGATGCGCATGCCGTACAGATCGGTCTCGCAATCGTGCACATGCCAGACATGCTCCAACAGCGGCGAACGGTCATGTATCGGCTGGCGGCCCCACACCTCGCCCGGCAAGCCGGACAGGGTCCTGCGCAAAAACACCGGCAGTTCTTCCAGCTGGATCAGCAGCTGCGAGTAGGCCTGCAGCAGCAAGGGGTGCTCAGTCATCGCGCTCCGCCTCCCGTCCCAGCCTGTCGCACGGATGCGCGGCGCGATGGACCCGCGGCAGCACCTCAGGCAGATAAATCTCCTGAATCGCCGCCAATTTGCCGTGCGACTCCCAATGGCCGCGGCTTTCCCAATGCTCCACCAGCACAAACTGGCTGGCATCGGCCTGGGAATGATAGGCCTCCCACAGCAGACAGCCCGGCTCGGCCAGACACATCGGCCGCATCCGCACCAGCGCGGCGGCCACCGCCGGCGCCTCGGCAGGCTCCTTCACTTGCAGCGTCACAATCAACGGAAACATGGCGTATCCCGGTTTGAAGCGAGCCCATCGACTCAATAGAATTCCATCTGGCGCAGGCCGACGTAGCGCGGCGCAATAAAACCATGCTCGCGGTCGCGCCAATAATCGTCCAGCAGCATGGGAGGAAACACCGTCTTGCCGGCAAACTCGCCGCGCGCCAGCCAGGCCGCCTCGACAATGTGCTCGCGCACCGCTTCCTCGGCGCTGCAATCGATGGCGCCGCCTAGCAGCTTGCCGGTGAACCAGAACTTGCACTCGCGGGTTTGCGGGCTGGCGAATTCCTCGATATAGGCCAGCGGCCCGATTTCCACCCGCAACCCGCACTCTTCCCACGCTTCGCGCCGCGCGGCGTCCGCCAGCGGCTCGTCATCGATGGCCCCGCCGCCCGGCGCCACCCTGAAGTCGTACACCCCCGGCTTGCAATGCCGCACCATCAGCACCCTGCCCTCATGCTCGACGATCACGCCGGCGCCTATCCGATGTTGCATGCCATTCCTCCCTGGAAACCCGCCAGTATACCAAATCAATTATGTATTTGGCATTGCATAAAACAAGGCGGCAGGCAGAAAAATGCGCGTTCAGGGGCGGTAGACGATCAAAGGGATTTCCATCTCGTCCGGATGCACGCCGGCATGCGTGCCGGCCAATTGCAGCTTGCGCTCTCCTGGCAGCGTGTCGCGCAGGTTCCAGCCCGGCTTGGCGATCAGCACCACATCGCCGCAACGATGAGCCAGGTCTGGATGCGCCGGCCCCGGGCCGAACACGCCGGCAGCCAGCAATTCCGCGCTTGGCTCCACCCAGCAGGCGTGGCCCAGCCGCGCGCGCGCCAGCTCGATGAAACGCTCCATGCAGCCTGGCTTCACATGGCAGTAGCTCATGCGCGTCTCGCCGGACAGCGGGCGCGCCAACAAGCTGTACAGTTCCGGAATCTCGTCCACATCCAGCCATTGTTCGGCCGGCGCGGCGACAAAGCCGTGGTCGGCAATCGCCACCACCGCCGCGTCGTTCTGCTTGGCCGCGTCCAGCAGGCGGCCGAAATCGCCGTCCAGCTCGGCCAGCAGCCTGGCGGCCGCCTCGTCGTCCGGGCCGATCTCATGCATCAGCGTGTCCATCTGCCGCAGATACAAATAATGGAAAGCCGGCACCGGCGAATACAGCCGCGCCGTGAGCTGGACGAAGGCATCCTCGGAATCGCGGTAAGGCAGGCGCATGCTGCTGCCGGCATGGTGGCGGCTGCAGGGAGAGTGGCAGATGTCCTCCGGCAACATCAGGAAAGCCGGGCGGGAAAAATGTTCGAACAACGGCGGCGCGCTAAACAGCGTATCGGCCAGCTGCTGCGGCGCGCTGGCGCTGCCCGCAGGCTGGCGCACATACAGCGGCAAGGGCGCGATGATTTCCTCGCCATGCAACTGATGCCAGCCTATCAGGCCATGGCGAGCCGGCGGCTGGCCGGTCAACACCGTGGTCACCGCCGCCGTCGTGGTGGGCGGAAACACGCTGCTCAAGGTGGCCCGCCGCCGCAGATTCAAGCGGGTTTCCGGCCCCAGCCGCCGCAGCTGCGCCGCACCCAGCCCGTCTATCAGCAACAGGCAGACATGGCGGTGATGGCCGATGCCGGCCAGCACATCCGTGGCCAGCGGCGGATAACCCAGATCCGGACCGCCCAGCTCCCAACTCAGCGTCTGCATCAGGTTGAGCAGGCCGCCGCCTTGATAATCCGGCCAGGCGGCCCCGGAGCAACGGGATTTCAGATTGGACATGGCGGCTATGCCGATTGGGAAAACCGCATTGTTGTCCTCGCCGCCCGGCGCGTCAACGACTGACCGCGCCATGCTAGCTCGACAAGGCCACAAACTCGCCGCACAGCCGGCCCGCCTGCGCGCCCTCATGTTCCAACACCGACGTCACCGCAATGCGGGCCTTGCCGCGACGCGACAAGGTTTTGATGAAACGCGGCCAGCTATCCGCGTCCGCCAGGAAGGCGCGCGCGGAAAACTCGCCGGCGATGGTTTGCTCATACTCCATGCTGTTGCGCTGGATAAGCAATGTAGCGTTCCGATCCTCGGCCCTCAGCCGGATATGCAGCAAGGACCAAGCCGCCAGGATGGCCAGCGCCGACGCGCTGCCGCCAAACACCGTCGCGCAGTGGTTGATATTGGGCGCAAGCGGCGCGGTCAGCCTCACCTGGTCCGGATCGATGGCGGCCACCGATACCTCCATCGCGCGGGACAGCGGGATGTTCTGGTGCAGATAGGCTTGCAGTTGCTCAGCGTGCATGGCATCTCCTGGAACCGGGCCGGCTCATGATAAAGCCATTTTCAGCGACGATCATGATCAGAACGGCGCCTTGGCCAGCGGCTGGAATTGCTGATTGACGCTGCCGGACAGCTCCACATTGTCCGGATTCAGCATCCGCGCCGGCGCGCCGGCGGAAAAGTCTATCTGGTCCAGGTCCACCCGGATCACATTGGGGCTGCTGGCCAGCTCGAAGAAATACTGCCGATTGCTCAGGTCCGCCACGGTGCGGTATTCGGTGTCATAGGTCGACCCCGGCGTCTTGTACGGCGCGTTGAACGGCACCGAGGCATTGCGCGCGACGGACAGGATGGACGCCACCGCCTGGCGCTGGCTCTGCGGCTCGCGCAGCGTGCTCAGGAAGTAGTTGGCGCGGATGAAGCGGTCTACCGGATTGACATTGCCCGGCAGCGGCGTCTCGCGCGTGGCCTGGGAGAAATCCCACTTCTTCAGTTCCGCCAGCTGCTGCTCATACGGCGGATCGTTGGTCAGCACGCGGAATTCCCGGCCGTGATAGATCTTGGGCTTGCCGTCAACGTACTGGATCAGCGCCGAATCGCCGCTGGCATCCTCAATCGCCAGATGCAGCGAGGACTTGAAGCCGGCGTACTCCACCATCACCGGCTGAATCCGCTGCATCGCCTCCAGCGCCTCTGCCACCGTCGCCGCGTTGTCCAGCAGATACTGGCCCCACAGCCCGGCCTGCACGCCCTGCTTGCCCGGTTCGCGCGCGCCGTAGTCGGTGGCGGTCAGGAACAACAGGTGCATGGCCAGCCCCTTCTCGTTCATGCCGTCCACCGCGCCGACGCCATAGGCCGATGTCACAACGCTGCCGTATTTGGCAGTCCAGCGCGCCGCATTGTCCTTGATCACGGTGGCCGGCCCCAGCTTGCCGCCATCGCGCGCCATGCCGCGCGGCAGGATCATCAGCCGGGGTTGGGTGGATTCGGCCCAGTCCATGGACCGCCCTGCCAGCACGGCGAGATGGTTGGTGTTCCACAGCGTGCGGGTGCAGGCATCCGCCGCTGGAGACCATAGCACAAACGATGTCGTCGACGCGATCAGCAGGCTGTGCAGAGCCGTCTTCATATCCATCCGGGACCCTTTGTCGAAAATTATCAAAAACTTATAGACAGCGCCTAAGGCGAGCGGTTCCATGCCGAAACGCCGGAAACTGCCTGGCAAAACGTGAAGCCACGGAAAAAGCAGGCCGCTGCTGGCCATGCCCAACGGATATCTGGGCAGGAAACGCGGCGCTTACAAGGTGTACGCCAGCCAGCCCCACATCGCCAGCAACAGCGCGTTGGAAGCCAGGAAGGCCAGGAAACGGTGGATCGGGTGATTGTAGCCAAGGTGGATAACGGTATGGACCAGACGCAGCGCGACATAGCCCCAGGCCAGCGCCAATACGGCCGGCGTGACCAGGTTTTTGGCGATGACGATGGCGCCGGCCACATAGAACAGCGTCGGCGCTTCGAACAGATTGGAGAAATTGCGCGCCAGCTTCACTTCGCTGTCCGGCGGCACATCACCCTGCATCAGCCGGTAATAGCTGCCCTTCACCCGCCCGGAACGAGCGTTGGCGAAACGGGCGCGCCCCAGGCGGATGCCCACAAAGAAAGTCAGCAACACCAGCGCGAACATCGGGTAGATCATCATCGTCCCTTTCATAGAACCGCCCTCACTTCCCATCCCGTCTTGGCATGCCAGCCATTTTTGCCTCCGACCATCCCGATGCCTCGCTCAGCGCAAAGCATCGAATTTATCGCGTTGCCGATTGAGGCGAATGCTACGCCAAACAAAAATAGCCTAAGCAACGACACCTTTCCGGTAGGAAACCAGATGCATTCCCGGCAGCACGGGTCTGGCTGCGCCGAAACGGATAAAACCCAGTTTCTCGTACAAATGGCAATTGCCCGCTTCGATCAAACCAATACTCATCGCTTCGCCTGCAGCGTCAGCGCCTGTTCCACGCGTTCGGCCAGTGGAAGAGCATCGACGCGGGCTAGCCGCGACGTTTTGGCGCAGGCCTGCGCCACCTTGTCAGATGCCAGCAAACGCTGCAGCGCGGCGCTCATTTTCTTGGCGTCCAGCTTGCCGGCCAAAACCGTTTCCGCCACGCCCAGGCGGCGCGCGCGCCAGGCATTGTCAAACTGATCGAATGCATAGGGACAGATCAGCTGCGGCACCCCGGCGCGGAAAGCCGCGGCGCAGCTGCCCACCCCGCCGTGATGCGCCAGCGCCGCCACTTCGGGCAATAGCCGCGCAAACGGCGCACGCGATTGCCAGATCACCTCCGGCGGCAACGCCGCGGGCAATTGCTCCGGATAAGGCGTGAGGAATATCCCGCGCCGGCCGCAGGCCGCCAGCGCCGCCAAGGCCGCCTCAAAATACGCGCGCGCATGCTTGTGGCCGGTGCCGGGGGTAAACGCTATCGGCGCCGGCCCGGCCGCCAGAAAGGCCTGCAATTCTGTGGACAATTCCGTTGCTTGTTCTATTGGATCAGGCGGAAAACCGGCTTCGACATATCGGCTGGGCCAATCCGGCTGCGTGGCGGCGAACCAGTCCGGAAATAGCCCGATCACCGCATCCGGCGTCTCGCTCAACAAGCGGCGGAAACTATCCAACGGCGGCAAGTTCAACGCCTGCCGCGCGGCGTTGATAGCAGGCAAGGCGACGGGGGACAGCGCCAGACGATCGATACCGCGCCACAACTGGCGCTTCCAAGATACCGGCAGCCAAGCCGGCAAAGGCCGCGCTCCCATCACCGGAAATTCATGGCTGCTGCACAAGCCGGACGGAGAAAGATACAGCGCGGCCACTTGCAAATCGGGATAAGCCGCCTTAGCCAGATGCGCGGCCGCCAGCATGATGGGATGGCAAAGCAACACGCAGTGGCCGGACTCGCGCGCCGCCAGTTGGCGCAAGACAAGCAGATGCGGCGCCACACTCTGCCATGCCACGCCAAACCCCTTGCGCGCGTCCCACAAATCCGGATTGTCCAGATGCGCCTGAAAAGCCTGCGCCGAACCGAAACCCTCGCAGGACAGGCCATGCCCGCGGACCCAAGCCACATGGTAGGCCGGCACCAGCAGCCTTACGCGATGGCCACGCGCCGCCAACTGCTGGCCTAGCGCGATGAACGGCAGGATATCCCCGCCGGTGCCGCTGCAGGCCAATACCAGCAAGGGCTGGTCATCGTCTGCGGCAGCGGGATGTGAGCCAGCTACTTCCAGCGTCCTGTCCATCGCATCTCCCAGGCGGCATAGTTCGGCACCGGCAATTTTCTGCCGCGGTTCACCCGCGCCGCTCGATGAATCCGCCCATAAAAAATGACTAAAACATGCAGTTTGATGGCAAGAGACGCGTATTGGCAAGCCAGCCGCGCCGCCGCTGGAACCATGCAAAAGGGCAAGCCTTAGTGGCTTGCCCTTGGTGTGAATCGATTCCTTTGCATCGCCGCCCGCTGGCGGGCGACGGCGCCCTAGCCAATCACTGCGGCCGTTGCTTGAAGAAAGTGATAGGCGCGCTGGCGGGGATTTCGCTCGGCGGCGGCGTCTTCAAGATGTGTTTCTTCATCTTGCCCATCACGTGCATCTCGCAGGGACGGCATTCAAACTTCAGGGTATAGGTCTCGTCGCCCGATTTCAGAATCATCGGATCGGCGCGCACCTGGCCCATCACGCCCTTGACGCCCTTGGCCTGCTTCGGGCACAGGTTGTAGGAGAAGCGCAGGCAGTGCTTGGTGATCATCAGCGACACCTCGCCCTCTTCCTGGTGCGCCTCGTAGGCCGGCTCTATCACTTCCACGCCGTGCTGCTTGTAGAAGTCCCAGGCCAGCGCGTTGTAGACGTTGGCCAGATAGCTCAGCTCCTTCTGCGGGAAGACCGCCGGTGGCTCCACCCCTGCCTTGCGTTCGGGACGCGCCCAGGCGGCCAGGCGGGCGGCTTCCAGCTTTTCCACCGCCTCGCGGCGCAGGCCATTGATGACGGATGCCGGCACAAACCACGGCTGGGAAAGATTCAGCGACACATCGTGCGCCTGGAACAGGGTGTTGCCGAGCTTGGCGACGGCGTCGCGCAGGCTTTGCTCGGCGCGGGCGGCATCCTTGGCCGGCTCCAGCGCCAAATCGACACCGGCGCTGGCGCTGCAGCCATCGGCGTCGGTGTAAGTCAGCGCGAGGCCTGTGGCGGTTTCCGACAGCGTGGCCCACACGCCGATGCGGCGCTCCGCCGATTTTTTCAGCAGCGCCAGTTCCCAAGCGTGGTCTCGGTTGCGGCAAATATCGGTGCCTGGCTTCAGGCCGGAGAGCACGGCCGGATCGTTAGGCTCGCAGCGCCAGACCAGCAGGCCGCCCTCAGCCTTCCCGACTTGCTTGACGGTGTTGAGCTGCATGCCCACCACCTCGCGCTTTTTCATGAAGTTGATGCCGTCGCCGTTGGACATCTGCTCCGTGGTGGCGATCTCCAGCCAGCTATCGCCGACCTTGTGCACGGTGCCGAGGCCGACGCCGACGAACTTGGGCGAATCGAAGGCGCCGATGTCCTGCTTGCGGCCGGTGGCGAAGTAATCCGTCGCGCCGCGGTGGAAAGTCTTGTCTGGATTCGGCGTGAAGAAGATTTCGCTGCTGCCGCTGGCGGCCGGCGCCAGTTCCGGGCGGCGCTCGAAGATTTCGTCCAGCAGCAGGCGGTAATGAGCGGTGATGTTCTTGACGTAGCTGACATCCTTGTAGCGGCCTTCGATCTTCAAAGACCGCACGCCGGCGTCCAACAGCGCTTCCAGGTTGTCGCTCTGGTTGTTGTCCTTCATCGACAGCAAATGCTTGTCGAAGGCCACCACGCCGCCTTTCTCGTCGGTCAGCGTGTACGGCAATCTACAGGCCTGCGAGCAGTCGCCGCGGTTGGCGCTGCGGCCCGTGTCGGCATGGCTGATGTAGCACTGGCCGGAGAAGGCCACGCACAGCGCGCCGTGGATGAAGTATTCGATGGTGGCGGAACCGGCCACGCGGTCGGCGATGTTCTTGATCTGCGGAATGGTCAGCTCGCGCGCCAGCACGATCTGGCTGAAACCGGCGTCGGACAAAAAGCGCGCCTTGTCGGCGTCGCGGATGTCGCACTGGGTGGACGCGTGCAGCTGTATCGGCGGCAAGTCCATCTGCAGGATGCCCATATCCTGCACGATCAGCGCGTCCACCCCGGCATCGTACAGCTGCCAGATCAGCTGGCGCGCCGCATCCAGCTCGGCATCGTGCAGGATGGTGTTCAGCGTGGCGAAAATGCGCGCGTGGTAGCGGTGGGCGAAATCGCACAACCCGGCGATGTCCTGCACGCTATTGCAAGCATTGTGGCGCGCGCCGAACGACGGCCCGCCGATATACACCGCGTCCGCGCCATGCAGGATGGCTTCGCGGCCGATTTCGGCGGTTTTGGCGGGGGACAGCAGTTCGACTTGGTGCGGCAACAGGCTCATGGCGATTCCGGGGATGCTCTTAAGGTTATTCGGCTGGACGGGCGGGCCGGAAGTATAACGGAATCAGCAGCTTATAGATAGACCGGTGGATTTCATAGTGCGGATAAGTGCAACTACCTAGGATTATTTATACGGATTGATTACCCTCATGACGGCTGCTACCCAAAGAATATTGGAGGCGTGTCCTCCTATCCTGCGAGTTCGTCATGTTCCACAATCTCTCCATCTTCCAGCGTCTGGCCATCATGGTTGCGGCGTTGCTGTCCGTTCCCATTCTGGTTGGCCTGTATGGCCTGCACACCCAGGACGGCATCCTCGGCGACTTCGCCACCACCTACAACGACCGCGTGGTCTGCCTGAAACAACTGAAAATCGTCGGCGACGGCTACGCCGTCGGCATCGTCGACAACGCGCACAAACTGCGCAATCACAGCCAGACCGCCAGCACCTTTCTCACCAACCTGAAGCAGGCTCAAACCGATGTCAAAAAGCAGTGGAGCGACTACCGCGCCACCTATCTGACGCCGGAGGAAAAACAGCTGGCCGATCAGGCGGATCAGGCCATGGCCGCGGCCGACCGCAGCGTCGAGAAACTGCGGCAGATCGTTGAGCGCGGCGACGAAGCCGCGCTGCAGAACTATGTGGAACACGATATGTATCCGGCGCTGGATCCGGTGGCGCAGCGCATTTCCGCCCTGGTGGACCTGCAGCTGCGCGTCGCCGCCGAGGAATTCGCCTCGGCGCAGCAGCGCGCCGCCAGCAGTCGGCTGGTCAACATCGCTTTGATCGTAGCCGGGGTATTGCTGGGTCTGCTGCTGGCCCAGACCATCGTGCGCGGCCTGCTGGCCGAGCTGGGCGGCGAGCCGCGCGACGTGGTGGCGCTGGCCGGCCGCGTCGCCCAAGGCGACCTCAGCCAAAAACTGCCGGTGAAGAACGGAGACCAATCCAGCATCGTCGCCTCGATGGCGCTGATGCAGAGCGCGCTGATCCAACTGGTGCGCAATATGCAGGACATCACGCTGCGGCTGACCAATAGCGCGACCGAGCTAGCCGCGGCGTCGGAACAGGTGGCCAGCAGCGCCGAGGAGCAAACCCGCGCCGCTTCTTCGATGTCCGCCTCGGTGGAGCAGCTGTCGGTCAGCATCAGCTCGGTCAGCGACAACACCTCCGATGTGGCCAAGGATTCGGTATCCAGCGGCGAGCTGGCGCGCAAGGGCGAGAGCATCATCAACGAAACGCTGCAAACCATGACCCATGTCGCCGAACAGGCACGGTCAGCGCAGCAGCAGGCCGACCTGTTGGGCAGCCGTTCCCAGGAAATCGCCAGCGTCATCCAGGTGATACGCGACGTGGCGGAGCAAACCAATCTGCTGGCGCTGAACGCGGCGATCGAGGCCGCGCGGGCCGGGGAACAGGGCCGCGGCTTTGCGGTGGTAGCGGACGAAGTGCGCAAGCTGTCGGAACGCACCTCGCACTCCACCACGGAAATCAGCGGCAGCATCCGCGACATGCTGGATTGCAGCCAGCACGTGGTGGACAACATCCATAGCACGGTGGAACGGATGGAGGCCGGGCTGGGCCAGGCCGAACGCGCCCGCGAGGCTATCTCCGGCATCACCGGCAACGCGGAGCGGGTGAAACAGTCGCTGTCCGGCATCGCCATCTCGTTGAACGAACAACAACAGGCCGGCACGGCCATTGCCGGCAATGTGGAGCAAGTGGCGCAAATGTCCGAGGAAACCAGCACCGCCGCCCTGCAGACAGCGAATGCCGCCAGTCAGGTCGAGCAGATGGCCGTCGCGCTGCAATCGGCGATCAGCCATTTCCGCCTGCCGGCTGGCGGCCAAGCCACGGCCGGCGAGCCCGCCTTGCAAGCCGCCGCCTCTCCCACCGCCTGGCAAACCTGATCCGCTGGCAGCTTGAGCTGCCGCTCTTAATCATTGCGCAAGTCAAGATGGCGAACAGCAGTTCGCCATCTTTTTTTGTGCGCCGCACAAAACATGTGAGCTCTGATTTTGTTCGCTTTCGAAAACAAATTGGTATTGAAGTGGATATTTAACGCTAATCTTTTATTATTTGTTTCGCATATGAATGTAAATTGATCACAAAGATCAAACATTCCCAATTAATTAGATTTTTCGTGTAAAAACTCTCGCCAATTCATGACTTTAATCATAAGATGCATCTTGCATGGCAACATTGCAACAGCATTACAGGCAATTTCCATTGGAATAGTCTCATACCAATTGAAGACCACTATAAGACCAGATAATTTGCCTCCAGGATTTCCACATATGGATTCCGCAACTGGACCTGGAGTTAAGAAAAATGCATACGCAACGCTCACTTCTCTTGGCAGTACTGGCTGCGTTCACCGGCGTCGCCCTGGCGGCGGAAGAACCGGCCGTTCCTCCGGCAAGCGATGGCCCCGCACTGAAAGGCACGGCGCAAGCCATACCCGAAAGCAATGTCTATGATCTGCTGACCAAATCGGAAACCACCTTCAGCGCGCTGTACTACGGCCGCGACCGGCAGGAAAAGCAGCCGAATAACAGCAATGCCGGCGATATCCGGGTCAACGCGCTGAACCTGGGCCTGAATTTCAAATCCGGCTACGCCTGGGACAAGCTGGGCTTCGACGCCGCGGCGCACAGCTCGATCCGCTTGACCAAGGGCATCGGTTTTTCCGAAGTGCTGTACCACGACTACAACGACATGAGCGACCCGGCCGAGGGCGGTGGCGGCAGGGACAAGAGCGATGCGGTGCTAAGCCAGGCGGCAATCAAATTCCGCCAGAACCCGGACGGCCAAGGCCTGTCCTTCCGCGCCGGCTACACCCCGATCAGCATCGGCACCATGGGCACCTCCGGCGGCCTGCAGTCACACGCTTATCGCGGTTTTGAAGGCAAATACAAGATCGGCGATTTCGAGCTGGGCTATGGCTGGGCCGACCAGTTCCGCAATGAGTGGGACTATCGCTTCCGCGACATGACCAACTCCTGGGAACAGGGCCGCAGCAACGGCAGCACAGCCAAGAAAGTCGATTACGTCAACAGCGTGGGCTTCCGCTACGCCCCGGAAAACGCCTTCATCGACATCGGCTTCGGCGAAGGCAAGGATTACCGCCGCACCGCGCAGATTGCCGGCTCCTACACCTGGAAGCTCTCCGGCGGCGACACGCTGACCGGCGTCGCTTACTACTTCCAGGGCAAGGACGAATCGCAGCTGGGCATGCAGAATTCGCAAACCGCCTGGCATGCCAGCGGCAGCATGACCTACACCACCGGTGGCCTGTCGCTGATGGGCGGCATCGGCAAGAGCCGCAACCCCGACGGCGGCGAAGTGAACTTCCGCATGACGCCGTACGGGAACAGCGACAACCGCAACTTCATCCAGACCTGGGGCCAGGACGACGACTTCGTCTGGGACGGCACCCAAGTGCTCAAGCTGGGCGTGAACTACGACCTCGCCAAATCCGGCCTGCCCGGCTTCACTGTTGGCGCCAGCGCCAACTACGCCACCGGCCTGAAAAACCCGAACGGCGCGGCAGACAGCAAGGCGCATGAAATCGACCTGAGCGCCGGCTACACCGTGCAAAGCGGCTGGCTCAAGGGCGCCAGCATAGGCGTCTACCCGGCCTGGTACCGCTCCGGCGACTTCTACGGCAAGAAGGACCGCAACGACGTAAAAGTGATCGCCTCCTACAGTAAGACCTTCTGATGACCGGGCCAAACTCAAGAAAGATAAGGACGCAGACATGAAACTGAAAAGCCTGACCCTGTCGCTGCTGATCGCCGCATCCGCCGCCATCCCGCTGGCCGCCCATGCCGCCGACAAGCCGGTGCTGGAAGTGTGGACCATGAGCCTGTCGCCCAAATTCGACGGCTATTTCAAGAACCTGGTGGCTCAGTACAACGCCCAGCACCCGAATGTGGAAGTGAAGTGGACCGACTACCCCTGGGACGTGATCCAGGCCAAGTTCACCGCCGCCGTCGGCGCCGGCAAGCCGCCGGCCCTGGTCAATCTGAACGTGCCCTGGGCCTATGACTACCAGCAAGAAGGCCTGATCCAGCCGCTGGACAACCTGATCGACAAGAGCCAATACGTCGCCGGCGCGTTGAAGGACGTCACCTTCAACGGCAAGGTTTACGCCTTCCCGCACTACAACGGCGCCAACGTCATCGCCTACAACGCCGAGCTGTTCAAGAAGGCCGGCCTCGATCCGAACAAGCCGCCCAAGTCATTCGACGAGGAGCTGCAATACGCCAAGACCATCAAGGCCAAGACCGGCGTGGCCGGTTTCGCGCCGACGCTGGGCCCGACCAAGATCGAAGCCTTGCTGATGCAAAACGGCCTGGACGTGGTCAAGGACGGCAAGCCGGCCTTCAACAGCCCAGCCCATGTGGCCTTCGTCAAGAAGCTGGCCGACGCCTACAAGGCCGGCGCGCTGCTCAAGGACAACCTGTTTTCCCAGGACAACTTCCAGGTGGCGATGGCGGCGTATAACGGCGGCCGTCTGGCGATGCTGGAATCGACGCCGACCACGCTGACCCGCGTGCGCGACGAAGCGCCCAAGCTCTATGCCCATACCCGCGTCGCCCCGGCTCCGCTCGGCCCCACCGGCATCGCCGCCGGGGGCTGGATGTTCAACTTCGCCGTGGCGCGCAATGTGGACAAGGCGCTGCTGCCGGAAATCGGCAAGTTCGGCAACTACCTGACCAATGCGCAAAACCAGCTGGCCTTCGCCAAGCTGGCCGGCACCCTGCCCACCGCACGCCAGGCCGCCGCCGACCCGCACTTCCAGAAAGTGGCCGACAACGCCGGCGCCGCCGAGCGCGCCGTGAGCATCGCCGCCGCCAATCTGGACAAGACGCGTACCCTGTTCCTGTCGGTGAAGAACGCCGACGTGCTGTCGGCCAAGCTGTCGGCCGCGGTGGAGAAAGCCGTGACCGGCCGCCAGGACGTCAAGGCCGCGCTGGACGAAGCCGCCGCCTACTGGACCAGCAAGCTGTAAGCCTCCCGCAGCGTCCCATCCGCCGCGCGCAACCGGCGGATGGGCGTTTTCGCAACCCCACCGGGAGTATGAGCAATGCGCAATCACCGCAAGACCACCCTGCAGGCCTATCTGTTCCTGGCGCCAGCCCTATTGTTGCTGCTGGTGTTTTCGTTCTGGCCGGTGGGCTTCGGCTCCTTTCTCGCCTTCACCCGCTACAACCTGATCGATGCGCCGCAATGGGTGGGCTGGGACAATTTCCGCGATTTGTTCGGCGACGAGCTGTTCCTGTCGGCGCTGAAGAATTCGGCGCTGTATCTGGTGGTGGTGCCGGTCATCCAGTTGCTGGCCATCCTGCTGGCGGTGCTGGTCAACAATAATCTGCCCGGCATCAAGCTGTTCCGCGCCGCCTACTACCTGCCCGTGGTCACCTCGGTATCGGTGATCGGCATCATCTGGAATTTCATGTACACCGAAGACGGCGTGCTCAACGCCGTGCTGCGCTGGCTGCACCTGATCAATGATCCGGTGGGCTGGCTCAGCGACGACCACATCGCTCTGTTCGCCGTGATGTTCATCACCGTGTGGCGCGGCATAGGCTGGTACATGGTGCTGTACCTGGCCGGCCTGCAGTCCATTCCAGCCGACGTGCACGAGGCCGCGCAGCTGGACGGCGCCGGCCGCTGGCAGCGCTTCTGGCGCATCACCGTGCCACTATTGGCGCCCACCATCCTGCTGTGCTCGGTCATGTCGGTGCTGGCGGCGGTGAAGGCGTTTGAGGAAGTGCAGATCCTGACCAAGGGCGGGCCGATGCAGTCCACCTATACCGCGCTGTATTACGCCTACGAGTTCGGCATCAAGTCGCTGAACTTCGGCCGCGCCCTGGCCGCCAGCCTGGTGATGTCCGCGTTCTGCATCGTGCTGGCCTGGCTGAACTTCCGTTACCTGCAACCGCGAGACCGCTGAGGAGGCGCGATGACCCCCACCACTACTCTGCCCGCCGCCGCGCCGCGGCTGGACCGCCTGGGCAACCGCGCCTTGCATTACCTGGCGCTGAGCGTCATCGCCCTGATCACGGTCTATCCGTTCTGGTGGACGCTGGTGACGGCTCTGTCCGGCGACGGCGAGGTGTTCGCCTTTCCGCCGCCGCTGTTGCCGACGGCGCCGACGCTGGCCCACTTCGGCGAGGCCATCTCCAGCATCGACATCCTGGCCTTTTATCGCAACTCGCTGGCCATCACCGCGCTGACGGTGGCCGGCACGCTCTTGGTCAGCGCGCTGGCCGCCTACCCGCTGGCGCGGATGCAGTTTCCCGGCCGCCGGCTGGTGTTCGGCGCCATCCTGGCCACCATGATCCTGCCCAGCGAGGTCAACTTCCTGGTCAACTTCATCACCGTGTCCAAGCTGCAACTGACCGACAGCTACAGCGGCGTGGTGCTGCCGACGCTTGCCGGCGCGGTGGGCATCTTCCTGATGAAACAGGCCTTCGAGGCGGTGCCGCAGGATCTGATCGACGCCGCCCGCGTGGACGGCGCGTCGGAGTGGCAAATCTTCTGGAAGATCATGCTGCCGCTGTCGCGCCCGGCGCTGGCGGCCTTGACCATCCTGACCACGGTATCGGCCTGGAACCAGTACATCTGGCCATCCATCGTGATGTCCAGCCCGGACAAGTTTCCGCTGTCGGTCGGCGTGCTGTATCTGGCCGGCGCCTTCAGCTTCAAGACGCGGGTGGTGGCGGCCGGCGCGGTGCTGACCGTGCTGCCCATCCTGATCGTCTTCCTGTTTACCCAGCGCTATTTCCTGCGCGGATTCGACGGAGCGGTGAAATGACCCTGACCCCTGAACAACTGGATGCCCTGGCCGGCCGCTGCCTGATGGTGGATGTGGAAGGCCCGGTTTTGAGCGATGCAGAAGCGGCGCGGCTGCAGCGCATGCGCGTGCGCGCCGTCTGCCTGTTCCGCCGCAACGTGCCGGACGCGGCCGCCACCCGCCGCCTGGTGGCGGACCTCAAATGCGCGCTGGGCGACGACATCCTGATCGGCATCGACCAGGAAGGCGGCGGCGTGATGCGCACGCTGTTCCTGCCGCAAGCGCCGGCGGCGATGGCGCTGGCCGCCGCGGACGACGATGCGCTGGCGCGCAAAGTCGGCTCTGCGGTGGCCCGCGGGCTGAAGAGCCTGGGCATCAACTGGAACTTCGCCCCGGTGCTGGACCTGAACAACAACCCGGCCAATCCGGTGATAGGCGAGCGTTCGTTCGGGGCGGACCCGGCGCGGGCCGCCGCCCTGGCCCGCGCCTGGATGGAAGGCCATCTGGCAGAGGGCGTGGCCTGCTGCGTCAAGCACTTCCCCGGACACGGCGACACCCATACCGACTCCCACCTGGACCTGCCGGTGGTGGACAAGCCGCAGGCCGAACTGCGCGACTACGAACTCGCCCCGTTCAAGACGCTGGCGCCGCGCGCGCCGGCGCTGATGAGCGCCCACATCCGCTTCCCCAGCCTGGACGCCGAATGGCCGGCCACCCTGTCGCCGGCCATCCTCACCGGTTTGCTGCGGCAGGAACTGGGCTTCCAGGGCGTCGCCATCACCGACGCCTTGAACATGCGCGCGATACGCGAGCGCTGGGGCCAGGCCGCCGGCGCGGTGCAAACGCTCAAAGCCGGCGCCGACCTGGCGTTGGTGCTGCAATTCGCCGACGAAATGGAAGCGAGCTTCGACGCGCTGCGCGCGGCCCTGCAAAGCGGAGACCTGGCGCAGGCGCGGCTGGAAGAAGCTGCGGAACGCGTGGACGCGCTGATCCGCCGCTATCCCAGCGTGGACGATTACGCCTATGCCGCCGAACAACGCGCGGCCGACGAAGCCTTGTTCGCCGACGCCTGGCGGCGCGCGCTGACGCCCCATGGCGACGTCCCCACGCTGCCGGCCGGCCAGCGGCTGCGGCTGGTGGTGCAGGACCAGGCGCCGTCCGACGGCGTATCCGAAGCCGGCCTGTCCGCCAGCAAGCTGGTGGCCGCGCTGTCGCGCCGCCACGCGCTGGAAGTGGTGCGTTTCGCGCAGCGCGCCGCGCTCGACTGGTCCACCCTGCCGCAGGACGGCGTCTTCACCGTGCTGGCCTCCACCACGCGCGAACGCTACGGCAGGCGCGAACAGCACAGCTGGAAGCCGGATTTGCATCTGGCATTATGGAACCCCTACTCGGCCGCCGACATCGCCGCGCCGGCGCTGATCAGCTACGGCTTCGCCGATGCCGCGCTGGAAGCCGCCAGCCGCTGCCTGGCCGGCGAGATCGCCGCCGTCGGCCGCCTGCCGGTGGACCTGGGCCAACCCTATCAGGAGCAATGAGATGTCCCGACTCGCGCTGAAACACATCCGCAAGGTGTACGACGACGGCAACGCCGTGATCCACGACGTCAGTCTGGACATCCGCGACGGCGAATTCATGGTCTTCGTCGGGCCGTCCGGCTGCGGCAAATCCACCATGATGCGCATGATCGCCGGCCTGGAAGACATCACGGCAGGGGAATTATGGATAGACGGCGAACTGGCCAATGACATCGAACCGGCCAAGCGCGGCCTGGCCATGGTGTTCCAGAGCTACGCGCTGTATCCGCACATGACGGTGCGCGAAAACATGGCCTTCAGCCTGAAGCTGGCCGGCAAGAGCAAGGCGGAAATCGATGCCGCCGTGCATCGCGCCGCGCTGACCCTGCAAATCGAACATCTATTGGACCGCAAACCCAAGGCCCTGTCCGGCGGCCAGCGACAGCGCGTGGCCATCGGCCGCGCCATTGTCAGAAAGCCCGGCGTGTTCCTGTTCGACGAGCCGCTGTCCAATCTGGACGCCGCGCTGCGCGTGCAGATGCGCATCGAGCTGGCGCGGCTGCACCAGGAGCTGGGCAGCACCATGATCTACGTCACCCACGACCAAGTCGAGGCGATGACGCTGGGCCACCGCATCGCGGTATTCAACGCCGGCCGCATCGAACAGGTGGGCAGCCCGCTGGAGCTGTACAACCAGCCGGCCAACCGCTTCGTCGCCGGCTTCCTCGGCTCCCCCAAGATGAACTTCATCCCGGCGCGCGCGCTGCAGCACACCCCCAGCGGCCTGCAGCTGCAACTGCCCGGCGACTACCGGCTCACCCTGCCGCTGAGCGACGCCGGCAGCGGCGAACTGGCGCTGGGCGTGCGCGCCGAGCATCTGCTCTTCGCCGAAACCGGCCTGCCGGTAACGGTGCAGTTGGTGGAGCACCTGGGCGACCAGCAGATCGTCTACCTGCGCGTGGAAGGCGCCGAGGAGCCGATCGCGCTGAAACTGAGCGGCCAGGAGGCGGAGCCTGCGCCGGGCAGCCTGCGTTTCGTGCAACCCGATCCGCGCCACTGCCATGTGTTCGATGGCCAAGGCCAGTCCCTGCCCAGGCTGTCGCAGCAAACGGTGGAGCAAGACGCCGCGCTGATCGTGTAAGACAAAGGCGAGGCCTCGCCTCGCCCTTATCCACAGCTTCCCGCGCGTTCAAGACTTATCCACAATCTTGCCGTCGCCGGCTTGCCCCTGTCCCTCACTCAAGTTCGCCGACGAAAGGCCCTCTCCTCTCGCGGGAGAGCGGTCTGAGGGAAAAGCGAGTCTCGCTCGCCCCTGCCGCCGCCCGACTAAAGCCCTTATCCACAGCCCAAAAGAAATGGTGGATTTATCCACAGCAGCGGCTCGCGTGGGAAAATAGTGAAAAACCTTTGATTTAGCTAAGTAAATATTCGTAAGACATCGCGAACTGCCCTACAACTAGAGCAAGATTCGTTCTAGCACGGAGGTTCTCCATGAACCGCCAATCCTCTCTCGCCGGGCAGCTGGCTGCCATTGTCGGACTCGCCATCGCCATCCTGCTGCTCGCCGCGATTTTCTCGCTGTCGCAACTATGGGGCAGCATCCGCACCTTCCGCGATCAGGTGGCCCAGGACCAAAGCAGCGTGCAGCAGGTGCTGACCATGCAGGTGGACTTCAAGAAACAGGTGCAGGAGTGGAAAGACACGCTGCTGCGTGGGCAGGACCCGGCCAAGCTGGCCAAGTACTGGGGCAATTTTCAGAAGAAGGAAAACCAGGTGCGGGATGAGGGCAATGCGTTGGCCGCTTCGGTGCCCGACCCGCAAGCGCAGCAACTGCTGCAACAATTCGTCGCCGCCCACCAGAAAATGGGCGAGGACTACCGGCGCGGGCTGGATGCCTATAAGCAAGCCGGCGCCGATTTCAAGGTGGGCGACAAGCAGGTGGCCGGCATGGATCGTCCGCCGACCGAGCTGCTGACCCAGGCCAGCGACTTTCTGGCCAAGCGCGCGCAAAGCAATGCCGAGTCCGCCGTGGCCAGCGCCAACGCCGCGCTGTGGCGGGTGGCCATCGTCATGGCTGTCGCCACCGTCTTGGGCCTGGCCCTGTTCCTGTACTACGTCAACCGCGCCATAGTTTCCAGGGCCCGCCGGCTGGTTGAAGACCTGACCCGTCTGGCAGAGGGCGACTTCACCCGGCCGTTCCAGCCAGGCCGCATGGATGAGATCGGCCAGATCGCCGCCTGCAGCGAAACGGTGCGCACCCATCTGGGCGCGCTGATCGCGGAGCTGATCAACGCCGCCAAGCAGGTGGGCGACACCAGCCAGGAGCTGGGCCGCTCCGCCCGCGCGCTGGCCAGCGGCGCCGAGACGCAGAACGACGCCATCGCCAGCAACGCCGCCTCGCTGGAGCAAATGGCCACTAGCATAGACACCATCGCCGAACAAACCGTGCGCATCAGCGAGGACTCCCACACCAGCGCGCAGAAAACCCGCAACGGGCTGGAAGAAGTGGCACACCTGCGCCGTCAGACAACGACGATAGACACGGTGATGGGCCAGGTGGACCAAGCCTCGCAGGCCTTCCGCGACAGCACCGAGGCCATCGGCCACCTGACCGGCCAGATCCGCGACATCGCCGAGCAGACCAATCTATTGGCGCTGAACGCGGCCATCGAGGCGGCGCGCGCCGGAGAAACCGGCCGCGGCTTCGCCGTGGTGGCGGACGAGGTGCGCAAATTGGCGGAAAACTCGGCCAAAGCCGCCAGCGAAATCAAGATGGTGACCGAACGCCTGAACCAGAACGCCCACTCGGTGGGCGCGACGGTGCAGAGCGGCATCGACGCCACGCGGCAGAGCCGCAGCACGATGGAGACGGTGATCGCCAATCTGCAGGCAGCCAACGACAGCGTGCAGGAAGCCAGCGGCGGCGTCGGCCAGATCCGCGACGCCATTTCCGAACAGAAAAGCGTCTGCAACAGCATCGCAGGCAGCTTCGAAACCGTGTCGCAGATGGTGGCCGACAATACCGAGGCCGCCAGCGAACTGCATGGCGCGGTGCTCAGCCTGAACGAACTGGCCGAGCACATGCGGCAAATGGTGGAAAAATTCCGCCTGTAGGGCGGAAGCCCGGCAAAGCCGGGCGTTCCGCCAACCACGGCGGATCGCCCCTGCGGGGCATCCGCCCTACCTCTCAAACACGGGATGGACAGCATCCAGCCCGTAGGGCGGGTAGGCCCTGGCCTTGCCCGCGCCATTCATGACGGCATCGGGTGAGAGGCCATAGGCGTTGGATCGACCCAAAAGCCCACCGCGCCGCGGGCAAGGCCTATGGCCTGCCCGCCCTACATTGCGAACGCGGGATGGGCGGCATCCAACCGGAAACGTACCAGCGAGCCGGCATGCGGTGCCAGCTCGCGCGCCAGCCAGTCCATGCCGGCCGCGCCGGACGGGAAGCCGGCATCCGGGCGCTCGCTGACGAACACCACATTACGGCTGGTTTCGTCGAGCTTGAAACGATCGGACTCCAGCCAGTTCAAGCAGCGGCACACCACTTCGCCGTCGCCGTTAAGCCATGCCGCTTCGTGTGGCTGCGGCTGTTCGGCTTCCGTTTTGCCCAGCGGCAAAAAGCTTTCGTCGCCGCGCGCCAGATCCAGCCGCAATTCGCCGCCTAGCTTGTCGATGTCCTCGCCGCCAAACGGCGCCAGGCTCTGCAAAGAGGCCTGGTTGTACAGGTCCACCAGCGGCAGGATGCGGCGCAACTTGTCTTTTTGCGCCGACTTGACCAGATACTCCAACGAGCAGCGCGCCTTCTTGTCGCCCGGCAACTCACGGTACAAGGCCTTCCAGCGCTGCAGCAGCGCATCCAGATCAACGTCCGGCTCCGGCAAGGCCAGCACGGCGGCAGGCAGCGCCGCCTGGTTCACACCCAGCGCCAGCAAACCCTCCACCTCCATTCCCGGCAACCGTCCCAACACAGCCTGGCTCAACGCGACGCGCATTTCGCTCTCCCTTTTCGCTATCGATGGCTCATGCTAGCCAAACGCTGGCGCAGCGGGAAACGAAAGCTTTTAATGGGGCATAAGCATGCCGCGCCGCCATGCAAAACAGCCCGGCGGACCGGGCTGTTGCCATGGCGAATCAGGACGATCAGGCGCTCAAGGCTTCGCGCGAGGATTGCGAACGGGCGGCCAGCCAGGCGTCGATCACCTTGTCGGCATAGGCCGGCAGATGCAATTTCAGCTTGGAACGGCGCCACAGGATGTCCTCGCTGCGCGTCGCCCATTCGGCGTCCACCAGATACTGCAGCTCGGCTTCATACAGGCCGGGCAGGATTTCCGCGCCCAGGTCGGCCAGGGCATTCGCCTGGCCGATCAGCTTGGCCACGCGCGTGCCGTAGGCGCGGGCCCAGCGTTCCGCCAGCTCCGCCGGCAGCCACGGGTGGCGCTGCGTCAAATCGCGCAGGAAGCGGCCGAAGTCGGCGCCCGGCATGTCGCCGCCCGGCAGCGGCGCGTCGGCGGTCCAGGTGGCCTTGTGGTTGCCGAGCAAGGGCGCGAGCTTGTCCACAGACTCTTCCGCCAGCTTGCGGAAAGTGGTGATCTTGCCGCCGAACACCGACAGCAGCGGCGCGCCTTGGGTATCCATTTCCAGCGCGTAATCGCGGGTAACGCTGGAAGCGTTGTCCGAGGCGTCGTCCAGCAGCGGGCGCACGCCGGAATAGGTGGACAGCACATCGGCCGGCGAGATCTGGCTGTGGAAATAGCGGTTGCTCATTTCGCACAGGTAGGCGATTTCGCTGTCATCTATCGCCACCTGGCCCGGATCGCCCTGGTATTCGACGTCGGTGGTGCCGATCAGGGTGAATTCCTTCTCGTACGGAATGGCGAAGATGATGCGCTTGTCCGGGTTCTGGAAGATGTAGGCGAACGGGTGGTCGAAGATTTTCTTGACCACGATGTGGCTGCCCTTGACCAGGCGGATGGACTTGCTGGACGGCATGGCCAGCTTGTCTTCGATCAGGCTCTGCACCCACGGGCCGGCGGCGTTGACCAGCGCGCGCGAACGCACTTCGAAGCGGCTGCCGTCCTCGCGCTGCAGCGTGGTCAGCCAGTGTTCGCCGTCGCGGCGCGCCGCCACGCAAGCGGTGCGGGTGTAGACCTGGGCGCCGCGCTCGGCCGCGTCCATCACATTCAGCACCACCAGCCGCGCATCCTGCACCCAGCCGTCGGAATAGACGAAGCCGCGTTTGAAAGCGTCCTTCAGCGGCGCGCCGGATGGATGCTTGGCGAAGCTGACGGTTTCCGAACCGGGCAACACCTCGCGCTTGGCCAGATGGTCGTACAGGAACAGGCCGCAACGTATCATCCATTCCGGACGCTGGTCGCGCGCATGCGGCATGACAAAGCGCAGCGGCCAGATGATGTGCGGCGCCGCCTTCAGCAACACTTCGCGCTCCTGCAGCGCCTTGCGCACCAGGCCGAACTCGTAATATTCCAGATAGCGCAGGCCGCCGTGTATCAGCTTGGTGCTGGCCGAGGAGGTGTGCGAAGCCAGATCGTCCTTTTCGCACAGCGCCACCGACAGGCCGCGGCCAGCCGCGTCGCGCGCGATGCCGGCGCCGTTGATGCCGCCGCCGATCACCATCAAGTCGTATACCTTCATTTGCCCGATCCTTGCTTATTCCGTCCTCGTCATTCTATCCACAATAGTTAACAAGGAACACAAATAAAACATTTTTCGTTCGTTATTTTTCGTTTTTGCCACAGACACCGCAGAAGCGCGGCAAAAAAGCCAGAAATGGCGAAGGAAAGCGAGAGACAACTGCTTATGTAGGAAGGGATTTTTCCGAATTCCAGCGCAGGCGAGAGAAACGAACAAAAAAGGAAAAACGGCGCGCCGGGAGCGCGCCGTCGCACTGATTACAGGGTGTAAGCCAGCGCCGCCAGCGTGCCGCCCAGCAGCGAACCGACCACCGGCACCCAGGCATAGCCCCAGTCACTGTCGCGCTTGCCCGGAATCGGCAGGATGGCGTGCATGATGCGAGGCGCCAGATCGCGCGCCGGGCTCATGGCGTAGCCGGTGGTGCCGCCCAGCGAGACGCCGATGCCCAGCACCAGCAGGGCCACCGGCAGCGCTTCGATCGCGCCCAGCGACATTTTCGGACCCACCATGGACAGGATGGCGAACACCAGCACGAAGGTGGCGACGATCTCGGACACCAGGTTGCCCGGCAGGCTGCGGATGGCCGGACCGGTGCAGAATGTGGCCAGCTTGGTGTCGGCGCAATCGGTGGTTTCATAGTGCTTGCGGTAAATCAGCCACATCAGGCCGGCGCCGGCCATGCCGCCCAGCATCTGCGCCGCCACATAGCCCGGCACCTTGTCCCACGGGAACTTGCCGGCGACGGCCAAGGCCACCGACACCGCCGGGTTCAGGTGCGCGCCGCTGATCGCGGCCACGCTGAACACGCCGACGAACACCGCCATCGCCCAGCCGAAGGCCACCACGATCAGGCCGCTGTTATGGCCCTTGGTGTTCTTCAGCAGCACATTGGCCACCACGCCGTTGCCCAGCAGCACCAGCAAGGCGGTGCCGATGAATTCGCCCATCAAAGGATTCATGATTGTCTCTTTCCAACTTTATCTAGGGATGCCCGCCGCGCGCGGCGGCGGGTCTTAGGGGAGATCAAGCCTGGTCGTCGGCCCACACCTTGGCGGCGTTGACCGCGCGCTGCCAGCCCTTGACGTTGCCGGCCACTTCGGCGGCGGCCATCTCCGGCTTGAAGCGGCGATCCAGCTGCCACTGGCCCTGCACGTCGTCCAGGTTTTTCCAGTAGCCCACTGCTAGGCCGGCCAGATAGGCGGCGCCCAGCGCGGTGGTTTCGGTGATCTTGGGACGCACCACATCCACGTTCAGGATGTCGGATTGGAACTGCATCAGCAGCTCATTGACGGTGGCGCCGCCGTCCACGCGCAGTTCGGCGATGCTCATCTTGGCGTCGGCTTCCATGGCCTTCAGCACGTCGCGGGTCTGGTAGGCGATGCTGTCCAGCGCGGCGCGGGCGATGTGGGCGGCCTTGGTGCCCAGGGTGGCGCCAACGATGGTGCCGCGGGCGTTGGCGTTCCAGTGCGGCGCGCCCAGGCCGGCGAAGGCCGGCACCAGATAGACGCCGTCGCTGTTTTCCACTTCCTGCGCCAGCGGGCCGACATCGGCCGAGTGGCGGATGATGCCCAGGCCGTCGCGCAGCCATTTGACCACGGCGCCGCCGATGAAGATGGAGCCTTCCAGCGCGTATTGCACCTTGCCGTCCACCTTCCAGGCGATGGTGGTCAGCAGGTTGTTGGACGATTCGATAGGCTTGTCGCCGGTGTTCAGCATCATGAAGCAGCCGGTGCCATAGGTGTTCTTCACCATGCCCGGCGTGGTGCACTGCTGGCCGAACAGCGCGGCCTGCTGGTCGCCGGCCACGCCGGCGATCGGGATTTCCACGCCCAGATGGGCGGCATGGGTATGGCCGTACACTTCGCAGGAGCTCTTCACCTGCGGCAGCATGCTGGCCGGGATGCCCATGATGTCCAGCAGCTCGGCGTCCCATTCCAGGGTGTGGATGTTGTACAGCATGGTGCGCGAGGCGTTGGACACGTCGGTCACGTGCACCTTGCCGTGGGTGAAGTTCCAGATCAGCCAGCTGTCCACGGTGCCGAAGGCCAGCTTGCCTTCGCGGGCGCGTTCGCGGGCGCCCGGCACATTGTCCAGAATCCACTTGATCTTGCTGCCGGAGAAGTAGGCATCCACCAGCAGGCCGGTCTTGGAGCGGATCAGTTCGCCAAGGCCGCGCGATTTCAACTCGTCGCAGAATTCAGCGGTGCGGCGGTCTTGCCACACGATGGCGTTGTACACCGGCTGGCCGGTTTCGCGGTCCCACACAATGGTGGTTTCGCGCTGGTTGGTGATGCCGATGGCGGCGATGTTGCGACCATCAATGCCGGCCTTGGCCACGGCTTCGGCGGCCACGCCCACCTGGCCGCCCCAGATTTCCTGCGGATCATGTTCCACCCAGCCCGGTTGCGGGTAGATCTGGCGGAATTCCTTTTGCGCCAGCGACACGATGTCGCCGCTGCGGTTGAACAGGATGGCGCGGGAACTGGTGGTGCCCTGGTCCAAAGCCAGTACGTACTGATCGCTCATTGTGTCTTCTCCTGATTGCCGGTAAGGCGGCTTGGTTAACAGCCGGGGATGTCAACGTTGCGTTGTATGTTGCTTTTTTTGCTTATGACGTTCGTTTTATTTGCGAACAATTCTATGCCCGAACAGACAGTTGTCAATAATTCGGTAAAAAAAAATACACTTTTCGGCGAAATCCAGCGCACCCGACAACAGGAAAATCATGAAAAATCATTTAATATCAAATGATTAAAAAATGTAGCGCAGCGCTACATTTTCACATCAAACAAGTGTGCCGCTCCAGATAGAATAAAAGACACGCGTTTCCCATTTCAGCAAGCAAGGTCCGGATAGATTCCCACGCCCGCGAGAAGGGAAATCCACAAATCCCGCTTTACAACAAGCATTTGCATGCGTTACAGGCAAATCAGCGCAAAGGAAAAAATAAGAAAATTATCGAAAATAAAGGCTGAGGAATTTCCGCCACGCAAAGCCACAAAACGTTGTTTTATAATCAGAAACACACATTTACGTAGTTATGACGCTACACGCCGCTTATGGCAGCATGAATGGCGTCGCCGGATGCCAAGAGTTGGACCCAGCGCAAAAAAACCGCCGCGCCGCTGTGGCATCATCGCCGGTGAGGCCTTGCCGTCCGCCCAGCGGACACCCCTGCATTGCGACGTCCTGTCGCGCGCAGGGATTAAGCAGCGTCGGCCCACAACACGCAATCGCTCCTGATCAATCGGCCGGATGGGCCGCAAAGGACTGTCATGCTTCGCAACACCAAAATTCTCGCCACGCTGGGACCTTCCTCCAGCACACCGGAACAAATCCTGGAATTGGCCCGCGCCGGGGTCAATATCTTCCGGCTCAATATGAGCCACGGCAGTCATGACGACCATCGCGCCCGTCTGCAGGCGATCCGCGCCGCCGAACAGGCGCTGGACAGGCCGCTGGGCGTGGTGGTGGACCTGCAGGGTCCCAAACTGCGCATCGGCAAGTTCCCGCAGGCCACGCCGGTAAAAACCGGCGATCGCTATGAATTCGTGCTGGACGAGGTGCAGGGCGATGCCCAGCGCGCCACGCTGCCGCACCCGGAGGCCTTCGCCGCGCTGCTGCCGGGCCACCGCATCCTGGTCAACGACGGCAAGCTGGCGTTCCACGTGGAACATGTGGAACCGCGCCGCATCGTCACTCGCGTGGAAGTCGGCGGCGAACTGTCCAGCAACAAGGGCTTCAACCTGCCGCACACCGTGCTGCCGCTGTCGGTCATCACCGAAAAAGACCGCAAAGACGCCGAATTCGCGCTGGCGGAAGGCGCGGACTGGCTGGCCATGTCCTTCGTGCAAACCGGCGCCGACGTCAAGGAGCTGCGCGACATCGTCGGCAAGCGCGTCGGCATCATTTCCAAGATCGAAAAACCGTCCGCGGTGGATGATCTGGACGCCATCGCCACGCTGTCCGACGCCGTCATGGTGGCGCGCGGCGACCTGGGCGTGGAGCTGCCGCCGGAAGACGTGCCGGTGGTGCAACGCAAGATCGTGCATCAGTGCCGCCACCTGGGCCGCCCGGTCATCGTCGCCACCCAGATGCTAGAATCGATGATCACCGCGCCGACGCCGACGCGCGCCGAAGCCAACGACGTGGCCACTGCCGTGTACGAAGGCGCGGACGCCGTCATGCTGTCGGCCGAAACCGCCGCCGGACAATATCCTCTGGAAGCGGTGCAGATCATGGACCGCATCATCCGCCGCGTGGAAAGCGCCCCGGATTACCGCAAGGTGATGGCGCTGGACTACAGCGTGGCGGACGAGCCGGACCGCACCGACGCCATTGCCGCCTGTGTGCGCAAAGTCGCCACGCTGCTGCCGGTCACCGTGTCGGTGGCCTTCACCACCAGCGGCTCCACCTGCATCTATCTGGCGCGCGAACGCCCGTCCACGCCGATACTGGGCATCTCGCCGAATCTGGCCACGGCGCGCCGCCTGTCGCTGGTATGGGGCGTGGTGGCCTACCATGGCCCGGACGCGGAAAACCTGGAGGACATGGTGGTGAAGACCACGTTCTGCGCCACCAAGCTGGGCCTGGCCCAACAGGGCAAGCCCATGGTGATCATCGCCGGCGTGCCTTTCGGCACCCCCGGCTCCACCAATCTGCTGCGCATCGTCTACCCGTAAACGCAAGCGGCGTAGGAAAGCAAAACGGAACCTGCGGGTTCCGTTTTTTCATGCGCGGCCCTGCGCGCCCTTCGTTGCGGCCGCTGCCGATACTATGCTGATACGGTAGCGAATCGTCCGGAACGTTAACGATGCAGCGGCAATCCTTTCACGCATTCCTCACCATCCTGTTGTTGGCTATCTCGTGCTCCACCCGGGCCAGCGAAGCCTCTGGTCTGGTCATCAATTTCGATGCCAGCAACCCGCCGCTGATGTATGCGGCCAAGCAAGGGCCGGCGGGGCTTTACCCGGCTTTGATTTCCAAGGTTTGCGAACGCGCGGGCATCGCCGTCACGCTGCGCGCGGGATCTTGGCGTTTTGCCCTGCAGGAACTGCGCGACGGCCGCGCGGCCGCCGGCGGCATCATCAAGACAGCCAGCCGCGAAAAGCAGTTCGACTTCAGCCAGCCCATCTTTCAGGAACGCGTGGTCATGGCCTATCCGGCGCAAGCGCCACGCTATCACAGCCTGGAAGATCTGTTCGGCAAACGCGTGGGCGTGATTGCGGGCTGGAGCTACGGCGACGCTTTCGACCTGGCGCGCAAAGAGGGCAAGCTGTTGGCATTCGACAGCGACAGCGACGCGCAAAACCTGCGCCAACTCAAATTGGGCAGGCTCGATGTGGTGCTGGGCATACGCGAATCGCTACAACTGGTGCTGCGCGAAGGCGGCTATCAGGATGTGACGCTGACACAGGAAACGCTGGTAAGCAATCTCTCTTACCTCGCCATCAACAAGACCTCACCGCAGCGCACGCTGCTGACGCGTTTCAATCAGGCGCTGGAAGCCATGCGCAAGGACGGCAGCTACGAGACGATCATGCGCGAGGTCTTGGCCGGCAAGCCGGCTGCGCCGTGATAGCTCTGATCCTGCCTCCTCAAAAACTATAAGTGCCCACTTCGATCAGATTGCCATCCGGGTCGTTGAAGTACACCGAGGTGATGGGCCCCATCGCGCCGCTGCGCGTCACCGGTCCCTCTACTATGGCCACGCCCTCCTGCTTCAGATGCGCCATCACCTCGGTCAGCGGGGAATCGGTGATCAGGCAGAGGTCGCCGGAACCAATCACCGCATGATTGCGCGTCTCCTGGCCCAGGGTTTGCAGATTGATCTTCTGGTTGCCGAAGCGCAGCGCGCGGCGGCCGTTGCCGAAACTCACCGCCTCCAGCTTCAACACGCGTTGATAGAAAGCCACCGCGGCTTCGGTATCCCGTACCGTCAGGACAAGGTGGTCGATATGGCTGATCATGCTGTCGCTCCAAAACAATAGAGCTGTCCACACTGCCACAAAGCTGACGCCATGTCATGCCAAAAGCATCGACAAAAGACTGCGACGGCAGGGCCTGATATAGTCGTCTTTCCCACTTTTCCATGCCTAGCCCATGACGCATCATCTGTCGCAGCAGCAAGCCCGCCACCTGCAACTGGCCGCCCAGGGCCTGCTGTCCGCGCCGCGGCGCAAAGCCTCCCAGGCCGATGTGCTGGCCGCCATCCGCCGCATGGCGCTGTTGCAGATCGACACCATCAGCGTGGTGGCGCGCAGTCCTTATCTGGTGCTGTACAGCCGCGTCGGCGCCTACGATCCGGGCTGGCTGGACCAATTGCTGGCCGAAGGGGCCTTGTTCGAATACTGGGCGCACGAAGCCTGCTTCGTGCCGGCGGAAGACTATGGCCTGATGCGTCACCGCATGCTGAACGCGGAAAGCCTGGGTTGGAAATTCTCGCAGCGCTGGTTCGATCAACACCGCGCCGATATCGAGGCCATCGTCGAGCATATTCGCGTCCACGGCCCGGTGCGCTCGGCCGATTTCGAGCGCAAAGGCGGCAAAGGAAGCGGCTGGTGGGACTGGAAGCCGGAAAAGCGCCACCTTGAGGTGTTGTTCACGCTGGGACGGCTGATGGTGAAGGAGCGGCGAGCCTTCCAGCGCGTCTATGATTTGGCCGAACGGGTAAGGCCAGACTGGGACGACGCGCGCGACCTGCCCACGCCGGAAGAGGCGCTCTTGGAACAAGTGCGCAACAGCTGCCGCGCGCTGGGCATCGTCAAGGCCGGCTGGGTGGCCGATTACTACCGGCTCAAGCGCGCACCGTATGGCGAGCTGCTGCACGGCCTGGCCGACCAGGGCGAGCTGATCCCCGTGAAAGTGGAAGGCTGGAGCCACGACGCCTTCGTCCACGCCAGCCTGGCTGCCGAGTTGGAGCAGGCCGCGGCGGGCACGCTGAACAGCGGCAATACCGCCATCCTGTCGCCGTTCGACCCGCTGGTATGGGACCGCAAGCGCGCGCTGGAGCTGTTCGACTTCGATTACAAGATCGAGTGCTACACGCCGGCGCCCAAGCGCAAGTATGGCTACTTCACTTTGCCGATTCTCCATCGCGGCAAACTGGTGGGCCGGCTGGACGCCAAAGCCCACCGCGCCCAGGGCGTATTCGAGGTGAAATCGCTGCACCTGGAGCCCGGCGTGCGCGTCAGCCAGCGGCTGAGCGATGACCTCAAACGCGCGCTGAGCCGGATGGCCGATTGGCACGGCACGCCGCGGCTGGCGATAGGTCAGGCGCCGGATGGCTTGGCAGAACGGCTGGCCGGCTGAAGATCACTCCGCGTTCGCATACCAGCCGTGGACGCCGGCCGGCCGCTCGTCCCACAGCAGCAGTTCGTTGTACTGCAGCTGCGGCGTGATATCGGTGTAATGCGGAATATCGCCCGTAATGCGCGCCGCTACTGGAGCAAAGGCCTGCTGAAACGCCTCAATCGAATCAAACAGCAACAACGCCTGCGCCGCATAACCCGCCGGGCTACCCGGCTCCATGCCGGCCAAACCGCGCTCCACCCGCACGCCCTTTAAGGCCGGGCCCAGCAGCTGCTGCACCAGGGGGATGTGGCGCTGCAGGTAGTAGTCGAAATCGAAATGCGCGCCGGCGCGTTGCGGATAGAGGACGCTGACAGTAATCATGACGGGCTCCATATCGTTAGGACAAACGACAAGTTAAACCCAAACAGCTGCATTTCCAATGTCATTTAGCGAAAACTGGCTCATTGGCCGGAACTTGCCGCCTGTCCAACCGCTCTGTAACAACATTCCATTTTGTAGGACAACACCATGCGCACCGTGATCATCGCCGCCAGCAGCGCCTTGATTCTGGCTGGCTGCAACCAGCAACAAACCAGCCAGTTGCAACAAGCCGCCTCCGCCGCCATCGGCAGCGTGCATCAGAGCGTGGACGGCGCCAGCGCCCCCTTAGGCCAGCTGCAACAGCAAGCCAGCGCCGCCCTTGGGGTAGCCAAACAGGTGGGCGCCGCCGCCACCGTGCTCAACCCGGAACTGAAACAGCAAGTGGACAAGCTGAAGGAACAGGCCTCCGCGTTGAAAGGCGCGATCAAGCCGGCCGATTAGAGGCTGTTGACAAGATTTTGATGCGGCGCGGCAAGATATTTAGCTGCAATTTAGCCGCCGCGTCCTAGCATGGCTGCGTCACCCTCACCCAACACGGGAGCGCACCGCCATGCAAACCTTGCCCGATATCTGCCAGATCAGCGACATCCTGCTGGACGTGGACATAGACAACAAACACCAGCTGTTTGAATTCGCCGCCCGCCAGCTGGGCCAGCGCCACGCCGTAAACGCTCAGACGCTGGCCACCGCGCTGCTGTTGCGCGAGCAATCCGGCAGCACCGGCCTGGGGCATGGCCTGGCCTTGCCGCACGGCCGCATTTCCGGCCTGGCCGAAGCCCATGCGCTGTTTCTACGCCTGAAGCAGGGCCTGGAGTTCGATGCCCCGGACCACGCGCCGGCGCACAGCTTTCTATTCCTGCTGCTGCCGCAGGAGACGCGCCCGCCCCATCTGCAGCTGCTGGCCTCCATTGCCCGCATGTTCAGCGAGCGGCCGTTCCGCGAAGCGCTGGCGCGCAGCCACCATCCGCAGCAAGTGCTGCGCTTGTTCCAACTGTGGGCCGATCCGGACGCCGACAACGATCCGCATTTCCTGCTCGACAGCAACCGCTACTTCCTTGATGCCGAAGCCAGCCTGAGGCCGGATTACAGCATACGGCGCAAGGTCGTGGCCCGCTTCTAAAGCGCAGGTTCCAGGTCTTTGCCCGCGGCGTTGGCCGGATAGGCTTGGCACAAGTGGCGCGCCGGTTCTCCACAAAGCGCCGGCAGCGGAACGGCGTTTGCTAAAATGAATCAGTTACCGCCCCATCAACTGCCATCGCCCTATGTCCGACTACCTGCTGATCATGGTTTCACTGGCTGTCGCCAGCATAGGCGTCATCACCTGGCAGCACAGCATCCGCGCTGACCTGATCCGCGCCAGACGGCGCTGGCTGCAGGCCTCGCTGCTGCTGGCCGCCGGCATGCTGGTGGAGGGGAGGCTGTTTGGCTGGGGGCCACTGCAGATGTCGGTAGGACCCGCCATCACTACCGCCGGCATCACGCTGCAATTGATGGTGATCGCCCGACTGATCGGCATGCGCCCTCCTGGCTGGCTGTGGCTCGCCGTCGGCGCCTATGCCGGTCTCGACTACTGGATACCGTGGCAGACGCTGCAAATGGCGCTGGATGCGGCAGAAATCCCTGTGCTGTATCTGGCCGCCGCCTGGCTGTATCAGCAGGCCGAACGGCAGGTGTGCCGCAACCGCTTCAGCCCTACTGCCCTGCTCTTCCTGATCGGCGCGCTGCTGTACATCTGGCGCGACGGCGCCGACATGTGGCGGCATCTGCACGGTTTGCCCGTCCTGCCGCATCCACAAGACGGCATGCATCATCTGGCGCTGACCGTCGCTGCTGCGGCACAGGTCTGCGGCGCCGTGGGTTTTCTGAACATCGCCCTGCAGCGGCAAAACAGCCGGCTGCAAGACGCTGCCAATATCGACCCGCTCACCGCCGCCGGCAACCGCCGCGCGCTGCAATACTGGCTGAACACGCTCGATGCCTCGACCCAGCGCGTCTGCGTGGTGATGCTGGATATCGACCACTTCAAATCCATCAACGACCGCTTCGGCCATCCGGCCGGCGACGCGGTGCTGCAGATGCTGGCTGCCGTGCTCAACAACGGCGTGCGCGGAAACGATCTGCTAATCCGCTACGGCGGTGAGGAGTTCTGCCTGGTGATGCCGGATACCTCCGCCGAGGTGGGCTTTGCGGTGGCGGAACGGTTGCGCCAGCAATTCAACCAGCTGCAGCCGCTGCCGAGCCATCCTGAGCTGCGTTGCAGCTTCTCCGCCGGCGTGTGCGAATGGCAGTGCCGGCAGCAGGACTTCGCCACCGCGCAACAAAAGGCCGACCAGGCGCTGTATCAGGCCAAACAGGGCGGACGCAACCAGGTGTGCCGGCTGTAACGTTACTGTCTGCCCTTAAACACGCCATAGCCCTGAACAGCTTGCCCGCTACTCGGCATGCTGTTCGGACAAAGCCTGCGCCAAGCGTTTCACCCCCAGCAGCAGGGCCTCATCCTCCAAATCGGCGTAACACAAGCGGATTCCATGCACTACGCTGCCATCGCCGGTGAAATGACTGCCGGCCAATATCTTCACGCCTCGTCGCCGAGCATCCTCCACTAGGCGCGTCATATCGATATTCGAGCCCAACTGCAGCCAGATCGCCAGGCCTCCCGCCGGCAACTCAAAATCGGCCTTGCCATTCAACTCCCACTGCAGCGCCTCCACCAACACCTGCCTCCGGTGTTTATAGACGCGCCATGCCCGCCGCACATGGCGCCTCAACTCGCCGCTATCCATCAATTCCGCCACCGCCTGTTCCGTCACAGGATTGCCCTGGCGATCAATCAGCAGGATGTTGTCGACACAACGCTCGATCAGCGCCGCGGGCGCAAGCACAAAACCTATGCGCAACCCCGGAGCCAACACTTTGGACAGCGAGCCGACATAAACCACTCGCCGTCCTCCAGGCAGGCTGGCAAGCGGATACATCGGCCGATGCGTGAAATGGAACTCGTGGTCGTAGTCGTCTTCGATGATGTGGAAGTCATAGCGCTCCGCCAAGGCCAACAACTGCAGCCGTCGCTCCGCCGGCATCATCTTCGTGGTGGGAAACTGGTGGTGTGGCGTCAGATACACCGCCTTCACCGGATAACGGCGACACAAGGACTCCAGTTCCCCAGACAACATGCCTTGAGCGTCGCTTGCCGCATCCAGACACTGCGCGCCCTGCGAGCGAAATGCATTGCGCGCCGATGGATAGCTCAAACGGTCCACCACGACCGCATCGCCGGGTTTCAACAACACCTTGCCGGCCAGATAGATGCCCATCAGGCTGCCGCGCACAAGGCAAATATTCTCCAACGTAGCCGACAGGCCCCGCTCCATGGTCAGCATGCGCAACAATGACTGGCGCAGCCCCAGCTCGCCGCGCGGATCGCCATAGGACAAGCGCCCCGACCGGGCGGTGGCGATCAGGGCGCGCCTATAGGCCCTGCCTAGCGCGTCGAAAGGAATCAGCCGGGAATCCGGAACGTTTTCGGAAAAATCGATCAGATCCGCTTTCGGCATCTGCTCGGCCTGCTGCCGCGACAGGATGAAGTCCAGTTCAGCCTCCTCCGCCAACGGCGCCGGCAGCGATGCCGCAACGAACGTGCCGCGCCGCCCCTCCGCCGTTACCCACCCCTGCGCCGCCAACTCGTCGTAGGCCAGCACCACCGTCTTGCGGTTCAAGCTCAGCCTATCCGCCAGTTCCCTGCTACCAGGCAGCGCATCGCCCGGCCTGAGCCTGCCGCGCTGGATCTCGTCCGCCACCTGCTGCGCGATCTGTAGATGCGCTGGCAAGCCGCCTTCGCGCCGTATGGTCAGCAACATGGACCAGGGTCTCAGCATGCGTGTCTCCCCGCATCTGGACCAGTCAATTTATAAAAACTGGATGTTTTTACTGGTCCATCACTCTTATAGCATAAGCATGTTTTTGGGAGATATGCACGATGATCGAAACCTATTCTTACCGCTTGCAAGCACTGCACTGGCTGGATGGCGTCACGCTGCGTCTGCTGTTGCGCCCGGAATGCCACCGCGGCTTGTCCATCCAGGCAGGCCAATTCTTCAGCCTGCAACTCCCATCCGGCATCACACGCAGCTACTCCCTGGCCTGCGCTCCGCGCAACGATGGTTGGCTGGAGGCCCACATCCGGCTGCGCGCAGCCGGCCAGGCCAGCGCATGGCTGCGGCATGAAGCGTGTCCTGGTCAGATGCTGACTATTAGCGGTCCCTTCGGCGACTGCGTATGGGAGGCGGAGCAGGCAGCGATAGACCGTGTGGTCATGCTGGCCACCGGCACCGGCATCGCCCCGCTGAAAGCCATGCTGGAATACGCCCACGCGGCGGGATGCCGCACGCCGATGCATCTGTATTGGGGCGGCGCCGAAGACGCCGATCTCTATCTGGCCGAATACTTTGCCAGTCTGGCTCTGCGTTGGCCGTTATTGCGTTTCATCCCCGTACTGAGCAATGCGCCGGCTGAATGGACCGGCCGCCGCGGCTTTGTCCAAGACGTCGCCGCCACAGACCATCCCGACCTGAGCAGCGCTCGCGTCTACGCCTGCGGCGGGCCGCGCATGGTGGAGCAGGCACGCGCGTTGCTGACGGATCGCTGCCATCTGCCCGCTGAGCGCTTTCACGCCGATGCCTTCGTCCCTGCGCAAGCACCTGCCGCCAACCACGGCAATCTGACTGTGCGCTGGCGCCGGCCGCAAGGCGACTGGCTGACAGTACCCGCCGTTGAAGGAGATCCGCTGATAACCGCGCTGGCCGCCGCCGGTCTGGTGCTGCCGGTATGCGGCGGGCAGGCTGCTTGCGGAGCCTGCCGTGTCGCCATCGATTCCAATTGGCTGAGCCAGCTGCCGCAACCTTCTCGACAGGAGCAACGGCTGCTGGCCGCGCTGGATGAGCCATCGCCGGCGCATCGCCTGGCCTGTCAAATCAAGCTGAGCACCGAACTGAACGGCCTGTCTCTGGCCGCCCATCGCTGATGTTTACAAGGAGAACCACCATGCAAGAAACCTGTTTGCCGCAAGAAGCCGTTGGCGCGGCTTTCAACCGCGAAACCATGCTGGACGTGCGACGCCGCACACGGGATGCCGTGCACAAAATTGCATCCCACATTCGTCCCGGCATGCTGGAAGAAGACGCGGTGGAACTGGCTCGCGACGTGTTGGCCGATGCCGGCATGCTGCGGGGTTGGCACGACGTCTACGTGCGCTTTGGCCGCAACACGCTGAAAACCTTTGGCGCGCCATCGGAACCAGGCGTCTATCTTGGCGAAAACGACATTTTCTTCATCGACATCGGTCCGGTATGGAAACAGTGGGAAGGCGACGCTGGCGATACCTTCGTCACCGGCAGCGATCCGGAGCGCATCCGCTGCGCCGACGATGCGCGCGCCATTTTCCATGAAGTGAGGAGCCATTGGCTGAAGGAGGGCTGCAGCGGACGAGAACTATACCGCTACGCCGAAGACTGCGCCCATCGCCGCGGCTGGCGATTGAATCTCGACCTTTCTGGCCACAGGCTGGCAGATTTCCCCCATGCCGCCATACACAATGGCGCATTGGCGGACTTCGACCATGCGCCGAGCGCGCTGCTATGGGTGCTGGAAATCCATATCCGCCATCCCAATGAGGCATATGGCGCTTTTTTTGAAGACATGCTGCTGGACGACAGTCACTACCTGTAAGCGAGACGCGATATGCCCAAATTGTTCTCTTACGGCACGCTGCAACAAGACAATGTGCAGCTCGCCACCTTCGGCCACCTATTGCGCGGCCGCCCGGCTCAATTAGTCGGCTTCAAGCTGGATAGTCTGGAAATTCGCGATGCCGAAGTGGTGCGCGCCAGCGGCAAGACCCACCATCCCATCGTCCGATTGAGCGAGAATCCGCAAGACTGCGTTGCCGGCAGCGTGTTCGACATCAGCGATGAAGAGCTGGAACTGGCGGACCGCTATGAGGTGGATGATTACCAGCGGGTAGAAGCGCTGCTGGATACGGGCGAACGGGCCTGGGTCTATATCGCCGCTTAGCCGCAAAAGGCCATAGACAAGGGGCGATGGCTTATCCACAACCATCGCCCGTTTCTATTTTTATCCACAGCTTCAGGATTCGCCTTGCTGCAGCAACACCGCCAGCTCGTCCACCGCCTCGCTCCATTCGGCATCATTCTCCAGCGATTGGCGCAGGAAGGCCGCCTGCGCAGGACTCCAGAACGGCGCGTCAGCCAGATTGGACTTGGGCGGCAGCGGATGGCTGGCGATGAAGGCGCGCATCGCCGCCGGATCGTCGGACAAGCCCAGCTGGCGGAACAGGCCAGGCAACAGATGGCTGCTGGTATCCATAGCAGGCTCCTGCGGTGAGGGAGATACGCTCATCGTATACCCAAGCCATCGTGGCGGCATGAAAAAAGCGGCGGTCTGCGCCGCCGCCTGTTGTTCCAGCCATACTTAAACCTTGTCGTACAGCTTGCCGCCGCTCTGCACGAATTCGATGGACTTCGCTTCCATTCCCTTGTGTAAAGCATCCTGCGCGCTGATGCCTTGTTTGGCGGCGAAATCGCGCACATCCTGCGTGATCTTCATCGAACAGAAGTGCGGCCCGCACATGCTGCAGAAGTGCGCGACCTTGGCGCTGTCCTTGGGCAGCGTTTCGTCGTGGAAATCGCGCGCCTTGTCCGGATCGAGGCCCAGGTTGAACTGGTCTTCCCAGCGGAATTCAAAACGCGCCTTCGACAGCGCGTTGTCGCGGATCTGCGCGCCGGGGTGGCCCTTGGCCAGGTCTGCCGCGTGCGCCGCCAGCTTGTAGGTGATGATGCCTTCCTTCACATCATTCTTGTTGGGCAGGCCCAGATGCTCCTTCTGCGTCACGTAGCACAGCATGGCGGTGCCGTACCAGCCGATCTGCGCCGCGCCGATGGCCGAGGTGATGTGGTCGTAGCCCGGCGCGATGTCGGTGGTCAGCGGCCCAAGGGTGTAGAACGGCGCTTCGCGGCACCATTCCAGCTCCTTGTCCATATTCTCCTTGATCAGCTGCATAGGCACGTGGCCCGGGCCTTCGATCATCACTTGCACATCGTGCTTCCAGGCAATCTGCGTCAGCTCGCCCAGCGTCTTCAGCTCCGACAGCTGCGCCTCATCATTGGCGTCCCAGGCGCTGCCGGGACGCAGGCCGTCGCCCAGGCTGAAGGCCACGTCATAGGCCTTCATGATTTCGCAGATGTCCTCGAAGTGGGTGTAGAGGAAATTTTCCTGATGATGGGCCAGACACCACTTGGCCATGATGGAACCGCCGCGGCTGACGATGCCGGTCATGCGGCCCGCCGTCATCGGCACATAGGCCAGGCGCACGCCGGCGTGGATGGTGAAGTAGTCGACGCCCTGTTCGGCCTGCTCGATCAACGTGTCCTTGAAGATTTCCCAGGTCAGGTCTTCGGCCTTGCCGTTCACTTTCTCCAGCGCCTGGTAGATCGGCACGGTGCCGATCGGCACCGGAGAGTTGCGCAGAATCCACTCGCGCGTTTCGTGGATGTTCTTGCCGGTGGACAGGTCCATGATGGTGTCGGCGCCCCAGCGTATGCCCCAGGTCATCTTGTCCACTTCTTCGGATATCGACGACGTTACCGCGCTATTGCCGATATTGCCGTTGATCTTCACCAGAAAATTGCGGCCGATGATCATCGGTTCGGATTCCGGGTGGTTGATGTTGGCCGGGATGATGGCGCGGCCGGCGGCCACTTCCTGACGCACGAATTCGGCGGTGATCTCTTCCGGCAGATTGGCGCCGAAGCTGTGGCCCTTGTGCTGACGCGTCATCAGGTCCAGCAGGCGCTGGTTGCCGGTGGCTTGCAGCGATGCCACATAGGCTCGGCGATTCAGGTTTTCGCGGATGGCGACGAATTCCATCTCCGGCGTGATGATGCCGCGGCGCGCGTAGTGCATCTGGCTGACGTTGCGGCCGGCCTTGGCGCGGCGCGGTTTGCGCTGCAGATTGAAGCGCAGCTCGGTCAGCTTGGGATCGGCCTCGCGCGCGCGGCCGTATTCGCTGGACAAGCCATCCAGTTGTTCGCAATCGCCGCGCTCGGCGATCCAGCCGGCGCGCAGCGGCGCGAGGCCGCTCTGGATGTCGATGTTAACCCCCGGATCGCTGTATGGGCCGCTGGTGTCGTAAACGAAGATGGGCGGATTCTGTTCGCCGCCGAACTGGGTCGGCGTGTCGGCCTGGCGGATCTCGCGCATCGGCACTTGAATGTCCGGACGGCTGCCCTCTACATAGATTTTGCGGGAATTCGGCAAAGGCTGGATGGCGGCGGCATCCACCACCATGGCTTGGTTCACGGGCGCGTTCATCGGGCGGGTCTCCAAAAACGATGAAACGGCGCAAGGAGCGATCCGGCGTGGCCGGCTGCGGGCCCGGGCGGGCCTGTGAGGGCAGTTGACGCTTCCCTACGCCGGTATTATCCGGGTCAGGTTCCAAGGGTATTTCTCACCCGCGTCCCGCCGCCCGTCACGGCAGACTACACTGGGGTAGCCCTTACGACGGACGCCGGGGGCAGGACCCCTAGCGATGCTGTGAAGGTAAGGCAAATATGGGATAATCGCAAGTTATCGTCATGACCAGAGTCTTGCCGCCGCCGCTGTCTTCCATCCGGCGGAGCGGACTCCCAGCCCTCCGGAGTGTAAGTTGATGGATTTCGAAAAAACCCGTTTCAACATGGTCGAACAGCAGATTCGCCCGTGGGATGTACTGGATCAGACCATTCTGGATCTGCTGTTCCACGTGAAACGCGAGGACTTCGTCGCCGACAGCCAGCGCCAGCTGGCTTTCGTCGATACCGAACTGCCGCTGCCCAACGGCCGCAAGATGTTGCAACCGAAAATGGAAGCGCGCCTGGCCCAGGACGCCGGCATCCAGCCGACCGACAAGATTCTGGAAATCGGCACCGGCAGCGGCTATCTGACCGCGCTGCTGGCCAAGCTGGGTAAGCAGGTGGTCAGCGTCGAAATCGATCCGGCGCAGAAAGAACGCGCCGCCGCCAATCTGAAAAAAGCCGGCATCGCCAACGTCACCCTGGTTGAGGGCGACGGCGTGCTGGGCCTGCCGGACCAGGCGCCTTACGACGTGATCGTGGTGGGCGGCTCCCTGCCGGTCGTGCCGCAGGAACTGAAGAACCAGCTGGCCGTCGGCGGCCGCCTGATTCTGGTGGTCGGCGATCTGCCGGTGATGAGCTGCAAGCTGATTCAGCGCGAAACCGAAACCAGCTTCCGCGAAACGGCGCTGTTCGAAACCTGTATCGAGCGGCTGCAAAAATTCGAGGCGGTGGAACCCGCCCGTTTCAGCTTCTGATCATGCTGCGCGAAATCACCGCCCCCGCCCTCGCCGCACAACTGGCAGACCCGCAGGCCAAGCGCCCGGTGCTGCTGGACGTGCGCGAAGGCTGGGAATACCAGCTCGCGCACATCGAAGGCAGCATGCACATCCCGATGAATCTGATTCCGATCCGGATGAGCGAGCTGCCGGACGACGCCACCATCGTCGCCATCTGCCACCATGGCATGCGCAGCGCCCAGGTGGCGCTGTTCCTGCAGAATGCCGGCTTTGACGATGTGATCAATCTGCAAGGCGGCATCGACGCCTGGTCGACGCAGGTGGATGCGTCCATCGCCCGCTACTAAGCGCGCCGCGCCCGCCAGACGACACCGCCTCCGGGCGGTGTTTTGTTTGGAACGAATCGCGCCGTCCCCATTCCAAGCCTCGTTATCCGCATGACCCGCCGCAAAGAAACCTTATGTCCGCTCTGACTTACCTGTCTCCCGCCCTCGCCCGCGTCCATCCCGCCTGGGAAACCGTACTGCGGCAGCCGGCCATCGCCGCAAAACTGGCCGAAATCGATCGCCAGCTTTGCCAGCAACAGCAAGACGGCAAGACGCTGTTTCCGCCGCCGCCGCAAGTGTTCAACGCGCTGAGCTTCGCCGCGCCGGCCGACGTCAAGGTGGTGATCCTGGGCCAAGACCCCTACCACGGCGACGGCGAGGCGATGGGCCTGTCGTTCTCGGTGCCGGAAGGCGTTCGGGTGCCGCCCAGCTTGCGCAATATCTACAAGGAACTGGCGGCCGACCTCGGCCTGGGCATTCCGGCCAGCGGCGACCTCAGCCACTGGGCGCAACAGGGCGTGCTGCTGCTGAACAGCGTGCTGACCGTCGAACGCGACAAGGCCGGCAGCCACGGCAAGCTGGGTTGGCAAATGGTCAGCGACGCACTGATCGACGTCGTCAACCGCGATAACGCGGGCTGCGTCTTCCTGCTGTGGGGCAACTGGGCGCACACCAAGGCCGAACGCATCGACACCAGCCGCCACCTGGTGCTGACCGCCGCCCACCCGTCGCCGCTGTCCGCCAGCCGCGGCTTCCACGGCTGCCGCCACTTCTCCCAGGTCAATGCCTGGCTGATCGCACGCGGCCGCCAGCCGGTGCGCTGGGCGCCCGCCGCCACGCAGAGCAGTCTGTTCTAAACAAGACTGTCCGCTGCGCCACTTTTCGCGGCGGACGGCTTGCCCTAAGCTAGTAGCTCCGCCACTCCTCTCTCTACATCGTGGAAATCTTGCTGCTGCTCGGCCTGGTGCTGTTGAACGCCGTTTTTGCGATGGCCGAAATCGCCATTGTCTCCTCCCGCAAAGTCAGATTGCAGCAAAAGGCCGACGAAGGCCACAAGGGCGCCCGCGCCGCGCTGAAACTGGCCGCCGAACCCACCCGCTTCCTGTCCACCATCCAGATCGGCATCACCTCGATCAGCATCCTGTCCGGCGTCTACGGCGAGGCGGCGCTGTCCGAGCATCTGCGCGGCGCGCTGAGCCACTACGCGCTGCTGGCGCCGTACGCTAAGCCGCTGTCAGTGGCCATCATGGTGCTGTTCATCACCACCCTGTCGCTGATCCTGGGCGAACTGGTGCCGAAGCGGCTGGCGCTCTTGAATCCGGAACGGGTGGCGATGACGCTGGCGCGGCCCATGCTGTTGCTGTCGCGCGCCAGCGGGCCGCTGGTGCAAGTGTTCAGCCGCATCACCGATGGCCTGCTGCGCTTGCTGCGCGCCAAGAAAAGCGACGAGCCGTCCATCACCGAGGACGAGATCCGCACGCTGATGGAACAAGGCGCCGACGAAGGCGTGTTCGACCGCGCCGAACAGGAGCTGGTGGAAAACATTTTCCGGCTGGACAATCGCAAGGTGGCCTCGGTGATGACGCCGCGCAAGGACGTGGTGATCCTCGATCTGGAAGACGGCCCCGAGCAAAACCGCGAAGTATTGCTGCAGCACGCCTTCAGCCACTTCCCGGTGTGCCGCGGCGACACCGACCAGGTCATCGGCATCCTCAACGCCAAGCGGCTGCTGGACCGCCTGCTGACCGGCCAGCCGGTTGATTTTTCCGCCGACCTGGCCCCGCCGCTATACGTGCCGGCCACCTCTTCATTGATGCAGTTGCTGGAGCAGTTCAAGCAGGCGCGCAGCCACAGCGCGCTGGTGGTGGATGAGTACGGCGAGCTGGAAGGTCTGGTATCGATCAACGACGTGATGGAAGCCATCGTCGGCGATATGCAGGCCATTAGCGGCGAAGATGACGAGATTGTGCAGCGAGAGGATGGCAGCTGGCTGGTGGACGGCATGGTGTCGCTGGACAACTTCCGCGAGTTTTTCGAACTGGACAGCAGGCTGCCGGGCGAAGCCGGCGGCAACATCCACACGCTGGGCGGCGTGATGATGTACAAGCTCGGCCGCATTCCCAGCGTCACCGACCGTTTCGAGTGGAACGGCTTCAGCTTTGAAGTGGTCGACATGGATAAAACCCGTGTCGACAAAATCCTGGTGCAACGCCGCCACATGCCGCAACCGGAGTTCGAATCGATATGATTTCGCTCAGCCCCGCATCTTTCCATGCCGCTGACTGGCTGAACCTGCGCACGGCGCTGTGGCCGGACTGCCCGGCCGCTGAACACCAGCAGGAAATCGCCGAACAAACGGCCAATCCCGCACGCTTCGCCGCCTTTGTCGCCCGCGACGACGACGCGGCAATAGGCCTGCTTGAAGTTGCGATTCGCAACGACTACGTCAACGGCACCAGCCGCTCGCCGGTGGCCTTTGTCGAGGGTATTTACGTCGCGCCATCGCATCGCCGCGCCGGCGTGGCCGCCCTGTTGCTGGGCGCGGCGCGGGAATGGGCCCGCGCCCGGGACTGCGCCGAACTGGCCTCCGACACCGCCCTGGATAATCTGACGGCGCAAGCCGCCCATCTGGCGCTGGGTTTCGAGGAGACCGAGCGCGTGGTGTTCTACCGGATGGCGCTGTAAGACCCCGTGGCGCGCTTGGCGCCGCCTCAAGCCACCCGCGCCTGTCCAAACGCCTGCAAAGCCGCCCAGCGGCCGCGCAGCCCCCTCCATGTCGACTTACCGCCTTCCGCGCCAGTCCATAACGGAGCGTCGCCGCGAAAAGCCCCCGGCCCAGCGGGTTTGGCGGAGCGCATGCGCGGTCCGCGCCGCAATCGTCAACCACCCCTGGCCATAAACCGACGTTAAGGCCCCTCAGCGCGCCTGGCGCTGCGACAAGCCACCCGTCCCTCCCCCGCTACCTGCCAGGCCGCCCAGGCGCCGTTAAGCAGCCGCCATTGCGGCGGTACGTGGCCGATGCCGGCGCCCACCCCCACCCAATACGGCAAACCGTCCCGCGCGGCTTCGAGTTGGCCATGCCGTTGCGGGCGCAAGGCAGATGAAAAAGCGGATCGGCATGCTGACTTGCAAAAGCTTGTGGATAAAGTGCGCCGCTCAGTCTTGTCGCGGCAGGTCGAGCGCAAAAGTGAGGCCGGTGTTTTTCTGCTGATAGCCGATATGACGGTAAAAAGCATGCGCCTCGACGCGCTGCACGCCGGAGCGCAAGCGGATGCGCGGGTAGCCCAAGGACTGCGCCCACTTCTCGCAGGCGGCCAGCAAACCCCGGCCGATGCCGAGTCCGCGGCAGGCCGGATCCACCACGATGCCGCCAATCTCGACATAGCTTTCCGCTTCCAGCAGATGGCCGCCGTGGCCATGCAGCCACCCCACCACTTCGCCATGGCGCTCCGCCACCCAGATCTCGTTATCGGGAAACGCGCGCACCGCGGCGTAGCGCCGCGCCAGTTGCTCCGGCGTGGTCGGATAGTCGAGGTCGCCGCATAAACGCGCCACCGCGCGGATATCGGCCTCCGTCATGGGCCGGATGAGGATCTGGTTTGCAGGCATGCCGTCGCTTCCGGAAAAAGACTGATGCTAAGGCAAGCGGCCTGATAAACCAAATGTCATTTACTCAGCCGATGCAGCTCGATCAGCTTGGCGTACTTGATGTAGCTGTTGAAGCAGCCGATGGAGATATGGACCAGCCCGGCCAAGCCGTCCAGAAAACCGCGGCGAACCAGATAGAACTTGAAGAAACGCAGCAGCGGGCTGAACACCAGCTTGGCGGCGCCCGCCTTTTTGCCGCGGGCGAACAACTGTTCCGCCTGCAGCGTGGTGTAGCGGTTCTGCTTGGATAAATACCGCGCGATGTCTTCGCCGGACTCGTGCATCAAGTCGCCATCGAGTTTTTCCACAGGGCCTTCACAGATCACGTACTCATGCACCACGTCGTCGGACCAGCGCGCGCGGCGGCGATCAAACAAGCGCAGCGACCAATCCGGATAGCCCTCGCCGTGTTTCAGGAAACGGCCCATGAAACGGTTGCAGCGGGCAAAGCGGTAGGCTTCAGCCTGTGGATTGTCGAGTATCTTATTGATCGATAAGGCTAATTCAGGCGACAGATATTCGTCCGCATCCAAACACAACACCCAGTCATGGCTTGCCTGTTCCACGGCAAATTGCTTTTGCGGACCGAATCCCAGCCATTCCTGGTGGATAACTTTTGCCCGATAGGCTGCGGCTATTGCCAATGTGTTATCCGTGCTGCCGGAATCCACAAGCACGATTTCGTCGGCAAAGCCCACGCTCTGCAGACATTGCTCCAGTTGCTGACCTGCATTTTTGGTGATGAGCACCACGCTGATCGCGTATCGCATCTTTTCTATGTTTTCCCATTTATAAAATGAAGAAACTGGTAGAAGTCCCTTCATTGCTGTGGATAACCACTATTTTTCTTTATTTTTCAGTAGTTTGTTATGCATTGAAAACTGTTGTCTACCATGCGCGTCTGTGACTAGCCAGTTGTGGATAACTTTCAGGTTTGCTGCAGACCCTGAGTTATTCACATCGCGGCAAGCAGTTTTGCCCGCTGTCCTGTTAGCCATTTTTTTGCGACAGACTTGCGCTTCACCAACGGGTTTTCATTAACGCAACTATAAATTGATGAAACTGCTGAAGGTGGGCTTTTTGTGTGGACAAGTGAAAAAAATCCATACCGCTCATGGTCTTGCCCTGTTGATAGGCATGGGATTATTGCAGCGCGCAACGTTCTGGCAGATTGTGGATAAATATGGTCAAACTTATTCACAGCGGCTTATCCACATCTGGTCAGGCCGGATTTTACTTGGTTAACCACAGGCCCGCTCGGGTACAATGCGCGCCATGATGAATGTGCTGATTGTGCGCACCTCGTCGATGGGCGACCTTATCCACACCTGGCCGGCCATCACTGAGTTGAAGACGCACTACCCGAATATCCGGCTGAGTTGGTTGGCGGAAGAAAGCTTTGCCGACATCGCCCGGCTGCACCCGCAGGTGGCGGAGGTGCTGACGCTGCGCTGGCGAAGCTGGCGCAAGCGTTTGCTGCAGCCTGAGGCCTGGCGAGAGGTGCGGGCCTTGAAGCGGCAGCTGCGCGATACCCACTTCGATTTGGTGCTGGACAGCCAGGGTTTGCTGAAGAGCGCGATTCCGGCCAAGTGGGCCGGCGCGCCGCTGGCCGGGCTGGATTGGTCCAGCGCGCGCGAATCGCTGGCTAGCCTGTTTTACGACAAGAAACATACGGTTTCCCGGCAGCTGTCGGCCATCGAGCGCAACCGCCTGCTGTTCGGCCGCTGTTTTGGCTATGCGCCGCAAGGCGCGCCGCAGTTCGGCGTTCGCCCAGGCGAGCGGCCGGCCTGGATGCTGTCCGGCCGTTACGCGGTGCTGCTGCATGCCACCAGCCGCGCTTCCAAGGAATGGCCGGAGGCGCATTGGCTTGAGCTGGGGCGGGCGTTGTCGGCCGGACACGACCTGGTGACGGTGCTGCCCTGGGGAAATGAGCGGGAAAAAGCGCGCGCCGAACGGCTGGCCGCCCAATTGCCTGCCGCGGTGGTGGCGCCGCGGATGAATCTGATCGAGGCTGCCGGATTGCTGGGCCACGCCAGCGCCGTCATCGGCGTCGATACCGGCCTGGCCCACCTGGCCAATGCCTTGAGCGTGCCCCTGGTGGCCATTTACACCGACACCGATCCGCAGCAGACCGGCGTGGTGGAGACGCCCTGGGCGACCAATTTGGGCCATATCGGCCAATGCCCGACGGTGGAAGACGTGCTGGCGGCGCTGCGCGCGCGGCAGGGTTGGCAATGAGCTGGCAGCGCGCGCTGTACAACGGCTTGTTATGGGCGTTGAAGCCGCTGATCCGTCGCTATCTGAAAAAGCGGGCGCGCAAGGCGCCGGCCTACCTGGAGCATTGGGACGAACGTTTCGGCCAGGCGCTGTCGCCCAAGGCTAGCGGCGCGATCTGGATACACGCGGTGTCGGTAGGCGAAACCCGCGCCGCGCAGCCGCTGGTGGCGGCCATCCGCCGTCAATGGCCGGATGCGCCCCTGTTGTTGACGCAGATGACGCCGACCGGCCGCGCCACGGCGGAACAACTGTATCCGGACGCCGAAGTGCGCTATCTGCCGTATGACTATCCGCGCGCGGCGGCGGATTTTCTGCGCGCTTACCGGCCGCGTTGCGGCGTGCTGATGGAAACCGAGATCTGGCCCAATCTGCTGCATGCCGCCGCCGAGCAAGGGGTGCCGCTGCTGTTGGCCAATGCCAGATTGTCGGATAAATCGCTGAAGGGCTACCGCAAGGCATTGGGGCTGATTCGGCCGGCCGTTCGGAAATTGACTGCCATTGCAGCGCAAACCAAAGAAGATGCGGACCGTTTGCGTCAATTGGGCGCGCAAAACGTTATTGTCTGCGGCAGCAGCAAATATGATATTGAAATTGAAAAAGCGCAATGGCATCTAGCCGGCGCGTTTCACGAGCGCATTGGCCGGCGGCCGGTGCTGCTGTGCGCCAGCACCCGGGACGGCGAGGAAGCGCTGATTCTGGACGCGTGGCGGGCGGCCGGCGGCGCGGTGGGCAACACGCTGTTGGCCCTGGTGCCGCGCCATCCGGAGCGCTGGGACGAGGTGGCGCGGCTGGCGAACGAGCGTGGCCTGAAGCTGCAGCGGCGCAGCGACGACGCAGCCGTGGCCGCCGACACCCAGGTGTGGCTCGGCGACAGCATGGGCGAGATGTTCGGCTACCTGGGCGCTTGCGATGTCGCCTTCATCGGCGGCAGCCTGCTGCCGTTTGGTTGCCACAACCTGATCGAGCCGGCGCTGATGGGCGTGCCGGCGCTGTTTGGACCATCGGTGTTCAATTTTCAGCAGGCCGCGGCCGACTCATTGGCCGCCGGCGCCGGACGGCAGGTGGCCGATGCCGGCGAGCTGGTGTCCACCGCCCTGGCCTTGCTGGCCGATCCGGCGGCTGCCGAAGCCATGCGCGGCGGCGCGGCGCGTTTCCGCGATGCCCACCGCGGCGCCAGCGAACGGATGTTGGCCGTGCTGAAGTCGGTATTGGAGCCGGCGAGCTGAGGAACCGCTCTTAGACGACAAGGCCGCCTGTCGATTTGGCAAGGCGGCCTTGTCTTTTTGGCTGAGCGCGAGGCTTAGTTGCGGGCGGCCGGCGGATTCAGCGGAAAGGCGAACAGGTCGCGGCGGTAAGTTTCCACAACCAGGCTGAACGGCGTGCCGCCGTCCTTGTACAGCACCGCGCGGTGCTGCAGCACCCGCTCCGGGATATCGAGGCTGGATTGACCAGCGGTTGCGGGCAGCGGGCGCGTTTCCCAGCCCTGCGGCAAGGGGGACCACAACAGGCGCGCACTTTCGGTGCGGCGGGTGAAGTTCAGCGCCCGCACCGCGCTGCCGAACGGCGTGTCGGTGGTATCCAGCAGATGGTTCATCTCCGGCGTCAGCCGCGACGGCACATACCAGTTGTCCGCTTCGGACAGCACATGGTCGCCGCAGGCCAGTTGCACGCGGCGATAGCCTATCGCTTCGTCAGCCCCCACTTTCAGCTGGCTGCGCACCTCGGCGTCGGCCGGTTTGCGGATAGCGGTGTCGCGCAGGGCGCGGATGCGCGGCTCGGCCGCCAGTTGGTGCGCCTCGCACCATTGTTGCAGCGTGCGGGTGGCGCTGGGCTGGCTCAACAGTGTGGCGTTGACCGATTGCAGCAGGGCCAGCGCCTTGACGCGGGTGGCGGCGTCGTCGCGCCAACCCGGATAATCCCAGCCATCGGCACGGACGGCGCTCGCGCACAGCAGCAGTCCGCAAGCGAAGGGGAGGAAACGTGCGGCGGAATCCCGCATCCGGCGATTATGCTTCATAGATTTTCGCATCAATTAGAATAAATACATTAAAGACCCTAAAGGTAAACGTAAAGTTTACTGTCCGAGTACTGAAGTCCGTCGGCTTTTCCGCTACCTTGAAAATTGCGCTGGCCGCAACGGGCGGGTTGGCGCCGTTCTTCCTTTCTCATTGCCCTGACAAGGAGCCGCCATGGCCAACGAATATCAGCCCCTGCCCACGCTGACTCTGCCACGCACGACGGATTTGGTGCAACTGGAGCAGCGTCCGCATCCGCCCATCAATATGCACAGCCCGGCGTTGAGCGTCATGACCGATCTGAGGCTGGTGAATCCAGTCGGCATCCGCGGCGACGCGGACCTGCGCGAGGCCCATCAGCGCATGATCAGCCACGGCATCCGCCTGCTGTTCGTTCATGACGACGATGGCAGCCTGCTCGGCATTGTCACCGCGGTCGATCTGCTGGGCGAGCGCCCCATCCAGTGCATGAAGGAGCATGGCAAGCATCATGCCGATCTGCAGGTGTCCGATGTGATGACGCCGCGCGACAAGCTGGACGCGTTGCGGCTGGAAGATGTCGCGGCGGCGAATGTCGGCCAGCTGATCGCCACCATGAAGCAGCTGGGTCGCCAGCACGCGCTGGTGCTGGAGATCAATTCGGGCAACGGCCATTACGAGGTGTGCGGCTTGTTCTCCACTTCTCACATGGCGCGTCTCCTGGGCATGCCTTTGTCCTTCATCCGCGTGCCGCAGGCCTTGTCGGAAATCCAGTACTCCCTGCTGTATACCGGCTGACACCTGCGCAAGTCGGCAAGAATCGGGTCGTGGCCGGGCAGCCGCCAGCCTAGACTTCGGGCATCATCGATGACCGGAGGAAAACGCGATGGCCTGGCAACTTGAAACCCTGGATCCTGTGTTTGTCCAGCGCGCGCGGCGGGAAGGCGTGGATGCGCTGGGGCAAACGGTGCGGCGCGTGCCGGCCAAGGGCGGGGAGCCGCTGCGCGATGTTTTGAGACGCGCCCGGCCGGGCGAGCCCTTGATTCTGGCCAGTTACAGCCCGTTTCGGCAGATTGGTCCGTATCGCGAGTTTGGGCCGGTGTTTCTGAGCGCCGAGCCGCAAGCCGATGACGTGCCGCCATTGGACGCGATATTGTCGGAAAATCACGGTTATTTCGCTGAATACGCGGCATTGCGCGCCTATGACGCCGAGCAGACCATCATCGCTGCGGCTCTGCTGCCGGTGGAGGAGATACGTCTCCAGCTGCGGCAATGGGAAACGCGTGACGAGATGGTTTTCGCCATGCTGCGTTTTCCCGCACATGGCTGCTATGCCGCGCGCTTGAACCGGAGCGTCTGAAATGAGCGAGATACTGACTGTGGAAACGGAAAGCAGCCGCGATTACGCCCGTATCCGCGATGCTATCCGCTATCTGATTGCCCATGCCGGCGAGCAGCCGCGGCTGGCCGATCTGGCAGGCGCCCTGCATTTGTCCGAATCGCGCCTGCAGCGCTTGTTCACGCAGTGGGCCGGGGTCAGTCCCAAGCGTTTCATCCAGCAACTGACCTGCGAAGCGGCCAAGGTCCGCTTGGCGGCCGGCGCGCCGGTGCTGCCGCTGTCGCATGAACTGGGCCTGTCCGGCGCCAGCCGGCTGCACGATCTGTTCGTCACCCTGGAAGCGATGACGCCGGGCGAATTCCAGCGCGGCGGCGCCGGGCTGGACATTATATGGAGCGTGGAAGCCAGCCGTTTTGGCCCGGCGCTGCTGGCGCGGACTGATCGCGGCATCTGCGCGTTGCAGTTCGTCGCCGACGAAGCCGCCGGCGAAGCCTGGTTGCAGGATCAGTGGCCGCACGCCGCCTTGCATTGGCGGCCTAGCCAGGGACAGGCGCTGTGCGAACGGCTGTTTTCCCCCTTGTCCGAGCGCAGCGGCGCGCCGCTAGCGCTACGGGTGCAAGGCAGCAATTTCCAGATCCAGGTATGGAGGGCGCTGTTATCCGTGCCGTATGGCGGCCTGATCAGCTATGGCCAGCTGGCGGCGCGCATGGGGCAGCCTGGCGCGGCGCGCGCCGTCGGCAGCGCGGTCGGCGCCAATCCGGTGGCCTGGCTGATTCCCTGTCATCGGGTGATCCGGGCCGAGGGGGCGCTGGGCCAATACCGCTGGGGCGAGGAGCGCAAGCTCGACCTGATCGCCTGGGAAAGCGCGCGGCTGAGCCGCGAGGCGCCCGCGGCATCGATGGCATGAGGCGCGAGTTCGTACCGCTGCGCCTCAGCCGCCTAGGCGGCCAGCCGGCTCAGTTCGCGGAAAAATAAGCGGCTCAGCCGGTCCAGGCTGTCGTCGCCGGCGCGTTCGGGATGGCGATACAGCGCCAGCGGCACCGGCGGCAGCGCCGGCAGGCGCCCCGCAGGCAGCGGCGCCAAACCGCCGCGCGTGGCGTCGGGCAGCAGGGCGCCTATGCCCAGGCCCGCCTCCAGCGCAGCCTGAACCGCCAGCAGGCTGGAGCTTTCAAAGACGACTCGATAAGGCTGTCCCGCCAGTTGCAGCGCATGCAGCATGGCGTCTCGCCAACTGCAGGGCGCGGCAAACAACACCAGCGGCAGTTCTGCCACTTCCGGGCATTGGCCGCCGGCGGCCAGCCAAGGCAATGCGCACTCCACCAACCATGACGGTCTTTGTGCCAATCCGCACAGGCGGGGATTGGCGATCAGCACATCCAGCTCGCCGCGGCTGTAGGCGGTACTGAGTTCGCGGCCGGGGGCCACCCGAACTTCCAACTGCAGGCCGGGATGGGTGGCGGCGAAATCGGCCAATACCTGTGGCAGATGGTGGCTGACCACGTCCTCGATCAAACCGACCCGACAGCGGAGCCGATCCGCGGCTGGCGCGCTGGGCAGCATTTGCTCGGTCAGGCCGACGATGCGCTCGGCGAAGGGTAGTAGCGCCTGGCCGGCAGCGGTCAGCGTCACGCCGCGAGTAGAGCGCTGCAACAAGAGCTGGCCATAATGCTGTTCCAGCTTGCGCAACTGCAGGCTCAGCGCCGGCTGGGAACGGCCCAGCTCGGCCGCCGCGCGATTGATGCTGCCCAGACGCGCCACCGCTGTCAGCGCGCGCAGCAGGCTGGTATCGATATCGTTAGTCATATGATTTTCTTATAGCAATCGACAGTAATTGCAGTCTACCTATAACAAAGGCGATTGTTTAGCATGGGTTAGCAAGATGAACGTGTGCAAGGAGAAAACCATGTATATGGCAGCGCTATTGCTGGCCGTGGCGGGGTCGGTCATGTATCACCTGGCGATCAAACAGATGCCAGCGGAGGCGAATCCTTTCTTTTCGCTGGCGGTCAGCTATGGTTTGGCGATGACGCTTTGCCTGTTCGGCCTGTGGTGGCTCCCCACCGGACAGCGCGGCATGGCGGCGTTGAGCTGGAGCAGTCTGGGCGTGGCGCTGGGGATTTTGGGGATCGAAATGGGGTTTCTGTTGGCGTATCGCGCCGGCTGGAATATCGGGTACGCGGCGCTCAGTTCCAATGTGCTGACCACCGCGCTGCTGCTGCCGATAGGGTATTACCTGTTTAGGGAGTCCATCTCGCTGGGCAGGCTGGCAGGCTTGGGATTCAGCCTGCTCGGCCTATGGATGCTGCTGCGCGCGCGCTGAAGGCTCAGGCAAGCGGCAGGCGGATGTCCACCTTGAAGGCGCCGTCTTCTTCAGTCAGGTTCAAGGTGCCGTCGTGCTGTTTGACCACCCGCGAGACGATGGCGAGGCCCAGGCCGCTGCCGCCATCGGTGCCGCGATGTTCGGCCAGCCGCTCGAACGGGGCCAGCGCGGTTTCGCGCAACGCCTCCGGTATGCCTTTGCCGTGGTCTATCACGGCCAGCCGCGCCTCGTTCTCGCCGCGCTCCAGCCGTACGACCACTGGCGGCTGGCCGTAACGGCGGGCGTTTTCCAGCAAATTGCTCAGCAGGCGCTCCAGCGCCAGCGCGTCGGCCTGCAGTTCCGGTTCGCCGCGGATGTCCAGCCGCGCGTCCATGCCTTCGCGGCGAAAACGCGCCACCACGCTGGAGGCCAGGTCGGCCAGCGCGACCGGCACCATCTGATTGCTTTCCTCGGCGCGGGCAAAATCGATGAACTGGCGCACGATGCGCGACAGCTCGTCGATGTCGGACAGCATATCGTGCTGGTCCACGCTGGCTTCCTGCATTTCCAGCGTCAGCTTGAGGCGGGTCAGCGGCGTGCGCAAATCGTGCGACAGCCCGGCCAGCATCAGCCGCCGTTCGCGCGCCGCATTGTCCAGCGCCTGGGCCATGCTGTTGAAGTTGTGGGCCAGCAGCTGCACTTCGCGCGGGCCGGTTTCGGGAATCAGCTTGGGCATTTCGCCGCTGGCCAGCTCGCGGCTGGCCTGCACCACGCGGCTGATCGGCCGGGTGATGCGCCAGGCAAACAAGGACGCCAGAACAGTGGCGAACAGCCCGGCCAGCAGCGAGGCCTGCAGCATGGTGGTGATCATCCGGTCGCGATAGCGGCCGAACGGCATCACCAGCCAGTACGGCTGGCCCAGCACATGCACATGCACCCACAGCTCGCTGTGGTCGTCTCGCACCGCGAAATGCGCCTGGATAGGCTCATTGAGGTCGTGAGACAGCCGTTGCGTCAGCATGGCGCCGATGGGCGGCAGTTCTTTGGCAAACTGTTGCCCCTGGTCGGCGTTGAACGGCAACAGGCTGGGCAGGCCGGGACGGTTGTAGCTGTCCAGGAAGTTCTGCTTCTCCTCGTTGTCCATGCCGGTCATGGAGTTTTCAAGGAAGGACAGCGTATCCAGCACCTGGATGTACAGCTGGCGCTCCAGCAGCTTGTGGCGTTCCCGGTTGGCCAGCGAGATGGTGAACAACTGGGTGGCGATCACCACCGTCATCACCAGCAGCGCCAGCCGGAAGAACAACGAGCCGAACAGCTTGCGTATCAAGTCTTACTCCCTGGGGGAACCGTCCGGCACGAACACATAGCCGTAGCCCCAGACGGTTTGGATATAGCGCAGCGGGCTGTCGCCGTTTTCCAGCGCCTTGCGCAGCCGCGAGATATGCACGTCTATGCTGCGGTCCAGCGATTCGCCGTTGCCCTTGCCCAGCGCCAGCTCCATCAGCTGTTCGCGAGTCAGCGGGCGGCGCGGATGGTTGACCAGCACCGACAGCACGGCGAACTCGGCGCTGGTCAGCGCGACCGGCTGGCCGCAACGGCGCAATTCTCGCTGGCCCAGGTTCAGCGTGAAATCGCCGAATTCGACGGCGTCATCGGCGCTGTGCTGGGCCGCCAGCGCCGGCGTGGTATGGTGGCGGCGCAGCACGGACTGGATGCGCGCGGTCAGTTCGCGCGGATTGAACGGTTTGGGCAGGTAGTCGTCGGCGCCCATTTCCAGGCCCAGGATGCGGTCGATGTCCTCGCCGCGCGCGGTCAGCATGATCACCGGCAGCGTCTCGCCCTGCGCGCGCAGGCGGCGCACCACGGCCAGGCCGTCTTCGCCCGGCATCATCACATCCAGCACGATCAGGTCGGGACGGTTGCGCGCCAGCTTGCGGTCAAGGTCTTTCGAGTCCGGCAGCGTTTCCACGCTGTAGCCCTGCTGGGTCAGGTAACGGGTCAACAGTTCGCGCAGCTTGGCGTCGTCGTCGACGACCAGGATTTTATTGTGTTCCATATGCTGTTCCTTGAGTGTTCTGGTTGGCAGCTTAAGCGCTCGCGCGCCTCAGCTGTCGGGCCTTGTTTTTACAGATGTTAAGCTGGTGCCCCGCGCTACAGTCCTTAACAATTGTGCCGCCAGAACTGACGTATGAGCAAATGCTTGCGTTTAAGCTGAAGCAACTGTCGAAAACCTGCGGCGCAACGCCTTTGTTGCCGCGTGATGGTTTCAAATGGTCCGTGGCCTTCCGGGCCGGTCTTGATCGGGGAATGACTTGAGCATGAAGGGTTCCCCCCCGCCGTGGACAAGGTAAAATGGCGACTATGAAGCGATATCTGATCACTCTGCTGAGCGCAAGCCTGTTGCTGCAACAGGCGGCATGGTCGCGTCCGCAGAAAGAATCGCCGCCGCAGCGCGACAGGGGAACCTGGAATCAGATGTCGCGCAAAACCTGCGAAGCCAATCGCAATTGTCCAGACAGCCGCCGCCTGCAGGAGTTGCAGCTGCGCGAGGCCGCGCGCAATGGCGATATCGGCTTCGATCCGGCGCGCCATCAAAAACGCATGATGCCGCCGCCGCCGGACGGCCATCCACAAACTATACCCAGCAAGCCCAATTTTTGGCAGGATAAGCACAGGCAGGAACTGGAGCACAGCCAGTCCGAATAAGAGAGCGGCACTTGAATGCCGCAGGGTTCCGAATTGTCGTCCGACCGGGAAGGGACGCCGCGATGAAGCAGCAGGGGACATCCAGATGGCAGGGCTATCTGCGGGCCGGTTTGGGCTTGCTGCTGCTCTGCCAGTACGGCTATGCGGCGGCGCCCGCCATCGATGAGGACTGCAGCCGCGCCGTGGCGCCGCAACGTTGCCTGCTGTACCGCCAAGGACTGCGCAGCTGCCAGGATCTGGGCGAATCGCACCGGCGAACCTGTCTGGCCTACTACACCCCCGCCCTGAATTGCCAACGCCAGCGCGATGCCAAGCGTTGCGAGGCGCTGGTCGCGGCTCAGACTTCCTGCGAAGGCGCGCTCGGCGCGGCGCGCCGGAAATGCGTGGACGAAAGGCTGCCGGCGGCCGACTGCAGCCGGGGACGCGATGCCCGCGAGTGTGCGCCGCCTCTGCCCTTGGGCGATTGAGGCTTCAGGGCAGCAGGATCACCGAACCGGTGGTCTTGCGCGCTTCCAGGTCGCGGTGCGCCTGGGCCGCCTCGGCCAGCGGATAGCGATGGGACGGCGCCAGCTTGATCGTGCCGTCTTCCAGGCGGCGGAACAGCGCGGCCGAGGACGCTTCCAGCTCGGCGCGGCTGGCGATGTAGTCGCCTAGCTTGGGCCGGGTCAGGAACAAAGAGCCGCGCTTGGTCAGCTCCAGCGGCGATACCGCCGGCACGGGGCCGGAGGCGTTGCCGAAAGTCACCATCATGCCGCGCGGACTCAGGCTGTCCAGCGAGGCTTCGAACGTGCTCTTGCCCACCGAATCGAACACCACCGGCACGCCTTTGCCGCCGGTGATCTCGCGCACTCGCGCCGCGACGTCTTCCTCGCTGTAATTGATGACATGGGCGGCGCCCAGCCGGCGCGCGATCTCGCCCTTGGCCGCCGAACCGACGGTGGCGATCACCTGCACCCCCATCGCCGACAGCCACTGCAATGCGATCTGGCCGACGCCGCCGGCGGCGGCATGCCATAGCACGGTCTGGCCCGGCTGAACCGGGAAGGTGCGTTGTACCAGGTATTCGACGGTCATGCCCTGCAGCATCGCGCAGGCGGCCGTTTCGTCGGCGATGCCGGCCGGCAGCTTGAGCAGATGCTCCGCGGCGATCAGCCGCTCGCTCGAATACGCGCCCAAAGGCCCGCCGGCGTAGGCGACGCGATCGCCTGCTCGCAGCCAGTCCACGCCCTCGCCCACGGCAAGCACCACGCCGGCCGCTTCGCTGCCCAGGCCGCTGGGCAGGGGCAGCGGATACAGGCCGCTGCGCTGGTAGGTATCGATGAAATTGACGCCGATGGCGCTATGGCGCAGATGCACTTCGCCCGGTCCGGGCCGGCCGATCTCCACATTTTCCAGCTTCAGCACTTCCGGGCCGCCGGTGGCGGCGAAAACGATCTTCTGACTCATGGGCAACTCCTCGCGGAAAATATCGGATCAGTGTGCCGCCGCGCCTCACGGCGAACAAGCGCCGCGCGCTGAACGGGGCGTCAAGAAAGTTTGGACAATTGTTTTTGGCCCCAGGCCACCACGTCCGGCAATACCTTGGGCCAGTTGTTCAAGCGGTGGTCGTCGCCGTTGAATACGGTTTGTCGGCTGCCGCTGTAATGTCGCGCGGCTTCGCGCCAATCCAGCACTTCGTCGCGGCTGCCCAGCAGCAGCCAGTAGCGTCCCGCCGTCGGTTTATCCGTTTTTTGCGCCTGCAGCGCCGCCAGATCGGCGTCGCCCAGGGTATAGACCTCGCCGGTATACGGATTGGTCTGTTCCCCGGCGAAGCGCGCCAGGTCGCGGTCGGGCTGGATGGCGGGATTGATCAGCGCCGCCGGCCGGGCGTGGCGCTCGGCCAGATAGCTGGCGTAGAAGCCGCCCAGCGAGCTGCCTATCAGCAAGGTGTCGGCCGGCAGCGACAGCAGCAGCGTTTCCGCCTGGCGGATGGCTTCGGCCGGATGCGGCGACAGTTTGGGGCAGTGCAATTCGATATCCGGCGCATGCAGGTTTAGCCAGGCGGCGGTTTCGCCGGCTTTCAGCGATTTGGGGCTGGAGTTGAAACCATGAAGATAGACGATGTGCATGACGGCATCCAGAGTAACGATGAGCCCATGGTACGCCGCGTGTCATCGATTGTCAGTGCCGGGTAAACCCGATGGCCGATGTTGTTAATATCGAGTAAAAACTCCTTTCCAATGGTTTCCAGCCATTGTCATGGCATCCCGCAAGATGCTGAAATATGCGCCAAATATACAAGCACGAGGAGAGAACATCATGAATCATCTGCCTGCCGGCGGCCCCACCGCCACCCCGCATTCGCTGGAAACCCTGATCATCGCTTGCGGCTATCTGCAGCACAGCGCCTTGCTGTTCGCCGAGGACATCGATGCCGACAAGGCGCTGATCCGTTCCGGTTTTTGTCCGCTGCATCAGGTGCAGCTGGATGCCCAGGGCGGCATGCGGGTGTTCGCTGAAGTGCACGAGGAGGTGAACGCCTTGCTGCGCGACAGCCATACCTTGCGTTTCGCTCTGCACGAGATGCTGATGCAGTTTGGTCCGAGCGTATGCAATGATGCGCTGGCGCGCATCGTGTTGCAGGGCGTCAACTCATTGGCGGATTGGCAGCAGGCCTGCCGTTCGCTGGCCGATCTGGGCCGCGGCCCGGTGCGGGTGGCGGCCTGAAGCCGATCGCGCCGTCGGTGCAGGCTGACGGCGCGTAGCGCGCCCCATCAATAAAATAGCTTGCAATTAAATTGTGTGCTATTTAATATGCAGCCATGGAAACCAAAGATTGCTGTCCCCCGGGGGACGAGTTGCTGCGTTTGGATCAGCAGCTGTGTTTTGCGCTGTATTCCGCCTCGCTGGCGATGAACAAAGTGTACCGCGATAGCCTGAAACCGTTGGGCATCACGTATCCGCAATATCTGGTATTGCTGGTGTTGTGGGAACAGGATCAGCGTTCGGTGTCGGACATCGGCGACAAGCTCTATCTGGATTCGGCGACCCTGACGCCGTTGTTGAAGCGGATGGAGGCGGCTGGCTGGCTGGAGCGGCAACGACTGGCCAGCGACGAACGCGTGGTGATGGTCCGCTTGAGCGAAGCCGGCAAAGCGCTGCGAGCGCAGGCCGAGCAGATTCCGCTGCAATTGGCATGCCGCAGCGGACTGCAATTGGATGAGATCGCGCATTTGCGTCAGGCCTTGTGCGGCTTGCGCGATCAGTTGCTGCAGTAAACCCGTCAGGGTTTTGATAATTAAATAGTGTACTATTTAATAGTGAATATTTTAGCCGGAACGGCGATAGCCATAGGAGCAGTCTCATGAATCTTCTGCAAAAAGTGCTGTACACCGCTGAAGCCACCGCCACGGGCGGCCGCGATGGCCGGGCCGAATCGAACGACGGCGCGCTGCAAGTGAAGCTGAGCACGCCGCGCGAACTAGGCGGGGCTGGCGGCGACGGCACCAATCCCGAGCAATTGTTTGCGGCCGGTTATTCCGCCTGCTTCATCGGCGCGCTGAAGGTAGCGGCGCAACAGGCAGGCGTGCGCCTGCCGGCGGAGGTGTCGGTGACCGGCAAGGTATCGATCGGACCCATTGCCCATGGCTTCGGCATCGCCGCCAAGCTGGCGGTGTCGCTGCCCGGCATCGAGCGCGAGGTTGGGGAGAAATTGATCGAGGCTGCGCATGGCATCTGCCCGTATTCCAACGCCACGCGCGGCAATATCGAAGTCGAGCTGACCCTGGTGTAAGCGCGTTCGCGTCCATCCAAACCAAGACGCCGCCCGGCATGCCGGGCGGCGTCTTATTGTGCGGCGATCACTCTATGGTTTCGGATTCGCGGCTCAAGGATTGTTTGTTGCCGTACATCTTGCGGTCGGCCACCGCCAGCAATTCGTCAATCAGCAGGCCGTCTTCCGGGTAGTAAGCGGTACCGATGCTGACGCCGACCAGGACGCGATGCTGCTCAACCTGATAGGGAAGCTGGATGGACTGTTTCAGCCGAGTGGTCACCTTGTCGGCCTCGCGGTTGGATTCGACGTCTTCCATGAGGATCACGAACTCGTCGCCGCCGATGCGGGCGACGGTATCCTCATCGCGCACCACGTCCTGGATGCGGGCTGCGATCAATTGCAAAATCCGGTCGCCTACCACATGGCCGAAGGTGTCGTTGACTGGTTTGAAACGGTCCAAGTCGAGAAACAGCAGCGCCAGCCGCTTGCCGTTGCGGTCGACGCGGCTGATGGCGTGCTGCAGTCGGTCGTAGAACAAATTGCGGTTGGCCAGGCCCGTCAGCCGGTCGTGATTGGCCAGATGGAACAGCTGGCTTTCCCGCTGGCGCCGCAAATTGCTGCTGCGGACAAAGCTGTAACTGGCCAAGGCTAACCCTGCGGCGAGCAGCAGGCTCAACAGCAGCCAGACCGACCATTCAAACAGGCCGATTTGCGCCCAGCCCTGCTGCCAGCGCAAGGTGAGGCGCAGCGGCTGATTGCCGCCGCCCAGCATCTGAGTGGCCTCCAGGCGCGGGAACAGCAGTTGCTCCAGCTGGCTGGACCCGGCGCTGCCCAGCCGCAGCGCGTGGCCATCTGGCGGTTGCGGCGGATCATCGCGATGGCGGATGCTGAGCTCCATGCCGGTGGGCAGAGACAAGTCGGCGGGCAGCAGAGAATCGGCGCGGATGAACAGCATGGCGAAATGCTTGGGTTGCAGATCGAGCATCCTGGGGGACTGTTGAGTGTCGATGTCCCGCAGCAGCGCGTAGCCGGTTTCGCCTTGCGGGAGAGTCAATTGGCGCGACAACGTGGTGCGGCCGCTGTTCAGGCTCTCTTGCAAGGCGTCGCGCAATTGCGGCTGTTGCCAGGCGTCGCGGCCTATCAGCTGTAGATTCGTTTGCGACTGCGGTTCGGCAAACATCAGCGGAAAGTATTCATCTTGTCCGGCGGGCGGTGTCGCGTCGCTGGAGAAGCCGCGCAGGCGATAGCCTTTGCCATACTCGTGTTGCAGTTTCTGTTTGAAATCAGCCAGTTGAACGGCTGGGATGCGCTCAATGTGAGCCAGTGCGGAGATCTGAGGGTAGCGCCGCAGCAGCTGCAGGACAAATGGATGTTTTTGCCGAGTTTCGCTGCGATGGTCCAGCGCGCTGAAGGTGGCATAGCTGTCGAGCACGGTCTCGTTGGTCAGCAGGCGCTGTTTCAATTGCTCGGTCAACTGCTGCATCTGGTTGTTGAATTGCTGCTCCGCGCCCAACAGCGAGCGGCTGGCGATGGACAGCGCGGCCAGTGCGCTGAGCATCAGCCAAAGAGCTATGCATACAACATAAACCAGTCTTGCTTGCATGTTAAAACCATCGACATAAATTCGGCAATGACTGATTCTATAAGAATGGGGGGTTATTTTTTAGCAATAAATCGGAGAAACAGCGAATTAAGTAATAGTACGTAACGCATGGCGAGAGGCCAGCGCGGACTTGATCGCGGGGATTTGGCGGCGGCTGACCGACAGCGGCTGAGCGATGTCGCGCAGCTTGATTTGCCATTGATCGACGGCGGTTTGATTCAGCTCCTGAACCGTGTCCCGCATGACCAGGCAGCTGCGGTGGATGCGCAGCACGGCGTCGCCCAGGCGCTGCTCCAGCGCCACCAGCGCCTCGTCCAACAGGTATTCCGCGCTGCGGGTGACCAAGGTGACGTATTTCAACTCGGCCTTCAGATAGCGAACCTCGCTGAACGGCACGTTCAGCAGCCGGCCGCGCTGACGCACCACGAAGCAGGGCGGCGCGTCAGGATTGCCGCAGCGCGCCTCGGCGCGGCGCAGACCTTCGGCCAGCCGCTCGCGGCGCACCGGCTTCAGCAGGTAATCGGCGGCGTTAAGTTCAAACGCCTCCACCGCGTAATGGTCATGAGCGGTGCTGAAGATCAACTGCGGCGGCAACGGTTGCTGCCGCAGATGGCGCGCCAGGGCCATGCCGTCGCGGCCGGGCATGCCGATATCGAGCAGCACGACGTCGACCGGGTGGCGCGCCAGCCAGTCCTGGGCGGACTGGCTGTCTGCCTGACAGTGCACCTGCGTCACGCCCAGATCGCCGAGCAGCTGGCGCAGCCGCTCGCGCGCCAGCATTTCGTCGTCCACCACCAGGACGCGCAGACGGCTCAAATCACCCATTGCGGCTTGTCCATCTTGCTGACCAGCAGCCGCCACGACTGCAGGATCTTCTGGAATTTGTTGTTGGTCGGCGCCAGATCGCGCACCTTGCCCAGCAGCTCGTAGGCGCGGCGCATATGGCTTTCGTGCCAGCCGCTCTGGCTGACATAAGCCATCACGGAGTTGATCAAGTTCAGCATGATCTGCACATTCTGCGGCAACTCTTCCAAGGCCTTGATGAAGTGTTCGATCGCCGCTTCGTATTGGCCCGATTGGGCCAGCAACACCGCCTGGTTGTTCAGCTCGGACACCGATTTGACGTTGCTGGAGATCAATTGGCGGCCAACGGCGCCCAGGCCGATTTCTTCGAACATCTCGCCGAAACGAGTCAGGGCATCCTCTTCGTCGTGATGATTGCGGATCAGGTATTCCATCACCTCATTGCCGCGGCCTTCCCGGCCTTGCTGGTAGCAGGCGCGTGCGTATTCCATCTGCGCGTCCTGGTCCAGTTTGGGCAAGAGCTGGCGGAAGCGCTCGTCGGCCGTGTCCAGCAGCTCGCCCGCCTTGCCGTCTTCGCCGTTCTTGGCCTGCAGCCGGCTGTCTACCACGCCGGCCAGCCATTCCGCCTCCTCGTTGTAACGGTAGTCGTGGCGCAGATTGCCCAGGGTGCGGCTGGCGTTGGCGGTGTCGCCGCGCGCCAGCTGGATGCGGGCCAAGGTGGCGTAGTGGGTGGGGCTGCGGTGCCAGGTGTATTTGGCGATGTCCAGCGCTTGCTGATAAGCGGTCTCGGCGGTGGCGAGATCGTTGTTCATCACCGCCGCTTCCGCCAGACGCTGCTGGCGGCTGAACACCACCGGCGAAAGTTCGGCGGCCTGCTGCAAGACATGCTGCGCGCGTTTCAGATCGCCGTTGCCGCGATACAGCTTGGCCAGCCAGTCATAGGCTTCCATCACCTGGTTGTTGTCGGCCAGCACGGCCTCGAACAGCAGCCTGGCCTCATCCAGCGACTTGAGGCCGACCAGCGCCTTGGCCAGACCCATCTTGGCCCAGGTGGTGGGCTTGATGCGCAGCACCTGCATATAAGCGTCGCGCGCGGTGTCGAAGTCCTGAATCTTCAGCGCCAGCGAGCCTTTCAGGCGCATGAAGTCGAAGGCGAATTCGCCGTTCTCTTCTATCTTGCGGTTGCAGGTGTCGATAGCGCTCAGGTATTCATGGTGCAGGATGCTTTCGTCCACCAGCCGGAACGCCTCGCGCTTGCGCATCGCCCTCTCCAGCCGCGCCCGCAGCACTTCGCCAGTGAACGGCTTGAGCAGGTAGTCGTCCGGCACCAGCTCGGCGGCGGAAACCACGCGTTGCGAACGGCGTTCGCCGGTGACGATCATGAAGACGCAGGATTGTTTCAGCAGATTGCGCGCGCGGATTTCCTCGAACAGATACAGGCCGTCGTAGCCGTTGCCCAGATCGTAGTCGCACAACACCACGTCGAACTCGTACTTGGCCATCTTGGCCAGCGCGTCGCTGGGCTTGGTGGCGTATTCGACGCTGTTGGCGCCGAAGGACGACAGGGTCATCGCCATCGCCCGCTGCATCTGCGGCAGGCTGTCTATGATCAGAAACAGCCGTTTGGCGTAGGGATTGTCATAGCTGCGCTGCGCGGCGGGCCGCGCGCGTTGCGCCGGTTCCGTCGCGACGGCCGGGCTGGAGGGAGAGTCGCTCATCGCACCTGGGTCTGGCATGGTTATGGCTCAGTCGGATTGTTTTTGCGGCGGGCATGCTCCACTTCGGCCCGGTTTGTCGATCCGCCGCCCCCTGCTGTTGTCTTGCCGCGGCGCGCCGCGGCTCAGGGGGCAGCGTTTCTTAGGCTGGCGTCAGTTTGGCGTAGCGCAAGTCCAGCCACTTTACTCCATGTTCGGCGAAGTTGATCTGCAAGCGCACATCCTCCCCGTTGCCTTCGGCGTCTATCACCACGCCGATTCCGAACTTGGCGTGGCTGACTGCCTGGCCGATGGACAGGCCGTAGGCGTTGTCGGCCTGGCGGCGCGGCATGGCGGCGCGCCGCGGCTGCTGCGGCGCAACGGGTGTTTTCACTGTAGCAGACAGCGAGTGAATCAGTTCGCCTGGAATCTCGTCGATGAAGCGCGACGGGATCGGATAGCGGCTCTGGCCATGCAGCATGCGGCTTTGCGCGCTGGACAGATACAGCCGCTTGCGGGCACGGGTGATGGCCACATACATCAGCCGCCGCTCTTCCTGCAGACCCTTGCCGTCCATGATGCTGTTTTCATGCGGGAACAGGCCTTCTTCCAGTCCGCTGACGAACACCGCGTCGAACTCCAGGCCCTTGGCGGCATGCACCGTCATCAGCTGCAAGGCGTCGCTGCCGGCGTCTGCCTGGTGTTCGCCGGCCTCCAGGCTGGCGGCGGACAGGAACTCGGTCAGCGCCTGCTCGGGCTGGTCGGGCAGGAAGCTGGCGGCGGCGTTGACCAGTTCGTCCAGGTTGGCCAGCCGCTCTTCGCCGTCCTTCTTGTCCTGCTCGTACATGTCGCGCAGGCCGCTGCGGTCTATGGCCAGGCTGATGGTTTCGGCCAGGCTGAAGTCGCGGCTCTGCTCGCGCAGCCGTTCGATCAGCAGCACGAATTCGCCGATCTTGGCGGCGGTGCGTCCGCTGCCGGCGCCGCAGGCGGCTTGCCACAGCGAGACGCCCTGCTCGCGGCCTATGGCCTGCAGGTTTTCCACGCTGCGCGCGCCGATGCCGCGCGCCGGCACATTGATCACGCGCAGCAGCGCGTTGTCGTCGTCCGGGTTGGCGATCAGCCGCAGATAGGCCAGCGCGTGCTTGATTTCCTGGCGCTCGAAGAAGCGCAGGCCGCCGTAGATGCGGTAGGGAATCTGGGCGTTGACCAGCACATGCTCCAGCAAACGCGATTGGGCGTTGGAGCGATACAGCACGGCCATGTCGGACAGGGCCAGGCCTTCGCGGTGCAGGCTTTTCACCTCGTCGATGATGAATTCGGCCTCGTCGCCGTCGCTGCCGGCCTGGTAGAAGCGGATTTTTTCGCCTTCTCCGGCGTCGGTCCACAGATTCTTGCCCAATCTGCCGTCGTTCTGTTCGATCAGCGCGTTGGCGGCGTTCAGGATATTGCCCATGGAGCGGTAGTTCTGCTCCAGCCGCACTGGCTCGGCGACGTGGAAATCGGACAGCAGGGCGCGCATATTGCCCACCTCGGCGCCGCGGAAGCCGTAGATGCTCTGGTCGTCGTCGCCGACGGCGAACAGCGCGCCGCGCTCGCCGGCCAACAGCTTCAGCCAGGCGTACTGCAGGCGGTTGGTATCCTGGAACTCGTCCACCAGGATGTGGCTGAAGCGGCTGCTGTAGTGCGAGCGCAGCGCTTCGTTGCGCGACAGCAACTCGTAGCTTCTGAGCAGCAGCTCGGCGAAATCCACCACGCCTTCGCGGCGGCATTGCGCGTCGTAGGCGGCGTACAGCTCCACCAGCTTGGCTTCGTACGGGTTCAGCGCCGGCGGCAGGGCCTCGGCGCGCAGTCCGGCTTCCTTGTTGCCGTTGATATAGCTTTGCACCGCGCGCGGCGGATATTTCTCATCCGACAGCTCCAGGCTTTTCAACAGACGCTTGATCGCGGCTTGCTGGTCGGCGGAGTCGAGGATCTGGAAGGTTTGCGGCAGGCCGGCGTCGCGGTAGTGGATGCGCAGGAAGCGATTGCACAGGCCGTGGAAGGTGCCTATCCACATATTGCGGACATTGACCGGCACCAGCGCCGACAGCCGGGTCTGCATCTCGCGCGCGGCCTTGTTGGTGAAAGTGACCGCCAGCACGCCGGCCGGCGAGGTCTGCCCGGTGGACAACAGCCAAGCGATGCGGGTGGTCAGCACCCGCGTCTTGCCGCTGCCGGCGCCGGCCAGCACCAGCGCGCTCTTGGCGGGCCAGGTGACGGCGCGCAGTTGTTCGGGATTCAGGCCGGCTAACAGATCGCTCATGACGGGACGTTTTCGCTGCAAAAACGCCATTTTAGCATGCGTCCCCGTCAGCTCATGGCCGGCGTCACTCCTGGGCCTGATAGCGGGTCAGCATCGCCTTCAGCTTGCCGTTCTTGTGCAGCCGCTCGATGGCGCGGTTCAACTGCTCCAGCTTCAGCGGCGATTGCGGCGACAGCGCGCACATCGTCGAATGCGAGGACACCACCAGCGGGTGCAGTCTGAACGCGGCGGCTTCCTGGGCGTGTCCGCGCGCCCACCACGCATAGATGAACTCGGTGACGATGGCGACATCGCTCAACTGTTTTTCCAGCGATTTGAACAGCAATTCAAAACGCGTCTCGGTTTCACGGCTGCTGCGATTGCTGGTCCACAGGTATTCCAGCTCCGGGTAGTGGTAGCCGTGCTGGGTGCCGATGCGCTTGCCGGCCAGATCGTCGAACTGGCGAATGGTCGGCAGGCCTTTCAGCGACAATACCCGCTCGGTCAACGGGTAGATTTCCCGGCTCCAGTTCAAGCGGGCGGAATTGCCGTACCAATCAGGATTGGCGTTGCAGATGATGTCCACCTTGCCGGTTTCTATCGCCGGCTCCACCCGGCGCCGCGCCAGGATGACGAATTGCGGCTGCATGTTGAGCTCTTCGGCCAATAGTTGGCCGATATCGAGCGACAGTCCGCCTGTCAGTTTGGCGCCATCGGGCGACAGTACCGCCATGGGCGGCGCGTCGGTATCGGCGACGCCAATGCGCAAGGGGGCGGCCGAGGCGGCGGACGCGATCAGCAGCAGGCAGGAAAACCACCATTTCTTATTCGTGCTGGCCATATCGATGCGTTCTCTTAATTCTAATGAGGGCTGTCAGAAGCGGTGAAAGCCGATGTTATGATGACCGTAGCAGGCCCGGTGGCCCCCAGGGGCTGTTGACGCTTGCTGAGCGATCGCGCCGGAGCGCATTTCGCGACGGATCGAGGCGTTTCGCATGCCGCATAGCATTCTATGCCAGTGCGGAACAACGAAGAGTCGTCGCGAAAGGCGCCCGGCCCTGCGGGTTTGGCCGCTTTTGGCCGGATGCGGCGTTGCGCAGCCCTGGCATAGAATAACTATGCGGCGGACTACGCGCCTTGCATCCGGCCAAAATCGGCGCAAACGCGATCCACGCAGCAAGCATCAACAGCCCCTAGATACCGTTTTAGACAAACACGCTGCAATTGATATGACAAAACCATTACCTCATCCAGTTTTTCAGCACCTGTCGCAACGCATTCTGATCCTGGATGGGGGCATGGGCACCATGATCCAGCGCCACCAGTTGTCCGAGGCCGACTACCGAGGCGAGCGTTTCGCCGACTGGCCCTGCGACGTCAAGGGCAATAACGACCTGCTGGTCTTGACCCGGCCCGACGTGATCGCCGGCATCCACCAGGCTTATCTGGACGCCGGCGCCGACATCGTCGAGACCAATACCTTCAACGCCACCTCCATCGCCATGGCCGACTACCGGATGGAGAGCCTGGTGTGGGAAATCAACCGCGAGGCGGCAAGGCTGGTCAAGGAACTGTGCGTGGCGGCAACCGCCCGCAACCCGGCCAAGCCCCGATTCTGCGCCGGTGTGCTCGGCCCCACCAACCGCACCTGTTCTATCAGCCCGGACGTCAACGATCCCGGCTATCGAAATGTCACTTTTGACCAACTGGTGGCAAGCTATACCGAGGCGATAGACGGCTTGGTGGCCGGCGGCGCGGATATGCTGTTGGTGGAAACCATCTTCGACACGCTGAACGCCAAGGCGGCCGTGTTCGCCATTCATCAATACTTCGACGAGCGTCCGGACACGCCGCGCTTGCCGATCATGATTTCCGGCACCATCACCGACCAGTCCGGCCGCACGCTGACCGGCCAGACCACCGAGGCCTTCTATAACTCGCTGTCGCACGCCAATGCCGCGAGCTTCGGCCTGAACTGCGCCTTGGGCCCGGACCTGCTGCGGCCCTATGTCGAGGAATTGGCCCGGGTGTCGGCCACCTATGTGTCCGTGCACGCCAACGCCGGCCTGCCCAATGCCTTCGGCGGCTACGACCTGGAGCCGCAGGCGATGGGCGAGTATGTGCGGGAATGGGCGGAATCGGGCCTGATCAATATCGTCGGCGGCTGTTGCGGCACCACGCCGGAACACATCGCGGCCATCGCCCAGGCGGTGGACGGCCTCGCGCCGCGGCCCTTGCCGTTGATCGAGCCCAAGTGCCGGCTGTCCGGCCTGGAGCCGTTCAACATCGGCGACGAGGACTTGTTTGTCAACGTCGGCGAGCGCACCAACGTCACCGGCAGCCGCGCTTTCGCCAAGCTGATTCTGAACGGCGACTACGCCACCGCGCTGGATGTGGCGCGGCAGCAGGTGGAAAACGGCGCCCAGGTCATCGACATCAATATGGACGAGGGCATGCTGGACGCCCACGCCGCCATGGTGCGCTTTTTGAACCTGATCGCCAGCGAGCCGGACATCGCCCGCGTGCCCATCATGATCGACTCCTCCAAGTGGGAGGTGATCGAGGCCGGCCTGAAGTGCATCCAGGGCAAGGGCATCGTCAATTCCATCTCCATGAAGGAAGGCCGCGACAAGTTCGTCGAACAGGCGCGCTTGCTGCGCCGCTACGGCGCGGCGGTGATCGTGATGGCGTTTGACGAGCAGGGCCAGGCCGATACCTACGCGCGCAAGATCGAGATCTGCGACAAGAGCTACCGCATCCTGGTGGACGAGGTGGGTTTCCCGCCGGAAGATATCATCTTCGATCCGAACATCTTCGCCGTCGCCACCGGCATCGACGAGCACGCCCGCTACGGCCTGGACTTCATCGAGGCCACCGGCTGGATCAAGCAGCACCTGCCGCACGCCAAGATATCCGGCGGCGTGTCCAATGTGTCGTTCAGTTTCCGCGGCAACAACAAGGTGCGCGAGGCCATCCACGCGGTGTTTCTGTATCACGCCATCCAGCGTGGCATGACCATGGGCATCGTCAACGCTGGCGCGTTGGAGGTGTATGACGAGGTCGATCCGGAGCTGCGCGCGCGCATCGAGGACGTGGTGTTGATGCGCCAGCCCAAGGGGGGCGGCGACGCGACCGAACGGTTGATCGAGCTGGCCGAGAAATTCAAGGGCGAGGCAGCCGGCGAGAAAAAGGGCGAAGACCTGGCCTGGCGTTCCTGGCCGGTGGAAAAGCGGCTGGAGCACGCGCTGGTCAAGGGCATCACCACCTTCATCGTCGAGGACACCGAAGAGGTGCGGCTGAAGTGCGCGCGGCCGATCCACGTGATCGAAGGCCCGTTGATGGACGGCATGAACGTGGTCGGTGATCTGTTCGGCGCCGGCAAGATGTTTTTGCCGCAGGTGGTGAAATCGGCCCGCGTGATGAAGGCGGCCGTCGCGCATCTGGAGCCGTTCATCGAGGAGGAAAAGATCGCGCTGGGCTTGTCCGACGCGCCGGCCAAGGGCGTGATCATCATGGCCACGGTCAAGGGCGACGTGCACGATATCGGCAAAAATATCGTCGGCGTGGTGCTGCGCTGCAATAACTACAAGGTGATAGACCTGGGCGTGATGGTGCCGTGCCAGGCCATACTCGACGCCGCGCGCGAGCATAAAGCCGACATCATCGGCCTGTCCGGCCTGATCACCCCCAGCCTGGAAGAAATGAGCCATGTGGCCAAGGAGATGCAGCGCCAGGGCTTCAGCATTCCGCTGTTGATTGGCGGGGCGACCACGTCCAAGGTGCACACGGCGGTCAAGATCGCGCCGCATTACCAACATCCGGTGGTCTACGTGCCGGACGCCAGCCGCGCGGTGGGCGTCTGCTCCAATCTGCTGTCCGACACCTTGAAGGACGCCTTCGTGCTGGAAAACGCCGCCGAGCAGCAGCGCGCCCGCGACGGCCACGCCAACAAGGCCAACCGCAAGGTGGTTTCCTTGGAGCAGGCGCGCGCCAACAAAGAGAAAATCGACTGGGCCGGCTATACGCCGCCCAAGCCGCAATGGCTGGGCGTGCGCCGTTTCGAGCACTACCCGCTCTCTGAGATTGCCGCCTATATCGACTGGACGCCGTTCTTCCAGAGCTGGGAGCTGGCCGGCCGCTTCCCGCGCATTCTCGACGACGAGATCGTCGGCGAATCGGCCCGAGCCTTGTACGCCGATGCGCAGGCCATGCTGAAGCAGATCATCGACGAGAACTGGCTCGCCGCCAACGCGGTGATCGGCCTGTTCCCGGCGGCGAGCGTGGGCGACGACGACATCGAAATCCGCAACCCGGACAACAGCGCCAGCCTGATGACCTGGGTGGGCCTGCGCCAGCAACTGCCTAAGATGGACGGCAAGGCCAACTGGGCGCTGGCCGATTACATCGCGCCCAAGGACAGCGGCGTGCAGGACTATATCGGCGCCTTCGCCGTGACCGCCGGCATCGGCATTGAGCCGCATGTGAAGCGCTTTGAAGACGCCAATGACGACTACTCCGCCATTCTGCTGAAGGCCCTGGCCGACCGCCTGGCCGAGGCTTTCGCCGAGCTGATGCACGCCCGCGTGCGGCGCGAGTTCTGGGGCTACGCCGCCGACGAGCATATCGACAACGAAGGGCTGATCGACGAACTCTATCGCGGCATCCGTCCGGCCCCTGGCTATCCGGCCTGCCCGGACCATACGGTGAAGACCGGCTTGTTTGAGCTGTTGGACGCGCCGGCCATCGGCATGACCTTGACCGAAGGCTACGCCATGCTGCCGACGGCAGCGGTGTCCGGCTTCTACTTCAGCCACCCGCAATCGCGCTACTTTGGCGTCGGCAAGGTGGAGAGGGACCAGGTGCAAAGCTACGCCGAACGCCGCGGCGTCAGCATCGAACAGGCCGAGCGCGATCTGGCGCCGAATCTGGGCTATGACGCCTGAACCTGCCGCGCCGCCCTGGCGCCGGCTGATCGCGGCCGGCCTGGCCTTCAACGGCTGGTGGCTGCTGCTGGTGTATTTCCGCGACCATCTGGCCGTGCTGACCCTGGCCGGCGCCCTGCTGGCCTGGGAGGCGCTGCCGTCCGGGCTGAGAAAGCCCGCCCTGCTGCTGGCGGCTGCCGGCAGCGCGCTGGATTTTGCCTTGGCCGCCAGCGGACTGCTGCGTTTCGTCGGCGTCGGCACCCTGCCCTTGTGGATGATGACACTGTGGCTCAGCTTCGCCTGCTGGTGGGTCTGGCTGCTGCAGGCCTGGCGGCCGTCGCCGCGCCTCTTGGCCGCCCTGGGCGCGCTGGCGGGCCCGGCCGCCTATTACGCCGGCTTCCAGCTGCAGGCCCTGCAGCCGGGCCTGCCCTGGTGGGGATTGATGCCGATCTTGGCCTTGCTATGGGGCGTCGGTTTGCCGCAGACCTTGCGCCTGACGCGGCAAGGCCGCGCGGCGCAATGAACGAAACGGTGGATAAGTTTCAGCGTGTTGCATGGTTGTGGGTAAGCGGACTTCACGCCCATAAAACAGACGCGAGCCCCAGCCCCAGCGCCGCCAGCGCCAGCAACATCAACAGGGCCTGCCGCCCGGCTTCGCGCGACCCCAGCGACAGCGCGTAACACCCCTTGGCCACGTTATTGGCCGAGGCGGCGATCAAAATGGCCGCGGCCGCCACCGGCAGCGGCGTCAGCTGCGGCGTGGACTGGGTGATGCCCATGATGAACGGGTCCACGTCGCTGACGCCCATCACCGCCGCCAGCGTGTAGACGCCGGCCGTTCCCAGGTATTGCGCCGCCAGCCGGGTGGCTACCAGCATGGCGATGAACAGCACCGCAAACAGCAGGGCAGTGCTGATTTCCAGCGGGTTTTTCGGCTGATAGGCTTCGTTGGCCACGGCGGCGTCCGATCCGCTCTTGGACCACAGCCAGCCGCTCAGCAGCGCCAGCGCTGCCAATAGCGAAAACAGCGGCCACAGCCGCAATAGCAGCGCGAAATTGAACAGCGCCAGGAAGGCCATCAGCCGCAGATACATCATGCCGGAAGCCATCACGATGGCCCCGGCGTACACGCGCGGCGCGGCGGCACCGGCGGAACGCCGCGCCAGCACCACCGTGGTGACGGTGGACGAATAGGCGCCGCCGGCCAGCGCCGCCAGCAACAGGCCGCCGCGCCCCTGGCGCAGCCGCTGCAGCAAATAACTGCCATAAGAAATGGCGCTGACCGCCACCACCACCAGCCAGGTGTTGAACGGATTGATCTGGAAGCGGCTCATGGCCTGGTTGGGCAGCAGCGGCAGAATCACCGCGGCCAGCAGCAGAAACTGGGTGAAGATGAGGATGTCCGTCGGGTCGATGCGTTGGGCCAGGGTTTCCAGCCGCGTCTTGAATTCCAGCAGCAGCAGGCTGGCCACGGTCAGCGTGGCGGCCAGCCAGTACAGCTCGCGGCAGACCAGCACGCCGATCAGATAGGTGGCCAGGCCGGTCATCTCGGTGGTGACGCTGGAATAGCCGGAGCCGCTGAGCTTGTGCCAGTACGACATCAGCAGGAAAGCCGCCACCACCGCGAAGCCCAGCGCCACTGGCATCCATTCGCCGTGCGCCAGCGTGGCGATGACATAGCCGATCAGCCCGATCAGCGGATAGGTGCGCACGCCGCCGAAGGCGTATTTATCGCCGCCGGCCTTGCGCTCTTCCCGCTCCAAGCCAATCAGGAAGGCCAGGAACAGCACCAGGGTGATTTGCGTCGCCTCGGGCGGCAGCCAGTCCAGATAGCGCATGGGGAGGGGTTTCCGTTTGAAACGGTACTGTCTTCAAGATATCCCGTATGGATGGCGGTGTACACCCGCGATGTCGTCACTGCGCAGGATAGTTGATTCCGGTCAGGCGCGCGGGCTGTGGATCAATCGGCTATTGGGCTGGAGTTGTGGATAAGTCGGCGCCGGGCCAACAAAAAACCCGCGTCTGGCGACGCGGGTTGCGGGGTGGCTATGGCAGGCGCTTATACCGCCATCACCGCTTCGATCTCTTCCACCGTCTTCGGAATCGGCTCGCCCAGCACGCGGCTGCCGTCTGCCGTCACCAGCACGTTGTCTTCGATGCGGATGCCGCCGAAGTCGGCGTATTCGCGGAACTTGGCGTAGTTGATGAAGGCGCTGTGGCGTTCTTCCTTCTCCCAGGCTTCGATCAGCGCCGGAATGAAGTAGACGCCCGGCTCCACCGTCACCACCATGCCAGCTTTCAGCGGCTTGCCCAGCCGCAGATAACCCAGGCCGAACAGCGGGCTGCGCTCGGCGCCGTCGCCGTAACCGACCAGGTCTTCGCCCAATGCTTCCATATCATGCACGTCCATGCCGATCTGGTGGCCCAGGCCGTGCGGGAAGGCGATGGCATAAGCGCCGGATTCGACGATGGCGTCGGCGTCGCCGCGGAAGAAGCCCAGCTCGGCCATGCGCTCCACCATTACGGCGGCGGACAGCTTGTGGATGTCCTGGTATTTGACGCCGGGTTTGATGGCGGCGATGGCGGCCTCCTGCATCTCCAGCACGATGTCGTACAGCTCGCGCTGGCGGGTGGAGAACTTGCCGCCCACCGGGAAGGTGCGGGTGATGTCGCTGGCGTAGCCGCCGCCGCTGGCGCAGCCGGTGTCGTTCAGCACCAGGTCGCCTTGCTGCAGCACGTTGCCGTGGCCATGGTTGTGCAGCACTTCGCCGCGCTTGGAGAAGATGGACGGGTAGGCCAGGTGCCAGTCATGGCGGCGCATGATGCCTTCCATGATGCCCACCACTTGGTATTCCAGCACGCCCGGCTTGGCGTTTTGCATGGCCGCGATATGCATGGCGTGGGTGACGCCCAGCGCGTTTTCCATCTCGGCGATCTCTTCCTCGCCCTTGATTTCGCGCAGCGCCACCACGGCGCGGGTCAGCGCCGGACAGAAGCCGGCCTTCACCTCGGCCGGATGCACGTCCAGCAGACGACCCATTTCGATCAGCGTCTCGCCGCGGTACGGCGCCAGGTAGCGCACGGGGCGGCCGGCAGCGCGGGCCTCGGCCAGCAGTCGCGCCAGCTCGGCGTACGGGCGGCTGCGGCCCACGGCGGCCTTGGCGGCGCGTTCAGACAAGCTGGGCAGCGGGCCGGTCCAGACGATGTCGGACACATCCGGATCATTGCCGAACAGGGTGGCTTCGCCGCTGTCGGCGTCGATCACGCCGGCCAGGCCCGGCTCGTTCAGGCCGAAGAAGTAGCGGAAGCTGGAATCCTGCACAAAAGGCAGAGTGTTGTCGTGGTAGTTCATCGGCGAGTCGACATTGCCGACGAACAGCAGCAGGCCGGACAGGCCAGCCTGTTGCAGGCGGGCGCGGCGCGCGGCGAAGACGGAAGGGGCGAACATGCTTTTCTCCTTTTGCCGCAGGGCGGCTAAGCATGCCGCTGCGGATAGATTTAGCCGTCTAACTTATCACGCGCCGGCCCGGCCGGCCAGCCGCCGGCTCAAGGGGCGGCCGCGGCTTCCGCCTTGGAAGGCGCAGGCTTGGCGGGTTGCAGCAGCCGGCGCAGCAGGCCGCCGGCCAGCATGGCCCACAAGGGCGCGCCCAGGCCGGCGATGCTGATGCCGGAGGCCGCCACCACGAAGGTCAGCAGCGCCGCTTCGCGGTGTTCGCCATCGGCCAGCGCCGCGCCCAAGGACGAAGCCAGGGTGCCGAACAGCGCCAGCCCGGCGGCGGTCACCACCAGCGCCTTGGGCAGCAACAGCACCAGGGCGGCCAGCGCGCCGCCGGCCAGGCCCAGGACGATGTAGAACAGGCCGCAGAACAGTCCGGCCACGTAGCGGCGGCTGCGGTCCGCATGCGCTTCCGGGCCGGTGCAGATGGCGGCGATGATGGCGGCCAGCGTCACGCCGTGGCCGCCGAACGGCGCGGTCAATATCGACGCGATGCCCAGCGCGGTGACTGGGGAGCGAGCGGGAACGCTATAGCCAAAGGTGCGCAGCACCGCCATGCCGGGCAGAAACTGGCTGGTCAAGGCCAGCAGGGCCAGCGGCAAGGCCAGATTGATGAAAGCGGACCACGACCAGGCCGGCATGGTGAAGGCCGGGCCGGCGATGCCGGAGAGCGCGCCGGCCGGCGGCGCGTGGAGCTGTCCTTGGCCCGCGCACAGCGCCACGCCCAGCGCGATGGCCGCCAGCAGCGCCCAGCGCGGAAACCAGCGGCGGCCGGCAAAAAACAGCGCCGCCATCGGCAGCACCAACGCCAGCTGCTGCGCGGCCTCGGTCACCACCTCGCCGACAAAATGGAACAGGATGCCGGCCAGCAGCGCCGCCGCCAGCGCCGGCGGAAACAGCCCCATCAACCGGTCGAACAGGCCGCTGATGCCCACCAGCGTCACGATGGCCGCCGCGGCCAGGAAGGCGCCGATAGCCTCCGGGTAAGGCACCCCGGGCAAGGCTGTCAGCAGCAGCGCCGCGCCGGGCGTGCTCCAGGCGGTGATCACCGGGGCCTTCCAGCGCCAGCTCAGCCACAGGCCGGCCACGCCGGAGCCGATGGACACCGCCCACACCCAGGAGCCGAGCTGGCCCGCGCTGAGGCCGGCCGATTGCGCGGCATGGACGATGATCAGAAACGGGCCAGAATAACCGACCAGCAAGGCCAGCGCGGCGGCCAGGGCCGAGGACGGCGCGGCGTCGCGCCGCAGGGTGTGCCAAAACTTCATAAGCGGGCTTTCTTGAATCAAGACGAATAGCGGCAGCGTGCCATGCCGGCCGTCTGCTTCCTCCCACAAGCCGGGTAAACAGTTTGTATGCGGCGCAATCTGTTTGATATAACAGTTGGATGGAAGCGATCTACCAAGACATAGCCCGCCAATTGGCGGCCAGAATGGACGCCGGCGAATTTCCGCCCGGCAGCCGCTTGCCGTCGGTGCGACAGCTGGCGGCCAGCCACGGCGTCAACAGCCTGACCGCGCTGGCCGCTTACCGCTGGCTGGAACAGAAGCAGCGGGTGGTGGCGCGGCCGCGCGCCGGTTTCTTCGCCGCCCTGCCGGCTGCGTCGGCAGCAGCAGCCCTCCACCGCGCGCTGCCCTCGCCCGCCACGCTGGTGGAAGTGGACAGCCGCATGTCGCAGCTGGTGGCGCTGTCGGCCTCGGACGTGGCGGTGCAGCTGCACATGGCCGAGGCCCACCACAGTCTGTACCCGTCGGCCGAGCTGGCGCGGCGGCTGCAGACCGCCTTGCTGCAGCGGCCGGAGCTGATCGGCGCCTATCTGCCGGCAGCCCAGCACGAGCGGCTGTGCGGCTTGCTCCAGCAGATGGCGGCCGGCTGGCAGATGGAGGTGAAGGCGGACGAGATCCTGTTCTGCAACGGCATCACCGAGGGCATCAGCCTGGCCTTGCGGCATTTGACCCGTCCCGGCGACACGGTGGCGGTGGAAACGCCGGTCTATTTCGGCCTGCTGCAAACGCTGGCGGCGCTGGGGCTGAAGGCGTTGGAGATTCCCTGCACGCCGGACGCCGGCCTATCGCTGGAGGCCTTGGAATTTGCGCTGCAATACGGCCCGCCGGTGCGTTGCCTGGTGACGGTGACCAATTACCAGAACCCCACCGGCGCGCGCATGCCGGATGACCACAAGAAACGGCTGCTGGCGCTGGCGCGCCGCCATGGCGTCACCCTCATCGAGGACGACGTGTTCGGCGAGCTGTATTTCGGCGAGGCGCGGCCGACGCCGCTGAAAGCCTGGGACCGCGACGGCGACGTGATCTACTGCGCCTCGTTCACCAAGAGCCTGGCGCCGTCGTTCCGCCTGGGTTGGCTGTCCGGCGGCCGCCACCACGCGGCCTTGGAGCGGCTGCGCGCCAGCAGCAGCCTGGTCAGCCCGGCCTTGCTGCTGGGCACGCTGACCGATCTCTTGGCCAGCGGCGACTATGCCCGCATCAGCCAGCGGCTGCGCCGACAGCTGGCGCGGCAGATGGAGCAGGTCGCCGACGCGGTGCTGGCGGCCTTCCCGCGCGGCACCACGCTCAGGCGGCCGCAGGGCGGGCTGTTGCTGTGGGTGGAAGGACCGGAAGGATTGGACAGCGGCCGGTTGCTGGAGGCGGCGCTGCGCGAGTCGATCAGCTTCGCGCCGGGCATGCTGTTCTCGGCGGAACCGCGTTTCCGCCATTGCCTGCGCCTGAACTTCGGCCAGCCTTGGGACGAGGCGCAGCGGCAAGCCATCGTCCGGCTGGGAGAGCTGGCCGCCGAGCAACTGAGGACGACATGCTAGACACCCGCATCGCCATCCGGCCGGCCCGTTTGGCCGACCTGCCCTTGCTGGCCGACATCGAGCGCCGCGCCGCCGCGCTGTTTCCGGAATCCGATCTGCCGCCGGCTTTGCGCGGCGCGGTGCTGCCGGCCGAAGCGCTGGCCGGCGCCCAGCTTGACGGTCTGTTGTGGGTGGCGGAGGACGAAGGACGCGTGGCCGGCTTCGCCCTGGCGGAGATCGTCGACGGCCATCTGCATCTGGCCGAGATGGACGTGGACCCGGACCACGCGCGGCGCGGATTGGGCGCGGCGCTGCTGCGGCGGCTCGTCGTCGAGGCCGCGATGCGCGGCCACGCCGCCCTGACGCTGACTACCTTCGCCCATTTGCCGTGGAATGCGCCATTCTATCGCCGCCATGGCTTTCAGGATTTCGCGCCCGACGCCGACAGCCAACTCGCGGCGCGGTTGCGCGCCGAGGCGGCGGCCGGTTTCCGCAATCGCGTCGCCTTGCGGCGCGTTATCGACTGAGGCAGCACGATGGACAGAATCGATAGCGTGGTCATCGGCGCCGGCGTGATCGGGCTGGCGGCGGCGCGCGCGCTGGCCGAGGCCGGGCGCGAGGTGGTGATCGTCGAGGCGGAGCGGGCCATCGGCCAGCACGCCTCCAGCCGCAACAGCGAGGTGATCCACGCCGGCCTGTATTATCCGGCCGGCAGCCTGAAGGCCAGGCTGTGCGTGGCCGGACGCGACGCGTTGTACCGCTACTGCGCCGAACGCGCCATTCCGCATGCGCGGCTGGGCAAGCTGATCGTCGCCAGCCGCGACGGGCAGCTGGCCAAGCTGGCTGCGCTGGAACAACAGGCGCGCGCCAATGGCGTCGCCGATATCCAGCGGCTGTCCGCCAGAGAGGCCCGCGCGCTGGAGCCGGCGCTGGATTGCGCCGCCGCCCTGCTGTCGCCGTCCACCGGCATCATAGACAGCCACGCCCTGATGCTGTCGCTGCTGGGCGATGCCGAAGCTGCCGGCGCGCAGCTGGCGCTGGAGTCGCCGGTCACCGGCGGCGAGGCGACAAGGGGCGGCATCGTGCTGCGCGTGGCCGGCATGGAGCTGTTGGCCGAACGCGTGGTCAATGCCGCCGGGCTGTTCGCGCCCAGTGTCGCGCTCTCCCTCGCCGGCCTGCCCGCCGCTGCGATTCCGCTGGCCCATTACGCGCGCGGCGTGTATTTCTCGCTGCAGGGCCGCGCGCCGTTTTCGCGGCTGATCTACCCGCTGCCGGAAGCGGGCGGCCTGGGCAGCCATTTGACCTTGGACCTCTCCGGCCAGGCGCGTTTCGGCCCGGACGTGGAGTGGGTGGACCAGGTGGACTACCGGGTAGACCCGGCGCGCGCCGCCGCCTTCTACTGCGCGGTGCGCGCCTGGTGGCCGCAACTGCCGGACGGCGCGCTGTCGCCAGGCTACGCCGGCATCCGCGCCAAGATCGCCGGGCTGGGACAGCCGGACGCGGACTTTGTCATTCAGGGGCCTGCGGCCCACGGCGTGAAGGGCCTGGTCAATCTGTTCGGCATCGAGTCGCCGGGCCTCACCAGCTGCCTGGCCATCGCCGATGCCGTGGCCGCGCTGCTGGATTAGAGCAAATCGCTTACAATCGCCGGCAAAGGGGAGAAACCACAAGCATGCTGATCCTGAATCAACGACAACAAGAGCTGCTGGACATGGTCAGGCGCGAGAGCTATGTCAGCGTGGAGAAGCTGGCCGAACATTTTGAAGTCACCCGGCAGACCATACGCCGCGACATCACCCTGCTGGCCGAGCATCAGCAGCTGCAGCGCTACCACGGCGGCGCCAGCGTATTGTCCAGCGTGGAGAATGTGGCCTACCAGGCGCGGCAGGTACTGTGCATAGAGGAAAAGCGCCGCATCGCGCGTTGTCTGGCGCGGCACATCCCGGACAACGCCTCGCTGTTCATCAATCTGGGCACCACGACGGAGGAAGTGGCCAAGGCGCTGCACCGCCATCGCGGGCTGAGGGTCATCACCAACAATCTGCACGTGGCGGAGCAGATGTGCGACTACCCGGACTGCGAGGTCATCGTGCTGGGCGGCTCGCTGAGGAAGCGCGACCGCGGCCTGACCGGCGAGGCGACTGTGCAGATGATCCGCCAGTTCCGCGTCGACTACGGCATCATCGGCGTGTCCAGCATCGAAGCCGACGGCACGCTGCGCGATTACGACTACCGCGAAGTGCGCACCACCGAAGCCATCATCCAGCAGTCGCGCCAGGTGTTCCTGGCGGCCGACCACAGCAAGTTCGACCGCCCGGCGCTGGTGGAGCTGGGGCGGCTCTCCCAGATCGCCGCGCTGTTCACCGACAAGCCGGTGCCGCCGGGCATCGCCCGCCTGATGCAGGAAGGCGGCACTCAATTGCACATCGCCGAATAGCACTGATAAGTATTTTCGGCATTGCTATGCTGAAGCATCGTGTCCAAATGGAGGGTACGGCATGGAACCCTCTTTTTCCGCCCAAAGCGGCACGCTGTTCCGCGATGCCTCGGGCCGCTATTGCGCCAGCCTGGATGGCTGTCGATTTCTCAGCGTGTTTCAGCCGATTTTCTACAAGGGCGGCAGCCTGTTCGGCTATGAGGCGCTGCTGCGGGTGGTGGACGAAGGCGGCGAATGGCAGGCGCCGGACCGTTTCCTGGCCAGCCTGTCCCCGGAGCGGGCGCAACTGGCCGACACCCTGGCCCGGTTGATCCATGTGCGCAATTTTGCCCAGAGCCGGCAGGAAACCTGCCTGACCTTGAACCTGCTGACCGCCACCGTGCAGGAAGACCACCGCGGCCTCACCCACCTGCCCCTGCTGAAAAATCTGCTGCAAAGCGTGGAGCTGGATTGCGGCGGGGTGATTTTCGAAGTGCCGGCGCGCGAGGTGGAGCACCACGGCCAAGCGCTGCTGGACGGCTTGCGCCATGCCGCGGAAATGGGTTTCGGCACGGCGGTCGATGACTTCGGCGCGGCGGAGGCCCCGCACAGCAAGGTGACCGAGTTATCGCCTGACATCATCAAGCTCCATCCCAGCCTGCTGCAGGAGTACATGGCGGGCGAAACCAAAAAGCTGCCGGCGCTGCTGGAGTCGGGTTGGCAGATCGGCAGCCGCATGCTGGTGGAAGGCGTGGAAACCGCCGAGCAGCTGGAAGCGATGCGCGCGCTCGGCGTCGAACTGTACCAGGGCTATTATCTTGGCAGGCCGGGCGAGCTGGCGGTGGCCTGCCAGCTGTAGCCGCGGCTAACCACCTCGTGCCCCGGATATTGTCAAGATGGGCGTGGCTTGGCGGAACTCCCGGCTTTGCCGGGATTCCGCCCTACGGTTGATGGTTTCGCGTAGGGCGGATGCCCCGTTCACGGGGTGATCCGCCGCTCACGGCGTACCCATTAACCAATTCCAATCAAACCGACACGTCCGCCGGTCGGGCCTTGGCTTGCCAGCTGTCGCCGCGTCTATCCAGGCTCAAACTGAGCCAAGCCAGCAAGGCCAGCGCCGCGCCCAGCCACACGGGCGCGCGCAAGTCCCAGCCTGCGTCCAGGCAAAGGCCGCCGGCCCAGGCGCCGAACATCAGGCCCAGATTGATCACCGCCATGTGCAGGCTGTTCACCATCGCCCCGCTTCCCCCCGCCCGCACTACCCGCGCCACCATGGCCGGGTTCATCGGCAGGCCAGCCAGGCCCAGCAGGAACAATGCCGTCACCGTCAGCGCCTGCCATTGCGCGCCCAGCGCCAAGGCAGTCATCGCCACTAGCAGCGTCAGGATGCCGCCCTGCAGCACGCGGCGGGTGTGGCGGTCAGCCAGCCGGCTGGTAAGCAGATTGCCCAGCACCGTGGCTGCGCCGTATGCGCCAAACAATATGGGCACCATGGCGGCGGAAAAACCGCTGACCTGCAGGAAGATAGGGGCGAGATAGGTGAAGACGGCGAACACTGAGCCTATGATCAGGCCGCTGGACGCATAAGCCGCCCACAAGGCCGGTCTGGCCAGCGCGCGCATTTCCTCACCCGCCTCCTGGCGCGCCGGCGCGGAGCCGGCGGGCGTCAAGGCCGCGATGCCCAGCATGGCCAAACCTACCAGACCCGCTACCAGCCAGAAAGACACGCGCCAGCCCCAGCGCTGGTCCAGCAGCGCGGCCATGGGCAAGCCTGCCACCGAGGCCAGCATCAGGCCGTTCAGCACCAGGCCGGCGGCGCGGGCGATACGGCCCGGACCCACCAGCTCGCCGGCCAGGGCCAAGGCCACGCCGAAGAAGGCGGACTGCGCCACGCCGCAGACGATCCGCGAGGCCAGCATCAGTGGATAGCCGTCTGCGCTCGCGCCCAGCAGCTGGCCCAGCAGGAATAGCGCCAGCAGGCTCAGCAAGGCCGGTTTGCGCCGGACCGAACGCAGCCACAGCGTCAATACTGGGCCGCCCACCACCACGCTGGCTGCGTAGGCGGACACCAGATTGCCCACCTCGGGCAGCGAAACCTGGAAGGCCGCAGCCAGCGACGGCATCATGCCGGCCACCATGAATTCCGAGGTGGCCATGGCGAAGATGCACAGGCTGAGCAGATAGATGGCGACGGGCATCAGGCGGCTCTCCTTTCCACATCCAGCGCGGCATAGACGGCTTGCAGCCATTCGCCGCTGAACGCGCCCACCGAGCCTTCCAGGGCTGTGTTGGTGCAGACGACGAAACTGACGCCGCGCGCCGGGTCCACCAGCCAGCTATGGCCGTAAGCGCCCAGCCAGCGCCAGCTGCCGCGGCTTGCCGGCAGGCCCGCGGTTGCCGGATCGCGCAGCACGGCGCCGGCCAGGCCGTGGCCCCAGCCGGGCCAGCCTTCCATCTCGATGCCGATTATCTGGTCGCGCATCATTTCATCGCGCCACTCGCGCGGCAGCCAGTCTTCGCGTCCGACGCGCAGCGCCTCCAGCAGAGCGAGGAAATCCGCTGCCGTGCCCACCATGCCGGCGCCGCCGGACGGAAAGGCTTGTTGGTCCAGCGCTCGCGCAGGAGCGTAAGCGATGCCGGCGCATTCCGGCTGCAGGATCAGCCGATGCGCCTGCTCCATGCGTTGCGGCCCGCCCTCGGTTTCGGCATAAGCCGCGCCCAGCCGGGCCGGATCGACGGCGTGGAAGGCGGTATCGGCCAAACCCAACGGAGCCGTCACCTCGCGTCGCATCACCTCAGGCAGCGGCAAGCTGGTGGCGGCTTCCAGCACCCCGCCGATGACGTCCGTTGCCAGTGAATAGATCCAGCCTTGGCCCGGCGCTTGCCACAACGTCTGTGCCGCGAGCCGGCGCAGATTCTCCTCCAGGCTGATGGCGGCATGGTCAAGCCCGTCGGACACGCCGGCGGCATGATAGGCGCCGCCGCCGGCCGGCTCCAGAAAGCCGTAGCCCAGCCCCGCGGTGTGGGTCAGCAACTGACGCAGGGTGATGACGGGTTGGCTGCCATCGGCTAGGCGCGGCGCGAAATACGGCAGGTAGTCGCTGACGGCGGCGTCCAGCCGCAACACGCCGCGCGCGGCCAGCCGGATCGCCGCGCAGCTGGTGTACAGCTTGCTGAGCGAGGCCAGGCGGAACAAGCCGTTTGGGCGCATGGCGACGCCAGCCTCGCGGTCGGCCCAGCCGGCGGCGCGGTGGTAGACGGACTGGCCGTTGACGGCGAGCCAGGCCTCGGCGCCGATCAGCCGTCCTTCGCTCAGCGCGGCGTCCAGCAAGCGATCCAGGGTGGCAGTGTCTAAAGAGTGTGTCGCTTCGATATGCATGATCCAGGTCCGAAACAAGAAGGTGGACCGATGCTAAAAGCCCTTGCATGACGAATAAATGGGTTAGCATTCCGTTCAAAACGGAATTTCATTCTGTAATGGGTATCACCATGGAAAAAATGAGCGGAATCGAGCTGTTCGCGCAGGTGGCTCGCCAGGGCAGCCTGGTGGCGGCGGGACGGCAGTTGGGCCTGTCGGCGTCGGCGGTGGGTAAGGGCTTGCAGCGGCTGGAGCAAAGATTGGGCGTGCGGCTGGTTCACCGCAGCACCCGCCGGCTGGCGCTGACGGCCGAGGGGCAGCAGTATCTGGCGCGCTGTCAGCGTATTCTGGACGAGGTGGACGCCGCCGAGCGCGAGCTGCAGCAAGGCCTGGCTGCGCCCAGAGGCCGGCTGAAAGTGGGCCTGCCGCATGAAAGCGGCTTGCTGACGCCGCATCTGGCCGGCTTCATGCGCGTCTACCCGCAAGTGGCGCTGGATTTGGATTACAACGATCGGCTGGTGGACGTGATAGGAGAAGGTTTCGACGTGGTGGTGCGCGGCGGCGAACCGGGCGATTCTCGGCTGGCCGGACGGCGCTTGGGCGGCTACCGCATGCTGCTGGTCGCCTCGCCGGGTTATCTGGCGGCATCCGGCGCGCCGCAGTCGGCGCGCGATCTGGCGCGGCACCGCTGCCTGCATTACCGCTTTCCCAGCAGCGGCAAGCTGCTGCCGTGGCCGTTGGCGCCGGATGATGAGGCGGAAGCGCGGCTGCCGATCAGCGCCAGCTGCAATACCGGCGAGGCGCTGATCGAGCTGGCGGTACGGGACTTGGGCATCGCCTGCCTGCCTGATTTTACCGTGAAGGGTGAGCTGGCTTGCGGCGCCTTGGTGGCGCTGGACACGCCCAGGGTGGCGCGCAGCGGCAATATGTATCTGTTATGGCCGGCCACGCCGGCGATGCCGCCGCGGCTGCGCGTGTTCATCGACTATATGGCCGCGCATGTGTTCGCGGAATGAGCCGACCGACAGTCAAAACGAGGAGACCCGGTCGCAATGCCGGGTCTCGCGGGGACGTGTGCAGCGTGTGATCAGGCTTCGGACAGCACCAGCCTGACGTTGTGCTCTTCCAGCAGCTTGGTGACCGGCTCCGGCGGCGCGGCATCGGTGAACACGGTGTGGAATTCGCTGATGTGGCCCATGCGCACCAGTGCGTTGCGGCCGAACTTGCTGTGGTCGGCGGCCAGGTAGCGGTGGCGGGCGTTGTTCATCATCGCCTGCGCCACGCGCACCTCGCGGTAGTCGAAGTCCAGCAGCGAGCCGTCCGGCTCGATGCCGGAGACGCCGATGATGGCGTAGTCCACCTTGAACTGGTTGATGAAGTCCAGCGTCGCCACGCCGGTAATGCCGCCGTCGGACGCGCGCACCGTGCCGGAAGTGATCATCGCGGTGAAGTCCGGGTTGGTGGACATGATGGAGGCGACGTGGATGTTGTTGGTGATGACGCGCAGCCCTTTGTGCGTGGCCGTCAGCGCCTGCGCCACCGCTTCAATGGTGGTGCCTATGCTCATGAACAGCGAGGCGTGGTCCGGAATGCTGCGGGCGATCATGTCCGCGATATGGGCTTTTTCGCTCTGGAACTTTCCTTTGCGAGCAAAGTAGTCCTCGTTCTCCACGCTGTTGCCCAGCGCGGCGCCGCCGTGATAGCGGCGCAGCAGATTGGCTTCGCACAGCTGGTTGATGTCGCGGCGTATCGTTTGCGGCGTGACATCGAGCAGACGGGCCAGCTCTTCGATCGGCATGAAGCCGTTTTCGCGGACCAGTTGCAGAATCTTGTCGTGACGTGGAGAGCGGCTCATAACTATTCGGAATCGAAAATCACGTTACTTTAGTAACATATTTGTCCCCGCAATAGCAAATGCAGGATGCAAAAAAAGCCGCATGTGCGTCCTGGCGCAAGACTGGCTACTCGCGCTTGGAGCAAGGCATGGGCGTGATTGACCGGCAGATTCCGACTGGCGCGCAGGCCAAGCCCTCGCGCCTTTCGCGCCGAATTTTCGTTGTTCCGCGCTGGCAGAGAATGACTATGCGGCGCGCGAAACGCCTCGATTCGCCGCAAAACGCATCCCGGCGCGACCGCTC
>NZ_PPTF01000069.1 GCF_002902845.1 Chromobacterium sinusclupearum
CAGATGCTGGTGCGCAGCGGCATTCGCGGCTTGCTGGAGTTGACCGGCGACATCCGCGTGGCGCTTGAGGCCGCGGACGGGGCCGAGGCGCTGGCGCTGTTGCAGGGGGAGAGGCCCGATGTGCTGTTGCTGGACGTGCGCATGCCGGGCATGTCCGGGATAGCGCTATTGCAGGCCTTGCAGACTCGCGGCGGCATGCCGCCGACCTTGCTGCTGACCACGTTCGATGACGACGAGGCGCTGCTGGCCGGCATGCGCTTGGGCGCGCGCGGATTTCTGTTGAAGGATATTTCGCTGGAGCGGCTGGCGCAGGCGATCCGCAGCGTGGCGGCGGGGGAAACCTTGTTCCGCCCGGGTCTGACCGAACGCGTGCTGGACGGCGTGCGCGGAGGCGGGGCCAGCTTTCCCTCCCTGGATTTGCCGGAAAGGCTGACCGGCCGCGAGGTGGAGGTGCTGGCGCTGATGGCCGGGGGCTTCAACAACCGCGAGATCGCGGAAGCGCTGGGGCCGAGCGAGGGCACGATCAAGAATCACGTCTCCAGCATTCTGTCCAAGCTGGGCGTGCGCGATCGGGTGCGCGCGGTGCTGCGCGCCTTGGAGCTGGGCTATATCTGAGCCCAGCTCCCTCTCTGCTCAGGCCCAGCTCGGCTCGCGTCTAGTCGGTGCCGGCGCATGTGCCGGCTGGCTCACCGCCTGGTGCAGCTTTTCCATTTGTTCATCCAGCCGGCGGATGGCCTCGGCGATGTTTTCGGTTTCGCCGGACAGGCTGCGGGTGGCTTCGCCTACGGCGACGATGTCGCCGGCAAACTGGGCGAAGCCCTGGTTCTGATTGGCTTCGGCCTGCGATACCTGGCCTAGCAGATTGGCCAGCTCGGCGGTTTCGCGAATGATGCCTGACAGTTTTTGATGCGCGTTCTGCGCGTGGTCGCTGCCCGCGCGCATCTGCTGGTTGCCGTCGCGCATCGCCACGATGGCCTGGTTGGTGCCGTCGACAATCAGTTGGATTTTGCTCTCGATGTCCTGGGTGGCGTTCTGGGTGCGCTCGGCCAGCTTGCGCACTTCGTCGGCCACCACGGCGAAGCCGCGGCCCATTTCGCCGGCGCGGGCGGCCTCGATGGCCGCGTTCAGCGCCAGCAGATTGGTTTGGTCCGCGATGTCGCGGATCAACTGCACGATGCCGCTGACCTCGGCGCTGCGCTGGCCCAGCTCTTCCAGCTTGCCGGCCGCATGGCTGATCACTTCGCCGGCGCGGCCCAGTTGCGAAACCGCCTGGTCCATCGCGGAGCCGCCCTGCAGCGCCGCGTCGCCGGCCGTTTGCGCCAGTTGGGTCGCCATGGTGGATTGCTCGGCGTTCTGGCTGGTCACCACGGCCATTTGCTGCGCGATCACCACCATGTCTTCGGAGCGGCCGCGCTGGTCTGCCATGGTTTTGGCCATGCTGCCGGTGCTGGCGGCAATCTGGCGGCTGGCGCCGGAGGCGTCGCGGATGGAGTGGCTGATCTGTTCCATCATCAAAGCCAGCGTCTGGCTGGCGCGTTCGGCATCCTGACGGGCGCTTTCCAGTTTCTCGAAGCTCTTGCTCTTGGCCTTGTCGAAGGCCAGCGCCAGCACCAATACCACCAGCGACAAGCCCGCCAGCGACTTGGCCTGCAGCTTGGGCAGCTCCTCATGCGGCAGCGGGCTCTTGGGGATGGCGTCGATGCCGGACAGCCACATGATGATGCCGACGGCGAGCAGCGACATCGCCAGCCAGAACATGCCGGAGCGGCGGGTGCCGATGAATACGGCGGTAAAGGGGATGGCGGCGAACCACATCAGGCTGGTGGACAGGATGCCGCCGTTGACATACACCATCCAGCACACCATGGCGTACATGCAGCTGGTGATGAATTCCGCGGTGAAGCGCACGGCGCCGCTGATCCGCAGCAGCAGCGGGCCAAACAACAGGCCCAGGCCGCCCAGCGCGATGCCTTCGGCCATCGGGTAATGGCCCAGCATCAGGTATTCGACGGCGAACAGCGGCGCCATCAGGCCGGCCAGCAGGCCGACGCCGACCACGGTGCGGGCGCGTATCGCCTGCTCCGGCGACTGGCGGATGCTGTCGGGCATGAACCATTCGGTGATGGCTTGTATCGACATTGGTTTCCCCTCCAAGGATGTTCCAGATGGAAGCGCTCTGATTTTCAAGGATTTATCGTTTGGGCGCTTGGAGGGGGACTTTAAAACAAATGTTTGATCAACTGCAATATGCTGCTGGATTTAAACCGCGCTCAGTACGCCGTGCGCAAGGGCACGCCGCTGGCCTGCAGGTGGGCCAGGCGCGACGGATCGGCATCCGGTTCGATGATCAGCAGGCCGATGTCGCCCAGCGGGGCAACCTGAAAAGGCGAGGCGGTATCGAGCTTTTCATTGGTCACCGCCAGAATGATCTGGCCGCATTGCTCCACCAGCTGGCGTTTGAACGCGGCTTCGTCCGCCTGCAGCGTGCCGATGCCCAGCTCAGAGTCGACGGAACAGGTACCGAGAAAACAGATATCCGGCCGCATGGCCTGCAGCATGAGCGTAGCGATGGTGCCTAGCGCGTCGCCGCTTTGGTGATTGACGCTGCCGCCGATCAGCAGTAGCTCCAGCTGTTTCTTGCCGAATAATTCGGCGGCGATGGGGATTGAGTTGGTTGCCACGGTCAATGGCAGATGCTCAGGCAGCGCGCGGGCGATTTCCAGATTGGTGGTGCCGCCGTCCAGAAACACAAACTGCCCGGGTTGCAGTTGCTGGACCGCGGTGGCGGCCAGCCTGGCCTTGCGCGCCTGGTGCTCCTGCTTGCGGGCGCGGAAACTGGCCTGGTTCGGCGTCAAGGCGATGGCGCCGCCGTAGACGCGCTGGCAAACGCCCGCGGCTGCCAGTTCGCGCAGATCGCGGCGGATGGAGTCCTCTGATACGCCAAGCGTTTCCGCCAGCTCGCCGGCCAGCACCCGGCCATGCAGCTGCAATTGCTGGCGGATATAAAGGTGGCGATCTGCGGGGAGGCTGGCGCTGGCGGCGCGTTCTTTGGACATGATGGGTTTTTCCGTGCGGATTTTATGCGCAGTGTTGCATGATTCTGCATGTTTGGTCAAAACAGGCAGGAATATATGCCTGATTGCGCATCATACTTTGCACGATTATGCATGTTCGTGCAAAATGGGCAGCAACAAGCAAGGAGGCTTAACATGCAATTCATCGTTAGCGATCTGGACGGAACGTTGTTGGACGCCGATTCTCGCGTGGCTCCGGAAACCCATGCGGTATTGCGGCAGGTGGTGGCGCGCGGCATTCCGCTGGCCATCGCCACCGGGCGTCATGCGCTTCAGGTGCAGCGCTTGTGGCCGCAGGATCTGCCGGCGGTGCCGGTGATCAGCGCCAACGGCGCGCGCATCCATCTGGCCGATGGCAGCCTGCTGTTTCAGGCCAATCTGTCGCAGGCGCTGCTGGGCCGGCTGTTGCAGCCCGCGCTGGTGCGCGAAGCCGAGCTGGGCGTGTACCGCGACGATTGCATCATGGCCTATCACAGCCGCCGCGAGTACAGCCATTACACCGGCCAGGTGGGCGAGATCGCCGATCTAGCCAGCTTCGCGGCCGACGATGTGTCCAAAGTGATCTATTGCGGCGCGCCGGAATTGCTGGCCGAAATCGAAGCCGACATCGCGCGCGAATTGGGCGATGCGGTGTCCATGACCTATTCGCAGGTGTGCTACCTGGAAGTGATGGCTCCCGGCGTGCACAAGGGCAGCGCGCTGGCGCGCTTGTTGGCGCACCTGGGCGTGGACGCCGCCGGCTGCGCAGCGTTCGGCGACAACCTCAACGATGCCGAGATGCTGCAATTGGCGGGCTTGCCGCATGTGATGGCCAATGCGCATCCGGAACTGAAACGCCGTCTGCCGGATGTTCCGGTGATCGGCCATCATGCAGAGGGCGGCGTGGCCAAACAGCTGCTGGAAATGCTGGCATAGGCGCCCTTGAATCAGGAGTGCCAAATGATTGCCCCGCGTTTGCATGCAAGGCGGGGTTCTTTCTTTGTGGCTGGAGTTAGGCCAAGCGCTGCGCGAACAGGGCAAATTCCGCCGCGACCCGTTCCGGCGCTTCAAACCACGGGAAGTGTTCCGCGCCCTCGATTACCGCGTGGCGCACGTTGGCGCCTTGGTAGGCGCTGTCTTGCCATAGCGACTGATCGACGATCCGGTCCTCGCTTCCGGAAAGAATCAGCACCGGCAGCTGGGACGGCCACCAGCGGGCTTGATATTCCGCATCGAAATGTTGGCCGGACCATTCCATGGCTGCCACATTGTATGACAAGGTTTCCAGCATGGCGCGCCCGCTGGCGAGCGACGCCGGAGAGAAGTTCCAGGGCGCGGCGGCCAGTGTCAGTCGCTTAAGCGTTTCGGCGCTAGGATTTTGCGAGTAGGCCTCGAAAGCCTGGCCAACCTCGGGAAGCGGATACTGCTCGCTGGTGCGGGCGAAGCGCGATTGCCAGCGAGCATCGGGCGCGGAGCTGATCAGCACCAGGCCTTGCAGCAGGGTCTCAAGCTCTGGCGTCGACAGCAAATACATCCCACCAGTGGAATGGCCCACAAATACGCAATGGGGGAGCGCGCAGGCTGCTTCTCTGATGACGCCTGGCCAGCGTCGATAATCTTCAGGCTGGCCGGTGTTGTTGCCGTCTCCGGGAAGGTCTACCAGCCAGACTGCGCCGTCAACGTCCAGGCAAGAGGCCAGCGAAGCCAAGCTCTCAGAGCCTAATCCAGGGCCTCCTGGCAGCAACAGCCAGTTGTGCCGGCCTGGGCGATTGGAAACGCGGCGCAGGCGCACGCCTGATTCTGTGTGGAGGGTTGAGCGGTTTTCCATTTTCAAACCTCGATTGAAGATTTTGGCCATGCAGCGTGTAACGGCAGCGAAGAAGGCTTGTTGGTTTGTCGACTCATAGTAGGAACTTGCAAAAAAAAAACGGCTCCGCAGGGGAGCCGTTTCGATGCGTTTCAGCATTGGTCTTAGCGAGCCGGAGTCTGCTCCGCCTGCAGCGCAGTCAGGGCGATGGTGTAGACGATGTCGTCCACCAACGCGCCGCGCGACAGGTCGTTGACCGGCTTGCGCAGGCCTTGCAGCATCGGGCCCACCGACACCACGTTGGCGGAGCGCTGCACCGCCTTGTAAGTCGTGTTGCCGGTGTTCAGGTCCGGGAACACGAACACGGTGGCGCGGCCGGCAACCTGGCTGTCCGGGGCCTTCTGGCGGCCGACGGATTCCACCGAGGCCGCGTCGTACTGCATCGGGCCGTCGATCAGCAGGTCCGGACGCTTCTCGCGGGCGATGCGGGTGGCTTCGCGGACTTTTTCCACGTCGCTGCCGCTGCCGGAAGAACCGGTGGAGTAGGAGATCATGGCCACGCGCGGCGTGATGCCGAAGGCGGTGGCGGAGTCCGCCGACTGGATGGCGATGTCGGCCAGCTGCTCGGCGCTCGGATCCGGATTCACCGCGCAGTCGCCGTACACGTACACCTGTTCCGGCATCAGCATGAAGAATACCGACGACACGATGCTGGAGCCCGGGGCGGTCTTGATCAGCTGCAGCGCCGGACGGATGGTGTTGGCGGTGGTGTGCACCGCGCCGGAAACCAGGCCGTCCACTTCGTTCATCGCCAGCATCATGGTGCCCAGCACCACGGTGTCTTCCAGTTGCTGCTCGGCCATCGGGGCGTTCAGGCCCTTGCCTTTGCGCAGCTCGACCATGGGCTCGATGTAGCGGCCGCGGATCTGGTTCGGATCCAGGATTTCCACCGAGGCAGGCAGCGTTACGCCCTGGGATTCGGCCACTTGCAGGATCTCGGCGCGGTTGCCCAGCAGCACGCAGCGGGCGATGCCCTTTTCGTGGCAGATGGCGGCGGCCTGGATGGTGCGCGGCTCGTTGCCTTCCGGCAGCACGATGCGCTTGTTGGCCTTGCGCGCCTTTTCCATCAGCTGGTAGCGGAAGGCAGGCGGCGGCAGGCGCACTTCGCGCGGCTCGCCGACGCTCTGCTTCAGCGGCGACGCGTCCAGATGCTCGGCGATGAAGTCGATGACCTTCTCCATGCGCTCCAGGTCATCGGACGGCACCTGGCGGCTCATCGCGTTCAGCGCGCTGGCGGTTTCCATCGAGTTGAGCGAGGTGGCCAGCACCGGCAGGCCGCCGGTGAAGGCTTGCTGGCACAGCTGCTGGATGCGCGGGTCCGGTTCGGAGTCGCAGGTCAGCAGCAGGCCGGCCAGCGGCACGCCGTTCATCGCGGCCATCGACGTGGCCATGACCACGTCTTCGCGTTCGCCCGGGGTGATGATCAGCGCGCCCGGCTTCAGCAGATTGACGATGTTCGGCGCGGTGCGTGCGGCCACGACCATGCTGCGCACGCGGCGGCTGGTTTGCTGGCCGGCGTGCACCACGCTGGCGTTCAGATGGCGGGCCACGTCGTGGGTGCGCGGCGCCAACAGCTCCGGCTGGTACGGGATCACGCCCAGCAGCGGCAGGCCGGCTTTCTTCAGGCTGCGCGCGTCCTGCACGTCATGCGCCAGCTTGGCGCAGTCGACGTCCGGCAGCACGTGGTTGAGGATGTAGCCGGCGACATGCTGGCCGCCAAAGGCCTGGATGCTCATTTCCAGCTGTTCGGCGATTTCCGCCACGCCCAAGTCCTTGGCGGAGCAAACCAGCAGGGTTTGCGCCTGCAGGTTGCGGGCGATCTTGGTGTTCAGGAAAGTGGAGAAGACCTGCTTCTGGTCGGGCACCAGGCCCTCCACGATCACCACGTCCACATTCTGCGCCACTTGCTGGTACAGGCTGACCACTTCTTCCATCAGCTGGTCGACCTGGCCTTGCGACAGCAGATACTCTACGCGGTCCATGCTGATCGGCTGCGGCGCGTTCAGGCGGCAGATGGCCTGGGCGAAATGGGTGGAGCGTTCCACGCCGTTGTCGTCGGTGCCTTGAGCGATGGGCTTCAGGAAGCCGACGCGCAGGCCGGCTTGTTCCAACGTGCGCACCGCGCCCAGCGAGACCGAAGTCAGGCCGGCATTGAAGCCGGTGGGAGCAAGGAAAAACGTTTGCATGATGTTTCCCTCGGCCGGCTTAGTTGGCCAGGCCCGCCAGCTTGGCGGTATCCATGGCGATCATCAGTTCTTCGTTGGTGTTGATCACCAGAGCCGGCACGGAGTCGGCGGCGGTGATGCGGCCGGCGTTGCCGCGGGTGCAGGCGGCGTTGGCGGCATCGTCCAGTTTCAGGCCCAGGAAGCCCAGTTGCTTGATCACTTCGCCGCGCAGGAAGGACGAGTTCTCGCCGATGCCGCCGGTGAACACCAGAGCGTCCAGACGGCCGGCGCCGACGGTCATCGAGGCAACGTACTTGGCCAGACGGTAGGCGAACACTTCCAGCGCGCGCTTGGCGCCTTCGTGGCCCTTGGCGGCGGCTTCTTCCAGTTCGCGGCAGTCGTTGGACAGTTCGGACAGGCCCAGCAGACCGGATTCCTTGTTCAGCAGATTGGTGATGGCCTGGATGTCCATGCCGCGTTCGGCGGCCAGGTAGCTGAACACGCTGGGGTCGATGTCGCCGGAGCGGGTGCCCATCACCAGGCCTTCCAGCGGGGTCAGGCCCATGGAAGTGTCGGCGCACTTGCCGTTGCGGATGGCGGAGATCGACGCGCCGTTGCCCAGGTGGGCGATCACCAGGCAGCTGTCTTCCAGCGGCTTGTCCAGCATCTTGGCGGCTTCTTCAGCCACAAAGCGGTAGCTGGTGCCGTGCATGCCGTAGCGGCGCAGGCTGTTCTCGCGATACAGCTTCATCGGCACGGCGTACAGGTAGGCTTTTTCCGGCATGGTCTGGTGGAAGGAGGTGTCGAACACGGCCACTTGCGGCAGGCTCGGGAATTCCTTGATCGCGGTGCGCATGCCCAGGATGTGCGCCGGGTTGTGCAGCGGCGCCAGCTTGATGCAGCGTTCGATTTCGCTGATGGCGGCTTCGTCGAGCAGGGCGGATTGCTTGAAGTGTTCGCCGCCATGAACCACGCGGTGGCCGATGGCCTTCACGCTGTCCAGCAGCGACACTTGCTGCAGCTTCTCGATGATGGCGTGCATGGCCGCGGCGTGATCCGGCGCGGACAGCAGGGCGGTTTGCTTCTCGCCGTTATGCTTGAAAGTGATGCAGGCGTCGGCCAGACCCAGCTTTTCCGCCAGGCCGGTCATGATGGCGTCGTGGCTGGCGCTGTCGATCAGCGCAAATTTCAGGGAGGAGCTGCCGCAATTGATGACTAGGATGCTGGAATTCATAGGTTTGAACATGTAAATTTGAAAAAAATGGAGAAAATCGGTGAAAAAATCCACTGCGATGCGCTTGCCGCCGATTTGCTGCCTGATCGCTGTCGTCGCGCCATGGCGCGGCGCGCTCGGCGTCTTAACCGTGTGGTAGCGCATGTCGGCCAGTTTGGCCAGCTTGTTGTTACGATCGACAGCAGACGGCCATCATGCTGTCTGCGCTGTCTTATCAAGGATTTAGCCTGTTTTTCAGCGGGTTCGCGGGCCGGCTGCAAGCCGGGCGCGGTGAGTAGGGCAGTCGATGTAGCAACAATATTGACCGTAGTATATCACTACAAATCATCAGATTCTAATGTTGCACTGCATTGAAATTGACAAGTCTTTGATTTTAATTAACTGACAGGCGGTTTGTTTGCCACAAGCCGGGTGTCGGTGGATATCTTGCCACAGTGCGGGGCTTCGGACAGATTGTCACAAAGAATTAACGCTTGCCCCGGGGGTGGGGGGAGGGCATAATTCCGCCCTCGTGATACAAGGTTTGGCCTTGTTTTGATTGATTGTTTTTGATAGTCCCGCAAACTCGTCCTGAGCGAGATTCGGCTGGTCTTATATCTTCTTCCACGGAGGTGTGGGAATAATGTCTGATCTGGCTTCTGCTCAACTGCTTCAAGCATCCGCAGCCCAGCTACCCGTCTATACCTATTTCGATCCCGCGTTCTATGCCAGGGAGCAAGCGCTGCTGTTCGCAGATGCGCCTCAGTACTATGGCCATGAGCTGATGGTGCCCAATGCGGGCGATTATCATACGCTGGATTGGTTGGGGCATGGCAAGATGCTCAAGAATGTGGACGGCGAGATCAAGCTGATCTCCAACGTCTGCCGCCATCGCCAGGCCGTGATCTATAAAGGCCGCGGCAACGGCAACCATATCGTGTGCAATCTGCACGGTTGGACCTACGACGCCGAAGGCAAACTGGTGGGCGCGCCGCATTTCCCGGAAACGCCGTGCCTGAACCTGGGCCAGACCGAGCTCACGCGCTGGAACGGCCTGTTGTTCGATGCCCGCCGCAATGTGGCTGCCGACCTTGCCCGATTGGGCGTGGCCAAGCACATGACCTTCGACGGCTACGCCTTCCACTCCACGCATACCACCGAGTACGACTTCAACTGGAAGACTTTCATTGAAGTGTATTCCGAGGACTATCACGTCGATCCCTTCCATCCCGGTCTCGGCAATTTCGTCAATTGCGATGATCTGAAATGGGAGTGGGGCGACAGCTACCACGTGCAGACGGTGGGCGTGAAAAACCGCCTGGCGCGCGCCGGCTCCAAGGTGTACGGCAAGTGGCATGAGGAAGTGCGCCGCCGCTACGAGGAGCAGCAGCCGGAGTTCGGCGCCATCTGGCTGACCTACTACCCCAACATCATGGTGGAGTGGTATCCGCATGTGCTGGTGGTCAGCGTGGTGATCCCGCGCGGTCCGGAGAAGTGCACGGTGATTACCGAGTTCTACTACCCGGAAGACGTGGTGTGGTTCGAGCCGGAATTCATCGAGGCCGAACAGGCCGCCTACTTCGAAACCGCCAAGGAAGACGACGAAATCTGCATCCGCATGCACGAAGGCCGCAAGGCTTTGTGGATGGCGGGCGTCAGCGAGGTGGGCCCGTATCAGTCGCCGACCGAAGAAGGCATGCAGCACTTCCATGAATACTATCGCCGCAAGATGGCTTCGGCATTGGCTGGTTAAAGTGGCAAGTTGAATGCCATAATGCGCAGGCGCGGGGTTCCGCGCCTTTTTTTATCGAAATTCCGGTTAAACAATGCTCTCTATTTTCCGCATGACTGCGCTGGCGGCGCTGCTGCTGATCAGCCCGCTGGCCCTGGCCGCCAGCTACGCCGACCCTGTCAG
>NZ_PPTF01000070.1:0-11349 GCF_002902845.1 Chromobacterium sinusclupearum
ATGGCCAGGTGCTTCGGACCGGTGGCGTCCATGGTGATGTACGGCAGGTTCACTTCGGTCTGGGTGGCCGAGGACAGCTCGATCTTGGCCTTTTCCGCCGCTTCCTTCAGGCGTTGCAGCGCCATCACGTCCTGCTTCAGGTCGACGCCTTGCTCCTTCTTGAACTCGGTCACGATGTAGTCGATCAAGCGCTGGTCGAAGTCTTCGCCGCCCAGGAAGGTGTCGCCGTTAGTGGACAGCACTTCGAACTGGTGCTCGCCGTCTACGTCGGCGATTTCAATGATGGAGATGTCGAAGGTGCCGCCGCCCAGGTCGTACACGGCAATCTTGCGGTCGCCTTCCTGCTTGGCCAGGCCAAAGGCCAGCGCGGCCGCGGTCGGCTCGTTGATGATGCGCTTCACTTCCAGGCCGGCGATGCGGCCGGCGTCCTTGGTAGCCTGGCGCTGGCTGTCGTTGAAATAGGCCGGCACGGTGATCACGGCTTCGGTCACTTCTTCGCCCAGGTAGTCTTCAGCGGCCTTCTTCATCTTGCGCAGCACTTCGGCGGAGATTTGCGGCGGCGCCAGTTCCTGGTCGCGCACCTTGACCCAGGCGTCGCCGTTCTTGGCCTTCATGATTTCGAAAGGCATCAGATCGATGTCTTTCTGCACTTCCTTGTCTTCGAAGCGACGGCCGATCAGACGCTTGGCGGCGTAGATGGTGTTCTTCGGATTGGTGACCGCCTGGCGCTTGGCCGGCGCGCCCACCAGGATCTCGCCGTCTTCCACGTAAGCGATGATGGACGGGGTGGTGCGGTTGCCTTCGGCGTTCTCGATCACCTTCGGGTTGCCGCCCTCGATCACTGCTACGCAGGAGTTGGTGGTGCCCAGGTCGATACCAATGATTTTACCCATGATTCAATTCCTTTCTTCGATCCGTTTCGGCTTCGGCTGCGTCACTCGCGATAGCCGGAACCTGTTGTCTCAATAAATATTGGCTATGCCGATCTTTTCAAGAGGCCGGCATGCGCCTTTTTTTATGCTTTGGCCTTGGCCACCACCACCATGGCCGGGCGCAGCACGCGGTCAGCCAGCAGATAGCCCTTCTGCATCACGCGCAGCACGGTGTTCGGCTCGGCGTCGGACTCTTCCGCGCTCATGGCCTGATGTTGGTGCGGGTCCAGCTTGTCGCCCACCTTGGGCGCGATGTCCTTGATCTGAGCCTTGTCGAAGGCCGACACCAGCTGCTTCAGCGTCATGTCCACGCCCATCTTCAAGGTGTCGATCTGGCCGCTCTGGTCCAGCAGCGCCATTTCCAGATAATCCTTGACCGTCACCAGCTCGGCGGCGAATTTGCTGATTGCATATTTATGCGCAGCAGCCACTTCGTCCTGCGCGCGGCGGCGCTGGTTTTCCAGCTCGGCGCGGGCGCGCAGCAGGCTGTCGTTCAGTTCTGCGATTTCCGCCTCCAGCCCGGCAATGTGCTGCTCGGGGGTCTGCTCCAGCTCGGTATGCGCCTCATGCGCTGCAGCGGTCACTTCGTTTTCTACGGCTTCTGCCGCCGGATTCTGATTTTCTTGCATGACGTTTCCTTGGAATTGCACCGGCTAAATTGATGTCCAGACCCAAGGTAGGGCCTTTTGCAGCGATTTCAAGCCCTAGTCGACGCATCTGATCGCGAAGATGGAAAACGAAGATACGCAAATTTCAACTGCCGATTTTTCGCATTGGCAACATTTCTGACCTATGAAGATTCGTTTTTGTGAATGGCTTGTTAGCTTATGAAAACACAAGAATTTTATCTGTGCTGCACCGCACACAAGTGATTTTTTTTGTGCTTATAATGGCCCCACACCAAGGAAGAAACCGTTGCGGACGGCGCAAAATCGCCACCGCGCGCGGACCAGAAAATCATGCCGATCCGGCCTGGTTTGACAAAAATCCGGAACACCGGATGCGCTTAAACGCTATTTGAGGATGCCGGGCCCGCCCGGCAAGCAGAGAAACGTATCGAGAAGGGTTCTAACATGACGACTCGCGAACAACGCATTGCAGCCATCCAAAAAGACTGGGACGAAAACCCGCGCTGGAAGGGCATCAAGCGTGGTTATACCGCCGCCGACGTCGAGCGCCTGCGCGGCTCGCTGCAAGTGGAACACACGCTGGCCCGCCACGGCGCGGAAAAGCTGTGGAAACTGGTCAACACCGAGCCCTACATCAACTGTCTGGGCGCGCTGACCGGCGGCCAGGCGATGCAGCAGGTGAAGGCCGGCGTCAAAGCCATCTATCTGTCCGGCTGGCAAGTGGCCGCCGACAACAACGAATACTCGGCCATGTATCCGGACCAGTCGCTGTATCCGGTGGACTCCGTGCCCAAGGTGGTGGAACGCATCAACAATGCCTTCACCCGCGCCGACGAAATCCAACATGCCAAGGGCCTGGAAAAAGGCGACAAGGGCTATGTCGACTACTTCGCCCCCATCGTCGCCGATGCGGAAGCCGGTTTCGGCGGCGTGCTGAACGCCTATGAGCTGATGAAGTCCATGATCCGCGCCGGCGCCGCCGGCGTGCACTTCGAGGACCAATTGGCCTCGGTGAAGAAATGCGGCCACATGGGCGGCAAGGTGCTGGTGCCGACGCAGGAAGCCATCCAGAAGCTGATCGCCGCCCGCCTGGCGGCCGACGTCTACGGCGTGCCCACCCTGGTGATCGCCCGCACCGACGCCGAAGCGGCCGACCTCTTGACCAGCGACGTCGATCCCAACGACGAGCCGTTCCTGACCGGCGAGCGCACCGCCGAAGGCTTCTACAAGACCAAGAAGGGTCTGGAGCAAGCCATCAGCCGCGCGGTGGCCTATGCCGACTACGCCGACTTGGTGTGGTGCGAGACCGGCACGCCGGACCTGGAGTTCGCCCGCAAGTTTGCAGAAGCCGTCCATGCCAAGCATCCGGGCAAACTGCTGGCCTACAACTGCTCGCCGTCCTTCAACTGGAGAAAGAACCTGGACGACGCCACCATCGCCAAATTCCAGCGCGAGCTGGGCGCGATGGGCTACAAGTACCAGTTCATCACCCTGGCCGGCATCCACAGCATGTGGTTCAACATGTACGATCTGGCGCAGGACTACGTCGCCCGCGGCATGTCGGCCTATGTGGAAAAAGTGCAGGAGCCGGAGTTCGCCGCGCGCGACCGCGGCTACACCTTCGTGTCCCACCAGCAGGAAGTGGGCACCGGCTACTTCGACGACGTGACCACCGTGATCCAGGGCGGCGCCTCCAGCGTCACCGCGCTGACCGGCTCCACCGAAGAAGAACAGTTCCACTAAACCGTCACAAACGGATACAAAAACCGGCTACAACGCCGGTTTTTTTATTTACCCAAAATGACAAAATCATTTTCAGCCCATTTTGGATTATTAAATAACAAATCAAACAAAATTTAGGAGACTTCGAAAATGAAAAAAACTCTCGCCGCCAGCCTGATCGTAGCCAGCAGCCTATGCTTCACCGGCTGCACGTCCATGCGTGTCATCGCGGACAATCAGCAAGCCCTATCCAGCTTGGCAACGCCACAACAAAAACAACTCAAGGCCGGCGACAAGGTCAGCGTCAAAACTAACGATGGCAAGCAATATTTGCTCAGCTTAAGCGGTGTCGATCAACAAGGCCTAGAAGGTAAGCTTGAAGACGGCAATCAAAACATGCGCCTGCCCTGGCAGTCCATCAATGAAATCCAGCTTAGCGAGGTAGACGGCTGGAAAACAGCGGGCTTGGTCGCCCTTATCGCCGGCCTCGCCATCGGAATAGGAGCTTCACTCACCCACTCCACGGCGGCTCAAGGCTCCCACATATATGATGGCGTCGCAGTCGCTGCCCATTAGACGCCATACAGCATTCCACACCTCGGAGACTCTGATGAACCTTGCCACTACCGATCTTTGCGACGCTTTCGAAAATGAAGTTCGTGTTTTGGACCCTATTTTCCACTCATACGGCGGCCATGCCCGTTTCCACGGCCGGATCGTCACTTTGAAGCTGTTCGAGGACAACAGCCTGGTGCGCGCCACGCTGGGCGAAGATGGGCGCGGCAAAGTGCTGGTGGTCGATGGCGGCGGCTCTCGCCGCTGTGCGCTGCTGGGAGACCAGCTGGGGGAGCTGGCGGTGAAAAATGGCTGGGCCGGACTGGTGATAGACGGCTGCGTCCGCGACAGCGCGGCGCTGGGCAAACTGCCGCTGGGGGTGAAGGCGTTGGCGACGCACCCGCGCAAATCAGTGAAGCTGGAAAGCGGTCAGAAGGATCTACCGATACGCGTGGCAGGCTGCGAACTACATCCAGGCGAGTGGCTGTACGCCGACGAGGACGGCGTGATCGTCTGCGCGCGGGAGCTGACTACAGGCTAGCCGCCGCTGCGCTGATGCACCGGCAAGGAGCTCTGCGCGCTGGCGGTGCCCCACTCCACCCGCTGCTCCCACCAGGTATGATGCTCCGGCACCAGGGCCTCCGGGCTGTCCAGCGACGCGGCAGTGACGTCGATCTCTTCCGGATCGGACTCGTGAAAATAAGTCAGCGTGGAGCCGCAGTGCGGGCAGAAGCCGCGCGACACCGCCGCGGAGGAATGGTATTGCACCGGTTTTTCGCCGCGCCACTCCAGTTCGTGCACCCGCACCGTGAACCAGGTGACAAAGGCGGCGCCGCTGGCGCGGCGGCAGCTGCGGCAATGGCAATGCGTCACATGGTAGGGCATGCCGCGTAATCGGTATCTGACCGCACCGCACAAACAGCCTCCGGTCAATCCCACCACCATGTCGCCTCCCTCTTCCCGCGCTCATCCGTTTCGATTGCGCCGGCCAGCGGCCGGCCTAGAGCCTATCGGTCTCTCCAGCCGGCGCCGGCGGAAAAGGATCGATAAGAGAACCTTACACTTTCACTATGCCGCAGCCATGCTGCAAGTGCAAAAAAATTGCGCCGCCCAACTGCCGGGACGGCGCATTGCAGCCTAGACGCGTCACATTTTCGTCAAAAAACCTCAGACTCAAAGTCATGTATGGCATGCGCAGCCAGGTTGAACATCTCCGAAGCCTTGATTTCGTCGCGCGGCAAACCCAGATCGCCAGCCTGATAGGCCATGGCCAGGGTTTGCAGCGCGGCGGGCATTTCCAGCTTGGCGGAGCGCTCGTACCAGTCTAGCGCCCGCTTGGCGTCGGCCTGGACACCTATCCCCTCCTGATAGGCGATGCCGAGCTGGAACATCGCCTCGGCGCTGCCGTGGGCGGCGGCCTGCTCGAACCATTGCTTCGCCGCCATCATGTCGCCCGCATCCTTGGCGCGCAGCCCCAGAACGCAGGCGGCGCCCGCCTGCTGCCTTTCCGCCGCGACGTGCAGCCAATGATTGGACAGGGCGCGGCTAGGCTTCACGCCCAAGCCTTTGGCGTACAGTTTAGCCAGCCGGAACGCCGCCAAGCCATCGCCCCACTCCGCGGCGCGCTGAAACCACGGCGCCGCCTGAGACCAGGCTTGCGGCGTGCCGCTCGCGGCATACGCCTCGGCCAGACTGCGCGCCGCAGCCGGGTCATGCTGGCTTGCCCAATCGTTGAGCCGGGTCCAGGCGGCGCCGTCGCTGGCGTATATCGCCTGCTGCTTGGCCGCGTCCAGCTCCGCCTGGCCAGGGCGTCCGGCGCACCCGCACAGCGCCAGGCCGAACCCCGCCAGCGCGATCCATATGATTTTCTGCATATGCGTGACGGGGACGGCGCAAGCCGCCCCCCCCCTCCCTGCTTACTTGCTCAGGTCCAGCAGATAATCGCCGGTGCCGTCACCGTTATCGCTGCCGCCGCTCAAGCCTTTCAGACCGGCCAGTTGCGCCAGCGGCAGTTGGCCCGCGATGCTCTTGAAACGCACCGGCGCCGCCGTGCTGACCTTGACGAAGCTCCACGGCTGCGTCGATCCATACTGGGCGCGCGTCAGGTTGCCGTTGGCCTTGATGTAGGCGATCAACACATCGCGGTTGGCATCCGGCGCCTGGATGATGGTCTTGGTGCCGTCAATGCCGGGGAAATTGCCGCCGCCGCTGGCGCGGTAGTTGTTGGTGGCCACCACGAACTGCTGGGCAGGATCGACCGGCGCGCCGTTATAGCTCAGCCCGACGATGCGGCTGCCCGCCGGCTTGGTGACGTCGATCTGATACTGCACGCCGTACATGACGTCAAAGTTGAATACCTGGTAGTTGGGGTTGATCAGGTCCTGTGTGGCAGCCGCCGTCGGATCGATGGTGTTGAACATCTGCGCTGATCGCTCCAGCCAGTTCTTCAAGTCTGCGCCCGTCACTTTCACCGCCTGCACCGTGTTCGGATACAGATACAGATCGGCCGCGTTATTGATGGCGATCGATCCCTGCTTCACATCGGTAAAGTCGCTAGAGCCATTGCGTCCGGCCTTGAACGGCGCCGACACCGACAACACCGGCAGCGAGGCGTATTGCGGCAGGTTGGTCTTGATGTACTTGGTCACATAATCTTGCTGCGCCATGTTGACGACTTGAATCGCGCTGACATCCCCCAGCAGGGCGAAGTAGGTATTCATTTCGAAATCGGTGCTGCCGACCGGCGTCTTCACATAATTGATGGTGCCTTGATGCTCGGCGGCGACCAGTTGTCCCACATTCGGATCGGCCGGCACATATGTTCCATCGGCATTCTTGATCGAACGGGTTTCCACCGCGCTCTTGTCGTTTTGCACCACCCATTTGCCGCCGGTGAACTTCAGCGTCAGGTGGATCAAGCCCAGACGATTGCCCCAGTTGCCGCCCATCACGGTGGGCACGCCGTTGACCAGGCCCTTGGTATTGTCCACGCCCTGCATATTGTTGAACTGTGAGCTGGCGGAACCGGGATTGGGGAAGATGTCGTGCGAGTGGCCGATCAGCAGCGCGTCGATGCCGGTCTTGGTCAAGTGCCAGCTGCCGTTTTCCATGGCCGGGCTGTAGCTGGACGGGTCTAGGCCGCCGTGCGACAGCGCCACCACCAGATCGGCCCCTTGCTGGCGCATTTTCGGGATGTAGGTATTGGCGGTTTCCAACAAGCCAGCGGTAATGACCTTGCCCTGCAGGTTCTTCTTGTCCCAATCCATGATGGTGGGCGGCGTGAAGCCGATCACGCCGATATTCAACGGCACCTGGATGCTGGAACCATCCGGCGCCGTGCCGGTAAAGGTCCGTTTCAACAACGTATACGGCTGGAAAATCGGCTTGCCGTCTGCCAGATTATTCACATTCGCCAGCACTTGCGGATAAGACGGGGCGCCGCATCCGGCAGGCTTGCCGATATCGGCCATGCGAAAATCGGTATTGGTTACCTGAGACAAAAATGGCAGGCCGTAATTGAATTCATGGTTGCCGATGGTGCCGGCATCGTACTTCAGGTAATTCATCACCTTATGCACGGCCAGCGTGCTGGCGCACTTCACCGGATTGACCACTGCCTGATAATCGCCCAGCGCGGTGCCTTGAATCAGGTCGCCGTCGTCCAGCAGCAGGTTATTTGGATATTGGGCACGTGCCTGTTGAATCAGCGTGGCCGCGCGCTCCAGGCCAAATGAGGGATTCGCGGCCAGCTTGTAATAATCATAGCTGAGCAAATTCTGATGAATATCAGTCGTTTCCAGCAAAGTCACATCGACCTTGCTGCCCTCTGCCGGCTGATTGTTGGGCGTGCTGGAACAGCCAGCCAATGCTGTCAGCGCAATCGCTGCCAGCGCAAGATGCTTCATCGTCATCACAGTGCCTTTCTTTATTATGCGGCATAAAGCGCCGTCGGCATTTTATTCTCGTTCAAGCGTTTGAAATATAATACAAAATGAATTTTGCATTACCAAAAGGTTAAATCGTGAAAAATACCAAATCATACTGTGCGATTGACTGACAATTACTGCCGATTCCCGTGATCGGCGAAGCTATATCAAAAAAAATGCCGCCCATTGGGCGGCATGTATTCGATATAAACGGCTGCGTATTTAAGCCGGCTGCGTCGGCGTCGCGCCTTTAATTTCAGTGAGCTGGTTATTGCCGTCGACAAACACCAGCTTAGGCGAATGGTTTTTCAGCTCGGCGTCTTCGTATTGCGCGAAGGAGGCGATGATCAGCAGATCGCCCGGCGCGGCGCGGCGAGCGGCCGAGCCATTAACCGAGATCACGCCGGAGCCGCGCTCCGCCTTGATCGCGTAGGTGGCGAAACGCTCGCCGTTGGTGACGTTCCAGATCTGCACTTCTTCGTATTCGAGAATGTCCGCCGCTTCCAGCAGGTTCTCATCAATGGCGCAGGAGCCGATGTAATGCAGCTCGGCATGCGTGGTGGTCACCCGATGAAGCTTGGACTTGAGCATATTGCGTTGCATGACAGCTTTCTTTCTTGTTCCGGATTTAACGGAACACTTCGATATTGTCGATCAGACGGGTCTTGCCCAGGCGCGCGGCGGCCAACACCACCAGGCGCTTCTCGCCAGCATGGGCGATTTCCAGCGTGTCGGCCTGGCGCACTTCCACATAATCCACTACCCAGCCGGCGGCGCTCAGATCGTCGCGGGCAGTCTTTTCCAGCGCGGCGTAGTCATGGCTGCCGGCGAGCAATCCGTCGCGGATGGCGCACAGATTGCGATACAGACGCGGCGCTTCGGCGCGCTCGTCGGCGGACAGATAGCCGTTGCGCGAGGACAAGGCCAGGCCGTCGTCGGCGCGGCCGGTATCGACCGGCACGATGGCGATCGGCGAGTTCAGATCGTCCACCATGGCCTGGATCACATGCAGCTGCTGGTAGTCCTTCTTGCCGAAACAGGCAACGTCCGGCTGCACGATATTGAACAGCTTGGTCACCACCGTGGCCACGCCGCGGAAGTGCCCCGGGCGGAAAGCGCCGCACAGCTCGTTCTGGATATGCGGCGGCTCCACGTTGAAATCCTGCTTGACGCGCGGATACAGTTCGCGCTCGTCCGGGAAGAACAGCGCGTCCACGCCGGCGGCGCGCAGTTTTTCGCAATCGGATTCAAAGGTGCGCGGATACGCGTCGAAGTCTTCGCCCTGGCCGAACTGCAGCCGGTTGACGAAGATGCTGACCACGACTTTGTCGGCTTGCTCGCGCGCGGCCTTGACCAGTTTCAAATGCCCTTCGTGCAGATTGCCCATGGTGGGCACAAACGCCAGCTTGCCGGCCTGTTTGCGCCAGGCGCGCATGTCGGCCACGCTACGGATGATTTCCATCGCTTATTGTCTCCCGGGCTCAGTAGGTATGCTCAGCGGACGGGAAGGTCTTGTCCTTCACCGCCTTGATATAGGCCTGGACAGCGCCCTGGATGCTGCCCGCCTCCTCCATGAAGTTCTTGACGAACTTCGCCTTCTTGCCCGGATACACGCCCAGCATGTCGTGCAGCACCAGCACCTGGCCCGACGTATCCACGCCGGCGCCGATGCCGATGGTCGGCACATTGACGGTTTCGGTGATTTCCTTGGCCAGCGCAGCCGGTACGCACTCCATCACGATCAGGCTGGCGCCGGCCTCGGCCAGCGCCTTGGCGTCGTTGAGGACACGTTGGCCATCATCGCCGCGCCCCTGCACGCGGTAGCCGCCGAAGGCGTTGACGAACTGCGGGGTCAGGCCGATATGCGAGCACACCGGCACGCCGCGCTCCACCAGGAAGCGGGTGGTTTCGGCCATGTAAGCGCCGCCCTCCAACTTCACCATATGCGCGCCGGCCTGCAGCAGGCGCGCCGCGTGGGCGAAGGCTTGCTGCGGACTTTGCTGATAGGCGCCGAAAGTCATGTCGCCCAGGATCAGCGCGTTCTTGGCGCCGCGCGCCACGCAGCGGATGTGATAGGCCATCTCGTCCTCGCTGACCGGCAGCGTGGAATCGATGCCCTGCATCACCGGGCCCAGCGAGTCGCCAACCAGCAGGATTTCCACGCCGGCCTCGTCCAGCAAGCTGGCGAAGCTGGCGTCGTAGCAGGTCAGCATGGTGATTTTCTGGCCTTCAGCCGCCAGCTTGTGCAAGGTATTGACGGTTATTTTCATTTCTCGACTTCCTCGTGTTCCATCGCGGCGCCGCGCGGGACGAACCCGGTCAGACGCTCTTGTTGAAATAACTGCGCTGGCCGCGCATTTCTGCAATGCAGCGGATCAATAACTCGAAGTCCTCGTCGCCGTCCACCAGATTCAAATGATCGGTGTTGACGATCAGCAGCGGCGCGGCCTCGTACTGATGGAAAAATTCGTTATAACCGGCGTGGACGCGCTTGAGGTAGCCCTCGGGGAAGTTCACCTCGTAGTCGATGGCGCGCGCCGCCACGCGCTGCAGCAGCGTCTCCTCGGACGCCTGCAGATAAATCACCAGATCCGGCACCGGATATTCCGGCAGCGCCAGCCTGGCCAGGCGGCGATATAGCGCCAGCTCATGCTCGTCCAGATTCATCCGCGCGAACAGATCGTCCTTCTCGAACAGGAAGTCCGACACCAGCGGCGCGGCCATCAGTTCGCCCTGCAACATGTCGCGCGCGATGTCGGCGCGCTGCGTCAGGAAGCTCAGTTGGGTGGACAGCGCATGCGCCGGCATATTGCGGTAGAAACGCGGCAGAAACGGATTGGCGGCAGGATCTTCCGCCTTCAGTTGCACGCCCCAGTAGGCGGACAGCCGCTTGGCCAGCGAGGACTTGCCCGAGCCTATCGGCCCCTCCACCACCACATATCGCAGTTGACTCATGTTTTTCCTGTTCTTGAGCGGGTTCAGCCGGCCTCGTCCAGCTTTTCGATGCCATCGCCGCTCAGCGCGGCGGCCAGCGCGGAAACGTCGCCCACGCCGGGCAGAATCTCGCCGGGAGCGATCTCGGCCAAAGGCACCATCACGAAGGCGCGGTCGCGCATGCGCGGATGCGGCAGCGTCAGGGCTTCATCGGCGCAAACCATGCCATGGTAATACAACAGGTCAAGATCTAGCACCCTGGGCGCATTGCGAAAGCTGCGCTGGCGGCCGAAGCGCTGTTCGATGGCGAACAGCGCTTCCAGCAAATCCGCCGCAGACAGCTGGGTATCCAGCGCCGCCACGGCATTGATGAAATCGGGTTGGTCGGCGTAGCCGACCGGCGCGGTGCGGTACAGAGAAGAGTGGCGCAGCAACGCGCTGCCGGGCAAATGGCCAAGGGCCGCGAGCGCGGCCCTCACCTGCTGGTCCGGCTGCTCCAGGTTGCTGCCCAGAGCGACATAGGCCAGCGTCACTCAGGGCTCCCCTCGCTGGCGCCCTCGCTGCGCCGGCGGCTGCCGCTGCGGCGACGGCGGCGCTTCTTGGCCGGCTCGTCGCCGCCGCCGCTTTCCCTGGCCTCGGCGATCAGCCGTT
>NZ_PPTF01000070.1:11359-19978 GCF_002902845.1 Chromobacterium sinusclupearum
AAGTCATAGGCGGCGCGGAAGCGTGGCTGTTCCAGGAAGCGATAAGGCCGGCTGCCGGTGCGGCTGTCGAAGCGCGCCTGCAGCGTCCAGATTTCGCGCATGGTGACGCTGAAACGGCGCGGGATGGCAAAGTCGTTGTCCTGTTCCGCCTCGATGTCGGCGATGGCGGACATCAGCGCCGGCAAGCTCTTCTCGCCTGCGGCCATGCGCTTTTGCCAGCCCTGGTTCACCTGGCGCCACAGCAAGGTGGCGAGCAGGAAGCCGACGGAAATCGGTTTGTCGGCGCGCAGCCGCGCGTCGGTGCTGTCCAGGCTCAGGCGCAGGAAAGGATCGTCGCCAGCCTTGTCGTCCATCACCGCGTCCAGCAGCGGGAACACGCCGCGCGCCAAGCCTTCCTCGCGCAGCTTCTTCAAGCAGGCATAGGCGTGGCCGGACATCAGGAGCTTCAGCAGTTCGTCGAACAGACGAGCCGGCGGCTCCTTCTTCAACAGGTGGGCGTGGGCGCGGATGGGCTTTTTGGTGGCGTCGTCGATCTCGAAACCCAGCTTGGCGGCCAGACGCACCGCGCGCAGCATGCGCACCGGATCTTCCTGATAGCGGCGCGCCGGCTGGCCTATCATCACCAGTTTCTTGGCGTGCAGGTCCTTGACGCCGTTGTGGTAGTCGATGACGGTTTCGTCGGACGGGTCATAGAACAGCGCATTGACGGTGAAGTCGCGGCGGTGCGCGTCTTCTTCCTGGCTGCCGAAACTGTTGTCGGCCATGATGCGGCCGGTTTCATTGGTGTCGTCGACGCTGCCGCCGCGGAAGGTGGTCACCTCTATGGTTTCCGGGCCCATCATCACGTGGACGATGCGGAAGCGGCGGCCGATGATGCGGGAGCGGCGGAACAGGTGGTGCACCTGCTCCGGCGTGGCATTGGTCGCCACGTCGAAATCCTTGGGCGACACGCCCAGCATCAGGTCGCGCACCGCGCCGCCCACCACGTAGGCGGCAAAACCGGCCTCTTGCAGGCGGCTGGTCACGCGCAGGGCGGCGGAACTCAACTGGTCGCGGCGAACGCCGTGCTGCGGCAGCGGATACACGCGGAGCTTGCCGCGGCGCTTGGCCATGCCGGCCGGCAATTCCAGAACTTTTCGGATTAGCTTGCGGATCATGTGGAAGATTGTGACTTGGAATACTGGATTCGCAAGAATTAGGATTCAAGGCCGCGATTATAGCCCGAATCTTTACGGAAAATACACATCGCCCCCTCCCCCTCTCGCAACTTGTTCCGGAACCGACTGTCCCGACCGTCTTTTCATTATGGTTCAGCCAGATAGCCGGCCAGGCAAGTTTGCAAGTGCTCGCGCAGCGCCACCAGCGCCGGCGACAGCATCAAGCGGTGCGGCGTCACCAGATACAGCGGGGCCGGCTCCGTGAGGCAATCCGGCAACAAGGCCTGCAAAGCGCCCGAACGCAAGTCCGCCAGCACGTCCAATCTGGACTTGTAAGCGATGCCGCGCCCCGCCGCCGCCCAGCGCCGCACGATCTCGCCGTCGTCGCTCATCCAACGCCCGCTCACCGCCACCGTCTGCCGCTCGCCGTCGCGCTCGAAACTCCAGCGCTCGTGCACCGCCTCGCCCAGCACCAGGCGCAGACACTGGCGTCCGCGCAAATCCTGCGGCGCATGCGGCGCGCCGTGCCGGGCCAGGTAGTCCGGCGACGCGCACAACACGCGGCGGTTGTCCGGCGCCAGCGGCAGGGCCACCAGGCTGGAGTCATCCGGCACGCCGTAACGCACCGCCACATCCACCGGCTGGCGATACAGGTCCGCCACCCGGTCGCTAACGCGCAGCTGCAGGCTAAGGCCCGGATGCCTCGCCAGAAAATCATCCAGCCACGGCCGCAGCACATTGCGCCCCAGGTCGGACGGCATGGACAGGGACAGGCTGCCGGCCAGCGCCTGCCTGTCCTGCGCCAATGCCAGACTGCCGGCCTGCACCGCATCCAGCGCGGCGCGGGCGTGGACCAGGTAGCGCTCGCCGGCCAGCGTCAGTCTCAGGCTGCGGGTGGAGCGTGCCAACAGCTGCGCCCCGACTTCCGCCTCCAGCCGTTTCAGCGCGGCGCTGGCCACGGCCGGGCTCAGGTCCAGCTGGCGCGCCGCCGCCGACAAGCTGCCGTGGTCCGCCGCGCGGATAAAGACCTGCAAATCGTCCAATCGGATCATTTTATCAATTTTATTTTGAAACTGATTCCCATCATAGCTGGATTTTCTCCCAATCAAATAGCAATACCATGCGGTCACTGAGTCTCGTCACCGCAACAAAGGAAATGCCATGAAAGCCATCGCCTACTACCAAAACCTGCCGATCGACCACGCCGAAGCCTTGCTGGACGTCGAACTGCCCGAGCCCATCATCGGCGAACACGACCTGCTGGTGGAAGTGAAGGCCATCTCGGTCAACCCGGTGGATGTGAAAGTCCGCGCCAATATGGCGCCGGCAGCCGGCCAGCCGCGCGTGCTGGGCTGGGACGCCGCCGGCGTGGTGCGCGCCGTTGGCGGCAAGGTCAGCCTGTTCCAGCCGGGCGACCGCGTCTGGTACGCCGGCGCCTTGCAGCGCCCGGGCGCCAACAGCGAGCTGCACGCGGTGGACGAGCGCATCGTCGGCAAGATGCCGGATAGCCTGGACTTCGAAACCGCCGCAGCCCTGCCGCTGACCGCCATCACCGCCTGGGAGCTGTTGTTCGACCGCTTGCAAGTGCTGGCCAACAATCAACCCTCCGGCAAGAAGCTGCTGATCGTCGGCGCCGCCGGCGGCGTCGGCTCCATCCTGGTCCAACTGGCGCGCCAACTGACCGGCCTCACCGTGATCGGCACCGCTTCGCGTCCGGAAACCCAGGCCTGGGTCAAGGAGCTGGGCGCCCACCATGTCATCGACCACCGTCAGCCGCTGAGCCAGGAACTGAAGCGCATCGGCATCGAGCACGTCGATTACGTGGCCAGCCTGAACCAGACCGAGCAGCACTTCGCCGAGATCGTCGAAGCGCTGGCGCCGCAGGGCAAGCTCGCGCTGATCGACGATCCCGCCGCGCTGGACGTCCGGCCGCTGAAGACGAAAAGCCTGTCGCTGCACTGGGAGTTCATGTACACCCGCTCGATGTTCGCCACCGAAGACCAGATCGCCCAGCACGCGCTGCTGACCGAACTGGCCCGCCTGGTGGACGCCGGCATCGTGAAAAGCACGGTGGCTGAACGTTTCGGCGCCATCAATGCCGCCAACCTGAAACGCGCCCACGCGCTGCTGGAAAGCAACACCGCCAAGGGCAAGATCGTGCTGTCGGGCTTCTAAACCGATTTTCGCGGCCGCCTGGCGGCCGCTGCCGCAAGCCTGCCTCCAAGGAGAAGACTCAATGATCGTTGAAATCGTCCGCCTGCGCGTCAAGCCGGGTCAATTGCAAGACTTCGAAACCGCCTGGCGCGCCGCATCCAGCCGTTATCTGCTGGGCAAGCCAGGCTATCAGGGCCACAAGCTGGGCCGCCAGTTGCAGACCGACCGCGATTACCTGCTGGCCGTGGAGTGGGACAGCCTGGACGCGCACCGCGCCTTCATGGCTCATGCCGACTTCCAGCCGTTTGCCCAGAGCTTCTGGCATCACTTCGACGGCGAGCCGGAACTGATTCACTTCCAGCCCGATTCCGCGCTATGAGCCTGCCGCCCGACCCGCTGATGCAAGCCTTCCTGGCGCGCGCCCGCGCCGCCGGAACGCTGGACACCGACCCGGACTCGCTGGAACGGGCGCGGGCGGCGGCCGAGAGCCTGCGCCGCTGGCAAGCGGCGCCGGAAGCCGTGGACGCGGTCGAGACGCTGGCCATCCCCACTGCCGATGGCGCGACATTGACGGCCAGGCTGTATCGCCCGGCGAACAGCGGCGCAGGCCCGCTGCCGCTGGCGGTATTCGCCCACGGCGGCGGCTGGACGCGCGGCACGCTCGACCTGTACGACGCGCCAGCCCGCGCGCTGGCCAATGCCGGCCGCTGCCTGCTATTGGTACCGGCCTACCGGCTGGCGCCGGAGCATCGCTTCCCCACGCCGTTGCTGGACATCGTCGCAGCCGCAGAATGGGCGTCCGCCCATGCCGACGCGCTGGGCGCCGACCCGGCCCGCCTGGCGCTGGCCGGGGACAGCGCCGGCGGCAATCTCGCCGCGGCGGCCTGCCTATGGCTGCGCGACCACAGCGGCCCGGCCATACGCCGCCAATTGCTGATCTACCCGGCCACCGATTGCCGTTTCGACACCGAATCGTACGCGCGCTACGCCGATGGTTATCTGCTGACCCGCGACGCCATGCGCGCTTGCTGGCGCATGTATCTGCCGGACGATGACTCCGCCGCCTCGCCTTACGCCTCGCCGCTGCGCGGCAAGCTGCGCGGATTGCCGGCCGCCGCCATCATCGTGGCCGGATTGGATCCGCTGCGCGACGATGGCTTGAACTACGCCGCCGCGCTCGCCGCTGCCGGCGTGCCTGCCGAAACCATTCTGCTGCCGGACCTGCCTCACGCCAGCCTGCACCTTGACGGCGCAGTGCCCGCCGCTCGCGCGGTAATCGATCACGCCGGCCAGGCGCTGCGGCAGGCTCTGACCCTTTCCGACCAGGAACCATCATGACCATCCACCTCACCCTGATCACGATAGACCTATCCTTCCACGCCGCCAGCGCCGGCGTGGTGGCCGCCGTCTTGCAAAAACACGGCGTCACCGTCAGCGAATGGCGCGTGCCGCATGAGCGCGCCTTCGAGCTGCTGGCCAGCGGCCAGGGCGACCTGCTGTGCAGCGCCTGGCTGCCCGGCAGCCACGGCGCCTACCTGGCGCCCATCGAGCCGCAAGTGGAAAAACTGACCGTGCTGTATACCCCATACGCCCTATGGGGCGTGCCCGACTACGTGCCGCCAGAGGCCGTCGCCACGCTGGCGGACCTGCGAAAACCCGAAGTCGCGGCGCGCATGGTCAAGACCATCCAGGGCATCAATCCCGGCGCCGGCATCAGCCGCTTCTCGCTGGAGATCATGGCGCGCTACCAGCTGGAACAGGCCGGCTACGCCTTCCGGCATGGCAGCCTGGACGACTGCGTCGCCGCCTTCGAACAGGCGGTCGCCCGCCGCGACTGGGCAGTGGTGCCGCTGTGGCAGCCGCAATACCTGCATTGGTCCCACCGCATCCGCGAACTGGCCGACCCGGAAGGCTTGCTGCGCGGCCGCGATGAAGCCACGCTGTTGATCCGCAAGGACGCGCTGGCCAGGCTGCCGGAAGCCGCCGCGTCTGAGCTGCGCGGCCTGCGGCTGGGCAACCAAGCGCTGACCTACCTGGATCATCTGGTCGCGCGCCAAGGGCTGGATCCTCTCGCGGCGGCCAGCCGGCTGCCGGCCTGACGCCTGCCAGGCTAGCCGCGACAGCGGTATTCAACAAAACGACATTTCGATATCCCTACCCTCAACCCAGTAGACATGCGGCGCAAATCCATAGAGCATAGCAACTTCATCCCCTGACCCGCCCCGCGCACCGCTGCAGGGGAAGACATTCAGGAAGCCGACGCCGGGCCCGCCCGGCGGGTCGGCTTTCCGCACATCCAGGAGCATGCCGTGCATTCCAAACCGCATCCAAGCCGCAGCCGCCCGCCGCTGCGGCAAGTCGCCGTCGGGCTGGCCGTGGCGCTGGCCCTGGCCCTGGCAGGCTGCGCCGTCGGGCCGGATTTCAAGACGCCCGTCCTGCCCAAAGCCGCAGACGCGCCGTACACCGAAACACCATTGCAAGCCGAAACCGTCAGCGCCCATGGCGACCGCGTCGGCCCATCCGGCGTCGGCCAGCGGCTGATCAATGGCCAGGACCTGCCGGCCGAGTGGTGGAAGCTGTTCCGCTCCGAACCGCTGGACCAACTGATCCGCGCCGCGCTGGAGCACAACCCGACGCTGGACGCCGCCCAGGCCGCGCTGCGCCAGGCGCAGGAAAACTACAACGCCGCGGCCGGCACCACCTACTATCCGAGCGCCAACCTGCAACTAGGCGGCGGCCGCCAGCGCGCCATCCTCAGCGGATCGACGCCCAACGAATTCAACGTCTACAGCGGCACCATCGGCGTGTCCTACACGCTGGACCTGTTCGGCGGCGAACGCCGCCAGTTGGAAAGCCTGATGGCGGCCGCGGACTACCAACGCTTCCAGACCGAGGCGGCCTACCAGACGCTGATCGGCAACGTGGTCACCACCGCGGTGCAGGAAGCGGCGCTGCGCGGCCAACTGGAAGCTACCCGCGAGCTGCTGAAGGCGCAGGAGACGCAGCTGCGCATTGCCGAGAAACAAGTCGAGCTGGGCGCCCAGCCGCGCGCGGTGGCGCTGACTCAGGGCACGCTGGTGGCACAGACCCGCGCCCAATTGCCGCCGCTGGAAAAGGCGCTGGCGCAAACCCGCCACCAGCTGGCCGTGCTGGCCGGACGCTTCCCCGGCGAGGGCGGCCTGCCGGAATTCCATCTCGAATCGCTGCGGCTGCCGGACGCATTGCCGGTGTCGCTGCCGTCGGCGCTGGCGCGCCAGCGGCCGGACATCCGCGCCAGCGAAGCCCTGCTGCACCAGGCTTCCGCGCAAGTCGGCGTCGCCACCGCCAACCAGTATCCGCAGATCACGCTGAACGGCAGCTACGGCACCCAACACACGGTGCTGCCCACGATGGACATCGGCAACACGCTGTGGGGCGTCACCGCCGGCCTGACCCAGCCGCTGTTCAACGGCGGCGCGCTCAGCGCCAAGCGCCGCGCCGCCGAGGCGGCCTACCAGCAGGCCGAGGCGCAATACCGCGCCACGGTCCTAAAGGCCTTCCAGAATGTGGCCGACAGCCTGCGCGCCATCGATGCCGACGCCTTGGCGCTGAGGGCGCAGGCCGACGCCGAAGCCAAGGCGCGCGAATCGCTGGACGTGAACACCCGGCAATACAAGCTGGGCGGCATCAGCTACCTGGCGCTGCTGGATGCGCAACGCAGCTATCAGCAGGCGCGCATCGGCCTGATCCAGGCGCAGGCGGCGCGTTACTCCGACACCGCCGCGCTGTTCCTGGCGCTGGGCGGCGGCTGGTGGAACCACCCGGCGGCCACAGGCCAGACAGGCGGCTGAGCAGCAAGACAAGGCTCGCGCCGCGGCGCGGGAACACGGAATCCGAATCGCCATTGAAAGAAGAAGACGAATCATGACCAAGCGAATGTTGATCATGTTGGGCGGCGTAGTGCTGCTGATTGCGGTGCTGGGCGTGGGCTTTTTCCTGCACATCCAGAAACTGATCGCCAACTCGCCCAAGCCGGGCCCGCAGACGGTGTCCACCACTGTCGCCAAGATGGCCGAATGGCAGCCGCAGCTCAGCTCCGTCGGCACCCTCACCGCCGTGCACGGCGTGGACATCAGCAGCGAAGTGGCCGGCCAGGTGCGCAGCCTGCACTTCAAATCCGGCCAGGACGTCAAGGCCGGCGACGTGCTGGTGCAATTGAACGCCGACTCCGACCAGGCGCAGCTGCGCTCGCTGCAGGCCGCCGCCGAACTGGCCGCCACCACGCTGAAGCGCGACCGCGCCCAGCTGGCGATCGAGGGCGTCAGCCAAGCCCAGGTGGACGCCGACATGGCCGACTTGAAGAGCAAGACCGCGCTGGTGGCGCAACAAGCCGCGCTGGTGGCCAAGAAAACCATACGCGCGCCGTTCTCCGGCCGCCTGGGCATCACCGCGGTCAATCCCGGCCAGTACCTGAATCCGGGCGACAAGATCGTCACGCTGCAAACCATCGACCCGGTGTATGTCGACTTCAACCTGCCGCAGCGCCAGATCGGCCAAGTGCGCGTGGGCCAGCCGGTCAAGGTCAAGAGCGATGCCTTTGGCGATGAGGTCTTCCACGGCAAGATCAACGCGATCAACCCCAAGATCGACCCCGCCACGCGCAATGTTCAGATCGAAGCCACCATCGCCAATCCCAAGCACAAGCTGCTGCCGGGCATGTTCGCCAACGCCACCATCGACGTCGGCAGCAAACAGAAACACCTGACGCTGCCACAGACCGCCATCACCTACAACCCGTACGGCTCTACCGTGTTCATCGTCAAACAGGGCAAAAACGGGCTGGAAGCGCAGCAGGCCTTCGTCACCACCGGCGATACCCGCGGCGACCAGGTGGCGATCACCGCCGGCCTGAAGGAAGGCCAGGAAGTGGTCACCAGCGGCCAGCTTAAGCTGAAGACCGGCACCCCGGTCACCGTCAACAACTCGGTGCAGCCGGCCAACAGCCCGAACCCGACGCCGCAAGAACACTGAGGCTCGCCATGAACTTTACCGATATTTTCATCAAGCGGCCGGTGCTGGCCACCACGGTCAGCCTGCTGATCGTGGTGCTCGGCCTGCGCTCGCTGTTCGGCCTGCCGATCAACCAGTACCCGCGCACGCAGAACGCGGTGGTGACCATCTCCACCGCTTACTACGGCGCCGACGCCAAGACGGTGGCCGGCTTCATCACCCAGCCGCTGGAATCCGCCATCGCCCAGGCGCAGGGCATCGACTACCTGTCCTCCACCAGCAGCAGCGGCGTGTCCACCATCACCGCCACGCTGCGGCT
>NZ_PPTF01000071.1:0-4002 GCF_002902845.1 Chromobacterium sinusclupearum
CTTCACCACCGAGATCTACGCCGAATACCGCGCCAGCTTCGACAGCGCCGGTGCCTCGCTGCTGGCCAGCGTGCTGATGGCGGCCGGCATGCTGATCCTGCTGGCCGAACTGCGCGTGCGCGGCCACGGCCGTTACCAGCGGCTGGACCGCGGCGCGCGCCGCGCCGCCAACCGGCTGGAACTGGGCTGGAAACGCTGGCCGGCGTTGCTGTGGCTGGCGCTGCAAGGCGCCGTCACCCTGCTCGCGCCCATCGCCACCATCGCGTACTGGACGCTGCAGCCGGGCGCGGACGCGGTGACGCCGGCCGAGGTCTCGCCGCAGCTGCTGTTGTCGGCCACCGCCGCCTCGCTGGGCCTGGGCCTGTCCGCCGCCGCGCTGACCACCGTGCTGGCGCTGCCGCTGGGTTATCTGCTGGCGCGCCATCCGGGCCGGCTTGCCCATCTTTTGGAGCGCGTGGTGTATCTGGCGCAGGGCGTGCCCGGCATCGTCATCGCGCTGGCGCTGGTCAATCTGGCCATCCAGTGGCTGAAGCCGCTGTACCAGAGCGCGGCCATGCTGGCGTTGGCCTACGCCATCATGTTCCTGCCGCTGGCCCTGGTCAGCGTGCGCAGCGCCTTGATGCAGGCGGAAAGCAAACTTGAGGAACTGGCCCGATCATTGGGCCTCAACTGGTGGCAGGCGCTGTGGCGCGTGGTGCTGCCGCTAGCCGCGCCCGGCCTGGGCGCCGCCGCCAGCCTGGTTTTCGTCTCCGTCATCACCGAATTGACCGCCACGCTGCTGCTGGCGCCCATCGGCACCGAGACGCTGGCCACCCAGGTGTGGGCCGATACCGCCGCCCTGGCCTTCGCCGCCGCCGCGCCGTACGCCGCCATTCTGATCGCGCTGTCGCTGTTCTCCACCTGGCTGTTGATGTCCTGCCTGGGACGCGGCGCAGTGCTGGGCGCGCAGACGCAAGCTTGGAAATCACAGGAAACGCCGCCATGTCGGAACTGAAAATCGAAAAACTGGGCAAACGCTTCGGCGAGCACCGGGTACTGGACGACATCAACCTGACCGTCGAACAAGGCTCGCTGCTGGCGCTGCTGGGCCCGTCCGGCAGCGGCAAGACCACGCTGCTGCGCCTGCTGTGCGGCTTCGAGCGCTGCGACGCCGGCAGCATCCGCATCGGCGGCCGGCTGGTCAGCAGCGCGCAGCTTCATCTGCCGCCCGAGAAGCGCCAGATCGGCTATGTGCCGCAGGAAGGCGCGTTGTTCCCGCATCTGTCGGTGGCGGACAACATCGTGTTCGGCCTGCCGCGCGCCGAGCGCCGCGAACGCCGCCGCGTGGCCGAGTTATTGGACATGGTGGGCCTGCCGGCCAACTTCGCCGAGCGCGCGCCGCAACAGCTGTCCGGCGGCCAACAACAACGGGTGGCGCTGGCCCGCGCCCTGGCGCCCAAGCCGGCGCTGGTGCTGCTGGACGAACCGTTCTCGGCGCTGGATGCCGCGCTGCGCGCTGAAACCCGCCAGGCCGTGGCCGACGCGCTGGCCGCCAGCGGCACCACCGCGCTGATGGTGACGCACGATCAGGCCGAGGCCCTGACCATGGGCCGCCAAGTAGCGGTGCTATGGCAAGGCCGCCTGCTGCAAGTGGCCACGCCGCAAACGCTGTACCAGCGTCCGGCCAGCCCGGAACTGGCCGACTTCGTCGGCGACGCCGTGCTGCTGCCCGGCCGCGCCCAAGGCGGCGAAGCGCAGTGCGCGCTGGGCCGGCTGCCGCTGCTGGACGGCATGCCGCAAGGCGAAGTCAATGTGCTGCTGCGGCCGGAACAAATCCGCCTGCTGCCGCCCACTTCAACTGGCCACGCGCCGCAAGCCAGCGTGCTGGACGTCAGCTTCAGCGGCCACGACGCCTGCGTGCGGCTGGTATTGGAAAACGGCAGCCTGCTGGCCGCCCGCGTGCCCGGCTACAGTTGCCCGCAACCGGGCCAAACCGTCGCGCTGCAAGTGGAAGGAGCCGTGGCCTGCTTCGCCGCGCCCGGCGGCTCAAGCAGCGCAGGCGGCAGCATCGCCGCCACCCGCCTGCAACACAGCCCGGCCTTGTTTCGGCAGGGACGTTGAGCGGTCCCCTCTCCTCCGCAACGGGGGAGAGGCTCCCCGCCTCCCCTCATACAGCGGCCAAGGCCGCTTGCAGCTCTTGCTTGTTAAGCGGCTTGCAGTAAGCAGGCGTGCCTGGTTCGAATCGCGCCCCTTCAGACAACACGCCTGCATCCACGACATCAAATCCGAATTGTTCATAAAGCATGGCTAGAAGCGCCTTATCGCTTTCAAGATCGCCAGCAACGGGTAGTGCGCGGCGCTTCGGTGTTCCGACAGGCTGGCCGTCATTTTCCAGATCATTCATTGGGATGGCGTTAAACGCCTTAACGATCCTTGCTTGCGGAAAATAGTTGGCAATCAACTCGCTCGAGCTTGTCTTCTTCAAGTCCAGCGCCTCAATGCATCCGTCCCGCTCGGGATAGTAGTTGCAGGCATCTACCACCAACTTGTCAGCTAGCAATGAAGGCGGAAGGGTGTGATAGGCATACAGTGGCACTGCCAGTACAACCATGCTGCCAAACTGCGCAGCTTCTTCCACGGTACCCAGCGTGCAACCTGTGGAATAAGGCAGGCTAAACATAGACCTCGGACCGCGCGAGTTGCTGACCATCACCTCATGGCCGGCGTTGACCGCTAGTTTGGCTAAAGCCCGGCCAACCACGCCCGCACCAATGATTCCTATCTTCATGACGAGTACTCCATATGAAAGTGACATTTGGAGTATATTTACCCATCCCTGAGAGATAAATGGTCCAAAAATTGGATAACAAACAACTCAGAAGAGAGAATCATGGACAAGTTGACCAGCATGGCGGTCTTCGCTAAGTCTGCTGAACTGGGCTCATTCGCAGCAGCGGCGCAGGCGCTTGAAATGTCATCGCAAATGGTGGCAAAACACGTCGCGGCACTGGAAACCAGCCTGGGCATCACATTGCTCAACCGGACAACCAGACGACAAAGCCTGACCGATATCGGCCGCGCCTATTACGACCGCTGCAAAATGGTATTGGCCGAAGTCGATGCCGCCGACTCCCTCGCCCAGGAAATGCACTCCCAACCCAAGGGCTTATTGCGCGTTAGCGCACCCATGACTTTTGGATCTTTCAGCCTGGCGCCCTTCGTCACACGCTATTTGGCTCGTTACCCGGAAGTGAAAATAGATTTGTCTCTCAGTGATCGCTATGTGGATCCGCTGGAGGATGGATACGAAATCCTGATACGCATAGGAGAGCTTGAGGACTCATCCCTGATCGCCCGTCCCCTGGCCCCATACAGACTGATTGCCTGCGCCGCGCCTTCCTATCTGGCTCGGCACGGGGCACCAGAGATACCGGCAGACTTGTCTCTTCATGATTGTCTTGCATATACCTACGGAGCCTCGACGATTCGCTGCCGCTGGATATTCACCCAGAACGACATGACTCATGAAATAGAGGTAAATGGACGCTTGCGCAGCGACAACTGGAAAGCGCTGCTGCATGCAGCCACTGAAGGCTTCGGTATTATCTTGGGGCCAGAGGATGTAATGGAACCCGAAATAAAGGCTGGGCGATTAGTCCGCATCCTGCCGGACTATGTGGGTCCATCTCGTCCCATGCATGTGCTTTACCCGTCTCAACGGAAGCCAACGGCAAAAATACGCAGCTTCATTGAAGCACTGATAGACGAGTTCGGAACGAAATGCCTTGCTCGAGAAACATGATGCGTGGTTTGAATGGAGGCCCAGTCAAAACAAAGCCCTCCCGGATGGGGAGGGCTCGGTCTGCTTGGGGCCGGCGGGATCAGTGCTGATGCCCGTGTTCGCCATGCACGTGCTGGTGGGCGATTTCCTCGGCGGTGGCCTCGCGCACATCCATCACTTTGAGGGCGAAGCGCAGGGTTTTGCCGCAGAGCGGGTGGTTGCCGTCCAGCAATACGGTCGGG
>NZ_PPTF01000071.1:4027-4596 GCF_002902845.1 Chromobacterium sinusclupearum
CCTTGGGCATGGTGGTGACCAGGGCTTCGTCGCGCGCACCGAAGGCGTCTTCGGTAGCAAGCTCCACCGTGGTTTGAAAGCCGGCTTCCTGGCCTTCCAGCGCGGCTTCCAGTTTGGGGAAGAGATTGTCGTAATCGCCGTGCAGGTAGGAAACCGGGTGTTTGCCATCGTCGTAAACCAGGCCCTGGCTGTCGGTGACTTTCATGCGCAGGGTGACGGCGGTGTTGGCGGTGATTTTCATGGCGGGAAATGGCAAAAAAATTGAAGCCGGAAGGTTGGCAGTTAAGCGAATCAGTGTCAACTGAATCGCCCCTGGCTTGCCGGATGCTTGTGTGCCAGCGCCTCATGCGAAAGCAGCCATTTTTGATGCGACACCAGCCCCTTTGCAAATCCGACCTCGTAACGGCACTGTTGCGTAAATCCCGAACAGGGCGAGGCTCCCCTTTCCCCAAACAAATTTACGCCACAGCCACCGTACAAGGCCGGCCCAGCATGCTGAAGCGGTTCAAGATGGCAGCACGCACCTGCAGCTCTGCCACTTGACCCTCGAAGCGACGGGTCGTCACCCT
>NZ_PPTF01000072.1:0-27907 GCF_002902845.1 Chromobacterium sinusclupearum
GTCGGCCGATTGGTACAACTCGACCTATCTGATGGTATGGGGTTCCAATGTGCCGATGACGCGCACGCCCGATGCGCATTTCTATACCGAAGTCCGCTACAAGGGCACCAAGACTGTGGCGGTTTCCAGCGATTTCGGCGAAATGGCCAAATTCGGCGATATCTGGCTGGCGCCCAAGCAGGGCACCGATGCCGCGCTGGCCATGGCCATGGGCCATGTGGTGCTGAACGAGTTCCACAAGACCGGGCGCAGCGATTACTTCCGCCAATATGGCAAGCAGTACACCGACTTCCCGATGCTGGTGATGCTCAAGGAAGGGGAACAGGGACTGGTCGCGGATCATTATCTGCGCGCTTCCCATCTTTCCAGCCATCAGGATGCCAATAACCCGGACTGGAAAACCTTGCTGATCGACAACGCCAGCGGGCAGATCGTGGTGCCGAACGGCACCATCGGCCTGCGCTGGGGCGAGCAAGGGGAGATGGTGGGCAAATGGAATCTGGAGCTCAAGGCCGCAGACGGCCGAGACATCGATCCATTGCTGTCGCTCAAGGGTGTCCACGATGAAATCGTGGCGGTCAATTTCCCGTACTTCGGCGCCGAGCATCAGGCGGTATTGCCGCGCAATGTGCCGGTTCGCCGCTTGCAATTGCAGGATGGCAGCACGGTGCGGGTGGCCACGGTCTACGATCTGATGCTGGCCAATTACGGCGTCGATAACGGACTGGGCGGCGGCAATGTGGCCAGCAGTTACGACGATGATCTGCCCTATACCCCGAAGTGGCAGGAAAAGCACACCGGCGTGGCGGCTGCCGATGTCATCACCGTGGCGCGCGAGTTCGCCGACAACGCCGACAAGACCCAGGGCAAGAGCATGGTGATTGTCGGCGCGGCGCTGAACCACTGGTATCACATGGACATGACCTATCGCGGCATCATCAATCTGTTGATGATGTGCGGCTGTATTGGCCAGAGCGGCGGCGGCTGGGCGCACTATGTCGGACAGGAAAAGCTGCGGCCGCAACAAGGCTGGGCGCCGCTGGCGTTTGCCACGGACTGGCAGCGGCCGCCGCGGCAGATGAATTCCACCAGCTTTTTCTACGCGCACACCAGCCAGTGGCGGCATGAAAAACTGGCGGTGAACGAGATCGTCAGCCCGACTGCTGATACCAGCGGCTTCGCTGGCCTGAGTCTGATCGATTTCAATGCCCGCGCCGAACGGATGGGCTGGTTGCCTTCCGCGCCGCAATTGGAAACCAATCCGCTGGACATTACCCGCGCCGCGCAGGCCGCGGGCAAGGATCCGGTCGCCTATGCGGTGGAAGGGCTGCAGAACGGGTCGATCAATATGTCCTGCGACGATCCGGACAATCCCAAGAATTTCCCGCGCAATATGTTCGTCTGGCGCTCCAATATCCTGGGTTCCAGCGGCAAGGGGCACGAGTATTTCCTCAAGTATCTGTTGGGCACGCAGAATGCGCTGTTCGACGACGAGACCGATGGCATCAAGCCGTCCGAGGTCAAGGTGCGCCCCGCGGCGGAAGGCAAGCTGGATTTGCTGACCGTGCTGGATTTCCGCATGAGCACCACCTGCCTCTACGCGGACATCGTACTGCCGACCGCTACCTGGTATGAGAAGGACGATCTGAACACCTCGGACATGCATCCGTTCATCCACCCGCTGTCCGAAGCCGTGCAGCCGCTGTGGCAAGCCAAGACCGATTGGGAAATCTACAAGCTGCTGGCCCGCCGCTTGTCGGAAATCGGCGGCCCCGTCCTGGGCACCCGGCACGATCTGGTGATGACGCCGCTGATGCATGACACTCCGGGCGAGCTGGGCCAGCCGTTTGAGCCTCGCGATTGGAAAAAGGGCGAATGCGCGCTGGTGCCAGGCAAGACCGCTCCGCAGATGACCGTGATCGAGCGCGACTACACCCGCATCCATGAAAAATTCACCACGGTAGGGCCTTTGCTGAGCAATGTCGGCAATGGCGGCAAGGGCATCGCCTGGCAAACCGGCCATGAGGTCGGCGAACTGGCCCAGCTCAACGGCAAGGCTGGCAACGGCCAGCCTAAGCTGGACAGCGCAATCGATGCGGCCGAGATGATCTTGACGCTGGCGCCGGAAACCAACGGCCATGTGGCGGTCAAGGCCTGGGCGGCGCTGTCGAAAATTACCGGACGCGATCACACCCATCTGGCGCTGGGCCGCGAGCATGACAAGATCCGTTTCCGCGACCTGCAGGCGCAGCCGCGCAAGATCATCTCCAGCCCGACCTGGTCCGGCCTGGAAAGCGAGGAGGTCAGCTACAACGCCGGTTATACCAATGTGCACGAGCTGATTCCTTGGCGCACGCTGACCGGTCGCCAGCAGTTTTATCAGGATCACCGCTGGATGCTGGATTTTGGCGAGGGGCTGACGGTTTACAAGCCGCCGGTCGATCTGAAGACCACGGGTTCCATGCTGGGTCGTCTGCCCAATGGCCAGGCCGAGATTGTCCTCAACTTCATCACGCCGCACCAGAAGTGGGGCATCCACTCCACTTACTCGGACAATCTGCGCATGCTGACATTGAGCCGCGGCGGGCCGCACGTCTGGCTTTCCGAGACCGATGCGCGCAAGGCCGGCATCGTAGACAACGACTGGATCGAGGTCTTCAACCTCAATGGCACGCTGACGGCCCGAGCCGTGGTGAGCCAGCGCGTGCCGGAGGGGATGACCCTGATGTATCACGCGCAGGAAAAGATCGTGAATGTGCCGGGCGCCGAAACCAGCGGCAAGCGCGGGGGCATCCATAACTCGGTGACGCGCACCGTGACCAAGCCTACCCACATGATCGGCGGGTATGCCCAGCAGGCATATGGATTCAATTACTACGGCACGGTGGGCAGCAACCGCGACGAATTCGTCATCGTGCGCAAAATGGACCGGGTTGACTGGTTGGACCAGCCCCAGCGCGGCACGCAGGACTGAGGAGACGACAAGATGAAAATTCGCGCGCAAGTAGCCATGGTGCTCAATCTGGACAAATGCATTGGCTGCCACACCTGTTCGATAACCTGCAAGAACGTCTGGACCAGCCGCGACGGGGTGGAGTATGCCTGGTTCAATAATGTCGAGACCAAGCCTGGCACCGGCTTCCCGACCGACTGGGAAAACCAGGAAAAATGGCGCGGCGGCTGGCAGCTCAATGCGGCCGGCAAGCTGGAGCCCAAGCAGGGCGGCCGGCTGAGAATCCTGGCCAATATTTTCGCCAACCCCAACCTGCCGCAGATCGACGATTACTACGAGCCTTTCACCTACGACTACGAGCATCTGCAGAACGCGCCGGCCATGCAGACGCCGCCGACTGCGCGTCCGGTGTCCGTGCTGACGCGGCAAAAGATGGACAAGATCACCAGCGGGCCGAACTGGGAAGACGATCTGGGCGGCGAGTTCGCGAAGCGAGGTCGCGACCAGCTGTTCAAGGACATCGAGAAGGAGATGTACTCGACCTTCGAAAACACCTTCATGATGTATCTGCCGCGCTTGTGCGAGCACTGCCTCAACCCGGCCTGCGTGGCGTCCTGTCCGTCCGGCTCGGTGTACAAGCGCGAAGACGACGGCATCGTGCTGGTGGATCAGGATAAATGCCGCGGCTGGCGCATGTGCGTCTCAGGTTGCCCGTACAAGAAAATCTATTTCAATTGGGAATCGGGCAAGGCCGAGAAATGCACGTTCTGCTACCCGCGCCTTGAGGCCGGCCAACCTACCGTGTGTTCGGAATCGTGCGTCGGCCGGATTCGTTATCTCGGCGTGATGCTGTATGACGCCGACCGCATCGAGCAAGCGGCGTCCGTCGTTGACGAGCACCAGCTTTACCAGTCGCAGCTGGACCTGTTCCTCGACCCCAACGATCCAGCGGTCATCGCCGAGGCGCGCAACCAGGGCATTGCTGAAAGCTGGCTCGAAGCGGCGCGCCAATCGCCGGTATACAAGATGGCTGTCGAGTGGCGCGTGGCTTTCCCGCTGCATCCCGAGTACCGCACCTTGCCCATGGTCTGGTACATCCCGCCCTTGTCGCCGATCCAGAAGGCTGTGCAAAGCGGCGTCCTGGGACGCAACGGCATCCTGCCGGATGTGAGCGAGCTGCGGATTCCCCTGCGTTATCTGGCGAATCTGCTGACGGCCGGGGATGAGGCGCCGGTCCGAATGGCGCTGGATCGCATGCTGGCCATGCGCGCCTATCTGCGCGCCCGCCATGTTGATCAGCGCGAGGCCGCAGAGGTGCTGCAGCAGGTGGGGCTGACGCGAGAGCAGGTTGAAGAGATGTACCAGATTCTGGCCATCGCCAACTATGAAGACCGCTTCGTGATCCCCTCCAGCCACAAGGAGATGGTGGAAGACAGCTTCAATGAGAAGGGCAGCTGCGGCTTCAGCTTCGGCAATGGCTGCTCGGGCGGCGTCAGCGACGGCACCTTGTTCGGCACCAAGAAGCAGGGGTCGGTTTTCTTCGCCGACATGCCGAAATCACGCAAGTCATCCCATTCCTGAGGCGACATCATGAATGCTTTTAGATTGATCTCCGCCTTGCTGCTCTATCCCACGTCCGAACTGGTGGAGGCCTTGCCGCTGGCGCGCCAGCTATCGCAAGCGCTGCCGGGCGAAACGGCCGGGCAGCTGGCCCCGTTGTTGACGCACTTGCAGAGCCACGACCTGCTGGCGCTGCAAAGCCGCTATGTGGACTGGTTTGATCGTCAGCGCCCATTCAGCCTGCACTTGTTCGAGCACGTTTATGGCGAAAGCCGCGAGCGCGGCGAAGCCATGGTCAGCTTGATGCAGACTTATCACGATCATGGATTTTTTATCGCGGCCGACGAGCTGCCCGACTATCTGCCGCTGTTTCTGGAGTTTCTATCCCAGATGCCGGCCGAATCGGCGGCGGGCTTGCTGGGGGAGGCCGTACATGTGATCGCGGCAGTCGGCCGGCGGCTGGCGGATGCCGGCAATCCTTATGCCGGGGCCTTTGCCGCGCTGACCAGCCTCAGCCCGGTCGCGCCGCTGCCTGTCAGCGCGCCGCCAGTCCGCGATATGGATGAGGCGATGGAGGTTTTCGGCAGCGGGTTTGACGGCATGGAGCCGCTGCTGACGCCGAGCGCCGCGCCGCAGCCTGTTCACTTTTATCCACGCCCGGCGCCGCAAGGAGTCTGATCATGAGTTATTTGCACTTGTTTTTGTTTGGCATCTACCCCTATATCGCGCTGGTGGTTTTCCTGTTGGGCAGCTTGGTGCGTTTTGAGCGCGAGCAGTACACCTGGCGCGCCGAGTCCTCTCAGTTCCTGCATCGCGGTCCATTGCGCCTGGGGTCCAACCTGTTTCACGTCGGCATCATCGGCGTATTTCTCGGCCATTTGGGCGGCCTGCTGACGCCGCTTGCGGTATGGGAGTGGCTGGGCGTGCCGCTCAGCGCCAAGCAGCTGCTGGCGATGGGGGCCGGCGGCGCGCTCGGCGGCATCGCCCTGGTGGGCTTGCTGATCCTGCTGTGGCGCCGCTTCAGCAATCAGCGGCTGGCCGTGCAGACCGCGGTGCGCGACAAGATCCTGCTGCCGTGGCTGCTGCTGACGCTCTGCCTGGGATTGGCCACCATTCCGGAATCGGCGCAGCACCTGGATGGCCAGGCCATGTTGACTTTCATGCTCTGGGCGCAACACATTCTGACTTTCCGCGGCGATGCAGCCAGCCTGGTGAGCGATGCGCCCCTGGTGTTCCGTTTGCACATATTCTTCGGGCTGACTTTCTTCATGCTGTTCCCATTCACCCGCATGGTGCATAGCTGGAGCGGCTTCGCCAGCGTCAGTTATCTGACGCGTGCCTGGCAATTGGTCCGGCCGCGCTGACAACGCATTGTGCCGCTGGGGCGGAAAGCCTGCCGCAAGGAATGGCGCTCCTGTGCCAACCGGGTCGATGTGCTACTGCGTCGGCGGGGCGGATGGTTCAGGATCCATCACCACATCGGGCCAGCGTTCCTGATAGCGTTTTTGCAAGGTCCGTTGGCGGTAGGTCTCCGCGCTGGCGCGCACAGGATTGTGCCGGATTCGCATCTGAAGCAGATCTTGCAGGCCGTGCGGCGCGATGATGCGCAGCCGGTCTGCGTCGTCCAGATAGATGCCCACCGCCGTGGCGTACTCCGGCCAGGTGGCGACGGCCTCCGCCAGCGAGCGCAGCGGCTCGACGGCATAGCCGAAATGGCTGCCGAACCATAGATGGACTGCCGCCTGGTTGGTGACTTCCCATGGCAGGTCCGGCGCCATGCTTTGCAGCGTGGCCAGCAGCGCGTCATCCTGCTGCTGCGTGAGGTTCTCTGGGTCGAAGTAGGCGAGGTCGATGTCCGCCAGCCTCGACGGGGCAGGATAACCGTGCAGGTGGTCCCATACTGCGTTGCGCAGCGCGCCGGCGCCTATGCACCATGACGCCAGGCCCAGGCTGCGCGCGATGCGCAAGGCATGCATCAGCCATGGCGTCTGGCGGATGATGTCGCGCAGGGCTTGTGCGTCAGGCTGCGCAGTGGCGTCGCCGGCGGTGTCGAACGGAGGCCTCACACCGGGCTCTTGGCGTTCTGCAGCACGGTGCGATAGCCGTCGTGGTCGATGAAGGTGGCGCCGTGGACGTCCCAGTAGGGATTGGCCGATGGCACCTGAGCGAAGCCGGCTGCGCGCATGCAGGCGCAAGCCGCTTCCCATTCGGGATGATCCGGCAGATACAGCACCAACAGGTCTTCCGCCGTCGGCGCGGGTCTGATCGGATGACGGTGGCTGACGACGAATTCCAGATGGAATCCCGCGCCGGGCAGCCCCAGCATCACGCCGTCGAAACCATCATGATCCTTGAAACTGCCCAGCAGCTGCAGATTCAAGCCCTCGCAATACATGGCTTTGCTCAGGCCCAGGCTGCTGACCGGGCGTGCGACGCGGAGGTGGGGAGTCTGCTTGTACATGGCGATGTCGGCGCTGAGGTGGGGTGTCCTCATCATGCCATGCGCTTGGAGATTCAGCCAGCTTTGCCGGCCTTGATCTGACGCATCTGCTCGATGACCAGGTCGCCTTGGCGCAGGGCCTGGCGCAGCGCATCGGCCTGCGGCAAATCGTCAAAGGCCAATGTCGGGTCCAGCGCGGCCAGCGCGCGGCGCGAGCAGGCGCACACTTCGGCCGCGGCGGTGAAATCGGCCGGGCCCATCACCTTGCCGTTGCGGATGCGGCGGTAGTAGGCGCGGGTGGAGTTCAGATATTGGGCGGCGGTTTCGCTGCCGTCCAGCCCGCCGGCGGCGGCCATGGTTTCCAGCAGGTTCACCAGCTGGCGGCAGGCTTGTTCGGCCTGGGCGAAGCGCTGTTCCTGAGCGCGCCTGTCTTGCTGGCCCGGCTTGTTTGCGGTCTTTTTCTTGGGCTCGGCCATGGTTTTTCCTTGCGTGGGGGAGCGCGCATTCTAGCGGCGCAGGCCGGCAGCGTCTAATGCAGTTGGTAGCGCGCCGCATGTTCGGAGCCTGCCGGCAGCGAGACTTCGACGAAGTCGTCCAGGCAAAACAGCGTCAGTTTGCCGCCATAAACCGCGCCGGTGTCCAAGTGCATCACATTGTCGTAGCGGATAGCGTGGTCTTGCGGCGTGTGGCCCACCAGCAGCAGCGCCACGCCGTTGACGTGGCCGGCGCCGCGGTCGAACACGCGCTCGCGCGACCACAGCAGCGTATCGTAGTCTTCTGCGCTGGGGCAGTTGGCCGCCAGCCGCTCGGCCAGCGCGCTCCAGTCGTTGCCGGGGCAGTCGGCGTGGACCACGCCTATCTTGCCGACTTCGCTGTCTATCTCTATCGCCAGCGGCAATTGCGCGAGGGCGGCGACGCAGGCATCGCGTTCGGCGGGCGGCATTTCGCTGAGCCAGCGCCCGCCGTTGCGCAGATGGCGGTCCAAGTCCTCCAGCGGATTGCGCATCGCGTCCAGCGCCATTTGCTCATGGTTGCCGCGCACCGCGTGAAACCAGGGCTGGGCCAGCCATTCGCCGACTAGATGGCTGTCCGGTCCGCGATCCACCAGATCGCCCACCGAGATCAACCGGTCGGTTTGCGGATTGAAGCCGATGGTTTTCATCAAGCGCCGCAATAGTTCGAAACAGCCATGCAGGTCGCCTACCACCCAGTCTCGTCCCGCGCGATTGCGCGGAAGCTTCTTGATCATCATGGCGGCGACCTGTCCTTTCTCGGCTTAGCGGGCCATCCAGTCTTGGCAGAACTCGTCGCGGAAGCTGAGCAGCCATTGCAGCTTGCGTTCCGCCAAGGCGCGTCCGGCCTCCGTTTGCATCATGCCCGGCAGCTTGGCGAGCTTGACCTCGATATGGTCGATCGCCCAGGCCTGGTCGTCCAGGCCGCGGTGTTCGGCCAGCGGGTCCAGTGGGTGGGCCAGCGCGCGGCCCATGCGGCCGGAAACATAGAACATGCGGGCCAGCCCCACCGGACCCAGCGCATCCATGCGGTCGGCGTCTTGCACGATGCGGGCTTCCAGCGTGCGCGGCTCGATGGCGGCGGAATAGCTGTGCGCCTCGATGGCATGCGCCAGATTATCCAGCTGCGCTTGCGTCAGGCCGCTGTCCGCCAGCAATTGGCGCGCGCGCTCGGCCGACCAGTGCGAGGCCAACTGGCGTTGCGGGTGGTTCTTCGGGAGGTTGACCAGATCGTGCAGATAACTGCCGGCCATCACCACGACGGGGTCGGCTTCGGGGTAATGCTGCAGCAGCTGGCGCGCCACCGCCCATACGCGGTGCAAGTGGCTCAGATCATGGGCGCCGTCGTTGTCCGGCGGTTGTTGTTCCAGCAGGGCGATCAGCCTGTGCTGCCATTCGTTTTGCAATTGCGGGTGCATCGGGGAAGACCTTGTTTGAGAGCCGCCGCGGCGGGGCGGCCATACTCTCATTTTAACATCGCCTTGGCCGGCCGCTTTTCAATCGTCGATTGTCTTGACGAGCTCCCATTGCGATAGCCGATAGCTGGCCTGGTGTTTCAGCAGCAGGCTGATCAGCGCCAGATCGCGGCTGTCGACATTATTGAAGCTCAGCCGTCCATCCGCCGCCAGCTGTTGCCCGGCGCGCAGCAGGCTGGCGGCCATGCCGCGCCGACGGCAGGCCGGCGCGACCTGCAGCTCCACCACCTCGCCATCGTGCGACATCAGCAGCGAGCCTTGGAGATCGCCATCATGGCGAATCGTCAGCCAGCGCAGCGGCGGCTCGGCGCGCAGCAGCGATTCGCGGCGATTGGGCACGGCCGGCGGATAGGCCAGCGCATCGGCCGGCCAATCCGCGGCGGCGTGAGCCGCATGGGCAGAGATGGGCCAGAATCCGCGCGGCGCGACGGGTTCGAGGATTTGATAGCAATCCAGTCGGCGCAGGGCGGAGAAGCCCAGCTGTTCATAAGCCCGTTGCGCGCGCGTGTTGCCGTCTATGACTTCCAGTCTTTGCTTATGAATGCCATGTTCGGCCAGCAACGCGGTCACCAAGGCTGCCATGTCGGTCAGTGCGTGGCGGCGGCGGCCATCTGGCGCGACGCCGGCGGCGATGCAATAGCCTTCCCGCTGGCCGTCGATATCCGGCGTGGCGGTCAGCCAGAACCCCGCCAGCTTGCCGTCCAGCCAGGCGCCGGCGCTTAGCTCCGGCTGCCAGCCGCGCCGCTTCAGCATGGCGGTCATTTGTTCCAGCGTCGGCTGGGCGGGAATGACGTAGTCGCTGAAGGCGGCCAGAAAGCAGGGGTGCAAGTCGGCCGGGCTAAGCTGGGACAGCGCTGCGATCTTCATGACAGCGCGGCCTCTGGCGTGGAGACGAGGGATAGGGCGCGCTCGACGTAGTCGCGCTCTTCGCCCACCGGCGCGACATACGAGAGCACCTCGCGCGCGCGCGCCTCGCCGGCCAGCCGCAGCAGCAACCAGGCCGCCAGGTATTGCGAGGCCAGACAGCCGCCGGCGGTGGCTATATTGCCAACCGCGCGGAAAGCGCCGGGCGCGACGGCGATGCCCAGCTGTTCCAGCATGGGGCGGGTCATGCCGTCGGTACAGGCGATGCCGTCGCTGAGCAGCCCCAGCTTATGCAGCACCAGCGCGCCGGAGCATTGCGAGCCTATCAGCTGGCGCGATGGGTCCAGCCGCAGCTGGCTCATGATGGTATCGTCGGCCACCCAGTCTCGCGTGCGCCAGCCGCTGCCGATCAGCACCGCGTCGGCTTGCGCGGCGTAGGACAAGTCTTCCTGGCGTTCGACGCGGGCGCCGGAGCGCGATTGCACAATCGGCACAGGCGCGCAGATGCGCACAGTCCAGCCGTGCGGCGTCATCCTCCCCAGAATGCCGGAGGCGATGAAGGAATCCAGCTCATTGAAACAGTCCAGGGTGACGATGGCGATCTGCATGGGAGGCGTGCGTGGCGGATGAATAAAAAATGATGATGTCCGCGTAACGGCGGCGGGTCAACGCGACGGCGATCGTCCGTAGGGAAAAGGGATGGCGAGTGGATAAAAACAAACACCCCGCCGGATGGCGGGGTTATGTTGACGTGTGCTGCGCAGATCGCGTTTGCGCGCCGGCGCGGCCGCTCAGCACGCATCAACAGCCGCTAGAATCACGCTTCCAGCCAGATAAGCGAGGCCATGCGGCCAGTGATGCGGTCGCGGCGGTAGGAGAAGAAACGCTCGCGGTCTATCACGGTGCAGAAGTCGCCGCCGTGGATGCGCGAGACGCCCAGTTTTTCCAGGCGCAGCCGGGCCAGGGCATAGATGTCGGCCAGGTATTTGCCATGGTCGATTTCGACGAAGGCGGCAGCGGCCGCCGCGTCTTTTTCGACAAAGGCCTGCCGCACTTCGGCGCCGACCTCAAACGCGTCCGGGCCGATGGCCGGGCCCAGCCAGGCCATCAGCCGCGTCGGCGGCAGGCCCATCGCCGCTACGGTGGCCTCGATCACGCCATCGCATAGTCCGCGCCAGCCGGCATGGGCGGCGGCCACGGCCTGGCCCTGCTCCTCGCATAGCAGCACCGGCAGGCAGTCCGCGGTCATCACCACGCAGACTGCGCCCGGCGCGCGGGCGAAGCTGGCGTCGGCATCGGGCGGAATCGCGCCTGCGCTGGCCGCGTCCGCCACCGCCACGCCATGCACCTGATTGAGCCAGGCGGGCTCGGCCGGCAGTTCGTCGCGCAGCAGGGCGCGGTTGGCGGTGACGGCTTCCGGCGCGTCGCCGACATGCGCGCCCAGATTCAGGCTGGCGTAAGGCCCTTGGCTGACGCCGCCGGCGCGCGTGGTGACCAGCGTGCGCACCTTGGGCGGCACGGGCCAGTCGGCTTCGATCCAGTCCTTAGCGGGCATAGATCACCTCGACGTCGCCATCGTCGTCTTCGTCGTCCCAGTCCTCATCGTCCTCGCCTTCGCCGTGGGCGAAGGTTTCTTCGTCGGCCACGGCGCCATCGCCGCGCAGCACGTCCAGCAGGGCGCGGAAATCATCCGGCAGCGGCGCCTTCCAGCTGCGCTCCTCGCCGGTGGCGGGGTGGATCAGGGCCAGCGCGTAGGCGTGCAGCGCCTGGCGGCCCAGCGCCTTCACGGCCGCCGCGATCTCTTCATCCATTTTGTGCCGCACATTGCCGTATACCGGGTCGCCGGCCAGTGGATGGCCCGCCTCGCGCATGTGGACGCGGATCTGGTGGGTGCGACCGGTTTCCAGCTTGCACTCGATGTGGGAGTGGCTGGCGAAGCGCTCCAGTACCCGGATATGGGTGATGGCCGGCTTGCCGCCGAACTTCAGCACCGCCATTTTCAGGCGGTTGTTCGGGTCGCGGCCGATATTGGCTTCGATGGTGCCGTCGAACGGCACCACGCCGTCAGTGATGGCGCGGTAGATCCGTTTGACGGTGCGCGCCTGCAGCTGGCGCACCAGCTCGGTCTGCGCCGGCAGGGTCTTGGCCACCACCATCAGGCCGGAGGTGTCCTTGTCCAGGCGGTGGACGATGCCGGCGCGGGGCACATTGGCCAGCGCCGGGCAGTGGTGCAGCAAGCCGTTCAGCAGCGTGCCGCTCCAGTTGCCGGCGGCCGGGTGCACCACCAGGCCGGCTGGCTTGTTGATGACGAGGATGTGGTTGTCCTCGAATACGATGGGCAGGTCCATGGCTTCCGGCTGGAAGGCCATTTCCTCATGCGTCAGCTGCAAAGTGACGTCCAGCTTCTCGCCGCCCAGCATTTTGGTCTTGGGCGCCACCACCTTGCCGTCCACCAAAACCAGGCCGTCCTTGATCCATTGCGTCAGCCGGCTGCGGGAGTAATCCGGCAACAGTTTGGCCAGCACTGCGTCCAGCCGGTCACCGCATAGCGTCAGCGGGACTTCAAGATGTTGCGTGGTGGATACCTCGTTTTCCGAGATGTCGCTATAATCGTCCGGGTCAATGTAAGGATCAGTCATGAAAAGATACGTTGTTGCTGCAATGTTGGTGATGGTGGGGCTTGCCGGGTGCGCCTCCACGGAAACCTACGACGAAACGCGCGGCTGGACCGTGGAGAAACTGTATGCGGAAGCTCACGACGAGTTGAACAGCGGCAATTATACCCGCGCAGTCAAGCTCTACGAAACGCTGGAGTCGCGATTCCCGTATGGCCGCTATGCGCAACAGGCGCAGATGGACCTCGCCTACACCCATTACAAAGATGGGGAACCGGAGCAAGCCATCGCCTCGGCGGATCGCTTCATCAAGCTGCATCCGACTCATCCCAACCTCGATTACATCTATTATCTGAAAGGTTTGGTGTATTACAACGACGATTCCGGCCTGCTCGCCAAATGGGCCGGCCAGGACATGAGCGAACGTGATCCGCGCGCCGCGCGCGAGGCCTTCGCCGCCTTCCGCGAGCTGACCACCCGCTTCCCCAACAGCACCTACGCGCCGGACGCCCGCGCCAAGATGACCCGTCTGGTCGATGCGCTGGGCGGCAACGAGATGCATGTGGCCCGCTACTACATGAAGCGCGGCGCCTACCTGGCGGCCGCCAACCGCGCCCAAGGCGTGGTGAAGGACTTTTCCAACACCAAGTATCCGGAAGAGGCGCTGGCCATCATGGTGACCGCCTACGACAAATTGCAGATGCCGCAACTGCGCGATGACGCCCGCCGCGTCCTGTCGTTGAACTATCCGCAGAGCCAATATCTGGCCAAACCCTGGCAGACGGAGGAGATGCCGTGGTGGAAGCTGTGGAAATAACGCCAGCAACCTAGCCAGAAAGCCGCCGATGGGCGGCTTTTTGTTTGACGTGGCGCGGCGTGCTCCCGGCTTGAACTTGGCTATAGTTTCAAGTGATCTGAATGAGGGGAGAGGGCGATGAGGCGGCGTCAATTCCTGCTGGCCGCGCTGGCGAGTGCCGGCGCCTGGCGCTGGGCAGCGGCAGCCAACCGCAAGTTTGCCGTGACAGTGGTGGTCAAGTCGCTGCGCAACCAGTTTTTCACCATCATGCTGGATGGCGCGCGCAAGCATCATGCCGATCATGCCGCAGAGTATCAGCTGCGGCTGGAAGGCTTGCAGAGCGAAGGCGATGTCAAGGCGCAGGTGGCGATGCTGCAGCGCGCGATAGATCGCCGGGACGACGCCTTGATCGTCGCGCCGGCCGATTCGCGGGCGGTGATGCCTTTGTTGTTGAAGGCCATCGCGCAAGGGATGCTGGTGGTCAATATCGACAACAAGCTTGACGAACGCGTGCTGGCGCATGAAAACGTGAACATCCCCTTTGTGGGGCCAAGCAATTTCAGCGGCGCGCGCAAGGTGGGCGATTATGTGCTGGCGGCGCTGAAGCCGGGCAGCAAGGTTGGCATCATCGAAGGCCTTCCGCAGGCGATCAACGCCAAGTCGCGCAGCGATGGTTTCCGCGAGTCGATACGCATCGCCGGCATGGAACTGGCCGGGATGCGCTGGGGAGACTGGGAGACCGACAAGGGCTACCAGGCCGCGCTGTCGCTGCTGGATGCCGTTCCGGACCTGTCGGCGCTGCTGTGCGGTAACGACAATATGGCGATAGGCGCAGTCAAGGCCGTAACGGAACGGCATAGGACCGGCAAGGTGCTGATAGGCGGTTACGATAATATCCCCGCTGCTGCGCCGTATATTGCTAGCGGCGCCATCTATGCGACCGCCGACCAGCACCCGGCGCTGCAGATGCAATATGCGCTGGATCTGGTATTGCAGGCGCTGTCCAAGCACGTTGGACAAGCCGAGCTGCAATCGATCGTGCAAACGCCGGTGGAGCTGATTAAAAGAACCGCGACATGATGGGCCTGAGCCGATTGCGCTGGCTGGCAGCGATTTTTCTCTTTTTCGGCCTTTCCCGCGCCGAAGCCGCTTCGCCGGCGACCATCCGGGTTCTGGCGGACGACTATCCGCCATTCCTGCTGAAGTCTGCCGGGGGGCTTTCCGGCCCTTATGCCGACGCCTTCCGCTTGCTGATGCACAAGGCGGGCATCGAGGTGGTTTTTCAGAGCGTGCCTTTCAAGCGGGCTTTCCTAAGCCTCGCCAATCAGGACAATACTTGCGCGCTGGCGGTCAATTTTGATCAGGGCGAGAGTGAAACCGTCAATTTCATCAGCGTGATCGCGCCGATTACGCTGACGGCCTACAAGCGTGGCGACAACAAGAACCAATTGGCCAATCTGGGCGCGCTGAAGGGGTATTCGGTGGGGGCGGTGGACATGGCCGAGGTGCGCGATATTCTCAGCAGCGCCGGCATGCCGTTCACGCCGGTAAAAAATTCTTCCACTGGTTTTCTGATGCTGAACGCCGGCCGGTTCCAAGTGCTGGTCAGCGATCTGCCGCCAGATTCGGTGTCTGGAAAGAACCAGGCCGTCAAACTGTTTGTGGTGGCCCAAGTCGAGCGCTGGCTGGCCTGCGGCCCGCGAGTATCGCCTGCCTTGCAGGGCAGGATGCGCGCGGTGTTGAAGCAGGGGCTGTTCGCCGAGGATGCCGCGCCGGTTTGGAACCGCTACGGCATGCTCGATTATTACCGAGAGATGCGCAAGAGCTGGCTGAAAGCGCCGTAACCCCGGCTTCCGGCGCTATTGCAGGTCCAGCCGGCAGGCTAATCCGGTGCCGGCCAGCCCGCCGTACAATTTCATCTGATCGGGCGTTTTGCGCGAAATGTAAAAGCTGTCGGGCAAGCCCGTCCCAGCTTTGTCCTTGGGCCAGGTCAGCAGCCCCTTCTCATCCATGAAGCCCTGATGGGTGGCATCCCCTTGTTTCAACTCAACAGTCTGTCCGCGGCGATCGAAGCTGAACTGTATCTGTTGATCGCAGTGGTAGCTGGCTTGGATGCGTTGCGGCGGCTGGCAGGCGCACAGCGCGGCGGCGATCAGGCAAGCCGCCAGGCGGGCTCGAGTGGGCATGGCTTAACGTTTCCGTGTTCTGATTGCGTGGGCCGTCACTATATCATGGGGCTGGTTAGGTTTTTTGGGCCTTTATATGCCGGCATGATTTCTTGCGCTTGGCAAAGCGCATGCCTGGTTTTTGTTGCAATTTAGAGTTTTTACACTCTGTTTACTGGAGTTGACAGGGGTTTGCTCCTTATCTTTCGGTTTGCAGTCCGACAATCGGCATGTAAGGCAATGATAAAGCCGGTTGCGAACCTTCGCAGACAAAGGAGAAACCATGGATCAGCTGGTCAACGCCATCAACGGCGTGGTCTGGAGTCCGGCACTGATTTATCTGTGCCTGGGCGCCGGCCTGTATTTTTCGATTCGCACCCGCTTTTTGCAGCTGCGGCATTTCAAGGCGATGTTGCGGCTGATGTTCAACCGCCAGAGCAGCAGCGCCGGCGTGTCGTCGTTCCAGGCGCTGGCGATGACGCTGGCGGGGCGCGTCGGCACCGGCAACATTGCCGGCGTGGCCACCGCTATTACCTTCGGCGGCCCCGGCGCGATGTTCTGGATGTGGCTGGTGGCCTTCCTGGGCGCCAGTTCCGCCTTCGTCGAGTCCACCTTGGGCCAGGTGTACAAGGAAAAGATTGACGGCCAGTATCGCGGCGGGCCGGCGTTCTACATCGAGAAGGGCTTGGGCATGAAGTGGTATGCCTGGCTGTTCGCCATTACCACCGTGGTTGCGACCGGCGTGCTGTTGCCGGGCATCCAATCCAACTCGATTGCCGCATCGATGGAGTCTGCCTTCGGCGTGGCGCCCACCGTCACCGCGGCGCTGCTGGCCATTCTGCTCGGCTTTATCATCTTCGGCGGCGTCAAGCGCATAGCGGTATTCGCCGGCGCGGTGGTGCCGTTCATGGCGCTGGGCTACATCATCGTCGCCTGCGTGGTGATCGCGCTGAACATCGAGCAGTTGCCGGGCGTGGTGGCGCTGATCTTCAAGAGCGCCTTCGGGCTGGAAGCCGGCATGGGCGCCATGCTGGGTTTCGCCATCCAGTGGGGCGTCAAACGCGGCATCTATTCCAACGAGGCCGGGCAGGGCACCGGGCCGCACGCGTCCAGCGCCGCGGCAGTCAGCCATCCGGCCAAACAGGGCCTGGTGCAGGCGTTTTCGGTCTATATCGATACCTTGTTTGTCTGTTCCGCCACGGCTTTCATGCTGCTGATCACCGGGCAATACAATGTGCAGGGGCCGGATGGCCAGGCGGTTTTCACCGGCATTGCCGGGGTGGCGGCAGGGCCAGGCTATGTGCAGACGGCGATGGAAAGCATCATGCCGGGCTTCGGCTCCGCCTTCGTGGCGCTGGCGCTGCTGTTCTTCGCCTTCACGACCATCATCGCCTATTACTACATCGCCGAAACCAATATCGCCTATCTGACCCGCAAGCAACGCCGCCCCTGGCTGGCGTTCGTCTTGAAGCTGGCGCTGATGGCGGCCACCGTCTACGGCACGGTCAAGACGGCTGATCTGGCTTGGGGGCTGGGCGACATCGGCGTGGGCCTGATGGCCTGGCTCAACATCGTGGCCATCATTTTGCTGCAGAAACCGGCGCTGGCTTGCCTGCGCGATTACGAGGCGCAGCAGGCGCTAGGTTCGGATCCGGTGTTCCATCCGGAGAAGCTCGGCATCGCCAATGCAGCCTACTGGGAGGGCCGCCGCGCCGAGGAGAATCTGGCGGCAGAGCAAGACGAGCAGGCGCCGGAGGGCAAGCCCGCAGCCAGCCAGGTCAATTGAGATGGCGGCCTAGCGCGTGCCGGGGAGCTTGTCGGCAGGCTAGAAAATGATTGGAAAGCCCTCCGTGCGCGGAGGGCTTTTTGCGATATGTCGCGCGCGAATCTAGTTCTATGCGCGTGCGATTTGATTTGTTGTGCGCCAAACACCTGTCCAAAAGAACGGATTCGACGCGATGCATGCTGTGTTGATCGCTTTGATATAAGCCATTGATACCGATAAGGCTGCGGCGTATCGCATTGCTATTTCTGGTGATACGACGTAAGCATTTTTACTTATTAAATTTAATCAAATCAAATGTAAATAATTCAATGTAAGTATTTACAAATATGCCGTTAATGATTGTTGCGATAAGCAAGGGGGGATGATTACGATGATCTTGCGTTGTGGAGTTTTTGCTCTATTTCGTGATGGCATTCGAAAATTGCTCCGTCTGGTGTGCGTTTGGGACAGAACAGGACGGTTATTGCAATTATTCATCTTGTTACCTCCGAAGGGATAAAACATGAAGTCGATAAAAACCATCCTTCCCGTCGCCGTATTGCTGGTTGCGCATCAGCAGCCGGTATGGGCTGCGGATACGGTTCCGCAATTCAGTGATGTGATTTATACCGAAATGTCTCCGGACAATGAATCCACCATTCAAAAAATCGTTACCTCGGACGCGTTTTTCAAACCCTGGGCCTATCTGGCGCATTATCTGGGTTATGGTTGGGTGGGCGGCAATACCAATGGCAATACTGCGGTAGGCAAGGAGTTCGAATACCGGCGCATCGACACCATGCTGGATAATTTGTCGATTCCCGATAATAAGTACCGCTACATGATGAACGCTAAATACGACCCGAAAGGACCGGGCGGTTATTGGGCCGACAAGCGTTTCCGCATGGCTTTCTCCAATATCCAGTGGATGATGGAGCCGGACGATATGAAATTAGGCACGCCGGAGCTGTATAACAAGAAACCGCTGAAAGTGGTGAATGTGCTGCTGGAGAATTTCAGCGATCAGTCCGATACCGGCGTGGCCAATATCAAGTACGACTCCACTGTCAGCTGGTCCAAGGCCGACAAGATCAGCGTCAGCGGCAAGGTCACGGTGACCAATAAGTTCAGCGCGGGCTTGCCGCTGATTGGTGGCGCCGAGTCGTCGGTGGCGGTGGAGATCGCTTCCGGCGCCGACTGGACCACCACCAACGGCACCAGCAGCACCACTTCGCAAACTGCGGAATACCGGGCGGTGCTGCCGCCCAAGAGCAAGCGGATGATCACGCTGACGCTGTTCGAGCAGAAGGCCAACATCCCTTATACCTCCAAGATGTATCTGACCTACGAGGCCGAGCTGTACAACTTCCTGCGCTACAGCGACAACGCGCTGAACGGCCATCCGTCCAACCGTCCGTACTACCTGGCCAAGTTTGGCGGCAAGGATGGCCTCAACGGGGCGCAGGATCTGCTGTCGCAGTACCTGAACCCGGCAACGTCGAAGTGGGATTGGCCGTGGGCGGTGAACCAGTACTCGCGCGGCACCATCGAGTACTACATCGGCTCCATCTCCAAGCGCAAGTTCAAGCAGCAATTCACCGGCGTGTTCACCGCGGTGGATTCCACGGCTTATACGGTTACCGCCGGGCCGGTGGAGCCGCTAAGCTCGCAGGCGTTGACCGCGCGCTCCACCAACCTGGGCGCTGCGGCTGCGGGAGGCATCCAGTACCGCGTGGTGGGAGGCGATCTGAAGGACGTTCCGGGCAAGATCAAGAATCTGCGCATCAGCGTGGACAAGCCCAAGGCCGCGCCGTCCGCTGCGTCGCCCTTGCGGTAAGCGTGCCTGCCATGAAACGACAAACCCGGCTTTCGCCGGGTTTTTTTAGTTTGCTCAACCTTGTCGTGGCCGGCCGTCCTGGCCAAACAGAATCGCCCTCGATTTCTCGTCCACTGTCGGCGCGCTATTGATTTCCGCTGCGCGGGCATAGGCGCGCTGCACGGCAGGTCTGGCGGCCATGCGATCGAACCAGCGCTTAAGCGCCGGGAAGTCGTCCAGATTCTGCCGCTGCCGTTCATGCGGCACGATCCACGGATAGCATGCCATGTCGGCGATGGAGTACGCGCCGGCGATGTAGTCGCGGCCGTCGGCCAATTGCGTGTCCAGTACGCGGTAGAGACGGGCGGTTTCGCGCACGTAGCGGTCTATCGCATACGGCAGTTGCTCCGGTGCGTACTGCGTAAAGTGGTGATTCTGGCCCGCCATCGGCCCCAGGCCGGCCATCTGCCAGAACAGCCACTGCAGCGTTTCGTTGCGGCCGCGCAGCGTCTGCGGGATGAAGCGTCCAATCTTGTCCGCCAGATACAGCAGGATGGCGCCGGATTCAAACAGGCTGAGCGGCTCGCCGCCATCGGCCGGCGCGTGATCCACGATGGCCGGGATGCGGTTATTCGGTGAGATGCGCAAAAAGTCAGGCTGGAATTGTTCACCCTGGCCAATATTGACCGGGATGATGCGATGGGGGAGGCCGGCCTCTTCCAGGAAGATCGTGATCTTGTGGCCGTTGGGCGTGGTCCAGTAGTACAGGTCTATCATGGCTGCCTTTCCGTGGAGAGCCGTTAACCTGGCCGTGCTGCTGGTGCGTTCTGCGTCGGCGCGCTTGGGCGCAGGGATTCCGCAGGGCATGGTCAGCGACTCTGGGAGTGGATGATACGGTGGCGCGCTGTCCGCCATCCCTTGATAATGCCACGATGTGTGTAAATTTTCAGACTCCATCGCCAAACCAGTTGCGGGCATTCTTTGCGGTTGAGCCCGGAGATGGGCAATGGCAGGACGAGGCGTGGCAGGACTATCTGGCGCCCATTCTTACCCGCGACGGCGTGCGGCTGGCGTCCTATGGCTTCATCCCCAAGCGCCATCAGCCAGCCGGGGTGCGGTTGTCCACCATGAACGCGCGCGCCGAAACCCTGGGCCAGCTGCGCAGCTACCGCGATGCCTGGCATAACTGCCAGCTCTGCCTGGTGCCGATGCGGGCGTTTTTCGAACCGTGCTATGAGAGCGGCCGCGCCGTGCGAATGCGCATCGGATTGGCGGACGGCGCGCCCTTCGCCGTGGCCGGGCTATGGCGGGAGTGGCGCGAGGCCGATGGTTCGGTCAGCGCCTCCTTCACGCAGATCACCATCAATGCCGACCATCACCCGCTGATGCGGCGCATGCATCGGCCTGGCGATGAAAAGCGCACGCTGGTCATCGTATCGCCGTCGCAATACGACGCCTGGCTGAATTGCCGCAATCCGGAGACGGCGCGCGCCTTCCTGGCGGCCTGGCCGGCCGAATTCATGGCGGCGGAGCCGGAAACCCCTGATCCGCCTTTGCAAGGCTCGTTATTCGATTGAGTCTGGGCAAGTCAGGTTTAAGCATGGCTATTTCACTATCAACAGGTCTTGCAACCGGGTGGTGTAGCATGGCGAGCGCTGGTCCTGGCGCATTTCCCAGTTATTGGTCAGCGCCTCCGCCGCCAGCTTGACCCGGCCGCGGCCGAATTCGCGGTTGATGGCATCCATGGTTTGCATCAGCCTTTGCCGGCGCGGATCTGGCGGCGCGGCGAACAGGTCGGCCTGGCTGACGTCGCGCGGCGAGATTTCCATCAGGATGACCCCGGCCTTTTGGTAGAGCGGGCCGCGGCGGTAGATGTCGCGCAGACCGGCGAGCGCGGCTTGGGCCAGCGTCAGCGTATCGTCGCTGGCTTGCGCCAAAGGCACGACGGTGTAGCCGTGGTAGCCGTCGTCGATGAAAGGGCTGGTACGGATGCTGACGCCCACCAGCCTTGCCGCGCCACGCTGTTTGCGCAGCTTTTCCGCGGCGGTGCTGATGTGATGGCTGATGGCGGCCGCCAGCACGTTGAAGTCTCGCGGCTTTTCGCCGAAGGAGCGGCTGGCGATGATCTGCTGCCGCTCCGGCTCCGCATCGTCCAGCTCCAGGCAATTGACGCCGTTGAGCTCGGCCACGGTGCGCTCCAGCATCACGCTGAACTGGCGCCGGATGGCGCGCGGATCGGCCCGCTTCAGCTTCAGCGCGGTGTCGATTTCCATCTTTTCCAGCTGGGCCGCCAGCTTGCGCCCCACGCCCCAAATCTTGCCCACCGCCAGTTGCCCCAGCAGCGCGTCGCGTTCGGCCTCGGATAGCCAGCTCCAGTCGAAGACGCCGCTGTCCCAGCCCGGCACCCGCTTGGAGACATGGTTGGCCAGCTTGGCCAGGGTCTTGCTGGGGCCGACGCCGACGCTGACCGGAATGCCGATGCGCCGGCGCACGTCGTCGCGCATGCGCCGCGCCAGCGTTTCGATGTCGCTCACGCCGCTCAGGTCCAGAAAGCATTCGTCAATCGAATACACTTCCTGGCCCGGCGCATGTTCGGCCAGGATGGCCATCATGCGCCGGCTCATGTCGCCGTACAGCGTGTAGTTGCTGGAGAAAACCGTTACGCCATGCTGGCGGCACAGGCCGGCGATCTCGAAGAACGGTCCGAACATTTTCAGGTTCAGCGCCTTGGCTTCCGCGCTGGCCGCCACCACGCAGCCATCGTTATTGCTGAGCACCACGATGGGTCGGCCTTCCAGGTCCGGCCGGAACACTCGCTCGCAGCTGGCGTAGAAATTGTTGCCATCCACCAGCGCATAGGTCGTCACCGGAATTTCCTCACGCAGGCTGTCACCACGCCCCAGATTTGCAGCTCCTGATCGCCGGCCGGCACGATGGGCGGATAGTCTGGATTGGCCGCCAGCAGCATGTAGCGGCTTCCTTTGCGATGCAGCCGCTTGACGGTGAATTCGCCATCTATCGCCGCGATTACGATGTCGCCGTGGCGCGGCGTCAGGCCTTTGTCGACGACCAGAATGTCTCCCTCCTGGATGGCGGCGTCGCACATCGAGTCGCCGGCTACCCGAACCAGAAACGTGGCCAGCGGATCGGCCACCAGATAGGCCTGCAAGTCGATGCCGGCCTCCATGCGGTCTTCAGCCGGCGAGGGGAAACCGGCGCGGACGGGCGATAGCGCCAGCGGCAGGGTGGGCGGCGCAAGGCCGGGAACGCGGACAGAAATCATGGTGGGATTTTGAAATGGTACAAATTCAAGATAGACCATTTTGCCCGGATAGGCGATGCCGCCGCAAGCCGTTTTTATCCCACGCGATGCAGGCGATAGGTATTGCGTCCGGCGGCTTTGGCCTGGTACAGCGCCTCGTCCGCGATCTGCAGCAGGCGCTCGGGGGTAATATCGGGCATGGCAGCGTAGGCCACGCCTATGCTGGTGGACAGCTTGCGCCGCTGCCCGGCCAGCTCGACGTCATGGGATACCGCTTCCAGCAGCTTTTCCGCCACGCCGATGGCGGTCCGCTCCGATTCCAGCCCGGCCAGCAGAATGACGAATTCGTCGCCGCCCAGCCGCGCCACGTGGTCGGTGGCGCGCACCTGGCTGCGCAGCCGGCGGGCGAACTCCTGGATCAGCTCATCGCCGGCGGCGTGGCCCAGGGTGTCGTTCACCTGCTTGAAGTGGTCGATATCCAGAAACAGCAGCGCCACCGCCAGCCGTTTCACATAGTGGTGCTTGATTTCGTCGTCCAGCATTTCCATGAAGGCGGAGCGGTTCAGCAAGCCGGTCATGCCGTCCAGGGTGACCTTGTTGCGCAGTTCAAGCTCGCGCGCCCGCGATTGGGTAATGTCCCAGATCATCACGTAAAAGCCGGAAACCGAGCCATCGGCATGTTGCTGAGGAATATAGCGCCCCTCTACGTAACGATTTTCGCCGCGCACCGACATGTCGCGTTCAAACGAGGAGGGTTGTCCGGACAAGGCTTTTTCGACTTCCGGCCGCAGCTGCTGATAGGCCTCGTCGCCCAGGAAGTCGCGCATGTGGACGCCGATGATTTGTTCCGGACGGATGCCGAACAGCCGCATATAGGACTTGTTGCAGTAACGGTAGCGTTCCTCGCGGTCGATGAAGGCCACCAGCGCCGGGATGGAATCGGTCACGGTTTTCAGCAGCGCCTCGCGCAAGGCCAGGTCCAGTTCCGCCAGCTTGCGCTGCGTGATGTCGCGCACGCTGACGCTGACGCCGTCGCCGGCCTTGACGATTTCATGATGCATCCAGGAAGGGTGATCGATATTGAAGGCCATGGGAATTTCTTCGGATACCGCCTGCCCGTTTTCCACCACGCGGCGGCAGCTATCGAAAAAATCCGGTATCTGCAGGGCAATGCCGAGTTGCCGGAACTGGCTGCCGATGGCCTCGCGGCGGCTGATCTGCCACATGCGCTCGGCTTCGGCGTTGATATAGACCACGCGGAAGTCATCGATTTGGCCATTGGCGCCGCGCAGGGCTTCCATGATGGCAAAGGCGTCCATATTGGCCTCGGCGGCGTTGCGGAATCGCTCCGCCGCCAGCTCCGCCATCAGGTTCGACTGCTGCACCTCGCGCAGCAGGGGATACGTGCGCCAGCGCAATAGCAGGGCGCCGAGGGCGATGACAATCGACATGACGAACAGGCCTACTTCCAGATCGCGACGGATGGGAGCCAGCAGTTTGCCGACTTCTATCTTGTAGCTGAAGGCCAGGCCGGTATCAGACACCGGCTCGTAGGCGCCGATCACGTTGCGATGGGAATAGTCTATTGTGTGCATCGTGCCGCGTTGGCCGGAAAAAGCCGGCCATACGGTGAAATGATGGATATTGCCTGCCAGGGGGATGGTGGAACCTTTGTCCTGCGGCGATTGCGAAAAACAATGCAGGTATCGCTCATCATGGCCGCAGAGCGAGTAGATGCCGCTCAAGCCATCATGCGGCGCAGTGTCCTGGACAATGCGGTTGAACATGTCCAGCCTTTGCTCCAGCAGCAGCCGGGCCGAGCCTGCCGATGTCCGATAGACATGGGTGGTCCGGTACGAATAGCTGCCATCCCATAGCAAGATCGCGCCCGGCGGGGAGCGCAAGGCAACGGCCTGCAGCGGCCGGTTGACGAAATAACCCACCTGCACCAAGGTCCTGCCCGCGCGGTCCTGGATCGCTATGCCATTGAAGCTGCGGTTGTTCTGCATGCTCAGCACCGCTGCGGCATCTGCCTGCTTCAACTGCCCGTGCGAAGCCGCCTCCAGCAGCGATTGCATCGCCGGGTGCTGGTAAAGCTGGCGGGCTGTGTCGTTGCTGATATCGAACTGCGCGCTGAGCAGCGCGGCGCGTTGCCGGGCGCTGTAGGACATCACCGTTTGGAGGCTCTGTTCATGAGCGTGGCTGGCCAGGCGATAGATCAGCAGCCCGGTTGTCCCGGCGATGACGATCAGCAGAATGCATGCGGTGGCGAAGACCGAGTTTGCCATGTCCTTAGAGCGCAGGCGGCGCGACTGGTCGCGGGCGGCCAACCCATACAAGCCGGCGCTGGCTGTCAGCAGCCCCACCGCGGTGGAGAGCGCCATGCGCACCGCTGCGCCCCAGCTATACAGCAGCTCCAGGTCCACCAGATACGCTATGCCCCCCAGCAGGCCGCATAGCAAGGGAATCGCGGCGCAGATCTGCACCATCCGCATTCTGGCGGGTGTGGCGGCGGGAAGGCATAACATGCCAGCGCCCAGCGCGAGCAGCGCGGTCGCGGTCATGGCCGCCATCCGTCCCGGCTTGGGCAGCATGTCGTGCCGCCAGGCGTGCAGGGCGGGGAAGTCTATTCCCGTGCTTTGCCCGGTGGCGTGTTCCAGCAATACCAGGCAGACGATGCCGATTACCACCACGGCCAACAGCCGGTGGGCCTGCCCGCGCGGGCGCCACAGGGCAATTGCCAGCGCCATTCCATACAGCGCCAGGCAGGCGGCCGTGGAAATCACCATATGGATGTTTTCCGGCACGGCCGATTCGACACGCCACAGCCAACCGGCCAACACGTCGCAGCCCAGAGCCAGCAAGACCAGGCTAGCCAGGCCCGTCAGCAGCGTGTAGCGGCCGCGGAAGAGGCGGGACGGGTATTGGGACATCACGGAATAGTTGTTTTGCACAGGCCACGCTCTGCCAAGGGAGATGGAAGTCCTTATTTGGAATGTTAGGACAAATATCGGCATTGGCGTGTGCGTGTGGCGTTTGCTGCGGCGCGGCAATCCGGCGCGGCGGACAATTTCATTTTTTTGATGCCGTCTTGATATTTTCTTGTTGATCCTGGTGGCCGATTGGCCTTACATTCATTCCCGCCCGTCATGGCTCATGACCATGGCGAGGAGAACAAGGGAAGGCCCACGCAGGCCTTCCGGCTACGAAGGAGAACAGAACAAGATGAAGCACCTCAAATGGTTGCCCATGCTGCTGGTGGGCGCCTCGCTCATGCCTTTTGCGCATGGGGCGGACCCGGCTAAAGTGCTGAGAATTGCCTTGCCGGCCCCGGAAACCGGATTCGATCCCGGCAAGGTCAATGATGTCTACTCTATCGGCGTGGTTGAGAATATCTTCGATCCGCTATTGCGTTACGACTATTTGGCCCGACCGCTCAAACTGAAGCCAAACACCACGGTGGGAATGCCGGAAGTCTCGGCGGATGGCAAGATTTACACCATCAAAATCCAGCCTGGCATTTATTTTGCCGATGATCCGGTATTCAAGGGCAAGAAGCGCGAGCTGACTGCCGCCGATTACGCTTACTCCTTCAAGCGCTATGCCGATCCAGTGGTGAATTCCCCGGTTTCGAACATGCTGACTGACTGGATAGACGGTTTGGCGGATGCCGGGCGGCGCGCATCTAAAACAGGCAAGTTTGATTACGACGCGCCTATCCCGGGCATCCAGGTGCTCGACCGCTACACTTTGCGGCTCACGCTGGTCAAGACCAACTACATCTTCCTGTATACCCTCGCAGCCAAACAGTTTGGCGCCGTTGCGCGCGAGGTGATAGAGGCCTACGGCAAGGACACTATGTCCCACCCGGTCGGCACGGGTCCGTTCAGGTTGAAGGAGTGGAAGCCTGGCAACAAGATTGTGCTGGCAGCCAATCCGTCATATCGCCGCCCGGTATTTGATGGTGAGCCCACAGCGGATCCGGAAGACCAGAAAATTGCCAAAGATCTGGCCGGCAAAAGGTTGCCGCTGGTCGATCAGGTGGAAATCAAGGTGATTGAAGAGGATCAGCCGCGCTGGCTTTCTTTCCTGAACAAGCAGCTGGATATCGCTGCGGTTCCCAAAGCGGCAATGAAGACTGCGCTGCATGTGCACAATAACGATCCGTTTCAGACCACATTGAATCCGGCGCTGGCCAAGCGCGGCATCCGGCTGTCGCATGTGCTGAACCTCGATGTTACGTATGCCTACTTCAACATGAGGGACCCCGTGATCGGTGGCTATGGCAAGGACAAAGTTGCCTTGCGTCGAGCCATCGCCATGGCTTATCCCTTGCGGCAGGAAGTGTTGCCGCTGCTATATGGTAACCAGGCCGTTCCGATGCAGGGCGTGGTGGCAACCGGCATGGCTGGCTTTAGTCCCAACTTCCAGGGGCAGGTCAAGTATGACCCTGCCACTGCCAATGCCTTGCTGGATCAATTCGGCTACAAGATAGGGCCGGATGGCTATCGTACTTTGCCGGATGGCAAGCCCTTGTTGATCGAGCAAGCGACCCAGGCATCCGCGACTGACAAACAGTTCAATCAGATCTGGCAGAAAACCTTTGACAGCCTGCGTATTCGGGTGAAGTTCAAGGTGGCCAAGTGGAACGAGAACCTGAAGAGCGCCTACGCCTATAAGCTGCAAATGTGGAGCCTTGGCGGATCCGCATCCATGCCTGACGGCGACGACAGCATGATCGAACTGTGGTCCAAGAGCATTGGCTCGGGGGGAAATCTATCGGCTTTCAGCCGCCCAGAGTTCGACCATGCTTTCGAGGCTTCCCGGAAACTGCCATTGGGGCCGGAGCGAGAGGCAGAGTTCGAGAAGATGAATCGCGTGGTGGCCGCTTATCAGCCCTACGTGCTAGGCGTGACCCGCTTTACGAACTCTCTGTCACACGGATATGTGCTTGGCTATAAGCCCCACCCCATCTCAACGATTGGCGGCTTCTGGCGCTACGTCGATATTGCCAAGCATTGAGCTAGTTACGGAATCAAGCTCTTCGTCTAAAAGACGCGAGAGGAGGGGAAATTATGTTTGCATATATCATTCGCCGGCTATGGCAGATGATTCCCACTATGCTGGGCGTCATGTTGCTGGTGTTCGTGTTGTTCAACTGGGTGGGCGGCGATCCCACCTTCATTCTGGAAGGCAAGCGGCTGACGCCGGAAATGCTGGCCAACATCCGCGTGCAGCTGGGTCTGGACAAGAGTCTGCCTGAGCAGTTTTTCTTGTTCGTCAAGCAAGTGCTGACTTACGACTTCGGCAACTCGTGGGCAACCCAGCATGAAGTCACGCATACGTTGGCTACTCGCGTCGGGCCATCTCTGATGCTGGCAGGCAGCCTGCTGGTGCTGGAGCTGCTGACCGCCTTGCCGATCGCCGTAGCGGTAGCCTACTTCCGCGGCAGCCTGACTGACCGCATGGTGACGATGATCTGCACGGTCGCCATGTCCGTCAGTTCGCTGGTCTACATCATTGTCGGCCAGTACCAGCTGGGTTTTGTGATGGACTGGTTCCCGGTGATGGGCTGGGACGACGACAGCATGCTGACCAATCTGCTGGTCTACCTGCCGCTGCCCTTGTTGCTTGGCGTGCTGGTGTCCTTGGCACCTAGCGTGCGCTTCTACCGCAGCTTTGTA
>NZ_PPTF01000072.1:27922-29714 GCF_002902845.1 Chromobacterium sinusclupearum
ACGACTATGTCCGTACCGCGCGCGCCAAGGGCTTGTCTGAGCCTAAGGTGCTGTTCAAGCACGTGCTGCGCAACGCGCTGATTCCGGTTGTCACCAATATCACCATGTCCTTGCCCTTCCTGATGTTGGGCTCCATGCTGCTGGAGCGCTTCTTCGGCATTCCCGGCATGGGCAATGAGCTGCTGAATGCTGTGGACAAGAGCGATTTTCCGGTGATCAAGGCCATCACTATCACCATTGCCGGCGCGGCCATGGTGTTCAACCTGTTGGCGGATGTCCTCTACAAGTGGATTGATCCGCGCGTACAGCTGAAGTGAGCGGGGGAGAACAATAATGACGACATTGCAACATACCGCCGGCGGAGCGCCGGCAGCCGCGCCATCCCGCAGTCTGTGGGGCTTGGGCTGGCAGCGTCTGAAACGTGACCGCATCGGTTTTGTATCGCTGTGGATCGTACTGGCCTTCATGCTGTTGGCGCTGACTAGCTGGGTCGGATTGACGGGGCGCGGCTGGAACGATGAAATCGCGGTTTCGTATGCGCCTCCTACGTTTATCTATCAGAAGCTGCATTCAGAGGCTTCCGTTGAACAGGCTCCGCTCAAGACAAGCGCCGCTTCCGAGCTGCAGGGGTTGCGCCCCTCGGAGGACCCCATTTGGGCGGAAACCCTGAAGGCGCGCCAGAATCGCGACAAATACGTGGTGCCGGAAGTGAAGAAGGCTGAGTCGTTGACCTTCGGCGCTGACCAACGCGGCCGCGACATTCTGGACAAGGTGATTAAGGGGACTTCCACCTCGCTGTTTGTCGGGGTCTCCGGCGCCTTGCTGTCCATCCTGATCGGCACGGTGTTGGGCGGGATGGCTGGCTTTCTTGGCCGCAAGATCGACGATTTCCTGATGTGGTTTTACAGCGTATTCACGGCCATGCCGGACATGTTGTTGTTGCTGGCCTTCGCCGCCGTGGCTGGCCGCGGCTTGGGCACGGTGGTTCTGGTGCTGTCGTTGACCAGTTGGACTGGCACGTTCCGGCTGGTGCGCGCCGAGTTCATCAAGCTGCGTTCGCGCGAGTTCGTACTGGCTGCCGACGCCATCGGCGCCAGCAGCGCGCGCCGGATGTTCGTCCATATCCTGCCCAATATCTCCCACCTGCTGCTGGTGCAGTTTTCCCTGCTGATGGTGGGCCTGATCAAGTATGAAGTGATCCTGTCCTTCCTCGGCTTCGGCGTCGACGTGCGCCAGGTCAGCTGGGGCTCCATGCTGGCGGAGGTGCCGGAAGAGTTGCTGCAGGGTTATTGGTGGCAACTGGCCATGGTGGTGGTGTTCATGTCCGTGCTGGTCACCGCCTTCAGCATGCTGACCGACGCCCTGCGCGACGCGCTGGATCCGCGCGCGGCGGCGAAGTGAGCGGGACGAGGAGAAACCAATCATGAGCAATCCAAACAACAATACCCTGCTGTCGGTGCGCAACCTGAAGGTGCGTTTCCGCCAGGAAGACGGCGGCCGTTTCGAGGCGCTGAAGGGCGTCAGTTTCGACATCCCGGCGCACCGCACGGTAGCGCTGGTGGGCGAGTCCGGCTCCGGCAAGTCGGTGACGTCGATGGCCATCATGCAGCTGCTGCCGCCGCAAACCAGCGAGATCGATCCGGCGTCGGAACTGCGTTTCGATGGCCGCGACCTGCTGAAGCTGAGCCAGGCCGAGCTGCGCCGTTTGCGCGGCAAGGACATCGCGATGATCTTCCAGGAGCCGATGAGCTCCTTGAACCCGGTGTTCAGCGTGGGCGAGCAGATCGTCGAG
>NZ_PPTF01000073.1:0-53797 GCF_002902845.1 Chromobacterium sinusclupearum
GAATCCGGCAAGACCCAGCTGAATCAGGGCTTCCTCACCCACCCGCGCAGCAACGGCAAAGCCCAGCCGCGCGGCGAAGGCTTCGAGCTGCGCACCGACCAGCACGGCGCCATCCGCGCCGCCCACGGCCTGCTGCTGTCCACCGAAGCGCAAAACGGCGCCGGCGGCAAACAACTAGCCAGAGAACACGCCCAGTCCCAGCTCGACGCCGCGCTCTCGCTCAGCCAAGCGCTGGCCGAAACCGCCAGCGGCCAACTGGCCGACGCCATGGAAACCGGCCCCGACGAAATCAGCCCGGACAACGCCAAAGCCGGCAAAAAGCCGGACGGCCACCTGCAGCACCACGTCGACGCGCTGAAGGCCTGGGAAGCCGGCAGCAACACCGACAAAGACGGCAAAACCGCGAAAGAACAAGCCGGCCAACAGCCGCTGCTGGTGCTGTCCGGCCCGGCCGGCATCGCCTCCCTGACCGAACAAAGCCAAACCGTCTCCGCCGGCGCCAACCTGAACCTGGTCGCCCAGCGCGACGCCAACCACACGACAGGACGACGCTGGCTGCACAACGTGGGCCAGCACATCAGCCTGTTCGTGGCCGGGGTGAAAGACAAGGTGGCGCTGAAGTTGATCGCGGCGAAGGGCAAGGTGCAGGTGCAGGCGCAGAGCGACGCGATGGAGCTGACGGCGGATAAGGATGTCACCATCACTTCCTGCAAGGACAAAATTATCGTCCACGCCGGCGACGAAATCCTGCTGACCGCCGGCGGCGCCTACATTCGCATCAAAGGCGGCAATATCGAGGTCCACGCCCCCGGGAAAGTAACGGTCAAGGGCGCCAGCCATACGCTCGACGGCCCAGCAAGCATGGATTGGTCACAGCCGCAATACAAGAAGATCGTCTGCACCGAGCAGATCGATGCCCAGTTGCTGACCGAGGCGCACCCCGAGTTCAGCGGCAAAAAATATGTCTACTACTCCGCCGATACCGGCAAGAAAATCGCGTCCGGCGCGCTGGACGGCAGCGGCATGACCGACCGCATCCATCTGCCTGGCGTCAACAACATCAAGGCCCTGATCGGGTCCGGAGAATGGGAAATCCTGTAATGAACCATCGCTATGCTTTTATCGCCATCGGAGCGATGGCGCTGTCTGCCCCCCGCGCCGACGCCGCCAACCAGGCGGAGGACGTCTCGGTAGACTTGGGCTGGAACACGCTGCAGCTTCATGCCAGCCAGACGCTGGCAGGCTCGACACCGGCGCAATATTCGGCGAAGAACCTGTTCGACCCCAGTCCGGCCAAGGCCTGGATTTTCCACGGAGAGCCGATACCCCGCGACTCTGAACAGATCGCCAATCCGGCAACGCTGACACTGACGCTGATGAAGCCGAGCTCGCTGTTCGCCGTCGCGCTGACGCCGGGCTACGCCAAATCGGCAACTACCCAGTTCCAGAACGCCTCGCCGAAGAGCGTCACCATCAGTCTGTACCGGCCGCATGAGGACAAGCCATTCGAAACGCGCCGCTTCGCCTTCAGCTACCATGCGCGTGAATATTCGCTGCCGCAATTGCAGCGGGAGCTGAAAACGGTTGCCTTCACCAACCAGTCGGATGACAAGATCACCGGCAAATCTGACAACGCGCTGAACTCGGCCGAAAGGCTGCTGCTGATCAATGCCGGCGGCGCCCAAATCGCCAAGCTGGAGCTGAAAATCTCCGCCATCGAGCCGGGAGCGAAATTCACCGATGTCGCCGTCAGCAAACTCCGCCTGCTGGACCGGCAAGCCAACCAGAATAGCGCGGAACTGAGGCTGGCGCACTTCATCGCTCACGACCTGGACAACGCCGCCAAGCAACTGGCCGCCACGCCGCGCTGCTTGGTGTACACCGAACAAAACGCCTGGCCGCAGTTGACAGACCGCGCCTGCACCGGCCCGGCCGCGCAACTGCAGCAAGGCCAGGCCGATCAAGGCATCGACGATGTCATCCTGACACGCAAAGACGCGGCCAGCCGGCAATACCAGGTTCCGTTCGCAGTCGCGCTGCGCGACGCGCAAACCACCGGAACCGGCCGCAACAGACAGCTGCGGCTGTCCGCTGCCGACATTGCGGGAAGTGAATTGATACTCGGCAAGAACGCCAACGGCCAGTTGCAAGCCCTGTCCGGCCTGGCGCTGACCCAGGCCTTCCTGGCCAACCGCGCCGATGGATTCGGCAAGGCGTACCTGCAACCTCAGGGCAGCCCCTACTTCTTCTTCGCTTATTCCCGCCCGCAGTTCACACCGGATAAGGACGGCTACCAGTTGAGCATTTATGGCCCCGCCGGACGCCAGGAGGCGCAATGGGCAACCAGGTAGAGAAGTACAAGGATTTCGACTTCGGCAAATACAGCGAAGAACAGAAATACGACATCCTGCAGCGGCTGTTCGAACATCACGCCGCCGCCAACGGCAAGAATAATGTCGACGGTTTCGCATTCGAGACCGCCAACGGCCGGGTCAACCTGATAGGCGCGCGCGGCTTCGACCACGGCAAGGTCGTCAAGGACAGCAACAAGGTGTTCGACGACACCTTGTTCGTCGTCTACAAGGATGTGTCCGGCCAGAAAAAAGTCGCCGAATTCGAATTCAACACCGAGCCCTACAGCAAGCAGAGCGGCCAGCTAGCCGGGCGGGTGCTGATCAACGGCCTATACCAGTACAAGCTGGGCAATCACAAGATATCGTCGTACCACGACCATGCCAGCCTGGCAGAAATGCAAAGGACGCACCATTTCGCCCAGCGCCACAACTACCGCGCGCTGAGGATAGTCAAGGGCCTGGCCTTCCGCGCCCAGAACACCGGCACGGCCAAGGCCCCGGAATACGAGTTCAGTCCGGACCAGCCGGGCGCGCCGTCGACGACCTACGAACACAACATCCACTACGGCGGCGAAGGTCCTAGAAACCGCACCAGCAATTGGAGCGAAGGCTGCCAAACGGTGAAGGGCCTGGACAACTACATTCGACTGTTGAAAATCTTGGAGCAAGATTACAGCTTGGCCGGCACCATCAATAACGAACTAGTCGCTAAACCGGCAACTGATGGCAAACGCGCCGTGGTCTACGCGCTGCTGGATGGTCACCAGATTGCCGACGAGACCAAGGTCCAGGTCAAGTTTCTTGATCGTATTCTTCAACCTATGATCGATGTATGGTACGAAATCCGCCACGGCGACCAGACCATCACAGGCAAAACCGACCAAGACGGCGACACCGGCGCGCTATACGGCCACGATCCCAAGGACAAGATCAGCGTAAAGGTGAAGGGGCCGGTAGGAGATGCCAAGAAGCTACCACCCATGCAAGCAAAAGAGAGCGTATTCCACAAATACTTATGCGTGATCAGTCCCAAAGTGTTGTGCGACGGCCTATCACGCCCAGACGCCGACCACAAGGAACCCGAGATCGACAAGACTCAGTCCAAGACCCATAAGCACCACAACAAGGAACGCAAACCAGTTTCCAAAGTGGAAGTACCCAAGGACCGCAATCCGCTGGAGAAACCGATACCAGACGACGAGTTCGAGGACTGCAACGCGCTGAGCCAGGAACAGATCACCAGCATCATCAAGGCCAATAATGCAACGCTGGTCGATACCTACAAAGCTGACGAGCTGATCTACAAGGCGGCGCAGAACTACAAGCTGAACCCCAAGATTCTGCTGGCGACGATGAAGCAGGAACAAGGCTGGGCCAAGAACGGCCGCTACAACAAGCTGATGGGAGTCGGCCCCGGCGGCCAGCCAACTGCGATGGGCGTTGAAACGTCAATCAACAAGTCGGCGCAGATTTATCGCAAGCAGTTTGACGACGGAAAGAAAAAACTCACCTCGTTCAAGATCAATTATGACCCCGGCGCCCACGAGGTCGCGGCGGTCGGCAGCAGCGGCGCGGCAGTCAGCGAGGACGAGGCCAAGGCGATGAAGGAAGGCTATCTGTACACGCCGCGTACCGCCTCCGAATACGCCAAGCTGCACTACACGCCGTGGACCTACTTCCCTCCGCAGCGCAGCCGTCCCTACGATACCTGGGTGAAAACCTTCCGGAGCTTCTGAATGAAAATCCAATTTCTGCTGGGCCTGGGCGCCCTACTGTTGACACAGCACGCGCTGGCGGCCTGCGACAAGGACGGCTGGCGGCAGCTGCTGCGTCATGCCGACGCAACCTCCGTCATTTCCTACGTCAAGAACCAGCATTGCGACGTCGACCAATCACTAGATGAGGTTTCCAAGACGCCACTGGTCTACGCGATCGACATCCGTAACCGCGCCGCGGTGCAGGCCCTGCTTCAAGCCGGCGCAAATCCCAACGTCGACGGCTACGATGGCAATACACCGCTGTTTTACGCTGTGGCTGCTAAAGATCTGAATATCGTTCAGGATTTGATCACCAAGGGGGCCGACGTCAATGCCGCTACCCGAACCAGCGAAATCACGGTGTTGATGGCCGCCGTCCTGGATTCCACGCCCACGATCGTCCGCTATCTGGTCGCACACGGTGCGTCACTAAGCGATACCGACAAGTACGGCCATAAGCCAGACGACTATGTAGCCAAGCTCCCGATGAAGCAGCAAGCTGCTATACGCGCCGCATTGAAGAAAAACTGAATGCGGGATAGTCACACAAAAACGGGGAGCGGCGTGCGTTACTTCCCGTTGACGCTGTTGCATTTAATCTCCCCCGCTTTTATAGATACTTAGACCTGCTAACAAAACCAATTTATGCCAAATGCAAACATCAGTATCTAGCGAAGATGAATCGTAGGGCAGGATTGCCTACAGGAGCCGGGGCAGTCCAAGCAGATGCAACCCGCCTGAGCTTTTCTGGTAGGGAGTTTGGACCAGTAGCGTCTGCTGCCGCCTAGATAGCGTGCTGTTGTCCAAGACACTCCAGTCCAGGCACACCAGTTTGAATAGGCTTTGAATGAAACCGATGGACTGCCGCAACGCCAGCAGGAACAGGTTCTTGATGATAAAGCAGAGCCGAATGGCCGCATTGAGGTAGGCCTGTGATCGGCCCTCCTGCCCTCGCGGTTTTGCCAGCCATATCATCCTTGCGTCGAGCCAGATGGACAGAGAGCCGGACTAGATACCTACCTATCAATTCAGAACTAGCCCGTTCTTTCGCACAGGGGAATATAACTTTTTTTGTCCTAAGTTTAGCTAGCGTTTAGCAGCATTCAACGCTGGACAACGCGTTTTCAACGCAGGGTCTATTCCAGGCACCCCATTCTCTCTGGAGAAGCTGATGATCCCGATTCCAAGCCCAGTCACTCAAGTCCGTATTTTTCCGTATATCCCAGACTCGCACATCATTGTGCCCCCGGTATTTATCAGCGGCACCGGCACTTACTCAGTAGGCACGTTGGGTAAGAGCATTTTTTACAACCTTGACCTGACCGCGGGCGAATCACAAAACGGCGGGCCACATGCCGGTAACAAATACTACGCTATTTGCAAGGGCGCGGATGGCAAGGAGTTCACCACTACCTGGCTGACATGCCTCAAGGGCGGCTCTACCCCTCAGTTCGGCCGTACCATCACCCTTGGCCGCCCCTCTGTCGCAAATGGCCCGCTAGTCAGCAACGACTACACTCGCTCTAAACAGGTTCACCTGTCGGATATCACTGTCAACGCCTTCATCCAACCAGATGAGCCTCTATCGCTGCCACTGATCGCCAATGGCAACGGCATTGCCTCCTTTGTAGGGCAGTTTCCCGGCGGCTTCTGGTCAGTTACCGTTACTGGTGGCGAATATGTGAATCCGTTGCAAGTCGGCATGACCGTAACCATCCAAGGCATCAATACGGCGACAGGCAAACCATGCTTCATCCCGGCCATCTTCGTCACGGAAGATGCCAGTGACCCTGCCGAGTTTGTTGAACACCGTATCCCGCGCGATTTATAGTTGATATTGCTGAAAATCAGTGAAAATCGAAGTGGTAATAAGCCGTGCTATGCCCCATCTGAAAATCGATTGGGTGTAGCACGGCTTGGTTTAATCTACGACATTCAGCATCGGATTCTGAGGCAGACCTTTCAGGTCAGACAACCTGCTCCCTTCAGTAAGCAACATGAAACTCCTTGGTTTGCAGTTTGACATGATCAAGACCGCGAGGCTTAGCACCCAGCACCTAATATCATCCCATGGTTCTTCTGTAACAGAGCAGTAAACTGCTCCATCTGCAAGGGAACCGAGTATAAATAACCTTGCACGTAATCACAGTAACTGGCTCTTAGAATAGCAGCCTGCTCCACCGTTTCTACCCCTTCTGCGATGACCTCCAATCCTAGCTTATGCGCCATGACGATGATAGCCTCGCATAATGCAAGGTCTCGCTGATCTTCTGCCAGCTGTCTGATAAACGACTGATCGATTTTCAGGTAGTCCAGTCGATATTGCTTCAGATAGGACAATGCGGAATAGCCAGTACCAAAATCATCCAGCGCGATGCGAATACCAGCAGCGTGATAACGCTCCAGTACCTCCTGCACCCCTACAGGAGTCCCCAGCAATAAACCTTCGGTGATTTCCAATACCAACGCATCACCAGGTACGCCGCTACTTGCCAGCTTATCCAGCCAACGATGGTGATTATCTGCCTCCCGAAAATGCAAAGCAGACACATTGATGGAAACGCTTAGCTGTTTGCCATGCTTTTGGCGCCAGATGCCCACATTCCTCAGAGCCTCGTCGAAGACCCATTCAGAAATCTCATCTATCAAGCCACAGTCCTCTGCAATCGGGATAAAGACAGAAGGCTCGATATCACCATGCTCCGGATGCCTCCAACGCAGCAAGGCCTCTGCCTTCGCTACCTTTCTCGTCGCCATCTCAATGATCGGCTGGTAAACCAGATAAAACTGGTTTTGTTCCAACGCTTGATGCAACCCGCTGGAAATGTGCAACCGAACCTCCGAGGCCCTCTGCATGACCGGCTCAAAAAAACAGTGTCGGTTGCGTCCCGCATGTTTGGCACCATACATAGCTTGGTCGGCATTACGCAGCAGCTCCTCTACGGTGATGCCATCTGCGGGGGACAACGCAATGCCAATACTACCCGTAACATAGCAAGTGGTCTTTTCCAGCTCTACAGGCTCAGCCAGCCTGGCGAGCAGTTTCTGGGCCACCTGATCAACACTGCCCGGTGTGTCGATATCACCGAATACGATGCAGAACTCATCACCGCCCAATCTAGCCACCGTATCGCTGGCACGCATACAGTCTTGCAAACGCTGCGCCACTACTGCCAGAACCTGGTCTCCAAGGCCGTGACCTAGGGAGTCGTTGATGGTTTTAAAGTGATCCAGATCGATCAGCAACACTGCGATCATCTTGTTTTGGCGTACCACTTGGCTCAGCTCATACTCCATCCGGTCATATAACATCCGACGGTTGCATAGATTGGTAAGCGGATCATGCTTTGCAAGAAAGTCTAGTTGTTCCTGCGCCGCCAAGACCGAACTGATATCAGAGAAAACCAGCACGTAATTACCAATTGTGCTATCCACTCCAGGCACAACGCTGATGCTCTCCCAAACATTGATCATGGAGCCATTCTTATGCTGGTAACTAGCATTGCCCTGCCAAAGCTTTCGTTCTCCCTGACGTAACTGCCTCAGAAAAGTCGCACTGTGTGGAACTTGATAGATCACATCTATATTCGACCACTTTTCCACCTCATCGATGCCATAGCCAGTTAACTGGGTAAAGGCAGGATTGACTGAAATCACTTTGCGTTCAGCATCCAAAATCGCAATACCCTCGGCGGTGGAGTCGAATACGATAACCGCTTGCCGGAGTCGCTCCTCAGTCTGGCGCCGCCCTGTCACATCCTGCATCACCCCTATAATACGGCCTCCATTCGCACCTTCATCGAAGCGCTTACCATGCGTTTCCATCCAACGCACATTCGCAGGATCCTCTGCATGAGTACGAAAGCTCACATTGAAGCTGCCACCATCCTGGCGGGTCCGCTCAATTGCCTCCGCTACCGCAGACTCGTCGCGCGAATCGATCTGTTGTAGAAAGTGACGAATGGACTCGCAGACTACAGAGTTAGGCGAAAGCAGTTCCTCTTCATTCAGACTGAACACGTTCATCTGGTCGATTTCGACATTCCACTCCCATACCTCCAGCTGCCCTACCTCCATTGCTCTACAAAACCGCTCGACTTGTATGTCGGTATTTCGCTGGATGCCAAAGCGCACCATGGTCATCTGCAGAGTGGCATGTAACTCTCTAGGCGAGACCGGCTTGACCAGATATCCGTAAGGCAAGGCACTTTCAGCACGCTGCAGCGTCGCATCTTCGGCGTAAGCGCTGAGGAACACTATGGGAATCCTCAATTGCTGGTGGATTTCCCGCGCGGCATCAACACCATCCATTGGGCCTTCCAAGTGAATGTCCATCAATACCAAATCGGGGAGTTGCTCCCGTGCCTTGTCTATCGCCAGCTTGCCATTGGCGACTACGCCGCAAACGGAATAACCCAAGGCCTGCAACTGCAATTGCAAATCCATGGCAATGATTCGCTCATCCTCCACGATCAAAATGCGAATGTTTTTCACGGTGAGTCTCCCGCACCAAACACCGGAAAGCGAGCCTCGAAACGGACACCCGGCTGATTGTCATGCATGCTCAACTCCGCACCCATCTGCTCGGCCAGCATCGGCACCAGCTGCAATCCTAATGATTTCGATTGGCCGGCAGCGATCGGAGAGGGCATACCTACCCCATGATCAGCAACCACTAGCAGTGCATGCTGTGCATCCAGCAAGGACAAAGTGATCCAAATCGTTCCCTGGCCATTGGGATACGCATGTTTAAGCGCGTTGGTCAGCAGCTCATTGATCAACAAGCCGCAGGGCGTGGCACGCTGCAGTTCAATGCAAACCAAACCCACCGGCGAGTTCAGTTCCACCTGCAGCCGACCGGCTAGCAGACCGTAGCTGCTCAACAGTAATTGGTTGATGCGCTGTAAATACTCTCCCAGATCAACCTTGGAGAAATCATGCCGCTCGTACAACAACTGGTGGATCAACGCCATAGAACGCACCCGCGCCTGGCTGTCCTGCAAGACATGGCGAGTGCTTTCCTCCTCAACATAATGTGTCTGCATATTGAGGAGACTGATGATGACCTGCAGGTTGTTCTTGACGCGGTGGTGTACTTCATTGAGCAGGGTAGTTTTCTCTTGTAGCGCCATTTCTAATTGGTGCTGCACCTGCTTGCGCGAAGTGATATCGACAATGCCAGCAAGCACCATTGGACCATCCTCCGTTTCAATCGGATTGAGCCCAATCTCGATGGGAAACTCACTGCCGTCCTTGCGCAGGCCGAACAGATCGCGGCCCACACCCATTGGGCGCGCCTCTGGTCGCTGCTGGAAGCTCTGCCGAAGATGGCCATGCTGACGGCGGAACCGCTCGGGCACCAATCGTTCCATCGGCATGCCAAGCAGTTCATTGGAGCCATAGCCAAACATTGATTCGGCCAGGCGGTTGAACAACGTGATGGCACCTGCGGTGTTCACCATGATCATGGCGTTTGGTGCCTCTTGTACCACTTGGTGGAACCGTTCTTCCAAACGCTTGCGCGGACTGATATCCCGCGTGATCTTGGCGTAGCCGCGCAGTTCTCCGGAGGGGTCGTACAGCGGCGTCAATACGATGTCTGCAAGGAAACGACTGCCATCCTTGCGCATGCGCCAGTCCTCGCCAGTATAACGTCCCTGCTGTCGGGCGATGGCCAGCTCCTGCATCGCCTTTTGCTCGGTATCCGCAGAAGGGAGGTAAAAGCAGCTGAAGTGCCGACCGATGATCTCATCGGCACAATAGCCTTTCATTCGTTCCGCTCCGGCATTCCAACTGCACACCCGGCCATCGGTATCGATCATGTAGATCGCGTAGTCTTTGACACAGTTCACAAGCAGACGAAAGCAGGCATCACTTTCGCTGATTCCGGGCAACACCATACTCTCGGTTGTCTGCATTACAGACCCCCTTTGTGGGCGCATTAACACATTATCGTTTGATGCCCACCGATACCTTGCCTACCTATCTTAGCTGCTAGCTGGACTATTTGTGCCCGTTCAACACATTTTGAGAATTTTATGTGAGCTAGGCATTGCCCTCGTTCCTCATTCAATACTCCTGAATCTCCACCGTTTTCCTAGATACTTCAGCGGGTTTCTCTTCGAAAGCAGCCATCCGGGGGCTACCGTGTGGACTTCCGCTTTGGCCGAACAGCAGCAGCCCCCATATCACACAGTCCGCCCTGACAAGTAGCGCCTCTTTAAAGTTGGGAACCATAAGCTGGCCAAAATCGACGATTTGCACCCATAAACTGGCCAAGAACTGGAACGATGTTTCAAACGCGGAAAGCCTTGCTGAGAAACGCTTTCAAGGGGCCGGGGTGGAGAAAAACGGAATGTATTTGGGACGGCGGAGTGGCTAGAAATGCGAAACGGGAAGTATAAGCTGGCCGTTTTGGCCAACTTATGCTTCCCGTCACACACTCTTGTGACCGGAACCATATCTTGGCCGCCCTTGGGAACCATAAGCTGGCCGCACACAAAAATCTGCACATGCTCTTTCTTGATCATTCCATCTGCTTGACAATACTCGTTATTTCTATAAATATAGAAATATGGAAACAAAAACCGCTGTCACCCTCTTGGCCGCTCTGGCGCAGGACACGCGCCTGGCGATCTACCGACTGTTGGTCCAGCAAGGCCCCGAAGGCCTGGCGGTCGGTCAGATCGGCGAGCGGCTCGCCGTGGCCAATGCCACGCTGTCCTTCCACCTGAAGGAGCTGTCCCATGCCGGTCTGATCCTCGCTCGCCAGGAAGGGCGCTTCATCTACTACTCGGCCAACTACGAGCAGATGAACGGCCTGTTGGGCTTTCTGACCGAGAACTGCTGCCGCGGCGAGGCTTGCACGCCGGCGAGCAGCATCTCGCCTTGCGATGGCGCGTGCCAGTAACGATTCACACGGGAATTCGATCATGAAACGCTTTCACGTCCACGTCGCGGTAGCCAATCTGGAAGACAGCATCCGCTTCTACTCGGCGCTGTTCCATGCGCAGCCCACGGTGCAGAAGACCGATTACGCCAAGTGGATGCTGGAGGATCCGCGCCTCAACTTCGCGATCTCTAGCCGCGGCGGCGCCGCTGGCATCGACCACCTGGGCTTTCAGGTGGACAGCGAGGAAGAGCTGGCGCAGTTCCAGCACCAATTGCAGGCGGCCGACATCAGCATGGTGACGCAGACTGGCACCGCCTGCTGCTACGCCGAGTCGAACAAGCACTGGGTGACCGACCCTTCCGGCCTTGCCTGGGAGAGCTATCAGACGCTGGCGTCGATCCCGACCTTCAACGGCGGGGAATCTGCCGCCGGCGAACCGGCCAGCGCTTGCTGTGCGCCGAAGACCGCCACGGTCAAAATCACACCCAAGAACACCTGCGCGCCCGACAGCGGCTGCTGCTGAGCGCCAAAGGAAACCTGCCATGAACCAAGCCATGGTCAATGTGCTGTTCCTGTGCACCGGCAATTCCTGTCGTTCCATCCTGGCTGAGGCGGTGTTCAATCACCTGGCGCCGGCGGGCTGGCATGCAATGAGCGCCGGCAGCCAGCCGACCGGACAGGTGCACCCGCGCTCGCTGGCGCTGCTGGCGCGAGAAGGGATCGCCACCGACGGCTGCCACAGCAAATCCTGGGATCACCTGCCGGCTACGCCTGATATCGTGATCACGGTATGTGCCAGCGCCGCCGGCGAAACCTGCCCGGCGTATCTGGGCCCGGTCCTGCGCTGCCACTGGGGCGTGGAGGATCCTGCCCATGCGGCGGGCAGTGATCAGGAGATCGACGCAGCCTTCCTGACAGCCTATCGCATCTTGCGGGCGCGGATCGAGGCGTTCCTGGCCCTACCGCTGGACCTGCTGCGCCAGGACCGGCCCCTGCTCAAAGTAGAGTTGGATCGCATCGGTACGCTGCACCCCTGACACTGCCCTCACCGCAGCACGCAGAATCGCCCCCCTCGGAGAATGCCATGTCCTCCCCATCTGAAGTCGCCCATCCCTGCGCCGCTGGCGCCACGCTGAGCCTGTTCGAGCGCTACCTGACCGCCTGGGTTGCCCTCTGCATTGTGGCCGGCATCGGCTTGGGGCAGGCCTTCCCCGGCCTGTTCCACGCGATCGGCGGTTGGGAAATCGCCCAGGTCAACCTGCCTGTAGGCCTGCTGATCTGGGTGATGATCATTCCGATGCTGCTGAAAATCGATTTCAGCGCGCTGCACCAGGTTAAGGCGCACATCAAGGGCATCGGCGTCACCCTGTTCATCAATTGGCTGGTCAAGCCGTTCTCGATGGCCTTTCTGGCTTGGCTGTTTATTCGGGTATGGTTTGCGCCGCTTCTGCCTGCAGAGCAGTTAGATAGCTACATCGCGGGCCTGATCCTACTGGCGGCTGCGCCGTGCACCGCCATGGTGTTCGTCTGGAGCCGGCTGACCGGCGGGGATCCGTATTTCACATTGTCCCAGGTCGCACTGAACGACCTGATCATGGTGTTCGCCTTCGCGCCGCTAGTCGGGCTGCTGCTGGGCGTTTCCAGCATCGCCGTGCCGTGGGCCACGCTGCTGACATCGGTGGGACTGTATATCGTGGTGCCGGTGCTGATCGCGCAGGCGATCCGCAAGACACTGCTGAACAAAGGACAAGCGGTATTCGATGCCGCCATGCATCGCATTCAACCGTGGTCGATTGCGGCGCTGCTGCTGACCCTGGTGTTGCTGTTCGCCTTCCAGGGCAAGGCCATTTTGCAGCAGCCGCTGGTGATCGCGCTGCTGGCCGTGCCCATCCTGATCCAGGTGTTCTTCAATTCGGCGCTGGCCTATTGGCTCAACCGCCAGGTCGGGGAAAAACACGCCATCGCCTGCCCGTCGGCGCTGATCGGCGCCTCCAACTTCTTCGAGCTAGCCGTCGCGGCCGCGATCAGCCTGTTCGGCTTCCAATCTGGCGCCGCCTTGGCCACGGTGGTGGGCGTGCTGATCGAGGTGCCGGTGATGCTATTGGTGGTACGCATCGTCAACTCGACAAAGCCTTGGTACGAGCGCACAGCCTGAGCGTCGCTGCGGCCGCTGGTGAGCAACTTTAACTTCGTTCAGACACGACGGTTGCGAACATACACTCCCGCCCAAAACTTGGCTAACCACATGATTCTACTGATGAACACCCTAATCGGGACGACTAGCGCCTCGCAGCCGCAAGACTGCCGCGCCGCTACATCACCCATCTAGCCAAAAGCATGAAAATCCTTTTTTCCTGGCTTTCCCTTAGGCTGAATATCGACCAAGGCCACCTCTGCATTTTTTCCCGAGAGTTATGTGCGCTCCCGTACATACCCCGCCAGCATTCGCGCTTACGCTCATAGGGTATTGCTGGGCCACACGCACTGCGTACTGTCTTGCAATCGCGTCCAAACCAACGGGAGAACGCCATGAACAAGGATCAGATCAAGGGAAAATTCAAGGAGATCACCGGCAGCATCAAGGAAGCCACCGGCAAAGTCATTCACAACAAGAACCTGGAAGAAAAAGGCACTCAGGAGAAAAACCTGGGCGAAGCCCAGTCCGACATGGGCAAACTGAAAGATGAGCTTAAAAAATAGATTATTTGCATAAGCCATCCCGCGGCTCGCCATGATGACGACAGCAAATCCGGCATCGACGGGCTGCGGTGGATTCTGGCTTGGCAAGGTGATGATTTGCGGCGGGGCCGCCTCATCTCCGAGCCCGCAATCAGTGAAGGATGCGCCCATGGCAGCTCAGACTCGCAAACGGCAACAGCTGTGGCAGCGTATCAAGGCCCATCCACTGGCGCGGATCGGCCCGGGACTGATTACCGGCGTAGCGGACGACGACCCAAGCGGCATCGCCACTTATGCGCAGGCCGGCGCGCAATTCGGCCTGAATATGCTATGGACCATGCCGCTGGCCTTTCCGCTGATGGCTGCCGTGCAATCGATGTGCGGCAATATGGGCCGCGTCACTGGCAAAGGACTGGCCGCCAACATCAAAGATGCCTTCTCTCCATTGGTGTTGCGGATATTGATCGTGCTGCTGCTGATCGCCAATATTCTAAACATCGCGGCAGACGTTGCCGCCATGGGAGAGGTGACGGAATTGATCTCCGGCCTGAACCGCCACCTGATGACCACTATTTTCGTCTTTGCCATCCTGCTGCAGCAAATGTTCGTCCCTTATCATCGCTATGTGTTCTTTCTCAAATGGCTGACCCTCACCCTGCTGGCCTACACCGCGGTTCTTTTCACCGTGCATGTGCCATGGCCAGAAGTCGCTCTGCGTACGGTCTGGCCTCGCTTCACGCCCAATGCCAATGCCGCCGCCGTGGTAGTAGGCGTATTTGGCACCACCATCAGCCCCTATCTGTTTTTCTGGCAGGCATCGGAAGAAGTCGAGGACATGCTGGCCATCAAGGGTAGCCGCGCGCTGATCTTGGATAAACGCGTCGCGGCGTCGGAGTTGCGCCGCATACGCTGGGACACCTGGAGCGGCATGTTCTATTCCGACATCACCGCTTTCTTCATCATCCTGGCCACCGCGGTCACGCTGCATACCGCGGGCATCACCGACATCACCACCGCCGCGCAAGCCGCCAGCGCATTGCGGCCGCTGGCGGGCAATGCCGCCTACCTGTTGTTTGCCTTGGGCATTATTGGGGTCGGCCTGATAGGCGTGCCGGTGCTGGCCGGCGCGGGAGCGTATGCGGCATCGGAGGTGATGGGCTGGAAAGAAGGGCTGGAGCGCAAGGTGCGCGACGCTCGCGGTTTTTACAGCATCATCGCCGTCAGCATGCTGCTGGGGCTCGGCATCCAGTACTCGCCGATCAGCCCGATGAAGGCGCTGTTTTGGAGCGCAGTCATCAACGGTGTAGTCGCCGTGCCTTTGATGGTGGTGATCATCATATTGGTTTCCAAAAAATCGGTGATGGGGGCATACACCGCCAGCCGGCCTATGACCATTCTGGTCTGGATCGCAACACTGGTAATGGGGGCCGCGGTGGTACGCATGCTGATGCCGGGCTAGTGCTTGCCAGTCCGATCCAGACACGCGCGCAAGGCCTGCAGCTCGTCCAGCAGATCCAGCACCAGCGCCACGCCGGAGGGATTGATCTCTAGATCGCACGACAAGCGCCAGGCCACCCGCGCGCGCCGCAAGGCATCGCCACGGAAACGCCAATTCTGCGGCGACTCGCCCTGCGGCTCCAGCGCGCCCTCCCGTACCCAGCGAATAACAAAGGCCTCTTCGGCATGGCTGGCCTGACACAGTTCAAGCAGCGTCAGCTCCAGTTGCTCCTCCACCACCACGCCCTGAGTCACTGCCGGCTGGTTCTGATCCATGATGGCTATCCTTTCAACGCGCTGCGCGGATTGAAGTCAAAGGCATGAGCCATGGCCTGGTAGGCAGCGCGCTCCCGCTCGCCCGCCACCGGCGGTAAGACTATCGTCAGCGCCACGTATAAATCGCCCGGCACGGCACCGGGAATGCCGCGCCCCTTCAGGCGCAATTGTTTCCCGGCCTGGGATCCAGGCGGTATCTTGAGCTGAACCGGACCATCAGGCGTGGGCGCTTCTACGGATGCGCCAAGCGCCGCCTCCCACGGCGACACCGGCAGATCCAGGAACACATCGCGCCCTTCAACACGAAACAGCCGATGGCGCTTGAATTCAATTTCCAGATACAAGTCGCCGGCCGGCCCGCCTCCGGGCGCCGCGCCTCCCTGTCCGGCCAGGCGCAGATGTTGCCCCGCCCGTATGCCTTTGGGGATGGCCACCGACAAGGTGCGCGTCTGCAGCACCACATGGCCGTCCGCAGTCTGGGTCGGCATCCGCAACTCCACGCCGCGTTGGCAGCCGTGGTAGGCATCTTCCAGATCAATCTGCACTTTGGCGTGATGATCCTGCCCGACGCCATGGGCATGAGGGTTCCCGCCGCCTCGCGCGCGCCGGCCAAACAAGGATTCGAAGAAATCGTCCTGATCAGCCGCAAATCCTCTGCCGAAATCACGGCCATCAAACTCGAAGCCGCTGTCCCAATCCGGCGGAGGCTGGAAGTCCTGCCCGCTTTTCAGATCGCTGCCCATCAAATCATAGGCGGCGCGCCTCTCAGGGTTCTTCAATACCGCGTAGGCCTCGCCGAGTTCCTTGAAGCGCGTCTCCGCATCCGCCTCCTTGCTGACGTCCGGGTGGAATTTTCGCGCCAGCTTGCGATATGCCTGCTTGACCTCATCCTGCGTGGCAGTGCGCGCAATCCCGAGCGTTTCGTAATAGTCGCGGAACTTCATGGCCGCGCGCTCAGGCTGCGGACCCGTCGTTTCATGATGGCCGGCCTAGGCGACGCGCCTCGCTGCATGATCGGCTCCATCGCTGCGGCAGCTTATAGCGGCCGCCCCTGGATAAAACGCACCAGTATCGCGACCACCGCCAACAACAAAAGAATATGGATGAAGCCTCCCATTGTGAAAGCCGTCAGCAAACCCAAGGCCCACAAGATCAGCAAGGTGACAATGACAATTTCAAACATGGCATTCTCCCGGACAACCGTCGGAACTGGAGGATAAACGCAGTCCACATGACGCTCGCCATCAAAGGAATTGTGGCGTACGGTCAAACCGCCAAAGCGATCCGGCATCGCCTGTCGCGCCGCCGGCTGGGTGGCGGCGACCTGCCGCCATGGGATGCCGCGATGAATTGCGCGCCAAACCCACGGGCGGCTGATTCAGTCATCTATCGGCCAATCGCCGTCAACCGTTTCGTACTCCTCCAGATCGTGCTGACTCGTCTCGTCAAACGGGTCGTAGATCTCGGTGGTGAAACTGAAGTACCCGGTGGAGCCCGGCAGTATCTGCCGAGTCGGTAACCAGGTTTCGGGTAGCGACTTGATATCGTCTTCAGGCAACCAGAACATGTCGCCATCGCTATCGTGTTGAACAAGCGGGTCCATGATCATGCTCCTATGAAGCAAACCTCCTGCGACATTGCATGAGGTCGGCATCGTTACCATGAATGTGAGGTAGCAGACTGTCTGTGCGCCATCCAACTAAGTGGGGATGCGTATGGCTTATCCGGGGCGGGCCAATGCGTTCGGCATGGCAATATCGTGACAGCGCTGCCACAAGCTGTAAAACCTGTGGCAAGGGGCCAGGGCCACATCCGGATTATTTAGTCGAGTCCGCGGCCATAGTCGGCCGCCTTGTCGGGCAAAGGCGTTGCCTGGCTCACATGCAGCCACTTGTGCACTTCAATGTCAGGGACCTGCCACAAATGCAAACGATCCATACTCACCACCAAGCGATTATTCGTGGCATCAAACATGAAGGCGCTCCACGGCACGGCCACCCTTTTGCCGTCAAGGTCCAGCAAGCCGCGAATCGACAATTGCACATAGGCGATGCAGCCCGTTTTCACGTTCAGCATGATTTCCTTGATATCGCCCAGAAACACATTGCGCTGGTTGTAAACGTCGCTGCCGATCAGCGCATTCACCGCCATCAGCTCCACCTGCTCCGCCAACTGCGTATGGTCTTTCACTCGGTACACCCCGTAAATATCGCGCTCTGCGTAGTCCATGATCGTCTCCATCGCAAGGCCCCACCATGCCCAGCTCAGCCCATCTGAACGAGCAGGCTAGCAACCCTTCAGGAACATCGAAGGCAACTTGCTGCTTCGCCGTAAAAAAACCGGAGGCACTGGATTCCTTGCCCGGCCGGACAGCAGACCAGGCTCGCCTCGCTATATCCTGCGCGAGGGCGGCTGGGCAGTCTGTTCGCTAACCCACGCAGGGTTGTCACTTACCACTGTCCGCTCCGGCTGTCCGCGCCAGCGCCTGGAACTACGCCATCGATAATCAGCGCAAGCAATACCTGATGGGTGATCAGCCTCATCGTCTGGCTGTCCGATCTCCAGCCAGACGTTTTACAGCTTCATCCTGGAGAATCTGGAGAAATGCGGCGCCCTCAAGGCCATCGGCGCCGAAGGACGCGAACTGGTGGTGATGATTCTGCTCATGGCTACTTTCACCGCGGTCACCGGCTTTGGCTTAGGCATAGGGCTGATCACCCTCGCTCGAAGCGGCCCAACTAAGCGTCCATCATCACCTTCTGGAACCTGGCGCTAGCCTTTGGCATGGTGGTGATCATCGCCGCCATCTCCAGTTATTTCGCCATACGCCGAGTGCTCAAGATTGAGCTATTCGATATCTTCCGCGCCTAAGCACAATTCAGCACGCCGACAGCCCGCTTGAGCGTTGATCCCGGACCAGGGTAGCGCGCCACCTGTTCCAGCAAAGGTTGGCTGCCTGGCAGTGAATCCGGCACAGCGATCGCTCCGCCCTGCGCGGAGCGATCTACGGTTTAGCAAAAGGAATCGATCATGCTTACCCCATCCATGCAACGCGCAAGCCGCTTTACTCTGTTTCTTGCCTACACCGCGCTGATCACCATTTCTGCAGGCGCCCGCGGCGATAGCGTCAGCACCATGCCGGACAACCCGCCAGCCCCGGCACAAACCATGGGCGATACCTATGCCGAAGGCTCCGAGATGAGCAGCTATGTCACGGACGCCATGATTACCGGCAAAGTCAAAGCCGAGCTGTTCCGCGCTCCTGATCTGACCTCGTACGAAATTCGCGTGGAAACCGATAACGGTCGAGTCATGCTGAGCGGGCAGGTGGATACACAGGCCGAAGTTGACCGGCCGGATATTTGGCGCTGGGCATCAAGGAGGTCCGGGTCGTCATCAACTATATGCGTGTCCGCGGCTCCCAATAGCCACGCACTCCCCGACCGTCCTCACGCGCTCGGGGAGGACATCACCGCCACATCGGTTCCTGAATGTGCATGCATCAACGGGCGCCTCGCCTTATCACCTAGCGCCTGATAGAAGCTCGGCATACCGTGACGGAAGACATAGCACCAGGCCGAAAATCTCCCCTCCGGTACAGTCTCGCGTCGGCTATGTTCGCTGGCGAACAGTGGCTGTTACCGCTGGCGAATATGATGGGCGCTGAAACTCACCATGCCCATGGCTTGCGAAACAAAGCGCCCTAACTTTACGCCATAGCATTCGAGGAGAGTCTCAGACCCCTTTCAAGGAGTTCCACCATGATCCATCCCCTCCGAAATCTACAGAAAGTCCTGTTGCTGGCCGCCACCGCGCTGATGCTGTGTCTGGCCAGCGCGTATACCCTGGCCGAGTCGACACGCGATCTGGATGAGGTCTCCCTGCAATCACTGCACATGCTGTATCAAACGAGCCCTGCAGCGGAAAGTCTCTCCCACAAGGCCTCCGCCATTCTGGTGTTTCCCAAGATTGTCAAAGCCGGGCTGATCTTTGGCGGCGCATACGGCGAAGGCGTGCTGCTGGAAGGAGGCCACCCCAACAGCTACTACAACTCAGTCACCGCATCCTGGGGCTGGCAAGCAGGCGCGGAATCCTATGGCTATGTGGTATTTCTGATGAATCAGAAAGCCGTCCGCTATCTGAAAAAGTCCATGGGTTGGGAAATCGGCACCGGCCCCAGCGTGGTCGTGGTTGATGCCGGCGCGGCGAAAAACTTAAGCTCGACGACATTGCGCAACGACGCCTATGCCTTCATCTTCGACCAGCAAGGCCTGATGGCCAGCCTGAGCATAGAAGGCACCAAGATTTCGCGCATCAAGCGTTAAGCCCATCCTAATCTGATGCCGCCTTGCGCCGCCTCGTCGTACCATCGGCACGGCCAAGGGCGGCGCGCCGGCTCCAGAAACCATGCGGCGCCAGGCCAAATGATTTGGCATGTGCGCTCCAACGCACAGACCGCTACCCATCCTTGCCGCACGCTCGGCAGTACTGAACTCTGTTCCATCGCAGGCGCTCAACCTTGAGGCCGAGTGCGAATCACGCGTGAAGGAGCCTCTCATGTCCAGATACCACATCGAAACCGAACGCAACACCGCGGGACATTTTGTTGGCTGGTCTGTCCACAATGCACAGCATCCTCCGCTTTCCCGTATCTATCCCTTGTACGAGATGGCGGAGTCTGAAGCCATGCGGCTGGAGACGGAGAGCAATGGGCAAGAGGCTGCCGCCACGCCGTCGCAATCCACCATCGCTCCCCTCCTGCATCGCCGCTGATGGGAGTGATGCCATGACAGACACCTCGTCCTCCGCGCCAAGCGCTGTCGACCACAGCCTTTCGCCGCAACAACTGATGGCGTTGGAAGCCGAACTATTGCAGGCGCGCGATGCCTTGCTGCGCGCCAGCCGGGAAACGGAGCGCCATCTGCAAAGCTTCCTTGCGATCTCCGACGCAGACGAACGCGGCCAACAGGCAGAGGAGCATAGGATGGACTTGACGGTTCAAGAGAGGGAAAAACTGCAATTGCAGCGGATAGATCAAGCCTTGCAACGCATACGCGACGGCAGTTACGGATACTGCGCAGTCAGCGGCGAGCCCATCGGAATAGACCGCCTTAAGGCTCAACCCACCGCTACGCTATCGCGCGCTGCCCAGGAAAAACTGGAAGCCTGGCAAAAACGGAGCTAGCTATTCTGCTATGGCAGCGGCCCGGACAGGCGTTGATACTCCTTCTTCACCACTTCGTAGCATTCGCAGGTGCGCTGCTCCAGCCCAAAACGATCGAGAATGGTGATATGCCCCCGCACATAGCGGATCAAACCCGCCTTCTGCAACTTCAGGGCGGCTTCGGTCACACCCTCGCGGCGGACGCCCAGCATATTGGCGATCAACTCCTGGGTCATGACCAACTCGTCCCCGGCCAAGCGATCCAGGCTCAACAGCAGCCAGCGGCACAATTGCTGATCCAGCGAATGGTGGCGATTGCAGACCGCGGTTTGTCCCATCTGGGTGATCAAGGCCTGGGTATAGCGCAGCAGCAGATGCATCATCGGCCCCGCGCGATTGAACTCGTCTTTCAAGGCCTGCGCTTTCAAGCGATAGCCATAGCCGGCGCTTTGCACCACGGCGCGGCTGGGCGTGGTCTCCCCGCCCATGAACAGGGCGATGCCGACAATTCCCTCCCAGCCCACCACCGCGATTTCCGCCGAAGCCCCATCCTCCATCACATACAGCAGCGACACGATCGCTGTCGTTGGAAAGTAAACATGGCTCAGCGCGCAGTCCGGCTCATACAGCACCTTGCCCAAGGGCATTTCTACCGGCTCCAGATGCGGGCGCAGCCGCAACCACTCAGCCTCCGGCAGTCCGGCCAGCAAACCATTCCGCCTAGGATTATCGTCGATGGTCATCATCCCTCCCGAGTGAGCGCGCGCTGGGCCGGCTCGCATGAATCGGCAATTATCCAGCATATGCAATGCCGTTAATCTTTACTATGGCTGCCAATCATCGCGCGCTATGTGTGACAGCGTACAGATCAATCGCGGGAAAAGCGCCAATCCTTAAGCACTGTCACAAGCTGTTTACGATCCGTGTCCGTCTGCGGCCGGTGTCTGCCGGATGGAACGCGCCGCCAGGAGCATCGCCATGAACCCCATCACCTTATTCATTATCACCACCTTGTTCCTACTAGGCGCGCTGGCCAATTTCCAGGGCTATCTAGCGCCTGCCATTGTGCTATGGGTGGCCGCCGCCATCGTGTCGCAATCCTTACGCATGGCCAATACCTGGCAAAAATGTGTGGTGTTGCGCGCCGGCAAATTGCGCGGAGTCAGCGGACCGGGCCTGTTCCTGATCATCCCGGTGGTAGACAACGTGGTGGCAACCATAGACGAAAGAATCCAGACCACCGCCTTTAATGCCGAACAGGCCTTGACCCGCGACACGGTGCCAGTGAACGTGGATGCCATCATCTTCTGGCATGTCCATGACGCGCAAAAGGCGGCGCTGGCCATCACTGATTATCGCCAGGCGATAGACCGCGTGGCGCAGACCTCGCTGCGTGAAATGATAGGCTCATCGATGCTGGGCGTGCTGCTGAGCGACCGCCGCAGCACCGACCAGGAACTGTGCCGCAAGATAGGCGAAAAGACCGCGGAATGGGGCATTACGGTGCGCTCAGTGGAAATCCGCGACGTTGCCATACCAGTGGCGTTGCAGGACTCGATGTCGCGTCAGGCGCAGGCCGAACGAGAAAAGCAGGCCCGCATCATCTTGGGGTCCGCCGAAGCCGAAATCGCCAACAAGTTCGTCGAGGCGGCCAATGTCTATGCCGACCACCCGGCCGCGCTGCAATTGCGGGCAATGAACATCATCTACGAAACCACCAAGGAGCGCGGCACCACCATTCTGATCCCGAGCACCATGGTGGACAGCCTGAATCCAATGGTCGCCGCTGGCACAAGCCGCGCCTCCAGGCGACAGGCCACGCCCCACGCCTCCGCCAACCACGCCAACCCGGTCGAATCCACCGCATTGAAATAAAGTCCGGTATTTGAAACGCTGTTTGATAGACCACATCGACCACCCACTAATTATTCCTGATCGGAATTCGGTGCCGCCTCGCGCAATATAATCGCCGGAAATAGGACATCCCACGCGAGGCGCTGCACAAAAACGCTACCCGGCCGGCCCATTCTTCGCATTCAGCATACTGCTAGTATCCAACCTCTTCAGATCAATATCTGCTTAGCCATCCCCCAATCGACGTCACCAACCTGATTTTCCCCTATGTACGTTATCGAACAGACCATCCAAAAACCGAATGCCAATCTACAGATTCTTAATGGCCGCCTGGAGATCATGCGATGAAAAGCGATATGCAATTACAACAGGACGTAATAGCGGAACTCAATTGGGATCCATCTATCAATGCCACTCATGTAGGCGTATCTGCCAATGATGGCGCGGTAACGCTAACCGGACATGTCAGCAGTTATGCCGAAAAATGGGCAGCAGAGCGCGCGGCGCTGCGTGTAGCCGGCGTCAAAGCACTAGCAATTGAAATGGATGTCCAATTACCGAATGCAGATCAGCGTGACGATGCCGACATATCCCGATCAGTCGCCAATCTACTGCAACAATTGACTGAAATACCTAAAGAAGGTTTGCAAGTCATGGTGGAAAAGGGTTGGGTCACACTATCCGGAACGGTGGAATGGGATTATCAGCGCCAAATCGCCACACGGATAGTACGACATTTACTGGGCGTCACCGGCGTGAGCGACAATATCGCCATCCGCCCCAAACTATCCATGAACGAGGTGAAGGGTGGAGTGGAAAATGCGCTTCGCCGCCGGGCCATAGCCGATATGGACAGCATTTCCGTAACCATTCAGGGATCAGATGTGATTCTAAATGGTTCAGTGCATAGCTGGTCTGAACGCGAATTAGCCGATCATGCCGCCTGGGGTATGCCGGGCGTACATCAGGTGATCAATAGAATCAAGGTAGCAATCTAGATCAATCTGCCGCCTGCATTCTAAATCATGCATCCTTAAAGGAAATATCATGAGCTCAGCACAATCAGCAGTTTATGTTTACAACACCCATCTGGAAGCGGAGGATGCCATCCGCCTGCTAAGCAAAGGTGGTTTCGACGTAAAAAAACTATCGGTCATTGGGAAAGGCTACCACAGCGAGGAAAACCCGGTCGGCTTTTATACCGTAGGCGACAAAATGAAAGCATGGGGAGGCATAGGCGCATTTTGGGGTGGTTTATGGGGATTACTGCTTGCTCCCGCGGTTTTCTTTTTGCCTGGCGTGGGAATGGTTGCCATGGCCGGCCCGGTGGTTGCGGCACTGGTCGGCGCACTGGAAGGCGCGGCAATTGTGGGCGGGGTATCTGCATTAGGCGCTGCGCTGACCCGAGTTGGCATTAACGCCGAACAGGCAGTGAAATACGAAACCGCGCTGAAAGCCGATAAATATGTGCTGGTGATACATGGAGGAGAAGCCGACGTTGCCAAAGCGCATGCCATTCTGGATATTTCGACAGGATGGAAAGAAGCCTAATTCGAGTAGCACCATACAGCTGCCGCGCTATCGGAATCTGAACGCCCGTGCATTTTTTGCACATTACAATAGGGTTCTGGTTGGCCTAACTACCGAGAAAAACTCGGTAGTTGCCTCCCTCAGCACGGCTAGTGCATAGTGATGCCCCCTCGGGGCCTTGCATTTTTTGCCACAATCCCCAGAATTGCTTCTCTGAATGGCTAACAGAATGCCTGCCTAAAATGAAAAATGGCCTCCGATCTTCGAGGCCATGGCAGAGTCTACGCACTCGGATGACATGCTAAGGCAGATTGGCCAGCTCTTGGTTAAAGACACTAGTCTTAGCCTTCAGTGCCGCCTGATAGGCTGTATCCAATCCGGCGGTGGACTGACCTTGTTTCAGCAATGATGCGCGTTGTTCAGCAAAATGCTTGTTCAGTGTGGTCAGCTCTGCCTTTTGCCGCGCCTCGACAGCCTCCCGAGCCCTTTGCTGGCTTTGCGTAGCCTGTTTGTTCAATGCCTCCCGCGCCAAGGCATCCTCGTCCACCAGCGGTTCCGCATTATCGGTATCCACCTCACGAGGCTTGAAATAGTAGAAGCCGCTGTTTCCGGGCATAAACATAAAGAACTGCCGATTGACGTCAATGTCGTAAGGATCGTGCATGAACTGGGCAAACAGGGCCTCTTGCTCCGGCGTTGGCGCCGGCCCATGCTCCCAAGCTTTCCATAGTTTGGCATCTGGCTTCTGACCAGCACGAACCGCAATCAAATCCTTAGCCAGCGGCGTAGCTCTACGCGACAAAATGTCGTTGATATCCGGCGGCACTTGGCCAGGCTTCAAGATTGTTGGCTTTCTGGGATCTCTGCCGGCGTTCGGATCGCGTTGTTTTTCCTTCTGTCCCTTCAACCAAGCCAGCCAGGCGCAAACATTAGCCTGCAATGTCCCCCGCAAATCACCTTTTGCGCCCAACTGCTTTTCGTAAGCCAGCACGAGTTCGTCGGCATACATGACTTTCCCGCTAACCTGCACCGTTTTACTCAAGCGATAACGGCCAAAAACAGCTGGATAGTTCCGCTCCAGCTTCGACATAGACAAGAATGGTACTTTGTGTGCGATCGACTCTTGATACATCAGCCATAACGCCACCCGCGCCAAGTCAGGAGATTTGGCATCGCCAGCGAGGATGTCACCGGTGACATCCTCGCTGCTGCCCGGCAAGACCCGTTCGCGTACCTTGCCCCCACCTTTCGCTACCGAGTCCACACGCTGATAGCTGCGCAACTCATGCCCTGCTACCAGGTGATAGGTGCTGGCCACCGTCGCACTGAGGGTCTTGTCTCCCTCTATGCTCGTCTCGGGCAAGGGCACGGGGACTAAGTAGCCAGCCATCTCCTTGATCTTGCCAAGCGTCTGCTCAGAGCCTGCCAGGCTGGAAATGCAATCAAACAGACCAAGGAAAGGCAGCTTCACCTTGATTGGTTTCTTGCCTGCGCCCTCGATGCCATCCAGGATCAGCCCAACCGAGGTCTGCTTGCACTCCTCTTGCAAGGCATTCAAGAACATGCGCGCCAATGGACCACCGCGCTCCGCGCCGTAAACATAAACATTCACTTCATTGATGTCTGCCGCGAATTGAGTTACCAAATTCAGCACACCACTTACAGCGTATTTGACTCGGACATCGACACCCAGGTTGTAAGTCATCAGCGCCTTGCTGTCGCGCAGATAGGGCACGGCCGTCGCTGCGGAAAGCGGCAATTGCCATACCACGGACTTGAACACGCGAGTCATGGTCAAACCGCCATGCGCCACACCCAGCAAGGGATTGCCTTTGGCTTTTGCCAAGCCGCGCTCGAAATTGCTCAATCCTTTATTAAATTTTTTGGGAATTTGCTTCAACTCGGCAAAGATATCCTTCACTTTGCCCTGCAGCATTTTCTTTTTCCAATCATCCTGAAGCGCACCAGCCTTCTCTGCCGCCACAGACTTGCCTACCGCTTTGAAATAGCTGCCATTGTCGCTCTCGAACTTTGCAGCAAGACCTGGTACATAAACACGAAATAACTTTTTGGATGGATCTTCAGGAAAAGCCTGTGTAAGCAATCCAATATTTGTCCACTCTGAAACAGGATCAGTTTTCCAATTTTTTCCTACCACATCGAAAAACACTCCAATAGATAGGGGAAGACTACACGCCCTATCTGAGCTTTTTTTATCGCAAGCAGCTGATAGGATCTGCTGCATGCGCTCCGCTCCTGGCACTTTTATATTGGGCAAGCGCGACATGCATCACCTCATGAAGGGTTTTATCGGTTGGGCTTTACCGCCATCACCACGCGGTGCTCGGGCCGGCACAATAGGCGGTCCGACATACTGCCTGTTCTTGACTTCCCCCATCTGATCAAATTCGGCTTCAACATGATCAGGATAAAAGTGAAGCACCAGCCGAATCGCATTATCAGGCACCCCAGGATACTGACGCAGAGGAGGCAGAACGGCTCTGTAAGCCTTTGGCACTTCACCTGCATCCATAGCGGCAACAGAGGAATACTCCATCTGCCACTCCACAAGCAGAGGACGGTTTACATCAATTACGCTACCGATCACAATGCCGCCACCGCCACCGGCGATTTCACTTCCTTCTTTCCCGGAAACATTAAGTCCTGACTGTCCATTGACACGAAACTGCGCTATCGCACGCGAATTGTAGTTATAGGCCCGCGTCGAAAACACTCGCTCATCCGGGCCATATTCGTACCAAGCCCAGTATGCGCCAGCGAGTAACATCATCAGCAAGCCGACAATGATCCATTGCGTTCGTGTACTCAGCCTCGCCAGCCAGCTGGGACGCTTTGGATAAGGGCGGATGTCGCGGAATCGGGTCATTGAGTCATTTTTCATTCGAATGCCTGGTATGGGGACCTAGATCGGTTGTAGAAATTGTGGTTCAGGCAGCAGACGCCTGCTCCAGTCTGCTCCACACGGTCGCCGGCACCTGCTGCAAAGCTTCTTCTAACGCCACGCCGTGCGCGATACCGGCAAGATGTGGCGCCACTTCCGCATCCTGGTCAAACTCGGGATGGAAGGCGCACGCCAGCTCGGCAAAACACTGCAAATCCCCCTGGGTGGTCAACCCCAAGGCATGAGCGCGGCCCAAGGCCTGGTAAATCACATCGACGTTGCGGGCTTGCGGAGAGGGCATGCCCATCCAAACTTGCCATGCCAAGCCCCAGTTGGCGCAAGCATCCAATTGGGCATCCTCCAGCTCCCAGGCGGCATCGGCGGCGATCTGCCCGGTGGGAACGCTCCATTCAAACCACTGTTGCTCCGCGTCCATACAAGCCAGGCTGCTCACAGGCGCGCATAGCAGCTGCCATTGCTCGGTCGTCAAAATATCCGGCAATCGGGACAGCAAGCGCGGATCGTAATAGCGAAACACGATCTTGCCCAAGCTGGTTTCAGGCTGGATCATGCTGGCCAAGTGCGCCGCCAGCTGCTCGGCGGATAATGCGCTCCACAGCCACACCACTGCGGGCACGTGATGGCTCATGGTCAGCAATTGCTGTAAACGAGCGACCGGCATGTTGTCGTCCAGAGTCAGCAAGACGGGCGACGCTTCCCGCGGCAAACCCAAGCCATCAAACAACCACTGTTGCTCGCCAGCGAAAGCCGTCAACCAGCGGGCGAGCTTATCGTCAGCCGTGGGATCAAGCAAAACGTAAGTGGGCAAAGCGGCATTACGCCATGGATATTCCATCATTTACGCTCCCGGCGGTACGATAAAACTGGCCTTCTTGGCGGCTTCCAACAGACAGGGCAGGCAGAAATCACCAGGCAGCACCGGCAACGGCTTACCTAAGCTATCTGGCCCACTCAGATCATGGCTGGCACCTTTCACGCTGACGGTGCCGGGCGCATGCACTTCGATATTGCCTCCCGCAATGCGGAAGTAAGCGCCGCCGGCAGTGAACAGGATTTCCTTTTTGGCGTTGATCTCGATCCGCTGTTTGCAGGAGGTGATAGTGACGTCCTTATCGGCCGTGATCTCCATCGCATCGCTCTGCGCCTGGACCTGTACCTTGCCTTTGGCGGCAATCAGCTTCACCGCCACCTTGTCTTTCACCCCGGCTACGAACAGGCTGATGTGTTGACCGACATTGTGCAGCCAGCGTCGTCCCGTGCTGTGGTTGGCATCGCGCTGAGCGACCAAGTTGAGATTGGTGCCGGCTGAGATGGTTTGGCTTTGCTCGGTAACGCTGGCGATGCCGGCGGGCCCCGAAAGGACGATCAATGGTTGCTGGCCTGGTTGATCCTTGGCCGTCTTGCCGTCCTTGTCGGTATTGCTGCCGGCTTCCCAAGCCTTGAGGGCATCCAGATGATGCATCAGATGGCCATCAGGCTGCTTGCTGCCCTTGGCGTTGTCCGGGCAGATCTCTTCAGGACCCGTTTCCATGGTGTCGGCCAGTTGGCCGGTGGCGGTTTCCGCCAACGCCTGGCTTAGCGCGACGGCGGACTGCAGCTGGCTTTGCGCATGCTCGCGCGCCAGCTGTTTGCCGCCGGCGCCGTTTTGCGCTTCGGTGGAGAACAGCAGGCCGTGCGCGGCGCGGATGGCGCCGTGCTGGTCGGTGCGCAGTTCGAAGCCTTCGCCACGCGGCTGGGCTTTGCCGTTGCTGCGCGGGTGGGTGAGGAAGCCTTGGTTGAGCTGAGTCTTGCCGGATTCGGAGCTGAGTTTGGCGCGGACTTCGCCCGGCGTGTCATCGAACAGCAGTTCGTTGTAGCCGCCGCCCTGGTGTTCCTTGGATTTGATCCCGGACAGCGTTTTGTTGGCGGGCAGCGCGCCGGCGCCGCTGAAGTCGGGTGTCGGGTGGCTGCCGTTGTAGAACACGCCGGTGACCAGCGGTCGGTCGATGTCGCCTTCGATGAAGTCGACCAGCACTTCCTGGCCGATGCGCGGGATGAACTGGTGGCCGAAACCGGCACCGGCGCTGGGCATGGCCACGCGCAGCCAGCATGAAGATTTATCGTCGAGATTGGCGCCGAATTGGGCGTGTTCCTCTGGCCGTTGCCAGTGGAACTGCACCTTGATGCGGCCTTGGGCGTCGGTGTAGATCTCGTCGGCCACTTGGTCGCTCGGTTCGGCCGGGCCGACCACGGTGGCGGTCTGCACGCCGCGCGATTTCGGTTTGGCCAGCGGCGTGTCGGCATAGGCCGGCGTCAGCGGAATGCCGCGGCGCTGGGTCTGCAGCGTGGTGGAGAACGGCGCGGCGTCGCTGGGGGCACCGACGTGCTGGGCCAGATCCTTGGGCAGGTTGTTGCGCACCTGGAAGCGTTGGCCGGTGACCACGAATTCGCGGTGTTGCGGGCTGTCGGTTTCGTGCGCCGGATGGTCGTCCAGCCGGAACCATTCGCCCGGCTGCAAGCCGCGCACGGTGCCGCTGGCGCGGAAGGACTTGGCCTGCAGGTCATGCGCCTGCTGGCGCAGCTGGGCGTAGCGGCCCAGCTGTTCATCGTCGCCGGCGTAATACAGGCCCGGCGCGTCGTATTGCGTGAGGCTGCTTTGCAGCGCCTGGCCGGCTTGGCCTTGTTCGATGCGGCTGCCGTCTTCGCTGTGCTGGGTGGCGACCGGTTTGTAGTCGTAGCTGGCCAGCGCCACGCTGCTGGGCACGATCTGGCGGGTGGCCTGCCATTCGGTCAGGCCGTCTTCGTCTTCGGTGGCGTCGGCGCGGTGGAAACGCACCCGGCTCAAGGGAGCGGCCGGCAGGCTGTGCGGGTCGTCAAACACCGCCAGTTGAACTTGCGGGCCATCGTCGTCTTGATGCAGGAAACGCCAGGCGTAGCCCTCCTCGTGCATCAGGCGGACGATGAACTCGTAATCGCTTTCGCGATATTGCAGGCAGTAGCTGCGCGGCTGGGCCGGCTGTACCTGGATGGACAGCGTCTGCACGCGAGCGAAGGCCGGGTTGCTCTGCTGATGTTCAGTCAGGATCTGCTGGATGATGTCCGGCACCGTCAGGTCCTGGAACACGCGCGAAGTGCGACGGTGACGCAGCAGCGCGAACGGCGGCTCGATGGTCAGTTCGTACTTGGCGAAGCCGCCATCGGCGCCGGCCAGCCGGGCCTGGCTCACCACGCCGCAGCGGATAGACTCGCCGCCCGCCGCATCCTCGATGCCGATGCGCGCCGGCTGGCCCAGCAGCGACTTCAGTTCGAGATGGGTCTCCGGCGACAGGCAGGTCAGCGTGTAGCGGTAAGGTTGGGACAGACCCTCTTCGGCCTGCAGGCTCAGCGGCAGCAGCTGCTCGGCGGCGATCTGCCCGGTGCCCAATTGCAAAGTCAATACCCGTCGATCTTGGCCAAAAGCGGAGGCGAAACTGGCCAGCAGTGCGTTCAAATCCATCCGAGTCCCAAATAAAAATACCCTCATGGCGAGGGTATGTCATTGAACTAAAAGAGGATAAGAATTTTATGATGTTACGCGGGCGTCAACAACCGATGAGCGCCAAAAAGGTTGACAGACCTAGACTAAAGTACAGGTCTAACGATGAACGTGGCCCGCCATTGCGACCGGTAGAGCACCTTGCCAGCGATCCTCGGCTTGGCAAATACGCCCATTTATATCATAACCAGGGCGCCTCGTCCGGTGGCCATGGCCTACAGCCGAGTGGTTTACCGCATACGATTGGAGTCCATTATGATCGATGATCCGAATTCTGAAACTTGGCTAACGCTGCTCGTGAGTCGTCAACTCCAGCAGCGGCTCGCCAAAATGGCTGCAGCCCAACAACGGTCGGTGGATGAGCTAGCAGCAAGCCTGCTGGATGCTGCGATTTCAGATTGGGAAAACCTGCCCCAAACCAGCTGGACGGTTCCGCTACTGGATGCAGGGGATGGCAGTGGCGATGCGCTACTGGCGATTCCCGACGAGCTACTGGCTTCTGCAGGCTGGGTAGAGGGCGATACCCTATCTTTTGAAGATCAAGGTGATGGGACGCTGTTGCTGAAAAAGGCAGGTAATAAGGAGGATGCGTAACTGCTAGAAGACTACCGCTGGCAGATGGCCGTCAGGCCACCAAACCCTTGAGTCTGCCATAACAGATGGGGCCTAATAGCCACTTAGTCGGGCTTTGAGCGCTGCAGCAGCGCGGCGCGCTTGAGGGCAAAGTAGTGCTTCGCCTCCTCATGTGAAACGCAGGGGCGCGGATCATCCAGCGCGGCCTGGACGGCTTGGCGAACGTACTCGTTATAAGAAATCGCAGATTCGGGAGCGAGGGGGATGGGCTCTGGCAATGGCATGGGTCTTCTCCTGACTTTCGCTACTAGTGTATTGCAGAAGGGGCGTTACATGGCAACCACGATTAAAAGCACAGCACGTCGCATGGCAGGTGGCACGGGTCATAAGCACATCACATAACCGAGCTTATCAGCCGAGTGGTCTTGGAAAAGTTGCTTGGCCAACTCCAGGCAGCCCTATACAGCCCACTGGATGGGGCCACAACAACGCTCAACTAGCGACTCGGACCAGACATGCAGCCCTCCTGAGGGCCTGCCGATTTCAGTTCATGGAACATCGTCGTCCGGCATAGAAAGCCCATCTGACATACATGCGCTCCGACATCACATCCGATAGTCGCCCAGGCGCCTGAGCACGTCTCTGCCCAATACATCAGCAAAGAGATGCAGCAACTCCCCCTGAGAATAGGCAAATTTCTGCCGGAATGGCGACTGCTCCAACCAACACGCAAAGGCCTCGCGACCACTCAAGTAGTCGCTGCGATTGAGCCGTAGCCGGGCCTCCGCAATCAGACACAAGATGACGGTGCCGGCTTCCAAGGTGGGCGAAGCAATCAGCTCGGCGCCGAGCTCTCGAATCCCCTCCCGACTCCGCCAGAATTGCTCGCGCGCGTGGCGCTCATCGATCAGTCTGTAGCGCCACTGGCCTTTCAATTGCAAGTACACCTGCTGGATTTCAGGCCAAGTTAGTGCTTTCCGTTCGAGTACTGACCAGAACAGGTGACGATACCAGGTGGCGGTACCGCGATAGTCCTGCTCGACCAGGCCGATCACCGATGCCTGCCCCATAACGCCATCGTCCTTGGGACTAACCAGCCCTTTCTGATACTTGTGCCAGAGACACTGCCGCTGCCCCCTCCCCTGTGAGTTGGGCGGCGCATAGAAGCGATCGAGTTCTGCCAGCGGGGCGCAAGACAGCTGCAGAACCAGCTTCACCCAGGTTGCTACTCGCAATTGCTCGTAAATGCTCCGCCGGGGACGCCCCCGCTTTTTCAGCGTGCCCAAAGCTCCACCCCATGCCAAATGGTTGTGGAAAAATATTACGCAAAACTTTCCGAATTAACAAAAAAATCTTCAACGTCAAGACCAGGCTAAATTTAGGTAAGGAATGGCTGAAACCCTTGTACAGCAAGGAAAGCAGCTTGAATTCACCCGTCATTAAGATCGAGAAGAAAGGCGGGATTAACTAACAAAAAACCCAAAAAAAGCGGTTTTACCTCTTGCATGGGATTTGATTTCTTGCATTGTAATTTCCCCTGAGGGGCGTTTCGCACCACAGGGAAATGGAAGGAACCGTAGCCGGACCACGACATTATCGATACAAACAAAACGGCCCAGGATGGTGTCCTGAGCCGTTTGATGCCGCTCATCCAGTTTGCCGACTAGATAAGCGCAGCATACAACAGGCCTCGTTGAATTCAAGCAGCCTGAGGGTGCCTGCATTTTGCCGCATCGATACTGTCCCAGCCACGGCTCCGCGTGAACGACTTCACATGGAGTGCATCGTCATGTTCAACCTGCAAGAACTCGAAACGTTCTACCTTCGACAACAATTCGGCATCCGCGCGCGCAAGGCCATCGAACGCGTCCGAAGCCATCCCCCCAGCCGCCGCGTGCGCAGCAGCGCCGGCAATGTCGCCTGCCGCTTCCCCAGCAAAAAAATGAACTGCGTGATCCAGGCGGAGAGTCACCACAATGAACTCGGCGCCATCTACCTGTGGGAGCGCGACCCTGATGTCTACGAATTCTACGATCAGCCGGATCCGATCAAACTCAGCTACACAGCCGCGTCCCGCAAGATCAGCTACATGCACACCCCGGACTTCTTCCTGATTTCCGAAAACTTCACCGGCTGGGTGGAGTGCAAACCGGAATCGAAGCTGCAAAGCCTGGCCAAGAAATACCCGCAACGTTTTCAGAAGATCAACGGGGAATGGGTGAGCCCTCCGGGCCAAGCTTATGCCGCGCAGGTCGGCCTGGGTTACGCCCTGCGCTCCTCCCAAGAAAACAATGGCGTGCTGATCCGCAATCTCAAGTTTCTGGACGACTACTTCGATGCCGAAGCCATGGAGCCATCGCCATCCGAATACGCCCTGGTCGACCAGCTCTTCCAACTGCGCAGCTGCTACAGCCTGCATGAACTCCTGCTGGCGGAGCCACGCCCCCTTCCAGACACGATCTACAAAATGATCGTGGAGGATGAACTCTACATGGATCTGAGCGTAAGCCTGCTCAGCGATCACAGTCATGCGCTGGTTTATCGCGACTACAGCACCGCCCTGTTGATCCAGCAGCAGGCACGCAGCGCATGCCAAGTCCATCCGATCAGCTTCGAAGCCGGCAGCAAACTGCTCTGGAAGGGGCAATCCTGGGAGGTCATACACCAAGAGCAAGACCAGCTCACGTTGGCCTCCTCCTCCGGGCAGATACTCCAGCTAGCCTGGGAGTCAGTCCAAGGACTGCTCAATCGCTGCGAACTACATACCGACGCTGAAGCAGAACAGCTTTCGCTGAAAAATCAAGCTTTCTCCAAGATGTCGCATCATAGCCGCGCAGACTTGCTGAGCGCCAAGCTGCGCCTGGACAAGCTTGAAGGCCGGAGCGCCACTTCGGTGCGGAGCTTACGCCGCTACCGCCATAACTATCAGCAGGCCAAAGACCTGATGGGGAACGGCTTTGTCGGCCTGATCGACCAAACTGCGCGCAAGGGCAATCGAACACCTCGCTTATCGGAAGAGACCGTGGAGCGGATGAATACCGCGCTACGGGAGCACTACCTCAACCAAAGCAACGCCAAATTGTCCATGGCCTACGCAATGCTGCTAGGACAGTACATAGATGAGCCGGATGCCGCGCCCAGTATCAAAGCTTTTCGCAAAGCGTTGAAACGGATGCGCACCAATTATGAGGTCAAGCTCATCCGGGAAGGCAGCAAAGCCGCTTACAACCAGAAAGAACTGGTTTGGACCGAAGCTGCAGTCTTCCCGCCTCATGGCGAGTGCCCCTTCGATATCGCTCACATCGATCACACCCAGATCGACCTGATGAGCCGTGAACTGAGCACAGACAGTAAACCTCAACGTCTCTGGCTCTCGGCAATGATCGATGGCTACTCTCGCATGGTGCTGGCCTACTACTTCAGCTACGGCACGCCCACGTCCATCAACACCATGATGTTGATCCGTCAATGCGTGCAAAGGCACCACCGACTGCCAAGCACCATCGTGACGGACGGCGGCAAGGACTTCGCCTCCACGCATGTAGAAACGCTCCTGGCCTCGCTCTACATCACCAAGAAAACACGTCCTCCTCATGCTCCGCGTTTCGGCGCCACAATGGAACGCCTGTTCGGCGTCCTGAATCAGGAGATCTGGCACAACCTGAGAGGCAATACCCAGTTGCTACGGGATCCAAGATCCTGCTCTCCCAGCCATGATCCACGAAAACTGGCGGTCTGGAGCCAGGAGAAAGTCGAAGAGTACTTCGAAAAGTGGCTGAACGACGTCTACGAAGTGAACCAGCACACCTCTCTACAAGCATCGCCCCGACGCGTCTTCGAGACTGGCTGCTTCACATCCGGGACCCGTGCGCACACGCACATCGCCTGCGATCTGGCCTTCTTGATTCATTGCCTGCCTCAAACCAAAACCAAGGGCCACGCTATCCACGGAGGCCGCGGCATCAAGCATAACAATCGCTACTACTGGAACAATGCGTTCCGCCAGCCGGAAGTGCAAGCCACCAAAAAGATTCCCGTGCGCTATGACCCCTTCGACCTATCCACCGTCTACGCGCAGATCAATGGCGAATGGCTGAGCTGCCGCAGCCAGGACCGCATTCGTTACCAGGATATGAGCGAGCACGCCATTCGCCACGAGGCGCTTGCAGATCATTTGCTTACAGCACAGACGGCTGAAAAGCGGGTCGAAGACGCCAAGCGTAAGTCCGATTTTTATCGCGAGGTTCACCAAGTCGAAGCCGCCCAAGCTGAAGAGCACAAAAAGCTGGCGACTCAGGAACACGTGGAAGCCCCCACCACCCCGCCCCCGCCGCCCCTCCCATCGCTCCATACACTGACGGTTTTCGGAGATTTCTGACATGAACACACTGCCCAACCAAAACCAGGAACAGAACATGCGCGAAGCCCACGTAGCGGACTTTTTGAGCCGGCGGATCAACCACCCCAAGCTGAACGACGCGCTGAAACAACTGGAAGACACGCTATGGCAGAAGTCTCATCCTGACATCATCGTGCTGACCGGGCCAACCGGCGTCGGCAAATCCACCCTCGCCGAGAAACTTGAGCAACGGATCCAAGAGCGATTTGCCACAGACATGCGGCGCCAGATCGACATGGTCCCCGTGCTCCACCTGTCGATTCTTTCCGCCGGCAGCAGCACATTCAACTGGAAAGAGCTTTACAGCCGGATGCTGCAGCAACTGAGCAGCGTCAGCCCCCAGCTCACGCTGCCGTTCGACACGGACGAAATGATGCTGATCGATGAGCCGATCAAGCTGGGGCGCTCGGCGCCGACGGCGAACAGCCTGCAAAGCGCGCTTGGCAAGGCCGTCAAAAAACGCGGCGTGCGCGCCATCATCCTCGACGAGGCCAATCAGCTCCTGCTGGGCCATAAGGCGCAGGAGCAAAGTCGGCAGTATGAAATCCTCAAATCGCTGGCGGCCAGCACCAACGCCGTCATCATCCTGGTCGGCACTTACGATCTGCTGTCCATTCAAGAGCAGAGTGCCCAGTTGGTGCGGCGTACCCGCATCATCAAACTGCCGCACTATCACAGGACAGACAAGGATGACTGGGAGTCCTTCTGCTCATCGCTTAGCACGCTGATCTCGTGGATGAATCTGCCCCGCCAACCAGACCTGCTCCACAAAGCTGAGTATTTCTATCTCAAATCGGCAGGTTGCATCGGCATCCTGAAGCCTTGGTTGGATAGCGCATACGAGTACTGCCGCGTACATGGGCTCGATCAACTCGACATGAATGTGGTCGAGCAGTTGGCTCCAGAAAACCGCTCCATTCTGACCATTCTAAAAGAGGCCCAGGCGGGAGAAATCCGCCTGCAGGATATCCCGATGGATGAGCTACGCCAGCACTGCCTGCTTGGAGAGAAGGACTACAAGGAGTCGCATCACTACCGCGATGACGACAACCACCGCTATGGCAAACCAAAACAGAAACGCAGACCGGGAGAACGCAAGCCCACTCGAGATCAAACCGGCTGGCAGCCTTGACCATGGACAGGAATCTCACCCCCTCCAATCCAAGCGCGCTGTTCGCCTTGCCGCCCATGCAGGGCGGCGGACGCGCGACGGAGAGCCTGCTGTCGTATCTGGTGAGGCTGGCGCGAGCGCACCAGATCGACGCACGGCGGCTGGTTCGCTACACGGTATGGCCTGCACTGCCGCTAGATGGCGCGGGCCTAGCTATCTCGTTTTACCGGGAGGACGCCAGAACGGTAAACGGCATCGGCCGCTATGCCTACGCTTTTACCCAGGCCTTGGAGCGGCTCACCTCGGTGCAGGGCCTGGAAGGTCTTACCTTCCAGGCCTGGAAAGGCGTGATCCCGGAAATCGGCGCCGGTTTTCTGGCCAAGGAGGTACGCTGGTGCCCCGCCTGCCTGGCCGAACAACGGCAACAGCGCGTTGACAGCCACTTCCCGCTGGTCTGGTCCTTGGATGCCTACCGGGTGTGCACCCGGCACCACCGGCCGCTACAGCACCTGTGTCCCTGGTGCGGCAAGCGTCAGCAACTGATCCCGCACTATCCGGACCAGGCACGCTGCACCCACTGTTGCGGTTACCTCGCGCCGGCATCCACCCTGCAAACGCAAGAAAACATCCAGGAAGCCGACCTGCGCCGCGCCCACTCACTGGAAAGCATGATCGCCACGCCTGAAGGCAAAATCATGCCCACGCATCCGCAGCTGATGGCCATCCTGCAAACCGCGGCGGAACGCTGGACTGAAGGGGAAAAGAAGAAACTGTCGCTCATGCTGGGCCTGAGCGACCGAGCCATCGGCGGCTGGGCCAACAAACAGCAGAAGCCGGCATTTTCACAGCTGCTTCAGATCGCAGACAAACTAGACCTGACGCTACACCAACTATTCACCCAGCCTCTGCCGGATCAGGCGCCAAGCAGCGCATCACCCGTCCCTGCAAAGGGCAAACCACGCCCTGCTGCCCAACTGAGTAAAGCCTCTCTCGAATCACGGCTTCGCCAGCAGCTCGATGCCCCCAACACCGCGGAACCGGTCTCCCGCATCCTGAAGCGCATAGGCGTGACGCGCAGCTACGCCAAATATTGGTTTCCGGAACTGCTGGCACAGCTTGCGCACAAGCACCAGCAGTCACAACAGCAGGCCACTGCCGAACGCCAGATAGAAGATGTGGAACGGGTAGGCAGAGTCTTCAGGAACATCGCCGCCACCGGGGACTATCCGAGCATCCGTCGGATGTCCCAGGCCCTGCGGCCTTATCGGCTATCGCTGCAGCGCGAGCCACTCTGGAATGCATATAAAAAGCTACGGGAAAGATTCTGCGACATGGATAACAGGGGCAGAATCAGATAATCGGCAAAAAGTGATAGAAGCACAATTCCCACTTGAAAGATTGCCAGATGCCTTGGCTCCGGGAATGTTTCATGCGAGGAAATTCCAAGCAAAACAATAAAATGCCATTGTGCTAATGATAAAATCATGCTATATAGAAAGTTACACAAAATTACTGACGGATGCTTCCTTCAAATAGGAGTAAAAATTGAAGAAAAAGGAAATAGAAAAACTGATACTAGAATCTTTTACCAGCTCCAATTACAAATGGAGAACCGCAAGAGGCGTATCAAAAGAAACAAAAATTCCCATCAACGATGTTACTGTTTTCCTCGAAAAATCTAGTAATTTTGAAAGATCAAAAAAAACGAACTCAACAGGGCAACGCTTGTACATGTACAAAGGAACGATCATTGATCGGATAAAATCTGTCATTCTAAATAGGCCTGAGTAAATGGACCCTCTTATTCCAGCAGTATTTCAGGCTGCTCTTGGAGGGTTCTTCATGAACATGATGAACCTATATCAAGATATGCACCGCCCTCCTGATAAAAAGGTAAGGAAAGACATTATCTTTTGGATTTTCTTTTTATTTTGGCCATTTGCAGGCGCAGTAATTGCCTACATCTACATCTCTTCCGGATACCATATTAATGGCATATTGGCATTTACTACAGGACTATCAGCCCCAAGTATTCTTCAAACTTTGATGTCGAAGACAACTGGCATTGAAGATCAAAATAAATTTGGTGTTGAAGAATAGAAAGAAAGGTATACACATGGAAGGAACAAAAGAGTCTCTTAAAAATTTCATAAGAGAAAGTGCTAATGATCGTGCCAAATCTGGTGCATATTTACTACTATCTCAACTTGGACAATCAATCAAGAACCACGGAGATCAATTCCAAGATGTACTAAATGGCATAACCATATCATCCTTCATAAGATCAGAGCTATCAGAAGAATTTAAAATAGAAGCCCCAAAGCCGGGATCTATTGCAAGAATGATAATTCCTATTAGCGATAAAAATATTACAACTATTGAAAAAACAGAAAAAAATAACCAGAAGAAAATATCTATCCCAGAGTTCAACAAGGTCATATGGTCAGCTTTCACAAATGAAATACCTAACTCAAAGAGAAGATATCTAAAAATATCACAAAAACCATTTTATATTGACAGAGACAGAACAGAACCGCAAGAAGACAGTTTAATATCTATCAGCCCTGAATTTATAATAAGAAGGAATGAAGGAATTGAAAACGACCAATTCAAAGAAAAGGTGGCAAATAGTATTGAGTCATGGTGCCAAAAAAATGGCATCCCATATAGCAGCTCATTTAATAAAAAAATAGAAAATAAAAATAAATATACAAACAATCTTGCAACTGACTCCATATTAAATCAGCTTGTAAAAAAATTATCTTATGATGATATGCGAAGAATATCAATTCCTTTAGATATAGTAATGAAGCTAATTTAAAATGATAAATTTTATCTTTGGATACTTAGGCATTCCTCAGGATATATACGATGCCACAATAAAATCCATATCATCCAAGAACAATAACTCATTTCAAACAAAAGGTGTTCCACTCAGAGCTGGTGAAAGTAAAATAGAAAGAAGCCACTGTGTAAAATTACTAGAAAAAATCTCTGAATCAATTTGCAAAAAAGAACCACCATCACAAAAATCCAACACAGGCATTGCCATAATATATGTAGACAAAAATGGAGAAAAAAATGAGGTAATATATGATTATTTCTTTCCATCAACTTTAATAGCAAAAGTCACATGGTCTCCATGCCATGGAAACAAATCAGAAATAAATCAGTCCAAAAATACACTTGCCAAGCTATTACTAGACACATCCAATTGCGCTAGGCATGCTCTTCTTACCTTACACAAAGAGGTAACAGAGTGCGCGAACAGAACACCTTTGCTATTGCCATATAGAAATTTTCATTCAAAAAAATTCCATGCTTTTTTAGAAGAAGTACAGAATGAATTATCTGCTGCCCCCTCAAATAGCTCACATGAAAATCTTGTCAAAATATTAAAAAAAGAAATAAATTCCTTTGAGTCACACCACCCAATGCAGGCCCCAATAGGGCGCGGTAGGAAAAAATACTACGCAGATGAAAAGGGGATTGAATTTAAGTCCCCTGGATCAACACCACATGGATTACTTCGCTCCCAAGATGAAACACATGATACAACCTGCTTCATGAATGGATACCGACGACTTGGCGCACCATATAATCCCGCATTCCATTATGATTGCACAAAACAAGGCAGCACCTTAGATGGCCATCTCTACTACTGCCATGGCAATGATAAGATATCCGTCAGGGGAGACCCTCATGTAAACATAGCTCCCAATGATAACTTTAGAATATAAATAGCCATTTCAAATTAAAAACATGCTCAAGAAATATAATAATCAGCAACTAGTTGATACGCGATGATTTCCACATCAAAAGTCTAATAAGAAAACAGGACGAGTAAAAATAAGTGAATCGTTTCTGCCAAGCCAGGACTGTTGGCTTTACCTGCTAATACAAAGGAATGCTGGCCGATTGATTTCATGGACACCCAGTTACCCAGGGCCATTCAACGCTGAACTCGTAGTTGAATGACCGGTCAGTATCTATTTGTGATATGCCATGCTGACTCTCGCCATTCTCTCGTCCATCCCCGACCATCGGCGCGGCCAAGGCCGCTTGTTCGACCTGCCGCACGTGCTCCTGTGCAGCATCTTGGCCGTGCTGGCCGGCGCAAATAGCTACCGCTCGGTCTATCGCTTCATTGATGTTCGCTGGGACTGGCTACGCCAGCACACAGGCCTCAATTGGCGGCGCAAGCCTTGCTACACCGCGCTTTACACCATCCTGCGCGGTATCGATGCCGGCGCCCTGGAACAGGCACTGCGCCAGCAAGCCGCACAACTGACGGCGCCCTCCCAGAACGAGGGCATCAACGCCATTGCCCTGGATGGCAAGACCTTGCGCGGCAAGCCTCGACCAAGCGGCGCAAACGCCAGCGTTGCAATGGCTGTCCGCCTTCCGCCATCTCGATCACCTGGTGCTGGGACAGGTCAGCTGGCGCGATGGCGACAAGAACAACGAAATCGCAGCGGCGCAGCAACTCATAGAAGAGTTGGGATTGCCTGGCCAGCTGTACACCTTGGATGCCTTGCATTGCCAAAAAAACACTGCAGATTGCTCAAAAATGCGGCAGTGATGTGCTGGTTCAGGTCAAGCGCAACCAACCCAAGCTCCACGAGCAGCTGTTGGAATTCGCTACCTCGCATGCGGCAGCGGAGCTGCACGTCACGCAGGATGTGGGCCGCCGCAACCGCATCGAACAGCGGCAGGCGCGTGTCTGGCACCTGCCAGAGGGCGAATTGCCGGAAGACTGGTCCTTGTTGCGCATGCTGATTTGCGTGGAACGCAACGTGGAGCGTTTCGACGTTCGCTATCAGCAATGGCGACCCAGCAAGGATGCTGCCTGGTATGTCTGCACCCGGCAATTGAGGGCGGTGCAAGCCAGTCAGCTGGTACGCGGCCATTGGGGCATTGAAAACCGCTGCCACTACGTGCGCGACGTGACCCTGAACGAAGATGCCAGCCAGATCAGCATCAATCCTGGCGTGTTTGCGCAGCTGCGCAGCTGGGCACTAAACAGCTTGAGTTGGGCAGGCCACCTCAATATCAAAGCGGCCCGCGAACAACTGGGTTGGTCGCCAGACCAGTTGCTGGCGCTATGCAAGCTGCCATGAGATAGCGTTGAATGGCCCTGCCCAGTTACCGGGTTAGTACAACTGCCTCTTGTTCAATCCGATGGATAATTTCAAAGGTTAAGCGATGTTCATGAATGTCGATCTGGCGTTACTGGTATAATGCCTGGTGCACTCTTGGCATCAGGTAATTGAATAGTACAGCAAACCCAAAGTAATTCTCAGCGAAAAAGGCCGAGAATATCTCAGCGCGAAGCTCATGAGCTGTACAGAAAAAAAAGCACTTCCCTAGAACATATCCAGTCAGGATATGCCTCAGTAGAATGCGTATACGTGTCGCAACCGGATGGCTCGTCATAACACGTTCAGTCATTACCTACTCAATTCGATCCACGAAACATAGGAATAAGCAACTGACTGGACGTGGGCCTACAATCATGAGTCCCAGCTTATAGCGTTTGCAGGCGTTATCCCGGAACAAAAACTGGCGCACAGCCAGATGACTTTACGTTAACCGAACTAAAAATGGAAGGAGGATTGCCATAAGATCTAACCCCCGGAGGATGAAATGTAAAAGCCCTCCAAGAAGGAGGGCTTTTATTTAGATCAAAAAATTAACAATTAAGTTAAATATTAAATATAATATTACCATTACGGCTTCAGAGAAATAATCTCATACATACCTAATGACTTGCTGGCCACTCATAGGGGGATTCTAGAAACCACTACTATGAGTCTAGCTCCTCAAGCCAAGGCTTAACGCTGGGTAATGGCAGCGTAGCCTATCTCGCATGGCATGATCCCATTCTTTAAAAAATGGAAACATACGTATGGAAGCCGGGTTATAGCGGCGAAGCCGCAATTGCTAAAGAAAAACGCTTACAGAAAAATCCTGCAGACAAATTTTCTCAAACATACACCAAAACCACCAACATTGTCAAGACGTTGGAGGCACTTTAACACCGCCTTCTGAAATTACATTGTCATCCAATGATACATCATCATCATGCAAAAGCAAGCCAACCAACGTCACTTCGGCAAGCATCTAACACTCCGTGCTTCAATATAGGCACTAACCTCTCAAAATATACCGCATACAGCCACACAAAGTGTGTGTCCGTCGTTACAAATCCGAGGCAGCGGCCACCTCACAGCAAGATCGATACCCCCCTCTATTGTCGGCAAGTTGAGTCTTTGAGCTTGGGCTATTGGAGCCCCCCCTCTCGAACCGATCAAGTCGAGGAGGCAGTTCCGCTGCTACGGTGTAACGACAGGCAACGGACTAATAACCCCTTTACACGTGAACTAGGCCACAAGTACGAAGGGCAGTACTCAGATCAACCAGCAACGGCCCCGTGAGACCTGAATCAATTCAACAAGGAACCATAAGCTGGCCAAAATCGACGATTTGTACCCATAAGCTGGCCAAGAGCTGGAACGGTGTTTCAAACGTGGAAAGCCTTGCTGCGCAACACTTTCAAGGAATAGGGATGGTGAAAATGGAATGAACTTGGGACGGCGGAGTGGCTAGAAATGCGAAACGGGAAGCATAAGCTGGCCGTTTCGGCCAGCTTATGCTTCCCGTCACAACTCTGCTAAGCCCTTGATATTCCTTGGTGGACCGAAGGAGGATCGAACTCCCGACCTCTGCATTGCGAACGCAGCGCTCTCCCAGCTGAGCTATCGGCCCGTCGATGGATATCGATGCGGAAATACTAGCACGACGGCATTTCGCTTGACCAGCCCCCTGCCCCTCCCAGCTCCGCGCCGGCCAGCGGCAGGCTGAACCAGAACACGCAGCCGCCCTCCGGGCTGCTGACGGCGCCGAATTCGCCGCGGTGGAATTCCACGATGGAGCGGCAGATGTTGAGGCCGATGCCCATGCCTTCCGGCTTGGTGGAGTAGAACGGCGTGAACAAGTTGTCCTGCATGCCGGCGGCCAGGCCTGGGCCGTTGTCCACCACTTCCACCCGCCATTTTCCGTTGCCTACGCAAGTATGCAGCTCCACGCTGGGCCGCAGAGTGCCGGCGTCCACCAGCGCTTCGATGGCGTTCTTCATCAGGTTCAGCAGCACTTGCTCGATCAGCACTGGGTCCATGTCTACCTGGCAGGGGCGGCGGTCTGGTTCCAGCTGCAGATTGACGCCGTTCTTGGCGGCCAGCGGCTCGGCCAGGATCAGCGCGCGCTGCACCACGCGCGCCGGTTCCACCCGCTCCAGCTGCGGCTCATGCTTTTTGACGAAGGCGCGGATACTGCTGACGATTTGCGCGGCGCGGCGCGATTGTTCGGCGATCGCTTGGATGGCGTCGCGCACGCCCGCCGGCAGGGCCAGTTCCTCCGGCAGCCGGCGGCTGACGCCGGCAGCGTAGGTGTGGATGGCGGTGAGCGGCTGGTTCAGCTCATGCGCCAGCGTGGACGCCATTTCGCCCATGGCGATCAGCCGCGCGGTGTTCTGGAACCGCTCCTGCTGCGCCTGTTCGCGCTCTTCGCGCCGACGCTCGGCGGTGACGTCGCTGAGGATGGCCAGCCAGGCGGTTTCGCCGGTTACCCACTCGATGCGGCGGCGGCGCAGCAGCAAACAACGTTCGCCGGTGATGATGAACTCCTGGCCGTACTCGTCGCCATCGCGGCCGGCGCGCAGGCCCGGCAGCAGCACGCAGCACGGCGCGTCGGCGTCGCCCACTTGCCACATCTCGGCAAAACCCGGATTGGCGTACAGCAGCTGGCCGCTGCCCTGGTCCACCACGCAGACGCCTGCGGCCAGGCCATTGAGCACAGTAAGGAAACGGCGATGCGCCGCGTCCATTTCCTTGCGCTGACGCTGGCGCTCGGTGATGTCGAACATCGAGGCGATCCAGCCATGCTGGCTGCCGTCTTCCTGCACCAGCGGGGTGGCGAACAAGCGCACTACCAGCGTGTCGCCGCGCTTGCGCATCAGCGTCAGTTCAAAACCCTGCTCCTGCTGGCGATTGTCGCGCACGGCATCCATCGCCTCGGCCAGCACGCCGTGCTGGTCCTGCGGCCAGAACGGATGCGGCGGATGGCGGCCCACCAGTTCCTCCGGCGCGAAGCCCAGCATGTCGCAGAAGGCGCGGTTGACGCGGACGATCTCCCCTTCCAGCCCTACCGCCACCAAGCCGCTTTTCATCGAGTCCTCAATCGCCTGGCGCAGCGACACCTCCTGCGCCAGCTTCTGTTCCGTCGCGGCCCGCTCGCGCATATGGCGGCGGATGCGCCACACCGCGTACAGCAGCGTCAGCAGCAGCACGATGATGATGCCGGTCAGCACCGGCAGCGTCAGCCCCAGGCCGCTGCGATAGCTGACCGCCCGCAGGTACAGGCCATAGCCAGGCGGATCAAAGCTGGTCTGGTGCGAGATATTGCCCGGCTGCTCGGCGGCGTCGAACTTTTGCGCCAGCGTCTTGCCGCCCACGTCCAGGATGCTGATGTAGTTCTTGGAGGCGATCCACCATGGCACCTGGTGGTACAGCAGGCCATCCAGCAGGTAAGACACGCGGATGCCCCCCAGCAGCTGGCCGTCGCGCACCACCGGCACTGCCAGGTCGAAACGGTATTTGCCATCGACGCCCTGATACGGGGCGCCGTAGCTGGCCCGCATTAAGCGGCCGGCGCGCCACAACGCGTCATATTCTGAAGAGTTGAGCTGCCGGCCGTCGCGGCGGATGCCGTGCGGGTCCCACTCCACCTGATGATTCAGCCCCACCCGCTCCAGCGTCACCAGCTCGGGATTTTCGCGCAGGTAAAACGCCGCCAAATGGGCAAAACGGCCGCTATCTGTCTTGCCGGCGGCGATGTCGCGCGCCAGGGTGTCCGCCCACTCCTGATGCCCCTCCAGATGCATGCGCAGCGATTGCTCCAACCACAGCACTTCCTGGATCAAGTTGTCCTGCTGCTCGTCGCGCCAGTCTCGGTACACCAGATAGCTGAGGCTGCACAGGGCCAGCAGCAGCGCGATCAGCGCAAGGCTGACGCTCGGCCACAGCAGGCGCGGGGTACGGCGAAGAGAGGAATCGATAACAGGCATGTCGGGCAGCCGGGCAGGAAACGACCTTGATGATAACGCGCCCGCGCCAAGCCGGGGCAACATGCCCCTGTTCTGGAATTCCCTAATGGTCAGCGCAGCATGGAGCTTATACTTTAAGAAGTAAAACCGTCGGCCCGATCCGGCCCATAACATCAAACAACGCTACAAATGGATGGAGAACCTTACATGAAGCTCAAGCATATCGCGCTGGCATTCTGCGCCAGCCTCACCCTGTCCGGCGCAGCCCAGGCGGCCGGCGAAATCGTCATCAAGTTCAGCCACGTGGTGGCGCCGGACACGCCCAAGGGCAAGGCGGCGGAATACTTCAAAAAACTGGCCGAGCAACGCACTCACGGCCGCGTCAAGGTACAGGTTTATCCCAACAGCCAGTTGTACAAGGACAAGGAAGAACTGGAAGCGCTGCAACTGGGCGCGGTGCAGATGCTGGCCCCCAGCCTGGCCAAATTCGGCCCGCTGGGCGTGAAAGAATTCGAAGTATTCGATCTGCCCTATGTGTTCGACAACTACGACCAAGTCAACAAGGTGATGCACGGCCCCATCGGCAAGCAGCTGCTGGGCAAACTGGAGGGCAAGGGCATCAAGGGCCTGGCCTATTGGGACAACGGCTTCAAGAATTTCTCGGCCAACAAGCCGATCAAGAGCCCAGCAGACCTGAAGGGCATGAAGATCCGCATCCAGTCGTCCAAGGTGCTGGAAGAGGAAATGCGCACGCTGGGCGCCCTGCCGCAGGTGATGGCCTTCTCCGAGGTGTACCAGGCGCTGCAGACCGGCGTGGTGGATGGCACCGAGCTTGAAGCCTCCAATCTGTACACCAGCAAGTCCTATGAGGTGCAGAAAAACCTGACGCTGACCCAGCACGGCTTCCTCGGCTACGCGCTGATCGTCAACAAGAAGTTCTGGGACGGCCTGCCGGCGGATGTGCGCACTCAGCTGGACAGCGCGGTGCAGGACGCCACCGTCTACGCCAACCAGATCGCCAAGCAGGAAAACGAAAAGGCCGTCGCCGCGATCAAGGCTTCCGGCAAGACTCAGGTCTATACCCCCACGCCGCAGGAGCGCGAAGCGTTCAAGAAAGCGCTGCTGCCGGTGCACCAGAAGATGGCCGCCCGCATCGGGCCTGAGCTGCTGAAGGCCATCTACAAGGAAACCGGCTTCAACCCCGCCAAGTAAAGGCGATCCGCCGCGCCCTGCCGGGCGCGGTTTTTCCATGCGCTGAGGAAACCCGCCATGCTGAAAATCCTCGACCATCTCGAGGAGTGGATGATTGCCTGTCTGATGGGGGCCGCCACCCTGATCACCTTCGTCGCGGTGCTGCACCGCTACGGCTCGGGCATTCCCACCCTGCAACCCTACCTCGCCCACATCAATCTATCGTGGGCGCAGGAGCTGACCGTTTACCTGTTTGTGTGGATGGCCAAGTTCGGCGCCGCCTATGGCGTGCGCACCGGCATCCACGTCGGTGTGGATGTGCTGATCAACCGCCTGCCGGACAAAACCCGCGGCTACTTCATCGTGTTCGGCCTCTTGGCCGGCGCGCTGTTCACCGGCATCGTCGCGGTGATGGGCGGCAATTTCGTATGGGACATCGCCCATACCGACCAGACCTCGCCTGACCTGGAGGCGCCGATGTGGCTGGTTTATCTGGCCATCCCGGCCGGTTCCTCGCTGATGTGCTTCCGCTTCCTGCAAGTAGCCTGGAACTTCATCCGCACCGGCGCGCTGCCAAAGCACGACCACGGCCATGTGGACGGCCTGGAAGGCGACGAGACGCTGGACAATCTGCACCCGCACGACATCAACCGTGGAGGCCGTCCATGAGCGCGCTGATCATTTTCGGCCTGCTGCTGGCGCTGATGCTCACCGGCATGCCGATTTCCATTTCGCTGGGCCTGACCGTCCTGACTTTCCTGTTCACCATGACGGAGGTGCCGGTCACCTCGGTGGCGCTGAAGCTGTTCACCGGCATCGAGAAGTTCGAGATCATGGCGATTCCGTTCTTCATCCTGGCCGGCAACTTTCTGATGCACGGCGGGGTGGCGCGGCGGATGATACGCTTCGCCACCACCCTGGTGGGCCACTGGTACGGCGGCCTGGGCCTGGCTGGCGTGGTGTCCTGCGCGCTGTTCGCCGCCATCACTGGCTCCTCTGTCGCCACTGTGGTGGCAGTCGGTTCCATCATCCTGCCGGCCATGCTGAAACAGGGTTATCCGCAGCGCTTCGGCGCCGGCGTCATCACCACTTCCGGCGCGCTGGGCATCCTGTTCCCGCCATCGATCAATCTGGTGATGTACAGCATCGCCACGGCAGGCATGGACGTCACCGGCCCCAATGGCATGAGCGTGTCCACCGCTTCGGTCGGCCAGCTATTCATGGCCGGCGTGCTGCCCGGCTTGTGTCTGTCGGCCCTGCTGGGCCTGACCACTTGGTATCGCGCCAAGAAGTTCGACTACCCGCGCTTGCCGCGCGCCAGCTGGTCCGAGCGCTGGCAGGCCTTCCGCGAATGCGTGTGGGGCCTGCTGCTCATGGTGCTGGTGATAGGCGGCATCTATACAGGCATCTTCACCCCCACCGAGGCGGCGGCCATGGCGGCGGTGTACGCCTTCGTGATCGCGGTATTCGTCTACAAGGACATGGGACTGCAGGATGTGCCCAAGGTGCTGATCAACGCGGCGTCGATGAGCGCGATGCTGCTGTACATCATCACCAACGCCGTGCTGTTTTCCTTCCTGATGGCATCGGAGCAGATTCCGCAGACCATGGCGGCATGGATGGCCAGCCAGGGCTTCGGCATCGTCGCCTTCCTGCTGCTGACCAATATCCTGCTGCTGGCCGCCGGCAACTTCATGGACCCGTCGGCCATCGTGCTGATCATGGCGCCCATCCTGTATCCGGTGGCGGTGAAACTGGGGGTCAACCCCATCCACTTCGGCATCCTGATCGCGGTCAATATGGAAGTCGGCATGTGCCATCCACCGGTGGGACTGAACCTTTATGTCGCCTCGGGTATCACAAAGATGGGCATTACCGAGCTGACCGTGGCCGTGTGGCCATGGTTGCTGACCATGCTGGGTTTTCTGGTCGCGGTGACATTCATTCCGGAAATCTCGTTGTGGTTGCCGCGGATGCTGGGCATGCTGCATTGACATTTTCAAGTCAAACGATATGCAGCCGCGATGGGGCCGCCCATCGCGGCTTTTGTCCGACACGGCATAGCCCGAGCCCGGCATAAAGTCTTATAATGTTCCGCTATCCCTTACCAACATAAGAACATCTCTCTCAATCAGGAGCCTGCGAATGGACGAGCAATTGCGCCAAAGCGCGCTGGAATTTCACCAGTTCCCAACCCCGGGCAAGATCCAGGTATCGCCGACCAAGCCGCTGACCACTCAGCGCGATCTGGCGCTGGCCTACTCCCCGGGCGTGGCCGCCCCGTGCGACGCCATCGTCGAAGACCCGCTCAACGCCTACAAATACACTGCTCGCGGCAACCTGGTTGCGGTGATCTCCAACGGCACCGCCGTGCTGGGCCTGGGCAATATCGGCGCGCTGGCCAGCAAGCCGGTGATGGAAGGCAAGGGCGTGCTGTTCAAGAAGTTCGCAGGCATCGACGTGTTCGACATCGAAGTCAACGAGTTGGACCCGGACAAGCTGGTGGACATCATCTGCTCGCTGGAGCCCACCTTCGGCGGCATCAACCTGGAAGACATCAAGGCGCCTGAGTGCTTCTACATCGAGAAGAAGTGCCGCGAGCGCATGGGCATCCCGGTGTTCCACGACGACCAGCACGGCACCGCCATCGTCGCCGCCGCCGCGGTGCTGAACGGCCTGCGCCTGGTGAAGAAGGAAATCGGCGAAGTGCGCGTGGTGGCCTCCGGCGCCGGCGCGGCCGCCATCGCCTGCCTGGACCTGCTGGTGGCGCTGGGCGTGAAGCGTGAAAACATCACCATCTGCGACTCCAAGGGCGTGGTCTACATCGGCCGCGACGAGAAGCTGGACGAATCCAAGCTGCGCTACGCGATCAAGGACAACGGCTGGCGCAAGCTGGCCGACGCCATGGCCGGCGCCGACATCTTCATGGGCCTGTCCGGCCCGCGCCTGGTGAGCCAGGACATGGTGAAGAGCATGGCCCGCGATCCGCTGATCCTGGCCATGGCCAACCCGGAACCGGAAATCCTGCCGCCGCTGGTCAAGGAAGTACGCCCGGACGCCATCATCGGCACCGGCCGTTCGGACTTCCCGAACCAGGTCAACAACGTGCTGTGCTTCCCCTTCATCTTCCGCGGCGCGCTGGACGTAGGCGCCACCACCATCAATGAAGAGATGAAGCTGGCCACCGTGCGCGCGATCGCCGACTTGGCGATGGCCGAGCAAAACGACGTGGTGGCCACCGCCTACGGCGACCAGGAACTGTCCTTCGGCCCGGAATACGTGATTCCGAAGCCGTTCGACCCGCGCCTGATCGTCAAGATCGCCCCGGCCGTGGCCAAGGCCGCCATGGAATCCGGCGTCGCCACCCGCCCGATCCAGGACTTCGACGCCTACGCCGACCAGCTGGCGCAGTTCGTCTACAAGACCAATCTGTTCATGAAGCCGGTGTTCGCCCAGGCCAAGAAAGACCCGAAACGGGTGGTCCTGACCGAAGGCGAAGACGAGCGCGTGCTGCACGCCACCCAGGAAATCGTCACCCAGGGCCTGGCCAAGCCTATCCTGGTGGGCCGTCCCAGCGTGATCGAGAAGCGCATCGAGAAACTGGGCCTGAAGCTGCGCCCGGGCGTGGACTTCGAACTGGTCAATAACGAGTCCGACCCGCGCTTCAACGACTACTGGCAGGACTACTACCAGCTGATGAAGCGCAAGGGCGTGTCGCAGGAGCAGGCTCGCCGCCGCGTGATCGGCAACACCACGCTGATCGGCGCGATGATGGTGCGCCGCGGCGACGCCGACGCGCTGATCTGCGGCACTTACGGACCGTACCGCCAGCACTTCGACATTCTGGAGAACGTGCTGGGCTACGCTAACGAGGACAAGGTGGCCGGCGCGATGAACGCGCTGATCCTGCCGACCGGCAACATCTTCATCACCGACACCTACGTCAACGCCGAGCCGAGCGCAGAACAACTGGCCTCCATCACCAAGATGGCGTCCGAGTCGATCAAGCGCTTCGGCATCCAGCCCAAGGCCGCGCTGCTGTCCAACTCCAGCTTCGGCGCCTTGAACACCCCGTCCGCGCAGAAGATGCGCGCGGCGTTCGATCTGATCCGCGAAGCCCAGCCGGAACTGGAAATCGACGGCGAAATGCAGGGCGACGCGGCGCTGGTGGAAGCCATCCGCACCCAGGCGATGCCGGACTCCACGCTGAAGGGCTCGGCCAATCTGCTGATCATGCCGAACGTGGAAGCCGCCAACATCAGCTACAACCTGCTGCGCGTGTCGGCAGCCGACGGCGTGACCATCGGCCCGATCCTGATGGGCATGGCCAAGCCGGTGCACATCCTGACGCCGATCTCCTCGGTGCGCCGCATCGTCAACATGGTGGCGCTGGCCTCCGTCGACGCGCAGGCGCCAGGCCAACAGGGCTGATCCGCTCGCGCTTAGGGCATATACTGAACGGGCAAGCATCGCTTGCCCGTTTTTTCATGCCCAATGCAGGATGACGCCGATGAGCCAAGACCATTCCAACGACCCCTTCGCCCTGTTCCGCCAGTTCTGGCAGCAAGCCACGCCGCCCGGCATGCAGGCCTTCCTGCCGCCGATGTCGGAAGAGGAAATCGACCGCAAACTGGCCGAACTGCGCGTGGTGGAAGGCTGGCTGACGATGAATCTGGGCGTGCTGTCCATGCAGATCAAAACGCTGGAAATGCAGAGAGCCGCCCTGCACTCGATGCGTCCGAAGGACCCGCCCCCGGCCAAGCCGTGACCCCGGTCCGGCCCAGCCCTCCCCCCGCCCTGCCGTGGCCGGCGCTGGCCGCCGTGCTGCTGCTGTGGCTGATTCCCGGCCTGGTCGGCCATGAGCCGTGGAAGCCGGACGAAGCCTACACCTTCGGACTGGTGCGCCATATCGCCGCCAGCGGCGATTGGGTAGTGCCGATGCTGGCCGGCGAGCCATTCCTGGAAAAACCGCCGCTGTTCTTCATCAGCGCCAGCTGGACCCTGCAAGCGCTGCAGGGCTGGCTGGGCGCGCCGGACGCTGCCCGTCTGGCGGCAGGGCTGTGGAACGCCATCGGCTGGCTGGGGCTAGGCGTCGCGGCGCGCGGCCTGCTCGGCCCGGGCTTCGGCCGCTGGGCGCCGCTGCTGCTGATGGGCGCCGTCGGCTTGCCGATACGCGCCCATCAATTGATCACCGATACCGCGCTGATGGCCGGCTTCTGCTGGGGGCTGGCCGGCTTGTGCCACGCCCTGGCGCGCCCCGTCCTCGCCGGCCTGATGCTGGGCGGCGGCACCGCCATCGCCTTCCTCAGCAAGGGGCTGCTCGGCCCCGGCTGTCTGGGGCTCGCCGCGCTGGCCCTCCCGCTGCATCCGGCTTACCGCCAACGCCGCTATCTGCTGACGCTGGCGGTCGCGCTGCTGACCGCCCTGCCCCTGCCGCTATGGTGGATGGCCGCGCTGTACCGGCGCAGCCCGGAACTGTTCCATCTGTGGCTGGATGCCAATAATTTCGGACGCTTCAATGGCAGCGCCCATCTCGGCCCGCGCCAGCGTCCATGGTTCTACGGCCGCACCCTGCCCTGGTATGCGCTGCCGCTGTGGCCGCTGGCCCTGTGGAATGGATGGCGGGTGTTGCGACGCCAGGTCTCGCCGCTGATCATCTTGCCGCCGCTGGCCCTGTTTGGCGGTTCGCTGGCGGTGCTGCTGGCCGCGGCGGAAGCGAGGGAGCTGTACGCCTTGCCGCTGCTGCCGCCCTTGACGCTGCTGGCGCTGAGCGGATTGCCGTTTGCCTGGCGTCCGCCGCGCTGGGCGAGCATCGCACTGGCCGCGCTGTTTGGCTTGCTGCTGGGCTATCTGCTATTGGTGGCGCGGGTGCTCAGCGCGCCAGCCGACATCGCCTGGAGCCGGCCGCTGCTGGAGCGCCAGTTCAGCGGCTGGACGCCGGCCTTCTATCCCGGCCATTGGCTGGCCTTCGGCCTGGCGCTGGCCTGCTTGCTATGGTGCTGGCGCCAACCCTTGACCGCCATGGCCGGGCTGGCCTGGCGCTGGAGCATCGCCATGACGCTGCTATGGTGCGGCGTGGCCACGCTCTGGCTGCCGGCGCTGGATCACGGCATGCGCTACCGCGAAACCTTCCACGCGCTGAAGCCCACTCTGGAAGCGATACAGCGCGACGGCGGCTGCGTCGCCAGCCTGAATCTGGGCGAACCGCAGCGCGCCTTGCTAGAGTACTACGCCGGCTATCGCACGCTGCGCCTGGAAACCCAGCCGGCGGCGCATCAGTGCCGCTGGCTGCTGCTGCAGACGCTGCACGACCAAGCGCCGTCTGCGCTCGCCAAATTGCATCCAATATCCGTTTTCCAGCGCCCTGGCGATCACAAAGAACGCTTCCGCCTCTATTTACTGCCATAAAGCGGCAAACAGCGGCATGCTGAAACGATTTCGCGTCACACACAGTCACACTGTTCTACATATCTTTTAACAACTTCATGTCCGAACTTACCTTATCCTAACAAGCTAATCGGTGGGGGAAGGCATGACTGTAATCAATTCCGTGGATCTGTTCTGGTCGCTGGCCAGCGGCTCGTTTTCGCGCCGCGACGGCTTCGACGAGGGCAAGAACCGTTTCAAATTCGCATTCCGCGGCGTGTTGACCCTGCCGTGGACGCTGCGCTGGCTGAATACTTTCCGCTCGCAGACGCTGCTGCCCTACCTGCGGCACAATCCGCGGCTGGCCAGCAAGCTGCATCGCCCCTACCTTTACCGATCGCTCGGACCGGCCGGCAAGCTGCGCGCGCTGCAGGCCCACTACCAGTTGCTGGAAAAGCGCTTTTCCGGCGCGGCCCGCCGCCAGCTATTGTCCAGCCAGCATCTGCAACTGGCGGAGCTGGCCGGCAAGAACGACGGCAAGCTGCTGGTGGTGTTGACCCAGCAGCATAGCTTCGACAAAGAAGGGGAAATGTCGCTGCAGGTATGCAACGAGG
>NZ_PPTF01000073.1:53807-388276 GCF_002902845.1 Chromobacterium sinusclupearum
CGCTGACTTTCACGCTGACCCGCCGCGAACAGGATATCGTGTTGGTGATCGGCGGCCTGCAAGGCCCGCGCAAGCCGCATGGCGCGGAAGCCGTGCAGTTGGCCACCAAGGCGGCGCACGGCCTGTTTCCGAAGCGGCTGGCGATGGAGTCGCTGACCGCATTGGCGCGCAAGATCGGCGCCGACGAGATCCTGGCCATCGGCAACCGCGAACATATTTACAGCTCATGGCGGTATCGACGCGAGTTCTTCGCCGACTACGACAGCTTCTGGCAGACGCTGGACGCCGAGCCGGTGGATGACGGCCGCTTCTACCGCATTCCGCTGACGCCGCCGCGCAAGGCCATGGAAGACATCGCCAGCAAGAAGCGCGCCGAGTACCAGCGCCGCTACGGCATGCTGGACGCGCTGTCCGAGCAAACCCAGGCCGCGCTCTAAGCGTCGCTAACCAAACCTCACAAACCTCATCAGAGAACCTGAGCCAAGGCGCGTCGACGCAGACAGTACAAGTAGTATGGCAAGGAGGCGCAACGCAGGATCAGGGGTTGGCTTAGCGGGTCTAAGCGCAGCTCAGGCCGGACGCGCCAGACTGAAGGCCGGCTCCGCCAGGCTGTAGCGATCCCCACCCAGCTTGCCCACCGCCTGCAACGCCAGATCGTCCACCGCGCCGTCGCGCCACACCTCGTCCGCCACGTGGATGTATTTGACCTCGGCCAGCACCAGATTGCCGGCGCCGCTGCCGTGGCCGAAGCTCAGGCATTGATGCAGCGTGCATTCCAGACGCACTGGCGCTTCCGCCACGCCGGGCGGCTTGACCGTCACGCTGGCCGCCCTGGCCAGACCCGCCAGCTCGAATTCGTCCACTTCCGGCGCATAAGCGCCGCAGGTGACATTCATCGCCTCGGCCAGCGGCCGATTGACGATGTTGACCACCAGCTCCCCAGTCAGCCGGATATTGGCCAGCGTATCCTTGTCTCGCTCCGACGCCTGTTTGAGGATGCTGATGCCCAAGAGCGGCGGCGTCACGCTCATCACGTTGAAGAAGGAAAACGGCGCCAGATTGCACACCCCCTTCAAATCCTGGGTGCTGACCCAGGCGATAGGCCGCGGCAGGATGCAGCCCACCAGCAGTTGATACAGATTCGTCCGCTCCAATTGCTGCACATTGAACTCCATCGGTTTTCTTCGCCTGCGGTGAAAATTGCCATGCCAGCATTCTAATGCGCTTGGGCCACGATGTGCCAGCCATCATTTGAACTGGTTCGCGCCCTCGCCTGCCGGTAAAATGCCGGAATGAACGCACCCCGCTTTGTCCACCTTCGCCTCCACTCGGAGTTCTCCATCACCGACGGCATCGTCCGCCTCGATGACGCGGTCAAACGCGCCGTCAAGGAACAGATGCCCGCGCTTGGCGTATCCGACCTGATGAATCTGTTCGGCATGGTCAAGTTCTACAAGGCCTGCCGCAACAAGGGCGTCAAACCCATCGTCTCCGCCGACATCTGGCTGGAAAACGAGGAGGATCGCGACAAGCCCTACCGGCTGATGCTGATGGTGAAGAACCGCGAAGGCTACCGGCGGCTGTGCGAACTGTTGACCGAAGCCTTCAGCCACAACCAGTACCGCGGCCGTGCCGAGATCAAGCGCGCCTGGCTGGAGGCCGGCGACAACCGCGACCTGTTGTGCCTGTCCGGCGCCCATCACGGCGACGTCGGCATCGCGCTGTCCATGGGCCAGCGCGAAGAAGCGCAACGCCGCGCCGCTTACTGGGAAAAACTGTTCCCGGGGTCGTTCTATCTGGAAGTCCAGCGCCTGGACAACGCGCAGATCGAAAACGTGGTGCAGGCCACCTTGTGGCTGGCCGGCGAGATGGCGCTGCCGGTGGTGGCCACCCACCCCATCCAGTTCATGGAGCCGGAAGACTTCAAGGCGCACGAGGCGCGGGTGTGCATCGCCGAAGGCTATACCCTGGGCGACAAGCGCCGTCCGCGCAGCTTCCACGAATGCCAGTATTTCCTCAGCGCCGATGAAATGCTGCAGCGCTTCGCCGACATCCCGGAGGCGCTGGCCAACACGGTGGAAATCGCCAAGCGCTGCAATATCTCCGTGGTGCTGGGCAAGAACTACCTGCCGCTGTTCCCGACGCCGGACGGCATGACGCTGGACGACTTCCTTGTCTACGAGGCCAAGCGCGGGCTGGAAGAGCGGCTGAAGCAGCTGTACCCGGACGAAGCGGTGCGCGAAGCCCGGCGGCCGGAATACGACGCGCGGCTGAAATTCGAGTGCGACACCATCATCCAGATGGGCTTCCCCGGCTACTTCCTGATCGTGGCGGACTTCATCCAGTGGGGCAAGGCCAACGGCTGCCCGGTGGGGCCGGGCCGGGGTTCCGGCGCCGGCTCGCTGGTGGCCTACAGCCTCAGCATCACCGACCTCGATCCGCTGCGCTACGCCTTGCTGTTCGAGCGCTTCCTGAACCCGGAGCGGGTGTCCATGCCCGACTTCGACGTGGACTTCTGCCAGGAAAACCGCTGGCGGGTGATTGAATACACCCGGCAGAAATACGGCGAGGAAGCGGTGAGCCAGATCGCCACCTTCGGCACCATGTCGTCCAAGTCGGTGATCCGCGACGTCGGCCGCGTGCTGGACCTGCCTTTCGGCCTGTGCGACCGCCTGTCCAAGCTGATCCCGCTGGAGGCGAACAAACCCTTGAGCCTGGAAAAGGCCATGCAGGTGGAGCCGCAGATCGGCGAGGTGATCGAATCCGAAGGCGCGCAGGAACTGATCGAACTGGCCATGAAGCTGGAAGACCTGACGCGCGGCCTGGGCATGCACGCCGGCGGCGTGTTGATCGCGCCGGGCAAGCTGACCGACTTCTGCCCGCTGTACATCGCCAGCGGCGAAGGCGCGTCTCCCGTTTCGCAGTTCGACAAGGACGACGTGGAGCAGATCGGCCTGGTGAAGTTCGACTTCCTGGGCCTGCGCAACCTCACCATCATCGAACTGGCGCAGAAGTACATCAAGCAGGTCAGCGGCGAGGACGTGGACGTCGCCCACCTGCCGCTGGACGACCGCGACGCCTACAAGGTGTTCGCCACCGCCAACACCACCGCCGTGTTCCAGTTCGAGTCCACCGGCATGAAGAAGATGCTGGTGGAGGCCAAACCGAGCAAGTTCGAGGAAATTATCGCCTTCGTGGCCTTGTACCGCCCAGGCCCGATGGACCTGATTCCGGACTTCATCCAGCGCATGCACGGCGCCAAGTTCGAATACCTGCACCCGCTCTTGGAGCCGGTGCTGGCGCCGACCTACGGCATCATGGTGTACCAGGAACAGGTGATGCAGTCGGCGCAGGTGATCGGCGGCTACTCGCTGGGCGGCGCCGACTTGCTGCGCCGCGCGATGGGCAAGAAGAAGGTCGAGGAGATGGTGGCCCAGCGCGCGATGTTCGTGCAGGGCGCGGCCAAGCAGGACATTCCGGAAGCCAAGGCCAACGAAATCTTCGACTACATGGAGAAGTTCGCCGGCTACGGCTTCAACAAATCGCACGCCGCCGCCTACGCGCTGGTGGCCTACCACACCGCCTGGCTGAAGGCCCACCACTGCGCGGCCTATATGGCGGCGACGATGTCCACCGAATTGGACAACACCGACCAGCTGAAGGTGTTCTATGACGATTGCCAGGACGCCAAGAACGGCATCACCTTCCTGCCGCCGGACGTCAACCACAGTTTCTACCGCTTCGTGCCGGTCAGCCGCAAGGAAATCCGCTACGCGCTGGGCGCGATCAAGGGCACCGGCGAAGCCGCGGTGGACCACATCGTATCGGTGCGCGAAGCCGGCGGGCCGTTCAGCGACCTGTTCGATTTCTGCAAACGCACCGACAAGAAGCTGGTCAACAAGCGGGTGATCGAGGCGCTGATCCGCGCCGGCGCCTTCGACGCCATCGAACCGAACCGCGCGCTCTTGTTCGCCAATGTCGGCCTGGCCATGGACGCCGCCGAACAGGAACACGCCAACGCCAACCAGGGCGGCCTGTTCGACATGTTCGGCGACGACGTCGCGCCAGCGGTGGAAATGGTCGCCACCCGTCCATGGAGCGACGCGGTCAAGCTGGCCGAGGAAAAGTTGGCCATCGGCTTCTATCTGTCCAGCCACCCGTTCTCCGCCTATGAGAAGGAAGTGCGCGGCTTCATCAAGACCACGCTGTCGCGGCTGACTCCGCGCAAGGAGCCGCAGCTCTTGGCCGGCTTCGTCACCGGCATCCGCGTCAAGGTGGGCAATCGCGGCAAGATGGCCTTCGTGCAGTTGGACGACGGCACCGCCAAGCTGGAAGTCAGCCTGTTCGCGGAGAGCTTCGAATTGAACCGCGACAAGCTCAAAGAGGACGTGGTGCTGGTGGTGGAGGGCAAGGTCAGCGAGGACAGCTTCTCCGGCGGCCTGCGCATCATCGTGGACAAGCTGCACAGCCTGGGCGAAGCGCGCAGCCGCTACGCCCGCGGCCTGTCCTTGCAGCTGCCGGCCAAGCCCGACATCGCGCGGCTGAAGTCGGAACTGCACCCGTTCAAGAGCCAGGACGCCGGCTGCCTGGTGCGGCTGGCCTACAACAACGGCAAGGCCAAGGGCGAGCTGATGCTGCCGCAGGAATGGGGCGTGCGCCTCGATGACGGCCTGCTGCTGGCGCTGAGCGATTGGCTGGGCGAAGGCAAGGTCAAGGTGCTGTGGTAAGGCCCCGGCGCCAAGCCGCCTCTTCCCGCGCCGCCGTTCGCTCGAACGGCGACGTTTTTCATTCCGGCGCGCCGCCTTGCCAGCCGCCGCTTCCTGTCCCTATCATGCCGATGAGCGCCTGAAACGCGGGCGGCGCTCCTGGCCGGCGTCAGCTGGAAACCCAAGCCTGGCGGGCATTGTCGCGCCGCTGTCGTCTGTCTGTCGCCCCGCTGTCGTTGTCTCTTGCCCTAAGCGCCCCCACACTGCGTCCAGTGATCGAACGGAGGTTTTATGCTGATACAGAAACTGAGGCTGCAACGCGGCTGGTCGCAACAACAACTGGCTGATCTGAGCGGTCTGAGCGTGCGCACCGTCCAGCGCATCGAGCGCGGCCAGGGCGCCAGCGTCGAGTCGCTGAAGTCGCTGGCCTCCGTGTTCGAGATCGATTTCTCGGAACTGAACCAGGAGCCCGCCATGACCGACTTGACCGCCCCCGATACCGCCTCCGCGCCCGTCGCCTCCCGCGAACTGGAAGAAATGCTGGCGCTGCAACACGTGAACCGCCTCAAGCGCTTTTACCGCCACCTGGCGCAATACGCGCTGGTGATGGCGCTGCTGGCCGCCGTCAATCTGCTGACTTCTCCGCACCGGCTATGGGTGGTCTGGCCGGCGCTGGGCTGGGGCATAGGCCTGCTGCTGCAGGCGGTAAACACTTTCGAGTTGCTGCCCATCCTGGGCCCGGACTGGGAGAGGCGGCAGGTGGAGAAGCGGCTGGGCCGCAAGCTGTCGTCCTGAGGGGCGAAACCCAGCGGCCGCCCCCCAGAACGAGAGCGGGGTGCCGCTCAGCCGGTGACGCTGGCGGCGCCGGTTTCCACGTGGCCGACCAGGCGGCGCAGGAAATTGGCGTCGTTGGTGCAGCTGACGGTGAAGTCGTACCAGCCGTAAACGCCGGACAGATTCCAGCTCAGTATCTGACTGCCGCCGTTCGCCACGCTGACCTGCTGCGGCGACGAGCCGCCGTAGCCGTTGCCGCTGATCTGGAAGGTCACCGGCGACTTGCCGCCATTGCTCAACTGCAGCGTCAGCGTCGGCACGCCACCGGCGGCGCTGACGCCGCTGGCCGCCTCCAGCTTGCCGCCCGCCTGATGGATATTGCCGGCGAAGCGGCGCAGGAAGCCGTTCGGGCCGTACAGCGTCAGGTCGTACCAGCCGAGGCCGTAGGTCTGGACATGGAAATAGTCCTTGCTCTCGGCGCCGCCTGCCACGTCGTACTGCCACGGGCCGTCTATGCGGTAGGCGTTGGCGTAGATCGAATAATGCGCCGCCTGCGTGCCGCCGTTCTGCATGTGTATCCAGACGATGCCGGACGACACGTCCGTGCTGGCGTAAGCGTTGCACTGGTAAGGCAGCGGACGCGCCAGCCGGCGGCCGGGTTCCTGTTGCGGCATCTGGCCCGGCGCCGGCGCGCTGGGCTTGGGCCAATTCTTGGTTTGCTGAGCCTGGGTCAGCAGCGCCGTGGTGTCCGGGAAGGCCGGCACGGTGATATTGCTGTTGCCGAAATCCAGCGCGCTGGTCAGGTCGCCGCAGATTTTGCGCCGCCAGACCGAGATGTTCGGCTCCTGCACGCCGGTCCAGGTTTCCAGGAAGCGGATCACCGAGGTGTGATCGAACACCTGCGAGCAGACATAGCCGCCGCGGCTCCACGGCGACAACACCAGCATGGGCACGCGCGGCCCCAGGCCGATGGGCAACAGGGCGACGGACTCGTCGGCGGTGCCGGACGGCGGAATCGGCGGCGGCACGTGGTCGAAGAAACCGTCGTTCTCGTCGTAATTGAGCAGCAGCACGGTGGAGGCCCACACGTCCGGATTGGCGGTCAAGGCCTGCAGCACTTGGTCCATCAGATAGGCGCCGGCGGCCGGCGCGGCGCTGGGGTGCTCGGAATAGTCCTGCGGCGCCACCACCCATGACACCTGCGGCAGCGTGCCGTTGACCGCGTCGTTGCGGATGGCGGCCACCAGGTCTTGCACGGAGTTGCCGCCGGTCTTGGGCACCGAGGCCATGCCGCGGTCGTGCAGCGGATTGCCGGCCTGGGCATTGCGGTACTGCTTGAACCAGGCCAGCGCGTTGTCGTCGAAATTGTCGCCCAGCACCTGATACACCTTCCAGCTGACGCCGGCGTTCTGCAGCCGCTCCGGATAGGTGGTCCAGCTGTAACCCAGCTCGCTGTTGTCGATCACCGGCCCGCCCTTGCCGCCTTGCGGGTTGATCATGCCGCTCCACAGATACAGGCGGTTGGGGTTGGTCGGCCCCAGCACCGAACAGAAATAGTGGTCGCAGATGGTGAAGGCGTCGGCCAGCGCGTAGTGGTAGGGAATGTCGGCGCGGTTGAAGTAACCCATGGTCATCGCCGTCTTGGCCGGCACCCAGCCATCGTACTTGCCCAGGTTCCAGGCGGCGTGCGTGCCCAACCAGGAGTGGTCCAGGTCGCTCAGGTATTGCGCGCTGGTGCGGCTGCTGTCCAGATGAAACGGATACTCGGCCGGCTGCAGCAGATTGGGCTGCTTGAACACGCTGTTGCCGTTGCGCAATTGCAGAGCGCTGCGGTCGTTGAAACCGCGCACGCCGCGCAGGGTGCCGAAATAATGGTCGAACGACCGGTTTTCCTGCATGAACACCACGACATGCTTGACGGCGGACAGGCTGCGTCCGGCCGGCTGGGCCGCCATGGCTGCCGCCAAACCGGGCGGCAGCGCGCCGGCGGCAATGCCGGCGGCCGACAACTTGAGAAACTCGCGACGTGACAATTCGCTCATGACAACGCTCCGGAATGGGCAAGGCAATAGGGAAACCAGGCAAAACAGCGGGCAGTTTGCGCAAGAAATATGATCATTTCATTAAGCGTGCTGATCGGCTGACTTTGCGCAAAGCACGCCATCGTTTACCCTTGACGCCCTCCCCCGGAACCAGACAGCAGGACCCACCCGATGAAATTGCGCCCCGCCCAACGCGCCGACCTCGCCGCCATCTTCGCCGTCGAACTGGCGGTATTCGGCAGCCACGTCTATCCCGACTTCTTTTTCCGCCAGGCCCTGGACCTGTGGCCGGACTGGTTCTGGCTGGCCGAGGACGAAGCCGGGCAGGTCGTCGGCTATGCCCTGGGCGCCCCCAGCCAACAGCCGGACGCACTGTGGCTGCTGTCGCTGGCGCTGCTGCCGTCCTGCCGCGGCCAGGGCGCAGGCAAGGCCTTGATGCAGGCGGCGCTGGCCGCCATGCGGCCGCAGGCGAACACCATTCGCCTGACGGTGGACCCGGCCAATCCGGCGGCAGAGCTGTACCGCCGCCTGGGCTTTGTCGAAACGGGCCGCGAGGCGGATTACTTCGGCCCTGGCGAAGCCAGGCTGGTGATGCAGTGGCAAGGCCGCTAAACTCGGGCTTTTGCTCGAATGAAGCGCGCATGAAGCTGTTACTGGTTTGCCTCGCTGCGGCGGTCTGCCTCGGCTACTACCTGATCCTGGCCCTGCGGCCCCACTGGCTGGCCATCAGCCTGGCCGGCGTGCCAGCCTCCATCGCGCTGGCGCTGGCCGCGATGCTGCTGTTCTGCCTGATCGCCACGCTGTACGGCTATCTGCGCCGGGAGGATGGCGCATGAGTCTGGCGCAATGGCTGTTTCTGGCGCTGACGCTGCTGACCCTGCTGCTGACCGCCGCCGCGCGTCGCCGCACCGCCTCGCTCAATGATTTCTATACCGCCGGCGGCCGGGTACCGGCCTGGCAAAACGGCCTGGCGCTGGCCGGCGACTACCTGTCCGCCGCCGCCTTCCTCGGCGCGGCCGGCATGTATCTGGGCCAGGGTTATGACTCGCTGGCTTACGCCGTGGGCACCCTGGCCGGCTGGCCGCTGCTGCTCCTGCTGCTGGCCGAACCGCTGCGGCGGCAGGGCCGCTACACCGTGGCCGGCGTGCTGAGCCAGCGCTTTGACCACGCCGGGGTGCGGCTGGTGGGCATCGCCAGCTCGCTGACGGTGACGCTGTGCTACCTGATCGTGCAGCTGGTGGGCGCCGGCAAGCTGATCGAATTGCTGTTCGGCCTGCCCTATCTGGCCGCGGTGGGCCTGGTGGGCGCGCTGATGATGATCTACGTGGCGCTGGGCGGCATGCTGGCGGCCACCTGGGTGCAGATGAGCAAGGCGGCCTTGCTGTTTGTCTGCGCCCTGCTCCTGGCTGGCGGCGTGCTGGCGCGTTACAACGGCAGCCCGGCCGCCCTGTTCGCCGCCGCGGAAAAGCTGCGCGGCGCGGCCGCCTTCCTACCCAGCCAGGCCTTGTCCGACCCGGTGGAGGTGCTGTCGCTGGGCCTGGGGCTGAGCCTGGGCCTGCTGGGTCTGCCGCATGTGCTGATGCGTTTCTTCACCGTGGCCGATGAGCGCGCCGCGCGGCGTTCGGTCGGCATCGCCACTTGGCTGGTGGCCGGCTTCTTCCTACTGAATCTGATCATCGGCTATGGCGCGCTGACGCTGATCGGCCCTGATCCACGCTTCCACGGCGCGGACGGCAAGCTGCTGGGCGGCGGCAATATGGCGGCGCTGCATCTGGCGCAGCTGCTGGGCGGCGATTTCGCCCGCGCCGCGGTCGCCGCGGTGGCTTTCGCCACCATCCTGGCCGTGGTGGCCGGCCTGACGCTGGCCGGCGCCAGCGCGGTCAGCCATGACCTGTACGCCAGCTGGCTGAAACAGGGCCAGACCGATCCGCGGCGCGAGCTCAAGGTATCGCGGCTGGCCACGCTGGGCCTGGGCCTGGCCGCCATGCTGTTGTCCACCGTATTCCAGCAGCTGAACATCGCCGTGATGATGGGCCTGGCCTTCGCCATCGCCGCCTCGGCCAATTTCCCGCTGCTGCTGCTGGCCTTGCACTGGCGCGGCCTGAGAGCGCGCGGCGTGGTGTGGGGCGGCGTGGCCGGCATCGTCGGCGCGCTGGCCTTGATCGTCTGCGGCCCAGCGGTATGGGTGGCCGCGCTGGGCCACGCCAAGCCGCTGTTCCCGTATTCCAACCCCGCGCTGTTCTCGCTGCCGCTGGCCTTCGCCGCGGCCTGGCTGGGATCGCGCGGCAAGCGCTAACATGATGGAAGCGCCCGACAGAAAGTACACGCAATGAGCAAGCTGATTCTCTACGGCAACCGCTACTCCGGCCATAGCTACAAGGTCAGGCTGGCGCTGGTATTGGCCGACATCTCGCACGACTACGCCCACATCGACCTCGCCCTGCCGCGCGCCGAACGTCCGGAAGACTTCCGCACCGCCAGCCGCTTCGGCGAAGTGCCGGTGCTGGTGGCCGACGGCGTGCCGCTGTGCCAGTCCAACGCCATCCTGCAATGGCTGGCCGACAGCTACGGCACGCTGGGCGGCGCGCTGGGCGAACGCCAGCGCGTGCGCGAATGGCTGAACTGGGAAACCAACCGCCTAGGCATGTCCTTGCCCAATCTGCGCTACTCCCGCCTAATGGCCCACTACGAACCGGCGGTGGAAGCCTGGCTGGAAGCGCGGCTGCGCGAAGACCTGGCCGTGCTGGAGACGGAGCTGGCCGAGCGCCGCTATCTGGCCGGCGACCAAGTCAGCATCGCCGACGTCTCGCTGTGCGCCTACCTGTGGTGGCTGTCCGACGCCGGCCTGGACATCGCCGATTGGCCCCATATCCAGGCCTGGCTCGCCCGCATCGCCGCCCAGCCGGGCTGGCAGCATCCGGACGAGCTGATGGCGGCCGACATCCCGGAATAAGCGCGCCTGTCATGGCCAGCCGGCAGGTGGTATGGTTGAGGATCGACGCGCCGGCCAAGCCCGCCGCCGGCCAGCCCTGCAACGGCTGCGGCGTATGCTGCGCGGCCGCGCCCTGCCCGCTGTCGCGGCTATTGCTGAAACATCGCGCCGGCCCCTGTCCCGCGCTGGAATGGGACGCACCGCGCTATCGTTGCGGCCTGCTGCAAACCCCGCGCCGCTATCTGCCCCGCTTGCCAGCCTGGGCCGAGCCGGGGTTCCGACGGCTGGCCCGGCGCTATCTCGCCATCGGCCACGGCTGCGACAGCCTGGCCACTACAGAGGAAGACCCATGAGCCGCCCCGACTGCATCAAACATTGGAGCGAACTGCAAAGCGACAGGCCGCGCTATTACTCCGGCAGCCAGGAACCGCTATCCCGCGGCAGCGCGCTGGGCAAGCACTATGGCTTCGCCCGGCTCGGCATCCATCACGAACTGCTGGAACCGGGCTGCCGCACCAGTTGGCCCCATGCCGAAAAAACCGAGGACGAATTCGTCCATGTGCTGGAAGGCACGCCCGATGTCTGGCTGGATGGCACCGTGTACCGGCTGCAGCCGGGCGATTCGGTAGGGTTCAAGGCCGGAGACGGCCTGGCTCATACCTTCATCAACAACACGGATCAGCCGGTTCGCCTGCTGTGCGTAGGCGATACGGACAGAGAGGACAACCGCATCCACTACGCCGTGCATCCCGAGCGCAACCAGTTCCTGGGGACCCTGCACTGGGACGACGTGCCGGAGCGCGAGCTTGGCGGCCACGACGGCCTGCCGGACAAGCTGCGCGACAACAACGGGCCTTTCTGAAAGCCGCCATGCTGACGCTTGCCGACCCCGCCCTGCTGGCCATTCCGCTGGCCGGCATCGCCGAACCGTTCGTGGACCTGGCCGACTACCCGGACTGGGCAGTGGACCTGAGCCGCAGCCAGATTGCCAGCCGCAGCCCGCACTTTCTGAAAGCCCGCCGCGCGGTGGCGGAGCGGCTGCGGATCGCCGCGCGCCATCTGCCGGATGGCCCGCGCTTCTGCGTCAAGGAAGCCTACCGGCCGTTGGCGCGCCAGCAACGCTCTTACGACGAGCATCTGGCCAAACTCCGCGAACTGCGGCCGGAACTGGACGAGGCCGCGCTGTTGCGCGAGGCCAGCCTGTACGTCGCGCCGCCGGCTGTCGCGCCCCATCCCACCGGCGCGGCGCTGGACGTGACGCTGATCGATGCCACGGGGCAGGAACTGGACATGGGTTGTCCGTTCAATGCCGACAGCGAGGAATCCGCCGGCGCCTGCTACACCGACAGCCCCGCCATATCGGCCCAGGCCCGCGCCAACCGGCGCATGCTGAGTGAGGCGATGCGGGCGGCCGGCTTCGTCAACTACCCGTCCGAGTGGTGGCATTGGTCCTACGGCGACCGCTACTGGGCCGCCGTCTGCGGCGCGCCGCAGGCCCTGTACGCGGCCGTGGACGAAAGTTTTCTGGAACCCGCATGAACGACTTCCTGCAGCAGCTGGCCGCCGCCATCGGCCCGCAATACATCCTCACCGCGCAAAACGATACCGCGCCGTTCACGCTGGACTGGCGGCGCCGCTATCAGGGCGCGCCGCTGGCGGTGGCTCTGCCGGGCAATACCGCGGAAGTGGCCGCCATCGTCCGGCTGTGCCGCGCGCACAAAATAGCCATCGTGCCGCAGGGCGGCAATACCTCCACTTGCGGCGCAGCCACGCCGGACGCCAGCGGCCGGCAACTGATCGTCGCCTTGCGCCGCTTGAAAACCATACGCCGGGTGGACACCGACAACAATGCGCTGACCGTGGACGCCGGCGTCACGCTATGGGAAGCCCAGCAGGCGGCAGAAGCGGCCGGACGGCTGTTTCCGCTGGCGCTGGCTTCGCAAGGAACTTGCCAGATCGGCGGCAATCTTTCCACCAACGCCGGCGGCGTGGCGGTGCTGCGCTACGGCACCATGCGCGAGCTGACGCTGGGGCTGGAAGTGGTGCTGCCGGACGGCCGCGTGCTGGACCAGCTGTCCGGCCTGCGCAAGGACACCACCGGCCTGGACCTGAAGCAGCTGTTCATCGGCGCCGAAGGCCAGCTGGGCCTGATCACCGCCGCCACGCTGAAGCTGTTTCCGCTGCCCAGCGCCCACGCCACCGCGATGGTCGGCGTCGGCGATATCGAGACGGCGATAGACTGGCTGAACCGGCTGCGCCATCGCTTTGGCGACCGCCTGACCGCATTCGAGGTCATCGACGCCAACTGCCAGCAGGTGCTGCTGCGCCACCATCCGGCGCTGATGCCGTTTTCCGCGCCGTGGCTGATGCTGATCGAGCTTTCCGACGGCGGCGACGCGGCCGAGCTTAACGACGCGCTGGTGGAGTGGCTGGCCACGCAGGACATGCTGGACGGCGTGATGGCGCAAAACGAAACCGAACGACGCAAGCTGTGGACGCTGCGCGAGGAGATATCGGAAAGCCAGCGCAAGGACGGCCCCAGCATCAAGCACGACATCGCCGTGCCCACCTCGGCGCTGCCGCAACTGGTGCGCGACTGCGCGGCGGATCTGGAGCGGGCGTTTCCCGGCGTGCGCATCGTCGCCTTCGGCCATGCCGGCGACGGCAATCTGCACTACAACGTCAGCTTCACCCGGCCCGGCAATGTCGATCTGTTCGATGACGAGCCGGCGGTCAACGCCATCGTCTACGACCATGTCTACCGTCTGGGCGGCACGCTGGCGGCCGAACACGGCGTCGGCCAGCTGAAGAAAGACTGGTTGGTACGCTACAAAGACCCGCTGGCGCTGGAATTGATGCGCAGCATCAAGCACGCACTGGACCCGGACGGGCTGATGAATCCCGGGAAGTGGCTGTAAGGCGGAAGCCCGGCCGCGCCGGGCGTTCCGCCGATCACGACCGAAACATGGCGGAACGCCCCTTGGGGCTTCCGCCCTACCCGCCAGACAGCCGAGCCATCGTCTCGTCCCATCCCTCGCCGCGCCGTTGGCGCTGCAGGCGGACCGAGCCGTACCACGGCGTCGCTTCGCCATCCCGCCCCCAGCGCCAGTCCACATGCTCGCCGGACAATAGCAATCGGCAAGGCACGCCCAGCGCGCCAGCCAGATGCGCCATCGCGGTGTCCACGCTCACCACGCCGTCCAACTCGGCAAGCACGGCCGCGCTATCGGCAAAATCCTTAAGTTCGCCGCCCAGCTCCAGCACGCCGTGTTTGCGCAGCCAAGCCTGCTCGGCCTCCGTCGGCTCCGGCTGCAGCGCAATCCAGTTGGCGCTTTCGCCGCGCAGCAAGGGCTGCAAGGCCTCAGGTCCCGGCAAGGAGCGGCAGTGGTCGAACGGATGCTCGGGCCGGCCTCGCCAGACCAGGCCGATGTTGCGGCCGGCAGGCAGGCGCGCACGCCACGCCTGTCGCAGCGCCGGATCGGCCTGCAGATAGATCTCCGCGCGCGGCTCAAACTCGCGCAAGACCCATGGCAGGCTCATCGAAAACACATGGCAATCGTGCGGCGGAAAAGCGGCCGGATAACCGCCGGCCATAGCCAGCCATTCCACTTGCGGCCATTGCCGCGCAAACAAGGGCAACAGCGGCGCGCGGCACAGCGCCGTCACGCGCGCCGCGCCCTTTTCAAGCAGCGGATTCAGGTAGCGGCTGAACTGGATGGCGTCGCCATAGCCCTGCTCGAACAGCAGCAGCAGATGCCTGCCCGGCAAGTCCTCGCCCTGCCAGCGCGGCGACGGCGGCGCAGGATAGCTCGCGGCGGCCAGCCTGGCCTCGTGGCTCTCCCAGCCGGCCTGCCATTCGCCGCGCGCCAGCTGACAATAGCCCAGGTTCTGCCGCAAGCGGCGATGCGCCGGCGCCTGCGCCAGACCGCGCGTCCAGGCTTGCTCCGCCTCATCGTCCCGGCCCTGCTCGCGCAGGGCCACGCCAAGCAGATTCAGCCAGTCGGCGCAGTTCGGCTCGGCCGCCAGCGCCGCGCGCAGCGCCTTCTCCGCCTCCGCCGCTCGGCCGGTGGCGCAAAGCAGAGCCGCCAGATTGGGCAGCACCGCTGCCGGCTGCCGGGCATGGGCCGCCCGCAGCCAGCGCTCCGCTTCGTCCCAGCTGCGCCGCGCCATCAGCAATAGCCCCAGATTATTGCCGGCGACGGCATGCTCCGGTTCCAGAGCCACGGCGCGCCGCAACATCGTTTCAGCCTCGGCGGCATCGCCCTTGTCCGCCAGCAACTGGCCCAGCAGCTGCAGGGCTTCGACATCATCCGGCGCATCCGCCAGGCAGGCGCGCAAACAGGCCTCCGCCTCGCTGGCTTGGCCCTGCTGGCGCAGCAAACGGCCCAGCTGATAATGCGCGGCGGCCGAAGGGCGCGCCGCCAGCCGGCGGCGGAAGCAGGCTTCGGCCTCCGCCAGCCGGCCGGCTTCTTGCAGCAGATTGCCCAGATTGCCCAGGCTGGCCGGGTGGTCTGGATCGCGCGCCAGCTCGGCGCGGTAATGCGACTCCGCTTCGCTCAGTTTGCGCTGCTCGGCGCGCAGGCAAGCCAGATTGAAATGCGCGTCCGGGGTGACAGGATCGAGCGCCAGCGCCTGGCCCCAGCATTGCTCCGCCAACGGCAACTGGCCGAGCCGAGCGGCGCAAACGCCCAGCAAGTTCCACAGCGGCGCATTGCCGGGCTCCGCCTGCAGGCCGGTCTGCGCGGCATGCAGCGCGCCGGACAGGTCGCCTTCGACCAGGCGTCTGGCGGCAAGCAGGGTATCGGGAGAGAACGGCGTCATGGCATCCGATCATCGAAACGGCTTGTCCGGATCTTCGACGCAAAAACGCCGCCTGGCAAGGCGGCGTTGTCTGCATGAACAACGGGATCACAGCCGGAACTTGTTGAACTCCGCGTCCATCTTGCCGGCGTTGCCGGCCAGGCCAGACAGCGTGCTGCTGACGTTTTGCAGCACGTCGTCGTTCTCCAGCACATGGCCGTTGATCGCCTCGGAGCTTTGCGCGATCAGCGTGGTGGCCTTGTGCTGTTCCTGGGTGGAATGGGAAATCTCGCTCATTTTGGCCACCACCTCCAGCATGGATTCGCGGATGGCGGCGATATTGTCCACCGCCTCACGGGTCAGGCCCACGCCCTCGTCCACCGCCTGCACCGTGTTGTTGACGTCGCCCACGGCGCGGCCGGTTTCCTCGCGGATCGCGCCCACCATATTGGAGATTTCCAGCGTGGCCTGGGCGGTGCGCTCGGCCAGCTTGCGCACTTCGTCCGCCACCACGGCAAAGCCGCGCCCCTGCTCGCCGGCGCGCGCCGCCTCGATCGCCGCGTTCAGCGCCAGCAGGTTGGTCTGGTCGGCGATATCGCGGATCACATTGGTGATGCCGGAGATTTCCTGCGAGCGCTTGTCCAGCGACGACAGCATCTCCTCCAGCCCGCGCACCGACTGCACGGTGTTTTCCATGCCGCTGGACAGCCGCTCCATATTGTCGGCGCTGGCCGCCAGGTTTTGGCCGGTGGCGCTGGCCAACTGGTCGGCCTGGCGCGCGCTGTCGGCGATATGGGAGATGGAGACGGTGATCTGCTCCAGCGTGGCTGCATTGGAGGACGAGACGTCCGATATATGGCGCGCGCTCTGCGCCACGCTGGCCACCAGCTGGCTGGCGTCCTGCACGCCGCCCACCACGTCCTGCGCATCCGTCTTCAGGCCGCGGAACAGGTGGCCCAGCTGGCCGACAAAGGTGTTGAAGGCGCGCGCGGTGGCGGCGATCTCGTCCTGGCCGTCATCCTTCAGCCGCAGCGTCAGGTCGCCCTGGCCGCGGGCGATGTCTTCCATCGCCGCCTTCAGCTTGACCAGGCCGGCCAGCATCTTGCCGATGACCATGCCGGAGAACAGGATCATGAACACGAACACCAGCAGGCTGAGTCCGCCTATGGTGTACAAGAGCTTGTCCAGCGGCGCCAGCACCACATCGCGCTCCGTCGCCAGCGCCATGACCCAGTTGGTGCCGGGAATGGTCTGGGCGGAGACCAGCATGTCTTTGCCGCCGATGTTCATATCCGAGGCGTTGTCGCTCTGCACCAGCTGCGTCAGCCGCTCCGGCGTCAATTCCGGCACCAAGCCGGTGATGGGCTTCAGCGTCAGGTCCGCCTGCGGGTGGGCGATCACGGTGCCCTTCTTGTCGACGATGAAAGCGTAGCCGTTGCCGCGCACCTTCATCGACAACACCGACTTGACCAGTGTGTCCACCATCACGTCGCCGCCGACCACGCCGGCGAAGGCGCCGTTGTGGCTGAACGGCGCGGCGATAGTGACGGTCAGCTTCTTGGTGGCCTCGTCGACATAAGGCTCGGTCACAATCGGTTGGCCGGCGTCCTTGGCCTGTTTGTACCAGTCGCGGTCGGCCACTTTGTAATCCGCCGGCGCCACCCAGTCGTCGGAGAACAGCGTGCGTCCGTCGGCGTAGCCGGCATAGTTGACATTGAAGCCGCCGGCCTTGCTGCCCACCTTGAGGAAGCGCAGCGCATCCGGCTCATTCGCCACGCTGGTCTGGGCGACGATCTGCTGTTTTTTCTCGGAGAGCCAGGTGGTGACCACGGCGCTCTGCCCCTTCAGGCTGGCGGAGAACTCGTTGTCCAGCCCGCCCAGGATTTCCGATCGCATCTGCATGAAGACTATGGTCACCAGGACCAGGCCGAACAGCGCCATCAACAAGACGTTGAGCGCTATCAGGCGGCTACGGAGTGATTTCATCTGTTTCCCTTTTCCCACTGTATTGAATCAGCAGTCCCGAATAGAAGGCGAGCGCGCGCGCCGACCTGCCTGGACTCGCCAAGGCGGTACCGGATCAAGCGTATTTGATAGTGCTTATTGAAAACTTGACGAGTACGTTAAACCAGGCTCGGACAAAACCGCTTGATCGAACGCATGCCAACTTGATTATGATAGGTGCTTGAAAGACAGGCGTCGATGTGAATACCACACTTCGGCGGCGCCAAAAAAAACACCCCTGCGGCTATGCGGCAGGGGTCAACACGAGGAAGAAACATCGGACCGGCCTTGGCCAGCGCGATATTTCGAGGGGCTAACACCTCAAAACCTTGCGGCTCTCAGTGCAGCGGGCATTCTAACGTAAATGCTCTATAAAAAGCCAGCACATTAGAGCAAATCATCCAATTTTCATGTTTCCGGCCACTGATGGTCGCGGAACTGCTCGCGCAGCTTCATCTTCAGCAGCTTGCCGGTGGCGGTGTGCGGCAGCTCGTCCACAAAGACTACGTCATTGGGCGTCCACCACTTGGCGATCTTGCCGTCGAAGTAGGCCAGCAGCTCGTCTCGCGTGGCGCGCGCGCCCGGCTTCAGCGTCACCACCATCAACGGGCGCTCGTCCCATTTCGGATGCGCCACAGCGATGGCCGCTGCCTCCGCCACCGCCGGATGGCCCACCAGGATGTTTTCCAGATCGATGGAGCTGATCCATTCGCCGCCGGACTTGATCACATCCTTGGTGCGGTCGGTGATGCGCATGAAGCCATCCGGGTCTATCGTCACCACGTCGCCGGTATGGAACCAGCCATCGGCGCTATGATTGGCGTCGAGTTCGCGCTTGAAATATTGCGACAGCACCCAGGGGCCGCGCACCTGCAGGTTGCCGAACGACACCCCGTCGTGCGGCAGCGGCAGGCCGGCGTCGTCGACGATGCGGATGTCCACGCCGTACACCGGACGCCCCTGCTTGGTCAGCAGCGCGTTCCATTCCGGCCCGGCCAGGCCCTCGTGCTTCAGCTTGGGCGTGCCGGTGGTGCCGCAGGGCGACAGCTCGGTCATGCCCCATAGCTGGCGCATCTCGATGCCGCGCTCGGCCAGTTGCTCGATCATGCTCTCCGGCACGGCGGAGCCACCGGCGATCACCCGCTTCAGCGGCGCCAGCGACAGATTTTCGCGCTGGCAATATTGCAACAGCTGCAGCCAGACCGTGGGCACGCCGACGGTGGTGGTCACGCCCTCCCCGGCGATCAGTTGCTGCAGGCTGGCGCCGTCCAGCTTTGAACCCGGCAACACCAGCTTGCTGCCGTTCATGGCGCAGCTGTACGGCAGGCCCCAGGCGTTGGCGTGGAACATCGGCACCACCGGCATCACCACCGAACGCGCCGAGATGTCGAAACTGTCCGGCAGCGCGCTGCCGTAGGCATGCAGCACGGTGGAGCGGTGCGAATACAGCACGCCCTTGGGGTTGCCTGTGGTGCCGGAGGTGTAGCACAGGCTGGAGGCGGCGTTCTCGTCCAGGCGCGGCCAGGCGTAGACGTCGCTATGGCTGTTCACCAGGTCTTCATAGCTGATCAGATCGGGAATGCCGCTGTCCGCCGGCAGGTCGGCATGGCTGGCCAGCAGCACGAAATGCTCGACGCTCTTCAACTGGTCCGCCAGTTGCTTCACCAGCGGCAGGAAACTGAGGTCGAACATCAGCACCTTGTCTTCCGCGTGGTTGATGATCCAGGCGATCTGCTCCGGGAACAGCCGCGGATTGACGGTGTGGCAGACGGCGCCGCTGCCGGAAACGGCGAAATAGATCTCGAAATGGCGGTAGCCGTTCCAGGCCAGCGTGCCGATGCGGTCGCCCGGCGTAACGCCCAGCGAGGGCAGCGCATTCGCCAGCTGGCGCGCGCGGCGCGCGGCATCGCGGTAGGTGTAGCGGTGGATTGGCCCTTCCACCGTGCGCGACACGATTTCAGTGTCGCCATGAAAACGCTCGGCGTGCGTCAGCAGGTCGGAAATCAGCAACGGCAGGTCCATCATCTGTCCACGCAGCATCTTGCATCTCCCCTTTATCAGTATGGAATCCGCACGTTACGCCGCGCTGGAGCTTTCACTCCAATCATATTTTCTGATGGCCCGCCATCGTCCGATTTATATAATCGTCATGATCCTTGGTTCAGTTTTTGACCGGCTTCTTGGCCAGCATGCGCTGCAGAGTGCGGCGATGCATGTTCAGCGCGCGCGCGGTGGCGGAGATATTGCCGTCGTGCTCGGCCAGCACGCGCTGCAAATGCTCCCAGGTAACGCGCCGCAGCGACATCGGCTGCGGCGACACCGGCAGCTCCGGATTGGCCGCCTGCTGGGCGAAGGCCGCCAGAATCTCGTCCACGCCGGCCGGCTTGCCCAGGTACTGCACCGCGCCCAGCTTGGTGGCTTCGACGGCGGTGGCGATGCTGGCGTAGCCGGTCAGCACCACGATGGCGCTGTCCGGGCTGGCCTCGCGCAGCGCCGGCAGCAGCCTGAGGCCGCTGTCGCCGTCCAGATTCAGGTCCAGCAGGATGCGGGCCGGCCGCTGGGCCGCTCGCGCCAGCGCCTGCACCGCGTCGCGCGCCCATACCGCCGCGTAACCGCGCCGGCTCAGCGAGCGCATCAGCACCATGGCGAAGGCTTCGTCATCATCGATCAACAGAAAATCGCTCACGTTTTTTCCTCCAGCGCCAAAGGCAGCGTGATGCGCGCGTGCACTCCGCCCTCGGCGCGATTGTCCAGGCTCAACGTGCCGCCCAGACGCGCCAAGGTGGCGTGGCTGAGCATCATGCCCAGCCCCAGCCCGGCAGGCTTGGCCGACTCCAGCGGCGCCAGGCCGGCGCGGGCCAATTGCGCCTCGCTCAGGCAGCCCTGGCGGTTGATGATGTCCAGCAGCAGGCAGCCCTGGCGCAGCTGCGCCGCCACCGTCACCTCGCCGCCGCCGGCCTCCGCCGCGTTATTGACCAGATTGAACAGCGCCGGCCAGAACGCGGCATCCAGCGCCACCCGCGGATCGTCGCCGTCCGGCGCCTGCCAATCCAGCTTGACGTCGGGCCGCAGGCTGCGCCAGCCATCCAGCCGCTCCGCCAGCGCGGCGAACAGCGGCTGCCGCCCCGGACTGGGTTCGGAACCATGCTTGAGCCGGGACAGCGTGCCGCGGCAGCTGGCCAGTTGCGCCCGCATCAGCTGCAGATCCTGCGACAGCGCGGCGTCGTCGGCGCGTTCGCTGATCAGTTCGTCCACCAGCAGCGTCAGCGTATTCAGCGGCGTGGACAAGGAATGGGCGGCGCCGGCCGCCTGCATGCCCACCGCCAGCAATTGCTCATCGCGCAGCTGCGTTTCCCGCGCCTGCGCCAGCGCATCGCCCTGATGCCGCAGCTGGCGGGCCAGCCAGGACACGAAGCCCGCGATCAACAGCGCGGACAGCGCGAAGGAAATCCACATCCCGGCCAGGTGCAGATTGAAAGCATAGGCGGCGTTGCCGCCGTTCAGCGGCCAGTCCAGATGCCACTGGAACAGCAAGCCGTAGGCGGCCACGCTGAGGATGGCCAGCAACCAGGCGAACCAGCCCGGCGACAGCAGCGCGGCGAACAACACCGGCGGCAGATACAGCGAGGCCAAGGGATTGGCTGCGCCGCCGCTGAAAGCCAACAGCTCGGTCAGCACCAGCACGTCGGCCAGCAGGCCCAGCCGCAGCGCCTGCTCGGCCGACACCTCCCAATCCGGCAGCCGCGGCAGCGCCAGATTGACCAGCGTCAGCGTCGCCAGCGCCTGCATGATCAGCAACCACGGCAAGGCTACGTCCAGCAGCGCGCAGCAGGCCGCCAGCCCGGAGGCGAGCGACAGCATCATCCAGCGCAGGCGGCAGACCCGGCGGCTGGTTTGGCGCGGATCGATGGCCTGCTCCGGCTCCCATATCGCATTCCATTTCATGCCGCCACTTTACACCATGCCGCTGGCGCGGCGCGCTGCGACAATATGCCGCATTCCGGGCGGGAACGGTTTCCAATAGCATCGCCGCAAAATTCAAAAACCGTTTGGCTCCCGTGATGCTCAATAAAATCCTGCTTCCCGTGCCTTTGGCGCTGGCGGTTGGCCACGCCTTTGCCGCCGATCTGCCTGTCTTCCACGCCGACACCATCGTCGTCACCGCCGTCAAAACCGAACAGCCATTGCGGGTGGAAACCGACCCGCGCGCGCCGCGCCAACCGGTGCCGGCCGGCGACGGCGCCGACCTCCTGAAAACCATTCCCGGCTTCGACGTGGTGCGCAAAGGCGGCAGCTCCGGCGACCCGCTGCTGCGCGGCCTGGGCGGCTCGCGGCTGAACATCCTGGCCAATGGCGGCTTCGTCTACGGCGGCTGCCCGGGCCGGATGGACCCGCCCACCGCCTACCTGTTTCCCGACGCCTACGACAAACTGGTGGTGATCAAGGGGCCGCAGTCGGTCAAATACGGCGGCGCGCTGATCAGCGGCGCGGTCAGCTTCGAGCGCAAAACCAAGCCCTTCGACGAGCCGGGCCTGCGCTTCGACGGCAGCCTGCTGGCCGGCAGCGCCGACCGCCAGGACGCCTACGCCGACCTGACGCTGGGCGGCGCGCTGGGCTATCTGCGCCTGATCGACGCCCACAACGAGGCCAGCGATTACCGCGACGGCAACGGCCAGAAAGTGCACTCGGCCTACCAGCGCGACAGCCAGAGCCTCATCGCCGGCTTCACGCCCACGCGCGACACCACCATCGAGCTGTCCGGCGACTTCGGCCGCGGCCACGCCGCCTATGCCGATCGCGGCATGGACGGCAGCCAGTTCGACCGCAGCGCCTGGGGCGTCAAGGCGGAACAACGCAATCTCGCGCCGTGGCTGGACGCGGTGAGGCTGGCCGCCAACCACAGCTACGCCGACCACGTGATGGACAATTACTCGCTGCGGCCGCTGCCCCCCGGCAAACCGGCTAGCGCCAGCAATCCGGATCGCACCACCGACGCCGCCAAGCTGGAGGCCGACCTGGCCTTGGCAGATATCGAGCTGACCGCCGGCGCCGACTGGCAGAACGACCGCCACACCAGCCGCTTCGGCGGACGGGACTACGCCAGCCTGCCGCGGACTCCCGACCAGCATCTGAGGCGCGCCGGCATCTATGTGGAAGGCAGCAAACCCCTGGGCGGCGGCAAGCTCATCGCCGGCTGGCGCCACGACCGGGCTCGCGCTTATTACGACGCTACGGCGACCCAAGGCGAGCAGCTGCAGGATTACCGCCTCTATAGCGGCTTCGCCCGTTACGAATACAAACTGGGGAGCTGGACGCCGTATGCCGGCATCGGCGTCGCCGAACGCGCGCCCGATTACTGGGAACGCGCCAAGGTCAGCGCCAACCGCACCGTGCTGCAGCCGGAACGCAATACCCAGCTGGACCTGGGCACGCTATACCAGGGCGAGCAGGTCAAGGGTTCGCTGTCGGCCTACCTGAGCCGCATCGACGACTTCCTGCTGATCGACACCAAGGCCAGCCAGCAGACCCGCAATATCCAGGCTTACCGCTACGGCTTCGAAGCCGACGCCGCCTGGCAGTTCGCGCCGCAGTGGCAGCTGTCCGGCAGCGCCGCCTACAGCTGGGCCGCCAACGCCACCGACGACAAGCCGCTGGCGCAGACGCCGCCGCTGACCGCCACCGTCAGCCTGGCCTGGGACAACCAGACCTGGGCCGGGGCCGCCGTATGGCGCGTGGCAGCGGGCCAGGACCGCTACGCCATCGGCCAGGGCAATATCGCCGGCCAGGACATCGGCCCGACGCCAGGCTTCGCCACCCTGTCGCTGAACGGCGGCTGGCGCGTCAGCAAGGCCATCAAGCTGACCGCCGGCATCGACAACCTGTTCAACCGCGCCTACGCCGAGCACGTCAGCAAAGGCGGCGCCGACGTCATCGGCTATGACCGCACCCTGCGCGTCAATGAGCCTGGCCGCACGCTGTGGATGAAGCTGCAGGCGCATTGGTAAGACAACCGTAGGGCGGAAGCCCGGCTTAGCCGGGCGTTCCGCCGTGCCTGGCGGCACTGCCGAGGTACGACAAACCGTGGCGGCGGATTGATTTCATAAAAAAATGGAGAACCGTGATGAAGACATTTTGGATGCTCGCGCCCGCGCTATGCCTGAGCCTGGCCGGCTGCCTGGGCGGCGGCGTATCAAGCAGCGAAAGCCCCGCGCCGACGCAAAATGAAGGCTATGGCGGCGGCGCCACCACCGTCCATTTCGCGCTGAAGTCCGGCAATCAACCGGCGACGTGCGGCAGCAAGCTGAGCAATATCGGCAGCAGCCATGCCAATGCCCAACTGACCGAAGGCATGATGTATGTGCACGATGTGGCGCTGATCACGGACCAAGGCCAGGAAGTGCCGCTGCAGCTGGACCAGGCCAATAAATGGCAGTTCCTGAACCTGGCCCTGCTGGACTTTGCCGGCGGCAGCTGCAAGCAGCCGAATGTGGACGACAACCAGCCGCTGGACGGCAGCAACAGCGACGTGGTGGGCACCGCCCCGGCCGGCAACTACACCGGCCTGAGTTTCAAGGTGGGCGTGCCGATCTCCGCCAAGAACGCCCAAGGCAAGGAAGTGGGCTTGAACCACCAGCCGGCGCACAGCCCGCCGCACCCGATACTCGGCGTGTACTGGCTGATGTGGGAATGGCAATCCGGCCATCGCTTCATGCGGGTAGACCTGGCGCCGGACGGCGGCGTCAAGCGCCAGGACGGCAGCGGCGATCCGAAGTGGTCTTTCCACCTCGGCTCCACCGATTGCAAGCCGGACCGCAACATCGCCGGCGGCTACCGCTGCGGCAAGCCCAATCGCTTCAAGGTGATGTTCGACCGCTTCGATCCGAAATCGGACCGCGTGGTGCTGGATGTGCAAGCGCTGTTCGCCGGCAACGACATCACCCGCGACGACAGCGCCGATTTCGGCTGCAAATCCAATGTCACCGACGCCGAATGCCAACCCATCTTCGACCGCCTGGGCCTGCGGCTGAACGAAAGCCAGCCGGGCGCCAACGACGGCGGCCAGCCGCTGGACGATGGCCGCCATTCCCGCGTGTTCCGGCTGGAGAAAATCGCCTCATGAGGCCGCTCGCCGCGCTGGCGCTGGCCGGACTGCTGACGGCATGCGGGCGGGAAAGTCCGCCGCCGGCCCCGGTCGGAGATTGGCATTGGACGCTGCCGGCCGGCGTGGCTCCGCCGCCGGTGCCGGCCGACAATCCTATGAGCCAGGCCAAGTTCGAGCTCGGCCGCCGCCTGTTCTACGACAAGCGGCTGTCCGGCAACGGCAGCATCAGCTGCGCCAGCTGCCATCCGCAGGACAAGGCCTTCAGCGACAGCGTGGCGCGGTCGCTGGGCAGCACCGGCGAGCGCACGCTGCGCAATGCCCAGCCGCTGGCCAATGTCGCCTGGCGCAAAAGCTATACCTGGGCCAATTATTCGCTGACCACGCTGGAGCGGCAGATGGACGGGCCGCTGTTCCGCACCGATCCGGTGGAAATGGGCATCAACGACGGCAATCTGCCGACGGTGCTGGCCAGGCTCCGCGCCGATCCCGTGTACCAGCGGGAATTCGCCCGCGTCTTTCCCGCAGAGGCGCAGCCGCTTTCGCTGGCCAATATCGTCAAGGCCATCGCCACGTTCGAACGCGGCATCGTCTCGTTCGACTCGCGCTACGACCGTTACCAGGCCGGCCGGGCCGTGCTGTCCGCCGCCGAGCTGCGCGGCCTGAAACTGTTCCGCTCGGAACAAGCCCAGTGCCTGCGCTGCCATGGCAGCCCGGATTTCGACGACCAGATGGCAGGCCATAGCGACGGCCTGCCCTTCCACAACATCGGCCTCTACAACACGGATGGCAAAGGCGGCTATCCGTTTCCCAACCGCGGCGCGCTGGAGCTGAGCGGCCAGCCTGCCGACATGGGCCGCTTCCGCAGCCCCAGCCTGCGCAATGTCGCCCTCACCGCGCCGTATATGCACGACGGCAGCGTGGCGACGCTGGAAGAAGCGGTGCGCATCCACGCCGAGCATGGCCGCCGCGACGCGAAAAGCGGCGACGGCCGGCGCAACCCGTGGAAAGACGCCGCCATCGACCGCATCCGGCTGAGCGCGGCGGAGCAGGCCGACATCGTCGCCTTCCTGAAAACCCTGACCGACGACACGCTGATCCGCGATCCGCGCCTGGCCGACCCGTTCGCCGCGCGCCGATGATGGCTACACTCGTCGCCAGCCGGCCAGTCTGCTACGCTGTCTGCCTTTAGCCCTGTGTCGAAAGCGGATGAAGACTCCCTATCTGAAAATCCTGGCCTGCGGCCTGACGCTGTTCATCCTGCTCGGGCCGCTGGTGGCGCTCTTGGCCAGCGGCGTGGTGCCGATGATGGCCTACCTGATGGGCGCGGTGCCGGCACTGATCTTCGGCCTGCTGCTGTGCCTGTTGCGCATCATCCTGGCCGGACCGGTGGCGCGCTGGCAGCGGCAGTGGCCGGCCTGGCTGCTGCTGCTGGTCGCCTTCATGCCGGGCGCCTTCAGCGGCAGCGTGATCACGCTGCTGTACGCCAGGGTGGCGGAGCCGCTGCTGTATAACGACTGGATGACCATCTACCTGGGCGCGATGGCCGGCGGCGTGTGCAACGCGCTGTTCTGGCGCATGCGCTTCGGCGTGAACGCCGACTGATCCACTTCACGGAATACTCAAGATGCCCCATTGCGTCATCGAATGCTCAGCCGACCTGGCCCGCCATCCCGCCGTCGAACAGCTGGTCCAGGCTGTCCATGACGCGGCCAACCGTAGCGGGCTGTTCCAAACCGCCGACATCAAGACCCGGCTGCTAGCATCGCCGCACTATCTGGTCGGCGGCGCCAAGGCGGACTTTGTCCATCTCTCCTGCCTGATTCTTGAAGGCCGCAACGATGAACAGAAAGGTCGGCTGGCCGATGCGCTGGTGCGCGCCGCCAGCGCCGTGCTGCCGGAGGTCGCCGCCATCAGCTGCGAGGTGCGGGACATGGACCCGGCCGCCTACGCCAAGCGAGCGGGCTGACTCGCTGACAAAAAAGAAGCCCGCCGGTCAAAGCGGGCTTGCAACCTTTGTCTGCCCAGCACCTGTCGCGCCGGGATATTCACAGCATAAACCAGCATCCTGCCGGCGGCCTGCGGCAGATTGTCGCAGTCACGCCGTCCGCTCCAGCCTCGCCTCCAGGCCGCCCTCGGGCCGGTTGCGCAACACCAGCCGCAAGCCGTGCAGCTCGGCGATGCGTTCGACAATGGACAGGCCCAGCCCGCTGCCGGCCTGCTGCTGGCCCGGCGGGCGGAAGAAACGCTCGCGCACCCGCGCAAGCCACTGCGGCGGGATGCCCGGCCCCTGATCCAGCACGCTGACCGCGTCCTGCTCCAGCCTCACCGTCACCACGCCATCGGCCGGCCCATAACGGCAGGCGTTTTCCAGCAGATTGCGCAACATCAGCCCCAGCAAGGCCTCGTCGCCAAACAGCGGCAGCGCCGCCTCCGGCGCGCAACGCCAGTCCAGCTGCCACTCCACCTGCTCGGCCAGCGGCGACAGCTCCGCCAGCATATGCTCAATCAAGCGCTGCCAATCCAGCCGGGCCCGCTGCTGCGGCTGTTGCAGCGGGTCGAGCCGCGACAGGGCCAGCAGTTGCTCCACCAAACGGCCGGCGCGCGCAATGCCCAGCTGCAGCTGGGCCAGGGCATGGCGGCGGCCGGCATCGTCCGGCATCAATTCCAGCACTTCCGCCTGGACACGCAGCGCCGCCAGCGGCGTGCGCAGCTCATGCGCGGCATCAGCGGTGAATCGCCGCTCGTGCTCCAGCATCTGCCCCATGCGGCCAAACAGCGCGTTCAGCGAACGCAGCAAGGGCTGCACTTCCTGCGGCACGTCGGCGCTGACCGGGCTGTTGTCGTCCGGCGCGCGCGCGGCGATGACGGCGGCCAGCTTGCGCAAGGGCGCCAGCTCGCGCCGCAGCGCGAACAGGATGGCCAGCAGCATCAAGGGCAGGCCGATCAGCCATGGCAGCAACTGCGCCGTGACCACGCTCCACACCATTTCCTGCCGCAGGCCGAGCTTCTGGCCCACCGCGACCTGCCGGGTTCCATCGGCGGACAACAGATACAGCATCCGCCAGTCATGATGCCGGTCCTTTCCGGGCTCATCGTAGAAGCCGCGCCGGCTGGGCTGATAATCGAAGCGGCGGCCGCGGCCGTCGCACAACAGCCGGTTGCCCTGGCGGTCCCATACCGCCAAACCCAGATCGCCATTGTCCATCCGCCCCGCGTCGGCGCCATGCAGCAAGTGCTTCAGCTTGGGCGTGTCGTCCGGCACCGCATCATGCACATCGATGGCCAGCAATTGGCGGGCGAACTGCGCCATCTGGGTATCGAACAATTCATCGACCTCGCGCTGAGCCAGCCAGACCGCGGCGGCCGACGCCGCCAGCCAGGTGGCCGGCACGATCAGCAGCAGCACCAGCAATAGCCTGGCCTGCAGGCTGACCGGCCGCCTCACGCCGGCTCTCCCAGCGTATAACCGATGCCGCGCAGCGTGCGGATGAAACCGGCGCCGAGCTTCTTGCGCAGGTGATGGACATGCACTTCCAGCGCATTGCTTTCCAGCTCCTGCCCCCAGCCGTACAACTTTTCCTCTATCCGCTCGCGCGGCAGCACGCGCCCTCTGTTGCAAAGCAGCAACTCCAGCAAGGCCAATTCCCGTGCCGTCAGCTCCAGCGGCGCGCCGTCCAGCGTCGCCACGCGGCCGACCGGGTCCAGCGTGAGCCGGCCATGGCTCAACAGCGGCTGGCTCATGCCTTGGCGCCGTCTATGCAGGGCGCGCAGCCTGGCCGCCACTTCGGCCAAAGCGAAGGGCTTGGCCAGATAGTCGTCGGCGCCGGCGTCCAGCCCACCGACACGGTCCGCCAGCGCATCGCGCGCAGTCAGCACCAGCACCGGCAGATCGCTGCCCTGGCGCCGCCACGCGGCCAGAATGGCCATGCCGTCCAGGCCGGGCAAACCCAGGTCCAGCACAGCGGCGTCGTATGGCGCGGCGGACAGCGCATCGCGCGCCTGCAAGCCATCCTGCAGCCAATCCACCACAAAGCCGAGCTGCCGCAAGCCCATGCGCAAGCCGTCGCCAATCTGGCCGTCGTCCTCCACCAGCAGTATCCGCATCGCTCCTCCCCGTATCGCCCTTCTTATCTCACCGCCAGCTTAAATGATGCTTAAACGCGGCCAACAACCTTGCCGACGGCGCGCGGCGCGCCGGGCAAACCAAGGATACGCCGCCGCCGTCCCAGCGCTTCACATGCTTGTCAACAAAGTCTCATTTGCCTGTCACTTCATCATTGCAGCATGGATTATCACCTAGGCCCACGGACTTGCCATGCAGCCAGACCCCGCTTCCGACGCCCCCCGCCGCCTGCGCAGCATCTGGATTTCCGATGTCCATCTCGGCACCGCGGGCTGCCGGGCGGACCACCTGCTCGACTTCCTGCGCGGACACGAATCCGACTATCTGTATCTGGTCGGCGACATCGTGGATGGTTGGCAACTGAAAAAATCCTGGTACTGGAAGCAAAGCCACAACGACGTGGTGCAAAAGCTGCTGCGCAAGGCGCGCAAGGGCTGCCAGGTGATCTACGTTCCCGGCAACCACGACGAGGCCGCGCGCCAATACTGCGGGCTGGACTTCGGCGGCATCGCCATCCGCCATGAGGCCGAGCACATCACCGCCGACGGCCGGCGGCTGCTGGTGCTGCATGGCGACGAATTCGACGGCGTGATCCAGTACGCCAAATGGCTGGCCTATCTGGGCGACAACCTCTACACGCTGATCCTGGAGCTGAACCGCGGCTTCAACTGGGTGCGCACCCGGCTGGGCCTGCCGTATTGGTCGCTGTCGCAGTACCTGAAGCACAAGGTGAAAAACGCGGTCAACTTCATCAGCCAGTTCGAAAGCATTGTCGCCGGCGAGGCCAGGCGGCGCGGCTTCGATGGCGTGGTGTGCGGCCACATTCACAAGCCGGAAGTGCGGATGATAGACGGCATCCTGTACGGCAACTGCGGCGACTGGGTGGAAAGCCTGTCGGCGCTGGTTGAACATCCGGACGGCACTCTGCAAGTGTTGCACTGGACCGCGCTGGCCTCGCCTAAAACGGCCCCGCAGGAAGACATCGCCCCGCCCACCATCGCCACGGAGGAATCCTCATGCGCATCATGATCATCACCGACGCCTGGAAGCCGCAGGTCAACGGCGTAGTCCGCTCGCTGACCGAAACCGTGCGCGAGCTGGACGGTTTCGGCCATCAGATCAATATGATCACGCCGCTGGAGTTCCGCACTCTGCCCTGCCCCACTTACCCGGACATCCGCTTGTCGCTGCTGCCCTACCGCCAGGTGGCGCATCGCATCGCCGGCTTCGCCCCCGACGCCATACACATCGCCACCGAAGGACCGCTGGGCCTGGCCGCCCGCCGCTTCTGCCTGCGCGAAGGCCTGGCCTTCACCACCGCCTATCACACCCGGTTCCCGGAATACATCCACGCGCGCTGCCGTCTGCCGCTGCCGATCAGCTATGCCTGGATGCGGCGCTTCCACGGCGCCTCGCAAGCGGTGATGGTGCCCACCCGCTCCATCGCCAACGATCTGGAAGCGCGCGGCTTTGACAACGTCAAGCTGTGGAGCCGCGGCGTCGACACCGAGATGTTCAGCCCGGGCGAGCGCCAGCGGCTGGATGAATCCATTCCGCCGCGCTTCGTCTACATTGGCCGGGTGGCGGTGGAAAAGAATATCGAGGCCTTCCTCAAACTGGACCTGCCCGGCTGCAAATGGGTGGTCGGCGATGGCCCGTTGCTGCCCAGGCTGAAGCAGCAGTACCCGGACGTGCACTTCGCCGGCGTTTTTCCGCAGAACGAGCTGGCGCGCTTCTACCGCGCCGCCGACGTATTCGTGTTTCCCAGCCTGACCGACACCTTCGGACTGGTGCTGCTGGAGGCGATGGCCTGCGGGACGCCGGTGGCCGCCTTCCCGGTGGCCGGCCCGCTGGATGTGGTCGGCGATTCCGGCGCCGGCGTGCTGGATTGGGATTTGCGCGCGGGCTGCCTGCAGGCGCTGGAGATTGACCGCGAGCATGTGCGCCGCGTCGCCGAAGGCTATTCCTGGCAGGCGGCCAGCCGCCAGTTCGAATCGCATCTGCGGCCCAACCCGGTCACCGCCGCCACGGTCAGCCCGGCGCTGGATTGACGCTTTCCATAAGAAATACTTGCTTCACAATCTGTAAGCACTATATTGATAAAGTCGCAGCAATAGGGAGGAGATAGGATGAGTCAGACGTTGACCACCGGCAACCTTACTCTCGATTCGGCATTGCGACTGCGCCCGAACCCATAGCGCCAGTCAGCACCGTAAGGTGCCTGCAGTGCCCCAAACAGCGTCCAAGACGGATGCACGGTATGATCCAGAGGCCGCCGGCCGGCCATACATGACGTAGAGATACCACAGCTGAAGACGGACAACAGAGATGATCCCCGCGGGAAGCCTTTTCCCGTATTCGCACCCGTGACAGGGCGCAGGATGTGCCGGCAGTAGAGTATCGAAAAGCGCAACAGCACCGGCAATCTGCAAGTTTCCTTCCAAGCGGCGCGCGCGTAGAGCGCATGCCGTAGTGACTCTAGTAGGGTTCGCGTCCGGAACCGCAAGTTTTAAGCCGAGCGCGAAATCGATGTTTCGTCCCCGTCGTCATCCGGAGGGCGTCCCAACACCGGGACGCCCTCTGCCTTTATGAAAAATTCATTACAATGACACTGATCTAAATAACGGTTAGTGCTAAAAAAATCAGCAAACGATCTTCCACCATGGCCAGTCCGTCCGGTACCATGCGACAGTCGCGTCCTGCCGTCTGGCAGAGCGATGCCATCACGATCGCGTCTCGGCAGCCGCCTTGGCGTCATCCCAAGCACAACCGGCCCGCGTGAGCACGTCTCGCGCCGCCATACAACGCCCGAAGCCGCAGGAACTGAGCAGGGGAACGGCAAACGGGTTAAAATCCTTGCAACGCAACATGATTCCGATCTTTATTGAGTGAGCTGCGCGACATATGTCTTCTCCCAATCTGACCGCTGAAAAAGTCCTGTCCGTCCACCACTGGAACGACACGCTGTTCAGCTTCACCTGCACCCGCGACGCGGGTTTGCGCTTCATCAACGGCCAGTTCGTGATGATAGGCCTGGAAGTCAACGGCAAGCCGCTGATGCGCGCCTACTCCATCGTCAGCTCCAACTACGAGGAGCACCTGGAGTTCTACAGCATCAAGGTGCAGGATGGTCCTCTGACTTCCAAACTACAGCACCTGCAGGTTGGCGATACCGTGCTGATCAGCAAGAAGCCCACCGGCACCCTGGTGCAGGACAACCTGCTGCCGGGCAAGAACCTGTATCTGCTGTCCACCGGCACCGGCCTCGCCCCGTTCATGTCCATCATCAAGGACCCGGACGTGTACGAGCGTTACGACAAAGTGATCCTGACCCACGGCGTGCGCTGGGTCAGCGAACTGGGTTACCACGACTACATCACCAAGGAACTGCCGGAAAACGAGTTCTTCGGCGATATGGTCAAGGAAAAGCTGATCTACTACCCGACCGTCACCCGCGAGCCGTTCCGCAATCAGGGCCGCCTGACCGACCTGATCACCAACGGCAAGCTGTGCGCCGACATCGGCCTGCCTCAGCTGAATCCGGAACACGACCGCGTGCTGATCTGCGGCAGCCCGAGCATGCTGCATGACCTGTGCGAAATCCTGAACGGCATGGGTTTCAAGGAATCGCCGCGCATGGGCGATCCCGCCGATTACGCGATCGAGCGCGCCTTCGTCGAGAAGTAATCATCCGCCCCGCGCGGAATGCAAACAGCCCCGCAGGCTTGCGCCGCGGGGCTGTTTCTTTATGCCGGCCTGAACGGGCCGCTTGCCGCATCCAGACGCCGCGCAAAACAAAAGGGAGGCCGAAGCCTCCCCAGTTTTTGTGCGAGCCAGATGCGATCTGGTTTTATTATTTTATTACTTGGCTGCCGAAGCGGCGGCCTTGTGTTGCTTCTTGCCGTGGTGCTTGTGGCTCTTCTTGGCCATCGGAGCCGAAGCGTCGGCCTTGGCGGCTTGAGCCTTCTGAGCGGAAGCTTCGTGCTTCTTGGCAGCGTGCTTGTGAGCCTTCTTGGCCTTCGGCGCGGAAGCGTCAGCCTTGGCGGCCTGGGCCTTTTGAGCGGCGGAGGCGTCCTTCTTGGCTACGTGCTTCTTGCCATGGTGCTTGTGGCTCTTCTTGGCCATCGGAGCCGAAGCGTCGGCCTTGGCGGCTTGAGCCTTCTGAGCGGAAGCTTCGTGCTTCTTGGCAGCGTGCTTGTGGGCCTTCTTGGCCTTCGGCGCGGAAGCGTCAGCCTTGGCGGCCTGGGCCTTCTGGGCGACCGGAGCGGAAGCGTGCTTCTTCACGCCGACTTTTTTCTTCGCGGCCTTGGCCGGAGCCGAGGCGTCGGCCTTGGCGGCTTGCGCTTTTTGAGCGGAAGCGGTGACTTTTTCAGCCTTCTTCGCGTGGTGGATCTTGGCCGGGGCTTTCTTTTCGGCTTTCTTGGCAGCCGGAGCTACCTTGGCGGCCGGGGCGGAAGCCGGGGCGGCATCAGCGGCGAAGCCGGCTGCGGAACTCAGGCCAAAAACGGCGGACAGGGCAAGAAGGGTCAGCTTTTTCATGATTCATCTCCAGATCGGTTGCGGAGGGAATCTCTCCGCCAGGCACCGTGTTTGGTGTTTCCTTGAGACGTATCCTAGCCCTGCCCCCTCCTGCCGTCTGTTAGTTGGATGTAAGGCCGTGTAACGCTACGTACATGCAGCGGCGTCAGTCTTTGCGGCGCGCCAGCACGATCTGGTACACCCCGCCGAACACGGTGCGCTTGCTCCACGCAAAACGATCCGCTTCGCGCGCGTAACTGTCGATGCCGTTGCGCCATAGCGCCTCGGCAAACGGCTCCAGCACGCGATTGACCCACTTCAACAGCCAGCCTATGGGCTGCCACGGCGCGGGACGGTGGTAATCGACGAACATCGCCCTGCCGCCAGGCGCCACTTGGGCCAGCATATTGTCGACAATGGCGGACTTCATGTTTTCCGGCACCTCGTGCAGCAGGAAGAAGCTGCATACCAGATCCTGTTGCTGCTCCGGCTGATAGCGGGCGGCATCGGCCCGCACCACCGCGGCCTGGCCATTGGCGGCCAGCTTGCCTTCGGCCAGCTCCACCTGGATGGGCGTGATGTCGGTCAATGTGAAGCGGCCCTCCTCGCCGACACGCTCGGCGGCGCGCTGCACCAGGTCGCCGTAGACATGCGCCACCTGCCACACTTTTTCGCCTGGACGGATTTCATCGAGATAGGCCCGCATCAGCCGCTGGTCATTGCCGAACAGCAGCGTGCGCACCACCAGCTTGTGGTCGAGCAGCCTTGCCTTGCGCGGATTGACATAAGCCCAGTCGTACACCTCGGTCATATAGCCGGGTACGTCCTGGTAGTAGGGATCGCCTGTGCTGGTACGCGTGTGTAGTGTGGTCATGGTGGGTTACCGGCTATGAGTGATGGAAACAGCTTAGCAAGCGCGCAGGCCTTGCGGCTTGAGCCAGGCCAAACCTTGGCCCAACCACGCGGAAGGCATATTCCATTGTATTTATAGACATCGCCGACGCCCTGCCGCGGACGTCATCGCTATCTATAGGCGATGCGCGCCGGCACAACCAGGCTAAACGCCGCAGGCTTGCGCCAAAACAAACGGCCCGGCGCAAGCCGGGCCGTACAGGCAACGCTCGACAGCCAGGATCAGTCGGCCAGCGTCAGCACCACCGGGGTATGGTCGGACGGGCGCTCCCACTTGCGCGGCGCCTTGTCGATCTCGCAGGACTGCGCGCGGGCTTTCAGGGCGTCGCTGACCAGGATATGGTCGATGCGCACGCCCTTGTTGCGGCGGAACATCATCTGGCGGTAGTCCCACCAGCTGTACTGTTTGTCCTCCTGGTTGAACAGCCGGAAGCTGTCCGACAGGCCCAGGGCGATCAGGCGGCGGAAGGCTTCGCGCTCCGGCGTGCTGCACAGCACTTGCTCATGCCAGCCCTCGGGGTCGTAGACGTCGCGGTCTTCCGGCGCGATGTTGTAATCGCCCAGCAGCAGCAAGTTGGGATGCCGGGCCAGTTCGGCGGCGACATGGCCCTCCAGCTTGGACAGCCACTCCAGCTTGTAAGGGTACTTGGGCGAATCCACCGCCTCGCCGTTGACGAAATAGGCGCAGATCACCCGCACGCCGGCCACGGTGGCGGTAATCACGCGCCGCTGCTCGTCGTCGTAACCGGGGATGCCGGCCACCACGTCCGTCATCTCCAGCGGCGCTTTGGCGAGGATGGCCACGCCGTTGTAGGTCTTCTGGCCGAACCAGACCGCGCGATAGCCGGCGGCTTCGATCTCCGCCAGCGGGAAGGCGTCCTGGTCCATCTTCAATTCCTGCAGGCACAGCACTTCGACGCCGGTATCGGCCAGCCATTGCAGCACCTGCGGCAGGCGAACTTTCAGGGAGTTGACGTTCCAGGTGGCAAAACGCATCGGCGGGCTCTCCAAATGACAGGCTAAAGGCCGACACCTTAGCAGCCGCGCGCGCGGCTGTGCAGGGGCCTTGGGCAAAAAAAACGCCTCCGCTGGTGCGGAGGCGTGGAATAGACACTATATCACTACCCCTGATACGCGTCTGGCTCGCTTGCTGCTCCGGAAGACAACCCTGAGCAAGAGATTAGAGCAAGCCAGTTCCGGGGGAGTTCCAACAATTCCAACTTTTTTTACGCGGACGCCGCCACCATGCCGGAATGGCGCAGCAAGGCGTCGATTTGCGGGTCGCGGCCGCGGAAGGCGCGGAACGATTCCAGCGCCGGACGGCTGCCGCCGACGGCCAGGATCTCGTTCCAGAAGCGCTTGCCGGTTTCCGGATTGGCCCCGCCCACTTCCTCGAAGGCGGCGTAAGCATCGGCGGACAGCACCTCGGCCCACTTGTAGCTGTAGTAGCCTGCCGCGTAGCCGCCGGCGAAGATATGGCCGAAGCTGTTGGGGAAGCGGTTGTAAGCCGGCGGGAAGTTCACCGCCACCTCGCGCCGCACCTCGTCCAGCAGCGCCAGCCAGTCGCCGTTGTCTGCGTCGAAGCTGCTGTACAGCATCAGGTCGAACAGGGCGAACTCCAATTGGCGCACCGTGGCCATGCCGCTCTGGAAGTTCTTGGCGGCCAGCATCTTGTCGTACAAGGCGCGCAGCAGCGCTTCGCCGCTATCGACGTGGGCGGTCATGCCCTGCAGCACGTCCCATTCCCAGGCGAAGTTTTCCAGGAACTGGCTGGGCAGCTCCACCGCGTCCCATTCCACGCCGTTGATGCCGGACACGCCCAGTTCGTCGACGCGGGTCAGCATGTGGTGCAGACCGTGGCCGAACTCGTGGAACAGCGTGATCACTTCGTCGTGCGTGAACAGCGCCGGCTTGTCGCCGACCGGTCGGGTGAAGTTGCAGGTCAGGTAGGCCACCGGCGTCTGCAGCGCGCCGCCGTTCTTGCGGCGGCCGCGCGCGTCGTCCATCCAGGCGCCGGAGCGCTTGCCGTCGCGGGCGTACAGGTCGAAATAGAAACTGCCCAGCAGCTCGCCATCCTTCACGATGTCGTAGAAGCGCACATCGGCATGCCATACCGGGGCGCGGCTTTCGCGCACCTCCACGCCGAACAGCTTGCCCACCACGCCGAACAGGCCCCGGATCACCTTGCCCTCGGGGAAGTACTGCTTCACTTCCTGCTCGGAGAACGCGTAGCGGGCGACGCGCAGCTTTTCCGCCGCGTAGGCCAGGTCCCAGGCCTGCAGCTCGGCGATGCCCAACTCGGTCTTGGCGAAGGCTTCCAGCTCTTCGCGGTCCTTCGCCGCAAACGGCTTGGCCTTGGCCGCCAGGTCGCGCAGGAAGGCGATCACCTGCTCCGGGCTTTCCGCCATCTTGGTGAACAGCGACAGCTCGGCGAAATTGGCGAAGCCCAACAGCTGCGACTCTTCGCGCGCCAGCTTCAGCTTCTCGCGGATGATGGGGCCGTTGTCGCGCTCGGCCGGGCCGAACTCCGACGCGCGCTGCACATAGGCCTGATACAGCTTTTCGCGCAGGCCGCGGTTGTCGGCATACTGCATCACCGGGAAATAGAACGGGAACTGCAGAGTAATCTTGTAGCCGGTCTTGCCGTCGCCCTCTGCCGCGGCGGCGAACATTTCCAGCGAATCCTCCGGCACGCCGGCCAGCTCGGCCTTGTCGTGGATGATCAGGCTGAAATCGTCGGTCGCGTCCAGCACGTTCTGTTCGAACTTGGCGGACAGCTCGGCCAGGCGAGTCTGGATCGCGGCGAAACGCTCCTTGGCCGCGGCCTCCAGCTCGGCGCCGGACAGGCGGAAATCGCGCAGATCGTTCTCGATGATCTTCTTGCGCGCCGCGCCATAGGACGCATGCTCCGCGCTGGCGGCCAGCGCCTTGAAGCGGGCGAACAGGTTCAGGTTCTGCCCCATCTCGGTCCAGAACTCCGAAATGCGCGGGATGTTGGCGTTGTAAGCGTCGCGCAGCTCCGGCGTATTGACCACGGCGTTCAAATGCCCCACCACGCCCCAGGCGCGCGACAGACGCTCGGTGGCGTCGGTCAGCGGCGAAACGAAGTTGTCCCAGCTCGGCTCGCCGGTTTCGGCCGTCAGCCTGGCCACGGTGGCGCGCGCTTCTTCCAGCAGGACATCGATGGCGGGGCCGATGTGCTCGGGGCGGATTTCTTCAAAACGCGGCAAACCGGAAAAATCGAGTAGGGGATTCTGGCTCATGGCTTCAACGTCCTGTTCAGTGGGGCCGATATGATAAAGGAATTTGCCTGCCGCGGCGCGTGCCCGGCACAATGCATCATTGCAGAAATAAGGACGAAACGATGAAAAGCAATATCCGCCCCTACGACGGCCACCGTCCCGCCATCGCCGACGGCTGTTATATCGACCCGGCCGCGGTGGTGATAGGCGAGGTGAAGCTGGAAGAAGGCGCGTCCGTCTGGCCCTGCGCGGTGATCCGCGGCGACGTCAACCATATCCACATCGGCGAGAACAGCAATGTGCAGGACCACGCCATGCTGCACGTCAGCCACAAGACCGCGGCCGATCCGCACGGCGCGCCGCTGATCATAGGCAAGCACGTCACCATCGGCCACCACGTGACGCTGCACGGCTGCACCATAGGCGACGAGGTGCTGATCGGCATCGGCAGCATCGTGCTGGACCGGGCGGTGGTGGAAGACCGTGTGCTGATCGGCGCCGGCAGCCTGGTGCCGCCGGGCAAGCGGCTGCAATCCGGCTATCTCTATCTGGGCAATCCGGTCAAACAGGCGCGCGCGCTGACCGAACAGGAACTGGCCTACTTCAAGTATTCCGCCGAGCACTACCTGCGCGTGGCGGACAAGCACAAGGCCAACCTGGAGGACTGAGCGATGGCAAGCGACCGCGATGAGGAACTGGAGTACGTCGGCTTCTGGGCCAGGACGCTGGCCAGCCTGGTGGACACCGTGCTGCTGCTGATCGTGTCGGCGCCGCTATGGTGGCTGCTGGCCCGGCGCGAGGTTCCGCAACTGGCCGATGCGATGCCCAGCCTAACCGAACTGGCCGGCCTGGGCAGCCTGGGCGAATTCCTGATCAACTACCTGCTGCCGGCCGCGGCCGTCATCCTGTTCTGGATCTACAAGAGCGCCACGCCCGGCAAGATGATGCTGGGCGCCAAGGTGGTGGACGCCGACAGCGGCGGCCCGCTGACGCCGGGCCAGGCGGCGCTGCGCTATCTGGGCTATTTCGTCGCTATCATCCCGTTCTGCCTGGGAATCGTCTGGGTGGGGATCGATCCGCGCAAACAAGGCTGGCACGACAAGCTGGCGCGCACCGTGGTGGTGCGGCGCAAACCGGCGCCGGTGTCGTTCCCGCGCCGCGGCTGAGACTCACGCCGCGCGCGGGAGCGGCGCGCGGAACGGCTTGCCCGCCTGGGCCGCCGCCGGCTCCTGCTTCGGCAGACGGAACCAGGCCAGCGCCTGCCCCAGGCCCCCGGCCGACTGCGCCAATTGCAGCATCAGCGGCTCCGCCGCCTCCATCTGGCTTTCGATGTCATGCGCCAGGCTGGCCAGCTCGTGGCCGTGCTGACGGATGGTGCCGCCGGCGCGGGCCTGCAGCTCGCGCGCGGTGCCGATGTCTTCCATCAACACGCCCAGGCGGCCCAGCGCGTCATCCACCAGGCCCAACGCGGCGTCCAGCGCCTGTTGCGATGCCTGGCTGTCGCGGCTGGCGCTGCCAGCGGCGGCAATCGCCTCGCCCAGCGCGCCCTTGGCGCGCTCCATCTTCTGCAGGCTGCCGAAAATCGCGCCGGTGGCGTTGGCGGTGCTTTCCGACAGCTTGCGCACCTCGTCCGCCACCACGGCGAAGCCGCGGCCGGCCTCGCCGGCCCGGGCGGCTTCAATCGCCGCGTTCAGCGCCAGCAGATTGGTCTGATCCGCCACGTCGCGGATCAGCGAGCTGATTTGGGAAATGGCGCCCACCGCCTGGCTCAGCTCCTGCATTTCCAGCGTGGCGTAGTCTATGCGTTCCACCAGCTGCCGCATGGCGTCGGCGTTGCACTCGCCCTGCCGTCTGGCCTGGGCGGTGGCCGTGGCGGCGCTGCGCGAATTGTCCAGCGCCGCCTCGATATGCTGCGCCACCTGTTCGGCGTGATCGGCGATTTCGGCCGCCGCGTCGTTGCACAGCCGGCTCTTGCCGGTCTGCTGCTGGCTGGCGTCGGCGCTCTTGCGCGTCAACAGCTGCAGGCGCTGGCTGTCGCGCAGATTGTTGCCGGCATGCAGCCTGACCTCGTCCAACAGGCTGGCCAGCCGGTCCAGAAAACGGTTGATGCGCGAAGCGGCGTGCGCCAGCTCGTCCTGGCCCTGGTCCGGCAGGCGCACCGCCAGATTGCCCTCGCTCAGCGCATCCGCCGCCCGCGCCATCGCCAACAAGTGGCGCTTCAAACGGCGGGCCAGCGTCAGCTGGATCAGCACCACCAGCGCGCTGGCCAAGGCCAGCGGCCCCAGGATCAACGGCGCGAGCCAGGCCAGCGCGGTCGCCAGCGCGGCCTTCTCCTGCAGCAGTTCGCCGTCGCGGCGGGCAAGCTGGCGATCGATCTCGGCGGCCAGCGGCACCAGGTCATTCAGATACGCCTGCTCCGGTATCGACAGCGCGTCCTGCGGCGCGGTCTCGGCGATGCGGATGGCGCTGCCCAAGTTGCGAACATATTCCTGCCAGTGGCCGCGCAATACGCCGGCAAAAGCCTGGCGATCCGCATCCGGCAGGCTGGCCAGGATTTCATCCTGCAATATGCCCACTTGGCGTTGCGCCTGCTTCAGGCGGACAGCGGTTTCCGGCAGTAAGGGATCGGCGCGGGAAAACGACAGGGAAACGGCCTTCAGCTGCTGCAGATTGCTGCTCAGCCGCTGCAGGCGGGTATAGCGATCGACATGCTGGGTAAAGGAATAAAGCTGCTGCCCGGTGACCGCCATCACCAGCGCCAGGCTGGCGAGCGTGAAGGAAATGGTCAGCCACAGGCATTTAATCAAAGACATGGCAGGCACTGCATACACAAGAGGAAGCCGCGAGTGTAGCCCTCGATTGTGACAAAAAGATTGCATTACATATAAGCAAACGCTGGCATAGAGCATTCACACTGCGTTACAATCCGCCGGCCATCCCCGGTGGCGAGCCGTATTCGGCTGCGGCGCAGCCAATCCCCGCCCACCTCACTCGGCAAGCGTGATGACGCGCCTGCCTTCCAGGCACTGCCTGCCCCGCGCAGGCGACATTCCAGAAGACCGGGCTACCCGGCACTGTGGGCAACACCCTCCTCCGGCAAGGCGCGCGCGCGCCAGCCAGGGACGGCTGTTGCCCTCCACCACGAAATTGACAGGAGATTCGCCCTTGCAACACCAACACTCCCGCCACATCGGCCCGATCGCGCTGATGTTGACCGGTCTTGGCTCCATCATCGGCTCCGGTTGGCTGTTCGGCGCCGCCCACGCCGCGCAGATCGCCGGCCCGGCCGCCATCGTCGCCTGGATCGTCGGCATGGTGATCATTCTTTCCATCGCCCTGAGCTATGCCGAACTCGGCGCCATGTTCCCGGAGTCCGGCGGCATGGTGCGCTATGCCCGCTACTCCCACGGTTCCTTGCTCGGCTTCATCGCCGCCTGGGCCAACTGGATCGCCATCGTGTCGGTGATTCCGATCGAGGCCGAGGCCTCGGTGCAATACATGAGCACCTGGCCCTATCCCTGGGCCCACGATCTGTACAGCAACGGCGAGCTGAGCACCGTCGGCCTGTCCTTCTCCGCCGTGCTGGTGGTGGTCTATTTCATGCTCAACTACTGGGGCGTCAAGCTGTTCGCCAAGGCCAACAGCGCCATCACCGTGTTCAAGGTGATCGTGCCCGCGCTGACGGTGGCCGCGCTGATCTACAGCGGCTTCCATTCGGAAAACCTGAACAATCCGGCGCTGGGCGGCTTCGCGCCGTTCGGCTGGGCCAGCGTGATGACCGCCGTGGCCACCAGCGGCATCGTGTTCAGCTTCAATGGCTTCCAAAGCCCGATCAATCTGGCCGGCGAGGCCCGCAATCCGGGCAAGAGCGTGCCATTCGGCGTGGTCGGCTCCATCCTGCTGGCGGCGGTGATCTACGTCGCGCTGCAGGTCGCCTTCCTCGGCGCGCTGTCGCCCAGCGATCTGGCCCACGGCTGGAAAGGCCTGGATTTCAGCTCCCCGTTCGCCCAGCTGGCCATGGCCCTGGGTTTGAACTGGCTGATGATGACGCTGTATTTTGACGCCTTCGTCAGCCCCAGCGGCACCGGCGCCACCTATATGGCCACCACCTCGCGCATGATCTACGGCATGCAGCGCAACGGCACCATGCCGGAGATCTTCGGCCGCATCCACCCGCTGTACCGCATTCCGCGTCCGGCCATGTGGTTCAACCTGGCCGTGTCCTTCGTCTTCCTGTTCTTCTTCCGCGGCTGGGGCACGCTGGCGGCGGTGATCTCGGTCGCCACCGTGATCTCCTACCTGACCGGCCCGATCAGCGTAGCCGCGCTGCGCCGCTGCGCGCCGGATCTGCCGCGTCCGCTGCGCCTGGCTGGTCTGAGCCTGATCGCGCCGTTCGCCTTCGTCTGCGCCTCGCTGGTGCTGTACTGGGCGCGCTGGCCGCTGACCGGCCACATCATCTTCCTGATCGTGGCGGCCCTGCCGGTGTACTTCTGGTACCAGGCCAAGGCCGGTTGGCCGGAGTTCGGCCGCGAGCTGAAAGGCGCGCTGTGGATGGTGCTGTATCTGCCGGCGATGGCCTTGCTGTCTTGGATTGGCAGCGCCGACTTCGGCGGCATCGGCATCCTGCCTTACGGCATCGACATGGCCGTGGTGGCCGCGGCTTCGCTGGGCTTCTACTACTGGGGCGTCAACAGCGGCTGGTACACCCGCTACCTGCGCGACGAGCACGACCCGGCGATGGTGGAAGCCATGCAGCAGGACGGCGAGTCCGCCGGCAAGCTGGCCGGCCAGCGCGGCTAAGCCACCCTATCCTTCGCTCAAAAACAAAGCCGACCCGGATGGGTCGGCTTTTTGCTTGCCTGCATTCCAGTCATCGCCTAGAACGCGCGATGAAGCCGACAGAATGATCGGCCCTGAATGGAATAGGAATTACAGCGCGGCCAGGGCGGCGGCGTAGTCCGGCTCGTCGGCGATCTCGCCCACCAGCTGGCTGTGCAGCACCTTGTTGTCGGCATCCAGCACCACCACGGCGCGCGCGGTCAGGCCGGCCAGCGGGCCGGAAGCCAGCTTGACGCCATACGCTTCGGCGAAGCCGCCGTTGCGGAAGGTGGACAGCGTCACCACGTTTTCAATGCCCTCGGCGCCGCAGAAGCGCTTCTGCGCAAACGGCAGGTCGGCGGACACGCACAACACCACGGTGTCGGCCAGCGCGGCGGCTTTCTCATTGAACTTGCGCACGGAGGTGGCGCAGGTCGGGGTATCCACGCTCGGGAAGATGTTGAGGATCTTGCGCTTGCCGGCAAAAGTGGCCAGCGTCACTTCGGCCAGATCGCCGCCGGTCAGTTGCAGCGCCGGTGCTTGCTCGCCCTTGGCCGGCAGCTTGCCCGCCACTTCCACCGGATTGCCGCGCAGGGTTACGGTTGCCATGTCTTGCTTCCTCGTCTGGGGTGAATGATGGCGATAGTGTGGAGCAAAGCCGGTGAAATTCAACCATGACAGGTTAATGGTTGTGCGCGGTTTTCTGTTCACGCCCCTCCTGCATGCCAACGTACTGGATTAATCGGTAAAATTGTCCCACGCTAAGAGTCGCGAACCAACCATCGAACAGACCGTGAGCCAAGTCGCGCCCCGCAGACAGCGCGGGGGATCAGCGGTTTGCTTAGTGGTTCTAAAACGATATCCACGGTAAAGGAGCGAAACATGTCCAGCCAAGACCGCAGCACCCCGACCACCTCGTCCCGCCGCAGCTTCCTGCTGGCCGCCGCCGGCTCGCTGGCCGCGCTGGCGCTGCCCACCCTCCCCCTCAGCGCCCGCGCCTCGTCGGCACAGGTTCTACCGCCGCTGCCCTATGCCGACAACGCGCTGGAGCCGGTGATCTCCGCCCGCACCTTGGGCTTCCACTACGGCAAACATCACAAGGCTTATCTGGATAACTTAAACAAGCTGATCGCCGGCCGCGACTACGCCGATCTGTCGCTGGAAGACATCATCAGCCGCTCGGCCAAACAAGCCGGCGATGCCGCCATCTTCAACAATGCCGCCCAGCTGTGGAACCACACTTTCTACTGGCGCAGCATGCGGCCGCAGGGCGGCGGCACGCCGCCGCAAGCCTTGCGCGAGAAGATCGAAGCGTCGTTCGGCAGCGTGGACGCCTGTAAGCAGCAGCTGGCCGGCGCCGCCATCTCGCAGTTTGGCAGCGGCTGGGCCTGGCTGGTGCAGGATGGCGACAAGCTGCGCGTGGTGAAAACCGGCAATGCCGACACCCCCATCACCGCCGGCCTGACCCCGCTCTTGAATGTGGACGTGTGGGAGCACGCCTACTATCTGGACTACCAGAACCGCCGCGCCGATTACGTCAACGCGGTGCTGGACAAGCTGGTCAACTGGGAGTTCGCGCAGCAGAACCTGAAAGCGTGAGCGGGGGCGTTATGCCAACGGAGCGCATCGCAGCGCTGGTGTTCGACGTGTTCGGCACCGTGGTGGACTGGCGCGAAGGCGTGGCGCGCAACGCCGCCGCCTTTTTGCAACGCCATCCCGGCGCCAGGCAGGATGCTTACGCCTTCGCCGACGCCTGGCGCGCCCGCTATTCGCCGGCCATGGAGGAAGTGCGCAGCGGACGGCGGCCGTTCACCCGGCTGGACCAACTGCATCGCGAAAACCTGGAAGCCGTCTTGCCGGAGTTCGGCATTACGCCAGCGGCGGTGCCGGAGGAAGAACTGCAATGGCTGAACCGCGCCTGGCACCGGCTGGAGCCCTGGCCGGACAGCGTGGAGGGATTGAGCCGGCTGAAGCGGCGCTGCGTCATCGCCCCGCTGTCCAACGGCAATTTCAGCCTGCTGCTGAACCTGGCCAAATACGCCGGCCTGCCCTGGGACGCCATCATGGGCGCGGAACTGGCGCAGGCCTACAAACCGATGCCGCAAGCCTATCTGCGCACGGCAGCGCTGCTGGACCTGCCGCCGCAACGGGTCTGCCTGGTGGCAGCGCACAACGGCGACCTGGCCGCCGCGCGTCGCTGCGGCTTCAAAACCGCCTTCATTCCCCGGCCGCGCGAATTCGGTCCCAATCAGCAGACGGACCTTATGGCGGAGCAGGATTGGGATTGGGTGGCCAAGAGTTTGGTGGAACTGGCCGGGATGCTGGGCGCCTGATTGCCAGCCACGCTCATCCGCATCGCCCTCCGTATGGCTGGCCCATCCGGGCAACAAACGCGCCATCCATGAAAAACGGGGCCGCTTTCGCTGCCCCGTTCTGGTTCATGCCTGCGGCTCCCCGTTGTCCACCCGCCGCCGCGTCTGCAGGATAGGCGGCGCCCAGGTTTCGCCGGGGCGCTTCTTGCGCGTGGCCAGCGTCAGCTCGGACGGCGCGAAGATGTTGATGTTGTGGGTATTCGGCGTGGTGATCAGGTACTGCGCTTCCGTCGCCTTGAGGAAGCCGGCCACGCGGTCGATGTTGAAGATGTCGAGGTGGGCGAACGGCTCGTCGATGAACACGAAGCCGGATGGGTTGGACTCGTCCATCATCAGGCCGATCAACAGGATCAGCGACTTCATCACCTGCTGGCCGCCGGAGGCCTCGCCGTCGTTCATGCCCATCATGCCCTTCTGGTCGAAGTTGAACTTCAACACCAGCCCGGCCTGCGCCAGCACCGCGTCGTCGTTCTCCAGCTTGGGCAGCTCCACTTCCACCTGGATGCCGGCCAGCTCGCCCAGCCGCTTCACGTTCTGGCCATAGGCGCGCACGGTGGCGCGCAGCTTGCCGATGTAGGCGGCGCGCGCTTCGTCGGTCAGCTCGCGCGAGCGGTCCACCTCGCCCTGGCGGCGCTGCCGCTCGCGGTCCAGCGACGTCAGGTCTTCCACCAGCTTGTCCTTCAGCGCCAGCACGGAATCATCCTGCTCCCAGTCGCCGCTTTGCAGCTTTTCTTCCAGGTAGTTCAGCTGGTGCTTGGCGTCGGCGGCGGTGTCAAACTCGTCCTCCAGCTGCGCCACATGCTCCGGCGTCAGCGCATCGGCAGGCAAACGCTGCGCCCACTCGCGCAGCTCGCTGATCAGCCGACGGAGCTGGCGGCGCGCCTGCTCCACTTCCTGCAACTTTTGATTGTACTTGGACAAGGTTTCCATCTCGCGCTGGCACACGCGGTCGTGCGCCAGCCGCGCGTCGCCGTAGCGCTGGTCGGCGGCGTCTTTCTCCGCGCCGGCGTCGGCCAGCGCCGCTCCCTGGCGGGCGATTTCGGCTTCCAGCTCGGCCTTGCGCGACTCCAAGGCGGCGAACTCGTCGGCGCGGCTGTCCAACTGGCGAATGGCGTCCATGCCGCCCAGGTACTCGGCCAGGCCCGCCGCCTCGCGGGTGGCGGCCACCAGCCGCTCCTCGTCGGCCAGGATGCGCACATTGAGCGATTTCAGCTCATCGCGCACGGCCAGCAGGCGCGACTGCCGCGCCGCTTCGCCAAACGCGTATTCATGCATGGGCACGCCGATGTGGCGCGCGCCGCGGCGTTCGCGGAAATAGCCGTCGCGGGTGATCCAGTCGCCATCGACGTTGGCGCCTTCGTTCGCATTTTCCACCCGCGTCACGCTGTTCATCTGGCGGTAAAGCCACTCCGGCGCGTCGGCGGAGAAGCGCACCACTTCCAGCAGGCTGCCCTTGGCGGCGCGCGGCGGCGCGGCGCGTTCCGGCACCACAAAATGGCGGTAGCGCAGCTTTTCGCCGATTTTCCAAGCCTCGCGGCGATCCGACTCCCTGTCCAGCAGCACCACGTGGCGGTAGCCGCGCAGCAGCGCCTCCACCGCGCCCTGCCAGTTGGAGTCCATCACCTCGACGATGTCGGACAACATGGCGTGGGCGATGCCGGCCTCGTCCAGCGCCGCCTTGAACTGGCGCACGTCCTCCGGCGAACGGCCGCGGCCGATCTCCAGCGCCTGCAGGTGTTCCGAGCTTTCCTGACGCTGCTTTTTCAGATCGCGCAGGCCGTCTTTCAGTTGATCCGCCTCGGCGCGCAAGGCGGCCAGCTTGTCGGCCAGCTGCGCGGCGTCGGCGCCGTATTCCTTGCCGGCCAGCGCCTGCAACCGGTCGCGCTCCTTCAGTTGGCCCGCCACGCCGGCGTGCTCGCCCTTGGCCTTCATGAAGGCTTCCTGCGCGGCCTGGCGCACGGTTTCCGCCGCCGCGCGCGCCTCAGCGGCGCTGACCTCGGCCGCCTTCAGCTTGGCCATCAGCGCCAGGGTATCGGCATGCTCGGCGCGGGCCTGGTTCAGCACATGGTAGCCGCCGCGGTAGTCATGCCACTGCTTGCCAAACGATGCCTTGGCGTCCAGATAAGCCAGCACCGGCAAGGCTTCGTCGCGCAGCCGGGCGATGCCGGTCTGCAGCTGCTTCCATTCCAGATAGCGGTTGGCGCGGTTCTTCATCGCCTCCACCCGCACCTGCAGCGCCTCTTCCTGGCGGCTCAGCGCCTCCAACTCCAGCTCGGTGGCGCGCTGCTCGTCGCGGGCGCGCTGGTAGTTGTCCAGCACGTCCTTGTCGCCGAACACCTGGAACACCAGGTCCAGCAATTGGCGCGGGCTGTATTCGGTCAGTTTGTCGGTATCGCCCTGCTCCAGCGCCAGCACCTCGGCCACCGCCGGCGTCAGGCCGGCCGCCTCCAGGCGGCGGCGGTATTCCTGCACGCCCAGCCATTGCGCCTGGCCCTCGGCGTGCTCCAGCGCGATGTCGCCGTCCAGAATGGCGTAATGGCGCACCCAGTCGCCGCCCTGCTTCTTGATGCGGCACAGCAGCGTCACCGACTCGGACACGATGGGGAAGAACGGCGTCGGGTACAGGCCGCCGCTTGGCCGCCGCGGGTTATCCACCACGCCGCGCAGGTAGGCGAAGGCTTCCTTGTTGTTGCGCACGTAGCGCTTGTAGTCGCGCTTGCCGGAGCACTTGATGGCCAGCAGCGTGCGCATCGCGTCCAGCAGGGTGGTCTTGCCGGAGCCGTTGGGCCCGATGATGGTGACGATTTGCGCGTCCAGCGGCACGCTCAGCCGCTGCCAGAAGTCCCAGTGCACCATTTCGACGGATTTCATCTGGAACATCAGCGCGTCTCCTCGTCCGCCGCGTCTTCTGGCGGCAGATCAAACAGCGGGCCGGCCGACTCGACATCGTCCGCCCCGATTTCCTCGTCAATCTCGTCGGCCATCTCGTCCGGCGCGCGCTTGTCCGCCAGCGCCTCGCGGCCTTCGCGCCGCAGCAATACGTCGGCCAGCGCGCCCTCGATGATGCGCGGCGCCAGCTGGGCGTAGTCGATCATCAGGTCCAGCATCGGCCCCTCGTCCAGCCAGCGGTTGCGGCGCACGACGAAGCCCAGGTTGACCAGCCGGCCCAGGTTGGCGTTGAAGCGGGTGCGGCCGCCCAAGGCCTTGCCGAAGTCCGCGTACAGCGCGTCCTCGGAAATGCCGGTGGACACTGTCTCGCCCGTCTCCAGCGGCTTTTGCGCGCCGAACATATCGCTCTGGCTCTCCTTTCCAGCCTCCACGCGGGCGATCTGCCGCTCGCGCTTGGGCAGGATGATCAACGCCCACAGGATCACCAGCAAGGCCACGCCGTCGCGCGGCAAGCCCAGATTATTGTTGAGCCAGGCGTCGCCGGAGCCGAACACCGGCTCGGTCATTTCCGGCAGCAGCGCCACCGCGATGTATTCGGCATACGGATTTTCCACCAGCCGCAGGCCGACGGCGGCCAGGCTCTTGTCCAGCTCAGCGCGGAAGATGTCGTCCAGCAAGGCCTTGCGCGCCAGGGTGTCGCCGCGCGGCACCACGCGCTGCGCCAGCAGCCGGGCGGTGAGGGTTTTGATTTCGTGTTCCATATCTTCTCTTGCCACGAACCCCACGAAAAACACGAAAATATCCAAAGAAAGATTGATTTGAAAGCTGTCTTCTTCAGCCCTCAGCGGGAGGACTAAGCATCTCGCTGAATTTGCACTTTTCGTGTCTTTCGTGGTTTTCGTGGCGAAATAAAGGGTTCAACTCTTGGGTTGCGCCGCCACCAGCCTGGCATCCGACAAAGTCGCCACCTCCGGGTGGTCCGTCTCGATTACCGCGTCGCCGCCCTGCAGGCTGAACGGCAGCTTGGCCAGCGCGGCGACGATGCTTTGATCGTTGCTGGTTTCCGGATCGCCGATCAAGGACAACAGGGACAGGCGATAAGCGGTTTCGTTGTAGCTGTCGGCCAGCACCGCCTGACTGATGTGGGCGTCGGCCGCGCCGCTCATGCCCAGCTGCAGCAGTGCGTCGTACAGGTCCTCGGCTTCCAGCAAGCGTTCCATTTCCGGCGCGTCCGCCAGCGGCGCGGATTCGCTGCCGGGCAGCACCTGCGCGCCGGCTTTGGCGCGCTCGCGGGCCAAAAGCTCGAACTCGGCCACGTCGGCCAGCTCCGGCGTGGACAGGAAGGCTGGCTCCGGGCAGATGGACCAGGCGTCGGCTAGTTTGCCGGCCAGCGTGGCCGCGCCCTGGCGGCGCAGCCAGTCGGCGATGTCGGTGGAGGTGAGGCCGGAGTTGCCCAGATGCACGCGCTGCGCGGCCAGCTGCGCCAGGCGGCGCTCGAAGGTGCCGGCCAGCGCCAGCATGCGGCTTTGCGCCAGCGCGATGGCCTGGGCCTGGTTCAGCACGGTCAGGCTCAGCGACTCGTCCTGGGTCAGGCTCTTCACCACCTCGGTGGACTTGGCCACCCAGCGCCACACGGCCTCCAGCCGGTGCTGGGCGGCTCGGATGCGGAACTCGGACTGCGACTCCAGCGCTTCCTCGAATTCCGCGTACAGCTCGTTGAGCCTCGCCAGCAGGTGCTTCAGCGCTTCGTCCGACACCTGGCCCACGGCCTGGCCGGCCGCCACCTGGCTGGTGAGATAGCCCAGCTCGACGTCGTCGCCAGCGAAATCCACCATGGTGGCCAGCGCCGCCAGCGCCACGCGCGCGCCTTCGGACAGCTGGTAGACGCCGCCGTCGCTGTCGTAAACCAGCAGGTCGCCCTCGCGCAAACGCCCCAGAATGGTGGCCAGTTTGGTATCGTTAAGATAAGAGAAGCGCTGGGCGATTTCCTGCGGCGTCCACATGGGCGCCTCGGCGCGGCCGCCCAGCTCGCGCAGCACCAGGAGGCGCATCAGCACTTCCTCGTCGCCGCCGCGGAACAGCGTGACGAAAACGGACAGATAGCCCCAGGCGCCCTGCAGCCGCGATACCGCCTGCAGCGAGCCGGGCTCGATGCCGGGCTGGAAGAAATCGGACAATGAATCCAAGCGCGCTCCGCTATGGAGTGAATCAAAGCGCAGATTGTCCCGGCGGCCCGCCGCTTCGTCAACGCGGCGGCGCGTTTTATTGAAGCTGCGCGCCCAATCATTCAAGAGGAGAAGCCATGCACACCCGCCATCATCCGCTGCTGTCGCCCAGCCTGGGCAGCCAGCGCGCGCTCACCAGCTTTCATTTCGGCCAGCCGGGCAGCGGCGAAAAAGTCCACATCCAGGCCAGCCTGCACGCCGACGAACTGCCCGGCATGCTGGTGGCCTGGCATCTGAAACAGCGGCTGCGCCAGCTGGAAAACGAGGGCGCGATCCATGGCGAGATCACAGTGCTGCCTATGGCCAACCCCATCGGCCTGAACCAGAACCAGCACGGCCGGCTGATGGGCCGCTTTGAGCTGATGAGCGGGCAGAACTTCAACCGCCATTACCTGCCGCTGGCCGAGCCGGTGTTCGCCGCCGTGCGCCAGCAACTGGGACCGGATGCCAAGGCCAATACCCGGCTGATCCGCGAGGCGATGCGCGCCGAACTGGCCAAACAACTGCCGCAGACCGAGCTGCAAGCGCTGCGCCACATCCTGCACAGCATGGCCTGCGACGCCGACATCGTGCTGGACCTGCACTGCGACAGCCGCGCCGACATCCACCTGTACACCGGCACGCCGCTGTGGGACCAGTGCGAGCCGCTGGCGCGCTATCTGGGCGTGTGCGCCAGCCTGCTGGCGGAAGACTCCGGCGACTACCCTTTCGACGAGGCCTGCAGCCAGCCGTGGTGGCAGCTGCGCGACCTGGCCGCCCAGGCCGGGCTGTCCGCGCCCATCGACATGGCCTGTCTGGCGGTGACGGTGGAATTGCGCGGCGAGTGGGACGTCAACCATGAATACGCCGCCAAGGACGCCGAGGCCATCGTGCACTTCCTGCAGCACCGCGGCGTGATCGCCGGCGATGCGCCGCATCTGCCGCCGCTGCGCCATCCGGCCACGCCGCTGGCCGGATCGGAAGACCTGCTGGCGCCGCACGCCGGCGTGGTGGTGTACCGCGCCGAGCCAGGCAGCCAGCTCAGCCCCGGCGACCTGGTGGCTGATGTGATCGATCCGGTCAACGATAGCGTGAGCCAGGTCTGCACCGAGCGCGGCGGCGTGCTGTACGCCAGCAGCGACCGTCCCTACGCCACGGCCGGCCTGTGCATCGCCCGCGTGGCCAGCCGCACCGCTTACAAAACCGGTAAGCTGCTTACCGCCTGATCAACGATAGAAACGAGAATTCGAATGAAACACACTTATGCCCTGATCGCGCCGCTGGCGCTGCTGCTGTCCGCCTGCGCGCAAAACACGCCGCCGGCGCAGGCGCCCATGGTTGGCATGGCCAATCCGGCCTCGGTCTACTGCGTGCAGCAAGGCGGCAAACTGTTGCCGCAAAAGGACGCCGCCGGCAACGAATACGCGCAGTGCCAGCTGCCCGATGGCCGCACGGTCGAGGAATGGGCGTATTACCGCGCGCAGCATCCCGCGCAGTAACGCCCGCTTATCCACAGGCTCGGCCCAACCCTTAAGTTACCCACAACTGACGGGGCCGCCCAAAAACAAACCCGCCGGCTGACGACTCCGGCGGGTTTCCTTCCCCCTTGGCAGGGATAGTTTTACTTTAGACTACCCGACAGGAAAGCCTTCAACCGTTCGCTCTTGGTATTGCCGAACACCTCGTCCGGATGGCCTTCCTCTTCCACCAGCCCCTTGTGCAGGAACATCACGTGATTGGACACGTTGCGGGCGAAGCCCATTTCGTGCGTCACCACGATCATGGTGCGGCCTTCCTCGGCCAGCGCCTGCATCACCTTCAGCACTTCGCCCACCAGCTCCGGGTCCAGCGCCGAGGTCGGCTCGTCAAACAGCATCACTTCCGGCTCCATCGCCAGCGCTCGGGCAATGGCCACGCGCTGCTGCTGACCGCCGGACAGGTGGGCCGGGTACTTGGCCTGGGCGCGCTCGTCCAGTCCCACTTTGGCCAGGTATTTCTTGGCGCGGGCCAGGGCTTCGTCGCGCGACAGGCCCAACACATGCACCGGCGCCTCGATGACGTTTTCCAGCACCGTCATGTGGCCCCACAGATTGAAGTGCTGGAACACCATGGCCAGTTTGGTGCGCATGGTTTGCAGCTGCTTCTGGTCGGCCGGGATCAGCTCGCCGCGCTTGTCCTTGGCCAGGCGGATTTCCTCGCCGTTCAGCGCGATGCTGCCCTGATTCGGTTTTTCCAGGAAGTTGATGCAGCGCAGGAAGGTGCTCTTGCCCGAACCGGACGAGCCGATGATGCTGATCACGTCGCCGGCCTTGGCCTTCAGCGAGATGCCTTTCAGAACTTCGTGATCGCCGTAGCTCTTGTGAATGTTGCTGATAGTCAGCTTGTCCATCTAAATGATTCCCCAGTGTTTCAGCTCTTGGTCGGGCGCAGGTAAGCAAGCCAGCGCGCTTCGGCCTTGCGGAACAAGCCGACCAGGATAAAGGTGATGCTCAGGTACAGCAGCGCGGCCAGGCCGAACGCGTTGAAGGAGTCGTATGTGGCGGCGTTGACGTCGCGCGCAACCTTCAGGATGTCCGGCACGGTGGCGGTAAAGGCCACGGTGGTGGCGTGCAGCATCAGGATCACTTCGTTGCTGTACGCCGGCAGGGCGCGGCGCAAGGCAGACGGAATGATGACCCGGCGATACAGCGTGAAGTTGCTCATGCCATAGGCGCGGCCGGCTTCGATCTCGCCATACGGCGTGGCCTTGATGGCGCCGGCGAAGATCTCCGTGGTGTAGGCGCAGGTGTTCAGCGCAAACGCCAGGATGGTGCAGTTGTAGCCTTCGCGGAAGAAGTGGTTCAGGAAGCCCACCTCGCGCACCACGTCCAGGCTGTACATGCCGCTGTAGAAGAACAGCAGCTGCACATACAGCGGCGTGCCGCGGAACACGTAGGTGTACAGCCACACCGGACGCGACAGCCACTTGATCTTGGACACCCGCGCCACCGACAGCGGCACCGACGCGATGAAGCCGAAACCTACCGACAGCACCAAAAGCCACATGGTAACAGCCAGGCCGGACAGGTGGTAGCCATCGGTCCACAGAAAGGTCTTCCAGAATTGCTGGATGATGTCGATCATAGGTCCGCCTCCCGCACACCCATAGAATAGCGGCGCTCCAGCCACATCAGCACGAAATTGGACAGCGTGGTCAGCAGCAGGTAGATCGCCCCGGCCACCAGCGTGAAGAAAAACACTTTGTAGGTGCTTTTGCCCGCGTCCACCGAGGCCTTCACCACATCGGCCAGGCCGATGATGGACACCAGGGCGGTGGCCTTCAGCATCACCTGCCAGTTATTGGAAATGCCAGGCAGCGCAAAGCGCATCATCTGCGGGAATTGCACGCGATGGAACACTTGCCAGCCGCTCATGCCATAGGCGATGCCGGCCTCGATCTGCCCCTTGGGCACGGACAGGAAGGCGCCGCGCAGCGTCTCGGTAAAATAGGCGCCGTAGATGAAACCCAGCGTGACGATGCCGGACACGAACGGGTCCAGGTCGATCTGATCGATGTGCATCGCCTCGGTAATCTTGTTCATGCCGATCTGCAGGCTGTAGAAGATCAACAGCATCAGCACCAGATCGGGCACACCGCGCACCAAAGTGGTGTACACGGTGGAAATCCCGCCCAGCACGGGATTGTGCGACAGCTTGGCGCCCGCGCCAAAGAGGCCGATGACGAAGGCGAGCAGCAGCGACAGCACCGACAACTCAAGCGTCACCAGGGTCCCCTGCCAGATAATGGGACCGAATCCATCCAGAAACATTGTGTTCCCCTTGTCGAGCGGCCGCATCCTTCAGCTTATATTGCCGAATGGAAAGCGGCCCTCCAGATCAATACGCCCCGGCAAAGCGGGGCGCATCACTACGTCGGGCGAGCGGCTGCGCCGCCCTCCCGCTGGCGGCATCAGCCGCCGTACACGTCGAAGGTGAAGTATTTCTTCTCGATCTTCTTGTAAGTGCCGTCCTTCAGCATGCCGGCGATGGCTTTGTCGATGGCGGCCTTCAGATCGGTGTCTTCCTTGCGCAGGCCGATGCCGGCGCCTTCGCCCAGGGTTTGCGGGTCAACCAGGTTGGCGCCGGCAAAGGCGAAGCCCTTGCCTTCAGGCTTCTTCAGGAAACCCATGTCGGCCTGCACGGCATCCTGCAGCGAGGCGTCCAGGCGGCCTGCGGTCAGGTCGGCCAGCACCAGGGTCTGGTTTTGGTACGGAACCACTTCCACGCCGGCCGGCGCCCAATGCTTCTTGGCGTAGGCTTCCTGGATGGTGCCCTGTTCCACGCCCACGCGCTTGCCCTTCAGCGAGGCCGGCGTCGGCATCAGGCCGGAACCAGCTTTGGCCACCATGCGGGTCGGGGTATTGAACAGCTTGGCGGAGAAGGCGATTTCCTTCATGCGCGCCTCGGTCATCGACATCGACGACAGCACGCCGTCGAACTTCTTGGCTTTCAGCGCCGGGATCATGCCGTCGAAATCGTTTTCCACCCACACGCACTTGGCCTTCAAGCGTTTGCAGATCTCGTTGCCCAGGTCGATGTCGAAGCCGACGATCTGGCCATTGGCGGCCTTGGATTCAAACGGCGCGTAGCTGGCGTCCACGCCAAAGCGGATTTCCTTCCAGTCCTTGGCGTAAGCGCCCACGGAGGCGGCCATCAGGCCGATAGCCAGCGCAGCAAGTGCCTTCTTCATGCGATTCTCCTCATCAAAGCAATGCGAACTCTTGTTTCGTCGACCGGCGAGAACGCCGGCATTTTGTCACCCAGGCACCCCAGCGCCCGGAACGGAACTGCAAACTGCTCGTGATTCGGCCAGGCCAAGAGTCTGTTCAAGGTCTAAGGCTTGGCTGCACCATGTTATATAGTTAGAGCAATTTGTCTAGCAAGACGGATTTTCTTGCTATGCCGCAATCATTTACTGGGCATATGCAGCCAAGCTAAGCAGATTCCGTGCCACGGAGCCCTTCAAACCGGCGGCTGGCTTGGCGTTTTCCCCTGAGGACAAAATACAACATCCAATTGACTTGTGAAGTAACGGCGCGTGAAAAGATCGGTGTACAACAAAGCGACGAAAATGAGCGAAAATCGGTCAAAAGCCCATATTTTGCCCAAATTGAATAAAAAAACGGGCTGGATATGCCTCCAGCCCGTCTTCCATACCATGAAAACCTTGCGTTTTCGTTACACCTCGTCACCCTCGCTTACCGTCGGCGCTTCCGGCGTGATCAGCTTCTGCTTGGCGGCTGCGGCTTGCTGCTGCAGCGCCTCGGCTTCCTTGCGCGCCTCGGCGCGCACCACGTCCAGATAGGACATGATGGCGAAGGTCAGCTCGCGGGTGCCTTCGTGGTTCAGCGCGGAGATGGTGAACACGCGCGGCGCCTTGATGTCGAAACCGAAGGAATCGTCCGGCGGCGTCTGCGGCCAGCCGTAGGCGTTGAGGAAGGCGGACACGGTCAGCTCGCGTTCGTCCTCCGGCAGCATGTCCACCTTGTTGAGCACCAGCCAGCGCGGCTTGCTGTACAGCTCCTCGTCGTACTTCTTCAGTTCGTCGACGATGGCGCGCGCCTCGCGCACCGGGTCCACATTCGGGTCAAACGGCGCGATGTCCACCACGTGCAGCAGCAAGCCGGTGCGCTGCAAGTGCTTCAGGAAGCGGTGGCCCAGGCCGGCGCCTTCGGCCGCGCCTTCGATCAGGCCCGGAATGTCGGCGATCACGAAGCTGCGGGTATCGTCCATCCGCACCACGCCCAGATTGGGGTGCAGCGTGGTGAACGGATAATCCGCCACCTTGGGACGCGCGGCGGATACCGCGCGGATGAAGGTGGACTTGCCGGCGTTGGGCATGCCCAGCAGGCCCACATCGGCCAATACCTTCAGCTCCAGCTTCAAGGTGCGCTGCTCGCCATCCTCGCCCGGCGTGCACTGGCGCGGCGCGCGGTTGGTGGACGACTTGAAGTGGATGTTGCCCAGGCCGCCCTTGCCGCCCTTGGCGATCATGACGCGCTGGCCGTGATGCGTCAGGTCGGCCACCAGCTCGCCGGTGTCGTGGTCGGTGATCACGGTGCCTACCGGCATCTTCAGTTCGATATCGTCGCCGCCCTTGCCGTAGCAATCCGCGCCGCGGCCGCGCTCGCCGTGCTGCGCCAGGTATTTCTTGACGAAGCGGAACTCCACCAGGGTGTTGACGTTCTCGTCGGCCACCGCGTACACGCTGCCGCCCTTGCCGCCGTCGCCGCCATCCGGGCCGCCAAACGGCACGAATTTTTCGCGGCGGAAGCTGGCGACGCCATTGCCGCCGCGTCCGGCCATCACTTCAATCCGGGCTTCATCGATGAATTTCATTGCTCAAAACCTCTGTCTAGCGAGGAGTCAGGCGTCAGGATTGGAGCCATCCAACCCTCACGCCTTGCCCCTCGGGTATGAAAAAAGCCCTATCGAAGGATAGGGCTTTCTCGGGTGCCAGAAAGCGAAAATTATTCGCCGTCTACGCCGGTGTACGGAACCACGTTAACGGTCTTGCGCTGATGCGCGCCCTTAACGGTGAATTCAACGTAGCCATCAACCTTCGCATACAGGGTGTGGTCCTTGCCCTGGCCGACGTTTTCGCCAGCGTGGAACTTGGTGCCGCGCTGACGCACGATGATGGAACCTGCCGGAATCAGTTCGCTGCCGTAAACCTTAACGCCCAAGCGTTTGGCTTCGGAGTCACGACCGTTGCGGGAGCTACCGCCTGCTTTTTTGTGTGCCATGACTGTTTATCCTTACTTCGAAATCGCGTCGATGCGGATTTCGGTGAAGTTCTGACGATGACCCTGATGCTTCTGGTAGTGCTTACGACGACGCATCTTGAAGATGCGGATCTTGTCGCCACGACCGTGGGCAACTACGGTAGCCTTGACGGTGGCACCGGCTACCAGCGGGGCGCCTACAACAACCTGTTCACCGTCAGCAATCATCAGCACTTCTTCAAGTACGATCTGGCTGTCGATGTCTGCAGGTATCTGTTCTACTTTAAGTTTTTCACCGATGGCAACCTTGTACTGCTTGCCGCCGGTTTTTATGACCGCATACATTCGCATGAGCTCCTGAATATTGAATCCCCGCACCTGATGCGCAAGGGAACGCGAGACTATACGTGCCCGCCCTCAACTTGTCAATAATTTCATCGACTTATGCGGCGAACACGGCGGCATGGCGGCTGCGGGGGCTTTTCTGGTAAGATTCCGCACTTTGGCGTACCCATCGCAACGATTAAACTGGTTGAAAACGTGTCCACCCCGCTTTTCCGAACCCTGATAGCCGCTGACATGCAGACCGTAGATCGCGTCATCCGCGACCGTCTGCACTCTGATGTCGTACTGATCCGCCAAGTGGCGGAATACATCATCTCCGCCGGCGGCAAGCGCCTGCGCCCGGCGTTGACCCTGCTGTCGGGCCGCGCGCTGGGCTACCAGGGCGCGCACCTGTTTGAACTCGCCGCGATGATAGAGTTCATCCACACCGCCACGCTGCTGCACGACGATGTGGTGGACGAGTCCGACCTGCGCCGCGGCCGCAAAACCGCCAATGCGCTGTTCGGCAACGCCGCCAGCGTTCTGGTGGGCGACTTCCTCTACACCCGCGCCTTCCAGATGATGGTGACCACGCGCAGCATGGACATCCTGGAAGTGATGGCCGAAGCCACCAACATCATCGCCGAAGGCGAAGTGCTGCAACTCTTGAACATCGGCAACACCGACGTCAGCGAGGACGATTACCTGAAGGTGATCCAGTACAAGACGGCCAAGCTGTTTGAAGCCGCCGCCCGCGTGGGCGCGCTGATCTCCGGCGCCGCGCCGGAACAGGTGCAGGCCATGGCCGACTACGGCATGTACCTGGGCACCGCCTTCCAGATCATCGACGACGTGCTGGACTACAGCGGCGACGCCGAGACCATAGGCAAGAGCCTGGGCGACGACCTGGCCGAAGGCAAGCCGACGCTGCCCCTGATCTACACCATGCGCAATGGCAGCCCGGAGGCGGCCACGCTGGTGCGCGAAGCGCTGGAACACGCCAACCGCGACCGTTTCCACGACGTTTTGAATGCGGTACAATCCTGCGGCGCGCTGGAATATGCCAAGAATGAAGCCGTGAAAATGGCCGAACAGGCCATTGCCTCCTTGCAGAACATTCCCGAATCGGAAACCTGCCAGGCCCTGATCGAGCTGGCCCGCCTGTCGGTGGACCGCAGCGCCTAAGCGCGCCCAAGTTTCTCAAGCGTCTCCGTAGTTAAATGGATTGACTTACTTGCATTTTCCAGTTAATTCAATAACTTGCAGGAGACAAAAAATAGTGCGTAGCACTTTTATAGCACTGCTGCCGTAGTTCAACGGATAGAACGGCCGCCTCCTAAGCGGCAGATACAGGTTCGATTCCTGTCGGAAGCGCCAAACTAAAGCCCGCACAAGCGGGCTTTATCATATTTAGACAACCCATTTCGAGTGCGCCGCTCCAGCAGCGCCCGAACACCCCTCAAGCAAATGATCGTTTTTTGCAAGCAGGCTGCATTTTCCTTTGAAATCATGGCTACACCTGCCTTGTGGAGCACATTTGTCATGCCTATCAACCGAGTCGGTTTAAAACTCCCTCTCCTTGCCTTGAATATGGGGCGCCCTGATGAGAAACTGCAGAAGCCCTCTACGAATGAGAGCCTACAAACCAATCTCAGCACCCTACACAATCAAATGAAACAGATGCCGATTTCGCACTTCAAAGAGGCACTGGATACACCAGATTACTCAGGGATGCGTCAGAGTGGCTTTTTTGCCATGAGCCATGGTTTTCAGCTGGAAAACCATGGAGGTGATGTTTTCATGCACGCACGTCGAGAAAATCCTCAGTGCAAGGGTGAGTTTGCTGGAGACAAGTTCCACATCAGTGTGCAGGGAGACCAAGTACCCAAAGCATTCAATGCGCTGTCCGCAATGCTGTTTTCAGAGGACAGTCCAATTGACAAATGGAAAGTGACCGACATGGAACGTGTCGATCACAAGTCCCGCGTGGGCGCGGGTGCTCAGTTCACTTTGTATGTAAAACCGGACCAGGAAAATTCGCAATACAGTGCACCATCACTCCATAAGACACGGCTATTTGTTGAGTGCTTGGAATCCAAACTATCTGAAAACGGGGTTAATCCAGGGCAGCATCCTGACTCAGACATCCGTCCTGAAAATTGGAAATATATCAGTTATCGCAATGAATTTAGAAGCCAGCGTGATGGTAGCGAAATGCAGAGCCAAACTTTACGACAAGAGCCATTCTATCGCTTGATGGTAGAGTGAGAATAAGTATGATTATTATTCGAAGCGTAGCGCCATTCGACTTATCTTCAGAACCCATCGTGTTTTGCCATACATATTCTTCAGGGCTTCTAGACCACAGTGTTTAGTTAAATGGATATAACGGCCCCCTCCTAAGGGGCAGTTACAGGTTCGATTCCTGTCGGGCCACCCACACTTCCAAAGCAGTCCGAGAAAGTCCATAAAACCCGCACCAGATAAGGCTTTGCGGGTTTTTTAACGTCCGAAACCGTCCAAATAGTTCCATTGAAAGCCTGGCGCACATGGGGGCATACTTGGGGGCATCGACAAAGGGGGCACTTTTTGATGCCCCCAAATGCACCCGAGAACAGCTCCATGCCCCTGACCGATACCGCCTGCAAGACGGCCAAACCAAGAGAGGACGGCAAGCCGCTTCGCCTATCCGACGAAAAAGGCATGTACCTGGAAGTCATGCCCAATGGCTCCAAATACTGGCGGCTGAAGTACCGCTTCAATGACAAGGAAAAACGCCTGGCCCTGGGCGTCTACCCCGAGACCACACTGAAGGAGGCCCGTCAGAAGCGAGACGACGCCCGCCGGCGGCTGGCCAATGGCGAAGACCCAAGTGAACAGCGCAAGCTGGAATGAATGCTGAAGCAGGCAGCGACGGCCAACAAATTTGAAGCCATCGCGCTGGAGTGGCATGCAAGAGAAAGCCACGAATGGTCCCGCGCCCACAGTGAGCGCGTCTTGTCCGCCATGAAGACCCACATCTTCCCCTACATCGGGGACAGGCCAATCCACGAGATTCGCCCACTGGAGCTGCTGGAAGTGTTGCGCAAGGTGGAGAGCGCCGGGAACATCGACACCACCAAGCGCCTGCGGCAACGCTGCTCAGCCGTGTTCCGCCTGGCCATCCTGACCGGCCGCTGCGATAGCGACCCGGCCGCGCCGCTGACTGACGCCCTCAAGAGCCAGCAATCCACCCCGCGCAAGGCGCTAATGCGCGAGGATATCCCCGCCTTTCTGGAAGCGCTGGAGAAGTACGACGGTAGCGTGCAAACCAAGCTGATGATGAAGCTGATGCTGCTGACCTTCACCCGCGTCGGAGAAATGGCCATGGCCAGGTGGGAGGAAATCGACTTCGACAAGGCGCTGTGGACCATCCCACCGGAACATCGCAAGCTGCCGGAGAAATCCAAGAAAACCGCGCCTCCCCATCTCGTCCCGCTATCCAAGCAATCTCTGGAAGTGCTGCGCCAGCTCCACGCCATCAACAGCGGCCGCGAACACATCTTCCCCAACCGCAACAGCCCACGCCGGCCGATGTCGCCAGAAACCCTGCGCCGCGCGCTTCACAGCATGGGCTTCAGAGGCAAAGCCGATGTCCACGGCTTCCGCTCGACAGCATCGACTATCTTGAACGAAGAAGGCTTCAACCCGGATGCTATTGAGCGACAGTTATCACATATTGAAACCAACAAGGTCAGAGCAGCCTACAACCGAGCTGAGTACATGGAGGATCGAAAGAAGATGATGCCGTGGTGGGCTATTTTTTTAACAAACCAGACGGCATAGCATCAAAAAAATTCAAAACTTAAAAGAGGGCCCGTCATGTCAATATTAAAAAATGCAATTGAATCCATCCAGACCGGCGTTGAAGACTACGAGAGAACAGATGCACGTAAAAGTGCCTCCGCAGTTCGCAATATATTTGCCGGCCTACTATTACTTTACAAAGAGAAACTTTGCCGCCCATCGCCGGATTATGACAAAGAACTCTTAATAAAGCAAAACATCCACCCAACAGTCAACGAAAATGGGGAAATCATATTTAAAGGGAAAGGGCACAAAACCGTTGACGTCCAAAATATTAAAGAACGATTCTCAAACTTAAACGTAAACACAGATTGGCGAAGGTTTGATGATATAAAAAAAGTGAGAAATGATCTAGAACATTACTACACTGAAAAACAGCAGATGCCATCCGAGAAATTATTGCCAAATCATTTTTGCTAATACGCGATTTCCTAAATACGGAGTTACAAGAAGACCCAGCTGAACTGATCGGTCAAGATTGCTGGGAAACGCTGCTAACAGTGAGTGATGTGTATGAAGCAGAAGTCAGAGACTGCAAAGAGTCCATTGAAAAAATTACTTGGAAATATGAGTCAGTAGAAAGCTCTATCAAATACTTGCGGTGCCCGGAATGCAAATCAGCTCTCATCCAAGCACCCGACCAAGATGACGAATATCCGGATATACATTTGATATGTAAATCATGCAACTATGAGTTTCAATTCACTGATGTAATCGAGGAGTGTATCGAAGAGCATCTTTCTGTAGAAGAATATATATCGGTTAAAGATGGCGGCGATTATTTATATGAACAATGCCCTCACTGTAGCAAAAAAACATTCATCAATATGGAAGGCCGCTGTGTAGCATGCGAACAAGAATTAGACTACACAGAGTGTGAAATCTGTGGCACAGGCCTAACGATTGATGATCAAGACAACGATGGTCTTTGCAGTTCTTGCCACTACATATATAAAAAAACACTTGATGACTAATAAATACTCGAAAGAGTAGTATTCCCTGCTCAATCATGCATCTATCCCCCTGCGCGCGCTATCGAAGCCCCACCTCGCCCCCACGCTTCATGTGCCGCGAATCATGCACCTGCATGAACCCGCGCTAGGCCCGCACTGTATGGCCTGGCGCGTTGTTTTTCTGCTGCCGCGATTCATGCGTTTTCATGCGCCTTGCGCATGCAGTCCCCATTTCGCATGAATCCCACTTGGCGACTTTCCCGCCCTTTCCCGCCTAAATCCGTCAACAAAAATTCCCAGCCGATCCAAAACCGTCCATTGTTGTCCGGCTTCATAAGCCACTGCATTTCTTAGTTACTGTTTTTAATAGAAAAATCGTGCTGGTCGATAAAAACGTGGCGAGCTGTGTGAGCAACAAAAAACCGCATGCCTCTCGACATGCGGTTTTTCAATGCCTGCACGGCAGCCTCAGCGCCATGCGCCCCAGAACAGCCATAGGACGATGGGGCCGCCCAGCAGCAGCCATTTGAGCAGGTAGTAGGTGAAGCGGCTCTGCGCCTTGATCTTCTTGCCGAACAGGCGCACTTGCTGGATGTAGCGGAAGGCGCGGTTGAGGCCGCCGGTGCGGTCGCCTTCCTGATTGGGGGAATTGGCCGCGCCCACCAGCACGCGGCTGACGATGCGGTTGATCCAGCGCGCTGGGGCGAACCACATGGGGCGTTCGATATCGCAGAACAGGATGATGCGGTTCTGGTCCGTGGTGTTTTCGGCGTAGTGCAGATAGGTTTCGTCGAAGATCACCGCCTCGCCGTCGCGCCAGCTGTATTTCTGCCCGTCCACGTCGATGTAGCAGCCGTCGTCATTGGGCGTGATCAGGCCCAGGTGATAGCGCACGGAGCCGGCAAACGGGTCGCGGTGGCGCACCAGGCGGCTGCCGGGCGGCAAGGCGGTGAACATGGCGGCCTTGATATTGGGAAACTGCTTCAGCAGCTGGGTGGTGTATGGGCACAGCGCTTGGGCCGAGGCGTGATCCTGGCCATACCACTTGAGGTAAAAGCGTTTCCAGCCGGTTTTGAAGAAGGAGTTGAAGCCCAGGTCGTCGTATTTGTCCGAGGCCTTGATGTTGCCCCGGTCGTACAGCGCGGCCGCTTCCTCGCGGATTTTTTCCCAGTTGGCCGTCAGCGCCTGCAGTTCCGGGAAGCGCTCCACCGGCAGGTAGGGCTTGGGCGGCACTTTGGAGAACAGGTACATGAAGCAGTTGATCGGCGCCATGATGGTGGAGTGGTCGCTCAACTGGCGCCAGAAGCCCAGCCGCACGCGGCCGCGCAGGTGCACGTAGGCAGTGGACAGAATGAAAATGGCGACAATGGTCAACTTGAAATAAGGCATCCGCTCTCCTTGAACTTGCATCAAGGCGATGCCGTCGCGGCGGCATCGCCTCAGGATGCCAGACTATAAACCCTGACCCCGCTTGCGGCCAAGCCTGCGGCTGATCACAAGAACAGGGTTTTCGCCTCGTAATGATCCCGCAGGAAACGGAACAGGCGGTAGCCCTGGCGGTTTTCGATAGCCGCCTCGCGCGTGCCCTTGATCCACTGGAAGCAGGTGGCCGGGCACACTTCCAGCACGCGGCCATCGCGCACGATGCGATGATCGCCGTGAACATGGCCGCAGATCGCCAATCTGGCGCGCTCGGCTTGCGCCAGCATGGCCCACAGCCGCCCGCCGTCCATCAGCATGCAGTCGTCCAGCAGCGGCGTGCCCACCGCCAGCGGATGGTGGTGCAGCACCACGGCCGCCGGGCCATCGTCCACTCGCGCCAGCCTGCTCCGCAACGCGGCCAGGCTGGCGTCGTCGATGCGGCCTTCGTCATGCCCCGCCACGCAGCAATCGACGCCGAGAAAAGTCCAGCCGCCCAGCCTGAGCGTATCCAGCGGATGCATGAAGTCGTACTCGGCGAACACGCGGGCGGCCGTAGCCGGCTTATCGTGATTGCCGGCGATCCAGTGCACCGGCAGCCCCAAGCCGGCCAGCGCCTCGGCGCACAGCCGGTACGACGCCTCGGACTCGTCCTGCGAGATGTCGCCGGTCAGGAACACCGCATCGGCATGCTGCTCCCGCACCGACGCCAGCACCTTGCGCAGCGCCGCGTAGGTATCCACGCCCATCAACCTGCCCTGCGGGCTGGCAAACAGGTGGATATCGGTCAGTTGCGCGATTTTCATGGCGGCCTCCTTGCCATGCCAAATGCTTCGATTATGCCCATCTTGGCCGGCACGCACAAAAAAGCCCCGGCGGCGGGTGCCGTCGGGGCTGGCGCATGGACCGGAAACCGATCAGAACAGCTGGTCTTTGACGTTCTCCACCGCGTCCTGCGCGGCCGGCTTGCTGCCGTCGTCCACCGGCGCGCTGGCGTCGACGTCGCCGCCCGGCACGGAGCCGCTATTGTCGATGCGCAGTTCCGGATTGGTCTTCTGGAATTCTTCGTAGTAATACTCGTCGCCGCCGCGCTGGCCGGCGCCCGGTTTCACCACGATGCCCTGCGGCACCGGTAGCTCCACTTCCGGCTGGCCCTTCAAGGCATTGCCCATGTAGTTGATCCAGATGGGCAGCGCGGCGGTGCCGCCGTAGCCGTAGCGGCCCAGCGAGCGCGGCTGGTCGAAGCCCACCCAGGTGGCGGCCACCAGATTGGGATTGAAGCCGACGAACCAGGCGTCCTTCCAATCCGAGGTGGTGCCAGTCTTGCCGCCCAGATCGCTGCGGCCCAGGCTCATCGCGCGGAAGCCGGTGCCGTAGCGCACCACGTCGCCCATCATCGAGCGCATGATGAAGGCGTTGCGCGGATCGATCGCCTGCTGCGCGTTCTGGCCGGCCACGGTGGGCACGGTCTTGGCCAGCACGCGGCCGGACTGGTCTTCGATGCGGTCGATGAAGTAGGCCTTGGTGCGGTAGCCGCCGTTGGCGAACACGGAATACCCCTCCGCCATCTGCAGCGGCGTCACCGAGCCGGCGCCCAGCGCCATCGGCAGATAAGCCGGATGCTGCTTGGGCGAGAAGCCGAAGCGCTGGATGTACTGCTGGGCGTAATCCGTGCCGATGGCCATCAACACGCGCACCGACACCAGGTTCTTGGAGCGAGTCAGACCTTGGCGAAGTGTGATCAAGCCGGAGAATTTGCCATCATCGTTCTTCGGCTCCCACATCTGGCCGTTGACGCCGGGCACCGACAGCGGGGCGTCGTTGATCATGGTGGACGGCGTGATGCCGCGTTCGATGCCGGCCGAGTAGATGAACGGCTTGAACGAGGAGCCGGGCTGACGCCAGGCCTGGGTCACGTGATTGAAGCTGCGGCGGTTGAAATCGAAGCCGCCCACCAGCGACTTGATGGCGCCGGTGCGGGTATCCAGCGACACGAAGGCGCCTTCCACTTCCGGCATCTGCACGATTTCCCAGTAACCCTTGGGATTGGCCTGGACGCGGATCACCGCGCCGCGGCGGATCTGCTGCTGCGCGGAAGCCTTGGCGCTCAGGCCGCGACGGGCGAAATCCAGCCCCGCGCCCTTGATCACCGCGGTCTTGCCGCCGCGCATATAGGCCTGCACCTCGCTCGGGCTGGCCGACAGCACGATGGCCGGCAGCATGTCGCCGCTGTCGCGCAGATCGCCCATCGCCTCGTCCAGCGCTTCGGTCAGATCTTCGCCGCTACCGGAGGGCAGGTCCAGATAGCTTTCCGGGCCGCGGTAGCCGGTCTTGCGGTCGTAATCGGTCAGGCCGGCGCGCAGCGCGTCATACGCCCACTGCTGGTGGCGGCTGTCGATGGTGGTGTACACCTTGAAGCCTTCGGTGTACGCGGCTTCCTTGTACCGCTCGTACATGGCCTGGCGTACCATTTCCGCAACATACTGGCCGGGCTGGCTGGTATCGGCTGCCTGGCTGGCCAGCTTCAGCGGCTCGTTCAGCGCCTGCTGGTACTGGTCTTCGGTGATGAAGTTGAGCTCGCGCATGCGGCGCAGCACGTATTGCTGGCGCAGCTTGGCGCGGTCGGGGTTGACCACCGGGTTGTAGGCTGACGGCGCCTTGGGCAGGCCGGCCAGCATCGCCATCTGGGCGATGCTGAGCTCATTCAGCGACTTGCCGTAATAAGCCTGAGCGGCCGCGCCGAAACCATAGGCGCGCTGGCCCAGATAGATCTGGTTGAAATACAGCTCCAGAATCTGGTCCTTGCTCAGCGTGTGCTCGATCTTGAACGCCAGCAGCGCTTCGTTGAACTTGCGGGTGAAGGTCTTCTCGCTGGACAGGAAGAAATTGCGCGCCACCTGCATGGTGATGGTGCTGGCGCCGGATCGCGTATGGCCGGACACGATATTGCCGACCGCCGCGCGCAGGATGCCTAGGTAATCGATGCCGCTGTGCTGGTAGAATCGTTCATCTTCCGCAGCCAGCACGGCCTGCTTCATCAGCTGCGGAACTTCGTGGATGCGGGAAAACGACCGCCGCTCCTCGCCGAACTCGCCCAGCAGCTGGCTGTCGGCGGAATACACGCGTAGCGGGATTTTCGGACGGTAATCCGTGATTACATCAAGGCTTTGCAAGCGGGGGTAGGTTATGATGACGGCAATTGCTGCGGCGCCCGCCAGCAATACCACACCGCCTAGAAAAACACCCGCCATGATTGCAAGAAATCGTCTGAGCATATATACGATGGGCTTTCATTGGAAAGCGGATTATAACGTCTTGTGAATGCCAACAAGACAAACAATGGCGGCAACAGTTCGAAATTCTGTTGCAGAGAAGCGGATTGAGGCGAAGATGTTATTCGAAAAACTGAAGCTCGAGCTGCCCTGGCTCGAACAGCTGGGACTGGGAAAAGCCCACAATTCGCCGCGGCTGGGGCTGGACATCAGCAACACGGCCATCAAGCTGGTGGAGCTGTCGCGCAACGGCAGAAACTGCCAGGTGGAGCGGTACGTGATCGAACCGCTGCCCAAGGAAGCCGTCAACGACGGCAATCTGGTGGAAATCGAAGGCATCGCCGAAACCATACGCCGCGCCTGGAAACGGCTGGACAGCCCGGTCCGCAATGTGGCCATCGCCATCCCTACGCCGATGGCCATCTACAAAAAGATCCTAGTGCCGGTGAGCCAGATCGATGACATGGACGAGATCATCGAGAACGAGGCCCACCAGATCATTCCTTTCCCGCTGGAGGAAGTGAATCTGGACCACCAGGTGCTGGGGCCATCGCCATCCAGCATCGACGACATGGAAGTCCTGCTGTGCGCGGCGCGCAAGGAGAAGGTGGAAGAGCGCGTCGCGGTGGTGGAAATGGCGGGCCTGCGGCCGCAGGTGGTGGATGTGGAGTCGTTTGCGATGATGACCGCGTTCGAGCAGATCCAGCAGCAGTTGCCGGACCACGGCATGAACCAGACCTTCGCCCTGTTCGATATCGGCGCCACGCGCATCCACTGCAACATCATCCGCAACGGGCAGCAAATCTATTATCGCGAGCAGATGTTCGGCGGCCATCAACTGACGCGCGACATCCAGCGCCGCTACAACATCAGCTTCGAGGAGGCCGAGGCCAGCAAGCGCAGCATGGCGCTGCCGGACGGCTATGAATCGGAGCTGATGCATCCCTTCATCGACTCGCTGGCGCAGGAAATCCAGCGCGCGCTGCAGTTCTTCTACACCACGGTCAGCGTGTCGCAATATCTGCGCGTGGACTACATTCTGCTGGCCGGCGGCTGCAGCATGCTGCCCGGCCTGGACGACGCCGTGGCCGGCCGCACCCAGATCAGCACCATGATCGCCAACCCTTTCACCACCATGGTACAGTCCGGCTCCATCCGACTGAAGGAATTGCTGATGGACGCACCGTCGCTGCTGATCGCCAGCGGCCTGGCGCTCAGGAGGTTCGACTGAATGATACGGATCAACCTCCTCCCTCACCGCGAACAGAAAAAAGCGGCGCATCGCCTGCGTTTCCAGTTGCTGACCGGCGCGACCATCGCCGCCGCGGTCTTGCTGCTGGGCGTGGCCTATCTGGTGCTGGAGCATATTCAGGCGGACCAGCAGCGGCGCAACCAGTTTCTGCAAGCCGAAATCGGCAAGCTGGACCGGCAGATCAAGGACATCGGCAAGCTGAAGAAGCAGCGCGACGACCTGCTGGCGCGCAAGCAGCTGGTGGAACGGCTACAGGAAGGCCGCAACGGCGCGGTGCACCTGTTCGACCAACTGGTGCGGCAAACGCCGGACGGCATCTATCTGCGCTCCTTCAAGCAAACCGGCAACCAAGTGACGCTGACCGGACTCGCCCAGTCCGGCGCGCGGGTGTCCAACTTCATGCGCCAGCTGGGCCAGTCGGAAACCTTCGAATCGCCAGTGCTGGTTGAGGTCACCGCCACCATCGCCAACAACCAGCGGGCCAACGCCTTCACCCTGAACGCCACGCTGCGCCAAGCGCCGCCGGATACGCAGTTGAAAAATACCAATCCATCCGGAGCCAAGCCATGACGCTGGACGAACTACGCGCCCTCGACCCCAAGGACATGCCCAACTGGCCGCTGCAGGCGCAAGGCTTGGCGCTGGCCGTGATGCTGCTGATGCTGCTGGGCCTGGGCTACTTCTTCGTGCTGGGCGAGCAGTTGGATCAATTGCAACAGGCCAAGCAACAGGAAGAACAACTGAAGCAGACCTTCATCGACAAAAAACGGCAGGCGGTCAACCTGGACGCGCTGGAACAGCAGCTGAAGGAAATCGACGCCTCCTTCGGCGCGCTGCTGAAGCAATTGCCCACCAAGTCGGACATGGACACGCTGCTGACGGAAATCAACCAGGCCGGCATCGGCCGCGGGCTGCAGTTCGATCTGTTCAAACCCGGCACCGAAATCCGCTCCACGGAAATGGCCGAAGTGCCCATCACCATCCGTTTGACCGGCACTTACAACGATCTGGCCGCCTTCGTCAACGACGTGGCGCAGCTGTCGCGCATCGTCACCATCAGCGACATCAACCTCACCCCCGGCAACGGCAACCGGCTGACGATGGACGCCACGGCGCGCACCTATCGCGCGCTGGAGCCAGGCGAGCGCATGGGCGTGCCGGCAGCCCAGGCCGCTAAGTAAAGGGCCGCCGCGATGAAGAACCGATTCACCCTCCTCCTGCCCGCTCTGCTACTGTGCGGCTGCGGCAACGCCGGCAATGACGACCTTCAGGCCTGGATCGTCTCCAGCAGCCAGGGCCTGCGCGGCCAGATCGAGCCGCTGCCGCAGGTACAGGCCTACAAACCGTTCAGTTACCAGGCTTTTGATCTGCTGGACCCGTTCAATCCGCAGAAACTGCAGGCCGGCAAGAGCCAGAATTCCGCCAATGCGCCGGACATGAAGCGACCACGCGAGGCGCTGGAAAACTATGACATGGACAAGCTGGCGATGGTGGGGACCATACGCCAAGGCAGCAAAATCTATGCATTGATCCGCACGCCGGAAGGCACGGTCTACCGCATCCAACCTGGCAATTATGTCGGCACCAATTACGGCAAAGTCACCGCCATCGACGATGCCGGCGTCAAGCTGGCCGAGACCGTTGAAGACCTAAATGGAGAATGGGTACAGCGCGAAAGCAACCTGTACCTGGAAGAACAAGGGCAGAATAAATGAATAAGCTATCCATCGCACTGCTGGGGGGACTGGCGATGAGTCTGGCGGCCGTGCACGCACTGGCCGGGCCGGCCATCACCGCGATAGACACGGGAAAAATAGACGGCAATCTGCAAACGGTGCAGATCACCTTTGATGGTCCGGCGGTAAAGCCAAACAGCTTCTCCATGTCCAATCCGCCGCGCATCGCGCTGGACTTCGCCGATACCGCCGTCAAGCTGGCCAGCCCGGCCATCAATGTGGACGGCCCCTTGCTGAAATCCGCCGTCGCGGTGGAGGCCACCGGCCGTTCCCGCTTGATCCTGAATCTGGGCCGGCTCGCCGCCTACCGCAGCCAAATCCAGGGCAACAAGCTGCTGCTCACGCTGGATGGCTCGATGTCGCCGAACCAGGGCGCCACGCCAACCGAACAAACCTCGCCGCTCAATGCCGCGCAACAGGCCACCGAACAGCTGGCCGCCGCCGGCAAACCTGCGGCCCTGGACTTCCGCCGCGGCAAAAACGGCGAGGGCCGGGTCGAGCTGACCCTGCCCAACGCCAATACGCCGGTGGACATCCGCCGCGACGGCAAGAACCTGGCGGTGGACATCATCGGCGCGACGCTGCCGCGCCAGCAGGTCCGCCGGCTGGACGTCACCGACTTCGGCACCCCGGTGGCCAAAGTGGACGCCAGCAACCTCGGCAACAACACCCGCATCCTGATCCAGCCGCAGGGCGACTGGGACTACTCGTCATACCAGACCGACGGCAAGCTGGTGGTGGAGGTGCGTCGTCCGACTGCGGATCAAGTGGTCGCCGACGGCGGCAAGCAACTGTACAAGGGCGACAAGCTGTCGCTGAACTTCCAGAACATCGAAGTGCGCACCGTGCTGCAAGTGATCGCCGAATTCACCGGCCTCAACATCGTCACCAGCGACTCGGTGACCGGCAACATCACGCTGCGCCTGAAAGATGTGCCGTGGGATCAAGCGCTGGACCTGATCCTGCAGACCAAGGGCCTGGACCAGCGCCGCAATGGCAACATCATCCAGATCGCCCCGCGCGACGAGCTGCTGGCCCGCGACAAACAATTGCAGGAAGCGCGCCAGCAGCTGGCCACGCTGGAACCGCTGCGCTCCGAAACCTTCGTGCTGCGCTACCGCTCGGCCGACGACTTCAAGAAAGTGCTGGATGGAGACAATACCTCCGGCAAGAAGCAAAGCCTGCTGTCCGAGCGCGGCAGCGTACTGATCGACTCAAAAACCAATACGCTGATCGTCAACGATATCGGCTCGGTCATCGACAAGATCCGCGACATCATCGGCAAGACCGACATCCCGGTAAAACAGGTGCTGATCGAAGCGCGCATCGTCGAGGCCACCGACAACTGGGAACGCGACCTGGGCGTGCGGCTGGCCTATGAACGCATAGGCAGCGACGGCCTGATCAGCGGCAGCGGCCTGGATAATGCCATCACCAACGCCAACGGCCGCATCCCGCCGGTGCAGGGCGCCACCCAGACGCCTTACGCAGTGAAGCCCGGCGTCAACCTGCCAATCAGCGCCAACCCCGCCAGTTCCCTAACCGCGCTGTATAGCGTCGGCAAGTCCGGCATCATCGGCCTGGAGCTGCAGGCACTGCAGGCCGAGGACAAGGGCCGAGTGATCTCCAGCCCGCGCGTGATGACGGCGGACCGGCAAGAAGCCACCGTCGAGCAGGGCACGGAAATTCCTTACCAGGAAGCCAGCTCCAGCGGCGCCACTTCAGTGTCGTTCAAAAAGGCCGTGCTCAGTCTGAAAGTCATGCCCCAGATCACGCCGGACAACCGCGTATTGATGGAAATCACCGTCAACAAGGACTCCGCCAACTTCCAGCAAACGGTCAACGGCACGCCATCGCTGAATACCGAAAAAATCGTCACCCAGGTGCTGGTCGACAACGGCGGCACCGTGGTGATCGGCGGCATCTACCAGCAGCAGCTGAATGACGTGGTCAACAAGGTGCCGCTGCTTGGCGACATCCCCTTGCTGGGCGCCTTGTTCCGCAGCACGCAGAAGATAGACAAGCGCAGCGAGCTGCTGATCTTCATCACGCCCAAGGTGGTCAACGACTTGATCACCGCCAACAACTGAGACCGACCAAACCGCCCCGCCGGCTACGAGACAGAGCCGGCGGCTATCGGCTACAATGCCTGCCATGGAGAAACTGGCAGGCAATTTTTTTCTGGTTGGCCTGATGGGCGCGGGCAAGACCACCGTCGGCCGCGCCTTGGCGCGCCGCACCGGCAAGACGTTCTACGACTCCGACCAGGAGATCGAAGCGCGCACCGGCGTGCGCGTGGCCACCATCTTCGACATCGAAGGCGAACAACGCTTCCGCAATCGCGAATCCTGCGTGATCCGCGATCTGGCCCAGCAACGCGACATTGTGCTGGCCACCGGCGGCGGCGCCGTGCTGCGCGAGGAAAACCGTCGGGTGCTGGCCTCCTATGGCACCGTGATCTACCTGCGCGCCACCATCGATGACCTGTTGTTGCGCACCCAGCACGACAAGAACCGCCCGCTGCTGCAGATCGCCGACCCGCGCGGCAAGCTGGAAAGCCTGTTCAACGAGCGCGATCCGCTGTACCGCGAGATTGCCGACATCGTGGTCGACACCACACAACAAAACGTCAATCTGTTGGTCAGCCATCTGATCGAACAGCTGTACGTCTACCAACATCCCCGACAAGGAAGCTCAGAGTGATCACCCTCGACCTGATCCTGCCCGATACCCGATATCCGATACACATTGGCCACGGACTGCTGGAACAGGTCGATCTCTTGCTTCCTCATCTGCCCATTCCCAAAGCGGCCATCGTCAGCAACGAAACCGTCGCCCCGCTCTACCTCGACCGCCTGCAAGCGGCGCTGGAGGCGCGCGGCGTGAGCTGCCTGAGCGTGGTGCTGCCGGACGGCGAGGCGCATAAGGATTGGCGGACGCTTAACCGCATCTTCGACGCCTTGCTGTCCGGCAACGCCGAACGCAAGACCACGCTGATCGCCCTGGGCGGCGGCGTGATCGGCGACATGACCGGCTTTGCCGCCGCCTGCTACCAGCGCGGCGCGCCTTTCATCCAGATTCCCACCACCCTGCTGGCCCAGGTGGACTCGTCGGTCGGCGGCAAGACCGCGATCAACCATCCGCAGGGCAAGAACATGATAGGCGCCTTCTATCAGCCGCAGGCGGTGATCGCCGACATGGACCTGCTGGCCACGCTGCCAGACCGCGAGTTGTCGGCCGGCCTGGCCGAAGTCATCAAATACGGCCTGTTGGGCGACGCCGACTTCCTGGCCTGGCTGGAAACCAATATGCCGGCGCTGCGCGCCCGAGACGGGGCCGCGCTGCAATATGCGGTGAAGCGCAGCTGCGAGATGAAGGCCGCCATCGTCGGCGAGGATGAGAAAGAACACGGCGTGCGCGCGCTGCTGAACCTGGGCCATACCTTCGGCCACGCCATCGAGGCCGGACTGGGTTACGGCGCTTGGCTGCACGGCGAGGCCGTCGCCGCCGGCATGGTGCTGGCCGCCGCGGCCTCGGCCCAGCTGGGCTGGATCGCTCAGGAAGACGTAGAACGCGTGCGCCGGCTGGTGGCAGCGGCCGGCCTGCCTACACAAGCTCCCAAGATGCCGCTGGAGCAGTGGCTGCAGTTGATGGCGCACGACAAAAAAGTGGAGTCCGGCACCATACGCTTCATCTTATTGCGCAAACTGGGCCAGGCTGTGATACAACCGGGTCTGGATGCCTCATTGCTGGATCGCGTCCTGCGGGCAAACAGCTGATTTTCCAGGCTGTCCGGGCGGCTACGAAATAATACGGATTGCGCGCCGCCCTCCTCATCAGAATAATCAACAGACTACATAAGATGTTGTACCACGAGGGGGAGAAACAAAATGGATGTCTTTTCGGCATTGGCCTGCAGCTTGGCCCTGATGCTCGTCTACTATACGCTGCGCCATTTCTGGCGCCGTCTTCGTTACGTCAAACCCGCGCGCCGCGGCATTGATCCAATAGGGGAAGCCGAAGTGTATCTGGCCTATGGCCGCACCCGGGAAGCTGTGCGCGTGCTCAAGGATTCGCTGCGCGACGATCCCAACAATCTCCACGCCAAGGTGACCCTGCTGCGCGCCTACTCCAGCGCCCGCGACAGCGAAGCCTACGTGATGCTGGCGCGGGACGTGCAGGCGCAGGTGCAAGGCCAACCGGTTTGGCGCACCATCCAGGAAAACGGCCGCGAACTGGCGCCGCAGGAACCATTGTTTGCCAAGATGTAAGCCTTGTCTGGTTGGCAAGCAAAAGGGCCGCAGACGCGGCCCTTTGTCATTTCACGCGCTTCTCACGCTACTCCGGCTGCGGCTCGCTGAACTGCAGGCTGTACAGCTTGGCATACAAACCGCCCTTGGCCAGCAGCTCGTCATGCCGCCCCTGCTCGGCCAACCGGCCCTGATGCATCACGACGATGCGATCGGCGTTTTCAATGGTGGACAACCGGTGGGCGATGACGATGGTGGTGCGGTTTTGCATCAGATTTTCCAAGGCCGCCTGCACCAGCCGTTCCGACTGGGTATCCAAGGCCGAAGTCGCCTCGTCCAGAATCAGCAGCGGCGCATTCTTCAGCAAGGCGCGGGCAATCGCCAGCCGCTGGCGCTGGCCGCCTGACAAACGCGTGCCATTCTCGCCGATGATGGTGTCCAGGCCTTCCGGCAAGGCTTCGATGAACTCCAGGGCATTGGCGGCGCGCGCGGCCTCGATGATAGCTTCGCGCGAAGCATTCTCTTTGCCGTAAGCGATATTGGCCGCCACGGTATCGTTGAACAGCTCCACCTGCTGGCTGACCAGGGCAATATGCTCCCGCAGCTGCCGCAGCGGAATATCGGTCAGCGCCACGCCATCCAACAGCAAACGGCCGGCAGACGGCTCGTAGAACCGCGGCACCAGACTCGCCAGCGTGGTTTTGCCGCTGCCGGACGTCCCGACCAGCGCCACCGTTTCGCCCGGCTGAATCGCCAGGTCGATGCCATATAGCGCCGGACTATCCGCATTGGCGTAAGTGAAATTGACCGCATCGAAACTCAGCTGGCCGCGAATCACAGGCAAGGCATGGGAGCCATGATCCGGCTCGCCCGGCTCATCGATGAAGGCGAACACCGACTCCGCCGCCGCCAAGCCGCGCTGCAGCGCCTGCGATACGCTGGAAATCCGCTTGACCGGGGCGAACAGGCCCAGCATGGCCGTCAGGAACACCATGAAGTCGCCGGCCGTCAGGGCGCCATGCTGTGCCCGCAGTCCGGCAAAGTACAAGATAGCCGCCAGCGCGCAGGCGATCATCAATTGGGTGACGCCGGTATTGGCGGCGCTGGCCGCGGTTTGCTTGATCTGATTGCGCCGCACCGATCCCGCCGTATGGTCGAAGCGCGCCATCTCGCGCTGATCGCCGCCATACACTTTGATGGCGCGCTGGCACTGAATGCTCTCCGCCAACACCTGGGTCATCTGCGCCATATGCTGCTGATTCTGGCGCGCCAAGCCGCGCAAGCGCTGCCCCACCAGCTTCATGCAGTAGGTTACCGCCGGCAACACCACCAGACAGATCAGCGTCAGTTGCCAGTCCGTCGTCAGCATCAAGCCCAGCATGGCCAGCGCCGTCACGCCATCGCGCACCGTGACGGTAATCACATTGAAACCGGCCTCGGTCACCTGATTGACATCATTGGTGATGCGGGACATCAGCCGGCCGGTCTGGTTCTCGTCATAATAATGCGCCGGCAGACGCACCAGCTTGGCGAACATCTGCTGCCGCAAGGTCTGCACCAGATGGCCGGTCAGCCAACTGGCCGTGTACTCATTGACGAAGCCGGCCACGCCGCGTATCAGGTAGATGCCGATAATCGCCAGCGGTACCCACATGATCACATGTGGATCCTTGTTGACGAAGCCGCCATCGATCAGCGGCTTGAGCAGCTTGGCGACAGCAGGCTCGGTCAGCGCCGCCACCGTCATCGACAGCATCGACAGCAGCAGGATTTTCCAATAGCCCAGCAGATAACCCAACAGTCGGCGGTAAATAGCCCAACTGTCCTTGAAACCATGTTTCGTCATGTCTGTCCTTGCGACGGAGACGCCAGCCCCGCCAATTCCAATATGCTTCGCAAATTATGTTCCGGCGCGAAGCGGGCGCGCACATCGGCTCGGCCGGCTTGCGCCATCCGCCGCATCCGCTCCGGATCGCTCAAGGCCTGATCCAGCACGCGCGCCCAGGCATCGATATCGCCCGGCGCCGCCAGCAAACCCGTTTCGCCATCCCGCACCGTTTCCGGAATGCCGCCGGTACGGCTGACGACCACCGGCACGCCCAGCCCCAGAGCCTCGATTTGAGACATGCCCAAGGGCTCGTAACTAGACGGCATGACCACCAGGTCGGCGCGCGCCAGCACGGCTGCAACCGGGCTGACCATGCCGGCCAGCAAGACCCTAGACTGCAGACCCAGCCGCTCGATTTCCGCGACGATACGCTCGCGCTCCCCGCCCTCGCCAGCGATCACATAACGCACATTGGGCCAGCGCTCGCGCAAGGCATGCAAAGCGGCCAGCAGGGTCATATGCCCCTTCTCGCCACGCAGCATAGCCGCATGCGCCAGCACCGGCCCCTCGCCGGCAGCCAGCCATGCCTCCACCGCTGTTGGCAAAGGCTTAGCCATGTTTTCGTCCAGCTCGGCGAAGTCGATGCCGGGGTAGACCACATGCAAACGCTCCGCATGTATTTCCGGATTATCCAGCAGGCAGTCCTTCAAATAACGGCTGGGCAGCATAGTCGCATCAACCAACTGGTTATATGACCAAGCTGACGGTGAACCAGGCTGATAGGTGCGGGAGCGAAGCAGGAAAGGCCGCTGTCGCAGCAAGCGAGCCGCGATCGAAAGATTGTTGCTGTCGTGGCCACTGTGGCAAATCGCCAGCCGTGGCTTATGTTTAGCCATCCAGCTGCGCAAACGCAGGATAGTGGGTAGGTGCGCGCTATTGCGAAAACGCAATGGCAGCACCTCCAGTCCCTTGCCAAGCGCGACCTCCTCAACCCGGCTGCCAGGGCGGCAAGCCAGCATCGGCCGAAAACCGCGCTCTGCCAACATGGCCATTTGCTGCATCAATTGCAACTCCTGGCCTCCGACGTTGGGAGAGGACTCGGTGAACAGGATGTAGTCGCTCATCGCCCTGCCAGCTCCTGCCGCCTGGCCAGAATAATCGCGGCAAACACTACGACAAAGGTACCGTAGAAAGCCGTCTGCGATACGATCCAGAAATAGGTGTCCATCAGGCCGGCGACAAACTGACCCACAACCACGATGGAACCGCCGGTAGCGGCAAAACGTAGCAGAGCATCATCAGCCCGCAGCAAGGGAAAGAACAGGGCCGCCGGAACCGCGAATATCAACAAGCCGAGAATCAAGCCCGGCAAACCCATTTCGACGCCGAAGTTCAACAACTCGCCATGCGGGTGCGGCGCGGCGTTGATGATGACGGGAGCCTTGCCTTGTTTGATTCGTGCATTGACCTCGTCGTAATAGCCCTGCTTGCCGACACCGGTCAAGGGATGATCTGCAATGATGTCGCGCGCCACGCGCCACATTTCCAAACGCAAGCCCATGGAGGTGTTCTGATTCTGCTTATAAACACGCAGATCATTTAAACCTTCATCGATCCTGCTATGCAATTTATTTGGTGTGATCATCACCGACGAGGCTGTAGCAGCCAAGATCACCGCCAGCATCACAAATATCCGCCCAATACGCCAGCGCGTGACTCCCAGCATCATGACAATCAATAGCGGCGGCACGATCAGGAAAGGCGCTCGCGAACCGGAATAATAACCGGCGAGCAATCCTGCCAGCAGCCCACCAATACAGAGCAGCCATTGAAGCTTGCGCGATAAGTCTGTCCAGCCCACAATAGGCAGGCTGAGCGAGAGAAAACCCAGCATCACCGAAAAAACTCCGAATGGAATCGGGTTGCTAAATTGGTTCCAGCCTCGAGTAACATCAAGACCATACGCATATACTGCCACATGGGTACTGACATACCCCCAAACCATCACCCCCAGCGCCCCCAGCCATACTCCCCAACATGCAGTGGCGAGACGCCGCGCCGGCAATCTCTTCAGCGCAAACAGGCACAATGCGGCCAGGAAGAAACGCGTTGGCGCATCCAACGCTTTGTGTCCCACAAATGACATGCCTGCAGCCAGCTGCAATACCGTAACCAGCAGCGAGGCCGATAACACGATGAACAAGGCCCAAGTCCAACGGTCGCCGCGCGCATCTTTCAGCAGCGGCAGAGAGAACAAAGTCATCAGAAACAGGAAAATATTCGCACCGCCCTTCATCGTCATGCCGGTTACGCCGAACAGGAAAACGCACAATAGCAGCGGCCATTGCAAACGGCTTTGCCACGGTTTCAACTCATTCACTCCATTCCCCATTCCGCTCACAGCTATTTCCAATTTCGAATCACATTTATCAAGGCGGCTCGCACCTCTGCAGCTAGTATGGCATCCATGCACTGGGGCATGGCGCAACATCCCACGGCATCGCCCGCCTGCCGGAAACAACGCAATGCCCAATCCACTTCACGGTAATGCACGCTTCGCTGGTTGCGGCACGGAAACAACGCGGGCCCGACGCCAAGGCATGCCTGCCCGGCAAAGAAGCGGCTGGCGCCAAACAAGATCTCGCTGCCCGGACCGAACAGCATGATCAGAGGGCAGCCCGCTACTTTGGCCAGATGGGCGATGCCGGTATCTGGACACACGCACGCCAGCGCACTTGCCAGTACGGCGCGCAGTTGCGGCAAGGACAGATTGCCGGCCATCGTCAGCTCGTTTTCCTGCGGCCCGACCTCGTCCAGCAAGTATTGCTCGCCAGGCCCGCAAGACCAGACAACTGTCGCCCCCTGGCAACGGACCTCGTCTGCCACTTGACGCCAGGATGCCGCCGGCCAGAAACGGGTGGCGGAACTCGCGCCGACATGCAGCACCACATAGCGTTCAGGTAGTGTCGGCGTGGTCACTGTGCCCAATGGCCAATCTTCCAGCCGGAACGGACGGGGATCGGGTCCGTCCACCAAGCGGGCTGCGGTATCGGTCCAGGCTTCCGGCTGATCGGCATAGGGTATCGCCTCATCCACCAGCCAGTTCTTGTAAGTCGGCGTCTCTCCAGCAAAACCGACGATCCAGCGCGCGCCGATGGCGCGAGCCAGGAAGCTGAGTCGGTTCTCACCCATCAGATAAACGATGTCGAAACGCGGTTCTGCTAATAGCCTGCGTATTGAAGCAAAGTCTCGCAGATGCCAGGGAAAAGTCTGGATGCCGTAGGGGCGGCTGTCGTATAGCGCAGCCTGCCCAGGCGGGCAGGCCAATACGATCTCGGCCTCAGGAAAGCGCTCGCGCGCCTTGGCCAGCAGGCTGGTCGCCATCAAAGCGTCGCCCAGCAAAAACTGATGCAGGATCAACACCCTGCTCACCGCATCGGACCTAGGTTTGCGGCGCAACCACTGCCATGGCAAACGGCACAGCAATGCAGCGAAAATCAGCAACCGGCCGGGAAAACGTCCCGGCCTCATGTCAAAGACCTCATCTTCGTTTCCGCCAGCAAACGCTGATACAAGGCCAGCATCTGCCCAACCATATTTTCTTCGCTCAGATCCCGCACGCACGCGCGCGCTTGCGTTCCCATCTCATCCCAGCGCTCCCGCGCCGCCAACCACAGACCCACATTACGCTGCCATTGCTCGGCATCGCCTGCCGGCGCGATCCAACCCGTTTCACCAGCCTTCAGCAGCTCGGCGCCGCCACAGCGGGTACTGGTCAACACGGGCAGGCCACAGGCCATGGCCTCCACCACCACCGAGCCAAACGGCTCGTACAGAGTAGGCAGAATGAAGCCGTCAGCCATGCCGTAAAAGCTGCGCACGTCGCGCTGTGGGCCGGTGAAGTGCACGCGGTTTGCCACGCCCATGCTTTCCGCCAATTGCTGGTAGCGAGGCAGTTTCTTATCACCTCCCACCACCATCAGCTGCACATCCGGGTGCGGCGCGATGGCGCGCATTGCCTGCGCGACCCCTTTGCGCTCGAAGCCCGAGCCAACATAGACCAGCAACGGCGCATCCTGATCAATGCCGTATTGTTCGCGCAGCTCGCCGCGCCGCGCCCGGGCGTCAGCAGGGTTGAAAAACGCGCTGTCCACACCGTTGTAGATCACTACGCAATGTTGCGGCGGCACGCCGAAACGGCGCGTCACATCGTCGCGCACCAGTTCGGAATTGCAGATCACCGCGCGCAGCGCCGGATGACGGAACATCGCCCGCTCGGTGCGCAGCATGTAGTGATGATAGGGATTGCAGAACGTTGCCAGCCGAGCGAACCACCCACGCCCCTCTAGCCGAGCCTCCAGCCAGGCCGCGTGCACGCCGTCGCCGGCGCGGAAAATGTCGCAGCCGGGTATGCGTTCATGCGACTGCACCAGATCCGCCTGCTTTTCTCGCCAAACCTGCCGCGCGGCGCGAGCGAAGCTCCAGTCGCGCCAGACGCTGCCCAGATAGAACGGTTTGACGCGGACGGCCTCAACGCAGTCCAACGACTCCCAATTGCGGGTGATCAGCATCGGGCGCAGTGCATCACTATTGTGCAACTGGCGCAGGATGGCGCTGACGATACGTTCGGCGCCGCCAGCCGGATTATACTTTTGGCGGACAATAGCCAGCCGCCTCATTGCGTTTCCTTCAACACGGCATCCACCGCTGCCAGCACGCGCTCAAGCGGAATCCGCTGCAGACATTCGCTTTGCCAGCCGCCACCGCAGCCGGCGTTGCCGCAGGGACGGCAGGGCACCGGTTCGCTGACTATGCGATGCGGCACCTGCCACGGTCCCCACTCAATGTCGCCGGATGGACCGAACAGCGCCACGCAAGGCGTCTTCATCGCAGAGGCGATGTGCATCGGCACGGAGTCAACGCCGATATACAGCCGTGCATGGTCTATCGCGGCTGCCAGCTCTTTGAGGGAAAGCAGCCCCGCCAGGCTGGCCACTGGTCGCGCCAACCGTTTCTCGATCTCGGCCATCATCGCCAGCTCTTCGCCGCTGGGCGCGGCGGACAACACCACCTGTTCGCCTCGGGCGCTCAAGGCGTCGATCAGCGCCGCCATCTTTTCTTCCGGCCAACTCTTGAACGACCAGCGCGAGGTCGGATGCACCAGGATGTAACGTCCGGGCTGCAAGCCGCGCTCAGCCAGCTTGGCGGCCAGCGTGGCCTCGGCGTTGGCGCCCGGAACCAAGGTCAGCCCGCGTTGCTCGGCCGCCGGATAGACGCCGATGCGGCGCAGCGCGTCCAGATGGATCTCGATGGTGTGGCGCCGGTTGCCCGGCACTTGCAGATAACGGTGGCTGAAACTCTTCTTGAAGAAGCGGCCATACGGACCGGACGGCCCCACCGACCAGCGCGGTTTCAGCCAACGGGCGAGCCAGGCGCCGCGGTTGTGCTCGGTCAGCGTGATCACCAGGTCGTAGCGACGCGCCTTCAACCGAGAAAACAGGCCCCATTCGGCGCGCAACTGGCCCAGCAGCCCCAGCTGCTTCCAGCCGCGGTCTATGGTATGCAGTTCGCTGATGGCGGGGTGCAGGCTCAACATCTCGCGGGTGTCGTGGTAGACCAGCGCGTCGATTTCCAGCTGCGGCGCCGCCGCCTGCAACGCGGAAAACACCGGCGAGGTCAGCAGCACGTCGCCGTGGTGGCGCAGCTTGATCACCAGCGCGCGGCGCGCGTCGGACAGGGCTATAGGATCGTTCAGCATCGATTAAAAAAGCCGGGTCATTCGCCCGGCTCTGCATTCAGCAGTTGCAACAAATCCGCTATTTTATCAGGATCTTCCGATCTGAGCATGCGCGCCGCAATCGGCGCGATTTCGTCCAGGTGGCTGGTCAGCACCTGCTGCTTCACCGACAACAGATTGGCCGGATGCATCGAGAACTTGCGCAGGCCCATGCCCAGCAGCAGCCGGGTCAGCTTGGCGTCGCCCGCCATCTCGCCGCATACCGAAACCGGCACATTGGCCTTGATGCCGCACTTGATGGTGTGCAGGATCAGCTTCAGTACCGCCGGATGCACCGGGTCGTACAGGTGGCTGACCGTGTCGTCGTTGCGATCGATCGCCAGCGTGTACTGGATCAGGTCGTTGGTGCCGATGGACAGGAAATCAACGTGCTTGGTGAAGCTGCCGGCCACCAGCGCGGCCGACGGGATCTCGATCATCGCGCCCACTTCGATGTCGTCTGCGTAGCCTATGCCCTCGTCGCGCAATTCCTCCTTGGCGTATTCGAACTGCGCCAAGGCCTGCTTCAGTTCCGGCAGGGAGTTCACCATCGGGAACAGCACGCGGATCCTGCCGTGCACCGAGGCGCGCAGCAAGGCGCGCAGCTGGGCGCGGAACATCAGCGGCTCGGCCAGGCACAGCCGGATGCCGGTCAGTCCCAGCGCCGGATTGTCGGCCTGATCGTGGGTCAGCCATTTCGGGCTCTTGTCGGCGCCCAGGTCCATGGTGCGGATGGTGACCGGCATGCCCTTCATCGCCGCCGCCACATGGCGGTAGGCTTCGAATTGCTCGTCCTCGGTCGGCAGGGTATCGCGGCCCAGGAACAGGAATTCGCTGCGGAACAGGCCGATGCCGACCGCGCCGGACTCGCGCACGTCGTCCACGTCCTGCGGCCGCTCGATATTGGCCAGCAGTTCGATCACCGAGCCGTCGCGGGTGACGGCGCTGGACTTGCGGATCGACGACAGCTTGCGCCGCGCGCCACGCCAGGCGCGCAAGCGGCGGCGGTATTCGGTCAGCACCAGCGCGTCCGGGTTGATGATCACCACGCCCTGCTGGCCGTCGACGATGATCATCTCGTCCTGGCGGATCAGCTCGCGGCCGTGATGCAAGGCGATCACCGACGGCAAATCCAGGCTGCGGCCCAGAATGGCGGTATGCGAGGTGGCGCCGCCGACATCGGTGATGAAGGCGGCGAAGTTGGAATCCTTGAAATAAACCATGTCGGCTGGCGACAGGTCGTGCGCCACCAGGATGTGGTCTTCCACCAGATCCTCCGGCGCCGGCAACTGCGGCGCGTCGCCGTCCAGATTGGTGAAAATGCGCTCGACCACCTGCAGCACGTCGTTTTTGCGCTCGCGCAGGTAGTCTTCCTCGATCGCGTCGAACTGCTCGATCAGATGGTCGCACTGCAGCTTCAACGCCCATTCGGCGTTGCAGCGCTGTTTCTCGATGATCTCGCGCGGCTCGCGCGAGATGGTGACATCGCCCAGCAGCATGATGTGCAGCGACAGGAAAGCGCCCAGCTCCGCCGGCGCGTTCTCCGGGATGCTGCCCCACAGCATCTCCAGCTCCTTGCGGGTGGCCCGCACCGCCTCGTCAAAACGCAGTTTTTCCGCCGGGACCTCGTCGTCCTCCAGCAGATAGTGCGCCACATCGTCCATGCTGCGCGATATCAGGTGGGCCCGGCCGATGGCGATGCCCCCGCCAATGGCCACCCCGTGCAGGATGATGCTCATTGCCCCTCCCCAGGCGGGCCGTGTTTTTGTCGCTATGCCCGCCATGACCTCCGCCGCATATTGCGGCGACTCCCTGAAAGGCCGGGGAAAAGCCGGCCCCCGCCCGCTCGCGCCTTATTCCGCCTCGTCGAAGCGGTTGTTGATCAGCGCGACCAGCGCTTCCAGCGCCTGTTGCTCATCCTCGCCGCTGACCTCCAGCTCCACCTTGGCGCCCTTGGCCGCCGCCAGCATCATGACGCCCATGATGCTCTTGCCGTTGACGCGGCGGCTGTTGCGGGCGATGAAGATATCGCTCTTGTAACGACTGGCCAGCTGGGTGAACTTGCTGGACGCGCGCGCGTGCAGTCCCAGCTTGTTGATGATTTCCACTTCAGATCGCAGCATTTCCTTCCCCCGGAATAATGTAAAGCACGCCTTCCAGCCCGCCGGTGATCGCCTTGCTGACCACGATCTCCAGCGGCTGGCTGCTATAGCACAACGCCCGCACCAGCATAGGCAGGTTGACGCCCGCCACCGCCTCCACGCGGCCAGGCCGGATCAGCCTGCTGGCGATATTGGAGGGCGTGCCGCCGTACATATCGGTCAGCACCACCACGCCGTCGCCCTGCTCCAGTCCGTCCACCAGGCCTTGCGCCTCGCCCAGCTTGCGTTCCGGGTCTTCCGTCTTGTCCACGGTCATGACCGCCAGGTTTTCCGGCTCCCGGCCCAGAATGTGTCTGGCGCAATCCGCCAGGCACCGTCCCAGGTCTCCATGTGCAATTATCAGAACACCTACCATGCCTGAGTCTTCGAGTTGGTGCGGCCGGACCAGCCCGCCGCGTTGATGAGCAAAGCTCGAACTCGCGCGGGCCAGGCCCACGCATCCGCGAGATCAATCTTCCTGAATTGTAACAGCTGAATTCTCGCTGCGGCGGTACCAGGCCAGCTTGTCCGCCAATTCCACCACTTCACCCACGATGATCAAGGCCGGCGACGCGATGCCGTGCGAGGCCATCAGACCGGGCAAAGTCGATAAAGTGCCGCACACCGTGCGCTGTCTTTCCGTAGTGGCCCATTCCACCGCCGCCGCCGGCGTCTCCGCGCCGCGGCCATGCGCGATGAAAGCCTGGCACAACTCCGCCGCCGTCGAGACCCCCATATATACCACCACGGTCTGCTGCGGCCGGGTCAGCGCGGGCCAATCCAGCTGAATGGTGCCGTCTTGCTTGTGTCCGGTAACGAAGGTGACAGACTGCGCGTAGTCGCGGTGCGTCAGCGGAATGCCGGCGTAAGCCGCCGCGCCGCTGGCCGAGGTGATGCCGGGCACCACTTCGAACGGAATGCCCTGCTCCGCCAGCGTGGCGATTTCCTCGCCGCCGCGGCCGAAGGTGAACGGATCGCCGCCCTTCAGCCGCAACACTCTTTTACCCTGCTTGGCCAGGGTCACCATCAACTGGTTGATGTCATCCTGCGGCAGGGCATGATTGGCGCGCGCCTTGCCCACGTAGACGCGCTCGGCGTCGCGCCGCACCAGGTTCAGCAGCCCCGGCGCCACCAGTTTGTCGTACAGCACCACGTCGGCCTGCTGCATCAGCCGCAGCGCGCGGAAGGTCAACAGATCCGGATTGCCCGGCCCGGCCCCCACCAGATAGACCGCGCCGGCGCGATCCGCGCCGCCGGCGGCGATGCGCGCTTCCATTTCGGCCCGCGCCGCCGCCTCGTCGCCGTTCATCACCGCGTCGGCCAGCGGTCCTTCCAGCACCGTTTCCCAGAAGCGGCGGCGGGCGTCGACGTCGGGGAAACGCGCCTTGACCGCGTCGCGGAACGAGGCGCCGAAACGCGCCAGCCGGCCGTAACCGGCCGGAATCAGGCTTTCCAGCCGCGCGCGGATGGAGCGCGCCAGCACCGGCACGCTGCCGCCGCTGGCCACCGCCACCATCAACGGCGAGCGGTCTATGATGGCCGGGCTGATGTAGCGCGAAGCCGCGGGATCATCCACCACATTCACCAGGATGCCGCGCGCCTCGGCGTCGGCCGCTACCTGATGGTTGACGGCCCGGTCATCGGTGGCGACCACCACCAGACGCTGGCCGTCCAGCTGCTCCGCGGCATAGCGCGCCGCCAGATGCGTCAGTTCGCCCTCGCTGGCCAACTGCGCCAGCTCCGGCGCCAGTTCCGGCGCCACCACTTGCAGCCGGGCGCCGGCCGCCAGCAGCAGGCGCGCCTTGCGCAAGGCGACCTCCCCGCCGCCCACCACTAAGCAGGGCTGCTGCCGCAGTTTCAAAAAGATCGGAAAGAATTCCATTTCACGCTCCATGCCCGGTAGACTCACCACCCAGTCCAGACCGGTCTTGCGCCATATAGGCGCCGCAATTGTATGCGTTCAAGCATACTGCATTTGTTGCGTAAATACGACGCTAGCCAAGCGGGATGAGCGACCCGTCAGGGGCAAGCGGCCGGTCGGTGTCAAAATTCACGTTTCGCTTTTCCGGATGGTTCAGTTGCAAAGCCGTTTGATTCTCTTCCTGAGCCGAGCCGGCCTGGCCTTACCCTGGTGCGGACCGTTGCCCGCAGGGGCCGCCTCCACCACGCCCAGCGGCTTCGCCGAAACCGGCTGGCTGCTGGCCGCCATCGCCACCGGCTTGTGGCTGTACGGCCTGATGCGGCAGCGCCGCGCGCGCGGCACGCTGCAGGACGCTTGCCTGGGCCTGCTGGAATTCCATCTGCCGCGCCAGCATGTGCGCAGCCGGGCGCAATCGCTGCAGCGGCTGCTGGGCATGCCCGCCCATACCCAGGACATGGATTTTGGCCGCTGGCTGGGCCTGCTGCACCCAGAAGACCGCCCTCGCTTCGCCCAATTGCTGGCCACGCCGCCACAAGCGCCGGAAGCCAATTACGAGGTGCGCATCCGCCATCACAGCGGACATTGGGAATGGCTGGAAATCACCTGGCGCCCCGGCTGGCGCAGCGGCCGCGTGCAGAAGCTGACCGCCCTGTGCCGCGTCGCGACTGCGCGCAAGCACCACGAAGCGGCGATGATCCGCCGCGAGCAGCAGTTCCGCACCCTGGTGGACAATTCCGAGGACATCGTCGCCCGCTATGATCTGGAACTGCGCTGCCTGTTCATCAACCGCAGCGTCAGCCGCTATTTCCCCCTGCCGCTGGAAGAACACCTGGGCAAGACGCCGCGCGAAAAAGGCTGGAACGAAGACGCCAGCAGCCGCTTCGAACATGAGTGCCGTCAACTCATCAATACCTGGGAAGCGCGCAATTTCGAGCTGGAGCTGAACAACGGCCCCAACCGCCATATCTTCGAAATCCGCCTGTTTCCGGAATTCGACAGCGCCGGCATGCTGAAAACCATCCTCTCCGTGGACCGCGAAGTCACGTCCAGCCGCCAGGGCGAAAAGCTGCTGGCCGAGGAAAACGCCGTGCTGGAAATGATCGCCGGCAACCACCCGCTGCCGCAGACGCTGAACCAGATCTGCCAGATGATGGAGTCGCAGCAGCCCAATGGCATGTGCAGCATCATGCTGCTGGACGATGACGGCCAGTCGCTGCGCTTCGCCGCCGGGCTCAGCCTGCCCGCCGCCTACCGCAAGCTGATAGACCGCGTGGAAATCGGCCCCAGCGTCGGCTCCTGCGGCACCTCGGCGCACTGGAAGCGCACCATCGTGGTGGACGACATCTTCAACAGCCCGCTGTGGCAACACGCGCAGGATAAGGTGCGTCCATTCGACCTGCGCGCCTGCTGGTCCACGCCCATTTTCTCCAGCGACCGTCGCCTGCTCGGCACTTTCGCCACCTATTACCGCGAACCGCGCAGCCCCACGCCGGAGGAACTGGCGCTGGCCCACCGCAGCACCCACATCATCGCCATCGCGCTGCAGCGCCACGGCCATGAGAAACAGCTGTTCCGGCTGGCCACGCAGGACAGCCTGACCGAGCTGAACAACCGCCGCCAGTTCATCGAGCTGGCCGACCGCGAGCTGGAGCGTTGCCGGCGCCACCAGGGTCCGCTGACGGTGATGATGATGGACCTCGATCATTTCAAGCAGATCAACGACCACCACGGCCACGCCGTGGGCGACGTGGTGATCCGCCACTTCGCCGACCTGTGCCGGGAGACCCTGCGCGCCTGCGACCTGTGCGGCCGGCTGGGCGGCGAGGAGTTCGCAGCGCTGCTGCCGGACACAGGCATCGACGACGCGCGGCTGGTGGCGGAACGGCTGCGCGCGGCCGTGGCGGCGGCCAAGCTGCCGGCAGACGGCGGCACGCTGTCCTTCACCGTCAGCATCGGCGTGGCGCAGCGCTTGCCGGACGAGAACGATATCGACGAAGTGCTCAGCCGCGCCGACAAACTGCTGTACCAGGCCAAGCGCGAGGGGCGCAACCGCGTCTTTGCCGACGGCGCTGCGCCGCCTGAGGCGGTTTCCGGCTAGAATGGCGCCCTTTGCCGCTCCCGCCTGATCCATGAACCGCTGGCATACCGATTACCTCGCCCACCCGCTCTATCAGCCGGTGCGCCGCTTCGTCCCGGCCTGGCCGACGTGGCCGCGGCAAGCCGATTTCGACGACCTGCTGGCCGCTGCGCGAGACGGCGGCGCGCCCCTGCCCGACGCGCTGCGCTTCGTCTGCGCGCTGGAGCCCGAGGCCTATTACGAAATGCATATCGGCGCCACCGGCGAGGTGCCCACCCGTCCGCAAAACTGGCATGACTGGTTCAACGCGCTGGCGTGGCTGGCCTGGCCGCGCGCCAAGGCGGCGCTGAACCGCCGCCATGTGCGGGCCATCGCCCGCGGCGAGACCCGGCGCGGGCCGCTGCGCGACGCGGCCACGCTGCTGGACGAATGCGGCGTGATCGTGGCCACCGCCGATCCGGCGCTGGGCCAGGCGCTGGACGATATGCGCTGGCAGGAATTGTTCATCGCGCGCCGCGCCGACTGGGGCCGCCGCATCGCGGCGTTCACGCTGGGCCATGCGGTCATGGAGATGGGATTGACGCCGCACATCGGCTGGTGCGGCAAGGCGCTGATTCTGGACGTCACGCCGGACTTCTTCGCGCGGGACGAGGCCACCCAGTTGCGCCAGCTGGATGCCATGCTGGCGGCCAGGCTGGACGACGACGCCTTCCTTCCCCGCCCGCGCGCGCTGTGCCCGCTGCCCTTGCTGGGCATACCGGGCTGGTGGCCGGACAATGAAGATCCGGCCTTCTACGACAATACCGCTTACTTCTGCCCCACGCGCCGGGCGAAATCCGCCACCGTCTCCGCCTGAAGCCCGTCGGTCATCGGCCCTAGCAGCTCGGCCAGCGCCCTGCCCAGCGCATCGTCGCGCTCGCTTTCGCGGCGATAGACAAACAGCTCGAACAACTCGGCCAGATGAATGGCCGACGCCCGCTTCATCAACACCCAGGCGTCGCCACCGCCCTTCTGCACATAGCCATTTTGCGCCAGCCTATCCAGCACCAGGCCCAATTCGTCGTAGCCGACCTTGATCTCGCGGCGCAATTGCGGCGGCGTCATCGCCTCGCCGCGCACCTGCGCGGCATCCAGCAGCAGCAGCACTTCCACCGCGTCCAGGAAACGGCGGTGCGGCTCGTTGCGCCGCCGCCAGGCCTCGCCCTCCCAATACGACAGCGCCGAGGTGAACACCGCGCCGGCCAGCACCACCAGCCACAGGCAATACACCCACAGCAGAAAGATCGGAATACTGGCGAAAGCGCCGTACACCAGCTGGTAGTTGGCCACCTGGCCGATGTAGAAGCCGAAACCGGCCTTGGTGGCCTCCAGCAGCAGCGAAGTGGCCAACGCCCCCGCCACCGCATGGCGGAACGGCACGAAGCGGTTGGGCACGATGCGGTACAGCAGCGACAACACCAGCGCGGTCAGCACGATGGTGCCGCCCACTTCCACCACGCCGGCCAATAACGGCAGGTTCTTCTCGAAGCGGGTCACCCGGAACAGCCAGCGCCACGACAGCAGGCTGCCGCCCAGCACCAGCGGCCCCAGCGTCAGCACCGTCCAGTACACCATGCTCTGCTGCAGCCAGGGCCGGCCGCGGCGCACGCCCCAAATGGCGTTGAAGGTCCGTTCGATGGTGGACATCAGCATCAGCGCGGTGACGCCCAGCATCACAATGCCGGCGGCGGTGAGTTTTTCCGCATTGTCGGCAAACTGCCGCATGTAGACGGTAATCACCTTGCCGGCGAATTCCGGCACCAGCGTCGACAACAGCATGATCTTGAAGCGGGTGCTGTAATCGGAAAACACCGGAAACGCCGAAATCACCGTCAGCGCGATGGTGAACAGCGGCACCAGCGCCAGCAGCGTGGTGAAAGTCAGGCTGCCCGACACCTGCAGCACTCGCAGACAGCTCATGCGGCGGACGATGAAGCGGGCAAAGCTGAAATAGGGTTCGAATCGTTGAGCTTGCATGGGCGCAAAGGTAATGGCAAAGCACCGATGAGGCAAGCCGTGCCGCTTTGCCCTATCATGCGTCGGTTATCCGTGATTGCGAGGTTACCCCCATGCTAGACATCCTGGTCCTGTATTACAGCCAGCACGGCGCCACCCGCGAACTGGCCCGGCTGATCGCCCGCGGCGTGGACAGCGTGCCCGGCTGCCAGGCGCGGCTGCGCACCGTGCCCAAAATCTCCACCGTATGCGAAGCCGTGGCGCCGGGCATCCCGGAAGACGGCGCGCCGTATGTCGAGCGGCAGGACCTGGTGGATTGCGCCGGCCTGGCGCTGGGCAGCCCTACCCGCTTCGGCAATATGGCGTCGGCGATGAAATACTTCATCGACGGCACCGGCGGCGAATGGATGCAGGGCACGCTGGCGGGCAAGCCAGCCTGCGTGTTCACCAGCTCGGCCTCCCTGCACGGCGGCCAGGAATCGACGTTGCTGACCATGATGATCCCGCTGTTGCACCACGGCATGGTGATCGCCGGCCTGCCGTACTCCGAAGCGGCGCTAACCGCGACGCAAACCGGCGGCACGCCGTATGGCGTGAGTCATGTGGCAGGCATGGATGACAGGCAGCCGATCAGCGAGCATGAGAAGGCGCTGGCGATGGCGCAGGGAAAGCGGTTGGCGGAGTTGGCGGTGAAACTGGCAAAAAAATAGTGTCATGCCGCTACGCCGGATCCAGTATTTGGGTCTGCGAGAGGACAAATTCTTGGCGGACAACATAGCCAGCAGGCCGGTCTGCCGTCGGCATCCCGCCTGCGTACTCGCTGGAGGGAAATCATAACTTTCGGATCGAGAGCGAGACATTTTATGATATTGTTATATTTCATTAAAATGTGAAAGCCAACCGCATGAAGAGCTTGGAAATCCACCTAATTCGCCGCCCTACAGGCACGCCCACCGCCGATCTATTCGCTCTCGAAGAAGTTACGCTCCCCAAACTTCAAGCCGGCCAAGCACTGATTGAAAACCTGTACTTATCCGTCGACCCTTATATGCGGGAATGCATGGACTTAGAAGAGGAATGGCCATTGCATGCCCCGCTGGAGGGCCGCAGCATAGGCCGAGTCATCGATGCCGGCAGCAGCGGCCTGAATGTCGGCGAGCTGGTCTTTCATCGCGAAGGCTGGCGCAGCCATGCGGCCGTAGCACCCAACGAGCTGCGAATATTGAAAGAGTACCGCGGCGTCGACCCCAGCGCATTTTTGAGCATTCTCGGCGGTACCGGACTCACCGCCTATGTGGCGCTAACCCGAATCGCCAAACTGCAAGCCGGGGAAGATATTTTCGTCTCGGCGGCCGCAGGCGGCGTCGGCAGCGCGATCGCGCAGTTGGCGAGGCTGATGGGGGCCGGCCGCTTGATCGGCAGCACCGGCTCTGCCGCCAAGGTCCGCTACCTGACGGACACGCTAAACTATGACTTTGCCATTAACTACAACAGCCAAGATCTGTCCCAAGCTCTGGGAGAGGCTGCTCCGGAAGGCTTCGATATTTACATCGATAATGTCGGCGGCAAACACCAAGAGGCGGCGATCCGGCATATCCGCGAACATGGCCGCATCGCCTGGGTCGGCGCGGTGGGACAATACAACCATGCAGCGTCGCCTGAACTCGCGCGCAATCTCTACGACATCGTAGGCAAGAGCTTGCGGCTGGAAGGCTTTCTGGTGCGAAACTACCGCCACCTACAGGACGAACTGGAGGCCTTTGTCGTCCCACATCTGCAGTCGGGCCGGCTGCAGCCGCAACAGACCGTCCACGAAGGACTGGAGAATATGGCGCAAGCCTTTGTAGATATGCTGGCCGGATCGAATCAGGGCAAAATGCTGATCAAACTGGCCTGATGCAAAACGCCGCGCCTCGCCCCGGTCTCGGTGCGCAGCGCGGCTCTAGTCATGGCGTTTGCTCACACCCGGGTATCGATTACCGGCTTCACCTTGCCGCTGACGCTGTTGCGCGGCAGTTCTCCCTCTCCGAGCGACTCGACAATCACTTCCAGCTGGGCATGGATGTCGGCATCGCCGCGCAAGGTCTCGAAACACTCCAGCAGATGCCGGCGCATAGCGTCCGCGTCGGCACGCTGTGGCGACTCCGTGCGGAGGATCAGCGATTCGCTGTGCGCGACGCTCGCAATCTCAACTTGCAATAGAGAAACGCCAAACGGCTGTAATGACTCGAGCAGTTCACTGTAGAGCACCGTGTTGGTCTGAACCTTGATCAAGCCATCGCTGCGACCGATGTAGTCCAGCACTCGCCCCGACGCCCCGCATGAGCAGTCATGGTGGACGATGCGGCCGTAATCACCAATGCGGTAGCGGATCAGCGGACCTTCCTGCTTCTGCAGGCTGGTGATGAGGATATGGCCCGGCTGGCCATCCGGCAGCGGCTGGCCGTCGTCGTCGACGATCTCAAGCAGATTGTAATCGTCGCACAAATGATGAAGGCTGCCTTGCAAGTGGCCGCACTGGTAGCCGATCTGCGCGCCGTCGTTGGCCGCCAAAACGCTGGTGATGATTTGCGCGCCCAATTCTTCACGCAGCCATTGTTTATCCACCTCCGCCATCGGCGTGCCGCCGTAAAGTATTTTTTCCAGCCGCAACTGCGGACGATGCGCCTTGGCCTCGCGCAGCAAAGGCAGGATCAACGCGGGAATGCCGATGATAGCATTGGCCTGGAAGCAGTCGGTAAGCATCAGCAAAGTGTCCAGCGTAATCGCCTGGCCGGTGCTGTAGGTTTCCAGCGGCATACGCGAAAATTCGCAGATGGTTGTCGTGAGCCCTCCGTACATGGCACCGCCATACAGCGTATTGATCAGCCTATCCCCGCGCCGTAGTCCCAAGGAATAAAACAAGGGAATCGCTTCGCGGATCATATTGTTCCAGTCCGTCTGCGAATAAACGATATAACGCGGCTGGCTGGAAGTAGCGCCGCTGCGCAGCACCTCACCGCTGGGCGCTGCGCCGCTGCACAAATTTCGGCTGAATGGCAGCGACTGCGCCTCCAGCGCGGCCTTGTCCAGAATGGGCAATTCTCGCAAAGCGTACGCGCCCTGAATATCGGGCAAAGCCAGGTAATGCGGCGTGCGCTTGGCCCGTTGCACCAGATAGCGCAATTTCGCGTCCAGCCTCGCGCGCGACCCCGCCTCCCCTTGTTCAGCGCGCGCGCGCGCCAAGGTCACCCCGGGGCGGTGGCGGCGACGGTAAAGCTGGCCCAGCCACACATCGTGGCTATCCAGTTGCCAGACTCGGGACAAGCAATCCGCAGGCAACGCCTGCGCCACTCCGGCCAAAACCAATTGCCGCCCCTCCTCGCCGGCAGGCGCGGCGATCTCGCGCCAGCGATCGGCCAGAGACTCGCCCTCCAGGGCCAGAACCGGCACGCTCACCGCAACAGCCGGCGTCGCCGCAGCATCCGTCCCGGAATCGATGCGCGGCAATGGCCAACCTCCCGCGTTCAACAAACCGGCCAGCCCCTGCCAGAAAGCCGGCCGTTGGCTGCGGATGTATACTTCATTGCCGAAAGCAAGCGCCCAAATCAAGCCACGCAGCGTGCTGGCGGCCACTCCATCCTCCAGCAAGACGCGTCCAGCCGGCAACCATTCGGATACATCGTTGCTGTACGGATGGGCCTGAAATGGATATTGCGCGACGCCATCCAGCAAAGCATCTAGCGCGTCATGGAAGGCCGCGACATCCAGCAGCGGGTCGAGGTCTGTGAGTCGATGGCTGGCCAGCAAGCCTTCCCAATCTGGGCGCTGACGGTCGAGCGAGCCCAGCGCCAGCAGCAGATCGCTTGGGAAATAAATCATGTCGGTTTCCTGTTTATTTGGATGCGTTGCATGCAATCGCTAAGAAAAGCCGCCAGGGCCTGGGGGGTTTCTGCCGAGGCTTCAACAAATGCCGGCACCTGCCACTCGTGGTAAGTGATGTTCTGGTTCAGCGCTTGGCCGGCAGGCAGGGCGTGCAAGCGATCCAACCGGCGATCGGTAGCCAAGTCCTCTGGCACACGCAGATCCGCTTCGCCCTCTCCCAGATGATGGCCGGGAAAAACCAGCCAGCCATGAAAGCGGCCGCTGCCTGGTTGCGGCTGCGGTCTGGGTAGCCCAAGGCGGATGGCTATCTCATGGCTGGGCAAATGGATGCCGCCATGCCGCCAATGCGCGTCGACCACACCGGCCCCTCCCATTCGATTCGCCACTTCCAGAAAGATCAGCCGCTGATCAGTGGTTTCAAAAAACTCCAGATGCAAGCAACCGTCGCGTATGCCCAAAGCCTGCACTACATCGGCAGCAAAGGCGGAATGGCGTGGATCGGTAGGCAATTGATAGGAACCGAGCGGGCAGCCCTTGGCAAAGTCGACAGGCTTGTTGAGATAGCGGCTGACGGTCAGATCGATCAGTTGGCCAGCTTGCACCAAGCCATCCGCATGATGAATGCCACCCTCTATGTATTCCTCCAACTGCCAGTCGTCGCCATCTGGCAGCTCAGCAAACGCGGCCCAAGCCTGATCCAATTCAGGGTAAATCCTCACTCCCTCGCTGGAGGCGCCTTGCCGTGGTTTGAGCACAGTTCGGCCTTGCCAGTCCGGCGCGGACAGATCCGGCGCGGGAAAGAAACGCGGAAAGTCAATACCGGAACCCCGCAGCGCGGCTTTCATCTCTACCTTGTCACGCACGCGCTGCAGCATGGCGAGATCGTCCCCCGGCACCCCCAGATGCAGGCGTACCCGATGCGCCTGCAGAATGCCGAACTCCGACAAAGACAGCACCGCCTGGTAGCCATCCTGCGGCGAAGTCTGCCGGATGATGCCGTCGGCCAAGTCCTCATCGTCATTCAACAACAGGCGCTGCGCCCGCAATGAGCCGGGGAGCTCGGCCATCCGCGCCGGATAACCGATATACGTGATCTCATGTTGCTGATGATCCAGCCCCAAGTGGTATTGCATCTTAGGATAAGGCACCTGATGGATGATCAGAATCTTCATGCTTGGTACTCCACTGCGCTAATGCCCCAGCTAAAGCCCATCGCGCTGCTGGCCAACAGAATCAGATCTCCGGCCCGCAGTCGCTGCTCCCGCTCAAGTTGTTCCAGCGCGATCAAGGTATCGGCGCTCCCCATGTGGCCCAGCCGGTGATAATTGAAAACGGTGCGCTCCTCGCTCAAGCCCAGCCGCTCCAACAAGCTGCGATGCATGTCTTCGTCGCCATGGTTGATGAGCAGATAACGCACCTCGGACAGAGACCTTCCCAGCGCTTCCAGGGTGCGCTGAACCAAAGCCGCGAAATTATCAAGATAGGCCTGGGCCAGCCCGCGGCGATGCGGCTGCCGCTCGATCCGTACCTTGCCGTCCCGCCAAACGCCGGCGTAGTAATCCACCCACTCTGGATCGGTGCGCATAGCGCTATGCAACAGGCGATATCGCCCTTCGCTCCGTTTCACCAATACTGCCGCCGCCGCATCGCCAAAGTTGAACAACGACAGCGAATCCACGCTGTCGCGGTCCACTAGACGGCTGAGCTGATCAGCGGTGACCACCAGCACCAGATCGGCGCGCCCGGCCTCCAGCTTGTCGCAAGCCAGACTGATCGCCGTCCAGGCGGCATTGCAAAAATTGGTGACTTCGAAACAGTGGGCGCCTTGAATGCCTATGGCCTGGGCGATTTTGGCCGCCGGAGACCAAAACGGCTGATCCCAACAGCCGGTGCCGGCATAAATGACATGGCTGATCTGATCAGGCACGATGCCCTCTCTCCGCAGCAGGTCGCCAGCCGCTTCAGCAGCCAGCTCCCAGCTTTGCTCTGCGGCGGCCAAGGCCGGAAATCCATCGCAACGGGTGATGTTCAGCACTTCTTCCAACGGCGCTCCGCTGGACAGATGCAACTGTTTGGCCTCGACGCGGCCCTGCGGATAGCGTATGGCCGGCGTAACAATACCCGGCATCAGCCGCGCGCCTCGATGCTGGCCCGGTGAACCGTGCGACTGAGCCCAGGCTCAATAGCCGTGGCGGCATGCAGCGCAATGCGGGTCTTCCAGATCAGCAGGTCGCCCGGCAGCCAGCGATGGACGTATACATGTTCAGGATCTTGCGTCAATTGATCGATCAGATCGAGAAACTCGTCGCTACTGGGCCGATCCAGTCCTACAACCGCATCCACATATTCCTTGGAGGCGTAGAGATAAGGGCGGCTGGTGTCCTGATCGATCTGCACCAGGGGATGCAACACATTAGGGTGCTCTTGGGCGATCACCTCCTGCAGTTCTGCAACCGACAAACCGACATGCTCGGCGCGGATGCGGAAACGCTTGCTGACGGTATGGCGCGCTTGCAGGCCGGCGATGCGTTGCTTCCATTCCTCGGGAAGGCGGCGATACACATCAATGGCATTGGCAAACAAAGTGTCGCCGCTACGCGGCGGGATATTGATGCCATACAACATGGTGTAGGCTGCTGGGTTCTGAGTGAAAGAAGAATCCTGGTGCCAGAAATTGCCGACACGCGCCACGCCCAGCGGCTTGCCGTCTTGCACTTCATTAGACGAGATCATCAACTCGGGATGATCCGGGTGGTGATAACGGCTCATCACAAACGGCACCGGATGGCCGAACTTCCGCGCCAGGGCTAGCTGCTGCGCCGGCGTCAGCTGCAAACCGCGGATCACCAGCAATTGATGCTGCTGCAGAGCCTGCTCCGCCTCGGGAAACAATGCATCAGACAGAATATCGTTGAAAGTTGCGCCGGTCAGTTCAGTGCCGATAGTCGGGGAAAGCGGATTGAATCGCATGGTGTCGTGTCTCCAAAAGCTGTCAAGCCAGGCAATGTTTCAGGGCCGCAACAAATCGCTGAATCTCTTCATGACTGCGGCGAGGCCCGACAGTCAGACGGAAACGCTCCCCGCCGCGCGGCACGGAAGGGTAGTTGATCGGTTGCACATAGATATCAAACTCATCAAGCAGGCGTCGAGCGACTGTTTTGATACGCTCAGCCCCTGCCACCGGCACCAACACCAAGTGGCTTTGAGCCGGCAAATACGGGATTCCCGCCAAATCCAGCTGCGCGCGGAAGAAAATGACGTTGCTGTGCAAGTCCTGCACCAGTTGCCGATCTGTCCGTACTCTGTCGAAGCTGCACAGCGTCGCGTCCAGCAGCGCTTGAGGCAGCGCGGTGGTAAAGATGAATCCAGGCGCGCTGGAACGAACAAAATCGACCACCGAGGCCGGGCCGGCAATATAGCCGCCCAAGGTGCCCATGGCCTTGCCGAATACGCCCTGAATGAATGTGGCCCTAGTTTCCTCTATCTCCTCGCAAAGACCGGCGCCGCTTGCGCCATACAGGCCGATGGCATGGGTTTCGTCCAGGAAGGTCCAGGCTTGGTAACGATCCGCCAGATCGAGAATGACCTGAATTGGCGCGATATCGCCGTCCATCGAATAGATGGACTCGAAAACGATCAGCTTGGGTTGCGATAGCGGCACGCTGGCCAACTGCTTCTCCAGCGTCTCCACATCGTTATGCGGGAAAATGTATTTCTGGCACGGGTGGCGGCGTATGCCCTCGATCAGCGAGCGGTGATTCAAGCTGTCCGAAAATATCGCCAAGTCAGGCACGGCAGCGATCAAGGTGCTCAAGAACTCGAAATTGGCGGTATAGCCTCCATTGAAAACCAATGCCTGCTCCTTGCCGTGCCATTGCGCCAGCTGACGCTCCAGCTCGACATGGGAAATGCTGGTGCCGGCTATATTGCGGGAGCCGCCAGTACCCGAACCGTGCAATGCCGCGGATTCGCGCAAACTATCAATCACCTGCGGGTCCTGGCTCAGCCCGAGATAGTCATTGCTGCACCAAACCTCAACCTGACGTTGCTGGTAGCGCGTAGTGCCTGGATGACCCGCATCGTGCTCGCAGGGCATGAAACTGCGGTACAGGCCTTCCGACTTAAGTTGCGTCAGTCGATTTTCAAAAAGGACGCGCAGTTCCCGGTCTAAGTTCAGCTCAATCGTAGCGTTGTCAGTGCTCATCACAGACTCCCGTCATATGGATTTTTGGATTGCCGATCATGCGTTTCCTGATTGACGGCGCCACGATAATGACAAATGCAAGTACAGTCAAATATAAAATTTGTATTAGATAATTCTCTTGACGGACCTTCTTTGCATGGATACACTTCGCGAAATGCAAATAGCATCAAACGTATAAATTATGTCGATATTCAAAAACCGTGCGGCAAAGAACCTTTTATTCGCGATTTTGTGCTCCAGCATTGGTGTTGGTGTGCATATTCTCGCAATGGGACAGTTATTATTCGAACTAACTGGCAGCATTACCGCCATGGCAACGATTTTGAGTTTCCAGGGGCTGGGGGCCATCTGCGTTTTGCCTTTTTCCGGCCCGCTGGTCGATCACCTGGATGCTAAAAAGGTTTATCTGGGGTGCGATCTTTCCCGCGCTGCTACTATGGCCATCATCATTCTTCTAGCCGCCTCCAAAATAGATGGCATGGTCCTACTGATCACCATAGCTGCTATCTTTCTCGCATTGATAGACAACGTCCATCGCAGTGCCTTATTCAAATTCACGGCGCTGAACATTCCAGATGAATTACAGGGGGATTTAAACGCCAAGATAGGGGTAATGTTTCAAATTGGCGTATTGAGCGGCATGGCATTGCTAGGGATCATCTTGTATCGCTCCAGCCCTATTTACGCGCTGATTTTTGATGTCCTTGGCTCGCTGATTTCCGCATGGATCATGTCCCGACAACAGTCTATTTTGGCTGCTACCCGGCACAACACAACACAATCTAGCTGGCGGCCTGGCAAGTTGTTTCAGCAAGCGCTGCATGGCTGGCTGCGCCTGTTGAGACAAGCAGCAAAACAAACGACCGTGCTGATCATGCTGGTTCTTTGCTCTGCAGACTTTATTTTGTCATACAGCCTAAACGTATTGGTCGTGCCCTTGGTGGCGAAATATTACGCCGGCACGAGCTGGCCTATTTCTGCCATGGAAGGAACGATGGCGATCGGCATGATCGCTGCCTCCTTCTTTACTCGCCACACTTTGGCACAAAAATTGCTCCCAATCTGGTTATTTCTGCAAGCCGGCTCGACTTTTCTACTATCGTTAGCGACTACTCCGCCGTGGCATTTCGCCGCTTTCTTCATCATTGGTTTCGCCAGTCTGAATAGCATCACATGGCTTTTAACCACCCTGCAACGGCAAGCCTCGGAAAGCGACAAAGGGAAAATGGCCTCATTGCGTTTGCTTTCAATCGGGATGGGAACTGCTGTATCCATGCCCTTGGTCAGCAGTATGTCGCATGTGTCCTTCACCTTCGCTCTGCAAGGATGCGCGCTAATCATGGCGTGCTTTTTCATGCTATCGCTATGGGTTGCCTACCGATTCCAACCTATACGCGCCTAAAACTACATAGCGATCCACAAAACCATTCCAACCAGCATCTTTGGCAGGCAGTGCTGATCGCGCCAGAATCAAATCCAAATAAATTTCATCGAAATGAGAATATGAACATCGGACAGACTAGCAAGACCACACCCTTGTAAAAGCATGCTCTATGACAAGGCTTAGCGAATTCAACTTCAAAATCAATTTCATCACATTCCATATCGCAACAATACACGATCAATAAAACCAAAATTTGCTCGCCCACATTGTTGATTTTTATATCCTGTTCGCATGGCTTCCATTTAAAAATTGGGGAATCGCGAAACTCTCCCCGGCACCCGCACCCTGACAGGAGCCCCCATATGAAGGCCTCGCCGTCTCTGTTTTTTCTCATTACGCTCATCGCTATGCCAACGCCAGCCGCTGTCATTCCTCTTGGCATTAGCTTGGCTGAGCGCCAAGAGCTGACTCGCAGCAATGGATCGGACCCTGCTACGTTGGATCCGCAACTGGCGGAAGCCCTGCCTGACAATATGATCACCCACGACTTATTCGAAGGACTGACCTCAATAGACAATGCCGGCCATCTGCAAGCCGGCTTGGCGACGTCATGGGAGCGCAAAGATTCGAACACTTGGATATTCCATCTGCGTCCGGACGCGCGCTGGAGCGACGGCGTTCCCATTCGTGCCTCCGACTGCGTCTACAGTGTCCGACGATTGCTGGACCCGGCCTTGCACTCGCCTTACGCCAGCGGCTTTGGCAGTGTGCTGAAGAACGGCCAGGCGGTAGCGGACGGAAAAATGCCGCTGGATGCCCTCGGCGTGCGGGCACTGGATGACAATACCGTTGAGTGGGTTACCGCTTATCCCGTGGCGATCTTCCCCGAGTTGCTGGCCAATGCGCAGTGGGGACCGGTGCCCCGGCATACGATCCAACAATGGGGCAAAGACTGGCTCAATCCAGGCAAACTGGTTTCCAGCGGAGCCTTCCGGCTAACCGCATGGACGCCAGGGCAAAGCATCGTTCTGGAAAAGAATCGGCAATACTGGGATGCCGCATCGGTCGTATTGCAACGTGTGAACTATCTGCCGGTGGAGGACCTTAACCAAGATGTCGCGCTCTATTTCGCAGGCAAAACCGATTTCGTTTTCCAGCTGCCGCCAGGCGAGTTCAATAAGTTGCGACGATCCCATCCCGATGAAGTCAAGAACAGCCCGTTGCTGAGCTTGCGCTATTTCAGCCTCAATCTACGCGACCCGCTACTCCGCGATGCGCGAGTGCGGCAGGCGCTGTCCATGGTGGTGGACCGCGACAAACTGGCAGAATCGATCACCGTCGATGGCCAGTCACCTGCTTATAGCGTGATCTTGCAAGGACTAAGAGGCGCAACGCCATCGCGCTACGACTGGCAATCATGGCCTATGGCCCAAAGAGTGGCGGCAGCCAAACAGTTGCTGCGAGATGCAGGCGTGGCGCCGCATGCCCCATTGAGGATGATTTACAATACCAGCGAATACCAGAAAACCTTAAGCGAGTATCTCGCCAGCGAATGGCGAACCAAGCTGGATCTGGATGCCACGCTGGAATCCACCGACTACCCCACCCTGATGCAGAAGCGGCATCAAGGACAATTCCAAATCGCCCGCAATGGCTGGACAGCGGATTATAACGATGCGATTTCCATGCTCAGCATCGTGCGCTGCGACGACGCCGAGAATGTTTCCGGCAGTTGCAACCAAGCCGCCGAAGCCCTAATAGAGCGCGCCAACCTGTCGCCGGATCCAGAGCAGAGAAGCACGCTGCTAACAGAAGCCAATCGCCTGATCATGCAGGACTACACCATCATTCCCTTGCTGCAGTATTCCGACTCCCGCCTGGTAAAACCTTATGTGGGCGGCTACGGCCAGAATCCGCTGGGACGATACCGCAGCAAGGACATCTATATAACCCTCCATTGACGACATCCGAGCCGCTACCGTTCTTACGTCGACAGGACCAAAGCGCGGTTTACGAAAGCGTGAAGAAGCTGCTCGGCGGCGCGCCCAGCTCGCGCTTGAACATGGTGGCGAAGGCGCTGGGACTGGCGTAGCCCAAGTCCAGCGCCACTTTCAGCACGCTGTCGCCGCAGGCCAGCCGCTGCAGAGCCTGCATCAGCCGCGCCTGGCGCCGCCACTGGCCGAAGCTCAGGCCCGTTTCGCGGCGGAAGCGGCGCTGCAAGGTGCGCGGGTCCAGCGCCAGCTCGCGCGCCCATTCCGCGGCGCCGCGCGCGTCGTCGGGATGGTCCAGCCATACTGCGCACAACCGCTGCAGCGCCGGCGAGGCTGGCTGGGGCAAGGACAGCGGCAGCACTTTGGCGCGGCGGATTTCATCCAGCGCTAGCATCATCACCCGCTCGTCGCGCGATCCCGGCTCGCAGGGCAGCGCCACATCCACCGCCGCCAGCACCAGTTCGCGCAGCAGCGGCGTCACCTCCAGCACGCAGCATTGCTCCGGCAGACCGCCCAGCATGTCCTGGCGCACGAAGATATTCCGCATCCGCACCGGGCTGACCATTTTGACTTGGTGCCAGGTGCCGATGGGCAGCCAAATCGCCCGAGTCGGCGGCACAATCCACTGCCCGCGCTCAGTGCCCACCCACATCAGCCCCTCCACGGAATACAGCAACTGCGCGGTGGGATGCTGATGCCGCGGCGATTCGAGGCCTGCCGGATAGTTGCGCAACTTGCCCACCACCGGCAGAACGCCCCGGTCATACAGTTCCAGATCGTCGAAGCGGTTCATATCGCCTCTTTCAAAAAGATGAATGCCTCATTTTCGCAGGACCGGCTCTAAATTGCTGAATTAATATGCAATGACCACCTGTATCGAGAATCTTTACCATGGCCTCAAGCACCTCTATCTCCGCGCCGGCTCAAGACACCCGCTTCCGCGTCCTCGGCGCCATCAGTTTCTCGCACTTCCTCAACGACATGCTGCAGTCGTTGCTGGTGGCGTTGTATCCCTTGCTGAAGGGCAACTACCACCTGAGCTTCGCCGAGATCGGCCTGATGACTTTCACCTACCAGTGCACCGCCTCGTTGCTGCAACCGCTGGTCGGCATTTACACCGACAAGAAGCCGCAGCCATATTCTCTAGTGTTCGGCATGGGCTCCACGCTGATCGGCCTGCTGTTGTTATCCAGCGCCGGCAGCTTCCCGCTGCTGTTGCTGGCCGCCGCGCTGATCGGCACTGGCTCGTCGATTTTCCATCCGGAATCGTCGCGCGTGGCGCGCATGGCATCCGGCGGCCGCCCCGGCCTGGCGCAGTCGCTGTTTCAGGTGGGCGGCAACGCAGGCAGCGCCACGGGGCCGCTGCTGGCGGCGCTGATCGTGATTCCGCTGGGGCAAGGCAGCGTGGCCTGGTTCGGCCTAGTTGCATTGCTGGCCATGTGGGTGCTGTTCCGCGTCGGCCAGTGGTACGCCCACCAGCACCGCCAGGCCAAGAAGGCCGCCGCCATCGTCATGCCGGATCTGTCGCCGGCCCGCGTCAAGCTGACATTGGGCTTGCTGCTGGTGCTGGTCTTCTCCAAGCATTTCTACCTAGCCAGCATCACCAGCTACTACACCTTCTACTTGATCCAACACTTCCATATCGGCGTGCAGTCGGCGCAGTTGCATCTGTTCCTGTTCCTGTTTGCGGTGGCCGCCGGCACCGTATTGGGCGGTCCCATCGGCGACGCCATCGGCCGCAAGCGGGTGATCGGATTCTCCATTCTGGGTGTGGCGCCGCTGGCGCTGGCGCTGCCGCACGCCAATCTGTTCTGGACCGCCGCGCTGTCGCTGCCCATCGGCTTCATTCTGGCCTCGGCCTTTCCGGCGATTCTGATCTACGCCCAGGAGCTGCTGCCAGGCAAGGTGGGCATGGTGTCCGGCATGTTCTTCGGCTTCGCCTTCGGCATAGGCGGCATCGGCGCGGCGGTTCTGGGCCAGTTGGCGGATAGCCACGGCATAGAGTCCGTCTACCTGCTGTGCTCCTTCCTGCCGCTGCTGGGCATCGCAGCAGTGGCGCTGCCTAACTTGCACCGCAAGCCCGGCGTTTGACATCGGCCGCCGCCGCGCCGGATACTGCGCGGCATTGAAAACCCAAGCAAGGCGCCGAACCCGTATCGGCGCCTTGCGCATTCGGAAGCGCCGTCATCATGTGTGGAATCGCCGGCTTTTTCTCGCGCCGTCCCGTCAATCCCGCCGTCCCGCAAGCCATGCTGGACGAGCTGCATCGCCGCGGCCCGGACGATGCCAGCCGGCTGCTGCTGGACGCGGCGCTGAATCCGGCCGCCGACGACCCCATCCACAATGCGATGCTGCACGCCCGCCTGGCCATCATCGATCCGCGGCCGGTGGCCAACCAGCCCATGGCCAGCGACGACGGCCAGGTGTGGATTTGCTACAACGGCGAGGTCTATGACTGGGAGGCCGGCAAGGCCGAACTGGAAGCCGGCGGCGCGGTGTTCCGCACCCATGCCGACACCGAATTCATCCTGCGCGGCTATCTGGCCTGGGGCATAGAGGGCCTGCTGGACCGGCTGCGCGGCATGTTCGCCTTCGCCATTCTGGACCAGCGCAGCGGCAAGGTGCATCTGGCGCGCGACCGCATGGGCGAGAAGCCCTTGGTCTACTCGCTGGCGGACGGCAACTTCGCCTTCGGCTCGCTGGTGCGCGCGGTGCTGCCCTTCCTGCCTGCGGACAAGCGCGACTTCAGCCCGGCGGCGATCGACGCTTATCTGGCCCACCGCTACATTCCATCCCCGGCCACGCTGTTCAGCCATATCAACAGGCTGGAAAACGGCTACCGGCTGGAGTTTGACCTGAACACCCGCCAGTTGAGCAAGCAGCGCTACTGGCAACCGAAGGCGGAAAGCGGCGACTGGCTGCAGGAGCTGGACCGCGCGGTGGCGATACGCACCGTGGCGGACCGGCCGCTGGGCGTGCTGCTGTCAGGCGGCATCGACTCCACCGTGATCGCCAGCCGGCTGGCCACCCAGCAACTGACGCAATTCTCCAGCTTCACCGCCGCGTTTCCCGGCTCCAGCCTGGACGAATCCGGCGATGCGGCGGACTCTGCCCAGCGCATGGGCCTGCCCAATGTGCGAGTGGAGATGCCGGACAACCTGGCGGCCGATTTCGAGCGCATCGTCGCCGACCTGGACCAACCGTTCGCCGATCCGTCCAGCTTCCCCACCTGGTATCTGGCGCGCGAAGTGACCCAGCACGTCAAAGTCGTGCTGGTGGGCGACGGCGGCGATGAGCTGCTGGCCGGCTACAAGCGCATGGGCAAGCACCTGCGCACCCGCTGGCGGCGCAACATCCGCCTGCCGCTGCCGATCCAACCGCAACTGGACAGCAAGCGCGGCAAGCTGGCCACCGAACTGGCGATGGACTGGCAAAGCGCCTATTCGCTGCGCTTCTCCGGCTTCACGCCGGGCCAGCGCAGCTTTCTGCAAGGCGGACGCCCGCTGGAAAAACTGTGCCATTGGCGCAAGCCTGACGACATCGGCCCGGAGCCGCAGGACGGCCAGCCCGGCCTGCACCAGCTATTGGAACTGGACTTCGCCAATTACCTGCCCGACTACATCTTGCAGAAGTCCGATCTATGCACCATGGCGCATGGCCTGGAAGGCCGAGCGCCGCTGCTGGACCACCATTTCTACCAACGGCTGCTGGCCACCTCCTCCGCCGAGCGCTACACCCAGCCGGCCAAGCTGATCTTCCGCCGCGCCATCCATCCGGCGCTGCCGGCCGATTTCTTCCAGCGCAAGAAGCGCGGCTTCAACCCGCCGCTGTCCGGCTGGCTGCAAACCAGCCTGGCGCCGCGTTTCGACGGCTTGGGCGCGCGGCTGGCCGCCGCCACTGGCGGCCAACTGGACGCCAAGGCGGTGGATGCCTTCGCCCAGGCCTATCGCCACGGCGCCGGCCATCTGGCCGAACAGATGCTGCAGCTGCTGATCCTGGATGAGAGCCTGGCCCAACTGCAGCGCCTGCGCCTGAACGGATAAAGCCAATGGCGGTAGCGATGCCTGCCGCCATTGCGCGATGCAAAAAGCATTCATATGGCATTGCATAATCGCTCGCATTAAGCATGGGCGGGTTTGCAAACGATAATTACTAGCATTATCATACTCTTCTACGTCCTGCCCGCCAGGCGAAAACCATAAGGGAAAAATAATGCGTCGCTTTGTCTGCCAGCTGGCCATCGCCAGCGTCGCCCTGTCCGCCTCCTTCGCCGCCATGGCCAAGGAATACCCGATCGGCAAGCCGGCCCTGAAGAACGGCATGGAGATCGGCGCCGTCTACCTGCAGCCGACCAAGATGGAACCGGAAGGCATGATGCTGAAGCCGGAAGCGTCCGACATCCACCTGGAAGCCGACATCCACGCCACCAAGAACAACCCGAACGGCTTCGAAGAAGGCGCCTGGATGCCCTATCTGGTGGTCAAGTACGAACTGACCAAGGTGGGCGGCAAGACCCAGAAGGGCGACCTGATGCCCATGGTAGCCAACGACGGCCCGCACTACGGCGACAACGTCAAGCTGCAAGGCCCCGGCAAGTACAAGCTGAAATACACCATCATGCCGCCGTCGGCCAATGAGCACGCCCACTTCGGCCGCCATACCGACAAGGAAACCGGCGTGGGCCCGTGGTTCAAGCCGTTTGAAGTGAACTACGAGTTCACCTTCGCCGGCATCGGCAAGAAGGGCGGCTACTAAGCCGCATCGCGGGCACCCTCCTGGAAAATGCCCGATTTCGACACCAGACGGCGCGGACACTCGATCCGCGCTGTTTCTCATTCCGGAATGATGAACCGATGACCACTCTGCGCCTGATCGCCGCCGCCCTGGTGGCCACCCTGCTTGCCGCGCCCGTCCTTGCCGATGAGATGCCGGTTTACAAGCTGCAAATGAAGGACGGCCAGCTGATTCCCGCCCGACTGGTGGTGCCGGCCGGCAAGAAGTTCAAGATCGAAGTGATGAATGTCGGCAAGACGCCGGCGGAGTTCGAAAGCATCACGCTGCGCAAGGAAAAAGTGCTGGGCCCCGGCGCGGAATCGTTTCTGGTGTTCCAGCCGCTGTCTCCCGGCGAGTACAAATTCTTTGACGATTTCCATCCCAAAACCGGCCAGGGCGTGATCGTCGCCAAGTAAGACAAGGAACAAGCAATGGGACAGGTACTCTTCATCGTCTGGCGCGAAAGCGTCGAGGCGCTGCTGGTGGTGGGCATCCTGAATGCCTGGATGAACCATAACGCGTCCGGCCGCGCCGGCAAGCCGTATCTGTGGGGCGGCGTGGCGCTGGGCCTGGTCATCGCGGTGGCGCTGGCCGTGGCGCTGTTCGCCGCCGGCACGCTGATGGCCGGCGCGCAGGATTACTTCCAGACCGGCATGGTGTTCATCGCCTCGGCGCTGATCGTGCAGATGGTGCTGTGGATGCGCGAGCACGGCCGCACGCTGAAGAAAGAGCTGGAAAGCGGCCTGTCGGAAAAGGCCGCCAGCAACAACTGGTGGGGCGTGACCATCCTGTCCGCGCTGGCCATCGCCCGCGAAGGCAGCGAAACGGTGGTGTTCCTGTACGGCTCGCTGGCCGAAGCCCAGGGCATGGAGCTGGCCAAGCTGGGCCTGGCCGGGCTGATCGGCCTGGCGCTGGCGCTGCTGACTTTCTATCTGCTGCAACTGGGCGGCAAGGTGCTGTCATGGCGGCTATTCTTCCGCGTCACCGAAGTCATGCTGCTGCTGCTGGGCGCCTCGCTGTTCCTGAACGGCGTGGAAAAGCTGATCTCGATGGACGTGCTGCCGACGCTGGTGGACCCGGTATGGGACAGCTCGGCGCTGCTGGACGATACGAGTCCGTTTGGCGGGCTGCTGGCCTCGCTGACCGGCTACCGCGCGCAACCGGCCCTGATGAGCCTGATCGCCTACGCGCTGTTCTGGGCGGGCATTTGGGCGCTGTTCCAGTGGCGCAATCGTCGCCAGGCTGCGGCATGAAAACCGGCAGCCCGCAACGCCCGCCGCAGCGGGTGATTCCCATCGTCGCCGCCCCGTCCGGCGGCGCTTCCTGTCCCCCCGAGCGGCAGCCGCGCGGCCTGCTGGCGCTCACGGGGAACTGGCTGCGCGACCACGGCGGCCTGCTGCGCAAGCTGCAATGGGCGGTGGTGCTGGTCTACGGCTTCCTGCTGATCGTCCCCGCCTGCCTGGACTTGCCTGACGACGCGGCGCGGATGTGGAACAACCTGACCATCTTCGCCCAATTCGTGTTCTGGGGCATCTGGTGGCCTTTTGTGCTGCTGTCCATGGTGCTGTTCGGCCGGCTGTGGTGCGGCGTGCTGTGCCCGGAAGGCGCGTTGTCGGAATGGGCCGCGCGCAAGGGCATGGGACGGCCGATTCCGCGCTGGATGCGCTGGGGCGGCTGGCCTTTCGTCGCTTTCGTACTGACCACGGTCTACGGCCAGCTGGTCAGCGTCTATCAGTACCCTAAGGCCGCCCTCTTGGTGCTGGGCGGCTCCACGGTGGCGGCGGTCATCGTCGGCTTCATCTACACCCGCGGCAAGCGCGCATGGTGCCGCCATCTGTGCCCGGTCAACGGCGTGTTCGGCCTCTTGTCCAAGCTGGCGCCCATGCATTACCGCGTGGACGAAGCCGCCTGGAAGCGCTCCCAAGACCAGCGACAGCGCGTCGCCAGCGTCGATTGCGCCCCATTGCAGCCGCTGCGCCACATGCAGGGCGGCAGCGGCTGCCATATGTGCGGCCGCTGCAGCGATCACCGCTCGGCCATCACCCTGGCTTCGCGCCCCATGAGCGACGAAGTGGTGCGAGTGGCGGAAAAAGAGGCCGACGGCTGGCAGACCGCCTTGATCGTCTATGGCCTGCTGGGCGTGGCGATGGGCGCCTTCCACTGGACCGTCAGCCCGTGGTTCGTCTGGCTCAAGCAGACCACGGCGGAATGGCTGGTGGACCATGACATCATGTGGCCGCTGGACACCGATGCGCCATGGTGGCTGCTCACCCACTACCCGATGCACAACGACGTGTTCTCCTGGCTGGATGGCGCGTCCTTGATCGCCTATGTGGCCGCCACCGCGCTGGCGCTGGGCAGCGGCATTCTGCTTTCGCTGGCGCTGGCCGTGCGCACCGCCGGCCAATGGCAGACGCAGCGTCTGCACCATCTGGCGCAGGCGCTGATCCCGCTGGCCGGCTGCGGCGTGTTTCTGGGTTTGTCGGCCTTGACGGTGACGCTGCTGAAGGCCGAAGGCTATGGCATGCACTGGGTCAACGACGCCCGTCTGGCGCTGCTGGCCGGCGCCAATCTATGGGCCTTGCGCCTGGCCGGGGGCATCCTGGCGCGCTGGAGCGGCCGCCCTGCCCGCTATCTGGCTTTGCTGCCGTTCTGCGGCGCGCTGGCGCTGGTGGACTGCGCCTGGGGCTTCATGTTCTGGTGGTGGTAAGCGCCTAGGCGCGCGGCGGCGTCTGGGCTAGCCGCATCCGGCTAATACTTGGTTGGCGGAAGGCGCTGTGCGATAACACAGTAAGCCCCACATTCAAGGAATGGCCATGCGGCGTTTGCTATTGCTCGTTTTCGCGTTGTCGCTCCGCTGCAGCCTGGCCGCGGCGGAGCCCACCGTCGAGCTGGCCACCGGCGAATGGCCGCCTTTCGTCTCGCAAAGCCTGCAGCAAGACGGCGTTTTCTCGCAAATGGTGCGCCAAGCCTTCCTGCGCGCCGGCTATCAGGTCCATCTCAATTATCTGAGCTGGCCGAAGGCCGAGGCGATGATACGGACGGGCAAAGCCGCCGCCGCCTTCCCCTACCGCCCGACGCAAGAGCGGGAGACCGAGTTCGACTTCTCCGCCCCGTTCATGCGCTCCACCAGCTATCTGTTCTACTACAAGCCGCATATGCCGCATCCGCCGCTGCAATTCAAATCGCTGGACGAATTGCGCGGCTACCGCATCGCCATTCAGCTTGGCTATTGGTATATCCCGTTATTCCAGCAGCACAAGCTGAACACGCTGCTGACCAACGACGAAGTCCACGCGCTGCGGCAATTGCAATTGGGACATCTGGACTTGGCGCCGATGACGCTGGAACGCGGCTTGTACCAGATACACAGCACCATGCCGGAGCATGAGAAAGAGTTCGGCTACATCCCCACCCCGCTGGATAAGGAAACGCCGCTGACGCTGATGTTCTCGCGCACTTACCCGCAGGTGGCGCGCATCCGCGAGGAGGTTGCCCGCGCGCTGGAACAGATGGAAAAGGATGGCACGCTGAAAGCCATCTACCAGCGCAACTTCCCCGAGGCTATGCCGCCGCGTTGACCAGCGTCGGCTGCAGCACGCGGATGACGTCCTGCGGGCTGACGCCGACCAGGAAACCACGCTTGCCGCCGTTGATGTAGATGACCGGGAGGTCCGCGATGCTGGCCTCCATATACACCGGCATGGCGTGGCGGGTGCCGAATGGGCTGGTGCCGCCCACCTGATAGCCGCTGTGCTTGTCGGCCGTTTTCGGATCGCAGGGATGGATTTTCTTGACGCCGACCTGCTTGGCCAGCATGCCGGTGCCCACCTCGCAATCGCCGTGCATCAACACGATCAGCGGATGCTTGTTTTCATCCTCCATGATCAGCGTCTTGACCACGGCGTGCTCGTCCACGCCCAGTTCGCGCGCCGACACCGTGGTGCCGCCCTTTTCCTCGTACTTGTACAAATGCTCGGTGTAATCGACCTTGTGCTCGCGCAGCACGCGGATGGCCTGGGTGACCGGGGCTTTTTCCTTCGACATGATGATTCGCTTGCGGCTAAGACAAAACACCCGACTTTAAAACGCCGGCCCGTCTGTGCCAAGCAGGGGGATCAAGCTTTGCGCGCGCGCCACCACAGCCTCAGCCCCAGCAGCAGGGTCAGCACCGCGGCGTAGATCAAGGGTTGGGTGATGTCTTTCTTCACCAGCCACCAGTAATGCGTCACCGCCAGGATGGCCACCGGATACACCAGCCGATGCAGCTTGCCCCAGTTGCGCTTGAGCCGGCGCATCCAGCCCTGGGTGGAGGTCAACGCCAGCGGCGACATCAACACGATGGCGGCGAAGCCGACGGTGATGAACGGACGTTTGACGATGTCCTTCAGGATGTGGTGCCAGTCGAAAAACTGGTCCAGCCAGATATAGGTGGTGAAATGCAGACTGGCGTAGAAAAACGCGAACAAGCCCAGCATGCGCCGGCATTTCAGCGGCCAAGCCTGGCCAGTGAAACGGCGCAGCGGCGTCATGGACAGCGTGGCCAGCAGCCACACCAGCGTCCAGGTGCCGGTGGAGCGGGTGATGAACTCCACGGGGTTGACCGCCTCGCCGGACAAGACGATCCAGGCGGCGCGCGATAGCGGCAGCAGGCAGACGATGAACAACAATGCCTTGCCGATGGCGAGCCGGCGGTCGGCCGCGGAAACAGGGGATTTCATGCGCAGCGTCGTCATCAGTAGTTCCTTCTCAAATCCATGCCGCGATACAGCCCGGCCACCTGGTCGGCATAGCCGTTGAACATCAACGTCTTGCGCTTGAAGAATTCGCCGATGCGCCGCTCCGACGCCTGGCTCCAGCGCGGATGGTCAACTTCCGGGTTCACGTTTGAATAGAAGCCGTATTCATGGGCATTGGCCAGATTCCAGCTGGTGGCCGGCATCGTTTCCTGCAGCCGGATGCGCACGATGGACTTGATGCTCTTGAATCCGTACTTCCACGGCACCACCAGGCGGATCGGCGCGCCGTTCTGATTCGGCAGCACATTGCCGTACAGGCCCACCGCCAGTATGGTCAGCGAATGCATCGCCTCGTCGATGCGCAGGCCTTCGCGATACGGCCACTCCAGCACCGCATCGCGCTGGCCCGGCATTTCGCTGGGCCGCTGCAAGGTTTCGAACGACACATACTTGGCGCGCGAAGTCGGATTCATCTGCTTGAGCAGGCTGGCCAGCGGAAACCCCACCCACGGAATCACCATGCTCCAGCCTTCGACGCAACGCAGCCGGTAAACCCGCTCTTCCAAGGGAAACTTCAGCAAATCCTCAATGGCGAAACGGCGCGGCTTGGCCACCTCGCCATCCACCAGCACGCTCCAGGGCCGCGTCTTCAGGCTGCCGGCGTTCTGGCCCGGATCGGACTTGTCGGTGCCGAACTCATAGAAATTGTTGTAGCTGGTGATCTCTTTCAAGCTGTTGGGCTTGTCGTTGGCGGCAAGCTGCGACAACGGACTTTTCTTGGCGTTCAGGCCGGCCAGCGTTTCCGCCGACAGCAACAGGCCGGCGGCACCCAGCATGAAAGCGCGGCGGTTGAAATAGACCGATTCGCTGGTGATGTCCGACGGCAAATAGTCGGCGGGTTTTCTGATCAGCATGGCGGCTCTCCTGTCGTTTCCATTTGGTCGGACCATCCTCCGGATTCTGACAGTAGCGCATGCAAACAGTTTTTCCAGCCCGTGTTATTCAGGCCTCCAGCTTCGGCCGAGCGCGCTACCCTGCCCGCCCTCCCGCGCCAGCCGCTCGCCTATGGCTTGCAAGGCGGCCCAGCGCGGGCCGCACCAGTCCGGCGCAATCAGCGTCGGCGCCTGGGCAGTGGCGGAAATCCGGTGATACACCACCTCCGGCGGCGTGTGGCGGATCAGGCATGCCGCCAGGTCTGCGTAATCCTCCAAAGCCATGGGCGACACTTCGCCGCGCCGATACTGCGCCGCCATCCGGCTGCCGCGGACGATCATCAGCGGGTGCAGCTTCAGGCCCTCGACGCCGATATCCAGCACCGTGTCCAGCGTCGCCCGCGCATCATCCTTTCCCTCGCCCGGCAAGCCGACGATCAGATGAGCGCACACCTTGAGTCCGCGCGCGTGGGCGCGGCGGACGGCATCGCGGTAATCGGCCAGCGTGTGGCCGCGCCGAATCAAGGCCTGGGTGCGGTCGTGCGCGGTCTGCAGGCCCAGCTCCAGCCACACTTCGTTGCCCGCGTCGCGGTAAGCCGCCAGCAAATCCAGCGCCGCATCCGGCACGCAATCAGGCCGGGTGCCGACGCACAGCCCGGCCACGTCGGCGGCCGCCATCGCCTCGTCGTACAACGCGCGCAGCGTTTCCACTTCGGCATAGGTGCTGGTGTAGGCCTGGAAATAAGCCAGGTATAGCCGGGCGCGGTCGGTCTTGGCCTTCTCCCGCGCCAGTTGCTGGCTGATGGAAAGCGCGGCGGCATCGCGGCCAAAGCTGCGGACATTGCAGAACGTGCAGCCGCCGCGCCCCAGCGTGCCGTCGCGGTTGGGACAGGTGAAATCGCCGGCCAGAGACAGCTTATGCACGGTCTGGCCGAAGCGCTGTTTCAGGTAATAGCCAAAGGTATGAAGGTGGCGGGTCAGGTCCATCGCGTTGCCGGCAAAAGCGCGCAGTCTAGCGCGATGCGGCCGCAGACAAGCTGAGCGGGATCAAGGGCTTGCCGATTCAGATAGTGTGCCAGCCCAGCCAATACAACACGCAGAACAGTCCGGCGCTGATCAGCAGGGCGATGGCCAGCGCGGAGAACAACTCATGCAGCGTGCGGCGCTGCCGCGGCCCCAGCAGCCAGCGGGCGACGGCCCACAGGATCAGGCACAGCGCGAAGAATTTGAACAGGCGTCCGAACATGGCGGCACCGGTGACGGAGAACGGCCGATTATCCCGGCGCGACCACTTCCCGCGCAAGCCGATGTTGTGGATATAATCGGACGGTAGCCGCAGGAGACCGCGCCATGACATGCTCCGGCAGAGAGCGGCGGGCGCGGATAAAAAATAGAAGAGGCCCCCAAATCCATGACCGACTCCGATTGTTCGGTAGGCATCGTCGCGGCGGAAGACGCCGTATTCGATGTCCCTTTGCCGCTCGCCAGCGGCGCCGTGCTGCCCAGCTACCAGCTGCGCTTCGAAACCTACGGCCGGCTCAACGCCGACAAGAGCAACGCCATCCTGATCTGCCACGCCCTGTCCGGCCATCATCATGTCGCCGGCCGTTACCAGCCTGACGATAAGGCTGCCGGCTGGTGGGACAATATGGTCGGCCCCGGCAAACCCATCGACACCCGCCGCTTCTTCGTCGTCGGCGTCAACAATCTTGGCGGTTGCCACGGCAGCACCGGCCCGTCCAGCCTGAACCCGGCCTCCGGCCAGCCCTGGGGTTCGGCCTTCCCGGTGGTGACGGTGCAGGACTGGGTGACCTCGCAAGCCCGCCTTGCCGACCGCCTGGGCATCACGCGCTGGGCGGCGGTGATCGGCGGCTCGCTTGGCGGCATGCAGGCGCTGCAGTGGAGCATCGCTTATCCCGATCGCGTGGCGCACGCGCTGGTGATCGCCTCAGCGCCCAAGCTGTCGGCGCAGAACATCGCCTTCAACGACGTGGCGCGCCAGGCCATCCTGTCCGACCCGGACTTCTGCGGCGGCGACTTCTACCAGCAGGGCACGGTGCCGCGCCGCGGCCTGCGGCTGGCCCGCATGCTGGGCCACATCACGTATTTGTCCGATGACGGCATGGGCGAGAAATTCGGCCGCATGCTGCGTTCCGGCGAATACCGCTTCGGCTACGATGTGGAGTTCGAAATCGAGAGCTATCTGCGCTACCAGGGCGACAAGTTCTCCGACTACTTCGACGGCAACACCTATCTATTGATGACCAAGGCGCTCGACTACTTCGACCCGGCCCGGGAACACGGCGGCGACCTGGCCGCCGCGCTGAAGCCGGCGCAGGCTCAATTCCTGCTGGCCAGCTTCACCAGCGACTGGCGCTTCTCGCCGGAACGCTCGCGCGAGACGGTGCAGGCGCTGATCGCCGCCGGCAAGCGCGTCAGCTATGCCGAGATCGAATCGGCGCACGGCCATGACGCCTTCCTGATGCTGGATCAGCCGTATGTGGACCTGATGCGCGCCTATCTTCAGCGCGTGGCGCAGGAGGTGAACGCATGAGCGCCATCCAGACTCTCCGTCCAGACCTGCAACTGATAGCCGACTGGATCGCGCCGCACAGCCGAGTGCTGGACCTGGGCTGCGGCGACGGCCAGCTTCTGGCCGCCCTGCAGCAGGAAAAGCAGGTGCAGGGCTATGGCGTGGACTTCGACGTGGCCAATGTGGTGCGCTGCGTCGCCTCCGGCGTCAACGCCATCCAGGGCGACCTAGAAACCGGCCTGGCCGACTTCGGCGACGCGCGCTTCGACCACGTGGTGCTGTCTCAGACGATACAGGCGATGCGCCACACCGAGGCCATCCTCAACGAGATGCTGCGCGTCGGTCGCGAGGCCATCGTCACCTTCCCCAACTTCGGCTATTGGCAGAACCGGCTGCAGATCCTGCAGGGCCACATGCCGGTGTCCGACACCATCCCGTATCAGTGGTACGACACGCCCAACATCCACTGGTGCATGCTGGGGGACTTCGAGGAACTCTGCGCCAAAAACCGCATCCGAGTGATGCAGAGGGTGGTCATGGACAAGGGCAAGCGGGTATCCTTGCTGCCAAACCTGCGCGGCAGCCTGGCCTTCTACCGGGTGGCGCGCGGCTGATTCCGTCCCGCACAAGGAGAGAAACATGCGCCTGTTGCTGGCCATTTTCCTGCCATGGCTGCAGTTCTTCACCATAGGCCGGCCCTTCGCCGGCCTGTTCTGCCTGCTGCTGCAACTGACCATCATCGGCTGGCTGCCGGCCGCGCTGTGGTCGGTGTACGCGCTGAGCCAGTACAAGACCGACCAGAAAATCGAACGGGCGCTGCGGCGCTGATTCCCGTCCGCGCCCGGCGCGGGCGGCCCGCCAACCATAACGACAACCAGCCCATGACCCTAGCCACCATCAACTGGCGGCGCGACGTGTTTTCGCGCACCATGCTCGTCTGCGTATTCACCGGCTTCGCCTCCGGCCTGCCGCTGTACGCGCTGATCAATCTGCTGCCGGCATGGCTGCGCAGCGAGGGCGTAGACCTGAAGTCGATCGGCCTGTTCGCCTTGATCGGCCTGCCCTACACCTGGAAATTCCTGTGGTCGCCGCTGATGGACCGCTACGCGCTGCCGCTCTTGGGCCGCCGCCGCGGCTGGATGCTGGCCAGCCAGCTGGCGCTGCTGGCCAGCTTGGCGGTATTCGGCCTGTTCGATCCCAAACAAGACATCTGGAGCATCGCCGGCTTGGCGCTGACGGTGGCCTTCTTCTCCGCCAGCCAGGATATCGTGCTGGACGCCTTTCGCCGCGAAATCCTCAGCGACGCCGAACTCGGCCTCGGCAACACCGTGCATATCAATGCCTACCGGCTGGCCGGCCTGGTGCCGGGCTCGCTGTCGCTGATCCTGGCCGACCGGATGCCCTGGGGCAGCGTTTTCGTCATTACCGCCCTGTTCATGCTGCCCGGCGCGCTGATGACGCTGATGGTCAAAGAGCCCAAGCTGGCCTCCGGCAGCCCGAAAACCCTGCGCCAGGCGGTGGTGGAACCGTTCCATGAATTCGTCACCCGCCAGGGTTGGCAGGGCGCGCTGTGGATACTGGGCTTCATCTTCCTGTACAAGCTCGGCGACAGCATGGCCACCTCGCTGGCCACGCCGTTTTATCTGGACATGGGTTACGCCAAATCGCAGATCGGCCTGGTGGCCAAGCACGCCGGGCTGTGGCCGGCGGTGATCGGCGGCTTGCTGGGCGGCGTGTGGATGATCAAGCTGGGCATCAACCGCGCCTTGTGGGCCTTCGGCGTGGTGCAGGTGGTGTCCATCCTGGGATTTGCCTGGCTGGCCAGCTATGGACGCTTCGACAGCGTGGGCGCGGAGCAATTGGCGATGCTGGCGGTGGTCATCGGCTTCGAGGCCCTGGGCGTCGGTCTCGGCACCGCGGCTTTTGTCGCCTTCATCGCCCGCAGCACCCATCCCGCCTACACCGCTACCCAGTTCGCCCTGTTCACCAGCCTGGCGGCGGTGCCGCGCACGCTGGCCAACGCCGCCACCGGCTACATCGTGGAGTCCATCGGCTGGACCTCGTTCTTTTTCCTGTGCACGGCGCTGGCGATTCCCGGCATGATGCTGCTGGTCAAGGTGGCGCCATGGGGGGACGATCCGGCGCCGCAACAGGCCTGATCGCGCCCTGAACCAGGCGCGGCTCAGAGCTGGCACTGCTCGCTGCCGCCCTCTAGCCTGCACTGCTTGATCGATCCGTCCTGATCGACTTTCAGCAGCCACTCATCGAGGCCGGAACCCGGCTTGGGCCGCGCCTCGATGATGAAGCTGGCCTGCTCGACATTGTCGGCCGAAGGCGTTGCGCTGCTGAAGCCTATGGCGAAGGCGGCCGTTCCGCTAGCCGGCAAGGCGGGCCAGGCCAGCGGACCATCCTGGTAGTAGACACCGTATTCGTGATACCAGCGCTGCATGAAGTGGCTGTTTTCCAGCAGCGCCGCCTTCGCCTCCGCCAGCCGCGCCCGCTGCATGTATTGCTGATAGCCCGGCACCGCCAAAGACAGCAGCAAGGCGGCAATCGCCAGGCAGATCATCATTTCCAGCAGAGTGAAACCACGCAGTCCGCTTCCGTTCATCGCGCTTTCTCCTCCCAACCCAGCCGCCGTCCTTCGCCGCCATTGTCCACTCGATACCAGCTCTGCAGCGTCACCGCGCTGAAGCGGCTATGTCCCCAGGCGCGCACCGTGATCCGGTACAAACGCGCCGGGCCGTTCTGCCCGGAACCGAAGCGCGGGTCGATCAATTCCACCACATAACGCGGATTCGCCCACGACAGGCTGCCCGCCCGCACGCCCTGCGGGCATTGCCATTGCTTGACCGATGGTTCCAGTTCGTACTCCCGGCTGTTGCCGCAGGGATGCAGCAGAGGCACGCCGTTCAGGCTCTGTTTCTCCGGCGGCGTCGTCGGCTCGCACAGGCCCTTGCCTTGCGTCCCATGGCAGGTGGGCGAGAACACAGACTCGTGGCCATACAACTTGCCGGGATCGCTTGCTCGGCTGGCCATATCGTTTTTCAGGTCCCATTGCCACACCCATTGCTCCGCGCCGCGCAAAGCCTGCCGCGCCAATCCTTCGGCGCGGCGGCGCTCCTGCGCATTGGCCGCCAGCAAGCGCGCGCTGAGGATAAGCTGCGACGAAGACAACACCAGCATGGCCAGCAGCGACAACAGCCCCATTACCATCAGCAAGGTACCGCCGCGCTGTGCAGAATGATTCATGTTTTATCCCCGCATGACGAAGTCGACATCAACGGCAAGTCCTGGCTCAAACGCTCCACCCGCGCCCGACGGCTATCCAGCCGCCACGCCAGCTCCAGCCGCGCCGCCGCCAACCGCTGAGCGCCGCTGCCGTCCAGCGCCTCCGCCGCGCGCCATTGCCATGCCGTCCCATCGCCACAACTGGAGCGCAACTGCACGCTGATCGACAAATGCTCGACGTTATCGAGCAGCAAGCGCTCTGCGCCAAGCGGCAGGCCGCCCAGACGGTCGCGCGCCAGCAAGCGGTGATCGCGCAGTTCGTAGTGGCGCTCCAGCGGCAACCACAGCTGCAGCGAAGGCGCATGCAGGCCGTCCGTCTGCTCCGCCGTTTGCAATGGCAAGGGCGGCGTCAGTTGCAATATGGGCGCATTGGCCCCGCCCAACCACTGCGCCGACGCGCCCGTCAACGCCCATGTTGCCGCGCAGCTACTCAACAGACTCTGCGGCCACGACTGGCTATTGCTGCTCGCCAGCGGTTCCAGTTCGATTCCGGCCAGTTGTTGCTTATCGTCGCTCAGCAATTTACGATGCGGCAGCCCGCGGCCGGGCAGCCATAGTCGCCAATGGCCGACGGCAAAGTCCTGCGCCGTCCACGGCTGCGCGCCGCAACCAAAATGGCGGTGCTTCACCACGTCTCTCGCCAGTTGCCCCATCACCCAGAGGGCCTGCTGCCGCCCCTCCAAATGCCTTGCGGCGTCTTTCACGGATTGGTTGGTCGCCGTGAGCGCGGTCAGCGCCAAAGCCGTCACCAGCGCGCCCAGCGCGGTGGCCAGCAAGATGCCGAGCAGCGCCCCGCCGTGCTGGACGTTAAGGCCGCAACGGCCAGACATCGGCATGCTCCTGCCAGCCCTGCCCTTGGCGGCTGCGCCAGGCCACGCGTATCGCCAAAGGCCCGTTGCCGCCGCAACCGGGCGCGTGCAGCGTGGGCTTGTTTTTGACATCGCCGCGGCACACCGCGGCGCGGGCCCGCTCCGCCGGGTTGCCGCTGGCGCGCAAGGTTTGCTTGAAGCGCGATAAATCCGCCGCCGCCTGTTGCGCCGGATCGCAGCCGGCTGCGCAGTCTGGCCCCGACAGGTGATCGTCGTAACCGCTTTCCAGATAATGAATCCAATGCGCCTCCGGCCGGGCCTGGATGGCGCTGGCCAGATTGCTGACCGCCAGGTCGATGCGGGCGCGCAGCTCCGCCTCCCGCGCATGGTGCAATGATCGCGCCTGCATGCTGGCCAGCGCCAGTAGCGCCGCCAGCCAGATCGACAGCGCCACCATGGTTTCCAAGAGACTGAACCCGGATTCACGCACAATCATCTGCGATGCCCCCCAACGCAGCGCGGCCGTCCGCCGCCACCGACACGGCCAGGCAACGGCTGCCAGAACGCAGCTGAAAAACCAAGCCGCCCTCCGGCTCCACTCGTCCCTCCGGCAGCAGCGTCAATTGCCGCACCGGTGCCTGCACGCGCACCTTCTCATGGTCGAACATCGCCAGCCGCAAGCGCTCGCCGCCGTCGTAACTGGCGTTGTCCATGCCTTTGTCGGCATAAACCAATCCCCCCTCGCGCCAGACCTGTTGCGAACCTGGCTGCGCCGGCTGACAGCCCTGCAATTCGAGGTTAGTTTTGAGATTGGCGGCGCACAGGAAAACCGGCTGGTTGCGGCGCAAGGCCTCGGCCCTGGCCTGATGGACGCTGTTCAGCAACAGCAGGCCGTGGCTGAGCAGGCGCTGTCTGTCCCGCCCCGCGCCCAGCAGCGGAACGGCCAGCAGGGAAAGAATCACCGCGATGCCGACTGCTGCCATCAGCTCCGCCAGCGTCATGCCTTGTTGGGCTGGTCGGCCCATATCGCCTCCGTCGCCATTCAAGAGTTTCCAGTCTGGAAAAGCGGGGCGCGGCAACCAAGCTCCGCCTGTCCAAAAGCCGGAGCCAACCATGCCAGGCCCCGACCTTAGTTCAGGTGCAACGTCGCGGATGCGAAAACGGCGCCTCAGGGCGCCGTTGAATGGGATGGTTCACAGACGAATCAGTGCGCGGCTTCCCAGCTGTCTCCGGCGCCCACTTCGGCCAGCAGCGGTACTTTCAGCTCAGCCACGCCTGCCATGATAGCCGGCAGCTTCTGCTTGACCAAGTCGAGCTCGGCCTGCGGCACTTCCAGCACCAGTTCGTCGTGCACCTGCATGATCAGCTTGCTTGAGAGGCCGTCGCGCTCCAGCCAGCCCTGCACCGCGATCATCGCCAGCTTGATCAGATCGGCGGCCGTGCCCTGCATCGGCGCGTTGATCGCCGCGCGCTCTGCGCCGGCGCGGCGGGCTGGATTGGACAATTTGATGTCCGGCAGATACAGCCGGCGGCCGAACACGGTTTCGACGTAACCCTGCTCGCGCGCCTTCTCGCGCGTGGTCTGCATGTACTCGGCCACGCCCGGGTAGCGCATGAAGTAGCGGTCGATGTACTGCTGGGCGGCGCTGCGCTCGATGTCCAGCTGGGCGGCCAGGCCGAAGGCGCTCATGCCGTAGATCAGGCCGAAGTTGATCGCCTTGGCGGCGCGGCGCTGATCGGATGTGACGGCGGACAGGTCGACGCCGAACACTTCCGCAGCCGTGGCGCGGTGGATGTCCTCGCCGCTGGCGAAAGCCTTCAGCATGCCCTCGTCGTCGGACAGATGCGCCATGATGCGCAGCTCGATCTGCGAATAGTCGGCCGACACGATCTGCCAGCCGGCTGGCGCGATGAAGGCTTCGCGCACGCGGCGGCCCTCGGCGGTGCGCACCGGAATGTTCTGCAGATTGGGATCATTGCTGGACAGCCGGCCGGTAATCGCCACCGCCTGTGAATAAGTGGTGTGGACGCGGCCAGTCTGTGGATAAATCAGCGTCGGCAGTTTGTCGGTGTAAGTGGACTTCAGCTTGGCCAGCCCGCGGTACTCCAGAATGCGCTTGGGCAGCGGGTGATCCAGCGCCAGTTGCTCCAGCACCGACTCGTCGGTGGAGTAGCCGCCCGACGGCGTCTTCTTCACGCCCTTGGTCGGGATGGCCAGCTTGCCGAACAGGATTTCCTGCAGCTGCTTGGGCGAGTTCAAGTTGAAAGGCTGGCCGGCCAGCTCATACGCCTGCTGTTCGAGCTCCAGCATCTGGCTGCCCAGCTGGTGGCTCTGGGCATTCAGCTTATCGCGGTCGATCAGCACGCCGTGGCGCTCCATCTTGAACAGCACCTCGGCCACCGGCAGCTCGATATCGCGGTAGACCTTTTCCAAATCGCCGGAGAGCTGCCCGGCGAAGAACTGGTTCAGCCGCAGGGTGATGTCGGCGTCTTCGGCAGAATAATTGGCCGCGGTGGCGACATCCACTTCGGCAAAGCCGATCTGCTTGGCGCCTTTGCCGCAGATGTCCTCGTAGCTGACGGTGTTCTCGCCCAGATGGCGGCGCGCCAGATCATCCATATTGTGGCGCTGGTGGCTCTCCAGCACGTAGGAAGCCAGCATCGAGTCGTCGGCGATGCCGCGCAGCGTGATGCCATGATTGGCCAGCACGTGACAGTCGTACTTCAGATTCTGGCCGCATTTCTTCTTGCCGGCATCTTCCAGCCACGGCTTGAGCTTGGCCAGGGCGGCATCCAGCGGCAATTGCTCCGGCGCGCCGGCGTAATGATGCGCCAGCGGCAGATAGGCGGCTTTGCCCGCCTCCACCGAGAAACTGATGCCGACGATGCGCGCCTGCAGCGGCTCCAGGCTGGTGGTTTCGGTGTCGAACGAGGTCACCTTGGCCGCGGCCAGCTTGGCCAGCCAGGCGTCCAGTTGCGCCTCGGTGAGGATGGTTTCGTAATGGCGCTCGATATGGCCCGGTTGCGGCTGCGCCGCGGCAGGCTCGTCCGCGCCAAACAGATCGCTTTGCGCGGCGGGAGCCTCCTCGCTGCGCTGGACCACGGCCGGCATCTCCGCGCCCTCGGTCACCTCGCGGTAGAAAGTGCGGAAGCCCAGGTCCTGGAACAGCTCGGCCAGGCGCGGCTTGTCCTTCTGGCCATGCTGCAGGCCCGGCAGCCCGTGCGGCAGATCATTGCTTAAATCGACCGCGCAATCGATAGTGATCAGGCGCTTGCCCATCGGCAGCCAGTCCAGCGCGGCGCGCAGGTTTTCGCCCACCTTGCCGCCGACGCTGTCGGCCTGGGCGATGATGGCGTCCAGGCTGCCGTACTCCTCCAGCCACTTCACTGCCGTCTTCGGGCCGCATTTATCCACGCCGGGCACGTTGTCGACCTTGTCGCCGATCAGGGTCAGGTAGTCGATGATGAGACTCGGCGGCACGCCGAACTTCTCCTTCACGCCGGCCTCGTCCAGCAGCTCGTTGGTCATGGTGTTGACCAGCGTGATGTCCGGCGTGACCAGCTGCGCCATGTCCTTGTCGCCGGTGGAGACGATCACCTTCATGCCCGCCGCCGCCGCGGCGCGCGCCAGCGTGCCGATCACGTCGTCCGCTTCCACGCCCGGCACCACCAGCATCGGCCAGCCGGAGGCTTGCACCACGTCGTGGACCGCCGTAATCTGGGAGGCAAGCTCCTCGGGCATGGACGGGCGATTGGCCTTGTATTCGGGGTACAGATCATCGCGGAAAGTCTTGCCCTTCGCGTCGAAGACGCAGGCGCTATAATCGAATTCAACCTCCTTCTCCAGCCGCCTGAGCATGTTCACCATGCCATAGACAGCCCCCACCGGGCGGCCATCCGGAGAGCGTAAATCGGGCATCGCGTGAAAGGCGCGGTACAAATAAGAAGAGCCGTCGATCAATAACAATGTTTTCATAAGAGGCAGAATATGAGCTTGTCCGATAAGTTACCGCAGACCAGCGACCGTCACGCCATGATGCAGCGCTTCCGTTCGCGCGAAGCCTGGCACGTGATGAAGATCCTGTCGGAGTTTGTCGAGTCGGCCGAGGAACTGCAAGGCATCACTCCGGCAGTGAGCATATTTGGCAGCGCGCGCACGCCGCGCGATCACAAATACTACAAATTGACCGAGGAAGTGGCGCGGCGTCTGTCCGACTCCGGCTTCTCAGTGATATCCGGCGGCGGCCCAGGCATCATGGAGGCCGCCAACAAAGGCGCATTCTACGGCAGAAGCCCGTCGGTTGCCCTCAACATCGTGCTGCCGCACGAACAGAAACCCAACGAGTACCAGGATCTGTCGGTCAAGTTCAACCACTTCTTCAGCCGCAAGGTGATGTTCGTCAAGCACGCCATCGCCTACGTGGTGATGCCCGGCGGCTTTGGCACGCTGGACGAAATGTTCGAGGCGCTGACGTTGATCCAGACCGGCAAGAGCCGCAAGATACCCATCATCCTGTGCTGCCACGAATTCTGGGCCGGCCTCCTGGATTGGGTGAAGGACCGCCTGGTCAGCGAGGGCATGATCAATCCGGACGATCTGAACCTGATCCAGCTGATAGACGACCCGCAACAAATCGTCGACACCATTTTCAAGCACTACGAAACCCGCGGCTTCGAAGCGTTGCCGGAAGAACGCGAACAGTTGCTCAACCTATAATCGCCACACTCAAATACAAGGAAACTCCATGCGCCGCCTCATCGCCCTGCTCCTACTCCTGCCGCTGGCCCCGGCCTTCGCCGCCGACGCATCCGCGCCGGCCAAGGCCGTGGTGCCGCCGCCGCCGGTGATCAGCCCGCAAAACGCCGCCGAACCGGAGCCGGAAGTGCGCCTGATCCAAAAAGGCGATGAAAAAATCGAGGAATATCGACTGAACGGCAAACTGTACATGGTCAAGGTCACGCCGGCGCACGGCGTGCCCTATTATCTGGTCGACGATAATGGCTCCGGCACCATGAAACAGGTGGACCCGGCCAACCGCATCGTCATCCCGCGTTGGGTGCTGGTGCGTTTCTGACGGAGGTCGCATGTCGGTTTACACCACGGTCAGCCGCGATAGTCTGCAGCAGTGGCTGCAAGGCTATGCGCTAGGCCAGCTGATTGACTTCCAGGGCATTGCAGCAGGCATCACCAATACCAATTACTTCGTGACTACCACGCACGGCCGCTATGTGTTGACGCTGTTCGAAACGCTGCGCCTGGACGAGTTGCCGTACTACCTGTCCTTGATGAGCCACCTGGCGCGCCACGGCGTCGCCTGTCCGGCGCCCATCGCCGACCATTCCGACCGCTTCGCCTCCCTGCTCGCAGGCAAGCCGGCCTGCCTGGTCAGCTGCCTGACGGGCACTGACGTCAGCCATCCGACGGCGGCGCAATGCCGCGCCGTCGGCGAGATGCTGGCGCAAATGCACAAGGCCGGCGCCACTTTCCCGCGGAAAATGCATAACCCACGCGGCCCTCACTGGTGGAGTCTTACCGCGCAGCAGCTCTATCCGCAACTGCCGACAGACATTGCCGAAACCTTGGCAGAGGAAATCCACTTCCAGGACGGCCACCGTTTCGATCATCTGCCCAGCGGCGTCATCCATGCCGACCTCTTCCGCGACAATGTCTTGTTGGATGGAGACAGCATCAGCGGCTTCATCGACTTCTATTACGCCTGCAATGACATTCTGCTGTACGACATCGCCATCGCAGTCAACGATTGGGCACGAAGGGATGATGGGGAACTCGATGATGAGCTGGCGCGAGCGTTTCTTGCCGGCTACCAGTCGGAAAGGCCTCTGAGCCAAGCGGAGCGAGACTGCTGGCCTGTCATGCTGCGCGCGGCGGCGCTGCGTTTTTGGGTATCGCGGCTGCAGGACCTATACCAGCCGATTAGCGGTGAGCTGACCTATACCAAGGACCCGGCAGCCTTCCGCCAATTGCTGCTGGCACATCGCTGTCGGTCCGAATTCTGGCTAGGCTGAGTGCATCATGGGCGAGACACTTAGCATAATTTTCACGCCAGCGTCATCTAAAGCTACTTGAATATCCTGCTGACTGGCTTATCATGTGAGAGAAGTGCAAGCTGTATGCCGTTTTTTGAGTTTAAATTTCGCATAAAGGAACACAATATGCTGCTGAAAAAAATCATCGCCATTGCCCTCGCCGCTGCCCTCGCTTCCCCGGCCTTCGCCGCTGAAGAAGCTGCTGCGACCTCTGCCGCAGGCTCCTCTGCAGCGGGCACCACATCGGCCGCAGCGGCCGGCGCCGCCGGTACCACCGCTGGCATCGCCGGCCTGAGCGTCGGCACCATCGCCGCCATCGGCGCCGCCGTCGCTGCCGCTGTTGCCGTATCCAGCAACAGCAACTCTTCCTCGAGCCACTCTGCTGCAACTCACCACTAAGAGCGGCTGTCACGTGATAACGTGACTCCACTCCAACAAGCCAAGCAGGCGGACAGATTCCGTCTGTTTGGCTTTATTACGATCAGATCACGACGGAGCTGGATTATCAACCGCCCAAACGGTTAGCACGTATTGCCCGTTGTCATCTTCATGCTTTTACATCAACGACAGGGGAGTTGAACTAGAAATAGCCCCTGTCAATCTAGGCTGAATCACTAAGATAATGTTGGCGTGGTCCAGTGAGATAAAATCAGCCGTTCAGTATCATCACAAGGCCATGTATCTAGAAACATAGCTAACACATCAAAACTCAAAATAAGCCGGGTAGTGTTAATGCATAAAAAATCCAGAAGTCATCTGGTAACAGGGGTATTGCAAAAAGGGTTTCCGCTGCTGTTCGCTTGCGGAGCATTGGCCCAGCCATCGTTAAACGGTCAGATTGGCTATATCAACATGCCATCGGCACGCGTGGGCGAGGATGGCACGTTCAGCTTTGGCTATGGCTATGACAAACCGTATGGGATTCTCTGGACCTCGACAACCGTGTTGCCTTGGCTCGAGGTTTCAGGTCGCTACACATCCATCGCGGATGTTCCGGGCTTTACCGACCAACAATACGGCGGCGGCTATGGTCGCTATAAAGACAAAGCAATTGATACAAAATTTCGGCTAGTTGAGGAAACACGCTGGCTACCAGAAATTTCTCTCGGCCTGACAGACATCCAAGGCAATCGTCTCTGGAAAGGCACGAACCTGATCGCTACCAAGCAAGTCATGCCAGGTTTGGAGACGACGCTTGGCTATGGCTCTGGTCGTATTAAAGGGATGTTCGGCGGCTTGCGTTACACCCCTAGCTTCCTACCGAATTGGTCTGTGGTAGCAGAATACGATGCCAATAATTACAGCCAAGATCCGCATCCATTTGTGGATCAGACCTTTGCAACCGAATATCGCAAGAAAGGCCCTGCCGTTGGCCTGGAGTATCAATGGGGCTGGTTAGGCCTGCAGGTCGCCCGCCAGAAAACCCACAACAGCATCAACGCGCATATCGACATTCCGCTGAATATCACGGAGTTTGTGCCCAAAATCCAGGAACCCGCCTTTTTCACCGGCGGGCCCGAGCTGCCGACTCGGCCGACGCTTGAACAGTGGCAAGGCGATCGTGACCGTGCCCGTCAGCTAGCCTCCGCACTCGGTAATCAGGATTTCAAGAACATCCGCATTGCCATGCAACGCGATACGCTGGTGATGGAGCTCAGCAATAGCCGGATTTCCAATGTCGGCCGCGCCGTCGGCCGAGCCGTACGGACTGCACTGTATTACGCTCCGCTGGAGACGCGTGAAATCAAGGTGGTGTATACCGAACTAGAGCAACCGCTTGCCACCTACAGCTTTTACGACATGGCCACGCTCAACGATTACCTATTGGGCAAGGTCAACCGCGAGCGTTTCCTGCAAACCGTCAATATCAAACCTGGCCGCGACGAAGAGCTACAGCCATTAGACAGCCAAACCCTGGCGCAATCGCTGCGCGAGGGCATTAATGTCAACCTGCTGACCAATCGCGATGGCGACTGGGTCCAAGTCACCAGCGACGATACCGAAGACAACCGCTTTCATCTGGCGCCGAAAATGGGGGTCTATTTCAATGACCCCAGCGGAGCCTTCCACTATGACATCATGGCGGAAGCGACTTATAAGCGCCGCCTGAGCAAAGGCCTGTATCTGGACAGCGCACTGAGCGCCGATTTGTACAATACCATCACAGCCGTCAAGCAACCTTCCAACAGCGAGTTGCCGCATGTCCGCTCCGACATCGCCGACTACAAGCGCGTCAAAACGCCCAAGCTGAATCGACTATTGCTGAACCAATACATGACATTGGCGCCGAATGTCTATGCCAGGGCCTCAGCAGGTATCTATGAAGAAATGTTCCGCGGCGCCGGCGGCCAGGTGTTGTATTACCCCGGTTTCAACAAAAACTGGGCAGTGGATCTGGCAGTGGACGCCTTACAACAGCGAGATGTCAACGGCTGGTTTGGCAAGCGCGACTATCAAACCGTCACGGCGATTACTTCGCTGCACTACCAATTGCCGATGGGCGTGACCGCGACCGTCCGCGCCGGGCGCTTCCTGGCCAAGGACGATGGCGTGCGCTTTGAATTGTCGAGGCGCTTCCGCTCAGGCGTCGAAGCCGGATTCTGGTATACCAAGACCAATGGCAACGACATCACCTCGCCCGGCACCCCATCGAAACCTTACAATGACAAAGGGATGTTCTTCTCCATCCCGCTCAACAGTCTGCTGACTTTCGACAGCCGCACCGTCGGCAGCTTCTCGCTGTCTCCTTGGACACGCGACGTCGGTCAAATGGTGATGACGCCGGGTGACCTGTACGACATCCTCAGCAATCCCAAACGCGATATCCACGCCTATGACGGCCTGGGCAACTTCGCTGAGCGCGCCGATGAACAGAATTTGCCGCAAGTCACTCCGCCACTGCCCAGTTACACGCCATGGCCCATGATCCGAATGCGCCTGGAGGACTCTGGCAATCAGTGGCTGGATATGGACAGCAAGACCGCTGGGCTTGGGCTGGCTACCGTTGCCGTCGCCACGGCTGCGGCGCTGGACAAGTCGGTGGACCGCGCATTCAAGAATCATCAGCAAAATACACTGGTCAAGGACTGGGGGAAACTGGGCAAGGATCTTCCCATCGCCACCGCCGCGCTATCTGGCATCGCTTTCGCGCTGGGAGATGATCGTCTCAGCAATACCGGCCTGATCGCTCTGGAGTCGGGCGCCATCGCTATTGCAGGTAGCGAGATGCTAAAATTCGCCGTTAACCGCGCCCGTCCCAGTGATGACAACGCGCCTTGGCGCAGTCAGCCATCTGGCGCGTCTCGTTGGCAGAGCAGCTTCACCTCGAACCACTCGGCCGTATTGTTCGCCACCGTCACCCCATTCGCCAAAGAGTACGATCAGCCTTGGTTGTATGGCGTAGCCGCGCTGGGAGCGGCAGGCCGCGTAGCAAGCCGCGATCACTGGTTGTCTGATGTCACGGCAGGCGGCATTCTGGGTTATGTCGCCGGCAATTGGCTATGGCAGTCACAGCGCGACAATAGCCGCTATCAAAGCAATTTGGTTGTCACCCCCAAGCAAGTCGGGGTACAGCTCAACGTCCCTATTCAATAAGCATTAAAAGTAGGTGATCAAGCATGAGCATTTTGAAAATGCCTGGGAAGTCGTTATTAGCCATGTGCCTGCTGCTAGGCAGCACCTACCTCCATGCGGCTGGTAGCAATTCCAGCGTAGCCGCGCCTAGCTATGACATGGACAATAGCATGGGCTTGCCATCCATCAATAACCTGCCCATAACGACCAGTAAAAGCCCTGCTCCTATCCCGCCAAACACCCAAGTTGCTCCGCAGCTAGATGATCATGGCTATGTGCTGGATAAGGAAGGCAATCCCAAACTCCCTCCCTTTACAGAGTTCGTGAAAAAATCGACAGGCCAGATATTGCCGCTGTTTGGTAGCCGCCTGTTCCAGAATCCAGCGACAAAATTCGATGCCGTACAAAGTGTACAGGTTAATCCCGACTACGTGATCGGCAGTGGTGACCAGTTGCAGATCAAGGGCTGGGGCATGGTCGATATCGACCTGACCCTGACGGTGGATCGCAATGGCGCGATCTATCTGCCGCGCGTCGGCAATATTTCCGTCGCCGGCGTCCGCTATCGCGACTTGCAGGGCGTGCTGAAAAAAAGCGTCAGCCGCGTATTCAACAACTTTGATCTGACGGTCAGCCTGCAACAAAGCCGCTCAGTGCAGATTTACGTAGTTGGTCATGCTCGCCAGCCCGGCAGCTACACCCTGAATGCCATGAGCACGCTAATCAATGCCCTACTGGAGTCCGGCGGCCCCAGCGACAGCGGCAGCTTGCGCAAGGTCAAGCTGATGCGCGGCGGCAAGGAGGTGGCTACCGTCGATCTGTACGCGATCCTGGTGGATGGCGACAAGTCGGAAGACCAAACGCTGCGCGATGGCGACGTAATTCAGATTCCGGCGGCGGGCCCCCGCGTGGCGGTGCTTGGCGATGTCAAGACACCGGCAATCTATGAATTCAAATCCGGCGAAACCAGCGCCGATCTCTTGCACTGGGCTGGCGGCCTTGAGTCAGCGGCAGAGGGCAAGGAGCTATTGATTGAAAAGAACGTCAGCAACCGCTTCGTCAAACAAACTAAGGTGCAGGATGATTTGCAGCCGTTAAGTAAAATTCGCCTCAAGGCAGGCGACATCTTCCGGCTTAACGTGCCGAATGCTCAGCCAGTTAGCGTGCTGAAAGACGAGCAATTCGTCACAGTTAGCGGTGAAGCGAATGCAACTGGGACGTTCCAGCTCCGCAAGGGAGAAACCCTGCGCCAGCTGTTGATGCGACTGGGTGGCGTAACCGAATACGGCTATGTCTTCGGCACCGCGCTGACTCGCGAAAGCATCCGCGAGATGCAGCAGAAGAAGCTGGATGAGGTCGCTACTCGCTATGAGAAGGATCTGGAACAGAACGCCACCGCTCGCCTCGCCAAACTGACCGACAAAGACACCATCGCCGCAGTTACCTCGGAAGTGGAGGGGCAGCGCAAATTAGCGGCCAAGATGCGAACCATCAAGGCGGAAGGACGCGTGGTGCTTGAGTTGAAAGACAGCTCGGCCGAGGTCAAGGACCTGCCGGACCTAGAGCTGAAAGACGGCGACAAGATTGACATTCCGCAACGTCCTGGCACGGTAGATGTGCTGGGTGCCGTCTACCAGGCCAATGCGTTCATCTACCGCCCCCAACGCAACGTCAACGACTACCTGTCGCTGGCCGGCGGTGCCTCGCCGACCGCCGACAAGTCGTCAGTCTATGTACTGCGTGCCGACGGCACGGTCGCCAGCAACAATAATAGCGGCTGGTTCTCCAATGTGAATGGCATGCGCATCAATCCAGGCGACACCATCGTCGTTCCGGAAGAGTTGAATACCGGCAGCTGGACCCAGGCGCTGAAGGAATGGACGACCATCCTGTATCAATTCGGCCTCGGCGCCGCAGGCCTGAAGGTGCTGAAATGAGTAATGGCGAGATGAAACAAACTATGAATCACGCCACCGTTGCCAGCCAAGCCGATGACGAGATTGATCTGGTAGCGGTCATGTCCCGACTAGCCAGACACCGGCGCTGGATCGCGGGTAGCACCGTGCTGTTTGGCGGCGCGGCTCTAGCCTATGCCCTGCTGGCGAAACCGGTGTTTACCGCAAGCACCAGCATCATGCCGCCGCAGCAGCAAAGCAGCGGCATCAGCGCCATGCTCGGCCAGTTGGGCGGGCTGGCAGGGGCTGCAGGCGGTATCGCAGGGATGAAGAATCCCAATGATCTATACATCGGCATGCTGCAAAGCCGTACCGTGGCGGACAAATTGATTGCCCGTTTCAAACTGCAGCAGCGCTACGAGCAAGACACGGCGGATGCCACCCGCAAATCCTTGCAACAGGTTTCCAGCATCACCAGCGGCAAAGATGGTCTGATTAGCATCGCTGTCGATGACGTTGATCCGAAATTTGCCGCTACCCTGGCCAATGCCTATGTGGATGAATTGAAGGCGCTGAACCAGTCGCTGGCCGTAACCGACGCAGCCAAACGCCGCCTGTTCTTCGAACAGCAATTGAAGGATACCAAGGCACAGTTGTCCGCGGCCGAAATGGGTTTGCGCAAGACTCAAGAACACACCGGCATGATTCTGCCGGAAGGGCAACTGCCGGCAATTGTATCCACCGTGACCCAGCTGCGCGCCACCATCGCAGCCAAGGAAGTTCAGTTGGAAGCGATGAAGAGCTTCGCCACGCCGCAAAACCCGGCTTACATCAAGACGCAACAGGAGTTGACGGGGTTGCATGAGCAACTGGCTAAACTGGATAGCGGCCAGGGCAGCGACAGCAACCTATTCGTGCCGACCGGCAAGATCGCGCAAAGCGGCCTGGAATACATGCGCAAGCTGCGCGAGCTCAAATATCAGGAAACGATTTTCGAGCTGCTATCCAAGCAGTATGAGATGGCGAAAATCGACGAGGCCAAGGACTCATCGCTGATACAGGTGCTGGACACCGCAGTGCCGCCGGAACTCAAGAGCAAGCCGAAACGCGCCCTGACTGTTGCGCTTGGCCTGTTTGGAGGACTAATCATCGGCATCCTCAGCGCCCTGCTGCGCGATATGCTGCTAAGCGATAGTTCTCGAGAACGGCGTAGGGAACTGCTGCTGGCGCTGAAGAGCAGCCAGTGATCAAACAGCCGGCCGCCTTTCGCGGCCGGCTGTTTTTACGCCTTCCCCGTCTGCCTCAACCGATACCCCATCCGGCACGCGAACCCCAGCATCAGCAACACGCACATCACACTGGCCAAGCGCAGGGGGCTGGCCCAAGCCAGCGGCGCCAGCACGCCGGCCACTAGGCTGGACATCATGGTCTGACAGAAGCCCTGCAGAGACGACACCGTGCCGCGCAGCGACGGAAACTGGTCCATCAGATTCAGCGTGATCGACGGCGCCGCCAGCGACATACCGGTGGTGTACAGCGCCAGCGGCAGCACCGCCCACGGCAAGGCCATCTGGCTGACCGCCAGGTTATAGCCCAGGTTCAGCGCGGCCGCGACGAACATCACCCAATAGCCCCGGCTGACGATCTCGCGCTGGCTGAAATGCCCGGCCATCCGGCCTGACAGAAACGCGCCAAACATGATGCCGAACACCGCCGGGCCGAATAGCCACAAGAACTGGGTTGGTCCTAGATGCAGATGCTGCATCAAAAACACTGGTGCGGACGGGATATACAGAAAGAAACCGGCGAAATTGAACGACACCGCAGCCGTCAGCAGCTGGAAATCCGGCTTGCGCCCGACTTGCCAGTAATTGGCCAGCAGATAGCGCGCTTTCAAGGGCTGGCGGGCATGCGCGTGGTGCGTTTCCTCCAGCCAGAACCAGGACAGCGCAAACAGGGCGAAGCCGACCAGCCCCATGAAGACGAAGATCGAATGCCAGCCGAAGGCGCCGTACAACCAGCCCCCCACCACCGGCGCGATCGCCGGCGACAAGGAGAACAGCATGGTCACCTGCGACATCAGCCGCTGCGCCGCCGCGCCATCCAGCTTGTCGCGAATGATGGCGCGCCCCACCACCAGGCCGGCACCTCCGCAAAGGCCCTGCAGGGCGCGGAACAGCAGCAGCGTGCCCAAACTCTCCGACAACGCGCAGCCTATCGACGCCAGGCCGAACAGTAGCGTGGTGGCCAGCACCACCGGACGGCGGCCCACCGCGTCGGAAATCGAGCCGTGCCACAGCATCATCAAGGCATAGCAGAACAAATAAACCGTCAAAGCCTGCTGCATTTCCAGCGGCGACGCCGCCAGGCTGTCGCCGATGGCGCGCATCGCCGGCAGGAAGGTGTCGATGGAAAACGGGCCAAGCGTGGACAGCGCGGCCAGTAACGCCGCCAAGCCTAAATGCTTGCGTGGGGAAGAAGAGGACATGAGGACACGAATAGGGTTAACTCGAACATGTTAGCGGCTAAGCGCCACGAACAAAACCCCTGATCCTGCCTTGCGCCGCCAGGCCGCGCTATCTGCGTCGTCGCCTCTTGACGCATGCGCGCTGCGAGACCTGTCCGCCGAGTCAGACCCAGGAAAATCCCCATGGTTTGAGCAGTCCCCACTGGCCATTCCTGACAATCCATGCCACGATGCCGCCCTTCCCAAGCCACGACTGGCGGGTTATGCTGGACCGCATGCCGCAGATCCCCGCCCAAACAACAAGGGAGAAGCCACATGATACGCCTCTACCATAATCCCAAATGCTCGAAATCCCGCGCCGCGCTTGCCCTGTTGGAAGAGGCCGGCGCCGAGATCGAGGTTGTCGAATACCTGAAACATCCTCCCAGCCCGGAGGAGTTGGACCAGCTGTTAAACTTGCTGGGAATGGAGCCGCGCGAGCTGATGCGCAAGAAGGAGGAGGAATACGCCGACCTCTATCTGGACGACATCACGCTGGAGCGCAAGCACCTGATTACCGCGATGGTGGACAACCCTAATCTGATCGAACGCCCCATCGCCGTCCGCGGCAACAAAGCCGTCATCGGCCGGCCGCCGGAGCAAGTATTGAATCTGCTGCGCGACTAAGGCCGCGCGGATCGTCCATCCCATACAGCGGGATGGATCAGAAATAGGCGATGTCATCAGCGGCATGCGCAGGATGCGCCAAGCCCGCTGGCCACGGCATCAAACCGTTCAGCTAACACTCACGGCCCTTTCCGCCAGGAAAGGGCCTTTTGCATTGGCGCGGCAAACAGGACAGGTCCGTGTACATTCCGCCACAGCGGCTCGGCGATCTCGTCAGCAACGTTATTGTCACTTGCAAAATAGTAACTCATGTTACTAAAATCGCCACATGAGCCCAAACAAGTCATTTTCCCAGCTCGAACAGGCCATCAACCGGGTGGAAGCGCGCTTCCCCGGCACGCCACGCCAGGAAGTCATCCTGACCCGGCTGCTGTTCCACATCATGCCGCGCTTGAGCACCCATCTGTGCGACAACCTGAAACAGCATGGCTTGAACGAAACCGTCTGGATGGCGTTGCTGGCCTTGTACGCCTGCCCCAACCAAACGTTGAACCCGTCCGACATCAGCGAAACGCTGGACTCCTCGCGCACCAACGCCACCCGCATCGCTGACGAACTGGTGAAGAACGGCTGGGCAGCCCGCTCGGCCAGCGCCGAAGACAGGCGCAAGATCGTGCTGGAGCTGACCCCGTCCGGCGTCGCGCTGGTCGAGAGCCTGCTGCCGTTCTCCCGCCAGGTGCACAAGCAATTGTGGGCGGACTTCGACGACGACGAAAAACAGATTCTGGAACGGCTGATGCGCAAGTTATTGCGCCAATTAGGCGGCTGAGCCAGAAGCGCCTTCATTTGCCCAAATAATAACTGTCGTGATTATCGCGCGATAAATCATGACGCGACCGACACACATCGATTGGAGACCGACAAGGTGAACAAGAAATCATGGCCACAAACCGCCGGGGCGCTGCTGCTTAGCGCCGTGATCGGCGGCTGCGCCAGTTTCGGCCCCGACGTCACGCCTGACCAGGCGTTGAGCGCCGAACAGCTGAAGCTGGCCGCGCCCGGCAAGCAGAGTGTCAGCGCCGACTGGTGGCGCCAGCTGAATGACCCCACCCTGAACCGCCTGGTGGACGCCACGCTGCAGGACGCGCCATCGCTGAAACTGGCCGAGGCTCGTCTGCGCCAGGCCCGCGCCGCCGTCGGCATCGTCGAAAGCAAGGACGGCCCGCAACTGGATGCCACCGCCAATGCCGTTGATCTGCATTACGATCCGCTGCAGCCGCTGCTGAAAAAAGACCATCTGACCGCCTACACCGCCGCGCTGGTGGGCAGCTGGGAATTCGATTTCTGGGGCAAGAACCACGCGGCCGTCAGCGCGGCGCTGGGCCAACAGCAGGCCATCGCCTTTGAAGGACAGCAAACCCGCCTGCTGCTGACGCAAGCGGTGCTGGCCCAGTACACCCAATTGCAGCGCAATCAAGCGCAGGCCAAGCTGATCAGCCAACGTCTGGCCATCGCCGAAAGCCGCCGCGCGCTGACCCAGGCTCGCGTCAACGCCGGCCTGTTGCCGGGCGACAATCAACGCGGCAATGAAGTGTCGATCGATCGACTGCAGCAGCAGCAAAGCGCGCTGAACGCCGACATCGAACGCAATCGCCACGCGCTGGCCGCGCTGACCGGCCAAGGCCCGCAGGCCGCAGCCGGCCTCGATGCCGCGCCGCTGGCGCTGCCGCCGGCCCCGGCGCTGGACAGCCTGAATGCCGACCTGCTGGGCCGCCGTCCCGACATCGCCGCCCAGCGCGCCCGCGTGGAATCTATGAGCCAATCGGTCAAGGAAGCCCGCGCCGAGTTCTACCCCAACGTCAAGCTGACGGCTTTCGCCGGACAGAGCTCGCTGGAGCTGGATCAACTGTGGAAGAGCAATTCCTCGCTGTGGGGCTTCATGCCTGCCATCAGCCTGCCGATCTTCCATTCCGGCCAGCTGCAGTCCAACCTGGCCAAGCAACAGGCCGGCTACGACATGGCAGTGCAGCAATACAACCAGACGGTCGTCGATGCGCTGCGCGACGCCGCCGACAGCGTGTCCGGCTGGCAGAGCAGCCAGCGTCAGCTGCAGCAGGCCGAACGCGCCCTGAACAGCAGCCGGCGCGCCAGCGACGCGATGGCCGCGCGCCTGCGCGCCGGCCTGGTCAACAAGCTGTCGCTGCTGGACGCGCAAGACTCGCAGCTGAGCCAGCAATCCATCTACATCGACGCCACGGCCGCCAATCGTCTGGCCTGGGCCTCCCTGAACACCGCTTTGGGCGGCGGCTTCCAAACCGAGCCCGCCACCCGCTAAGGACACAAAACAAATGGATCAGAAACTGGAAACCGCCAAGAGCCGCAAACGCAATCTGCTGGTCGCCTCCACGGTGTTCGCCGCCGTCGCCATCGCCTATGGCGCTTACTGGACCCTGGTGTTGAGCCACCAGGAAAATACCGATGACGCCTATGTCGGCGGCCATCTGGTTCAAGTCACGCCGGAAGTCGGCGGCACCGTCGCCAAAGTCATGGTGGACGATACCGTGGCCGTCAAAGCTGGCCAGGTGCTGGTCAGCTATGACAATAGCGACGCCGAGCTGGCCTTCGAGCGCGCCCGCAACGAATTCGCCCAGACCGTGCGCCAAACGCGTCAGTTGATGGCCAACAGCCAGCAGCTGGACGCCCAGGTCGCGCTGCGCCAGGCCGAGCTGTCCCGCGCCGAATCCGACCTGAAGCGCCGCAAGCAGCTGGCCGGCAGCGAGGCGATGTCGGCCGAGGAGCTGGGCCACGCCAACGACGCCGTCGCCGCCGCCCAGGCTGCGTTGGCCGCCGCGCAAGAACAGGCCAAGGCCGGCCTGGCGCTGGTGGGCAAGGATGCGCTGGCGCAGCAGCCGGCGGTGAAAGCCGCCGCCAGCCGCCTGAAGGAAGCCTGGCTGGCGCTGCAGCGCACCGAAATCAAATCGCCGCTGGCCGGCACCGTCGCCCGCCGCAATGTGCAGGTGGGCCAGCGCATCGCCGCCGGCACCCCGCTGATGGCCGTGGTGCCGCTGGAAAACCTGTGGGTGGACGCCAACTTCAAGGAAGGCCAGCTGGCCAAGATCCGCGTCGGCCAGCCGGTGGAGCTGAAATCCGACCTGTACGGCGGCAAAGTGGTCTACCACGGCAAGGTGCAGGGTCTGGCCGCCGGCACGGGCAGCGCCTTCTCGCTGCTGCCGCCGCAGAACGCCACCGGCAACTGGATCAAGGTCGTGCAGCGGGTGCCGGTGCGCATCGCGCTGGACCCGCAGGATCTGAAGAATCACCCGCTGCGCGTTGGCCTGTCTATGGACGTGGTGGTGGACACCAGCAACCAGGATGGCAAATCGCTGGCCGAAGCCGCCCCGGCGCAAGCCCCGAGCGAACATAACGGCACGCTGCCGGACCTGAAGCAGGCTGACAAGCTGGTGGCCGAGATCCTGGCCGCCAATGCCGGCAAGTAAGGACGCCCGCCCATGAATCAACCGCCACTGACCGGCTCGAAACTGGTCTGGATCACGCTGGCGCTGTCGATGTCGGTGTTCATGCAGGTGCTGGACACCACCATCGCCAACGTGGCGCTGCCCACCATTTCGGGCAACCTCGGCGCCGCTACCAGCCAGGGCACTTGGGTGATAACCTCGTTCGGCGTGGCCAACGCCATTTCGGTGCCCTTGACCGGCTGGCTGGCCAAGCGCTTCGGCGAGGTGAAGCTGTTCACCGCCTCCACCCTGCTGTTTGTGCTGACCTCCTGGCTGTGCGGCATGTCCAGCAGCCTGGAAATGCTGATTTTCTTCCGCGTGCTGCAAGGCGCGGTAGCCGGCCCGATGATTCCGCTGTCGCAGAGCCTGCTGCTGTCCTGCTATCCGCCTGCCAAGAAAGGCATGGCGCTGGCGCTATGGGCGATGACGGTTATCGTCGCGCCGGTGTTCGGCCCGATTCTGGGCGGGATCATCAGCGACAACTGGCACTGGGGCTGGATCTTCTTCATCAACGTGCCGGTGGGGCTGGCTGCCGCCTTCGTCTCCTGGCGCATCCTGAAGAGCCGTGAAACCGACACCTTTGACCTGCCTATCGACAAGATAGGCCTGGCCTTGCTGGTGATCGGCGTCGGCTCGCTGCAGATGGTGCTGGACCGCGGCAAGGAACTGGATTGGTTCAACTCCACCGAGGTGATCACCTTGGCGGTGGTGGCCGTGCTGGCCTTGGTCTATCTGGTGATCTGGGAGCTGGGCGAGGACCACCCCATCGTCGACCTGACGCTGTTCAAGGAGCGCAACTTCACGGTCGGCACCATCGCCATCAGCCTGGGCTTCATGCTGTACTTCGGCGCCGTGGTGCTGCTGCCGCTGATGCTGCAGACCCAGCTCGGCTACACCGCCACCTGGGCCGGCCTGGCCGCCGCGCCCATCGGCCTGATTCCGGTGGTGCTGTCGCCCATCATCGGCAAGAACGCGCACCGCTGGGACATGCGCTGGCTGGTGACGCTGAGCTTCAGCGTCTACGCCATCTGCTTTTTCTGGCGCAGCAACTTCAACACCCAGATGGACTTTTCCTATGTGGTGTGGCCACAGGTGGTGCAAGGCATAGGCGTGGCCTGCTTCTTCATGCCATTGACCACGATCACGCTGTCCGGCCTGCATCCGTCGCGCATCGCCAGCGCTTCCAGCCTGTCGAATTTCTTGCGGATTCTGGCGGGCAGCATCGGCACCTCGATCACCACCACCATGTGGGACCGCCGCGAGGCGCTGCACCACTCCAAGCTGACCGAACATGTGACGCAATACGATCCGGCCTCGGTCTCCTGGTTCGACGCGATGAGCAAGCTGGGTCTGGGCACCACGCAGCAGCAGGCGCTGACTCAGCTGCAGATCACCCAGCAGGGCTACATCATGGCGGCCAACGAGATTTTCTGGGTGTCCGGCATCCTGTTCGTGCTGCTGATCGCCCTGGTGTGGTTCGCCAAACCGCCGTTTACCGCCTCCGGCGGGGATAGCGGGGCGCATTAGCGTTAAAACCATGGGATCAGCCACGAAAACCACGAAACGACACGAAATAACGACATCCGACTCCAAACCGTCTTCACAAACACGAGACGGGGATCGATCCAGTTGTGTTCGTGTTCTTTCGTGGTTTTCGTGGCTATTCCGCATTACTTCAGAAATCCGTCAAACGCCTCCATCCCGCGGCTGACCGCCTTGTCGCGGTGCTGCACCCGGAACAGCGTCCGCGTCAGCAAGGGAAGGTTTGCTTCCACTTCCACCACGCTGCCGGCCGCCAGCAAATCCGCCACCACGTGACGGGACAAACAGCTGACGCCAAGGCCGGCCGCCACCGCATGCTTGATCGCCTCCGAGTGGCCCAGCTCCATGCCGATGGCCAGCCGTTTCAAGTGGGGCAGCAGCACCCGTTCCACTTCCTCGCGGGTGCCGGAACCGGGCTCGCGCAGAATCCACGACGCGTCGGCCAGTTCATCCGCCGTCACCTTGCGCCCTGCCAGCGGATGATCGACGGCGGCAAACACCAGCAGCTCATCCTGCCGCCATGCATTGGCCAGCAACTCCGGGTGATGGCAGGGGCCTTCTATCAAGCCGAAATCGACGCGGAACGCCGCCACCGCTTCGACGATGTCTCGGGTATTGGCGACGTCGAGTTCCAGCCGCGCCTGCGGCCAGTCCTTGCGGAACGCGGCCAGCAGCGATGGCAGCAGATAGTTGGCGATGGTGGTGCTGGCGCCGATGCGCAGCGCCAGCTCGCCGCCGCTGAACAGCCCCTGCACGTCGCAGGCCGCATCCAGCAGTGCCCGGGCGCGCGGCAGCAGCAAGCGGCCATGCTCGTTGATCAGCAGCCGGCGGCCGACGCGGTCAAACAGCTTGACGCCCAGCCCCTGCTCCAACTTGTCCAGCGCCTGGCTGGCCGCCGACTGCGTCAGCGCCACCTGCTCGGCGGCGCGCGTGACGGTATCCCATTCCGCAACCGCGACGAACACTTCCAGTTCGCGCAGGCTGATGTGCAGGCTCATGCCGCCTCCAAAACAGTTTTTCTAATTGTATATATTAATTTTATCCGTTTTTCTACTTACACAGCTGCGCGTATCGTTAGGCATATAGCAAAGAGGCATGAACATATGACTAACTATCGCAATATTATTCCCGGCCTGGCGCTGTCGCTGGGTCTGGCGGGCGCCGCCATCTGGGCGGCCGATCTGCCGGCGATGAAAAGCCTGGGCTTCTCCGCCCTGACCATCGCCATCGTCGGCGGCATGATCATCGGCAATACCGTCTATCGCTTTATCGCCGTGCCCAGCCATCAAGGCATTACCTTCTCCAAGCAAAAACTGCTGCGCGCCGGCATCATCCTGTTCGGCTTCAAGCTGACGTTCCAGGACATCGCCGCCGTCGGTTTCTCCGGCGTGCTGATCGACGCGCTGGTGCTGACCTCCACCTTCCTTCTGGCGTACTGGATTGGCCGCAAGAAGCTGGGGCTGGACGAGCAGAGCGTGATCCTGATCGGCGCCGGCAGCTCGATCTGCGGCGCCGCCGCCATCCTGGCCACCGAGCCAGTGCTGAAGGCTCACGCGGAAAAAGTCGCGGTCGCCGTCGCCACCGTGGTGGTGTTCGGCACCGCCGCCATGTTCCTGTGGCCAATGATGTTCGAGGCGGTGCGCCACCTGGGCATTTCCGAATTCAGCTACGGCCTGTTCGCCGGCTCCACCATTCATGAAGTGGCGCAAGCGGTGGCCGCCGGCAAGTCGGTCAGCGACGCGGCGATGAATACCGCGGTGATCACCAAGATGATACGCGTGATGATGCTGGCGCCGTTCTTGATCGCCCTGTCCTCCTGGGTTGCCAAGAAACATCGCGGCAACACCCATGAGAAGACCGGCATCAGCATCCCCTGGTTCGCCGTCGCCTTCCTCGCCGTCGCCGGCTTCAACTCCTTCAGCCTGCTGCCGCACACGCTGGTGCAACAGATCATCGCGCTGGACAACCTGCTGCTGGCGGCCGCCATGGGCGCGCTGGGCATCACCACCCACGTCTCCGCCATCCGCCAGGCCGGCGCCAAGCCGATGCTGCTGGCTAGCGCGCTGTTCGGTTGGTTGATCATAGGCGGCGGATTGATCAATATGGGCGTGCTAAGCCTGCTGCGCTAATCCCAACAACGCTCGCCAAGCCCCTGCCAGTCAGGGGCTTCTTGCTAGCAGAGGCGCGATCGCTTTCGTAGACCAAGGAGAAAATCGATGAGTCACTCCCCCTTTATTGCGCTGCTCCTGACAAGCACGCTTTGGCTGTGCGCTCCGCTGGCTCAAGCCGCCAGCACGGAACCCGCGGCAGGAACAGAATCCGTGCGCGCGGAGGTCTTGCTCAAAACTAGCTCGTCATGGGATGGCAAGGCCTACGCAGCCTATCCCGAAGGCAAGCCGGAGCTGACCTTGCTCAAAATCACCATTCCGCCTCACACCAGCTTGCCTTGGCATACCCACCCCATGCCCAACGCCGCGTATGTGCTGTCCGGCTCCTTGACCGTGCAGAAAAAAGCGGATGGCCTGCAAAAGCAATTGCGCGCAGGCGATACTCTGCCGGAAATGGTCGGGGAAACGCATCGCGGCTTCACCGGCGATGAAGCGGTGGAGCTACTGGTTTTCTATGCCGGCAGCCCCGGCATGGCGCTCAGCCATCAAGCCGATTGAACCAGCCAATAAATAAAGCCGCCCGGCATTGCCGGACGGCTTTCGCATTACCCTGTGATCATTCAAATCAGCATGGGCATTTCTTCATGGACTTGCCGCCGTAGCGCTCTTCCTGGCAACGGAGGAGAAAAGCCTCGCGGCTCATCACTTCAGCCTCGGGATTGAAACGTCGCCGACTGACCACATAGGCATCGTAATCCTTGACCCCCACCATCAAGCGCGCGGTTTGAGCCAAGGTTTTCCAGATCTCAGCCATTTGCCTCTCCTTGCCGGTATACCGCCGGCACTTCCTTGGTGGTGACCCATTTCACGGCCAAAGACTTGCGTATCACATGCAGGCCGAACAGCAGCATCGCCACCACCACCGCGATGAACATGGCTGTCAGCGTGGCATCCACATAATCATTGAAGATGATCTGCTGCATTTGCGCCATATTCTTGGCCGGGGCCAGCACCTCGCCCTTGGCCGCAGCGGCGGAGAACTTTTCGGCATGGGCCAGGAAACTGATCTTGGGGCTGGCGTCAAACAGCTTCTGCCAGCCGGCGGTCAGCGTGGCCAGCAGCAGCCAGAGCGTCGGCAGCGCAGTCACCCATACGTAGCGGGTCTTCTGCATTTTCACCAGCACCACCGTGGCCAGGATCAGCGCGATGCCGGCCAGCATCTGATTGGCGATGCCGAACAGCGGCCACAAGGTGTTGATGCCACCCAGCGGATCGACCACGCCCTGGTACAGGAAGTAACCCCAGGCGGAGACGGCCAGGCCGGTGGCGACGAAGTTGGCCACCCACGACTCGGTATTTGCCATCGGCTTGACAAAGAAGCCCAGCAGATCCTGAATCATGAAGCGCAGCACGCGGGTGCCGGCGTCCACCGTGGTCAGGATGAACAGCGCTTCGAACAGGATGGCGAAGTGGTACCAGAAGGCCATCATGGTCTTGCCGCCGATCACGCCGGACAGGATGTGCGCCATGCCCACCGCCAAGGTCGGCGCGCCGCCGGCGCGCGACAGCACGGAATGCTCGCCGACATCGGTCGCCAGTTGCGTCAGCGCGTCCGGCGTGATGACGAAGCCCCAGCCGGAAATCACCTGCGCGGCGTCGACCGCGGTTTTGCCGATCACGGCGGCAGGGCTATTCATGGCGAAGTACACGCCCGGATCCAGCACGCAGGCGGCAATCAGCGCCATGATGGCGACAAAGCTCTCCACCAGCATGGCGCCGTAACCTATCATCCTCGCCTGGGTTTCATTCTCGATCAGCTTCGGCGTCGTGCCGGAGGCCACCAGCGAATGGAAGCCAGACACCGCGCCGCAGGCGATGGTGATGAACAGGAAGGGGAACAGATTGCCGGCGAACACCGGGCCGCTGCCATCGATGAACTTGGTGACGGACGGCATGTGCAGCGGCGGCGCCACGATCAGGATGCCGATGGCCAGGCCGACGATGGTGCCGATCTTCAGGAAGGTGGACAGGTAGTCGCGCGGCGCTAGCAGCAGCCAGACCGGCAACACCGAGGCGATGAAGCCGTAGCCGATCAGCACCCAGGCCAGCGTGGTGCCCTTCAGCGTGAACAGCGGCGCCAAGGTGGCGCTCTTGGCCACGTCGCCGCCGTAGACGATGGCCAGCATCAACAGGATGAAGCCCAGCACCGACACCTCGCCGATCTTGCCCGGCCGGATGAAGCGGCTATAGACGCCCATCAAGAGCGCGATCGGAATGGTGCAGGCGATGGTGAAGGTGCCCCACGGGCTGTCGGCCAGCGCCTTGACCACCACCAGCGCCAGCACCGCCAGCAGAATCACCATGATCATCAGCACGCCGATGGAAGCGATCACGCCAGGGATGTCGCCCAGCTCCTGGCGGATCATCTCGCCCAGCGACTTGCCGTCGCGGCGCATGGACAGGAACAGAATCAGAAAGTCCTGCACCGCGCCGGCCAGCATGACGCCGACCAGAATCCATAAGGTGCCGGGCAGATAGCCCATCTGCGCCGCCAGGACGGGGCCCACCAGCGGACCGGCGCCGGCGATGGCGGCAAAGTGGTGGCCGAACACCACCCATTTGTTGGTGGGCACGTAATCGAGCCCGTCGTTGAATTTTTCCGCCGGCGTCAGCCGGCGCGCATCCAGCTCCAGCACCTTGTCGGCGATGAAGCGGCTGTAGAAACGGTAGGCGATGGCATAGACCGACAAGGCGGCCACCACCAGCCATACCGCGTTGATCGTCTCTCCGCGGTTCAGCGCCATCATGGCGAAGGCCGTCGCCCCCGCCAGCGCCACCAGCAGCCAGACGACGCACTGCTTGATCTGTTGCATAAGGAGTCCCTGTTCTCTATCTCCCCCAGCTTTCCTTGACTGGCAGCCCATCTGCCGGCCGGTGTCCGGGTATGGTTCTATACTATTGATTTTGTCGACATGCTGAATGAAACTCAAGAGAAATTAGAGCCAATATCCTATTGAATGTCTTTATTTTGCCAGCGCTTATTTTCCGCGCCCTGCCCAACGCGAAAACATCCTGCCTATACCAGCCATGGCCAGGGAAATTGCACCACTCTATATCCCACCAAAACGGCTGACGCGGCAGCCAGGCCAATAGGCCAGCGCCCGGCGGCCGGCTTCAAAACCGCGAGCGGATCGGCGTCATTTGAAAAACGACTTTGCACAGGCGCTAAAACCCCGCCTGCCAAGTATTCAAACGCGTGTTACTATTTTTGCCCAACGGATCGAAAAACTCGGACGCAATGGCACAACACATTCTCATCGTGGAAGACGACGCCAGGCTGGCGGAATTGATCGCGGCCTATCTGACCAAGCATGGTTATCAGGTTAGCCTGCATGGCCGCGGCGACACCGCGCCGGCGGTCATCCTGGACACCCGGCCCGACCTGGTGGTGCTGGACGTGATGCTGCCGGGCCGTGAAGGCTTCGACGTCTGCCGCGACGTGCGCCCGCACTACAGCGGCCGCATTCTGATGATGACAGCGCGCGACGAAGACGTGGATGAAATCCTCGGCCTGGAACTGGGCGCTGACGATTACCTGGCCAAGCCGGTGGAGCCGCGCCGGCTGTTGGCGCGCATCCGCGCCCTGCTGCGGCGCAGCGGCGCGCAAGCGGAAGGCGGCGGCGTCGTAGTGGAGAACGACAGCATCACCTTCGGCCAGTTTCGCATCAGCCAGGCCACGCGCGAGGCGCTGCTCGGCGACGAGCAGATCGAGCTGACCACGGCCGAATTCGACCTGTTGTGGCTGTTGGCCACTCACGCCGGCCAGGTGCTGTCGCGCGACGACATCATGAGCGAGCTGCGCGGCATCGGCTTCGACGGCCTGGACCGTTCGATCGACGCCCGCATCTCGCGGCTGCGCCGCAAGCTGGGCGACAACCCCGACACCCCGGCCCGCATCAAGACCGTGCGCGGCAAGGGTTATTTGTTCTCGCGCAGCGACTGGGAATAAACATGTCGCCGAAAAAGCTGCGCGTCTGGTTCAAGCCTACACTGGGCACCCTGTTCGCACGCTACTTCCTGATCACCATGCTGGTGGAGCTGTTGATCATCATCGGCTTCGGCTTTCTGGTGACCAAGCTGTATGAAACCAGCGACCAGTCCAGCCGAGTGCATTTCATGAACGGCACCGTGGCGCTGATTCAAGACCGGCTGCTGCAGCAACCGCCGCAACGCTGGGATGCCGAACTGGCCAATCTGTCCAGCCGCTTCAGCTATCCCTTGCGGCTGGTCGATCAGCCACCGGCCGACATCGCCAAGGACGCCGCTCCGCTGTTGCGCCAGGGCAAACCGTATCTCGACAGCGACAACCAGCTGCTGTATGTGACGATGCCGGGCGACAAACGCCTGCTGGCGCTGGGCCCGCTGGATGTGCAATCCAGCGAGAGCACCTGGATCAGCGAGGACATTCAGGTGCTGCTGATCTGGATGCTGCTGTCCGGCAGCACCCTGGGCACCCTGCTCTATTTCATTCTGCGGCCGCTGTGGACCGATCTGCTGGAAGTGAGGCGCACCGCCGAGGCCTTTGCCGAGGGCGACTTCAGCGCCCGCGCGCGCTCCGCCACCAGCCGGCTGTTCGCGCCGCTGCCGCTGGCCTTCAACAGCATGGCCTCGCGGCTGGAGCGACAGATGGAAACGCGCCAAGCGCTGTCGCACGCCATCGCCCATGAGATTCGCACCCCCATCGCCCGGCTGCGCTTCGGCCTGACCATGCTGGAGGAGGAGGAAGATCCCAAGGAATGGCAGCGCTACCGCGACGGCATGGAACGCGATATGCAGGAGCTGGAAGAACTGATCAATTCCAGCATGGAATTCTCCAAACTCAGGCGCAGCGAGGTTCCGCTGCACCTGGAGACGATCGATCTGTTCGACTGGTTCGACGACCTGATCGACTTGGTCACGCCCCTGAAACCCGCCAATCTGGCCTTGACGCTGGACTGTCCGCACGAGGACGGCGCCTTCGACCGCAAGCTGATGTACATCGCCACCCGCAATCTGCTGCTGAATGCCTTCAAGTACGCCCACGCCCAGGTCAGGATGAAGGTCTACCACCAAGGCGAGCAGTTGATCATAGAAGTGGACGATGACGGCTGCGGCATTCCAGAGGAAGACTGCGACAAAGTGTTCGAGCCCTTCCTGCGGCTAGATCGCAGCCGCGACCGCGCCACCGGCGGCCACGGCCTGGGCCTATCGTTCGTCCGCTTGATCGCCGAACACCACCACGGCCAGGCCAGCGCCGGCGCCAGCGATCTGGGCGGCGCGCGCTTTCGCATGATCATTGCGCAACCGTCGCTGCCGCCGCAATAAGTCACTCACCGTCACAAAGCGCCGACAGGAAGCCAACAGACCGCTTGCCGGCCATTCCGGATAATCCCATCATCAACTCATCAGGGATTATGCAGAATGGTTTCCACTCGACCGGCGGCGTTGCTGGTACACGGCCTAGGCGGCACCGCTTATGATTTGGGCGCGCTGGGCCGCACGCTGGAAGACGCCGACATCGTTACCCACTCCCCGGTGCTGCCCGGTCACGGCGGCTCGCCGGAAGACCTGCTCAGCGTCGGCTGGGAGGACTGGGTGGAAAGCATTCGCAAGGAATACCGCGCGCTGAAGGCCAAGCACAAGGTGGTGCACCTGGCCGGCGTCTGCCTGGGCGGCCTGGTGGCGCTGGAAGTGGCGCGCCGGGAAAACCATCAGGACAAGCTGGCGCTGTACGCACCGCCGATGTTCCTGGACGGCTGGAGCCTGCCCAAGCTGACCTGGCTGCGCCACGCGGTTTATCACATCCCGCGCTTGGCCAAAAAGATGCGCGTACCGGAGGTGTCGCCGTTCGGCATCAAGAACGTGCGCATCCGCAAGGCCATCCAGCAGCGCTTCGAGCGCGGCGATCGTTTCCACTACGCCTATATCCCGCTGGCCTGCATCCGCGAAGTGGACCGCCTGCGCCGCCAGCTGAAGCGCCATCTGCACGAAATCACCTGTCCGACGCTGATCGTGCACGCCGACGAGGACGACATCACCAGCCCGCGCTCCGCCCACTACCTGATGCAATACCTGGGCGGCCCGGTCGACTTCATGCCGCTGTCCAACAGCTACCACATGGTGATGGTGGACAACGAGCGCGCCGAGGTGCTGCAGCGCAGCCTGAAATTCTTCAACGCCGCCCCACAACCGAAGGCGGCAGAACCCTCTTACGGCTGGACCGCCTACGTGGCGGCCTGAACGCCGGACTCAGTTCCATCCCTTTGTACGATTCGGCCCGCCGCTAGGCGGGCAATTTTTTGATTTCCGCGCCATGGCGGCAACCGGGCAGCATAAGCGCCGGCTCTGCTACAATCGCCCTCTGTTACCCCGATCCACGGACCCCGACATGAGCCACCCGCACAGCGACGCCGTAAAAGCCTTTCTGCTCGACCTGCAAGACCGCATCTGCGCGGCGCTGGAGGGCGCGGACGGCGATGGGCGTTTTGTCGAGGATGCCTGGCAGCGCGAGGCCGGCGGCGGCGGACGCAGCCGCGTGCTCAGCAACGGCGCAGTGTTCGAGCAGGCCGGCGTCAACTTCTCGCATGTCCATGGCGACGCCCTGCCCGCCTCCGCCACCGCGCACCGCCCCGAGCTGGCCGGCCGCCGCTTCGAGGCGATGGGCGTGTCGCTGGTGATCCATCCGCATAATCCGCACGTCCCCACCAGCCACGCCAATGTGCGCTTTTTCATCGCGGAGAAAGCAGGCGAGGCGCCGGTGTGGTGGTTCGGCGGCGGCTTCGACCTGACGCCGTTCTACCCGGCGCGGGAGGACGTGGTGCATTGGCACTCGGTGGCGCGCGATCTGTGCGCGCCGTTCGGCCCCGAGGTCTACCCGCGCTACAAGAAATGGTGCGACGAATACTTCTACTTGAAACACCGCAACGAGGCGCGCGGCGTCGGCGGGCTGTTCTTTGATGATCTGAACGAATGGGGCTTCGACCAGAGCTTCGCCTTCATGCAAGCCGTGGGCAACGGCTATCTGGATGCCTACCTGCCCATCGTGGACAAGCGCAAGCACACCGCCTGGGGCGAGCGCGAGCGCCAGTTCCAGCTATACCGCCGCGGGCGTTACGTCGAATTCAATCTGGTATGGGACCGCGGCACGCTGTTTGGCCTGCAGTCCGGCGGCCGCACCGAATCCATCCTGATGTCGATGCCGCCGCTGGTGCGCTGGGAATACGGCTACCAACCGGAGCCGGGCAGCGCGGAAGCCCAGCTGTACACCGATTTCCTGCCAGCGCGCGACTGGGTGTGAACCAGCATGGGCTGGCCTTCGCGCAACCCACAGCGGCGGCGGGATCGGGTATCCTAGCCGGTTTGCTGGCCTAAGCGCCTTCTGACCAACGACTCCGGAATCATCGATGCACCACTCCAAGGCCACTGACCTGCCCCGCGCGCTGGAAACCGCGCTCTGGCTGCTGTTCGCGCTGATCTGGTTCGGCAGTCTCGGCTACCGCGGCCTGATCCACGCCGACGAGGGCCGCTACGCGACCATCTCGCTGTTCATGCTGCACAGCGGCGACTGGATCACGCCCCGGCTCAACGGTTTGCTGTATTTCGAAAAGCCCATCCTGCAATACTGGATGGGCGCGTTGAGCTTCGCCGCCTTCGGCGTCAACGAGTTCGCCGCCCGCTTCTGGCCGGGCCTGACCGGCTTCCTCAGCGTGGCGGCGGTGGCGCTGACCGCGCGCAAGCTATGGGGCGTGGACGCCGGCCGCTATGCCGCGCTGGCGGCAGGCGGCATGGCCTGGATCATCGCCAACAGCCATTTCCTGTCCTTGGACATGGGCGTCAGCTTCTTCCTGACCGCTGCGTTGTGCGGCTTCCTGCTGGCCCAGCGCGACGGCGCGAGCCGCGCGGAAACCCGCTGGGCGATGTGGCTGACCTGGGCGGCCATGGCCGGCGCGGTGCTCAGCAAGGGTCTGATCGGCCTGCTGATCCCCGGCGCCACGCTGGTACTGTACAGCCTCATCAACTGGCAATGGGCGTTCTGGAAACGCATGCACTGGCTCAGCGGCCTGGCGCTGTTCTTCGCGCTCACCGCGCCGTGGTTCGTGCTGGTTTCGGAACGCAATCCGGATTTCGCCCACTTTTTCTTCATTCGCGAACATTTCGAACGCTTTCTGACCACCGAACACAAACGTACCGGCGCGCCATGGTATTTCGTGCCCTACCTGATTCTGGGCCTGCTGCCGTGGACCACGCTGCTGCCGCGCCTCGTCAAGGAGGGCTGGGCCGACCGCGCCGCCGGCCTGCGCGTCGGCCGCCTGCTGCTGATCTGGAGCGTGTTCATCTTCGCCTTCTTCAGCAAGTCCAGCTCCAAGCTGCCGTCCTACATCCTGCCGCTGTTCCCGGCGCTGGCGCTGCTGCTGGCGCACAGCTTCAGCCGGATGGCGCCGCGCGAGCTGAAAAAGCACATCATCCCGCCGGCCCTGCTGTGGCTGGCGCTGCTGGCCGCCTGGCCGTTCGCCGGCCGCTTCGCCAACGCCGATTCGCCGCTGGACGTGATCCTGCAGTTTGCCCGCTTCATCGCCGCCGGCGCGGCGCTGTTCCTGATCAGCGCGGTCTTCGCCTGGCGCGCGCTGGGCCGCCAGCAGATGCTGGCGGCCGTGGCCGCGCTGTCCTTTGGCAGCCTGCTGGCGGTGACGCTGGCCGCCAGCGGCCACGACAGCTATGGCCGGCTCAAGGGCAGCAAGGCAATCGTCGCGCAAATCCAGCCGTATCTGACGCCGGACAGCGAAATCTACTCCGTCCGCTACTATGATCAGACCTTCCCGTATTACGTGGGCCGGCCGGTGACGCTGGTGGAGTTCATCGACGAGTTCGAGTTTGGCGAAGGGCAAGAGCCGCAACGCTGGATGCCGCATATCGGGCAGTTTGTCGAACGCTGGCGCGCCGCGCCCAAGGCCGTGGCCATGCTGGGAGACGATACCTATCAGGAGCTGCTGAAACAGGGCCTGCCGATGAAGGTGATCTATCAGGACCCGCGGCGCATGGTGGTGACGAAGCCTTAACGCGCTCAATAAGACTTTTGCCATGAAATCCAGCAAAGACTTTGTTCGTGTTGTTTCGTGGATTTCGTGGCTCATTAAGATTAAGACATGAAACTGATTGAATTTGGATTGATCCTGTTCGGCGTGCTGCTGAATGCCGCCGCGCAGCTATGCTTGAAGGCCGGCGTGCGCCAGATCGGCCACTTTGATTTTTCGCTGGCCAATGCCTGGCCGACCGCCTGGTCGCTGGCCACCAATCTGCCCATCATCGGCGGTTTGTCCTGCTATGTGGTCAGCGTGGTGGTGTGGATCATGGCGCTGTCGCGCGTCGAGGTCAGCGTGGCCTACCCCATGCTGTCCATCGGCTATGTGGTCAACGCGCTCTTGGCCTACTGGATGTTTGGCGAGGCCCTCACCGCGCAGAAGCTGATCGGCATCGCCGTGATCATTGTCGGCGTGGTGTTGGTGGCGCGCAGCTGATTTTTTTTGCCACGAAAACCACGAAAGCACACGAACACAATCTCAACGCTTCGTCTTGCCTGGTTCCGCCAGCTATGGCCGCATACTATTACGCGTTAAGTTTTTTCCGTGTTATTTCGTGGTTTTCGTGGCCATAAGAAAAGGTTTTGAAAAGACACTTATGGATTTTCTGCCGTTTACCCGTCCCGCCATAGACGAGGACACCATCGCCGCCGTCGGCGAAGTATTGCGCTCCGGCTGGATCACCACCGGCCCGCGCTGCCAACAGCTGGAAGCCGAGCTGTCCGCCTTTTGCGGCGGCCGTCCGGTGCGGCTGGTTTCGTCCGCCACCGCCGCGTTGGAGATGGCGCTGCAGATCGCCGGCGTCGGCCCCGGCGACGAAGTCATCACCTGCCCGCTCAGCTGGATCGCCACCGCCAACGTGATCCTGAAAATCGGCGCGACGCCGGTGTTCGTCGATGCCGATCCGGCCACGCGCAATATCGACCTCTCCAAGCTGGAAGCGGCTATCACCCCGCGTAGCAAGGCCATCATTCCAGTGGACCTGGCCGGCCTGCCGGTGGATCGCGACCGTCTGTACGACATCGCGCGCCGCCATGGCCTGCGCGTGGTGGAAGACGCCGCTCAATCGATGGGCGCCAATTGGCAGGGCCGGCGCATCGGCAGCGAGGGAGACTTGATCTCGTTCAGCTTCCACGCCAACAAGAACATGACCAGCGGCGAAGGCGGCTGCCTGGTGCTGAACAATGCAGAGGAAGCCCGGCTGTTCGAGAAGCTGCGGCTGCAGGGCGTGACTCGCTTCGCCGACGGCACCATGGACGTGGACGTGCTGGGCGGCAAGGCCAACCTCACCGACATCGCCGCCGCGATCGGCCTCGGCCAGCTGAAACAGCTGGATGGCTTCAACGCCCGCCGCCGCGAACTGGCCAAGCTGTATTTCGCCCACTTTGACCGCTCGCTCGGCTGCGAGCTGCCGCCGGCGGACTTCGAGCAGTCCAACTGGCACATGTTCCAGCCGCTGCTGCCCTTGCAGCGGATGAGCATCAGCCGCGGCGAGTTCATCGCCCGCATGAAGGCCGAGCACATCGGCGTCGGCGTGCACTACCCGGCCATGCACCTGTTCACGCTGTTCCGCGAGAAGGGTTACTCCGAGGGGCAGTTCCCGATGGCAGAAGACGTCGGCGCGCGCACCGTCACGCTGCCGCTGTTCCCGGCCATGCGCGATGAAGACGTGATCCGCGTCTGCCAAACCTTCAGCGCCGTGCTGCGCGCCGTTTTACACTGAGACTCATGAATACCGCCATCAACCTTTCCGTCGTCATCCCGGTCTACAACGAACAGGACGTGCTGCCGGCGCTGTTCGACCGCCTGTACCCCGCGCTCGATGCGCTGAACCTGCGCTACGAGATCGTGTTCGTCAACGACGGCAGCCGCGACAAAAGCGCCGCCATGCTGGCCGATCAGTTTGCCCAGCGGCCGGACGTCACGCGCGTGGTGCTGTTCAACGGCAACTTCGGCCAGCACCGCGCCATCCTGGCCGGTTTCGAGCACAGCCGCGGCGAACGCGTGGTGACGCTGGACGCCGACCTGCAGAACCCGCCGGAAGACATCGGCCTGCTGCTGGCCGAGATGGACAAGGGCCACGACTACGTCGGCTCCATCCGCCGCCAGCGTAACGACAGCCTGTGGCGCCACGTGGCCAGCCGCGCGATGAACCGGCTGCGCGAGAAGCTGACCCGCATCAAAATGACCGACCAAGGCTGCATGATGCGCGCCTACAGCCGCCGCATCATCGACACCATCAATCAATGCAATGAGCTGCACACCTTCATTCCGGCGCTGGCCTACCAGTTTGCGCAAAATCCGACCGAAGTGACCGTCGGCCATGAGGAGCGCTTCGCCGGCGAATCCAAGTACTCGCTGTACAGCCTGATCCGGCTGAACTTCGACCTGATGACCGGCTTCTCCATCGTCCCGCTGCAATGGTTCTCGCTGCTGGGCATGGCGGTGTCCGCCGGCTCGGGCCTGCTGGTGGTCTACCTGCTGCTGCGCCGGCTGATCTTGGGGCCGGAAGTCGGCGGCGTGTTCACGCTGTTCGCCATCGCCTTCTTCCTGATCGGCATCGCGCTGTTCGGCATCGGCCTGCTGGGCGAATACATCGGCCGCATCTATCAAGAAGTGCGCTCGCGCCCGCGCTATGTGATTCAGGCGGTGCTGGAACAAAAGGGAGAGCAGGCATGAAGGCCGTGGTTTTCGCCTACCACAATGTCGGCGTGCGCTGCCTGAAGGCGCTGATCGGCCGCGGCGTCGATGTCTCTCTGGTCGTCACCCACCAAGACAACCCAAACGAAAACATCTGGTTTGGCAGCGTGGCCCAGGTGGCGCGCGAACACGGCATTCCCGTCATCACGCCGGACGATCCAAATACGCCGGAAGTGGTGGAGCAGGTCCAAGCCTGCCAGGCGGATTTCCTGTTCTCCTTCTATTACCGCCACATGCTGAAAGCGCCGCTGTTGGAAGCCGCCCGTCGCGGCGCGTACAATATGCACGGCTCGCTGCTGCCCAAGTACCGCGGCCGGGTGCCGATCAACTGGGCCATCATCCATGGCGAGACCGAAACCGGCGCCACCTTGCACCAGATGAACGTCAAGCCGGACAACGGCCCCATCGTCGATCAGATGGCGGTGCCCATCCTGCCGGACGATACCGCCGACGAAGTATTCGCCAAGGTCACGCTGGCGGCGGAAATAGTGTTGTGGCGCAGCCTGCCCGGCCTGATCGCCGGCAGCGCGCCGCATATCCAGCAGGATTTAAGCCTGGGCGGCTATTTTGGCGGGCGCAAGCCGGAAGACGGCCGCATCAATGCGCAAGCCAGTGCCGAACAACTGCACAACTTCGTGCGCGCGCTGACGCGGCCGTTTCCAGGCGCTTTCGCCGACACCCGCGCCGGCCGCCTGCTATTGTGGAAAACGCTGCGCGCAGGCGAATCCAAACCAGCCGCGCGCGCCGAGCTTTACGCCGCCGACGGCCAGCTGTGGCTGCGCTGCTCCGACGGCGGCTGCCTGATGGTGCTGGAAGCGGAGCTGGAAGGCCTGCCGCTGACTGCCGACAACTTCGCCGGCCGCGTTGGAACCGACGCGCTGGCGCTGTAAAAGAATTCGATTATTCCGCCTATGGGCGAGTGAGGACATCCAATGAAAAAAGTACTGATCCTGGGCGTGAACGGTTTCATCGGCCACCACCTGACCAAACGCATCATCGAAACCACCGACTGGGAAATCTACGGCATGGACATGCATGCCGACCGCGTGGCCGAGTGGAAAGACCATCCGCGCTTCCACTTCTTCGAGGGCGACATCACCATCAACAAGGAGTGGATCGAATACCACGTCAAGAAGTGCGATGTGGTGCTGCCGCTGGTGGCCATCGCCACGCCGTCCACGTATGTGAATAACCCGCTGCGCGTGTTCGAGCTGGACTTCGAAGCCAACCTGCCCATCGTGCGCCAGTGCGTGAAGTACAAGAAGCACCTGGTATTCCCGTCCACTTCGGAAGTCTACGGCATGAGCCAGGACGCCGAGTTCGACCCGGAAAACTCCCAGCTGATCTACGGCCCGATCAACAAGCCGCGCTGGATCTACGCCTGCTCCAAGCAGCTGATGGACCGCGTGATCCACGCCTACGCCATGGAAGAAGGCCTGAATTACACCCTGTTCCGCCCCTTCAACTGGATCGGCGGCGGCCTGGACAACATCAACACGCCGAAGGAAGGCTCTAGCCGCGTGATCACCCAGTTCCTGGGCCACATCGTCCGCGGCGAAACCATCAAGCTGGTGGATGGCGGCAATCAGAAGCGCGCCTTCACCTATGTGGACGACGGCATCAGCGCGCTGATGAAGATCATCGAGAACAAGGACGGCAAAGCCACCGGCCAGATCTACAATATCGGCAACCCAGCCAACAACTATTCCATCCGCGAGCTGTCGCAAATGATGATCGACCTGGCCCGCGTCTACCCGGAATACCAGTTGAACGCCGACAAGGTCAAAGTGGAAGAAACCACCTCCGGCCAGTATTACGGCAAGGGCTATCAGGATGTGCAAAACCGCGTGCCCAAAATCAGCAACACCATGGCTGATCTGGACTGGAAGCCGAGCGTGACCATGGCCGACGCCCTGCGCGGCATCTACGACTACTACCGCGACCAAGTGGCCGCCAGCCGCGATCTGTCGGTGTAATCCCCCAAGCCGTGGGGCGTTCCGCCCCTCGCGCTGATGGCGGAACGCCCCTTTGGGGCTTCCGCCCTACTTCCAAACATGGCCGACACCCTACAGATCGCTCCCTACCACCCTGGCTGGCCGCAGTGTTTTGAACAAACGGCAGCGACTATCCTCGTCGCGCTGGGCGAACTGGCGGATCAGGCCATCATCGAGCACATCGGCAGCACCGCCGTGCCGGGTCTGCCCGCCAAACCCGTCATCGACATCATGTTGGGCTTGCCGCGATTAAGCGACCTCGAACCCTATTTTCCGGCGCTGGCCGCAGCCGGTTTTCATCATCAGCCGCAAATGGCCGCCGCCATGCCGGACCGGCATTACTTCACCCAGCCCGCCCATCTGCCGCGCCAAGTCCATCTGCATGCGGTGACGCTGGACTCGGATTTTTGGCGGGACAAGCTGCTGTTCCGCGACGCGCTGCGCGCCGACTCCGCGTTACGAGAACGCTACGCCGCGCTGAAGCAACAATTAGCCGAGCAAAACGGCGACGACCGCGCCGGCTACACCGAAGCCAAAAGCGGCTTCATCAACGCAGCGCTGGCGGCGGCAAAGCGGTAAACTCGCAGCAAATTCTTGCGGGCAAGACCATCTTGCCCACCCCATATCCGCCGGGAGCTTGGCGGAACGCCCGGCATGGCCGGGCTTCCGCCCTACTTTGACACCATGAAAAAACTCGCACTGAAAATAGACGTCGACACTTGGCGCGGCACCCGCGAGGGCGTGCCGCGGCTGATGGACATGCTCAAACGCCACCAGGCTGGCGCCACCTTTTTGTTCAGCCTGGGCCCGGACCACACCGGCCGCGCCATCAAGCGCGTGTTCCGTCCCGGCTTTCTGTCCAAGGTATCGCGCACTTCCGTGGTTGAGCACTACGGCATCCGCACCCTGCTGTACGGCACGGTGCTGCCGGGGCCCGACATCGGCAAGCGCGAAGCGGCCTTGCTGCGCGGGGTGCGCGACGCCGGCTTCGAAGTGGGCATCCACTGCTGGGACCACATCAAGTGGCAGGACTACGTGGCCGGCAAGGACGCGGCCTGGACCCGCGCCGAAATGAAAAAGGCCGCCCACCGCTTCCGCGAGATCTTCGGCGAACCGGCGCGCACCCACGGCGCGGCCGGCTGGCAGATCAACGACGCCGCGCTGGCGTACCAGAAAGAGCTGGGCATGCTCTACGCGTCCGACGGCCGCGGCACGCATGCCTTCCAGCCGGTGGACGCCGCCGGCCAGCCGCTGGGCGTGCCGCAGCTGCCCACCACGCTGCCGACGCTGGACGAACTGATCGGACTGGACGGCCTCAGCAACGACAACGTGCATGAGCATCTGCTGAAGCTGACTGAAGCCACACCGGAAACCGGCCACGTCTACACCCTGCACGCGGAGCTGGAAGGCATGCGGCTGATGGACACCTTCGACCGGCTGCTCTCTGGCTGGACGCGCCAGGGCTACGAGCTGGTCAGCTGCGTCGATCTCTTCCACAGCCTGGATGCCGCCGCGCTGCCGAAGGGCCGCGTCATCATGGGCGAAATCCCAGGCCGCAGCGGCACGCTGGCGCTGCAGGCGTAATCCAAGCGCGACGCGGGCAAGGCCTTCCGGCTTGCCCGCCCTACCGGTCTATTGTGAGAGCATCCCACGCCTCAGGAGCGCCGCCATGGACATCGCCCAAATCGAACGCCTGCTGCTGATCAACCTAGCCTTTCATTACGCCATCCTGATCCTCTGGTTTGGCGTTTTTCATTGCTTCCACGGCTGGCTGTACCGGCTGCACAGCCGCTGGTTCCGGCTGTCCGAACCGGCCTTCGATCTGCTGAACTACGGCGGCATCGGCCTCTATAAAATCCTGGTTCTGGTGTTCAACCTGGCGCCGCTGGCGGCGCTGTGGCTAAGCAAACCCTAAATGCGGAGACGGCGGCCATCCGAAGACAGCCGCCGTTATGGTCGGATCAATTCAACAATCAGTGATCGCGCTTGTTCAGAAAGAGCGTCAGCGTCAGCCCACCCTCACCGTCATTTTGCGACTGGATGTTCTTCAGCGTGATGCCGGACGGCAACAGCACGCTGATGCCGTGGCCCACGCCGTAGCGCGACAGCGTCTTCTCCAGCTGCTTGGCCACGCCTTTGGCCGGCAGCCGCGCCTCGTCGTCCAGCTCAAAACCGTAGGATTCCGCCGCGCTGCCCAGCGCCTCCTCCACCTGTTCGCGAGGCACAAAGCGCTCGGCGGCGGCGGTCAGCGCCTTGGCCTGCACCTCCTCCGGCTGGCTTTCCACCAAGGTCAGCAGCTCGTCCTTGAAGCGCGCCTGCTGCATGGGATCTTCGATCTCGCTGCTCAGCTGCTCCACCACGCTGGCCAGCATCTTGCTGCTGGACGCCTTGTCCGGCACGCGCAGCGCCTTGAGGAAATCATCGAGCCAGAACTTGGCCTCGCGGCTCAAGCGGTCCACCGCGTAGACCGTGGGGCCGTGCTCCAGGATCAGCGCGCCCTTGTCGATCAGCCGCGGATTGATGCCGGAGGCATGGCTGATGTCGAACACGCCGCCGCCTTCGATGATGGTGAGGAAGTCGTCGCGGATCTCGGACTTGAACACGCCCAGCGCCCGCACCTCGCGCTCGCCATCGGTGAGGCCGGCAAACTGGATCACCAGCAAGTCGCCGGCGCTGATATTGGGGTGTTGCGAGCGGCCGTACAAATGCTTGGCGATGCGCTGCGAGACTTCCAGAAAATCGATCTCGCCGCGGAAGAACTGGCGGCTGTAATGGTAGACCTCGTTCAGATTCAGGTCGGTCTCGTGGACGAACTGGTGCTTTTTGCGATCAGATACGATGCCCTTCAGATAGCCGTCCAGCAGCATGCCGGACACCGCTTCATCCACCAGCGTGGTGCGTTCGGACAGTTGCAAGGGCTCGCCGCGCGTCGGGTTGCCCACCCGGTGCACCACCATGGACTCCACCCTCGATTCCGCAATGATCATGCTCATTTCCCACTCCGCTAGACAATGCCGGCGATTATGCCCACCGCGCCGCTGAAAACGCAAAAAAGCCAGGCGCGAGGCCTGGCTTTTTGCTGAATCTGGTGGAGGGAGAAGGATTCGAACCTTCGAAGGCAGAGCCGTCAGATTTACAGTCTGATCCCTTTGACCGCTCGGGAATCCCTCCAGAGCGGCGCATCTTATCGGCTTGTAATACAGCTGTCAACCATTCACGGCATCCGGCAGGCGCGGCGATAAGCGGGACGCCCCAGGCAGCACCGCAAAATGAACATGTCATTCACAGATGTCCGCGCACGCCGTTTCCCCTGTGCATGCCATAGCCATGGCCAATGCCATCAACCTTGATCTACCGCTTTGTCGATAGCGTCCCATGGCCGCCAAGCTGCCTGACTCAACTTGCCATACCTTTTGCGGAATTACGATGCACACCCCACCCGCTGTTTCACGCCGCTCAACCCCGACAATACGACTGGACAGTTTTCCACTGTTCGAAAGCCTCCCCCCGGATGTGCTGAGCCACATCGAACGTCATGCCACCCTGATCAGCGGTAAACAAACACGGCTGCTGTTCTTGCGCGGCGATCCGGAGAACTTCATCGGAGTGGTACTGCAGGGTAACGCCTACCACACGCTTCAGGAACCTGACGGACACGAAGTCATCATCGACAGCTCTGGCCCAGGCGACATCGTGGGGGAAAGCGCGCTGCTGCACCCAGGGCGGCGCACCTGCACCGCCCAGCTCAGCCGCGACTGCCGCTTGCTGCTGCTGCACCGCCAGCATTTCCATCCGCTGCAGGCTGAGCCTTTGCTGATGGCTCGCGTCCAAGAGCAATTGTGCAAGCGGCTGCAGCGCGTCAGCAACTTTGTTGAAACCGTCTGCCTGTACCGGCTGGAGGCGCGACTGGCACGCCATCTGCTGATGGAAATCGATCAACGCGGGCGGGCCGGCCCCGGCGGTCCCATCCTGCCCATGACTGTCAATCAGACCGTACTCGCCGCCATGCTCAATGCCAGCCGGCCGCGGCTCAACGCGCAGCTAAAGCAATGGCAGCGCGCCGGGCTGATCCAGCTATCCCGCCATGCGCTGCAAGTGTGCGACCCCTCCCGACTGCAAGAAATTGCCAGACAGAATTGATAAGACAAATGCCTATTTTAAATTTAATTAGCATTCACATGTCACAGAAGTAACAGATAAGCCTCTCGCATTTCGCCATCCTGCAATCCCCATTGTCATGAACGGATGGCGAAATGCTGAACCCAAATATCGCTCCCATGCCCCCGCTGGGCCATTGTTTCGATCAAGTCTGGCGCGAGGTCCACGCCAAGCTGCAACGCCGCGCGCGCCATTTGTGCAAAGGCGATGTCCACCGCGCCGACGAGCTGCTGTCGGACACCGCCCTCAAGGTCCACCTGTATTTGCAGCACTCGCCGGACAAGGTGCAAAACCTGGCCGGCTTTCTGTTCCTGGCGCTGAACCACGCCTTTCTCGACCATGTCCGCCGCAAGGGTCGGGAAGGCAAGGTGATCGATCCCGACATCGAACTGGACAGCGATCCGGTGCATGCGCACGCCGGCAGCGCCCCCACACCGGAACAGCAGCTCTCCCTGAAGCAGCAGCTCGCGCGCATGGACAGCGCCATCGCCGCCCTCAAGCCGGAACAGCAACAACTGTTCCGTCTGAAATTCGAGGAAGACCTGCCCTATCCGCAAATCGCCGCACAGCTGGGCATCAACGAAGCGCTGGCGCGCAAGCGGGTGGAATTGCTGCGCAAAGCGCTGCGCAAGCAGTTGGAAACCGCTTTCACGCCGCCCGCCGGCGCCCGTTCCTCGAATCAACTGTCGGTTCAACCCCTTTGAAAACCAAGGACCCAGGCCATATGACCCACTTCTACCCCTCCTCGTTTGCCAGCGCCTTCGCGCTGTGCACCTTACTAGCTCTGTTGCTTGAGAGAGCGCTGGCCTTGTTATTGCCTCGCTCCCATAGCTCACTTCCCTGGTTTGAACTGTGCTGTCTCTGCTGCGCATACCCACTGAGCCAGCTGTTGCGAATCGCCCCCGCAGCAGCCCTGCAGCCGGTGCTGTTGCCCCATGCTGCGGATGCGGGCCTGACGGCCCTAGGGATCATCGCGCTGGCCGGCCTGCTGCGGCATGCCCGAAGCAATAAGTCGCAAGCCGCCCCCAAACAAGAACGGCGCGTTTTCCGCTTGGGCAGCCTGACTACATCACCCTATCCCCTACGCCCGGAGCGCCGGAAATGACCACCACGCTAAGCAATCTGATCAGCGGTTTGAAAAAGGCCGTGATTGAAGCGCAGCGCAGCGTCAGCCATCAACACATTGAGGAACTGCGCCAGTTCTTCGTGCCGGACCGCGAGCAAGACCCCAAGCTGCGCTTTCCCGAAGGCGCCTGGACCGCGCGCATGGTGGGCATGAATGTGCCCAAAGAAGTATGCCGCAACGGCGCGGTAACGTTAGAACACCACGAAGTGCAAGTGCCCTTGATCGCGCTGCTGCCGCTGAAAAGCTACGCGATTGAAAAAGTGGAAGTGCTGACCACCCTCAGTCTGGCGCTGGCGGAACAGGCGCACAGCGAAGCAAACGAAGACGCTGCCGACGTGCTGGTATCGATGCGCCGGCAAGACGAACAAACCGCCGAGCTGAAAATCGTCATTCAGGCGCAAGAGCCGCCAGCCGGTTATCAGCAGCTGGTCGCCGCCTACGAAAAACTGCTTAACGCCCAGTTGCCCACTTAAACCTCGCCGCTCACCGTCAAAGGAGAAAACATGCCTGACACAAACGATGAAAAACTGCTGAGCATGGCCCAGCACTTTTCCGGCCTGCCGATGAAAGCGCTGATAGGCGGCCCGCTACAGGCCGCCGTCCAGGCACAGCACGGATTGGCGCTGGCGCAAACCCAAACCTTGCTGGAAACCGGCTTCAGCCGCGTCACTGACGCCCAGGGCAAACTGACCGGCTACCGGCCGCTGACCGCCGCCATCGAGCTATCGGCCAGCAACGGCCCCGCCTCATCGGCCCTGACGCTCAACCTCCCGGTGATGACACTGCTGCAATTGCCGGCGCTTGCCATCCAATCGGTGGACATTGCCTTCGACATGGAAGTGAAGTCCAGCTTCGAACGCGAAACCAACGACCAGAACGCCAGCAAGCAGGAAGGCGACGCCACTTGGGACGCGCGCGCCGGCTGGGGCGTTTTTGGCGTGGAGCTTAAGGGAACGGTCGCGCGCGCGTCCAGCCAGACTCGACAAGACAAGCAAGACAGCAACCAGAGCAACAGCGCCCACTACCATGTGGAAATCAAAGCCGAGCAACAAGCCATGCCGGAAGGCGTCAAGCTGCTGCTGCAAGCCTTCAGCAAAACTCTGGAGACCAGGCCGCTCGAATCTCCGCCGTCCTCGCAGCCTTCGCCGCCTCTTGCAGCCAAATCCTCGCCGGCATGACGCGCGGCAACGCCGCCCACCATCGGCCAGGCGGCAAGCTCCCATATAGCGCTTTTGCACTTCGGACATCGTCCCTGGCCGCCCGCCCACCCGCCACGGAGACCTCAAGGATGAACTTTATGTTGCTGCACTTCATATCGATGCCTTCTGCGCTGCAAATCGCCGCCTGGGCCATATCCGGCTGCGCCATCGCCATTGCCACTCATTTTGTCATGCGCCGTTTCGCGCCGGAACACATCACGGAGATGCAGAGCGACGAAGTGGGCGTCATCATCGCCGTAGTCGGCATCTTCTATGGCCTGATCATCGCCGCCCTGCTCGTCCGAGCCATCGCCCACTTCGACGCCTCCATGGAAATTGCGGAACGCGAAGCCAGCCTCTCCAGCACGCTGTACCGCCTCAGCGCCCAAGGGCTGCCAGAAGCCAGCCATAAAGTCAAAACCGGCCTGCAAAGCTATCTGGAAAATGTGATCCGGCATGAATGGCCGCGCCAGCAAAAAGGCGAAGAAGTGCCGGTTTCCTCATCGCAGCTAGGCCATCTGAGCAAAATCCTCGCCACGGTCCATCCCGCCACTCACCGCGAGGCCGAATATCTGACGCTGGCGCAGAACAAACTCAACGAACTCTACGCCAGCCGCCACACCCGGCTATTCAACCAGGCCATGACCATTCCCTGGGAAATCTGGACCGTCAGCCTGATAGGCGAGGTGCTGCTGGTGTTCTTTGCCTGGCTGATGCATGTGCCCAGCAAGGGCGTGCACTTCTTCCTCACCTGCGCCATGGCCGTGTCTATCTCCATCGTGCTGGCCATCATCCTGATCTACGACACGCCTTTCTATGGCGACATCTGCGTGTCGCCGGAGCCATATGAAAAAGCGCTGCGCGCCATCCACGCCGGCAGCCTGGACTGGTGAGGAAAATTTTTTCACACGCGGCTGGCGCCGCCGTCCACATGGCAAGCGCATAAGGCGCGTTTTTCTCACCGATCCCGACACCAGGAGCAATCATGGCAGACAACACCGCAGTCAACGGACAAATCACCGATGCCGTCACCCAGACCAATGTCAAGGTCGTGGCCGAAGCCCCGGCCCAGGCCATGGCCTCGCTGTACCAAGTGGCCAGCCACTCCGCCGGCCTGGCGCTGCAAAACTCGGTGCACAGCCAGCAGGCGCTGAACCAGATCAACAGCGCGGTGATTTCCAAAGCGGTGTCCATGATCCTGTCCGTCGGCGACAAGAGCTGACGCCATTAAGCCAGGGAGGATGGAAGCATGGGCCTGACAGACTTTATCAAAAACAAGCTGGGCGGCGGCGCCGCCCCCTCATCGGCGGCGCAAGCCGCGCCCAGCCCCAGCGGCGACGCCGCGCCGCCGGCGGACGCTAACACGCCTGCCGCAGCCGCCAATCCCGCCGCCCCTGCCGCAGAGAGCGCCGCCCCCGCGCCCAACAGCGCGCCAGCCGCCTCCCCCCCAACGCCAACGGCAACGGACAACGCGCCGCCCTCCCCTGCGGCGTCGGCTGCCAACAGCCAGCCTGCGCCCGCCGCCGCCCCGGCGGCGCCGCCCCAGCCCGCCGCGCCGCCGCCCTCATCCAGCCCGCTGCGCGGCTTCACCGAAAAACTCAGCACCGCGCCATCCGGCGGCGGCGGCGGCGACGCGCTGAACAGCCAGATCGTGCAGGCGGTGCAGCTCTCCAACAGCGAAACCGCCGCCTACGCCGGCAACCAGATCGCCGTCGCGCCCAACATGATGATCACCCAGGCCGGCGGCCTGGTGGCCCAGGCCGGCGCCAACTACTTCGACGGCGCCAGCAAACTGGCCCTGGCCAGCAAGAGCGTGCTGCTGAAAAACATGACCGAAAAATTCGCCGCCGAGGACGTCAAAGGCGGCATCGAGGACGCGCTGGGCATTTTGATCACCGATCTATTGGTCGGCACGGCTGCCGCCGTGGCAGCGGCCTCCGGCGCCATGGAAGGCGAGGCGGCGCATTTTGCCTTGGAAAAGATTGATCAGAGTTTGAGTAAGTATCAAGAATTAATTGGCAAAAATAATCTCACCAGCATACCCATGGAGTAATGTACATCGCATTCACGAAAACATTAATACCGCAACATTACACACAACATCCCTCTCTCATCAGCTTCAATTCACCGAATACGAAGGAAATAAAATGCCACCAAAAATCGAAAGAATCATGTATAAATTTTTTAAATACACAACACGAATACAAAATAATTACACAACACACTATGCGATGAATGAAAAAATCAAGCAGTCCATTAATAAAGCATTATCAATTCCCATCGCCATAGATGAACATTACAAGGAATTCGACAATAGAAGAGGAGCGGAAAGAACTGGAGAATTCATGATGAGCTCTTTAGAAGGCGCTTATCTGAAAGAACATCTCAGTTGTAAAGTATCAGAAATAACAGATTTCATTTCCAACAATGAAGATATCGTTGATATCTCTTCTGGGTATGCCGACCATTTCCATGACTATGTATTTTCAATTAAGTTTAACTCCCCAACAAATGCAGAATGGGAAGAAGCAAAAAAAAATCACACAGAACTATATAAATTGGCACAAGAAATAGTCAACAATTACATGGAGCTAGATCAGGAACTAAGCGAAGAAAAAAGGCAAACCATTGTACATCTTACCTTTCAAAACATTGCATCGTTCTCTGAGTTTTCTTGCGGATTTAAACATTACATTGCAGAAAAAAAATCAGTCAAAATAACATTAAACTCTGGTGACGAGATACTTTTAGATGGATTTCGCGGTGGATTTTCCAATGGAAACCCATATTCCGAAGTATATGCATACACCAGATCATCACATGCCCTTCAAGGAGCACTACTTCATCGAACGACATTGTCAGACAAAGGGTATTTGATAAAAGCAAGAGCTGGAACAGGATCATACAAAACATTCAACGTCCTCAGGCCAATAATTGAAACCATAAATATCACTTATGGAGCTGACCTGTGGATGAAAGCAGATATTTTGGCATATGCTAAGGTAGTAGGACTTAATAGATTACTCAAAGAATATTCCAATTACTACCTAACAGATCAGATAAGAAAAACATATAACGATGTGATAAATGACTTGCCAGATTCAGGAGGTAATTTTGAATCAACCACCTCAATATATGGCCCACCAAATTATCTATTAAATAATATAGTACACTTAGGCGTAATCCCTAGGTTATATCAGTATTACAAAACAAAGGATTAATTTTTAGCCCATAGATTGGTCTAAGTTTCACGAAGCTCAATGTTCACCGAGATAAAGCCAGGTAGCGCGGGTTGGCCCAATGGGCCATACCCGCGATTTCCTCGCCGCTGTTCATTGTCCTTACTCGCCCCTTCCACAACGCACGCACCACTTCTCCGCCGCATTCCGCGGGTATGGCCTTTGGCCAACCCGCGCTACGTGGCTCCGCCCCAATCGGCGGGATACCGTCCGGCCTGGACGTAACGGTGAAACGTCGAATACGGCCACGCCGCCGCGCTGGCGGCGAGGCCATGCTTGACCGGGTTGAAATGCGCGTCATCCCAATGCGCGGCGAAATCGGCTTCGTCGCGGATGCGGTGCTCCCAATAGCGGTGCTGCCACAAGGTGCCGCATCCTTTGGCGGCGCGGCGGGCGCTCTGCCATTCGGCCCGGAAATACCGTTGCCCCACTGCGCGGGTGACGCGCCGCTTGATCTCGCGCCATCGCATGGCGTAATCGGCATCGCCGTCCGGCAGAGTCCAAATCGCGTGCAAATGATCCGGCAACAACACCTAAGCATCGATGGCGAATGGCCGTTCGCGCCGCACCGCCAGGATAGCCTCGCGCAAGGCGCCCCGCACATCAGGCTCCAGCAGGATGCGTTGCCAGCGCTCGGTCACCACGGTGAAGAAATAGCAGCCGCCGAGCAGGCGGTCTCGCCGAAAACGGGCCATATATTGGTCTCGGCAAAAAAGCCCACTCTTGCACGCCATATGCGCCGGCGCGCCGGGCCGATAGGCCAGCCAGGTAGCGCGGAGTAGCCTGCCTGACCATTCACGCGATCCGTCGTCATCGCATCATGCCCATCGCAAGATAGCCTCAGGCCTGCGTCCCCTTTCACGCACTTGCATCCAGGCCAGCCAACACTCCTCACCCACATCCGCGATGGCCGTACATCCAATACCGGACTTTGCATTGGAGAACTTCCCATGTCGCTATTTGATGTGTTCAATGCCCTGCCTTCTACCACGCAAATCTACGTGGGAAGTTTGCATGGCCTGCTTTTGACAGCCTGCGTCGGGCTATTGTTACGACCGCTCAGACCCTGGCTGGAGCATGACAAAAACGACGAACTGGGCGTCATCATCGCCGTGATAGGCGTGTTCTACGGATTGATCATCGCAGCCTTGCTGATGAGAGCGATAGCCCATTTCGATATTGCGTCGGAAGCCGTGGAACAGGAAGCGCAAGTCAGCACCTCTTTTTACCGAGCAGCTCTGAACGGCGATGCGGCTTTGGCACCTCAGCTCAAACCGCCGCTACTGAATTATTTAAGGACCGTCGTTGAAAAGGAGGCGCCTCAGCAAATGAACGGAGCCATTCTCTCGATGCAATCCGAAGAACTGGCACAAATCAGCGCCGCACTGCGCAATATCCATCCCGACACCGCCGGGCAGTTGGCGGCAAAACAGCAAGCATCACAACAACTCGAATCGCTTTACGCTGCGCGCCATGCCCGACTCAGCCACCAGACTATGGCCGTGCCGCCGGAAGCCTGGATCATTTCGCTGATTGGTGAAGTGCTGATTGTCGTATTGGCCTGGCTGCTGCACTTCTCCAGGCCTGCGTTGCAATTTGTGATGATTGCCGCGCTGGCGGTATCCATCTCCATCACCCTGGTGGTGATTCTGATCTATGACACCCCTTACCTTGCCGATGAACAGGTAGCCGTCAACTACGGGGCTTACCGGCAGGCCATGGCGGCCATTGCCAACGACTCCCTGCAATATTGACGCCTGGCTTTTGTCTGCGGACGCAAGCGATCCATTCTCAGCCCGTCGAGCGGCTTGGCCCGCTAGGCCATACACACAATCAGATGCCACAGCGCCGCATGCGATGACATGAAATAGGGTTCGCAGGTATGGCCTCCGGCCAACCCGCGCTACGGGTCCCGCGCCATTCACGACAAGGCCTAATCGCCGTCCCATCAACATCCACGGCGCGGCCAGGCCGCCGCTTGCGCCCCGCCTTTCATGAATAGAGACGCCACGCCATGGACAACGCCGATCAGGACAGCAGCGCCGCCCAGCCCGCGGGCCTCTTGCGCGGCAGCATCCCGGAGCTGGGTAAGAGCCCGGTGCATTTGCTGTCCGCCATCGTGGCGCTGGCGTCGGACAAGCTGTGGGACGTGATGCTGCTGGACATGGCCAAGGCCATGGCCCTGCAGGAGAAGATCCGTTTCTTCCTGCTGGCCGGGCTGCTGTTGCTGCTGCTCACCACGGCCAGCGCCGCGCTGACGCAGATGGACGATGCCGGCATGGCGCTGGCCAAGGGGCTGGCGATGGGCATTCTGGTAGGGCTGCCTTACTCGTTCGGCGCCACGGAATTGGGACTGATCTTTGTTGGCTGGTCCGGCATCAATGAGCTGCAAAAACTGAACCAGTGAAACTCACATAAGGAGAACCACCATGCGCCTCACCTTCCTCAAATCCGCTTTGCTGGCCGCGCTGTGGCTGGCCGCAGGCAGCCTGGCCCATGCCGCCGCGCCGCTGCCGGCCCTGGGAACCGACGCCAAACAGAACACCGTGTCCGGCTTGTCGTCCGGCGCCTTCATGGCGGCGCAGTTCAGCGTGGCCAACTCGGCCGCGGTGTCCGGCGCCGGCATCGTGGCCGGCGGGCCGTTCTATTGCGCCGGTTTGGGCAGCCTGAATGGTGCGGAGCGTTTCCTGACCACCGCCACCACCCTATGCATGCGCCCGCTTGGTCCGGTCCCCTCCGGCGCGGCGGCCTGGCAGGCGGCGCAGAAGTTCGCCGGCCAAGGCCTGATCGACCCGGTGGCCAATATCCAGCGCCAGCGGCTGTACATCTTCACCGGCGCGTCGGACAGCATTGTGCTGTCCAAGGTGGTGGCGCAGACCCGCGCCTTCTATCAAAACGCCGGGGTGCCGGACGCCCAGATCCGCTACGTGGACAACGTCAACGCCGGCCACGCGCTGCTCACCGCCAATGAGGACGATTTGGCCTGTCCGGCCAATGCCGCGCCCAATCTCAACAACTGCGGCTTTTTCCAGTCGCAGGACATCCTGCGCCAGCTGTACGGACAATTGAAACCGCCCGTCGCCAAGCTGTCCGGCGAGTTGCGAGACTTCGATCAGACGGAGTTCTCCAAGAAGGGCTATACCGGGCTGTCCGATATCGGCCATATCTATATCCCAGCCGCCTGCCGCAAGGAAAGCTGCCGCGCGCACGTGGTGTTCCATGGCTGTACCCAGCAAGACAACGGCAACGACAAAAGCATAGGCATGGGCAACCGCTTTTACACCTCCACCGGCTACAACGAGATCGCCGACAGCAACCGCATCGTGGTGCTGTATCCGCAAATCCGCAGCGACCCCAACCGTAATCCGCAAGGCTGCTGGGACTTCTGGGGCTATAGCAGCAAAGACCCGGTCAACCCGGACTACTACGTCAAAAAAGCGCCGCAGATGGCCGCGATCCGCGCGATGGTGGACCGCTTGAACAGCCCACGCCTCAAAGGAGACCGCCATGAGCGCGAACACCCCCGATGACTGGAGCCGGCTCGTTTTCGCCGGTCTGCCGGAAGAAGGACAATGGAAAGCCTGGCTGCTGGCTGGGCTGAACGGAGGCGAGAAACTGAGCGAATGGCAGCAACAGGCCTTACAGCAATGGCGGGAGGCCTGGCAACAGCGCGCCGGCGCGGCGTCCTGGCTGGAGCTGGGCCGCCAGTGCGACGACACCTGGACCGAATACGCTCGGCAATGCCTGCTGTGGCAGCTGCAATGGGCCGCCGCCTGGCGTGGACAAGGCTACAAGCTGCAGCAGGCGCTGCAAGAGGCGCGCGGCGACGGCGACGCCTTGCTCGCCCTAAACGCCGCCAGCCAAGAAGGCCGCCAGCTGTGGGACGAGCGCATGGAGTCATTGCAGCAAACGCTGAGCGAGCTGCCGCCGGCGCTGGCGCAATGCCTGCGCCAATGGCTGACGCCGCCGCCGGATGAGGCGCCGGCGGCCTGAAGACCGGCCGCCGCGCACACTGCGCCCATCCCATCCTCGCCGCGCAAACCCGGTGCGGCAAACCCTACCATGCGCAAAGGAAGCTCCATGAAAACCAATGCCGCCGGCCTGGCGCTGATCAAGCAGTTCGAAGGCCTCAGACTGATCGCCTACCAGGACATGGTGGGCGTCTGGACCATAGGCTACGGCCACACCGGGCCAGACGTGAAAACAGGCCAAGTCATCACCCAAGCCCAGGCCGACCAATTGCTGGCCAAGGACCTCGCCACTTTCGAGGCCGGCGTCGGCAAGCTGGCCACGGCGCCGCTGAACGCCAACCAGTTCTCGGCCCTGGTCAGCTTCAGCTACAACCTGGGCCTGCGCAGTCTGCAAGGCTCCACGCTGTTGCGCTTGTTGAACCAAGGCGACTATGCCGGCGCCGCGGGACAGTTCCTGCGCTGGGACCACGCTGGCGGACAGGTGGTGCTAGGTCTGCAGCGCCGCCGCCAGGCCGAGCAGGCTTTGTTCCAGACTCCGGTCGCCAACTGACGCCTTCACAAACGCAGCGTTCACCCGTTCTTGCAACAGCCCGCCGGCGTAGCCGCGCGGGCTGTTTTCTCATTCTTTTCTTACGGAGAAACGCCATGCAAGACGAACTGAACCATCTGCACGAGCAGGTTTCGCAATTGCTGGGCAACCATCTGGGCGCCTGGGCCAATGATTTGATGAACGCCACCGCTGGCCATGACGACAGCCGCTGCCTGTCGGTCTTGCACGCGCTCTTGGCCATGCGCAGCGCCTTGGCCCCGCTGGTGAGCCAAGCCCAGGATGCCAGCCATGGCTGACGCGCCGCTCAACCCCGCTTTGCGCCAGGTAGCGGAACAATACCTGGGCCGTTCTTTGCTGCCGCAAGAGGCGCAAACGCTGATGGCGTTTCAGCAGAAGACGCAAAATCCCTCAGCCCAAGCACCCATCCAGCAAGCCCGGCAACAGACCCAGCATGCCATCTCGAATGGCCATCATCACGCCAACGCCAATATGCGCGATCTGTTGTCCTCTATCCAGGCCAGCTCCAGCCAGGCGCTGCAAGTGCAGGAGGCGGAAGAGCAGGCCATCCTCAAGCTACTGGAAGGCACGCAAAGCCTGGCCGAGCTGCGCCCATCGTCGCTACAGCCAGCAATGAACGCCCTGCAGCCGGGGAGCCAGCTGGCGCTCAGCCAGATCGCCGAGCATCTGTCCAACCTAGCGCGGCAGGAAGTGGAACAATGCTTCCAGCAGTATTTCGGCCCACTGTCCGCGCAGTTGCAGGAGGTGGTGATGAAATTGCAGATCAAGGATGCGGTGCCAAATTCCGCTGCGCCTGCGGTTCCTCCAGCCCCTGCCCCGCAGCCGACAGCGCTGGAGATGCCCGCCGCGCCCAATGCGCAAATGGCTCCGACCAGCACTCCAGCCATATCCGCAACGCAAAACATGGCCGATGCCTCGCCCGCCCCCGCCGCAAATGCGCCCACTGCGGACGTTCACATCCCGCCCGCGCCGCCGTCCATGCAGTAACACCTGGGGAGGACGGCCAGCCGGCCGCCCCCTCCACCCGGTGTCTTATTTCTCTCATCTAAAACAAGGAGCTGCGCATGTCTTTCCCGACTTCCGTCAATGACCAAATCACCGACGCCGTCACCCAGTCCAATGTCAAGGTGCTGGGCGAATCCCCGGCCATGGCCATGGGTTCCATCTATCAAACCATGGCCCACTCCACCGGCATTCTGTTCCAGAACGCCGTGTCCTCGCAGCAGCAACAAAACACGCTGAGCCAGGCCGCGGCCAATATGGGCCTGATGCAGATCTACAGCATGAACACCATGGCCGCCGCCGCCGGCACCGAGAAAGTCAGTCAAGGCGGCATTGCCGACAACCTGACCAGCCTGCTGACCGTGCTGCAGTCCTTCCGTCGCTAAGCCGCGCCCGGCCACGGAGCTGAGCCATGTCATTCAGCAGATGGATACGCTCGTGGTTCAGCCGGCGCAGAAAGCGGTCTGCCCGACGCCCCGTCGCCAATCGCTTCCCGGCGGCCGTCGTCAGGCCGCAGTTTGCCGCGCCACGGCCCCCGGTCTTCGCACCGCCGCCTAGACAACCGGCCGCTCAACCTCAGCCACCGGTTCCGCCCGCTGCTCGCGTGGCGGCGGGGCTAGGCTCGGGCAGGCCGCCGGCGCCGGCAAATCGGCGAACCCGACCCAGCCCTTACCGGCTGCCCAATCCGCCCATTTTCATTTCCAGCAAGGAGAAACGCATGTCCTTCCCCACTTCCGTCAACGACCAGATCACCGACGCCGTCACCCAGAGCAACGTCAAGGTATTGGGCGAATCCCCGGCCATGGCCATGGGTTCGCTGTACCAGACCGCGTCGCACTCCACCGGCATCCTGTTCCAGAACGCCGTGTCCTCGCAGCAGCAGCAGAACACCCTGGCGCAAGCCGCCGCCAATATGGGGGTGATGCAGATCTACAGCATGGACACCATGGCCGACGCCGCCGGCACCGAAAAAGTCAGCCAAGCCGGCATTGCGGACAACCTGTCCAGCCTGATGACCGTGCTGCAAAGCTTCCAAAACCGCTGATCGGTCCCTAATCCACAACTGGAGCTAAATCATGGCTTACAACACCTCCGTCAACAGCCAGATCACCGACGCCGTCACCCAGAGCAACGTCAAAGTGCTGGGCGAATCCCCGGCCATGGCGATGGGCTCGCTGTTCCAGACCGCGTCCCACTCCACCGGCATCCTGTTCGAGAACTCGGTCTCGGCGCAGCAACAGCAAAACACGCTGAGCCAGGCCGCCGCCAATACCGGCGTGATGCAGATCTACAGCGTGGACACCATGGCCGACGCCGCCAGCACGGAAAAAGTGTCTCAGGCCGGCATTCCGGACAACCTGTCCAGCCTGATGACCGTGCTGCAGTCGTTCCGCCGCTAAGCGTACACAAGGAGATTTAATACATGGCGTACACCACCGTGAATGACCAGATCACCGACGCCGTCACCCAAACCAACGTCAAAGTGCTGGCGGAAGGCCCGGCCATGGCCATGGGTTCTCTTTTCCAAACCGCGTCCCACTCCACCGGCATCCTGTTCGAAAACGCGGTATCCGCCCGACAACAACAGAACACGCTGGGCCAGGCCGCCACCAATATGGGCGTAATGCAGATTTACAGCGTGGACACCATGGCCGACGCCGCTGGCACTGAAAAAGTGTCCCAAGCAGGCATCCCGGACAATCTGTCCAGCCTGATGACCGTGCTGCAAGCCTTCCAGAACCGCTGATTTTCATAACCTAAACCAGGAGATACGCAATGGCATTCCCGACCGCAGTCAATAATCAGATCACCGACGCCGTCACCCAATCCAACGTCAAAGTGCTGGGCGAGGCGCCGGCCATGGCCATGGGCTCCATGTACCAGACCATGGCGCATTCGACCGGCATCTTGTTCGAGAACGCCGTGTCGGCCCAACAGCAACAAAACACGCTGGCGCAAGCCGCCGCCAATATGGGCGTGATGCAGATCTACAGCATGAACACCATGGCCGCCGCCGCCGGCACCGAAAAAGTATCGCAAGGCGGCGTAGCGGATAATCTGACCAGCCTGCTGACCGTGCTGCAAAGTTTCCAGAACCGCTGAGCCTCCCCCGTTCTCCTCATTTGTTCTGCCCCGGAAACGGGGCGTCTTTTTTGTTAGCGCTACTTCAAAACTCCCCCTCAATCCATCCACACCGCCGGTATCAGAACCGCCTTCTATACATGAGACCAGCCACATGCCCAGATGGTCCAACCGCCTTGGCCTACCACACCAAGGCCGCAACCAATCCCGTGAGGCTCAATCAAAAAATGACCCGCCGCGCCTCCATCTCCCAATGACGTCGCCGACTGAAACGGTAACGCTGGGCGATTTCGCGTTGGAATAGCCACGGGTACAAGCGGTAGAGGTAGCGCATCTGGCGCCTCGCCTTCATGTCAGGTTGATGATGCATGCCAGAATAGGCGCTACAATGTGCGGGATAAACACGTAATCCCGGACCAATTGTCCTGATATGAAAACAATTCCCTCGCCCGACAACCTGCTGGCTTTCGATGCTTTGGCGCGCGCCGGCAGTTTCACCGCCGCGGCCGATCTGCTGGACTGCCACAAGAGCCTGGTGAGCGCCCGCGTCAAGGCGCTGGAGCGTGAGCTGGGGGCGGTGCTGGTGCTGCGCAGCACGCGCAAGGTGGCGCTGACTGAGGCCGGAGAGCGGCTGCGGCCGCACGCGGCGCGGCTGCGGGAAACCATGGCGCAGGCCCGGATGGCGGTGGACCAGACCCAGAGCGATCTGGCCGGGCCGCTGACCATCAGCACCACCTCGTCGCTGGCCCAATACGTGCTGGGGCCGGCATTGAGCGAGATGGCCGCCCTGTATCCGGAATTGCAGCTGTCGCTGCAGGTCAACAACCGCCTGCAGGACCCGGTGGCCGATGTGCTGGACTTCTGCCTGCGCTCGGCGCGCTCGCACACCGTGCATGATGAGAGCCTGGTGGCGCGGCTGGCCGGCTATGCCAGCGAAAACCTGTACGCGTCGCCGGCTTATCTGGCCCGCCACCCGGCCATCCGCCAGCCATCGGACCTGGCCGCGCATCGCTTGCTGGTGATGGAATCGGAGCAACGCGATGGCCTGCTGCTGAAAAAGGGCGAGCAGCTGCTGCGCCAGCCAGTGGGCGCGCAACTGTATCTGAACGACTATCCGCTGCGCGCCGACCTGGCGCTGACCGGTCACGGCATCACGCTGTTGGCCGACTACGCGGTCGCGCGCCATCTGCAAAGCGGCGAGCTGGTGCGGGTCTTGCCGGACTGGCACTGCGACTACTGGCCCATCTATCTGGTGCATCCGTTCCGCACGCCGCTGTCGCGCAAGTACCAAACCTTCATCGACTTCGTGCTGCCGCGGGTGGCCGCCGCGCTGCCGGATAACCGGGCTCAGCCGGACAGCGACGGCCGCGCCAGCAATACGCGGTAGAACTCGACAAAGGCGCGCGCCGCCGCCGGCGCGTGGCGGCCCGGCGGAAACACCGCGTAGACGCCGCCCTTGGGCAGGGTCCACTGCGGCAACAGATGGACCAGCCGCCCCTGGCGGATGTCGTCCTGCACGCTGAACGAATCCAGCACCGACACGCCAGCCCCAGCCAGCAGCAGCGTGCGCAGCGAGGCCGCGGAGTCCACCTTGATGCGCGCCCGCGTCCTGACTGTCGCCTCCTCGCCTGCCGGCCCGCTAAACGGCCAGCTCAATGGCGTTTTCAACAGCGTCAGCGCCACCCAGTCGTGATCGGCCAGTTCCTCCGGCCGCGCCGGCGTGCCGCGCGCTTTCAGATAAGCCGGCGAGGCAACCGGCAATTGGGCGAACTCCCCCAGTTTCAGCGCCCGCAGCGAGGAATCGCGCAAAGTGCCCAGCCGGATCGCCAAGTCCATCCCGGCAGCCACCAGATCCACCATGTGGTCGCTGGCGTGCAGCTCCAGTTGCAGCTTGGGATGCTGGCGGATGAACTGGGTGGCTGCCGGCGCGACGGACTCCGCCATATGGCTGACCGGAGCGGTCAGCCGCAACACGCCGGACAGCTCAGCCGCGCCGTGGCCGGCCTGCAGCAATGCGTCGCGCAAGGCCGCCAGCGCCGGCTGGGCGTCAAGATACAAGGCCTGGCCGGCTTCGGTCAGCTTCACCCGCCGGGTGGTGCGGGTGAACAGCGTCGCGCCCAGCTGCGACTCCAGCCGGCCCACCTGCAGGCTGACATTCGCCTTGGTCATGCCCAGCCGTTCCGCGGCGGCGGTGAAGCCGCCGGCTTCCGCCACCGCCACGAAGATCTGCAGCCCTTCCAGATTGTTCTCTACGCCTCTCGCCATATCAACTGTCAATTTTCCAATAACAATCAATTATGGTTTCAGCCGTTTATCGAATCAATTCAAAAGCGCATCATGCACTCCATCAGCGCTGCGTCGCGGCGCCCCAATCCAATATCAAACCAGGAGTCTCACCATGAAAATCGCACTGATCGGCGCCAGCGGCTATGTCGGTTCCGCCCTGTTGAAAGAAGCCCTGTCCCGCGGCCACCACGTCACCGCGCTGGTTTCCCGCCCGGAACGCATCGAAGCGCAAGCCAACCTCGCCGCCGTGAAAACCGATGTGCAGGACAGCGCGGCGCTGGCCGAGCAGCTGAAAGGCTTTGATGCCGTGATCAGCGCCTTCAGCGGCCACGCCCAGGCCGAGCAATTCGACTACTACGTCAAGGGCGTGCGCGCCATCATCGCCGCCGCCAAGGCCGCGCAAGCCCCGCGCCTGCTGGTGGTCGGCGGCGCCGGCAGCCTGGAAGTGGCGCCCGGCGTACAGCTGGTGGACACCCCGGAATTTCCGGAACAATGGAAGGCCTCGGCGCTGGGCGCCCGCGAAGCGCTGAACCTGCTGCGCGCCGAAACTGAGCTGAACTGGACGCTGCTGAGCCCGTCGGCGATGCTGCAGCCGGGCCAGCGCACCGGCCAGTTTCGCCTCGGCAAGGATCAGCTGCTGGTCGACGCCGAAGGCAACAGCCACATCTCGGTCGAAGACTACGCCGTCGCCATGATAGATGAGCTGGAAAAGGGCGCGCATCCGCGCAGCCGCTTCACTGTGGGTTACTGATTTATCCCGTTAATGAAAAAGCCGCTACGGTTGACCGTAGCGGCTTTTTGTTCGAATCCGCCTCGCGGATGATGATTTTCAATGCCGGGGCTGCCCGGCATGCAGGGAGGGGATATTTGTGTGGCCAAATATCCCCTCCACCCCTAAAGGCCACCCTGCAAGCCTGGCCTGCGGCTTCCCGCCGGGTCCCGTCAGGCCCGAGGCGCGGCTGAACTCGCCCCGCGCTAACGTCGCGGGGCTCAAACAGGCAGCCGCTTAAAACCTCGGGCCTGCCACCCAGCGGCAGGCTTGAAGGGACTGGGGCGCATCACAAACGCACTGCTCCCCACAAAACGCTGTGTGCAGGTGGTTAAAGTTTGAACCGCCCCACCACCTGCTCCAGCGATTGCGACAGTTTTTCCAGATCGGCCACCACTTGGCCGGCGCGGCTGATCTCGGCGTCGGACTGGGAGGCCTGATTGGACATCTGCTCCGCCGTGCGCGCCATGTCTTCGGTGGCCTTGGACTGTTCGCTGGCCGCGTCGCGGATTTCCGCCGCCTGCCGCACCACCAGCTGCATGCTGGACTGGATCTCGGCGATCTGGCGCTGCGCTTCCTCGGCCAATTGCACGCCGCCCTGCACCGCGCCATAGGTCTTGGCCACGCGCTCGCGGGCCTGGCCGGAGCCTTGCTGCATGCCGTCCACCATCTCATCGATTTCCACCGTGGCCTGGCTGGTGCGTTCGGCCAGCTTGCGCACTTCATCGGCCACCACGGCGAAGCCGCGGCCCTGCTCGCCGGCGCGGGCAGCCTCGATCGCCGCGTTCAAGGCCAAAAGATTGGTCTGGTCGGCGATATCCTTGATCACGCCGGCAATGCTGCCCACCTGGGCGGAGCGGCGCTCCAGCTGTTCCATCACGGTTTTCACTTCATCCATCGAGGCGGCGACGGAGCCGATCTCCACGCTGACCTTGCCCACCGCCTCCGCGCTCTGCGAGGACAGCGCGCCGGCCTGTTCCACCGCCTCGGCCGTGCCATGGCAGTTGCCGGCGATATGGCTGACGCTGACCGACAGCTGTTCGATGGTGGCGGCGGTGGTTTCGCTGAGGTCCGCGTTGTAGCGCGAGCCCTCGGACAGGCTTTGCGTCATGCGCGTCAACTCGCCGGCGCTGCGGTGCAGCTGCGCGCTTTGCTCGCGCACTTGCAGGAACATGGCGCGTAGCTGCTCCATGAAGCGGTTGAAGGCTTCGGCCACCTGGCCGGTTTCATCGCCGCTCTGCACCGGCAGGCGCAGGGTCAGATCGCCGTGGCCGGAACTCAGCGAGCGCATCGCGTTGCGCAGTTCCACCAGCGGACGGCTGATGAAGCCGGACACCCACCAGATCAACAGCAGCGACAACACCATCACCACCGCGTCGACCGCCACCACCCAGGCGATGGTGCGCGTCACCGCGCCGTAGACTTCGTCCGCGTCCATTTCCACCACCACGAACCAGTCGGCGCTGGGCATATAGCTGGAAGCGACGATGGTGGGGCCGCCCGGGCCATTGAAATGCGCCAGATTGAAGCCGGATTTGTTCAGCAATTGCGGCGCCACCTCGGCCATGCCCGGCAGGCCGGGCAGCAGGGTCTTATTCTGCATCAGCGCCGGATCGCGATGCAGGCGCACCTGGCCGCTGGCGTCCACCACATAGACCTGGCCATGCTCGCCCACGGCCATCTTGCGCACGCGCTCGGCCATCTGGGTCACGTCAAAACCCAGGGCGGCCACGGCGCGATGGCCCGGCTTGTCCTTGTTGGCCAGCACGTTGACGAACATCATCACCTGCTGCTTGCCGGTTTCCGAGCCCAGCGTGAACTGGCTGTCGCGGCCGGAAGCCAGAAAGTCGGCCAGCCACTTGTCGTTGCCCTTGGGGTCCGCCTTGACCGTGCCGTGATCGATGTAGATGTTCAGCGTCGCCTCGGAGGTCCAGGAGATGATGGAGGCGCCGGAGGTCTGCATCAGCGCCTTGGCGTAATGCTGCCAGGCGGCCACGCCGGATTCGGGCTCGCCGGCGGCGGTCCAGTCCAAGAGATAGGTGTTGGCCGCCATCTGGCGGGTCTGGCTCAAGGGCAGCGAGATGGACGCGTCCAGTTCGTTGCGGATGGCTTCCACCGTCGCCTTCAGTTCGTGCTGCTCCAGCCGCTCGGTCAACGCGGTCTTGAACATGCGGGTGGACACCACGCCGGCGATCGCCAGCGAAACAAGCAGGATCAGCGCCACGCTGACCAGGATTTTCTGTTTGACCGACCAGTTCTTGAACATCTTGCTGGCTTCCTGACATGAAAAAAAGGGAAAGCCCGGCCAACCCACTTGCCGGGCGAAACGACGATACAGCAGCGGATTCACTCACGGAATCCACCTTGAACCCATACCGGCGGAATATTGGCGGCAATTGTAACAAGGCTGTACAAGCGCAAGATGAATATTTTGCGAGAGATATCTTGATGTGGAGTAATTACCACACCCACGGCGGATTCAGCTCGGCTGACGGCGCGCCGGCTCGTTGTCGTGCAGGTAACGGGTGTAGATGTCGCGCGGCGGCTGGATGCCGCAATCGGCCAGGATGCGCCCCACCGCGCCGCGGTGGTAGCCGCCGTGGGTAATCACCTGCAGCAGCATCTCGGCCCGGCTCATCCGGCCGTGGCCGCCGTCGGTGAAGGCGAAATGGATGGTTTCCGACAGCCTCTCGGCGCTGAAGCCGGCCACATGGTCGAGATACCAGGCATCGGTGTCGCGCGCGGTTTCCAGCAGCTCGGCCAGTTCCGGCGTGTCTGGCGTATTGGTGGCGGCATAGCCATGCGGCTGGCTGGTCAGATTGCCGCGGAAGATGCGGTCCACCACGTGGATATGGTTGAGGATGCGGATGGCGGCATGGCGCTTCTCTGGGTGAGCCGCCGCGTCAAGCGTCGCCACCATCGCGTACAGCTCTTCATCGGCCCAGGATTTGCAGCGAAACAGCGAGTGAAACAGCGCGGTGTTCATCGAAAGTGTCCGGTCGGGATGAAAACGCCATTCTCTCACATGTCATTTCAAGATCATCCCCCTGCCCTATCGGCCATCCCTTCAAAACAAACCCCTAGCATGTGCCGAATAATCTCCTCGTCCGCGTATTTGCCGTAGACACGCAGGTATTCCACCGCCGGATCGCAGGTGCGGGCGTAGTAGCTGTACAGGATCACGTCGGCTGGCAGTTCGGCGCGCAGCTCGCCGGCCTCTTTCGCCTGCTCCACGATGCCCTGCAAAGTCTTGTGCAGCTTGATGGCGCGGCTGACGTAACGCAGGCTCCGCGTCAGCATGCCGCGCACCTGGGGGCTGGTGGATGGCAAAAAGGGCAGGCCGCCGGACAAACGCACCCGCAGCGCCCAGGCCAGCAAATCGCGCAGCCGGCCCAGCGGGCTCAGCGCGGCGTCCTGCGCGGCCAGGTAAGCCTGGGCATCGTCCAGCAGGCGGATCATCACCTCGGTGGCCAGCTCGTCCTTGGACTTGAAATGCTTGTACAGGCTGGGCTTGGAGATGCCGGCTTCGCCCGCCACGTCGTCCATGGTCATCAAGTCGAAGCCCTTGCTGGCCAGCATGCGGGTGGTGGCATCCAGCACCGCCTGTTCCCTCAGCTTGAATGCCTGATCCTTAAAGCTGAGCCTGCCGAGAATACCCATCAGTAACACCTTTTACTAAGTAGTAGCATTTTTTTCTTACCAGTTATATTCTGAATATAAAGCAGCCGACCCAGGCTGCCAAGCAAGGCTTGCACCCGCTTTTTCCATACAGGATTCACGGTGAACACACAGCAGCGACAACGCATCGCCGTCATCGGCAGCGGCATTTCGGGCTTGGCCTCCGCGCATTTTCTGGCGCGCCGGCATCTGGTGACCCTGTTTGAAGCCAACGACTATCTCGGCGGCCACACCCATACCGTCGATGTGGCGGTGGACGGCCTGCGCTTCGCCGTCGATACCGGCTTCCTGGTGTACAACGAACGCACCTATCCCAATCTGATCGCGCTGTTCCGGGAGCTGGACATCCCCAGCCATCCCACCGAGATGTCGTTCAGCGTGTCGCTGGACCACAGCAGGCTGGAATGGGCCGGCAGCAATCTGGACACCGTGTTCGCGCAGCGCGGCAATCTGCTGTCCGCCGGCTTCTGGGGCATGCTGGGCGACATCCTGCGCTTCAATCGGGAGGCCGAGCGCAATCTGGCCCGTGCGGTGCAGTCCCCGTTGACGCTGGGCGAGCTGTTGGACGCCGGCGGCTACGGGCGCCGCTTCCGAGATCACTACCTGCTGCCGATGGCGGCCGCCATCTGGTCCAGCCCCTGCCGCGACATCCTGGACTTTCCGGCGGAAACCTTTTTGCGCTTTTGCCTGAACCACGGCCTGCTGCAGATCCGCAACCGCCCGCCATGGCGCACGGTGCCGGGCGGCGCGCGGCAATATGTGGACAAGATCGCCGCCGGCCTCGACGACATCCGTCTGGGCACCCCGGTGCTGCGCGTCAGCCGGGTGGACGGCCAAGCCCGTGTCTTGACGCAGGCCAGCGAGGAAACCTTCGACGCGGTGGTGTTCGCCACCCATGCCCCGCAGACGCTGCGCTTGCTGGTGGACGCCGACGAACGCGAGCGCGCGGTGCTGCAGGCCGTGCGCTACCAGCCCAACGAGGCCGTGCTGCATTGCGACGACACCCTGCTGCCGCGCCGCCACCGCGCCTGGGCCGCCTGGAACTTCATCGGCGACAGCCACGACGACGGCCAGGCCGTCGGCGTCAGCTATCTGCTGAACCGGCTGCAGCCGCTGCCGCTGGACACGCCGGTCATCGTCACCCTGAACCCGCCGCGGCCACCGGCGGCGGACAAGGTGCTGGGCCGTTTCGCCTATCAGCACCCCCTGCTGGACGACAACGCCATCGCCGCGCAGCGCGCGTTGCGCGGCATCCAGGGCCGCCATGCCTGCTGGTTCGCCGGCGCCTGGACCGGCTACGGTTTTCACGAGGACGGGCTGAAGTCGGGACTGCGGGTGGCTGCGGACTTTGGCCTGGCGCCGGACTGGGCAAGGATCTGACATGGCCGACGCCTATCTGATCACCGGACAGGTCATGCATCACCGGCTGCGCCCGGCGCGCAACCGCTTCGTTTACCCGGTGTTCTGCCTGCGGCTGAAGCTGTCGGCGCTGGAGCGGCTGTCCAGCCTCTGTTTCGGCGTCGACCGCTGGCGGCCCTTGATGCTGCGCACCGCCGACTACGGCCCGCGCGACGGCAGCCCGCTGCTGCCGTGGATACGGGCCCGGCTGGCAGAGGCCGGCCTGCCGGCCGACGGCGAAGTGTGGCTGCAGACTTTCCCGCGCGTATTCGGCCACGTATTCAACCCGGTCAGCTTCTGGTACTGCCACGACGCCGCAGGCGAGCTGCGCGCGGTGCTGGCCGAAGTGAACAATACCTTCGGCGAACATCATGCTTATTTGCTCAGCGCCGAGCGCGGCGGGACCATCCAGCCCGCCAGCCAGCTGGTATGCCGCAAACTGCTGCATGTCTCGCCGTTTTGCCGCGTCGAGGGCCATTACCGCTTCCGTTTCGTCGAGCAAGCCGGCCATGCCCTGGTGCGCATCGATTATCACGACGAGGCCGGCGCGCTGCTCCACACCGCGCTGTCCGGCAGCATGGCCGCGCTGACCTCCGGCCGCGCCCTGCGCGCGCTGCTGCGGCAGCCGCTGCTCACGCTGGGGGTGGTCGCCCGCATTCATTGGCAGGCGCTGCGGCTGTGGCTCAAGCGCGTGCCGTTTTTCCGCAAACCCCATCCCCCCGCCGCGACGCTCAGCCGCGGCCAGGAGACCGCCCCATGAGCGCCAGCCAACCCCTCGCTCAACCCCGTCCCGACCTCCCCGCCGCCGGCCGCATGCTGCTGTCGCTGCTGGCCAAGCTGCGCCACGGCAGCCTGCGACTGACCACGCCGGATGGAGAGGAATTATGGTTCGGCCAGCCAAAGCAGCCGGCCGATGCCAGCCTGATCCTGGTTGACTGGCGCGCCTGCGCCCGCATCCTGCAGGGCGACGATATCGGCTTCGCCGAGGCCTACCGAAACGGCTGGCTGAACAGCCCGGACCTGACCGCCCTGCTGCGGCTGGCGCTGCGCAACGAGGACGCGCTGCAGCTGGGCGCGCTGGGGCGGCTGGCCAGCCAGCTGTGGCACCGGCTGCGCCACGCGCTGCGCGGCAACAGCCGGCGCGGCAGCCGCCGCAACATCCATGCCCACTACGATATCGGCAATGACTTCTACCGGCTGTGGCTGGACCCGAGCTGGACCTACTCCAGCGCCTGGTTCGACGGCGATTACCGCCGCTCGCTGGCCGACGCCCAGGCCGCCAAATACCAACGCATCTGCGACGAACTGCAACTGAAGCCTGGCATGCGCGTGCTGGAAATCGGCTGCGGCTGGGGCGGTTTCGCCGAGCATGCGACCCGGCGCGGCGTGGCCGTGCATGGCATCACCATCTCCCAGGCGCAGCTGGACTTCGCCCAAGGCCGGCTGGCCCATGAGCCGCTGGCGAGGCTGGAGTGGCGGGACTACCGGGATCTCCGCGGCCAGTACGACGCCATCGTATCGATCGAGATGTTCGAGGCGGTGGGCGAGCGTTACTGGGGCGGCTATTTCGACACGCTGCGCCGCTGCCTGAAGCCCGGCGGCCGCGCCTTGGTGCAAAGCATCACCATCGAAGAAGCGCGCTTTGAGCGTTACCGCGCCGAAGCCGATTTCATCCAGGCCTATATCTTCCCCGGCGGCATGCTGCCCAGCCGAGAACGCTTCCAGCGCGCCGCGGAACAGCGCGGCTTGGCCTGCCGCAACCGTCTGGACTTCGGCCCCGATTACGCCGAGACGCTGCGCCGCTGGCGGTCCGCCTTCGAAGCGCGGCTGCAGGAGGTGCGCGCCCAGGGCTTCGACGAGCCCTTCATCCGCCTGTGGCGGCTCTATCTGTGCTATTGCGAGGCCGGTTTCGACGAAAACCGCATCGGCGTGTCGCAATTCTTGCTGCAAAGGAGCTGAATCATGCGCCGCCCGCCCCTGCTCGCCATGGTCGCCTTGCTGGCCGGTTGCGCCGGCCCGGCAGTCAGCGATTACGCCGCCAACCGCCCGCTGCTGGACCCGGGCCAGTTTTTCCTCGGCAAGACCGAGGCCTGGGGCATGTTTCAGGACCGACAGGGCCGTCTGGTGAAGCGCTTTACCGTGGCGATGGACGGCGAACGCCGCGGCGATGAAATAGTGCTGAACGAGCGCTTCCAGTACAGCGACGGCACGCGGCAGCAACGTGTCTGGCGCTTGCAGCCACTAGGCGGCGGCCGTTGGCGCGGCCAAGCCGCCGACGTGGTGGGCGAGGCTCAGGGCGAAGCGGCCGGCAATGCGCTGCGCTGGCGCTATACCTTGCGGCTGCCGGTGGACGGGAAGGAATACGACGTCCAGTTTGACGACTGGATGTTCCTGCAGGACGACAACAGCCTGCTCAACCGCGCCACCATGAGCAAGTTCGGCTTCCCGCTCGGCGAAGTCACGCTGTTTTTCCGCAAGCCGGAGTCTGCGCGATGAAACTGCGCCTGAACCCGGCGATACCGGACTGGCGAGCGCGCCGGGTCTGGGTGATAGGCGCGTCCAGCGGCATCGGCGCCGCCCTGGCCGCCGAACTGCTGGACGCCGGCGCGGAAGTGATCCTGTCGGCGCGGCGCGCCGCGCCGATGCATGCCTTGGCCGACGGCCGCCCCGGCGCGCGGGTGGAAACGCTGGACGTGACCGATCCCACTTCCTGGCGCTCGGCCTGGGCGCGGCTGGAGGATGCCGCCGCGCTGCCGGACCTGGTGGTGTTCTGCGCCGCCGACTACCGGCCGCAGACCAGCCTGGACCTGCATGCCGAGGAAACCCGCCGCTTGCTCGACACCAATCTGCTCGGCGTCTACCTTGGCCTGGAGGTGGTGCTGCCGACGATGGCGCGGCAGGGCCGCGGCGGCGTGGCGCTGATCGCCAGCGTCGCCGGCTATGTCGGCTTGCCGGGCGCGGTCGTGTATGGGCCGGGCAAGGCGGCCCTGATCAACCTGGCGGAAATCCTGTACGCCGAACTCAAACCGCTGGGCTTGGCGGTGTATCTGGTCAATCCCGGCTTCGTCGCCACGCCGCTGACCGCCAAGAACGACTTCGCCATGCCCGGCCTGCTATCGCCGCGCGCAGCCGCCGGCAACATCATGCGCGGCCTGGCCCGCGGCCGTTTCGAAATCCATTTTCCCTGGCGCTTCACCCTGTGGCTGAAGCTGTTGCAGCTGCTGCCGTACTGGCTGCGGCTACCCTTGTTGACGAGGTTGGCACGCTGATGAAACGCATCCCTTCTCCCGACGCCTGGCAGGCGTTGCTGGACTGGTTCCAGACCTTGACGCCGGACAGCCTTGGCGAGATAAGCCGCTATTACGCGGACGAAGCCCGCTTCAAAGACCCGTTCAACGATGTGCGCGGCGTCGCCGCCATCGAAGCGGTGTTCCGCCACATGTTCAAGACCGTGGACGAGCCGCGCTTCACCGTGCTGCATGCGCTGCGCGATGGCGATCAGGCCTTCATCACCTGGGATTTCGACTTTGCCTATTCCGGCCGCCGCGTCAACATCCATGGCGGCAGCCATCTGCGCTTCGACGCCGACGGCAAGGTGATGCTGCACCGCGACTACTGGGACGCGGCGGAAGAGCTGTTCGAAAAGATTCCGCTATTGGGACTGCCTATCGCCTGGATGCGCAGGAAGCTGCGCGTGCCGGCATGAAGCCGGCTTTCCGCGGCAATAAGGCCGCGCTGCCGGCCAAGCCCTGCGCCGCCTGCGGCAAAACCATGGTTTGGCGCAAAAAATGGCAGCGCGACTGGAACGCAGTCAAATACTGTTCCGAACGCTGCCGCCGCCAGCGGGCAGGCCAGCCATGAGCGCAACGCTGTACTGGCTGCGCCAGGACTTGCGGCTGGACGACAACCCGGCTTTGCTGGCCGCCTGCGGCTGCGCAGCCTTGCTGCCGGTGTATTGCCACCGGCCCGCCCGCGACAGCGGCTGGGACTTCCCGCGTCTGGGCCGCCACCGCGCCGCCTTCATCGGCCAGGCCCTGGATAGCTTGCGCGCCGCCTTGAGCAGCCGCGGCAGCGCGCTGTGCGAGTTGCAAGGCCTGCCGGAAATCGTCTTGCCGGCGCTGGCGCGCGAAGTCGGCGCCGATCGCGTGGTATGCGAGCGCATCGCCGCGCCGGAGGAAGAGGCCGAAGCGTTGGCGCTGCGCCAAGCCGGCCTGCAGGTGTGCGAAATCTGGCAATCCAGCCTGTTCCTGCCGGAACAGCTGCCGTTTGCCATCGAACGGCTGCCGCCGGTGTTCACCGCCTTCCGCCGCGCGCTGGAGCAAACCGGACCACAGCCCTTGCCGCCGCAAGACGCCCCAGCCGCCTTACCGCCCTTACCGGCCGGCTGGACACCGCGCGAACCGCCTGCCCGCACGCCGGCGGCCATCGAACCACGCTCGTCCTTTCCCTACCATCTGCCGGCATGCCATGGCGGCGAAGCCGCGGCGCGCGCCCATTTCCAGCAATACCTGTCGCGCGGACTGCCGCATCGCTACAAGGCGACGCGCGACCGGCTGTACGGCGTCGACTTTTCCAGCAAGTTGTCTCCATGGCTAGCCAGCGGCGCGCTGTCGCCACGCCGGGTCTGGCAAATGCTGAAAGCGTTCGAAGCCAGGCACGGCGCAAGCGAAGGCAGCGGCTGGATAGGCTTCGAACTGCTGTGGCGCGATTACTTCCGCTTCCTGCACCTGCGGCATGGGCCGCGGCTCTATCACGCCGCGGGCCTGTCAGCCCTGCCGCCGCCCGCGCATGATGCGGCGGCGTTCCAGCGCTGGCGAAAAGGCGAAACCGGCCAGCCCCTGGTGGACGCGGCCATGCGCGAGCTGAGCGCCAGCGGCTATCTGTCCAATCGCTTGCGCCAGGTGGCCGCCAGCTATCTGATTTACGAGTGCGGCGGCGACTGGCGCGCCGGCGCGGCCTGGTTTGAATCGCAGCTGATCGATTACGACGCATGCAGCAACCAGGGCAACTGGCTGTATATCGCCGGCCGCGGCACCGATCCGCGCGGCGGCCGCCGCTTCAATCCCGAGCGCCAGGCGGCGGAGCACGATGCCCAAGGCCGCTACCGCGCGCTGTGGAGCACCACATGAGCGCGCGCAGGCGGCGCGATCCGCGCCCGCGCCCGCGCCAACCTCCAGACCGATGATGGGAACCAATATGTGGAAACGACGCATCACGCTGCTCGCCTTGGCGACCGCCCTGCTCGCCGGTTGCGACACCGCGCCGCCGCCCGGCATCGCCCCGGTGCGGCCCTTCCAACTGACGCGCTATGAGGGCCGCTGGTACGAGATCGCCCGGCTGGACCACCGCTTCGAGCGCGGCCTGACCGCCGTCAGCGCCGACTACAGCCTGAACCCGGACGGCAGCATCCGCGTGGTCAACCGCGGCTACGACCCCGCCATCGCCGGCTGGCGCGAAGCGGTGGGCAAGGCCTGGTTCAATGGCCTGTCCGATGTCGCCTCGCTGCGGGTATCGTTCTTCGGGCCGTTCTACGGCGGCTACCATGTGGCGGCGCTGGACCCGGACTACCGCTGGTCGGTGGTGGTGGGGCCGGACAAGGACTATCTATGGCTGCTCGCGCGCGACAAGCAGCCGCCGGCGGCCGCCAAAACGGCCTTGCTGGCGGTGGCGTCCAAGCTGAAGGTGCCGGCCGATCAGCTGATCTGGGTAGAGCAAAACCGTGCCGACAACTAAGACGCGCCTGAATCCGGACAAGCTGCTGAACAGCAAATGGACCGCCGCCGCGCCGCGAAACAAGGAAAAGCACTTCCTAGGGGCTGTTGACGTTTGGTGAGCGGTCGCGCCGGAGCGCATTTCGCGGCGAATCGAGGCGTTTCGCGCGCCGCATAGTCATTCTCTGCCAGCGCGGAACAACGAAGAGTCGGCGCGAAAGGCGCCCGGCCCTACGGGTTTGGCCGCTTTGGGCCGGGAGCCACGTTGCCCAGCCCTTGCATAGAATGACTATGCGTCGGACTGCGCGCCTTGCTTCCGGTCCAAATCGGCGCAAACGCGATCCACTCACCAAACGTCAACAGCCCCTAGTGGTGGCGCTGAACCGCCCCGCGCCGGACGGGCCGGTGCAGACGGTGACGCTGGAGGCCGTCTACACCCGCCGCCAATCCGAACTGCCGTGGCGCGCGCTGACCGACGCCGCGCAATGGCTGCAAGGCTGGAGATAGCTTCGCCCCCAGTCTGGCGAAATCGATAGCCTCAGGCGGCAGGCTTGCCGTAGGCGATCAGGAACACCTCGACAGCCGACGCCACCCAGGCAGGCCGAGCCTCTTTAGGCGCCAGCTCATCCACCAGGCCGGTGATCATCGCCACCTGGCATTCGGCATGCAGCAGGCCATGAAAATGCATGGCCGCCGTCCATGGCGACGCCTCGCGCAGGCGGCCGGCCCGCATCTCCGCAGCCATGAACTCCGCCAGCTTGCCCCAACCGACCTTGGGACCGTTTTCATAGAACAGCAGCCCTACTTCGGAGCGGCTGCCGCTGCCCATCACGATGGCGCGCAAGGCGCGCAGCTCCGGACTGAACAGATTGTCCAGATACGCCTCGCCGAAATCCTGCAGCACCGCCGGCAGGTCGCCGCCCGGCACCAGCCTGACATAAACCTGGGACATCTCTGAGGCCAGACAGGCCATCACTTCCAGAAACAGCGCCTCTTTGGACGAGAAGTAGTTGTAAAGCGTGGCCTTGGAGCCGCCGGCGCGGGTGGAAATCTCCGACATCGACGCCGCCTCGTAGCCGCGCTCCAGAAACACTTCGGTCGCCGCGGCGACGATCGCCTGACGCTTGCTTTCGCTTTTTGTACGCATATCCACCTTTAAACTGAACCGTACAGTTCAATTTTTCTTGACAGGGCATTTCACTCGAAATATAACTATACCGTACCGTACAGTTTAAACCAATAACACCCGGATAGAGACCATGAGAATCCCCCATCCTTCGCCGCATCCGCTGCCCGCCATCGGCCTGCTGGCCGCATTGGCGCTGTTGAGCGGCTGCGCCGCGCTGCCCGACATGGGCCCGGCGCCGCAACCCAAACCGCTGCAACAATACCAGAATACCCAAAGCCTGCCCTCCGGGCAGGGTCAATGGGCCAACAGCCAATGGTGGCTGAAATACGACGACGCGCAGCTCCACCAGTTGATGGACGAGGCCCTGCGCCAAGCGCCGGACCTGGCCGCCGCCCGCGCCCGCGTCGAACACGCCGAGGGCTTGGCCCAGCAGGCCGGCGCCGCGTTGCTGCCCGGCGCGGACCTGAACGCGGCGATCAACCGCGACAAACAAAGCTACAACAACGGCATGCCGGCGCCGACGGGTTTCAACACCAGCGGCCGCGCCACGCTGGACTTCAGCTACGAGCTGGACTTCTGGGGCAAGAACCGCGCGGCCGTCGCCGCCGCCACCTCGGAGCTGACCGCCGCCCAGGCCGACGCGGCCGAGGCCCGGCTGATGCTGACCACCTCCCTGGCCGCCGGCTATGCCGAACTGGCGCGGCTGTTTGCCGAGCGCGACGCCGCCGCCCAGGCGCTGGACGTGCGCAGCCACACCGCGACGCTGATGCGGGAGCGGCAACAGCAAGGCATGGAAACGCTGGGCAGCGTGCGCCAGGCCGAATCGCGCGAAGCCGCCGCCCGCGCCGACCTGGAAGCAGCCGACGAGAGCATCGCGCTGCAACGCCACAGCCTGGCGGCCTTGATCGGCGCCGGGCCGGACCGCGGCCTGGCCATCGCCCGGCCGGCATCCGGCTTGTTTCGAGGCCAACAGCTCCCGGCCACGCTGGCGGCCGAGCTGCTGGGCCGCCGACCGGATCTGGCAGCCGCCCGCCTCCGCGCCGAAGCCGCGGGCAAACGCATCGACGTGGCCCAGGCCCAGTTCTACCCCAACGTCAATCTCACCGCCTTCGTCGGCGCCCAGTCGCTGGGGCTGGACCTGTTCGCCAAGAGCGGTTCCGGCATAGCCGGAATCGGCCCGGCGATCAATCTGCCTATTTTCCGCGGCGGCCAATTGCAGGGCCAGTACCGCGTGGCCCGCGCCGATTACGACGCCGCCGTCGCCAGCTATGACGCTACCTTGAGCCAGGCGCTGCGCGAAGTGGCCGATGCCGTCAGCAGCCAGGCTTCGCTGACGCCGCAGCTGGAACAACGCCGCCTGGCGCTGCAAACCGCCGATGAGGCCTACCGCGTCAGCCAGAACCGCTACCAGGGCGGCTTGGCCAACTATCTGGACGTGCTGAACACCGAAGACACGGTCATCGCCAGCCGCCGCAGCCTGGCTTCGCTGGAAGCCCGCCGCTTGTCGCTGGACATCGCGCTGATCAAGGCGCTGGGCGGCGGCTATCAACCATCCGAACCCGCCCGCTGAGGCCGCAGGCAAACCTAAACAAGGACTACCCAACATGAGCGAAAACGTACAAGCCCTGCCGGCCTCCGAAGCGCCCGCCGCCGCCGGCAACCCCATGCAACGCAAGAAGCTGTTCACCCTTCTGTTCGGCGCGGTGGCCGCCGCCGCCGTCGCCTACGGCGCTTACTGGACGCTGATCGCCTCCCGCCATGTCAGCACCGACAACGCCTACGTCGCCGCCGAAATCGCCCAGGTGACGCCGGAAGTGGCCGGCACCGTCAAGGAAGTCAAAGTCGTCGATACCCAGCCGGTGAAAGCCGGCGACGTGCTGGTGGTGTTGAACGACAGCGACGCCAAACTGGCGTTGGCCCAGGCCGAAGCCGACCTTGCCCGCGCCGAGCGCCGGGTCAAAGGCTATTTCGCCAACGACGAAGGCCTGTCGGCCCAGGCCCAGGCGCGCAGCGCCGACCAGGCCCGCTCCGCGGCGCAGCTGGCTTCGGCCCGCGCCGATCTGCAACGCGCCAAACTCGACCTGCAGCGCCGCCAGGCGCTGGCGAAAAGCGGATCGGTGTCCGGCGAAGAGCTGAGCAACGCGCAGAATGCCTTTGCCACCGCCGAGGCCAATCTGAAAGCCGCCGAGGCCGCCAGCCGCCAGAGCGAGGCCAATTACCGCGCCGCCGTCGGCAGCCTGAAAGCCAACCAGACGCTGACCGCCGACAGCACGGTGGACAGCAACCCGGAAGTCGCGCTGGCGCGCGCCAAGCGCGACCAAGCCAAGCTGGACCTCGCGCGCACGGTGATCCGCGCCCAGGTGGACGGCGTGGTGGCCAAGCGCCAGGCGCAGGTGGGGCAGCGCGTGCAGTCCGGCACGCCGTTGATGTCGGTGGTGCCGCTGCAGGACGCGCATGTGGACGCCAACTTCAAAGAAGTGCAATTGAGCAAGGTGCGCGTCGGACAGCCGGTGGAGCTGACCGCCGACCTGTACGGCGGCAAGGTGGTGTACCACGGCAAAGTGGCCGGGCTGTCTGGCGGCTCCGGCGCGGCGTTTGCCATGATTCCGGCGCAGAACGCCACCGGCAACTGGATCAAGGTGGTGCAGCGGCTGCCGGTGCGCATCGCGCTGGACCCGGCCGAACTGAAGGCCCATCCGCTGCAGGTGGGGCTGTCGATGGAAGCCACCGTCGACGTCAGCGAGTGAGGCCGCCATGTCTAGCGCGAATCCCGCGGCCGGCGGCATCCAACAGCCGCTGACCGGCAATATGCTGTGGCTGGCGGCGCTGGTGCTGGCCGCCGCCAACTTCATGGTGGTGCTGGACACCACCATCGCCAATGTGTCGGTGCCCAATATCGCCGGCGGCCTGGCGGTGTCGTCCAGCCAGGGCACCTATGTCATCACCTCGTACGCGGTGGCCGAGGCCATCACCGTGCCGCTGACCGGCTGGCTGGCGGCGCGGCTGGGCACCGTGCGGCTGTTCGTCGGCTCCATGCTGCTGTTCGGCGTGTTCTCCATCCTGTGCGGCCTGGCCGGCTCGCTGGAGATGCTGGTGCTGTTCCGCGTGCTGCAAGGCCTGGCCGGCGGCCCGCTGATGCCGATGTCGCAGACGCTGCTGCTGCAGATTTTTCCCAAGCATAAGGCCGGCGCGGCGATAGGCTTGTGGAGCATGACCACGCTGATCGCTCCCATCATGGGGCCGATCCTGGGCGGCACCTTGTGCGATCAGGCCAGCTGGCCGTGGATCTTCTACATCAACGTCCCCATCGCCCTGGGCTGCGGCATGCTGGGCTGGAATCTGCTCAAGCGCTACCAGAGCCAGGTGGTGAAGCTGCGCGTGGATGTGATGGGGCTGGCGCTGCTGATGGTATGGGTGGCCTCGCTGCAGCTGATGCTGGACAAGGGCAAGGAGCTGGATTGGTTCGGTTCGCCGCTGATCGTGGCGCTGGCCATTACCGCGCTGGTCGGCTTCGCCGCCTTCCTGATCTGGGAGCTGACCGAGGCCCAGCCCATCGTCAACCTCAGGGTGTTCCGCCATCGCGGCTTCTGGGCCAGCGTGCTGACCATCTCCCTGGCCTTCGGCTCCTTCTTCGGCGCCACCGTGCTGACGCCGCAATGGCTGCAGACCTATATGGGCTACACCGCCACCCAGGCCGGCTACGCCACGGCGATGAGCGGCATCCTGGCGGTGACGGTGGCGCCGATCGCGGCCAAGCTGTCCACCCGGCTGGACCCGCGCAAGCTGGTGTTTTGCGGCGTGATGTGGCTGGGCTGCGTCACGCTGTACCGCAGTCTCTCCACCACCGACATGGGTTTCTGGCAAGTGGCGCTGCCGCTGCTGTTCCAGGGCCTGGGCATGCCGTTCTTCTTTGTGCCGCTGACCGGGCTGGCCATGGCCAGCGTGGAACCGGCGGAGATGGCGTCCGCCGCCGGTCTGATGAGCTTCATGCGCACGCTGTCCGGCGCCTTCGCCACCTCGCTGGTCACCACCGCCTGGGACGACAAGGCCAGCTACAACCACGCCGAGCTAGCCGGCATGGTGGATTCGAGCGGCGACGCACTGCGCGCGCTGACCGGCGGCGGCATGAGCGATGGCGCGGCCTGGGGCACCATCGAGCATGCGCTGCAGACGCAGAGCATCATGCTGTCCACCAACCAGATCTTCTGGCTGGCCGGCCTGTCCTTCGTGGTGGCCGCCTGCGCCATCTGGCTGGCGCCCAAGCCTAAGCGCGTGGCCGACACCAGCCAGGCGCACTAAGACGCCTGGCTGCCGATTTCACCAGCTTGCCCCGCGCCCTTGTGGCCGGGGCTTTTTTCATCCTGTCTACAAGACCAGCCCTTACATATCGACACCTTCCTGTAACAGACCTTTACATATAGTGCGGGGTATCAATATGACAAACGGTCGCATGACCGGCCGGCGCCTTCGTCCCCCAACACCTACAGACAGGACACCCCTTACACATGAAACACGCTATGACGCGGCTGGCGCTGACGCTCGCCGCCGCCCTCGCCGGCCAAGCTGTCCAGGCCGACCCCCTCCTGCCCATCCGCCAGCACACCTTCGCCCAGGCCTGCCAAGCGCAATGGGGCGGCGAAAGCGCGCGCAGCCAGTGGGTCAAAGACGATGGCCGCGGCGGCCTGGCCTATGCGCCGCTGAACGGCAACGGCGACCGCATCATGGACTTCTCTAGCGCCGGCTATATGGGCGGCGGCGTGGCGCTGCCGGCCGCGCCGGTGAAGGCGACAGTGAAACCCAGCGGCAGCGCGGCCAGCGACCTCGCCAACATCCAGGCCGCCCTCGCCAAGGTGGCCGCCTTGCCCGCAATCAAAGGCGTGCGCGGCGCGGTGCTGCTGGCGCCCGGCACGTTTCTGCTGAATGAGCCGATCCCACTCAACCAGGACGGCGTGGTGCTGCGCGGCAGCGGTTCCGGAGCGGGCGGCACCGTGCTGAAGGCCGCAGGCGACGGCCACTTCATGCTGAGCCTGGGCGGCGCAAATGGCAGCCTGACGCCCAGCGGCGCCGCGGCCGCCATCACCGACAGCTATCTGCCCTCCGGCGGCCAAGTCCTGCATGTCTCCGACGCCTCCGGCTTCCAGCCCGGCGACGCGGTGATGGTGCGCCGCCGCGCCAGCGCCGAGTGGATACACTTCATGAACATGGACACCCTGGTGCGCGACGGCAAGCCGCAAACCTGGATCAATGCCGGCAACAACAACGAGTACTGGCTGCGCACCGTCACCGCAGTCAACGGCAAGCAACTGACGCTGGACATCCCGCTGTCCGACTCCTTCGACAGCGGCTATCTGGGACCGAATGGCGGCAGCGTGCAGAAATACCAGGCCAGCGGCTTTGCCGGCCAGATCGGCGTCGAGCATCTGGCGCTGGAAGGCCTGCCGCGCGGCGCGGGCGCCGACTACGGCGTGGCCACGCTGGACAACCTGGCCGATGGCTGGCTCAACGACATCCAGGCCCACAACTTCACCACCGGCGTGGTGGTGGGCAAGCAGGCGCGCCGCCTCACCTTGGAAAGCATCGCGCTGAATCACGACCACAACAACGTCGATTGCAAGGGCGCCAAGGAGTTTGAATTCAGCATCGCCGGCAGCCAGGTGCTGGTGGACCGCAGCTCGTCCACCGGCAGCAAGAAATCGTTCTACTACGCCACCCAGTCGCAGGCAGGCGGGCCGAATGTGCTGCTGCATTTCACCGGCCGGGCGGAAGCCTGCGGCAATATCGAACCGCACCAGCGCTGGGCCACCGGCCTGTTGGTGGACAACGCCGACGTCAGCGGCGCGATCGGCCTGGGCAACCGCGGCACCGACGGCAGCGGCCACGGCTGGAGCATGGGCTGGGGCGTGGCGTGGAACGCCAAGGCCGATCAGCTGGCCATCGCCGCGCCGCCCGGCGGCACCAACTGGGCGATAGGCAGCAGCGGCCAGCTGACGCCGTATCTGCCGGACGCCAAGCAACTGGACCCGGCGCCCAAACTCGGCGCGGTGGACTCGCCGGGCGTGCGCGTCGGACCGGACAGCTTGTATCTGATGCAGCTGTGCCAGCGGCTGGGGCCGCAGGCGGTGAAGAACATCGGCTACTGATAGCCGGCTGAAACGACCAGAGGCCCGGATGGGCCTCTTTCATTTTGATCCCGCCGAGGATCAATCCTCCCGCGTCAGCACTTCCAAGAGCTCGATCTCGAACACCAGATTGGAATGGGCCGGAATGCGGTCGCCGATCTGGCGTTCGCCATAGGCCAGATGCGCCGGCACCCACAGCTTGCGCTTGCCGCCCACCTTCATGCCCATCATGCCTTGGTCCCAGCCCTTGATCACGCGTCCGGTGCCGATCACGCACTGGAAGGGGCGGCCCTTGTCCACGGAGGAGTCGAACTTGGTCCCATCCTCCAGCCAGCCGGTGTAGTGAGTGGTGATCAGCGCGCCGCGCACGGCTTCCTTGCCCTCGCCCACCACCAGGTCTTCCATCTTCAGTTCTTCGCTCATGCTCTTCATCCACTGCTTGGCCCGCGCGGGCGACAAAACCGTATTGTAACCCGCGCGGCGGACTCAGGCGTCCCAGGCCGGGGCGAAGTCCGGATCGGCGATGCGGCCGCCGTCTTCCAGGCCGGCGATGCGCGCCATGTCCGCGTCGTCCAGCCGCAGCGTCAGCGCCTCCAGATTGGCCGCCAGATTGGCGCGCTTGGTGGACGACGGGATCACCGCGATGTCCTGCTGCAACTGCCAGGCCAGCGCCACCTGGGCCGCCGTGGCGCCATGCTTCCGGGCAATGTCCAGCAGCACCGGATCCTGGATCACGCGGCCGTAGGCCAGCGGCATGTAGCCGGTCAGCGCGATGGCGTGTTGGCGGCAGAAGGCGCGCACCTTCAGGTTTTGCAGATACGGATGCACTTCCAGCTGGTGGGTGGCGATGGCGCCCGCGCCGACGACGGCGATGGCTTGCTCCAGATGCTTGATGGTGAAGTTTGATACGCCGATCTCGCGGGTCAACCCCAATTGTTTGGCCTCGGCCAGTTGCTCCATATACACCGCCATAGGCACTTCGTCCTTAGGCGACGGCCAGTGGATCAGCGTCATGTCCACCTGCTCCAGCCCCAGCTTGTCCAGGCTTGCGCGCAGGCTGGGAATCAGCTTGCCCTGGGCAAACTGGTCGGTCCATATCTTGGTGGTGACATACAGCTCGCCGCGCGGCAGGCCGCTCTTGGCGATGGCGCGCCCCACGTCCGCCTCGTTGCGGTAGATTTGCGCGGTGTCGATATGGCGGTAGCCCAACTCCAGCGCCATGGCGACGGCGTCTTCGGCCTGTTGTTCCTTGAGGCGGAAAGTCCCCGCGCCCAGTTTTGGCATTTGCATGATGCGTTTCCTTATTGTGAAGCCGGGCGGGGAGCGCCCGGCGCAAGAATCAGATACGGTCGGCCGCGATCGGCATGCTTTCATCATCGACAGCGTCCAGCCTACCGGACCAGGCCGTCAACAGCCAAGCCGCCAACACGATCAAGGCGCCCACCCACGGCGTGGCCATCAGCCCCAGCCGCTCGACAACCAGCCCGCCCAAGCCGGCCCCGCCGGCGATGCCGACATTGAAGGCCGCGATGTTCAGGCCGGACGCCACATCCACCGCGTGCGGCACACGCGCCTTGGCCTGCGATACCACGTAAAGCTGCAAGCCAGCCACATTGCCGAAGGCCACCGCGCCCCAGGCCAGCGCCGTCAGCGCCACCAGCCATTTGGAGCCGGCGGTGAAGGTCAGGGCCAGCAGCACCAGCGCCAAGCCGGCGAAGATGATCTTCAAGGCGGCCACCGCTCCCTTGCGGTCGGCCAGGCGGCCGCCCCAGATATTGCCCACGGCCACCGACACGCCGTACAACAGCATGATCAGCGCCACCGCGCCCGGCGCGTAGCCAGCCTGATGCTCCAGCATCGGCGCCAGAAAAGTGAAGGCGGTGAATGATCCGCCATAACCCAGCGCGGTCATCGCATACACCAGCAAAAGACGCGGCTGGGCCAGCACGGCCATCTGGCTGGCGAAAGAGGTGGGCGCCGGCTTGGGCAGGTTGGCCGGCACCAGGATCAGGCTGCCCAGCAAAGCCAGCACGCCGAGCAGCGCGACGGCCAGGAAAGTGGCCTGCCAACCGAAATGCTGGCCGATGAAGGTGCCCAGCGGCACGCCGGTCACCAGCGCCACGGTCAGTCCGGAGAACATCAGCGCGATGGCGCTGGCGCCCTTGTCCTTAGGCACCAGGCTGGTGGCCAGCGTCGAGCCTATCGAGAAGAACACGCCGTGCGCCAGGCCGGTCAGCACGCGGGCGGCGATCAGCGCCTCATAGCCCGGCGCCTGCCAGGCCACCAGGTTGCCGACGGTGAACAGCGCCATCAGACCGCTCAACAGCCACTTGCGCGGCAGGCGGCCAGTCAGCGCCGTCAGCAGCGGCGCGCCGACGGCCACGCCCAGCGCGTACAGGCTGACCAAGAGGCCGGCCGACGGCAGCGACACCTGGAGGCTGGCGGAAATGGTGGGAATCAGGCCGACGATGACGAATTCCGTCGTGCCGATGGCGAAGGCGCTGAGGGTGAGCGCCCATAGTGCGAGAGGCATGCTGTGCTCCTGTTTCCCATCCCATTTAGAGCCGATGACTTTGTCGGCTGCGCTGCTCGGGCCTTGCCGTACTGGATGTACTGTCTGCGGCCCTGCTCGCTTGCCTTCGCGTCCTCGGCTCCAACTGGAATGGGTGGGTTTGAAATCAGGACACCGATTGTCCGCGCTTGCCCGGTACGGAAAAATGGGGTGTAGTGAGAAGGTCTTTTGCGTGGAAATTGATAATGCTCAGCACGGAAAGCCTGATTACGTTTATTGCAATCATGGATTGCGGCTCGTTCACCGCCGCCGCCGACAAGCTTGGCGTCACGGCCTCCAATGTCAGCCGCAGCCTGGCGCAGCTGGAAAAGCAGCTGGGCGTGCGGCTGCTGACCCGCACCACGCGGCGGCTGGACCTGACAGCGGAAGGCGCCTGGCTGCTGGAACGCGCCCGCGCCATTGTGGAGAACCTGAGCGACACCGAGCAGCAGCTGCAAGCCGCCGCCGCCCGCCCTTCCGGCCTGGTGCGCGTCAACGCCGCCATCCCGGTGCTGGATCATCTGCTGGCGCCTCATCTGGCCGGTTTCCAGGCGCGCTATCCGGATATCCGGCTGGAGCTGACCGGCGCGGAGGCGGTGGTGGATCTGATCGCCGAAGGCGCGGATCTGGCGATACGCGTCGGCCCGCTGGCCGACTCCACCCTGAACGCGCGCCTGCTGTGCGAAAGCCCGCTGCGCCTGGTTGCCGCGCCGGGCTATCTGCAGATGCGCGGCCGGCCGCAAACGGCGGCGGACCTGGCCAGCCACAGGCTGCTCGGCTTCACCAGCCCGGCCACGCTGAACCTGTGGCCCCTGGGGCCAAACGGCCTGCGCGTGACGCCGTCGCCGGCCGCATCCAGCGGCGCCACCTTGCGCGCGCTGGCGCTGCAGGGCTGCGGCATCGCCTGTCTGGCGGACTTCCTGGTGGGGCCGGACATCGCGGCCGGAAGGCTGGAAGCCATCCTGCTGCCCGAGCGCCAAGCTTGGAAACAGCCGATCTGGGCAGTGTTCTACAAACAAGGCCGCCCGCTGCCGCGCATTGCCTGTCTGGTGGACTATCTGGCGGCGGCGCTGGCTTGAATCCAGCCTGCGGAGATTTTCAAACCACCGACACGCAATGCCATTAGAATAAGCCAGGACCGGGGAACTCCCCTGCCCCGCCGGTCTCATACCCAGCGTACCGTTTTGCCCGGCAGGCGCGACATTCGCCCGTCGGCTACCGCAGTTTGCAGTTGTTCCCCTTTCCAGAAATGACAGGAGAAGCGCCATGCAATTGAACGGAAAAGTCGCACTGATTACCGGCGCCGCCAGCGGCATCGGCAAGGAGATCGCCCTGGTCTACGCCCGCGCCGGCGCGGCGGTGGCCATTGCCGACATCAATCTGGACGCCGCCCGCAAGACGGCCGACGAGATCGTCACCGCCGGCGGCAAAGCCATCGGAGTGGCGATGGACGTCACCAATGAGGACGCGGTCAACCAGGGCACCCAGCAGGTGGTGGACGCCTTCGGCCAGCTGGACATCCTGGTGTCGAATGCCGGCATCCAAATCGTCAACCCCATCGTCAATTACAGCTTCGCCGACTGGAAGAAAATGCAGGCCATCCATGTGGACGGCGCCTTCCTCACCACCAAGGCCGCGCTGCCGCACATGTACAAGGATGATCGCGGCGGCGTGGTGATCTACATGGGTTCGGTGCACTCGCACGAAGCCTCGCCGCTGAAGTCCGCCTACGTCGCCGCCAAGCACGCGCTCTTGGGTCTGGCCCGCGTGCTGGCCAAGGAAGGCGCGCCGCATAATGTGCGCTCGCATGTGATCTGCCCCGGCTTCGTGCGCACCCCGCTGGTGGACAAGCAGATTCCGGAACAGGCCAAGGAGCTGGGCATCAGCGAGGACGAAGTGATCAAGCGCGTGATGCTGGGCAACACCGTGGACGGCGTGTTCACCACGGTGGACGACGTGGCGCAGACCGCGCTGTTCCTGGCCGCCTTCCCCAGCGCCGCCCTCACCGGCCAATCGTTCGTGGTCAGCCACGGCTGGTTCATGCAATAAGGAGCCATCATGGCGCTGGATAAACTCAATCCGGCCTGCCACGCCGACGCCGGGATCTACCATAGCCCGGCGCTGCCGCCCGACCACCGCTATCAAGTGGTGGCGCTGGTGCTGCAGGGCGGCGGGGCGCTGGGCGCCTATCAGGCTGGCGTCTACCAGGGGCTGGCCGAGGCCAAGCTACACCCGAACTGGGTGGCCGGCATTTCCATCGGCGCGCTGAACGCCGCCATCATCGCCGGCAATCCGCCGGAGAAACGCGCCGAGCGGCTGGAACAGTTTTGGACCACCATCAGCCGCCAGCCGCTGCTGCCGCCCAGCCCGCACAATCTGCTGGAGCCGAGCCATCCGCTGCCTCCGGTCGTCCAGGGCTGGCTGAATGGCTTGGAAGCCTGGCGCGCGTTGACCGAGGGCCAGAACGGCTTCTTCGTGCCGCGCTCGCCGTTGCGGCGCCACGCCGGCGGCACCGCCAGCTTCTACGACACCTCGCCGCTGAAGAGCACGCTGGAGAGCCTGGTGGATTTCGACCGGCTGAACGACAGCGGAGAGATGCGGGTATCGGTGGGCGCGGTCAATGTGAAGAGCGGCAACTTCGTCTATTTCGACAACACCCGCGACAAGCTGCGCGCCGAACACTTGATGGCCTCCGGCGCCTTGCCGCCGGGCTTCCCGGCGGTGGAGATAGACGGCGAGTACTACTGGGACGGCGGCATAGTGTCCAACACCCCGCTGCAGCAAGTGCTGGCGGCCAAACCGCGCAAGCATTCGCTGGTATTCCAGGTGGACCTGTGGAATGCGCGCGGCGCGCTGCCGGAGGACTTGTCCAAAGTGGCGATCCGGCAGAAAGACATCCAGTTCTCCAGCCGCACTCGGATGATCACCGGCTATATGAAGGAAACGCAGCAGTTCCGCCAGATGCTGCGCGCCGTGATGGAGCTGGTGCCGGAGGAACAGCGGCAGGCGCCGGCCTACCGACGCGCCGCCGAACAGGCTTGCAGCCGCTTGTTCAACGTGGTGCACCTGATTTATCAGGACAAACCCTTCGAAGGCCATTACAAGGACTACCAGTTCAGCGCCAGCACCATGCGCGACCACTGGAGCAGCGGCCTCGACGACATCCGCTCCAGCCTGTCGCATCCGGAATGGCTGCGCATGCCGCCGCAGGAGCATCCCTTCGTCACCCACGACGTCCATCGCCGCGCCTGATCTTGCAAGCGCTTGCAGGCTCCCGCCCGGGAGCCTTTTTGCTGCCGTACCCAGGCAATTTGCTATGCTTGAGCAGTGCGACAGGGCGGGTAGTCACGATGGAATGGATAGCGGTGTGACGGGATGGATGAAATGGTGCTTGCTGGGGATGAGCTTGTGTCTGCAAATCGCGGCAGCCGAACCAGCCGTACGCTTGCTCACCGAGGACGATCCGCCGTTCAACTACCCGAACGAACATGGCGGCGTCACCGGCATTTCCACCGAGATGGTGACGGAAACCTTTCGCCGCGCCGGCATTCCCTACTCGATTGAGATCATGCCCTGGCTCAGAGCCTATAACCTGGCCCAGGTCGACTCGAAAACCTGCCTCTACTCCACCACCCGCAACGATGAACGCGAAAAACTGTTCCAGTGGGTAGGCCCATTGCTGAAAAACGACTGGGCCGTGTTTGCCGGACCGCACAGCCCGGCCAGCGTGCAGGACATGGCCGCCCTCAAATCCTTCAGCATAGGCGGCTATCGCGGCGACGCGGTGGCGCAGTATCTGCAAAACCGCGGGTATAAAATCGAATACACCTCGGATGATGTGCTGAACCTGCGCAAGCTGATGGCCGGCCATATCGACTTCTGGGCCTCCGGCATCTATCACGCCCACTTCCTGGTCGAACGTGAGCGCTTGGGCCCTCTGCGCCAGGTGGCGACCTTCTCGTCCAGTTACCTGTATCTGGCCTGCCACCCGCAAACGCCGCCCGCCACCCTGGCGCGGCTGAATGCCGCTCTGGACGCCATGCGGCATGATGGCTTCATCGACGCGCTGAAGAAACGCTACCTGGCCTCGCAGTAAAGCCGTGTTTCGCACGGGCAGAGAATATTATGCGGCATGCGCCACGCCATGATTCGTCGTGAAACGCACCTCAGCGCAAGCGCTCGTCAAACGTCAACCGCCGCTAGACATTTAACCGGCGACAAACGAAGATGCCGATACGATGAAACTACCGAGAACCAGCATCGAGCAATGGCGAATCCTCCAGGCCGTCGTGGACTATGGCGGCTTCGCCCAGGCCGCGCAGCAGCTGTATCGCAGCCAATCCGCCATCAGCTACACCATTGCGCGCCTGCAAGAACAAATCGGCGTCGCCTTGCTGGAGCAAGAGGGACGCCGCATGCGGCTGACGGAAGCCGGCGCCGCGCTGTTGCGCGATGCCATTCCGATTGCCGATAGCTTGGTCAAGCTGGAGGAACGCGCGCAGACGCTCCGTCAAGGATGGGAGGCCGAGATACGCCTGGCCGTCGATTCGCTGTACCCAACCGAACCGCTGCTCAAGACGCTCGAGCAATTTGCGCTTCTGCATACCGGAACGCGGCTGCAGCTGCACGAAACCGTCATGTCCGGCACCGATGACGCCCTATTCAACGGCAAGGTCGACTTGGCCATTGGCGGCATGGCGCCGCCCGGCTTTCTGGGGGACTGGTTGTTGGATGCCGAATTCATCGCCGTGGCCGCGCCTCAGCATCCTTTGCACCAACTCGGGCGCGAACTGCATATGGACGAGCTGGCGGAGCATACCCAAGTCGTGGTGCGGGACTCCGGTTCGCGCGAGCCGCGCGACGCCGGCTGGCTCGGCGCCAAGCAGCGCTGGACCGTGAGCCGGGTTGAAACTTCGATTGAAACCGTGCGCGCCGGGCTCGCCTATGCCTGGCTGCCCAAGCATCGCATCGCTCAGGAGCTGGAGACGGGCGCGCTGCGGCCGCTGCCGCTGGCGGCAGGACAGCGCCGCTTCGCCTCGCTGTACCTGATTTACGCGGACCCGGCCGCCACCGGGCCGGCCACGCGGGCATTTGGCCAGCTATTGCAAGAAACGACCGCGGCATGGCGCGAACGCTGCCATACCGAGGCCTAGGCCGCGCTATTCGGCCGTGCTGACAATGCGGATCTGACCGGACAATACCTTGTGAATCGGGCATTGGTTGGCGATCTCGGTCAGCCTCGCCTTCTGCTCTGCGTCGAGCTGACCGATATAGCGCATATGCCTCTCCAACACGAAAGCGCCATCCCGCTCGGCATATGCTACCCGCACGTCGACATCCGCCAAATCCCATGCCTTGCGCTTGGCGTACAAGGCCAGGGTCAGCGCTGTGCAGGCGCCCAGCGAAGCCGCCAACAACTGATGCGGAGTAAAGCCGGTGTCTTCGCCGCCTATCGCCGGCGGCTCGTCCGCCAGCAGGGTATGGTTTCCTGCCGTCACCACTTGTTGCAGTTTTCCGCTGCCGCGAGTCACTTTCACTTCCATTGCACGCTCCTATGGGCTGTCATTTGCTAGGCGGCAGGTCGAACCACAACACCTCGGCCTGTGCGCCATCGCTCAGCTTCAAATCGGCGCCCCCGAACACTTTGACGCCATCACCGGCCTCCAGCGGATAACCATTCAGCAGCACGCTGCCGCGCGCCACGTGCAAATAGCCATTGCGCCCGTTCTGTTGCGACCATTCGATCTCTTCCTCGCCGTCCACCAGCGCCGCATACAGGCTGGCATCTTGGTGAATGCGCAAGGAATCATCCCGCCCATCCGGCGAAACCACCAGGCGCAACTTGCCGCGCTTCTCTTCGCTGCTGAAGTGGCGTTGCTGATAACTCGGCGTCAGGCCCTTACGGTCCGGCAAAATCCAGATTTGCAGGAAGTGCACCGGTTCGGCGTGCGAGTGATTGAACTCGCTATGGGAAATGCCATGGCCGGCTTCCATCATCTGCACGTCGCCGGGGCGGATCACCGAACCGGTGCCTAAGGTGTCCTTATGCTCCAGCGCGCCGTCCAACACATAAGAAATGATCTCCATATCGCTATGCGAATGGGTAGTGAAACCCGCGCCGCGCGCCACCGTATCGTCATTGATCACCCGCAGAACGCTGAAGCCCATCTGCTCTGGGTTGTAGTAATGGGCAAAGGAAAAGGTATGCCAGCTGTTGAGCCAGCCATGGTTGGCGTGGCCGCGTTGATTGGCTTTGAGGACTTGCAGCATGGTCGTTTTCCTTTCAGGCAAGGGGTTGATGGCTGTAGTTTGAACCCTAATTAATTGAATGGAAAACGCAAAAAATAGCAGAAATCAATCGAATTTATTAATCAATTAACTCCACTCCATGCAGCAGTCGCCGACACCTTCCCCCGTTTTCAGCAGCGCAGGGATTTAGAGTCCAGGGCAATACTGCGGCTATGCATCTTGCTCTAACTTGCTTCGCAACGCGCTCAACATGCCAGCCAGTTTCTCTATATCAGATAGCGCAAAGCCTTCTGCCAGATGATTCATCCACGGTGCTTCCAGCGCCATCGCTGAGTCAAAAACCCTGCGCCCCGCTTCAGTAAGCACCACCAGCGAGGCGCGGCGGTGATGCGGATTATCCGCGAACTCGATCCACCCTTCCTTCGCCAGGTCATTCACGATCCGCTGCACATTCTGGCGGTTCCCTCCCATATCCCGCGCCAGCCAGGAAACCGGCTGGGGCGTTCCCGCCGCAATGATTGTTCCGAGTACTTGCCACCGGGCGCTGGTCAGCCCGAGGGGGGCAACCAAGCGATCGCCCTCAACCAGCAAGCTGTTACTGACACGAAACAGATCCAGGATCACCGCGGACAGCGCGGCGCCCGCTGTTGTGTGTTTGTCGTTAGGCATAGGATTTTCACAAAGTCATCAAAAAACCAAGTTGACACTATATTGTCAATATGAAATCATTGAACCAAGTTTACTCGAATACCTGTGCCATGTACATGCCGACTAAAAAAGCGCCAAACATAAACAAGACGGCACCCGCTGGTGCGAGAGGTCGTGACAACCCCGATAAGGATTAACCATGAAGAGAAGCGCTTTCCACGCCATCAGCGGGTCTATCGCCATGCTGTCCATTGCGAGCTTTTGGACCTCAACCCTCGTGTCCGAACTGTTGTTCGATCATGAGGCCATCACCCTAGTCAAACACGCGATTGCTTATACCGGAATCCCCATCCTGGTATTGGCCATGATCATGACCGGGGCAACCGGCAACCTGATCGGGCGAGAAAGAAAGGGGCGATTGTTGGATGAAAAGAAAAAGCGCATGCCCATCATTGCCATCAATGGGCTGCTGATCATGATTCCCTCGGCGCTTTTCCTGTACCACAAAGCGTCCTTGGGACAGTTTGACCGCGCATTCTATCTGGTACAGGCCATCGAGCTGAGCATCGGGCTGATCCAGTTACTGCTGATGGGGAAGAACTTCAGGGCGGGTCTGCGAATAGCTGGCCGGCTCCGCGCCAGTGCCGCCCGCATTTAAAAAGCCAACAACCCGGACTTATGCGACTGAGCACGTAGCAGCCCATCGACACCACCCCTTACCAAAGAAACCCCAAACGAAAAGAGGCCCTGTTGGGCCTCTTCGTTTAACGCTGCTAGCGACAGACTGATCACGTCATTGCCGTAACAGACTTTATTCACTCCAGTCGAAATGCATATTTTATTTATTTGAATTATTCAACTGTCACAGATTTTGCCAAGTTTCTTGGCTTATCCACATCCGTGCCGCGCGACAGCGCCACATGGTAGGCCAGCATCTGCACCGGGATGGTGTGGACGATGGGGCTGAGCACGCCGACATGGCGCGGGGTGCGGATCACGTGCACGCCGTCGGACTCGCTGAAGTGGCTATCGGCGTCGGCGAATACGAACAGCTCGCCGCCGCGGGCGCGCACTTCCTGCATGTTCGACTTCACTTTTTCCAGCAACGCGTCATTCGGGGCGATCACCACCACCGGCATGTTTTCGTCCACCAGCGCCAGCGGGCCGTGCTTTAGCTCGCCTGCCGGATAAGCCTCGGCATGGATGTAGGAGATTTCCTTCAGCTTCAGCGCGCCTTCCAGGGCGATGGGGTAATGCAGGCCGCGGCCAAGGAATAGCGCGTCGTCCTTGGCGGCGAAGCGTTCGGACCAGGCCTTGATCTGCGGCTCCAGATTCAGCGCGTGCTGCACGCTGCCCGGCAGATGGCGCAGTTCGTCCAGATATTGCGCTTCGGCTTCAGCCGACACGCGGCCGCGGGTCTTGCCCAAGGTCACGGCCAGCGCGAACAGGCCCACCAGCTGGGTGGTGAAAGCCTTGGTGGAGGCCACGCCGATTTCGGCGCCGGCGCGGGTGTAGAACACCAGGTCGCTGGCGCGCGGGATGGCGGATTCGCGCACATTGCAGATGGACAGCGCGTACTGGTGGCCCAGCTCCTTGGCGTACTTCAGCGCCTCCATGGTGTCCAGCGTTTCGCCGGACTGGGAGATGGTGACGATCAAGTGCTTGGGATTGGCGAAGGCGTCGCGGTAGCGGTATTCGCTGGCGATTTCCACGTCGCACGGCAGGCCGGCGATGCTTTCGATCCAGTACTTGGCAGTCATGCCGGCGTAGTAGCTGGTGCCGCAAGCCAGGATCTTCACGCCTTCCAGTTGCGGCAGGATGCCGGCCGCGGCGTCGCCGAACAGCTCGGGGTTGAAGCCGTAGTCCTGCACCGCTTCGATGGTGTCGGACAGCGCCTTCGGCTGCTCGTGGATTTCCTTCTGCATGAAGTGGCTGTACGGCCCCAGTTCCAGGGACGCCAGCGACACGTCGGACAGATGCACCGGGCGTTCGATGGGCTGATCATTCTTGTCTATCAGCTTGACGCCGTCGCGGGTCAGGTGGCCGATGTCGCCTTCTTCCAGGAAGATCACGCGGCGGGTGGCGGACAGGATGGCAGAAACGTCGGAAGCGATGAAGTTTTCACCCTCGCCCAGGCCCACCAGCAGCGGGCAACCCATGCGGGCGCACACCAGTTCGTCCGGGCGGTCCAGCGCGATCACGCCAATGGCGTAAGCGCCGGTTAGTTCGCGGGTGGCTTGCTTCACTGCGTCGAACAGGCTGCTGCCCGACTGGTAATAGTGATGCACTAGGTGGGCGATCACTTCGGTATCGGTTTGGGATTCGAAGGCGTACCCCAGGTCCTTCAGGCGCTGGCGCTGCTGTTCGTGGTTCTCGATGATGCCGTTGTGCACCACGGCGATCTTGCCGAAGGAGATATGCGGGTGGGCGTTGTATTCGGTGACGCCGCCATGGGTGGCCCAGCGGGTGTGGCCGATGCCCAATTGGCCTTGCAGGCCGTCTTCGGCGGCGGCGCTTTCCATTTCCGCCACACGGCCGACGCGGCGCACGCGGCGGATCTCATCGCCGGCCAGCACGGCCACGCCAGCCGAGTCATAGCCGCGGTATTCCAGGCGTTTCAGGCCTTCTACCAGAATGGGAACGATATTACGCTGGGCGATGGCGCCAACAATGCCACACATTTACTTTCTCCTTGGGCTGTCTTGAACGGTGGGCGCGCAAATCAGCGTCACGCCCTTCGCTTGAATGAGGTCTCTGGCCGCCTGCGGCAAACCGTCATCGGTCACCAGCGTATGCACGCTTGCCCAGGGCAGTTCCAGATTGGGGATGCGCCGGCCGATCTTTTCCGACTCCACCATCACGATCACCTCGCGCGCCACTTCCGCCATCACGCGCGACAGGCCCACCAGCTCGTTGAAGGTGGTGGTGCCGCGTTCCAGGTCGATACCGTCGGCGCCGATGAACAATTGGTCGAAGTCGTAGGAACGCAGCACCTGCTCCGCCACCTGGCCTTGGAACGATTCCGAATGCGGGTCCCAGGTGCCACCGGTCATCAGCAGAATCGGCTCGTTTTCCAGCTCGCGCAGAGCGCCGGCGACGTTCAGCGAGTTGGTCATCACCACCAGGCCGCGCTTGTTGCCCAATAACGGAATCATCGCGCTGGTGGTGGTGCCGCTGTCTATGATCACGCGGTTGTGGTCGCGCAGCCGCTCGGCGGCGGCGCGGGCGATCGCTTGCTTTCGCTTCGAAACTTGTTCGACATCCGGCTCCGCCACCATCTCGCTGGGCAGCGACACCGCGCCGCCGTAACGGCGCAGCAGCAAACCGCCGGTCTCCAGCAATGCCAGGTCTTTGCGGATAGTCACTTCAGATGTGGAGAAACGCTGGGTCAGTTCTTCCACGCTGACTTCGCCCCGCTCCTGCACCAGCGTGGCGATGGCATGGCGGCGCTGCTGAGTGTTTCGTTTAGTCATCACAAGTTTCGATTCGAAAGTTTTGCAATGATAGCAGCGCCAAATCGAGGACGCAAGGCTGTGGCTTGCCGCAAATATACCGTTAGGCTAAGGTGTTTCCACTGTTTCACTTTTTCAAAATGGGAAAGATTCAATGGAAGCGACGGCCAGTCTTTATCAACAACTGATCGAGCATGAAACGGCTCTGCTGACGGCTGATACGCGGCGCGACGTGGCGGCTTTGGACCGGCTGATCGCCGACGATTTTCTGGAGTTCGGCGCATCGGGCGCCGCTTTCGGCAAAGACCATTTGCTGAAAATTCTGCCCAAGGACGATTGCTCGGCCATTCAGGCCCAGGATTTCCAGGCCCGGCAGCTGGGAGAAGACGTGGTTCAGATCACCTTCAAATCCGTCCGCGACCCCGCCTCCAGCGCGCCGCGCTATACGCTGCGCAGCTCCATCTGGCGTTGCCGCGACGGCCGCTGGCAGATGGTGTTTCATCAGGGCACCGTCACCGAGCCATTTGCGATGGCCTGAAGCGGTCGCGCGGCTTGAGCCATGCCCTGCGCCAAACGCTTCGCGGCTGAAGCCGCTCCTACAGATTGAGGTGTAGGAACGGCTTCAGCCGCGAATTCAAAACAGCGCTATTCAGGCCTATCAGCTTTTCTTCTCTGGCCGCTTCCAACCCGGAATGGTCACTTGGCGCGCGCGCGCCACGGTCAGCTCGCCGGCCGGCGTGTTCTTGCTGATCACGGAACCGGCGCCTATGGTCGAGTCCTTCTCCAGCACCACCGGCGCCACCATCAGTGTGCCGGAGCCGACGAAAACGTTGTCGCCGATGATGGTCTTGAACTTGTTGACGCCGTCGTAGTTGCAGGTGACCGAGCCGGCGCCGACATTGACCTTGCGGCCGATCTCGGCGTCGCCGATATAAGTCAGGTGATTGACCTTGGAGCCTTCGCCGATCTTGCTCTTCTTCACTTCGACAAAGTTGCCGATGTGAACATGAGCGGCCAGGTCGGCCCCCGGACGCAGCCGGGCATACGGGCCGATCTTGCACGCCTCGCCGACCACCGCGTCTTCCAGGTGCGAGAACGGCGCGATCTTGGCGCCTGCGGCGATGCGCGCATTCTTCAGCACGCAGTGCGCGCCGATTTCAACGTTGTCGCCCAGCTCCACCGCGCCTTCGAATACGCAGCCGACGTCGATGCTGACGTCCATGCCATGCTTGAGTTCGCCGCGGATATCGATGCGCGCCGGGTCGGCCAGCGTCACGCCGGCTTCCAGCAACGCGCGCGCCTGGTTGGCCTGCAGAATGCGTTCCAGTTCGGCCAGTTGCAGCTTGTTGTTGACGCCGGACGCCTCCCAGCTGGCGTCCACGCTGGCGCTTTCCACCGCCACGCCGGCCTTCACCGCCAGCTCCAGCACATCGGTCAGATAGTATTCGCCCTGGGCGTTGCCGTTTTTCAGCGCATTCAGCCAGCCGGCCAGTTGCGCGTTCGGCAGCACCATCATGCCGGTGTTGATCTCGCGGATGGCCAGCTGTTCCGGCGTGCAATCCTTGTGTTCGACGATGGCCTTCAGCTTGCCGTCGGCGCCGCGCAGCATGCGGCCATAGCCGGTGGCGTCGGCCAGCACGTCGGTCAGCACCGCCATGCCTTGGCCTGCGGCATCCACCAGCTTTTGCAGCGTCGATGTTTTGGTCAAGGGCACATCGCCGTACAGCACCAGGGTCTTGCCGTCGGCCGGCAAGTGCGGCAGCGCCATTTTCAGCGCATGGCCGGTGCCCAGTTGCTCGGCCTGTTCAGCCCAGATCAGGTCGGCATCGTTAATGCGGGCGCGCACTTGGTCGCCGCCGTGGCCGTACACCACCACCAGGCGGGAAGGGTTCAAGCCGCGCGCGGTGCGGATCACGCGCGCCAGCATCGGTTCGCCGCCTATCGGGTGCATCACTTTGGGCATGCAGGAATACATGCGCTTGCCCTTGCCCGCGGCAAGGATGACGATACTCAAACTATCCATATCAAAAATCCTAAAACCATATCAGGCCACGAAAACACACGAAGACCAACGCTTGCCGCAGCCGATTCGTCCGAGCCGCGCGTCGCGCTGGCCAGAGTAACGCAATGCTCCGAGCACTGCTATTTCGTGTTTTTTGTGGATTTCGTGGCTAAAAAACCGTTTTACAGATCGGCAAAAATGAAAAAGGCTGCCACTTGCGTGGCAGCCTAGCACTATACACGATTACATATCACGCAATCAGTGAGCGCGCTTCTTGAGGTAATCCAGCGTCTTGAGCTCGGCAATGGCCACCGCCAGGGCGGCGTGGGCCTTGGCCGTGCTCATGTCGTCGGTCGCGTGCTTGAGGGCATCCTCGGCAGCGCGTTTCGCCTCATTGGCGCGGGCCTCATCGAGATCCTCGCCGCGAATCGCCGTATCGGCAAGCACGGTGATCAGGGTCGGCTGCACTTCCATCATGCCGCCGGACACCGCCACCAGTACTTCTTCCTTGCTGCCCGGCACCTTCAAACGAAGCACGCCGGGCTTGATACGGGTCAGGAGCGGCACGTGTTGCGGGTAGACGCCGATCTCGCCTTCCGTTGCCGGCGCGACGACAAATTCCGCCTCGCCGGAGAAGATGAGTTGCTCGGTGCTAACCACTTCCACACGCATCTTGGACATCCGCCCTCTCCTTAGTTAAGGGTCTTGGCTTTCTCGGCAGCTTCTTCGATCGAACCCACCATGTAGAACGCTTGTTCCGGCAGGTGGTCGTATTCGCCAGCGAGAATGGCCTTGAAGCCCTTGATGGTTTCGCGCAGCGGAACGTATTTGCCCGGGGAGCCGGTAAACACTTCTGCCACGTGGAACGGCTGGGACAGGAAGCGCTGGATCTTACGGGCGCGAGCCACGACCAGTTTGTCTTCCTCGGACAGTTCGTCCATACCCAGAATCGCGATGATGTCGCGCAGTTCCTTGTAGCGCTGCAGAGTGGACTGCACGCCGCGGGCAACGGAGTAGTGCTCGTCGCCAACCACCAGCGGGTCCAGCTGACGCGAAGTGGAGTCGAGCGGGTCCACGGCCGGGTAGATACCCAGCGAGGCGATGTCGCGCGACAGTACCACGGTAGCGTCCAAGTGGGCGAAGGTGGTCGCCGGGGACGGGTCGGTCAAGTCATCCGCAGGGACGTATACGGCCTGGATGGAGGTAATGGAACCATCCTTGGTCGAGGTAATACGTTCTTGCAGACGGCCCATTTCCTCGGCCAGCGTCGGCTGGTAACCCACCGCGGACGGCATACGGCCCAGCAGAGCGGACACTTCGGTACCGGCCAGGGTGTAGCGGTAGATGTTGTCCACGAACAGCAGAACGTCGCGGCCCTTGCCGTTTTCGTCCTTCTCGTCGCGGAAGTGCTCGGCCATGGTCAGGCCGGTCAGAGCCACGCGCAGACGGTTGCCCGGCGGCTCGTTCATCTGACCGTAAACCATCGCCACCTTGTCCAGCACGTTGGAGTCCTTCATCTCGTGATAGAAGTCGTTACCTTCACGAGTGCGCTCACCCACGCCGGCGAACACGGACAGACCGGAGTGCGCCTTGGCGATGTTGTTGATCAGTTCCATCATGTTCACGGTCTTGCCCACACCGGCGCCGCCGAACAGACCCACTTTGCCGCCCTTGGCGAACGGGCACAGCAGGTCGATCACCTTGATGCCGGTTTCCAGCAGGTCGGTGGCGGCAGACAGCTCGTCAAACTTCGGAGCCGACTGGTGAATGGCACGACGCTTGTCGGTGGCAACCGGACCGGCTTCATCCACCGGGTTGCCCAACACGTCCATGATGCGGCCGAGGGTGGCGGTGCCCACCGGCACCGAGATCGGTGCGCCGGTGCTGGCAACCAGCATGCCACGCTTCAGACCGTCGGAGCTACCCATAGCAATGGTACGGACCACGCCGTCGCCCAGCTGTTGCTGAACTTCGAGCGTCAGGTCGGCGTCTACCAGCTTCAGGGCATCATAAACCTTCGGCATGGCGTCGCGCGGAAATTCCACGTCGATCACCGCGCCAATGATTTGTACGATTTTGCCTTGGCTCATTATCGCTTCCTAAAAATAAACTTTTACAGTTCCGTTGACGGTTACACCGCCGCGGCACCTGCCACGATTTCCGACAGCTCGGTCGTAATCGCCGCCTGACGCGCCTTGTTGTATACCAGGCGCAGCTGCTTGATGGTGTTGCCCGCGTTGTCGGTGGCGGCTTTCATCGCCACCATCCGCGCGGCCTGCTCGGAAGCCATGTTCTCGGCCAGAGCCTGATACACCACCGACTCCAGGTAACGACGCACCAGGAATTCCATCAGCGTCGGCGCATCCGGCTCGTACAGGTAATCCCACGAGTGCGAATGCTCCACCACCATATGGTGCGGCGTCAGCGGAAGCAGCTGTTCAAGTGCCGGCTCCTGCTTCATGGTGTTCACGAAGCTGGAGTAAACGATGTAGACCGCGTCCAGTTCGCCTTCGGCGTACTGCCTGAACAGAACTGTAAGCGGGCCAATCAGTTTTTCCATCTTCGGCACGTCGCCGAGATGGATCGCGCTGGCCACCACCTTGAGACGGGCGCGCTGGGCAGCCGCCAGGCCTTTTTGGCCCAGGCAGCAGACGTCGACTTCGACGCCCTGATCCTGCAGTTCCTTGACCTTGCCGAAGAAGCGCTTGAACGTGTTCACGTTCAGGCCGCCGCACAGGCCCTTGTCGGAGGAAACCAGGATGATGCCGGCGCGCTTGATCGTCTCGCGACGGGCAAGCAGCGGGTGACCAAGTTCCGCGTTCGCCTGAGCGAGGTGCGCCATAACCGTGCGCACCTTCTCGGCGTAAGGACGGGCAGCGCGCATACGCTCTTGCGTCTTGCGCATCTTCGAGGTCGACACCATCTGCATAGCGCGGGTGATCTTCTGCGTGTTTTGCACGCTGCGGATCTTGGTGAGAATCTCTTTACCGACTGCCATATCCTGAACCTTTCTCTAGCTACGACGTGAGTCGAAGGCTCAGTTGAAGCTGTAGCCAGCCTTGAACGATTCCATCGCCTTGGCCAGTACCTTCTCGTTGTCGGCAGACAGATCACCGGAAGCGTTCACAGCCTGCAGCACTTCGGCGTGGTTGGCACGCACGTAGGCCAGGAATTCGGCTTCGAAAGCCAGAGCCTTCTTCACCGGAACGTCTTCGTAGCTGCCCTTGTTCACGGCCCACAGGGTCAGCGCCATTTCCGCGGTGGACAGGGTGGCGAACTGCTTCTGCTTCATCAGTTCGGTCACGACTTCACCGTGGGACAGCTGCTTGCGGGTGGCTTCGTCCAGATCGGAAGCGAACTGCGCGAACGCAGCCAGCTCGCGGTACTGAGCCAGCGCCAGACGGATACCGCCGCCGAGCTTCTTGATGACCTTGGTCTGAGCGGCGCCGCCCACGCGCGATACCGAGATACCGGCGTTGATGGCCGGACGGATACCTGCGTTGAACAAGTCGGTTTCCAGGAAGATCTGGCCGTCGGTAATCGAAATCACGTTGGTCGGCACGAACGCGGAAACGTCGCCGGCCTGGGTTTCGATGATAGGCAGAGCGGTCAGCGAACCGGTCTTGCCCTTTACGGCGCCGCCAGTCAGCTTTTCCACTTCCTCTTCGTTGATGCGCGCAGCGCGCTCCAACAGACGGGAGTGCAGATAGAATACGTCGCCCGGGTAAGCTTCGCGGCCCGGCGGACGGCGCAGCAGCAGCGAGATCTGACGGTAAGCGACGGCTTGCTTGGACAGGTCGTCGTATACGATCAGCGCGTCTTCGCCGATGTCGCGGAAGTATTCGCCCATGGTGCAACCAGCGTACGGGGCGATGAATTGCAGCGCGGCGGCTTCGGAAGCGGTGGCGGCCACGATGATGGTGTGACCCATCGCGCCGTGCTCTTCCAGCTTGCGTACCACGTTGGCAATCGAGGAAGCCTTCTGACCTACGGCTACGTAGATGCAGATGACGCCATTGCCCTTCTGGTTGATGATGGCGTCCAGCGCCACGGCGGTCTTGCCGGTCTGACGGTCGCCAATGATCAGCTCACGCTGGCCGCGGCCAACCGGAACCATGGAGTCGATGGACTTCAGGCCGGTTTGCATCGGTTGCGATACCGACTTACGGGCGATTACGCCCGGGGCGATCTTTTCGATCGGGGAGGACAGCTTGGCGTTGATCGGGCCCTTGCCGTCGATCGGCTGACCCAGCGCGTTCACCACGCGGCCAACCAGCTCCGGGCCAACCGGCACTTCCAGAATGCGACCGGTGCACTTGACTTCGTCGCCTTCGGAGATGTGCTCGTACTCGCCCAGCACCACGGCGCCGACAGAGTCGCGCTCCAGGTTCATGGCGAGGCCAAAGGTGTTGCCCGGGAATTCGAGCATTTCGCCCTGCATCACATCGGCCAGGCCGTGGATGCGGACGATACCGTCGGTCACGGAGATAACCGTGCCCTTGGTGCGAACTTCAGCGCCTTCAGCCAGATTCTGGATCTTGGCCTTGATCAGATCGCTGATTTCAGAGGGGTTCAACTGCATGATCTCTCCTAATTCTTGAGGCTTGCTGCCATGGCTTGCAGTTTGCCGCGCACGGAAGCGTCGATGACATCGTCGCCCACCGACACGCGAACGCCGCCAATGAGGTCGGCGTTCTCACGCACATCAAGACGCACGGTTTTGCCGTACTTCTTGGAAAGCGTGCGGGTCAGTTCGGCTTTCTGGTCATCGGACATGACAAAAGCGGACTCCACCAGGGCGTCCACGATGTCTTCCGATTGCGCCTTCAGCAGTTCAAACTGCGCGGCGATTTCCGGCAGCAGCGTCAAACGGGCGTTCTCGATCAGCGCGGCGATGAAGCGTTTTACGTCTTCGTTGCCACGGCCGCCGAGCACATCCAGCATCAGCGCCTCAACCTCTTGTGCGGTATGTTTCGGATTGGTAATGACTTGCACCAGATCCGGGTTATTCACCATGGCAGCCAGCCACGACAGCGCTTCCGACCATTGGCCGAGGGTGCCCTGTTCCGTGGCGAGGCTGTATACCGCTTCGGCGTAGGGCCTTGCGACGGTAATGAGTTCTGCCATGAGTTAATTAAAACTCCGCTTTGATGGAGGCAAGCAGGTCGGCGTGCTTAGCGGCGTCGATCTCCTTGCGCAGGATCTTCTCGGCGCCGGCAACGGCCAGGTCGGCTACTTGAGTGCGCAAAGTTTCCTTCACGCGCAGCACTTCCTGGTCGATTTCAGCCTTGGCGTCAGCCACGATGCGCGCACTTTCAGTGCGTGCCGCGTCTTTGGCTTCATCCACGATCTGGCTGGCACGCTTTTCGGCGGCAACCACGATCTCGGTAGCCTGCTGCTTCGCCTTGCGGATTTCGTCCGCTACGCGCTTTTCAGCCGCTTCCAGATCCTGCTTGCCACGTTCCGCAGCGGCCAAGCCATCAGCAATGCGCTTGGCCCGCTCATCCATCATGTTGGTAAGCGGAGGCCAAACAAACTTCATGGTGAACCATACCAGGATGGCGAACGTGATCGCCTGGCCCAGTAGTGTTACGTTGAATTCCACGCTTGTTTTCCTCCAGAGTATGACTACAACAACCGTTTACCGATCCGTAGAAAACGGATTAGTGAGCAGCCTTAACGATAGCCAGGGCAGCGGACAGGAACGGGTTGTTGAAGGTGAACAGCATGGCAACACCAACACCAATCATGGAGATCGCGTCAAGCAGACCGGCGATGATGAACAGCTTGGTTTGCAGAACCGGGATCATTTCCGGCTGACGAGCGGAGGACTCGAGGAACTTGCCACCCAGAATGGCGAAACCGATAGCGGTGCCCAGAGCGCCCAGACCAATGATCAGGGCTGCAGCGATAGCGGTCATCGACTGGATCTGAGAAACGAGTGCTTCCATTGTGTATCTCCTAAGACTTAAAGCAAGGATGGTTGGTAAAAAAGTATGGTGAATCTACAGGTAAATCAGTGCGCTTCCACTGCCAGGCTCAGGTACACGATGGTCAGCATCATGAACACGAAAGCCTGCAGGGTGATGATCAGGATGTGGAAAATCGCCCACGGCGCGCCCAGCACCCACTGCAGGCCCCAGGGCAGCAGCGCGATCAGGATGAAGATCAGTTCGCCGGCGTACAGGTTGCCGAACAAACGAAGAGACAGCGAAATCGGCTTGGCCGCCAGTTCCACCAGCTGGAACACGAAGTTCAGCGGAGCCAGGATGATGGCGCCGATCGGGTTGGAACTATGGAACGGCGCGGTCAAGAGTTCCTTGCCCCAGCCGCCCAGACCCTTGGCCTTGATGGAGAAGCCGATGATCAGGATCATCACGGACAGCGACATGGCGAAAGTGGCGTTCACGTCAGCGGACGGCACCACGCGGAAATACACATGATGCGGCTCCAGGCCGAAGAAGGTGTAACCGATCCACTGCGCGGCCATCGGGAACAGATCCACCGGGAACAAGTCCATGAAGTTCATCAGGAACACCCAGCAGAAAATGGTCAGCGCCAGCGGGGCGATAACCTTGCTCTGGCCATGAAACACTTCCTTGACCTGGGTTTGCACCAGCTCGATGATCATTTCGACGAATAGCTGCAGACGGCCCGGCGCTTCGATGCTGGCGCGGCGCGCCACCATGGCGAACACGCCTACGAACAGGAAGCCCAACAGCAGCGAGATGGAGAAGGTGTCAACGTGCAGGCTCCAGAAGCCGGCTGACGGATCCGAGTTCCAGAAGGTAAGGTGGTGCTTGATGTAATCGGTTGCGTTGCTTGCCATCGCTCTTTTCTCAATTTTTGATTAGAAGCCCGAAACCGTAGCCGGAGGTGGCGGCAATGAACCCACCGAGAAAACCGGCCACGGACAAATCCTTGAAACTGGCCAAAACCGCAGCACTTATCAGTACGGTCAGGCAAAACTTCACCGCCTCGGCCAGGAAATGCGCTTTGATCAAGGCCGCGGGCGGCACATGACGTTTGGCATAAGCAATCCTGGCATAAACCAGCGCCGGCCCGAGCACCGCCAGTCCGCCCAACACCGCGGACACGGCGACGGCCACATTGCCGCCACTGAGGAGTAGCGAAACGACTACAGCCAGACCGACCAGGCTGGCTTGTAGTCGCAGCACCCGCTTCACTTCCTGATAGACCATGATCGCCAGTGCAAAAAAACCGCTGGATTATAGGCTTCGCATTTGCGTTGCGTCAACTTTGCGCAATAGTGTTTTTTGCGCTGCAACAAGCTCATTTTTGAGGATTTTTTTGCAGCTTGGCCAATAGCGAATCGAGTTCGTCCAGGCTGGCATATTCTATGATCAGCTTGCCGTTGCCGCCGTTGGCATGACGAATGCTGACCCGGGCGCCGATGGCGTCCGAAACCTGCTCCTCCAGCCTGGAAACGTCTGGATCGGCGTGCTTTTGCTGCGGAGAAACTGTCTCTTTTTGCGCAACACGCTGCTGCACCCGGCGCTCCACCTCGCGCACCGACATGCCCTTGCGCACCACCTCGTTCGCCAGTTCCAGCTGGGAAACCGTGGGCAGGGACAACAGCGCGCGGGCGTGGCCCATCTCCAACTTGCCCTCGTGCATCATCTGCTGCAGCGGCTGCGGCAGCACCAACAGGCGCAGCAGATTCGACACCGCGCTGCGCGAGCGGCCAACGGCGTCGGCGGCCGCTTCGTGGGTCAGGCCGAACTCGTCGATCAGGCGCTTGATGCCCTGCGCTTCTTCGATCGGGTCCAGTTCCTGCCGCTGGATGTTCTCGATCAGCGCCATCGCCAGCGCGGCCTCGTCCGGCACGCTCTTGATCACCACCGGCACTTCGACCAGGCCGGCCTTGCGCGAGGCGCGCCAGCGGCGCTCGCCGGCGATCAGTTCGTAGTCGCCCAGGCCCAGTTCGCGCACGATCAGCGGCTGGATGATGCCCTGCACGCGAATGGAGGCCGCCAGCTCATCCAGCGCCGCTTCATCCATGAAACTGCGGGGCTGGTACTTGCCGGGGCGGATGCTGTCTATCGGAAGCGTGGAAAGTCTGTCGTCCACCGCATCAACGGTGGACAGGAGCGCGTCGAGTCCGCGCCCCAATCCTTTGAGTTTGGCCATAGTGTCAGACGGTGGGAGTTGCGGTGGCGGGTTCGAGTCGTTCAACCAATTCCTGCGACAGCGCCAGATAGGCCTGCGCGCCGCGGGAATTGCGGTCATACGACAAACCCGGCAGGCCGTGGCTGGGCGCCTCGGCCAGGCGCACATTGCGCGGGATGACGGTCTGGAACACCTTGTCGCCGAAGTGGCGCGCCAGCTGTTCCGATACCTGCTGCGACAAATTGTTGCGGGCGTCGAACATGGTGCGCAGCAAACCCATGATCTCGATCCTAGGATTGACCGCGGTGCGAACCTTGCGCAGGGTGGCCACCAGATCGGACAAGCCTTCCAGCGCGTAGTACTCGCAAACCATGGGGATCAACACGCTGTCGGCGGCCACCAGGCCGTTCAGCGTCAGCAGGTTCAGCGACGGCGGGCAGTCGATCAGCACGTAATCGTACTGGCCGGCCACCTCGGCCAAGGCGTTCTTCAGCCGCGCTTCGCGCGCCAGCTCGTTGACCAGCTCCAGTTCGGCGCCGCCGAGATTGCGGTTGGCCGGCAACACATGAAAACCGCCGGCCTTGGCGTCCTGCCGCGCCTCCTCGACAGTCGCCTCGCCCAGCAGCACGTCGTAGCCGGATTTCTCCAGCGACTGCTTGGCGATGCCGCTGCCCATCGTGGCATTGCCCTGCGGGTCCAGATCGACGATCAGCACCCGCCGGCCCAGCTCGGCCAAACCGGCCGCCAGATTGACGACGGTGGTGGTCTTGCCCACCCCGCCCTTCTGGTTGGCCACCGCGATCACGCGTGGATTCATTGCAGCACCATCCTCACCAGATGGCGTTCGGCGTCCAGCCCCGGCACCGTTACCGGCAGCACCTCCGAAACCGCCACGCCTTGCGGCAGCAAGGCGATTTCCTCATACGGATACACGCCCTTCATCGCCACATACTGGCCGCCTTCGGCCATCAAGTGGCGGGTCAGCTTGACGAACTCGGACAGCTCCGAGAACGCGCGGCTGGTGATGCGATCGAACTTTTGCTCCGGCTGGTACGCCTCCACCCGGTCGGTCATCACCTGCACATTCGGCAGGCCCAGCTCCAGCACCACCTGGCGCAGGAAGGTGGTTTTCTTGTGATTCGAATCCAGCAGCACCACTTGCAGGTCCGGCCGCGCGATGGCGGTGGGGATGCCCGGCATGCCGCCGCCGGAGCCCACGTCCAGCATGCGGCTGCCGCCCTGCAGATGCGGCACCAGGCTCAGGCTGTCCAACAGATGATAGCTGACCATGCGCTCTTCCTGGCGGATGGCGGTGAGATTGTAAGTCTGGTTCCACTTGACCAAGAGCGCCAGGTAGCGCTCCAGCAGGTCCAGCTGCGGTTCGGTCAGCTCCAGCGCCAGTTGCGCCAGCCCTTGTTTCAATTCGGCAATATGTTGTGTCATGCGGTCTTCGCGTCGGTGAAGCCACGCTTCAGGTGCACCATCAGCAGGGCGATGGCGGCCGGGGTGATGCCCTGGATGCGCGAAGCCTGGCCCAGCGTCTCCGGACGCTGCTGGTTCAGCTTCTGCTGCACTTCCTTGGACAGGCCCTTGACCAGGCCATAATCGATGTCGCCCGGCAGACGGATGTCTTCCAGATTATCGCGGCGCGCCAGCTCTTCGTTCTGGCGATTGATGTATCCCTGGTATTTGACCTGAATTTCCACCTGCTCGGCAACCTCGTCGGCCAGTTCCGGCGCGCCGGCGGCGGCTTCCGGCACCGTCATCAGCTCGCGGTACGGCACATTCGGGCGCTTCAGCAGGTCCTGCAGCGTGTATTCGCGTTCGATCTGCTTGCCCAGCACCTTTTCCAAGGCGGCCGGGTCCTGCAGCTTGGCCGGATGCACCCAGGTGGCGGCGAGGCGCGCCTTCTCGGCCTCCACCGCATCGCGCTTCCTGCAGAAGGCATCCCACTGCGCGTCGCCCACCACGCCCAGCTTGCGGCCCATCTCGGTCAGGCGCAGGTCGGCGTTGTCTTCCCGCAATTGGAGGCGGAACTCGGCGCGGCTGGTGAACATGCGGTACGGCTCGGACACGCCCTTGGTGATCAGGTCGTCCACCAGCACGCCCAGATAGGCCTCGTCGCGGCGCGGGCACCAAGCGTCCTGCTCGCGGGCGAACAGGCCGGCGTTCAGGCCGGCCAGCAGGCCCTGCGCGGCGGCTTCTTCATAGCCGGTGGTGCCGTTGATCTGGCCGGCGAAGAACAGGCCCTGGATGGCCTTGGTTTCCAGCGAGGCCTTCAGGCCGCGCGGGTCGAAATAATCGTATTCGATGGCGTAGCCGGGACGCAGGATGTGGGCGTTTTCCATGCCGCGGATCGAGCGCACGGCCGCCAGCTGGATGTCGAACGGCAGGCTGGTGGAAATCCCGTTGGGGTAGAACTCGTGCGTGGTCAGGCCTTCCGGCTCCAGGAACACCTGATGGCTGTCCTTGTCGGCGAAGCGGTTGATCTTGTCTTCGATGGACGGGCAGTAGCGCGGGCCCACGCCTTCGATCACGCCGGTGAACATCGGACTGCGGTCAAAGCCGCCGCGGATGATGTCGTGCGTGCGCTCGTTGGTGTGGGTGATCCAGCACGGCAGCTGCTTGGGATGCATCTCGCGCTTGCCGCGGTAGGAGAACACCGGCTCAGGCGTGTCGCCCGGCTGCTCTTCCATCACGCTGAAATCCACGCTGCGGCCGTCGATGCGCGGCGGCGTGCCGGTTTTGAGCCGGCCCACCGGCAGGTCCAGCTCGCGCAGACGCGCGCCCAGCGTGCTGGCGGCCTGGTCGCCGGCGCGGCCGCCTGTGTAGTTTTCCATGCCGACGTGAATTTTGCCGGACAGGAAGGTGCCGGCGGTCAGCACTACGGTCTTGGCGCGGAAAGTGATGCCGATGGCGGTGATGGCGCCGGCGACGCGGTCGCCTTCGATCAGCAGATCATCCACCGGCTGCTGGAACAGCGTCAGATTGGGCTGGTTTTCCAGCATCTCGCGGATGGCGGCCTTGTACAGGATGCGGTCGGCCTGGGCGCGCGTGGCGCGCACCGCCGGGCCTTTGGACGCGTTCAGCGTGCGGAACTGGATGCCGCCGATGTCGGTGGCCAGCGCCATGGCGCCGCCCAGCGCGTCCACCTCTTTCACCAGATGGCCCTTGCCGATGCCGCCGATCGACGGATTGCACGACATCTGCCCCAGGGTCTCGATGTTGTGCGTCAGAAGGAGCGTATTGCAGCCCATGCGCGCTGCGGCCAGCGCGGCCTCGGTGCCGGCGTGACCGCCGCCCACCACTATCACGTCGTAGCTTGTCGGATAAATCATGGCGAAAGAGCAAATCAAGCGGAAAAACGGCCTATTTTACGCCAAATCCGTTTGACTGATAAGTCCTTGATTTCAATAAACCCGCGGCCGTCACCATATCGTCAAGCCACAGTCACCACAAGGTCATGTTTTGGACATCGCATTGTCAAACTCGACACCTAGCATAAGCTCATCACGACGAGGGGCAAAACATGCTGCTAAATGAACAACTTGCAAGCAGAAGCAAACCGCGACTGGCGGTCCGCCTGGCGCAGAGCGCCGAAGATATTCGCCGCGCGCAGAAACTGCGCTTCGAAGTGTTTGCCGGCGAAATGGGCGCCGAACTGGCCTCCCACGATCTGGGCATAGACTGCGACGAATACGACGAGCTGTGCGACCACCTGATCGTAGAGGACCACAATACCGGCATGGTGGTGGGCACCTACCGCATGCTCTCTCCTACCGCCGCCCGCCGCGCGCCCAGCCTGTATTCCGAACATGAATTCGACCTCTCCCGCCTGTCCCACCTGCGCGACAACCTGATCGAAGTGGGCCGCTCCTGCGTGCACCGCGACTTCCGCTCCGGCGCGGTGATCGCGCTGTTGTGGTCCGGCCTGGCCGATTACGTCGCCAGCCAGAACGGCGCCTATCTGGCCGGCTGCGCCAGCGTGTCGCTGACCGACGGCGGGCATCAGGCGGTCAGCCTCTACCGCCAGCTGGAAGGCCAGTACCTGTCGCCGCCGGAATGGCGCGTCTTCCCCCACCTGCCGCTGCAGCTGGACCGCGTTGTCGACGACAGCGCCCCGGTGCCGCTGCCGCCGCTGATCAAGGGCTATCTGCGCGCCGGCGCCCATGTCTGCGGCGAACCGGCCTGGGACCCGGACTTCAACTGCGCCGACTTCTTCATGCTGCTACCGATGAGCCGGCTGAACGCGCGCTACAACAAGCATTTTGTCGGCGCCGCCGCCTGAGCCAGCCAGCGGGCAACGCCAGACGGACGGCGACGGGGTTCATGCCTAGACGGAATGCTACAATCGCGGCATGAACTACACCTTTGAACCGATAGGCGTGATCCACTCGCCGTATCGGGAAAAATTCGGCATCCCGCGCCAGCCCTCGCTGGCGACGGCTGCCGGCGTCACACTGCAGCTGCTGCCGCCTTACAACCATCCAGACTGCGTGCGCGGGCTGGAGGCCTTCTCCCATGTCTGGATCAGCTTTGTGTTCCACCAGACGCTGGAACGCGGCTGGCAGCCGCTGGTGCGGCCGCCGCGGCTGGGCGGCAACGCCAAGGTGGGGGTGTTCGCCAGCCGCTCCACCCACCGCCCCAATCCCTTGGGGCTGTCGCTGGTGGAGCTGGTTTCGGTCTCGACGGAAGGCGGCGTGTCGCTGCAACTGGCCGGGGCCGACCTGCTGGACGGCACGCCGGTGCTGGACATCAAACCTTACATTCCCTTCGTCGAGTCGCGCCCCGATGCGGCAGGCGGCTTTGTAGACGGCCCGCCGCCGCTGCTGCGGGTAGAATGGAGCGACGCCGCCCTGCGCCAATTGACCGAGCTTGAGCCGCCGCCCGGCTTCGCGACGCTGGTGGAGCAAGTGTTGGCCCAAGACCCGCGCCCGGCCTATCAGGACGATCCGCAACGCGTCTACGGCGTGATGCTGTATTGCTACAATGTCCGCTTCGGCATCGTTGCCAACAAGGCGACGGTGCTTGAAATTCTGCAAGAAAACCAAAACTAAATCGCATCTTCCCGGTCTTACTCGGGCAACTAAACCACTCAGGACAAAGAAAATGACCACTCGCGCGAAGACGATCGTACTCGCCTTCACCATGGTTTCCGTGTTGGCTACACCGTTTGCCGAGGCCGCGCGCCTGGGCAAGGGCAAGAGCGCAGGCATGCAGCGCTCCACGCCCACCCGTACCTATCAACCGAGCACGCCGGCCCAGGCGCCGCAGTCCGCCGGCGTGCCGGCTCCGGCTGCCGCCCCGGCACAGGCTCAACCGCAGAAGAGCGGCCCGGGCATCGGCACCGCGCTGGCCGCAGGCGCGGCAGGCGCGGCCGCCGGCTACATGCTGGGCTCCGCCGGCAGCGACAAGCAGCACGCCAATCAGCAAGCGGCGCCTCAGGACGCGGCAGGCAACGCCGCGCCGGCGCAACAGCAAAAGGATAGCGGCATGCCGTGGGGCATGCTGGCCCTGCTGGGCCTGCTGCTGGTAGGCGGCTTCATGTTCTTCCGCCGCAAGGCCGGCGCGCCGGGCGCCAATGCGCCGCAACCGGCCGGCATGCCGCAAGGCATGGCCGAACAGCCGCGCGGCTTCGATCCGATTCCGAAAATCGGCTCCGGCATGAACGGCGGCAACAGCCAGGGCTTCGGCGGCGGTTTCAACGCCGCGCAGGCGGCGCCGCAGACTCGCCTGCCCGACGGCACCGAAACGCCGAACTTCCTGCGCCAGGCCAAGGCCACCTTCCTGCACCTGCAAAGCCTGAACACGCCGGACAGCATGGAAGAAGTGCGCAAGTACATGACGCCGGACCTGTTCAACGCGCTGATCGGCGACATCTCCAGCAACAGCGGCGTGGCGGACTTCTCGCAGCTTGACTGCCAGCTGGCCGACGCCACGGTGGAAGACGGCCGTTACATCGCCAGCGTGCGCTTCTCCGGCCAGGTGAGCGAGGAAGTGGGCGCGCCGGTCGTGCCGTTCAGCGAAATCTGGCATTACATCAAGGATGGCAGCACCGGCGGACGCTGGCTGGTGGCGGGCATTCAGCAGGACTAAACGCGGCGCGCGGACGCTGTTGCGTTCCGGTCGCGCTTAACACTCGTTGACGACGGGCCGTGAGGCCCGTTTTTTATTTTCATGTCCATGCACTAAACTGGAATGCCGCTTGCTTGTAAGGCGGGACGGGTCAAACAAGAACCCGCTGACAGGGAGACCGCATCGCGATGACAGCTTTCGAGCACGCCGGCCTGAAAATCGGCAGCCATTTCCAGCCCGTCTACAGCCTGGCGCATCGACGCAGCATAGGCGTGGAGGCGTTGCTGCGAGCCGAGCAAGGCAAGGACGCGCTCACGCCCGCCGAAGCCTTCTACACCGCCATATCCCCCGAGCAGCGGCATCAGCTGGACGTCGCCGTCAGCCTGGCCCACATCCAGCGCTTCCTCAAGCTGGAGTCCGAGCACCCGCGCTGGCTGTTCCTGAACATCGACGCCGCTTCGCTGTCGCGTCCCGACCGGGCGATGGCGCTGGTCAACAACATCCGCCAGGCCGGACTGGAACCGCACCAAGTAGTGCTGGAAGTGCTGGAGCATGTGCTGGAGGTGGACGAGGCGCTGCTGGAAGGCGTGCATCTGCTGAAGAACAACGGCTTCATGATCGCCATCGACGACTTTGGCGTGGGCCACTCCAATCTGGAGCGGGTGTGCCAGCTGGAGCCGGCGATGGTGAAATTCGACCGCCAGCTGATGCGCAACGCCATCCATCAGCCGCGCAGCCGCAGCCTGCTGGCGCGCCTGGTGCGTTTGATGCACGAAATCGGTGCATTGGTGGTGCTGGAAGGCATCGAAACCGAGCGCGATGTGCTGGTGGCCATGGACTCCGGCTGCGACCTGATCCAGGGTTATTTTGTGGCCCATCCGGCGGAGCAGCCCGATGGCGACGACATCATCACCCCCAAGCTGGACGAACGCTGGGACGAGCTGATGGCGCATGCGCTGCTCAAGCGCAAACTCACCCGCCGCCAGATCGAGCTGGCGCGGCAATGCTTCGTGCAGAGCGCCATCTCGCTGATGCAAGGCACGCCGTTCGACCTGGCGGCCAAACCCATGCTGAGCCTGCCGGACGTGATCCGCTGCTTCCTGCTGAACAGCGAGGGACGGCAGATCGGCCGCAACCTCAACAACCGCCAGGCCGGCAGCGCCGCCGATCCGCGCTACGCGCCGCTGTCCGACACCACCGGCGCGGTGTGGTCGCGCCGCAGCTACTTCCAGCACGCGGTGGACCAGCCCGGCGTGCTGTATATGAGCGAGCCGTATCTGTCGATGACCGATCCGCGCTCCTGCGTGACGATGTCGATGGCGATAGAAATCGACGAGTGCATGCATGTGCTGTGCGCCGACCTGCTGGTGCCGCAGACCGACATCGCCTGATCCCGACCCAAAAAACAAGCGGCCTGCTGGCCGCTTGTTTTTCGATTGCCCGCCTTACTTGGCCGGCGTCACATCCTGAATGTATTCAAACAAGGTCACCACCTTCTGCACGCCGGCGGTTTCGCTGACCACCTTGGCCGCTATCTGGCCTTCGGCCTGCGTCACCAGGCCCAGCATGTAGACCACGCCGCGCTCGGTCACCACCTTCACGTCGTTAGGATTGTAGCCCTTGCCATCCAGCAAGCGGGTCCGCACCTTGCTGGTGATCCAGGTATCGTTGCTGCGCTCGGAGAAGCCGGAAACCGGCCCCACCGTCAGGTAGTTGTAGACGCGGCGCACATTGGGAATGCCACGCACGATCAGCTCCGCCTGCTGGCGCGCTTCTTCGGTGGGCACCTCGCCGGTCAACAGCACTGCGCGGTTGAAGCTGTTGCGGTTGACGTGGGCGGACGGCAGACGGCTGGCGATCTGCTCGCCGGACTTCAGCTCGATGCCCTGGTCGTCCACATAAGCGCCGCTGGTGCGGCGGTCTGCGGCCACCAGCACGCCGCCGGCAGCCGCGCCCGCCACCAGGCCGACGCAGCCGCTCAGGCCGCTGGCCAGGCCAGCCGCCAGCAGCAATGCGAATACGGTTTGTTTCATTTACTCTCCCCCAAGCAGCATGCAGTCAATGGCGTCGCATAGCGCGTGGATCAGCAGGATATGCACTTCCTGGATCCGGCAGGTGCGCAGCGACGGCACGTTCAGGTGTATATCTTCCGGCGACAGGATTTCCGTCACCTTGCCGCCATCCTTGCCGGTCAACGCGATCACGCTCATGCCGCGCTCGTGCGCGGCGTAGATGGCCTCGATCACATTGGCGGAGTTGCCGGATGTCGAAATGGCCAGCAGCAGGTCGTTGGTGTGGCCCAGGGCGCGCACCTGCTTGGAAAACACCATGTCGAAATCGTAATCGTTGCCGATGGCGGTCAAGGCCGAAGTATCGGTGGCCAGCGAAATCGCCGCCAGGCCCGGCCGCTCCTTCTCGAAGCGGCCCACCATCTCCGCGGCGAAGTGCTGGGCGTCGGCGGCGGAACCGCCATTGCCGCAAGCCAGAATCTTGCCCTCGTTCATCAGGCAGGCCACCATCAGCTCGGCCGCCGCGGCCACACCCGGCGACAGCAGCTCCATCGCCTCCTGCTTGGCGGCGATGCTTTCCAGAAAATGGCCGTTGACCCGGTCAATCAGATCCATTGGGGAATCCCCTTTTCTCAACTAATACTGCGTAAATACGTTCTTCAGCCACTGCGGCGGCTCGCCGCCCACGCTGACCACCGCGTCGAAGCGGCAAGGCGCATGAGTGTTGTGGCTGGCTAGATAGACTTCGGCGGCCAGCAGCAGTTTCCGCTGCTTGGCCTGAGTGATGCTGTCGGCGGCGCTGCCGAAGCGTCCGCCGCCGCGATGGCGCACCTCTACAAACACCAGGGCGTCGCCATCGCGCATGATCAGATCGATCTCGCCGCCGCGGCAATGCCAGTTGCGCGCCACCAGTTTCAGGCCGCGCTGTTGCAGCAGCGCCAGCGCGCGGTCTTCGGCATCGCGTCCGGCTTGGTTCATTGCAGCGCGTTGCCGCCCATCACGCCGGCCGGCAGCTGCCGCTCGAACACCCGGTCGCGGCCCAGCTTCAAATCGCCGGTGACGCCGTCCAGCTTCACCGACGCGCCGGGACGGCTGCCCGCCATCAGCACCGCCAGACGGTAGGCATCGATGCCCAGCGCATACAGCCGCTCCGTCTGCGCGGTCAGCGGCGTTGTCGGGCGCGGATAGCGCTTCACCGCCGGATGATCCGGCATCAGGAACCACGGCATGTCGATGAAGCGCACGCCGGCCAGCTCCGGCTGATTGCCGCCGGCATTCAGCTGCGAGGTGCCGTATACCGGCAGGTCCGGCGTCAGCGCCGCCTTCAGCTTGCCGGCTTGAGCGGCGTCCAGCGCCAAGGCCAGGGAATCGGCCTGACCGCTGGCCTGCAGCAACGCCGGCAGATTGTTGGGATCATACGCCTGCCGCAGCGCGTCCTTGCCGTTCAGCCGGCGCCATTCATCGGCAAAAGCCTTGGCCAGGCGCTGCGACAAGGCGTCGCCGCCCACCACCAGCAAGGGGTTGGCGCGGCCGTCATCGCGCATCAGTTGCGCCAGCTGGCGCGCCTCGCCCTCCACAATCAACGACAAGGAAAATAGCTTGGCATTGGCCGCGGCGTCGCGGTCGATGGAATTCAGCGCGAGGGTCGGCACCGTCACCGACGGCGCCAGCTGGGCGATGGCGCCGCGCGACAGCGGGCCGATCACCACATTGACCCCGTCCGCCACCGCCGCGCGATAGCGCTGCACCACATTGTCCGTAGTCGCGTCCACGCTGACCAGCTCGGCGTTTTGGTCCACCTGGGCCGCAGCCTCCACGCCGCTGCGCACCACGGCGGCCGCCTCGCCCAGCGCGGCCGATTCATTGGGCAGGATCAGCCCTATCTTGATCTTGGGCCGCCCGTTCGCCGGCCGGAAGGCCGGCGCGCTGGCCGCTGGCGCGGGGCTGGGCAAGGCGGCCGCGGCAGGCGCCGTCTGCGCCGGCGCGGGGGCCAGCCGCGGCGTTTGGCCGGGCGCTTGCTGCAGCGCGCGCATCGGCGCGCCGTTGCTTTGGATGATATAGTCTGGGGTTTGCGCCAGCGCGGGCGTCAACCACGTCAGCGCCAAGCTCACCAATAACAGCGGAGTCAGTCTTTGCATAACTCGTTCGCCCACCTGATCGATGCCGCCAGGGATAGTTTCTGTAGCGGGACATTATATGTGGTGGCCACGCCCATTGGAAATCTGGCCGACATCAGCGCGCGCGCGCTGGCGGCGTTTGAAGCCGCCGACGTGGTCTGCGCCGAAGACACCCGCGTCACCGGCCAGCTGCTGTCCGCCTATGGCATCCGCGCCAAACGGCTGGTCAGCCTGCGCGAACACAACGAGCGCGGCATGGCGGAACAAGTGGTGCGCTGGCTGTCCGAAGGGCAGATTGTGGTCCAGGTATCCGACGCCGGCACCCCGGCCGTGTCCGACCCCGGCGCGCGGCTGGTAGAGGCCGTGCGCGCCGCCGGCCACCCGGTGCGCCCGCTGCCCGGCGCCAGCGCCGTCATCGCCGCGCTGTCCGCCAGCGGCTTCACCGCCCCCACCTTCCTGTTCCACGGCTTTTTGCCGCCCAAAAGCGGCGAACGCCGCAAAACGCTGCAGCAATGGCTGTCCGCCCCCCATCTCACCGTCTGCTACGAAGCGCCGCACCGCATCGTGGACGCGCTGGGGGACATCGTGGCGGAACTGGGCGGCGAACGCCGCGTGATGATCGCGCGCGAACTGACCAAAACCTTTGAAACCTTCCAGGCGCTGCCGGCGGCGGAACTGCTGGAGTGGGTGAAGGCCGACAGCAACCAGCAGCGCGGCGAAATCGCCCTGATCATCGACGCCGCCCCGGCCGTAGAAGCCGATAACGACGCCCCGCCGGCCGAAGCCATGCGCGTGCTGCAAATCCTGGCCGCCGACCTGCCCACCAAGCAGGCCGCCACGCTGGCGGCCCAGATCAGCGGCGCCAACCGCAAGCAACTGTACGACTACGCGCTGAAACTGAAAAAAGACTAAGCCGCAACTATTTACAAGCGTGACGGCGAAGGTTAAGATTCGTTCTCTCGCAGATGTCGCCCGGGTGGCGAAATCGGTAGACGCAGGGGATTCAAAATCCCCCGCCGCAAGGCGTGTCGGTTCGAGTCCGACCCCGGGCACCACAAGACATCATGCAACGCAAAACAACCGCACGGCGCAGGCCCTGCGGTTTTTTGTTGTCTATTGTGCGCGCCGCATCTTCAAGAGCCAGCTGCTGCAAAGTCCGGTAGTGCTGGCCGATGGCGTCTAGAAGACCATCCATGGCCGCCGCCAGGGCCATCTCACCGCCATCAGCCTGGCGCAGCTGGAAAAGCTGGGCCTCTACGCCGCGCCGGACGTTCAGCCCTAAGCCCAAACCTCCCGCCCGTCCCCCCTCGACAGCCCGCCTTGCGTGGGCTGTCACGCTTTGCCCCGGTCAAACTGCGCAACAGCAAACCCTTCCCTATATGAAATATGACATTGACACGCAAGAACCAGCGAGAACGGCCGGAATCCGCCGGTTTCCACGCCATTGGGTGTGGGAGGATGTGAAAAAATTCCGTGGATTGCCCCCTCTTCACCACCTAAGTCATTGATTGTTGAGAACAACCCATCCACGGTTTGCCCTCTGAAATCCACGGTTTCGCCTCCCACTTCCACGGTTTGTCCCGATTCTTCCACATCGCCGTTTTACGGCTTCGCCCCTCTTCTTCTCTTCTTCTTTTATAAAAAACAAAGAGATAGAGAAGGAAAGCAGTGAAAAGGGAAGCGATGGACAATCCACGGAATGGATTTCATAATGCCAAAAGCATCCACGGTTTCGCCGGCCCATGTGGTGGAAACGGTGGATTCGCCCCTCCCTTCATGGCATTGATTTTATTTAGGTTTCTGGAACACCCACGGAATCAGGGGGAGAGGTGGTGGACAAACCGTGGACGAAAAGCCATTGCAGGACAATGACTTAGGTGGCAATCCACGGTTTCGGGGGGATTTTAGGTGTGTGTGCCTGGCTGGGCAGTGGGGAAGCTGCGGTTACAATCGACTGCTGACGGTCAGGAGCCGCCCTACCGGAAATAGTCGGAGCAGCCATTCGGATGGCTGCTTGGGGCGGATACCTGCCTTATGGGGACCAAGAGCAGCAACTCGTCCTTAGCTGATATTGTAAAGTCGCGTGCCATTGTCAGCTTCCAAACTTCAACGGTCGTTTGCTCATGAACACCGCTCCTTGATGTTCATCCTCCATCTGAAGTTAATATCCACCGAGGTGGAGACATGCCAAAGACATCGGCGTATATTGCACGTTAGCCAATACATGAAAAGACATGCCGCGATGACGACCTCCGATGCAAAGAAATACAGCCAAATAGTAGAAGCGTGCGATATCGAGCGCGTATTTCTAGCCTCAAACGTTCTTCCGTCTGCCGCAGATGCGTTTAGTGCACAAGTCAACTCCGTTGAAGAGGCAATCAAGACGGGCGATATCGTTATCGACACAAATGTGCTACTGATTCCATATGGTACAGGCTCCGCCAGTCTGATGGATATCATAGCAATTTATAAGAGGCTAAAAACTGAAAAACGTATATTTCTTCCCGCTCAAGTTGCAAGAGAATTTATAAAGAATCGCCCTAATAAAATTGCGGAACTGCAGCAAGCCCTTCTTGATAAGGTCAGCAGAATTGCAACCATCGATAAATTCTCATTCCCCATAATGGAAGATATTGATGAATATAAAAAACTAAATGAACTAATCGAGAAAGTAAAAAGCATCAAGAAAGAAATAGCAAAAGAAAATTCCGAACTTATCTCCAAAATAAACTCATGGGAGTGGAGTGACCCAGTCAATAGTTTATACAAGGACGTCTTTACAAGAGAACTAATTATCGAAACTGATGGAGAAAATAATGATGTTCTCGAAGAGCTTTTGCGTCGTCAACATCTTTCCATCCCTCCTGGCTACAAAGATTCAGGAAAAGATGACTTGGGGGTCGGCGATTTTCTAATATGGAAGACCATAATCAAGCTGGGAATGGAAAACAAGAAGGACATCATTTTTGTAAGTGGTGATGAGAAAGCCGACTGGCAACATCGCGCAGGTGGAAATGGGTTTTTGCCTCGTTTTGAGCTATTGGATGAATATCGAAGAGCCTCAGAAGGGAAAGCATTTTACATAATCCAACTTAGCAAGCTTCTTGAATTGTTACGCGCCAAACAGGATTCAGTTAATGAGATTAAACAAGAAGAAAGCCGAATTCAAGAATCCAATACAGCAGAAGTAAACTGCCCTTTTTGTGAGCACAAAGTTACATCCAGGTTGGGCGACCAGCCAGGACACTCCGCCCACCCGATATGCCCAAACTGCGGACAACGATTCCATCTTCATCGAACAAGGGAGGGAGTGACAATTCACAAACCTTTTGAAAAGGCTGAAAAGGCTTCCTCCTTAAAAATGGAATCCGTAACTTGCCCAGTATGCGCCAACGTTAACAACACCAAACTTCACGCTGACGCTGGGTCGACTGTTGATTGTGAATGTAATGCATGTGGATTATCATTCCCTGTGCACCGACTCCATGATGGAGGAGTAAGGGTGAGCATGTATGGTCAAAATCTTAAATAAATCATCGATGATGTCCAGGCTAGCGAACCTATCAAGTGTATGCCAACAAATTAATGCTGATGCGTCAGTCGGGTGTAGCATACCTTGGACGTTAAACCCGGATTGAGGGACAAAGCGGAAGAAGAAAGCCAGCTTCCGTTTTGGCGCAACTAATATCACAGAGTAACCGTACAGGCAGCTTCACACTGTACCTTCCGCTAAGCCTCTGACGGCTAAATGGCTGCATTGGGTCGAAAGCTGCCATTTCATAATGTGTATATTTTTGCGTATAGAAACATTTCCCACATCCTTAAAAATTAAATAATAACAATGATTTAATCAAACTTTTCGATAGAGACTCTGACTCGCAAAACGCAAGCACGTTTACGACGTGCCCAATCCCATCAAGGGCTGTAGGCTGGATTGGGCTGAGCCACGCGAAGCCCAACGCTTACCGCGTAATGTCGATTAGTTTTGCGTCCGCTCCGCGGACAACTATTTAAGTGCCGGTTCTGCCCGGCTTGACGGGTCCATTTCTTTTGCTTCGCCAAAAGAAATAGACGAAAGAAAAGGCGACCCAACAGCGCTGCGAAACCCCGCCTCCAAAGCCATTTCCAAGGCGCCGCCAAACTCGCGGGGCGCTAACGTCGCCCCGCTCAAACAGGAGGCGGCTTAAAACCTTGGAAAGGGCTTCGGAGTCGGCTTGCGCTGATGGGATAGGGGCAAGTCGGTTCGGTTCAACAATCGGATACGCCGACTCAGTACAATGCCCGTAAACAACTGGCACATTTGCGACGCACCCGCGTCCCTTCAAGCCTGCCGCCGAGCAGCCCCGGCATTGAAAACCATCATCCGCGCAGCGGATTCTACTTACTGCTTCAAAATACAGCCGGTTTTCCACCCTATTCCCTTGCCTCGCAAGCCTTCCCTCCGGATAATCTCACCTGTGCCGTTCAATAGCGGCATCGGGATTGGCGTCCCGATACTTCACCGGGGACTGCTGCGTTCACTCGCACCAGTCCTAGACACCATTGCTACGCGCAATTTATGGCGGGCGGTGGTGGGAGCATCGAAAGATGCGCCGGAGGTGAAGCCGGTACGCCAATCCCGCCATGCGCCTGCCACCCCGCCTGGCGTCGGGAGTGGCAGGAAAATGCACACTTCACCGGAGGGTTTTGCCATGCCTAGCATCACCCGCAGTTCGTCTCACCTTGCCGTTTCCCTGAAAAACCGTCACCCCGCCCGCAGCCGTTGGCTGCTGCACAATCAAGTCCCCACGCATCCGCCCAGCCTGCTGGCCATGACCCGGCTGCATGAAGCCTTTGCCGCCTTGCAAGAGCAATTGGCAAGCAAGGACCAAGCCAAGGTCAGAGAGCCGGCCGCGCGCGTGGCGCATTTGTGCCACGACATCGAGCAGGCGGTGGTGGAGTCCATCTGCCACCTCGCCCATGGCCAATTGGGTTTGCAGTCGGTGATCGATTTGCTCGCTTGCCTGGGCGACGACGTGCGCCTGCCATCCAGCCGCATCAAGGAATTGCTGGAGCCGCTGGATAAACGCATGGGCGAATCGCTGACCTTGCTCACCCGCGTGCTGTAAGCAACACAAAACATCACGCGCAGGGAACAACCGCACGGCGCAGGCCGTGCGGTTGTTTGTCGTTCATTGCAATGCCTACTGAATCCAGGACTCCGACTTGAGCCAAGAGCGGCAAACGCAGGTTACCGCTCTTGGGATCCAAGCCATCTAGCAGTCAAAAAGATGCGGAAGCTGGGTCAAGCCAACTTCTCAGCCCGTGGTAAAGCCGTGCTCTGTTCGCATCTCTCCGCTGCGACGAGGCGTCTCATAGAGTTTCTGCATGGCAAGCAGCCCTGGAAAAATGTTTTGCGGCGGCTCATGAGGCATCAAGGGTTCTTCTCCTAAACCCAATTCCGCGACTGTGCACTTGCAAATAAAATCTTTCCACTCTGCCGCTTTGCGCCCGGTCCATATTTCAGACATAGGGATATCGTGGCTGCTGACAAACTGGATCAAACCATCATGTCGGCCAATGCTGACGTTTCGGAACACATAATGGAATGCGAACTCAGGCGCCAATTCCCCGTTTAAGCGGGCAACAAGCGTATTGACAGCGCCCATTGCGGCGGGCAGAGCGGCGGCGCAGCTCATCCGCAACGGGCCGGAACTGGCCGTGCTGATGGCGGCGCAGTCACCGATAGCCAAGACTTCTGGATAGCCTTTGCAACTGAGGTCAGTCTCTACAAGCGCGCAACCGCGCTCATCCACCTCTAAACCAGCAGCCGAAATCAATGGCGATGGGCGGAATCCCGCAGTCAACACGCACAAGTCAAAGGCTTCGGTCGTTCCGTCGGCAAAGGTGACGACCTCATTGCCGCTGGCAATTGCCCGGGAATCAGATCGCCAGTCAATACCCAACCTTTCAGCCGCAGCCTGCAAGTACTGAATGGCTTCCCGACTGAACCCACCGGGCTGATTCATTGGTCTTAGCCTGCCTGAATCGGCAAGGGTAATGCGGGCCTCTGGATAGGTCTCCGCCAGCTCGAACGCGCATTCCAATCCTGATAGCCCGGCGCCGACCAATAGGACTTTCGGTTTGCTGATAGCTTTTAGGCGGTCATGAATAATCTCTGCCTGCGCCGCGTCGTTCAGGGTGAGCATGCTCTGCAGCCCCGGTGGCGCAACAATACGGCTTCCAAGCGCCAGCACTAGATAATCGTAATCGATTGCCTGAAGGTTTCCATTACTGCTGCGAGCTGTAACGCTGCGCTCCTTGGGCTGGATACTCTCTACCTGGGCTTGAACAAATTCCACATTGAGCGAAGAGAGTATCTGCGCATAAGCGTATCGAGGCAGCTCTTGACCCGCAGCCAGCTGGTGGAAGCGGATGCGCTCGCACCAATGATCCGAGGCATCGATAAGAGTGATGCTCGCTATCCGGCTGAAGTGTGTTGCGCAGAGGCGCGCCAGATGCAAGCCGGCATAACCGCCGCCAAGAATAAGGATACGGGGTTGGCTTCTCGCCATAGGGTATCTCCAAGTGTGACCAAGTAAACCCTTATGACGAGACAGGCCGTATCATTGTGACAACTCAAGCCATCGCGGAGCCTCATTGCATGCACTTGCCTGTATTTATGGAACATCGCTCACGCTTGCTGGCTCTGGCTTACAGGATGTTGGGTTCGAGAGCGGATGCGCAGGACGTGGTTCAGGATGCCTGGCTGCGGTGGAGTGCCTGCAAGCTGGATGAGCTTGATCAGCCTGCGGCCTATCTAACGCGCATCACTACACATCTTTGTCTGGACAAACTACGCTCAGCGCAAGCTCGGCGCGAACAATACATAGGCATTTGCCTGCCCGAGCCACTCTCGAAACATGACGATTGTGTAGGGCCGGAAGGGCGTGCTGAACAAGCGCAACTGGTTTCTTATGGCTGGCTGCTTGCTTTGCAGCGCTTGGGGCCATTAGAGCGTGCTGCTTTTCTTCTTCGCGAGGTATTCGATGTTGACTATGCGGAAATCTCACAAATCGTACAGCGCAGCCCGCTCGCTTGCCGTCAGTTGGTCAGTCGGTCCAAAAGACGCCTACAGCAGGAACCAAGCAGTCTACTGTCACAGCCAAACAACGCGGAAACACTATCCAAGGCATTCATTGCTGCACTGGAAAGCGGAAATACCGATGAGCTTGCCAAGTTGTTGGCGGAGGATGTGACCTACATGGCAGATGGCGGTGGCCAAGCATCGGCACTGCTGGCGCCTTTGACTGGTGCCCGTCCGGTTTCAAGGTTGATCCAGGGAATCTGGCGAAACGCAAAAAAATCCCAAATAAAACTGCAGATACAAGTCATCAATGGCATGCCGGGAATACTATTTTGGCAACAGGACCGGCTTTATATGAGCGTTGCCATAGCATCCAATCATGCCGAAAAAATATCGGCCCTGTATGTCATGCGCAATCCAAACAAATTGACTCACCTTGTAGACCAGCCCTGCAAGTTGGCTGAACTAAGCCAAGCCCAACAATGAGCGAAAGAACGGGCGATCTTCTGGCAGAACATGGGATGGCCGGCAAAGGGCAGCGCAGCGGCGAGCTGCGCGGGAAAGGATGACGACTTATTTTGCCAAGTGCCCAAACGTATTCGCGTCAGCATTCCCTGGCTGAAAAATAACGCTTCCGATTTTTTCTATTACAGCGAAATCAGCGGCGTGATGGAAATCAAACGGCTAAAACCGCTGTAGCGCCAGGCGCTCCTCAAGCCCGCCAAACCGCGCCGCCACCGCGTCAGTCCGCGACCGCTCGATGTGCATGGCGCTGTCGTCGATGGCGTGGACGATCAGTTGCCGAATACCTCGCGGTAAGCCTTGCATAGGCGAGGCCGCGGCATAACGCTCCGGCTGCTCATCCGACGCAGCGCCCATCAGCTCCTGCGCCGCGCCACGACCCAGCGCCATTGAATAAGCGGCATGCAGGTCGCTGACCGGCGCGGCAAATGCTTTGCCTTTCCAGCTTGTCAGCGCTGAACCCTGTCTGCTCGCCCCGTCATATTTTCTGTCGCACCCTATGGCGTAAACCGGCCCTGCGCCGACTTTCCGCCTCCACTCCGACAGAAAGGCAGGGCATGCACGCTTTCTCCATAGCCATCGACAGCGCGATTGCACCCGCCATCCTGCCGGCGCCGCTGCAAGCCCGAGCCGAGCGCATCTGCCGGCTGGAGCGCTGGCGCGACGACGACCGCGCCGGCTGGCTGGAAACGCTGGGCCGCCAGCTTCACGAGGACGGCGTGCCGGCGGCGGAGTTGATTGCGGCGCTGGATGCCCATCTTTATGTCCATCACCCAGAGCACGCCTACGCCGACGACGTGGAGGCATTTGAAGAGCGGGCGGCGATTCTGGAATTCGACGCACACCTGCCGCGCCCGCAAGCCGAACGGCTGGCCGCCAAGCATAACGACTGCGCAAGCTGCCGCCACTGGCGCGGCGAAGCCACCATCCCGGATGCCCGGCAACGGGCCGCCATGCTGGTGGGGCTGCCCGCGCCGCGCCTGGGCAACGCCACGGTGGGCGTTTGCGCCACCGGCTACCGCCCGTGGCGGGTGTCCAATCTGGCGGACAGCGCGGATTATCTGCGCTGGCACTTCATCGGCGAATGCGCGGCCAAAACACCGCAACAGACGCGCATCCGCCGCTAATATGCAAAACCGCCGCCGCTTCTCCAGCAAGGACGGCGTTTCCCGTCAGCGGGTTTGATCCAGCCGCCGCAGCGCCGCCACCCGCGCCTCAAAGCTGGCGAAGCGGCCATCCAGCTGACGCAGCTGCCGGGTTTTATCTGCCGGGCTAAGGAAGGAATAGCGGATGCTGCGGTATACCGTGCGCTTCAGTTCCTCATACGACGGCTTGTAGCGGCTGGCGTATAGCAGGTATTCATTGCCGATGTCGCTGCGCGACACGCCTTCGTCGTCGGTGGAGATCACAAACGGCACGCCGTAGCGGCGATACAGCAGCACCGGATGCGCCGCGCCCTGCACGCCCAGGATGAACTCGTTGCTGGTGAGATTGATCTCCACCGCCACATCGCGGCGGCGCATCTCGGCCAGCAGGCGGTCGGCTTCTTCTTCATGGCTGATGTCTATGCCGTGGCCGATGCGGTTGGCCCCGGCCAGTTCCACCGCCAGCCGAATATGGTCGCGCAGGCCTTCCGGCGGCACCATGCCCAGCACCAGTTCGCCGGCGTGCAAGGCCAGCTTCACGTCGGGGATGCGCTGTTTGAGGAAATGGATCATGCGCATGTGCAGCGCGTAGTCGCGCATCGCCACGATGCCGTTTTCCGGGCCGACAATGTTCAGGCCCACCACCAGCGGGTTGCCATGGGCGGCGGCAAAGCCTGCGTACAGGGCGGCAAAGGTGGCCGATGGCGAATTATTGCGCGAGACATAAGTCTGGAAGCGCAGGGTGAAGTCGGCATCGTCCATGCCCTGGGCGTAGCCGGCCAGTTGCTGGCGATACTGCTGGATCATGTCCTGCGTCGCCGCGTCCGCCGCCAGCTTGTCCATGGCCTGGCCCAGCGCCTGGTCGATCTGGTCCGCGCTCATGCCTGCCGGCAGGTTGTCCAGCGCGGCGGCCAGTTTGCTGTTGTCGCCGGCCGGCGCGCCGCGCAGCATGGTTTCCAGGTATTGCAGGTTTTCGGCCTTGGCGCGCGCTTTCAGCAGCTGCAGCCCTTCGCGCGGGGAATAGCCGGCTGCCGCGCCAAAGTAGCCGAAGGTATCGAAGAACTGCTTGTCCGGCGGCGGCTGGTCATGGCTGTGGTTGTAGAAGTCCTTGTCCGACCACACCGTCAGCAGCTTGCGGTACAGGCCGTTGTCCTCCTTGAGCTGCTCGGCGCTCAGGCATTCGTTGCCGGGCTGGGCCGCAGCCTGCTGCGGCTTGGTCTCTATCTTCAGCGTGGCGCGGTAGATGCAGTACTGTTGCTTGTCCACCCAGTCCAGATAGGTTTCCACATACAGCGCGCCGGTATAGTGGTGATGCAGGTCGCCGCCTTTGGGCATCATGTTCATCAGCAGGCCCAGCTCCGCCAGCCGGCCGCCGTTGCTGACCAATTGCTGGTAATAATCGCGGGTGGCTTGATAGTTTGCCTGCTGCTGGGCGGCGCGAATCGGCGCTTCCGCACTCGCGCCTTGCGGCAGCAGCGCCAGGGAGAGCTGCAGACAGGCCATGGCCAGTATCGATTTCACATTCCCCTCCAGTCATTGCTTGACAATGACATAAACGTAGCAGCTGTAAAGGGAAAGCGGAAGGACAAAAAGCCTGCTTGGCGGGCAACGCCCATGCGGAGGAATGGAGACGCTAAGCGGCGGCGGCCAATGGGATGAAGCCATTGCGACCGGATGGCAGCGGGCCATAGGCAAAGCCGGCGCCAGCGGGCGAGACGCCGTACAAGAACCGCACCAGGCGTAACAAAAAATAATGAAAACAGCTATTTAGGCCAGCCATAAAAGACCGATATAAAGGCCAGCAGGCCCGATCATCTCACCACGGAGAGACAGTTAGCGGCAAATCCAGGCGAACCTTCCGATCCCTCATCTTGATTGGTTGCGCCGCGCCCCACCGCCATCCGCAGCATCCCACCAGACCGCTCTTCCGGCGAGGACTCCGGCTACGGTCAAACTGCGAGACGGCAAGCGGCTGCGACGCCAGATTGCCAGCGCACTGCGCGACAACATCAACTCAGGCCATCCCCAAGCGGATGGCCTTTGTTATGGCGGTTTCAGGCCGGCTGCCGCGCCTGGGTCAGTAATGCTCCCGCGCCGCCCGGCGAATGGTCGAGGCATGGTTCCCAGCAAGGCAGTTTGCTCACCCACAAACTGCGCCTTTATAACCGCCGGCCCATGCCATCCGGCTTTTACCAAACGTTTACCCTTGGCGCAGGCACTTGGCGGCCTGCCGCGGTCTATTCCTGTTTAGTCATCGCAACAGGAATCGATAGCCATGCTGGAAAACTACTTCCCCATCTTGCTGTTCATCGTGGTGGGCCTGCTGATGGGGGTTCTGCCTATGCTGGCGGGCCGCTTGCTGGGCCCCAACCGGCCAGACCCGGAAAAACTGTCGCCCTACGAGTGCGGCTTTGAGGCCTTTGGCGACGCGCGCAGACGCTTCGATGTGCGCTACTACCTGGTGGCCATCCTGTTCATCCTGTTCGATCTGGAAGTGGCCTTCATGATTCCGTGGGCGGTGACGTTGAAAGACGAGCTGGGCCTGTTTGGCCTGGGCGCGATGGCGGTATTCCTGGCTTTCCTGACCATAGGCTTTTTCTACGAATGGAAAAAAGGCGCGCTGGAGTGGGATTGAGCGCATAGCGGCACGCAAAAAGGCCGTCCACGCTGGGACGGCCTTTTTCTTTACGCGGCGGATGCAAACCAGCCCACGATAAGCGCTTACACCAGATTACCGCCCAGAATCACCATGGCGAAGCCCAGGTAGATCAGCACGCCGACGAAGTCGCAAATGCTGGTGAGCATAGGCGAGGACAGGGTGGCCGGGTCGGCGCCGAACCGTTTAGCGGCAAACGGCAGGACAGCGCCAATAATCGAACCGGTCAGGGTGCAGGCGAACATGGATACGCCCACCACCAGCAGAATGTCGCCGCCCGGAGATTTGGTGAAATGGGCCATCACCACCTCGGCAACCGCGACAACGGAAGCCAGCATGCAGGCAATCACGATTTCCTTTTTCAACACCAGGAACACATCCTTGGCGCGGACCTTCAAGTCTTGCAGCGCGATGGAGCGGATGACCAGCGTGGCGACCTGGCTGGCGGAGTTGCCGCCCATGTCCACGATGGCCGGCAGGAAGGCCGCCAGAATGATGGCTTGGTCCAGCAGCTCGGTCTGACCGGCAATGATGCTGCTGGTCAAGATGCCAAAGGCAGTCAGGATGAGCAGCCACATGGCGCGCACCCGGAAAATGCGCCAGATGCTGTCGCGCTTCATGTCCAGATCATTGCCATCGATCGCGTGGTTGCCGCCGAAGTCGGAGATATCGTCCGCCACTTCCTTCACGTAATCAGCGTTTACCCAGCGCATGCCTTGCGCGTCAGTCATGTAGATTTTGCTTGCTTGGTTCATTTGGCGTTGCCTTTCCAAATTGCAGATGCGCCCCGATCAGAATGATCCATCCCAGCTGCCGGGAATTCGCGCAAAAGCAAATCTTCAGTTTTAACAATTTTAATGTAAAATGGATATTTTTTGGCGTTTCATCAAAAAATGCGCCACTACTCTCAGACAAGTTTTTTAAATCAGATACCTATCCAATACAGCGACAGCAGAAACGCTTACAGAATGAACGTGCCCGGACTTTTTAGTGCGGCAGAAATCTTGCAACTTCCCCTCACATGCGCGCCGATGCGTTTCATCCGGACGCACATCCCCCTGCCTCTGGAAAAAACACGCGCCTGCCAACGATAGACGCAAGGTTTCCTCCGTATAGCAACGGAAAATTCAAAAAGGGGAGAGACAGACGAGACTAGGCCGCGCCCATTTCCGGGTCATGCCGACGGGACTGCCACCGCCCGCCAAGACCTAGGTCAGCGGGACAAGGGCTCCGGCCGGCACGGTCGAGGTTCTGGTTCTTCAGACATCGAAATCTCCGTGTAGCGGATCAAGGGAAGAAGCTGACAGGCAGCCGCAATGGCGGCGCTTGCCGGTAGCTCCGGTTCAATAGGAACTGGCGGATGCGATGCGGCGGGCCCAAGGCCGGCCGGCGCTGCCCGAAGGCAAAAGAGGAGAGAGCGGAGGCCCGAGGGCCAATGACGCCACACCCTGGCTTGCAGGATGCGACAGTAGAAGAATCAGACTGCGCGAATCCCGCAAAGCGACGTGTCGATGAAGGATCGACTACACCCGTCGTTGTTCACGATGAACCTTTGCTTTGTGGATAACGCGGCAGACTATATCCGTCCGAACCAATCAAATCAAACTTTGTAACCGCTATTTTACACTTCACTCGCCAAAACAGGAAAATCAATTCTAAAAAATGCTTAAAAATACACACTAAATTTATTTGACATTAAATGAATGCGCCAAGCTGCAGCCTCACCGCCGACGCTTGGTGATAAGCCGACAGGCCAAATGGATACAATAAGGCGGCATACATTTGTGTAACATTCAGTCTTTATGACAAGCATTTTTCCTCCATGATCGTTCGCCATATTCCCTCCTGGTTCCGCCTGCTGTTCGTCTGGCATGGCTCGGTGCTGCCGCGCATCTGGCCGCGGCTGCTGATGGTGTTGGCGGTGGGACTGGTCGCCGCCGGCTTGCGTCACTGGTGGCTGCAAAGCCTGCGCGACTCTTCGCTGAGCATCCCCACTTTCACGCTGCTGGGCGTATCGCTGGCCATCTTCCTGGGCTTTCGCAACTCCGTCAGCTACGACCGCTTCTGGGAAGCCCGCAAACTATGGGGCGCGCTGCTGATCGCCAGCCGCTCGCTGACCCGGCAAATGCTGGCCGCGCTGGGAGACAACGACGACAGCAGCCGTTTCATCGACGGCGTGTGCGCCTTTGCCTACGCCCTGAAAGCGCAATTGCGCGGCCAGGACGCGGAGGCGCAGCTGCGCCGGTTGTTGCCGGCGGAGGCCCTGGAAAAAGTGCTGGCCGGAAGTTTCCGCCCGGCCCTGATTTTGGTCTGGCTGGGCCGCGAAGCGCAGCGGCTGCAGCGCGCCGGCCAGCTCAGCGAACTGCAATGGCACGCGCTGGACCGCAATCTGAACACGCTGTCGGAAATCCTGGGCGGCTGCGAGCGCATCGCCTCCACCCCCATGCCCTTCACCTACCGCGTGCTGCTGAACCGCACCATCACCATTTATTGCCTGCTGCTGCCGGCCGGGCTGGTGACCAGCATAGGCTGGCTGACGCCGCCGATCGCGGTTTTCATCGCCTACACCTATTTCGCGCTGGAACAGATTGCCGAAGAACTGGAAGAGCCGTTCGGCACCGAAGGCAACGACCTGCCGCTGGCGACCTTGTGCCACACCATAGAAGCGTCGCTGCGCGAGATGCAGGGTTTGCCGCTGCAGCCGCCGCCGCCGCGCCAGGGCATCTACCTTCATTGATAGAAGGTAGCAATGACAATGGCCTTACCATAGAATGGACCACTCCCCCACTTAGCCTGGTCCGTCCATGACCCTGTCCCGTCTGTTATTCAGCTTTGTCACGCGCCACTGGCGCTCCTACATCCTGGCGGCGCTGATGTTGGCGACGGTGGCGGTGCTGACAGTCATGATCCCGCGCCAGGTGGGCCACATCGTGGATGCGCTGGTGGCGCGCAAGCTGTCCGGCGACGAGCTGCTGGGGCAGCTGGCCTGGCTGCTGGGCATGGGCCTGGCCATCTATTTCCTGCGCGTGGGCTGGCGGCTGCAGCTGTTTTCCGTGTCCTACCAGCTGGGCGTGGAGCTGCGCACCCGGCTCTACAAGCAGCTGTCGCGCCAGGGGCCGGGCTTTTTCCAAAGCCAGCGCACCGGCGATTTGATGGCGCTGGCCACCAATGACATCGACTCGGTGGAAATGGCCGCCGGCGAGGCCATGCTGGCCGGCTTCGACGGCGCGCTGTCCCTGGTGCTGGTGCTGGGCATGATGACGCTGGGCGTGGACTGGCGGCTGGCGCTGGCCGCGCTGCTGCCGTTTCCCTTCATGGCCTGGGCCTTCTCCCGCATCGCCAAATACATCCACCATCACTGGGACGAGGCGCTGAAGCGCTTCGGCAAGCTCAACAATCACGTGCAGGAAACGCTCAGCGGCGTGCGCACGCTGCGCGCGCTGGGGCTGGAAGCGCGCAACGACGCCGAGCTGGCGCAACTGGCCGAGGCTGCCGCTCACAGCAGCTTCGAGGCGCAGCGCGGAGAGGCGGCGTTCGAGCCGGTGGTGGGCGTATCCCTGGTTTCCGCCACCGCCATCGCGCTGACGGTGGGCGGCTATCTGGTATGGCATGGCCAGCTGACCATAGGCGCGCTCACCAGCTTCAATATGTATCTGGTGCAGCTGATCTGGCCGATGTTCGCCGCCGGCTGGGTGCTGTCGCTGCTGCAGCGCGGCTCCGCCGCCTGGCAGCGGCTGCAACCGACGCTGGACGCCGAGCTCGATGTGGCGGACAGCGGCACCCGCGCCGATCTGACGCCCGGCGCCCTGCATTTCGACAAGCTGACTTTCCACTACGCGCCGGACGCCGCCGCCGCGCTGCGCCAAGTGTCCATAGACCTGCCGCCAGGCCGCACGCTGGGCGTGGTCGGCCCCACCGGCAGCGGCAAGTCCACGCTGCTGAAGCTGCTGCTGCGGCAATACCCGCTACAGCAAGGCAATATCCGCTGGAACGGCGTGGACATCGCCGACTACCGCCTGGCGACGCTGCGCAGCGCCATCAGCTGGGTGCCGCAGGAGGCCTTCCTATTCTCCGCCAGCGTGGCGGAAAACATCGCGCTGGCGCGGCCGGAAGCCAGCCAGGCAGAGATAGAACGCGTGGCGCGGCTGGCGGCGGTGCACGAGGACATCCTGCGCCTGCCCCAAGGCTACAACACGCCCGTGGGCGAAAAAGGCGTGGCCCTGTCCGGCGGCCAGCGCCAGCGCGTCGCCATCGCCCGCGCCCTGCTGGCCGACGCGCCGCTGTTGCTGCTGGACGACGCCTTGTCCGCGGTGGACACCCAGACCGAGACGCAAATCCTGCAACACCTGCGCGAGGCGCGGCGCGGCCGCAGCGTCATCATCGTCAGCCACCGCCTGTCCGCCGTAGCCGACGCCGACCACATCATCGCGCTGCACCACGGCCACATCGCCGAACAAGGCAGCCACGAGCAACTGCTGCAAGGCGATGGCTGGTACGCCAGCCAGTGGCGCTATCAACAACTGGAGGCCAGCCTCGATGAAATCTGACGCCACCCGCACCCAAACCCGCGAGGCCGTCGCCCTGTTGACCGACGCCGCCCGCCCCGACTTGAACCATCTGTGGCGCGGCGGCGGCTGGCTGCTGATCGCCGCCCTGCTGGAAGCGGCCGCCCCCTTGCTGGGCAAGATCTTCATCGACAGCTATCTGCTGCCGCACCGGCTGGAATGGGGCGCCATCGCCGGCCTGCTGGCCGGCAGCCTGCTGCTGGGCGTGGCGGCCGCCGTGCTGCGCTACCAGCAGCTGGTGCGGCTGGCCGGCGTGGCCATGCGCGCGGTGGTTCGGCTGCGCGAGCGCGTGTACGGCCATGTCATACGCCTGCCCATGGCCTTTTTCGACCAAGCCATCACCGGCCAGCTGGTCAGCCGCGTCACCAACGACACCGAGTCGGTCAAAGCGCTGTATGTGCAGGCGCTGTTCGTCATCCTCAACAGCAGCATCGTGGTGCTGGGCGCGCTGGCGGCCATGGCCTGGCTGGACTGGCGGCTGATGCTGGTGACGCTGCTGCTGTTCCCGGCCACATTCGCCATCATCTGGCTGTACCAGCGGCTCAGCGCGCCGTCGGTGGCGCGCGCGCGCGCCCTGCGCAGCGACATCAACGCGCAGATGGCGGAGTCGATCGCCGGCATCTCCGTGCTGCAAGCCAGCAATGCCGAGGGCCGCTTCATCGGCCGCTTTGACGACACCAACCAGCGCTATTACCAGGCGCGGCTGCGCGAGCTGAATGCCAACGCCTGGCTGCTGCGTCCGGCGCTGGACCTGCTCAACGTGCTGCTCTTGATCGCCGTGATCTACAGTTACGGCGCGCGCGAGCTGGGCGGCGTGGAAATCGGCGTGCTGTACGCCTTCGTCGGCTATATCGGCCGCGTGGTGGAGCCGCTGATCCAGATCACGCTGCAGTTTGGCCAGCTGCAGCAGGCCGTAGTGGCGGCCAGCCGCGTCAGCCACCTGCTGCGGGAGCCCGCCGCGCAGCAGCCCGGCGCAGACGGCCGCATCGCCGCCGGCGCGGTCAGCTTCCGCCAGCTGACTTTCGGCTACCAGCCGGAACACCCGGTGCTGCACGAGCTGAGCCTGGAGATACCAGCCGGCGGCTTCGTCGGCATCGTCGGCCATACCGGCAGCGGCAAGTCCACCCTGCTGTCGCTGCTGCTGCGCTTCTACCGGCCGCAGCACGGCGACATCCTGATCGACGGCCAGCCGCTGGAATCCATCAGCGACGCCGCCTTCCGCGCCGGCATCGGCCTGGTGCCGCAGGACCCGTTCCTGCTGGCGGCCAGCGCGCGGGAAAACATCGACATGGGGCGCGGCCTGTCGCAACAGGCCATCGAGGACGCCGCCCGCGCCGCCGACGTGCACGAGTTGATCCTGTCGCTGGAAAATGGCTACGACAGCGATATGGGCGAAAGCGGCGCGCGGCTGTCCAGCGGCCAGAAGCAGCTGATCGCCATCGCCCGCGCCTTGGCAGGCAAGCCGCGCATCCTGCTCTTGGACGAAGCCACCTCGCACATCGACAGCGAAACCGAACAGCTGGTGCAGCAGGCGCTGACGCGGCTGGCCGGCAAGATCACGCTGATCTCCATCGCCCACCGCCTGTCCACGATACGCGACGCCGACACCATCATCGTGCTGAACCACGGCCGCATCGCCGAAACCGGCGACCACGAACAGCTGATGCGGCTGGGCGGCATCTACCAGCGGCTATATCTGTTGCAGCAGCTGCAGACGGAGGAAACCGCATGAACATCGACGCCTCCGCGCCGAGATAGCCGCCATCATGCGGTTGAACGCGTATGCTCAAAATGAAACATAAAGACCCAGAGACCTCCGCCGCGATGAAACCTATTATTTGCCTTCTCACAGCGGGCATGTTGTTGTCTGCCCTGCCCTGTCGCGCCGACGACGGCAAGGACCTCGACTTGTCCATCAGCACGGAGCTGATGACCCGCAAGACCGACTACGGCAACTCGTCGCGGCTGCAGCCCAGCGTGGACATGCAGTACCGCACCCGCTTCGGCGCCCTGTACATCCAGGACGGCGAAGGCGGCTGGGCGCTGCCGGCGCCGGGCGGCTGGGTGTCGCTGGGCGTGGCCAGCGAGCCGGCGTGGAGCCTGGGCGGCGGTGTGTCGCAGAGCCTGGCGCTGGCGCGCTACGGCTTCGACCTGCCGCGCGACGGCAGCCTGTCCTTCGGCTACGCCAGCCGCATCGGCAGCAGCCATCCGGGGCAACTGCTGGCGGCCACGCTGGACGCGCCGCTGGGCGACTGGATGGGACAGAAATTCTCGGTGCTGGGCTGGGCCAGCCTGGCCAACCAGAAACGCCGCCTGGGCTTGAATCACAGCGATGACGGCCCCGGCTGGCAGCTGGAGCAGAGCAATCTGCTGCTGGTGATGTCGCATCCGCTCGCCAAGCACTGGACGCTGGACCTGGGCGCCGGCAGCCGCTGGGCGGCCGAGAATACCGGCAGCCACACCGCAGGCTGGCAAACCCTGCTGGGCTTCACCTGGAAACTGTGATGCGTTTCGACCCGCTGCCGGCCGCCGCCTGCCTGATAGACAGCCATTGCCACCTAGACGCGCCGGAGCTGCGGCCGGATATCGACGGCGTGGTGGCGCGGGCGCAGGCAGCCGGCGTCGGCCAGTTGCTGGTGCCAGCAGTGACGGCCGGCAATTTCGACGACGTGCTGGCGATGCGCCAACGCTACGGCTGCTGGATCGCCTTCGGCCTGCACCCGATTTATCTGAGCCAGCATCTGGACGATCACTTGGCTCTGCTCGACGCCGCGCTGGCGGCGCATGCGCCGGTGGCCGTCGGTGAAATCGGCCTCGATTTCTATCTTCCCGAGCTGGACCCGATGCGGCAGGAGGCGCTGCTGGTGGAGCAACTGAAGCTGGCGCGCAAGCACGGCCTCCCGGCGGTGCTGCATGTGCGCCGCTCGGTGGACCGAGTGCTGAAGCATTTGCGCGAGCAAAAGGTGGAAGGCGGCATCGCGCACGCCTTCAACGGCAGCGAACAACAAGCCCAGGCCTTCATCCGCCAGGGCTTCAAGCTGGGTTTCGGCGGCGCGATGACCTACAGCGGCTCGCGCCGCATCCGCCAACTCGCCGCCACCTTGCCGCTGTCCAACCTGGTGCTGGAAACCGACGCGCCGGACATCCGGCCGGAATACGCCCAGGACGTCCCCAACGAGCCGGCGCAGCTGGCGCGCTTTGTCGCCGTGCTGGCCGAGTTGCGCGGCATGGAGGTCTCCCCGCTGCGAGACGCGCTCTACGCCAACACGCTGGCGGCGCTGGGATGGACTTGAACCTGGCTCCCATCAGCCGTGCCGCACTGTCGCGGATTCAAAATCCAGGACCATCATGCAAAAACCCCGGCGCATGGCCGGGGCTTGGGATGCGCGTGACCCGCAGCCGGCTCAAGTACGGAAGCGCTGCAGGCAGGCGTCCAGCTCATGCGACAAAGCCTGCAGCTCGCTGGCCAGCGCGCTGGCCTCGCCGGCCGCTTCCGTGGTCTGGCCATTCATCTGCGCGATCTGCTCGACATTGCGCGCCACCTCCTGGCTGGCCAGGCTCTGCTCCTTGATCGCATTGGCGATGTCGGCGATGCGGTGCACCGAATGCTCGGCCAGCTCGCGGATCTGCTGCAGCGCATCCGCCACGCTGGAAGCGCTGACTACGCCGGTTTCAATCTTGTCATTGGCCTGCTGCATGCTCTGATAGGCGCGCTGGGTATCGGCCAACACGCCGTCGATATGGCCGGAAATCTCGGTGGTGGCCTGGCTGGTGCGTTCGGCGAGCTTGCGCACTTCGTCCGCCACCACGGCGAAGCCGCGGCCCATTTCGCCGGCGCGCGCCGCCTCGATGGCCGCGTTCAGCGCCAATAGATTGGTCTGATCGGCGATGTCGTGGATCACCCGCACGATGTCGCCAATGTCGGCGGAGCGCTGGTTCAACCCGTCCATCACGGTAGCGGTCTCGGTGATGGTGCTGGCAATCTGGCGGATCTCGCCGGCTGCCTTCTGCGCCAGCTCGCTGCCTGTTGTGGCCTGCTCCATCGTCTGCCGCGCCTGCCGCTCCACATCCTGGGTGCTGTCCGCCACCAGATTGATGCTGACCGACATCTGCTCGATGGCGGCCGCGCCGCTGGATGCGGCCTCAGACTGATGCGCCGACGCAGACGACACATGCTCGCTGACGACATTCAGCTGATTGGCCGCCTTGGCCAACTGCGCCGAATGGCCCTGCGACTCCACCACCACCGCGCGCACGCTGTCCACCAGCTTGGCCAATGAGGCGGCGGCGCTGCCCAGCTCGTTGTTGCCGAAATCCGGCAATTGCAGCCGTAGATTGCGCTTGTCCGCCAGCTCCTGATTGGCATCGCGCATCTGCAGCAAGGGTTGGCGGATGGAGGAGATGATGTACCAGGCGATCAGCACGCCTATCACCAGCGCCGCGATGATCTCGGCCAGCATCTGGCTGCGCACGCTGGCGGCCGTGGCATTGATCTCGTCGTCCAGCAAGCCCACCGCATCCGCGGCGTTCTTGCCCAGCACATCCACCACGCCTTCCATCTGGTGGATATTGTCCTTGTACTTTTCCAGCTCGTGGTTGGCATCGGCCGTGGCGGCGAGCTGTTTGCCCTCCACCTGCGACGACACCTTGCCGAAACCGTCGACATAACCGCCAAGCAGGCCGGACAGTTTGGACAATTGCTGAGAGGCCTCATCGTTCAGCGGATGGGTGCCGGCCTGGCTGATCGCCTGTTGCGCGTCGGCCTGCGCTTTTTTCCATTTTTCCAGGTACTCGGCGCGCTTGCCGTCGTTGGCGATATTGATGAAGTAGTCTTTTTCGAAACGCCGCAGATTGCCCATGTCGCGCTGCAGTCTGACAATGTCGGTATAAAAGGCCAGCTCGTGCGAAGTGACGTCTTCCGCCCGCGCCGAAATCTTGCCCAGACCCAGTTGCGCCAACAACCCGGTGAGAATGAGCGCCGCCAACAGCAGCGCAAAGCCAAGCGTAATCCTGGCCGCGATAGACAAATTCCGCATGGTAATTCCCCATACCCAATAGAGTGAATGCCGGCCGGGCTGTACCCGGTCTCGTTATATGCTGCGATTCTAGATGAGGGCCGCCACAGGCGGCCACACGCCATATCACCAGCGGGAACATTCACGCGTTAGTAGTATCCAAAAGCCCAAAAAAAAACCGGCAGCATGGGCTGCCGGACTTTTCGCCTTGTCCATTTACCTCAAGCGCGCTGCTTGAAGCTCCTGGCAAATCCCAATACGCAGATAAAGAATAGTGTACTAATCAGAACTTCACACCATGCCAATCTCTGCGCCAGGCCGTGGTCGGCCCAACCCCTCATCACGCCTTCGGTGAAGAAACCCAGGATGAACATGCTGGACCATTGGTAGGTATACAGCCGCCCGGCCAGGATGCCACGCAAGGGCAGCAGCAATAGCAGCGCCTTGAACGCCAGGAAGGAGCCGCCCGGACGCAGCGGCGCCAGCCACAGCTCCCAAGCCAGGGTCAGCAAGATCAGGACGATCAGCGCGGCGGACGCGCCTTGGCGGAAATGCTCGCGGCTCATGGCGCGGGCTCGGCCTGGGCGCGCCGCGCCTTGCGCTCCATCAGCGCGGCCACCAGCACGCCGGCCTCGTACAACAGCCACAGCGGCACCGCCAGCATGGTCTGCGACAGCACGTCCGGCGGCGTGACGATGGCGGCGATCACAAAGGCGCCGACGATGACATAAGGCCGCGCCTCGCGCAGCTTGGCCACCGACACCACGCCCATCCGCGTCAGCACTACCACGATCACCGGCACCTCGAAGGTGGTGCCGAAAGCCATGAACATACCCAGCACGAAGGACAAGTATTTATCGATGTCCGTCATCATGCTGACGCCGGCCGGCGTCACCGCCGACATGAAATGGAACACCACCGGGAACACCAGGAAATAGGCGAAGGACATGCCCACCAGAAACAGTACCAAGCTGGCCAGCACCAGCGGCAGAACCAGCTTCTTCTCGTGGGCGTACAGCCCCGGCGCGACGAAGGCCCAGACCTGGTACAGGGTATGCGGCAGCGAGATCAAAAACGCCGCCAGCATGGTCAGCTTCATCGGCACGAAGAAGGTGGAAGTCACCTCGGTGGCGATCATGCTGCCGCCGTGCGGCAAGGCGTCCAAGAGCGGCTTCGCCAACAGATGGTAAATATCCGATGACCAGTGGAACAGGCCCAGAAAAACCAGGGCGATGCCCAGCAGGGCGCGCACCAGCCGGGTGCGCAGCTCGATCAGATGCGCGAGCAGCGGTTGTTCGTTCATTGGTGGGCTTGCGGAGGAGTTTCGGTTTTGGGCGCCGCGCTACTGCGCGGCGGCATGTCGTCGAACAGGTCCAGCTGATTCTCGTCGCGCGGCGGCGGCGCGTCAGCCGGCTCCGGCGCGGCGCTTTCGGCCGTCGATGCCGCTTCCGTTGCCGGCGCGGCGTCTTCCGGGACGATGCCGCCGTGTATGGTGCGCTCGGCCTCGTGGAACGGCTCCGCCGCCTGCTCGGCCAGATTGCGGGCCTCGGCGGAATGGTGGTCCAGCGCGTCGCGCACCTGCTGCACCTCGGATTCCAGCTGGCCGCGGAAGCTGTGCGCAGCGTCCTGCAGGTCCTGGCGTATGCTGTCCAGTCCCTGCAGATTGGCCTGGTGCTGGATATCCGCCTTCATCGTGGCCACGAAGCGCTGCGCGCGCGCCACCAGGGCGCCCACGGTGCGCGCCACGGCCGGCAGCCTCTCCGGCCCCAGCACCACCAGGGCCACCACGCCGATCAGGACGAATTCGCCAAAGCTGATGTCAAGCACGCCGCGTCACCATCCGGGTTTATTTCTTGTCGGCTTCGCCGTCGATGATGCGGCCGGCGTCCTTGGCCGGCGGCTGGGCATCCTTGGCGCCCTCGTTCATGCCTTCCTTGAAGCCCTTGACCGCGTTGCCGAGGTCCTTGCCGATGTTGGGCAGCTTCTTGGTGCCGAACACCAGTACCACGATCAGCAGCACGATCAGCCAGTGCCAGATGCTCAGAGAACCCATTGTGACTCTTCCTTATTCATGAAACAGACGCCGGATCGCATCCCGGCGCGAAGCCGAAAAACGCGTCAGCCCTTGTGGCCGAACACGTGAACGTGAAGATGGAACACTTCCTGGCCGCCGCCGCGGCCGGTATTGATGCCGGTCTTGAAGCCGGACTCCAGGCCCTGCTCCCTGGCCAGCTTGGGGGCCAGCGTCAGGATCTTGCCCAGCACCGCCTCATGCTCCGGGCCGCAGTGGGCCAAGGAGTCGACGTGCAGCTTGGGAATGATCATGAAATGCACCGGCGCGATCGGACGGATGTCGTGGAAGGCCAGCACATCGTCATCTTCGTAAACCTTGTTGGCGGGAATCTGGCCCGCCACGATCTTGCAGAAAAGACAATCGCTCATCGAATTCAATCCATCATCAAGTGGTTTTGCGCGAGGCTTTTTCGTCCAGCCCGGAGATGCCTTCGCGGCGATGCAGCTCCATCACCACGTCTTCGGGACGCAAGCCATGATATGTCAACAGCACCATGGTATGGAACCACAGGTCGGCCACTTCGCGCACCAGATGCAGCTTATCCTTGTCCTTGGAAGCCAGCAGCGTCTCCGCCGCCTCCTCCGCCACCTTTTTCAGGATGGCGTCCTCACCCTTGTGAAACAGCGAAGCAACATAGGAAGACTGCGGGGCGGCCTCGCGTCGGGCTTCCAGCGTGTCGGCGATATTTTTCAACACATCCGGGGTCATATCGATATCCTTTGCGCCGAAATCCGGCGATTATGCGGCACGGGCATGGCGCGGAGATGACAGCGCGGCCCGGCCGGTCATTGTAACCCGTCCATCGCGGGCAGCGTTGACCGGCGGCAACTCAGCCGTGGTAAATGCTGTGCGGGTCTTTCAGCACGGCATCCACCGTCAGCCAGGCGCCGTTCTCGAAACGGCGGTAAAAACAGCTCTGTCTTCCGGTGTGACAGGCGATGCCGCCCATTTGTTCGATCTGCATCACAATCACGTCGCCGTCGCAGTCCAGGCGCAGCTCCTTCACCGTCTGCAAATGGCCGGACTCCTCGCCCTTTTTCCACAGTTTTTGCCGCGAACGGCTCCAGTAGTGGGCAATGCCGGTGTCGGCGGTCAGCTGCAGGCTTTCGCGGTTCATCCACGCCACCATCAGCACCCGGCCGCTGGCGGCGTCCTGGGCGATGGCGGTGACCAGGCCCTTGTCGTCCCATTTGACTTCGTCCAGCCAGCTCATAGCCTCACCTCAATGCCGGCGGCGCGCATGGCCTGCTTGGCCTCGCTCACCGTGTATTCGCCGAAATGGAAGATGCTGGCGGCCAGCACCGCGTCGGCGTGGCCTTCTTTGACGCCATCGACCAAATGCTGCAGGTTGCCGACGCCGCCGGAGGCGATCACCGGAATGCCCACCGCGTCGGACACGGCGCGCGTCAGCGGCAGATTGAAGCCGGCCTTGGTGCCGTCGCGGTCCATGCTGGTCAGCAGGATTTCGCCGGCGCCCAGCGCCTGCATCTTGCGCGCCCATTCGACGGCGTCCAGCCCAGTGCGGTTGCGGCCGCCGTGGGTGAAGATTTCCCAGCGGTCGTTTTCCGGCGTCACCGCCTTGGCGTCCAGCGCCACCACGATGCACTGGTTGCCGAAGTGGTCGGACGCCTCGCGCACGAACTCGGGGTTGGTGACCGCGGCGGTATTGATGCTGACCTTGTCGGCGCCGGCGTTCAGCAGGCGGCGGATGTCGGCGATGCTGCGCACGCCGCCGCCGACGGTCAAGGGAATGAATACCTGCTCCGCCACCGCCTCGATGACGTGCAGAATGATGTCGCGCTGGTCGGAGCTGGCCGTGATGTCGAGGAAGGTCAGTTCGTCGGCGCCCTGCTCGTTGTAGCGGCGGGCGATTTCCACCGGGTCGCCAGCGTCGCGCAGGCCCAGGAAATTGACGCCCTTGACCACGCGGCCGGCGGTCACGTCCAGGCAGGGGATGATGCGTTTGGCAAGCATGTAACTATCCAGAAAACTTCAGCCAGAAAACTTCAGGCACGCCAAGCGGCGGGGCCAGCCCGCCGTTTGGCGCGATCAGCCGGGTTTAGCCGGCCAGTTCGTCCGCCAGCGTCTGCGCGGCGGCGAAGTCTATGCTGCCTTCGTAGATGGCGCGGCCGGTGATGGCGCCTTCGATGCCCTCGGCCTCCACCTCGCACAGCGCGCGGATGTCGTCGAGGTTGGTCAGGCCGCCGGAGGCGATCACCGGGATGGTCAGCGCCTGCGCCAGCTTGACGGTGGCCTCGATGTTGACGCCCGTCATCATGCCGTCTCGGCCGATGTCGGTGTAGATCACCGAGTTGACGCCGTAGTCCTCGAAGCGCTTGGCCAGATCAACCACATTGTGGTTGGTGATCTTGGCCCAGCCGTCGATCGCCACCATGCCGTCCTTGGCGTCCAGGCCAACAATGACCTGGCCGGGGAAGGCGTCGCAGGCGTCGTGCAGGAAGCCCGGCGTCTTCACCGCGGCGGTGCCGATGATCACGTAGGACAAGCCCATGTCGAGGTAGGCCTCGATGGTGTCCAGGTCGCGGATGCCGCCACCCAGCTGCACCGGCATGTCCTCGCCGACCTCGCCGAGGATGTCGCGGATCACCGACAGGTTTTTCGGCTTGCCGGCGAAAGCGCCGTTCAAGTCCACCAGATGCAGTCGGCGCGCGCCCTGGTCGCGCCAATGGGCGGCAACCTTGACCGGATCGTCGGAGAAAATGGTGGCGTCGTCCATTGCGCCCTGTCTCAGGCGCACGCACTGACCGTCTTTCAGGTCTATCGCGGGTATCAGCAGCATGGTGCTAGGTGTGTGGGTAAGTTAAACATTGCCGTCCCAAGCCAGGAAATTCTTCATCATCTGAAGTCCGGCGCGGTGGCTCTTTTCGGTGTGAAACTGCGTGGCGAATATGTTGCCACGCCCGACGATACAGGCAAACCGCTGCGGATATTCGCTCTCCGCCAGCGTCAGCGCCGCGTCGGCCGGCGCAAAGTGATAACTGTGCACAAAGTAAAAACGCTCGCCATCGACAATGCCGGCGAACATCGGGTGGGACTGAGTCTGGTAGACCTGGTTCCAACCCATGTGCGGCACTTTCAGCCGCTCGCCGCCGGCGGTGAGATCGTCGGCAAACCGCAGCACCTTGCCCGGAAACAGGCCCAGGCCGGCGGTATCGCCCTCTGCGCTATGTTCAAACAATAGCTGCGCGCCTACGCAGATTCCAAAAAACGGCTTGCTCTGCGTAGTTTCACGGACGGCGTCCGCCAGACCGTGGCGGTTCAGCTCGCGCATGCAGTCCGGCATCGCGCCCTGGCCGGGGAAGACCACCTTGTCGGCCTGGACCACGGCATCCGGATCGCGGGTCAGGAAAATATCGGCGCCGATGTCGTTGACGGCCTGCAGGGACTTCAGCACCGAGTGCAGATTGCCCATGCCGTAATCAATCACTGCGACTTTCATGCGGAGAGCGTCCCCTTGGTGGACGGCGTGATGCCGGCCATGCGCTCATCGCGCTCACAGGCCATGCGCAGCGCGCGGCCGAAGGCCTTGAAGATGGTCTCGGCCTGGTGGTGGCTGTTGTGGCCACGCAGATTGTCGATATGCAGCGTGCTCATGCTGTGATTGACGAAGCCGTGGAAAAACTCCGAGAACAGGTCCACATCGAACTGGCCGATGCTGGCGCGGGTGTATTCGACGTTGTAGACCAAGCCGGGGCGGCCGGACAAGTCGATCACCACGCGGGACAGCGCTTCGTCCAGCGGCACATAGGCATGGCCGTAGCGGCGGATGCCCTTCTTGTCGCCGATGGCCTTGGCAAAGGCTTGGCCCAGGGTGATGCCGATGTCTTCCACGGTATGGTGGGCGTCGATGTGCAGGTCGCCCACGGCCTGGACGTCGAGGTCGATCAAGCCATGGCGGGCGATCTGATCCATCATGTGGTCGAGGAAGGGCACGCCGGTTTCAAAGCGGCCGACGCCGGTGCCGTCCAGATTCAGCGTGACGGTGATCTGGGTTTCCAGCGTATTGCGGGTGACAGTTGCGGTTCTCATGGCTTCAGGCAAAAAAACGTTGAATGGCGGACAGCAGGGCCGCGTTCTGGTCTGGGCTGCCCACGGTCAGGCGCAGGCAGTTGTCCAGCAGCGGATGGCTGCCGTGCAGCTGCTTGATCAGGATGCCGCTCGCTTTCAGATGCTGGTACAGCGCAACGGCGTCCGGCGCGCGGACGGTGACGAAGTTGGCCTCGGACGGGAACGTCGTCAGCGCCGGCAGCGCGGCCAGCGCTGCGGACAGTTTCGCGCGTTCGGCGCGCAGCTCGGCCGCCTGGCGGTTGAACACCTCCAGATGCCGCAACGCGAAACGCGCGGCGGCGAGGGTCAGCACATTGACGTTGTACGGCGGCCGCACTTTGTTCAGTTCGGCAATCCACGCCGGACAGGCCGCGGCGTAGCCGAGGCGGATGCCGGCCAAGCCCAGCTTGGACAGCGTGCGCATCACCAGCAGGTTGTCCAGCTCGCCGGCCAGGTCCATGAAGCTGTCGGAAGCGAAGCTCTGGTAAGCCTCGTCCACCACCACCAGGCCCGGCGCGGCGCGGCAGATCGCCAACACCTCGTCGCGGGCGTAGCGCGGACCGGTGGGATTATTGGGATAGGACACGAACACCACCGCCGGCTGCTCGCGCTCGATGGCTTCCAGCATGGCGGACAGATTCAGCGTGAAATCGTCGTTCAGCGGCACGCCGACGTACTGCAGGCCGGAGAACAGCGCGTTCATCTTGTACATGACGAAGGACGGCTCCAGCGCCAGCAGCTTGGCGCCGGGACGCGCCAAAGCCTGCGTGATCAGCGTGATCAGCTCGTCCGAGCCGTTGCCCAGCACGATGTCGGCGCCGGCGGGAATGGCAAACGCCGCGCGCAGTTCGTCCTTCAGGCCGCCGCCATTGGCGTCCGGATAGCGATTCAGCGCAACCTGGGCCAGTTCGGCGGCCAGTTCGTGCTGCAGTTCCACCGGCAGCGGCCACGGGTTTTCCATCGCGTCCAGCTTGATGTAGCCGGTGGCGTCGGCCACATGATAGGCGCCGATGGCGGTGATCTCGTCGCGGACGAGTTGCTTGGCGGTCAGTTTGGTCGTCATGGTCTGCCTGGCGGCGCGAAAGCGCCGTAATGTGCCCGTAAACGGGCAAAAGGCCATCGTAACCCGTCGGCGCGCCACGGGCTACTGCCTTGCGCCCGCTCGGCCGCGCCTGTTGCGGCGCGGGCACGGGTTCTCAATTCAAGAGCGGAGGACAAAATCCAGCCATGCGGCGGAGGCAAGACGCCATACCGCTTCAGGACTGCGGTTCTGCGCCTCCATCCAGCCGCAGCTCGGCGGCGCGGGCGTGGGCGGTCAGCCCCTCGCCATGGGCCAGCAGGCTGGCGATGCGCCCCAGCTTCTGCGCGCCGGCCTGCGATACGCGGATCAGGCTGCTGCGCTTCTGGAAGTCGTACACGCCGAGCGGACTGGCAAAGCGAGCAGTGCGGCTGGTCGGCAGCACATGATTCGGGCCGGCGCAGTAATCGCCCAGGCTTTCCGAAGTGAAGCGGCCCATGAAGATGGCGCCGGCGTGGCGCAGTTGCGGCAACAAGGCATCCGGTTCGGCCACCGACAGTTCCAAGTGCTCCGGCGCGATGTAGTTGGCGATCTCGCAGGCCTCGGCCAGGTCGCGCACCTGAATCAGCGCGCCGCGGTTGCCCAGGCTGGCCTCGATGATGGCGCGGCGCGGCATGGCCGGCAGCAGCTTGGCGATGCTGGCTTCCACGCGGGCGATGTAGTCGGACGACGGGCACAGCAGGATGGCCTGGGCGATCTCGTCGTGCTCGGCCTGGCTGAACAGGTCCATCGCCACCCAGTCCGGGTCGGTGTCGCCGTCGCAGATCACCAGGATTTCGGACGGGCCGGCCACCATGTCGATGCCGACCACGCCGAACACGCGGCGCTTGGCGGCCGCGACATAAGCGTTGCCTGGGCCGGTGATCTTGTCCACCTGCGGGATGGTTTCGGTGCCATAGGCCAGGGCCGCCACTGCCTGGGCGCCGCCACAGGTAAAGACCTTGTCGACGCCGGCGATATAGGCCGCGGCCAGCACCAGATCATTGCGCTCGCCGCCCGGCGTCGGCACCACCATGATGATTTCGGCTACGCCGGCCACCTTGGCCGGCAGCGCGTTCATCAGCACCGAACTCGGATAAGCCGCCTTGCCGCCGGGCACGTAGATGCCGACGCGGTCCAGCGGCGTCACCTGCTGGCCCAAGAGCGTGCCGTCTTCGTCTTCATAGCTCCAGGAATGCGCCAGCTGCTTTTCGTGGTAGCGGCGCACCCGCTCGGCGGCGGCGGACAGTGCGTCGCGCACCTCGGCAGGCAGCCGCTGCCAAGCGGCTTCCAGCTGCGCGCGAGACAGCGTCAAATCGGCCATGCTCTGCGCCTGCATGCGGTCGAAACGGTTGGTGTACTCCACCAGCGCCGCGTCGCCGCGATGATGGACATCGGCGCAGATGGATGCCACGGCGGCGTCCACTGCCGGGTCCTGCGCGGTTTCGAAAGCCAGCAGCGCTTTCAGGCGCTCGGCGAAGTCGGGCTGGGAAGATGACAGTTTCAACATAATGATTCTCTGATGCGTGGAGCCTGAACAAGGGGCAACGCCGGCCGAAGACGATCGGTTGACCGTCATTCAGCCGGCATGCGGATGGATCAGGCCGGCACGGCGCCGGCGAAGGCGTCCAGCACCGGCTGAATCGCGTCGTATTTGAGCTTCAACGCGGCCTGATTCACCACTAGGCGCGAGCTGATGTCGATGATGTGTTCGACCGCCACCAGCTTGTTGGCGCGCAGCGTGCCGCCGGTGGAGACCAGGTCGACGATGGCGTCGGCCAGACCGACCAGCGGCGCCAGCTCCATCGAGCCGTACAGCTTGATGATGTCGACGTGGACGCCCTTCTTGGCGAAGTGCTCGCGGGCGATCTGCGGATACTTGGTGGCGATCTTCAGGCGCGCGCCCTGGCGGACGGCGGCGTCGTAATCGTAGCCTTCCTTCACCGCCACCATCATCCGGCATTTGGCGATGTTCAAATCCAGCGGCTGGTACAGGCCCGCGCCGCCGTGCTCGATCAGCACGTCGCGGCCAGCGATGCCAAGATCGGCCGCGCCATATTGCACATAGGTGGGCACGTCTGAGGCGCGCACGATCACCAGCTGCACCTCCGGGTGGTTGGTGCCGATGATGAGCTTGCGCGAGGATTCGGGTTTTTCCGCCGGCTCAATGCCTGCGGCGGCCAGCAAAGGCACGGTCTCTTCAAAAATACGGCCCTTGGACAGGGCGATGGTCAGCTTCATGATGTTCTACTGCAAAGGATTTAAATAAGTGCCGGCCGCTCAGCCGAACATGGCGCGGCGTTCGCGCTCAAGAAAGCCGACATAGCGCTGGATCATGGTTTCCATCTTCGGCGTCAAATTCAGATAGGAACACCCGATCCGCATCGCCTCGGTGTCATTGCGCAGCCGCGAGGCCAGACGATGGCGCACCTCGATGCCGATCTGCAAAACGCCTATCGGTTTCAGATCCAAGGTGCATTTATGGTACTGCTGGCCGATGTCGAACCCGAGCGTGCTGACATCCGGCAGCCACAGACTCATGCCGCCCACGCTGATATCGAACAGCGCCAAGTCTATCGCGCGCTGGCCATAATCCTCGACATGGCAGAACACCGGCGTGCCCAGCGGCGTCTGGATGCGGAAGAACTCGCGGCGCTGCAGCTTGATCACCTGCTCCGGCAGGTCCGCGGCAAAGGCCGGCTGGCCATCCACGATCACCTTGCTCAAGGCACCGGTGACAAACTGCGTCTTCACACCGTCCGGCGAGCACACGAAAACATTGCGTTCGCTGCCAAGCACCTGGTTGTTGGACTCTTCCTCGGCGCCCCAGTCGACAGTGAACACCCCATTTTTGAAATCGACGTCCAGAATCTTCGTCAGAATGAAGTTTTTCCCCTTGTTGGAGAAAATCGTCACCATATGGCCATGTTTGGCAATATTCGTCAGATGCTGGGCGATCTCGGCCGGCGATGTCATCGTAAATTTGGCCAAGTCCAACGACTGATGCGTACTGGCTGGACTCACCGAGGTTTTATCGTCGCTCACGATTTCGTGACCCCATTTTTAGATAATGCACTTCTCCGATACGCCAAGTTTAGCGCATCAACTGCTTGATATCATAAGCGAGGCTCGCGGAAGGCGTGCCATAGGCCTCGAACACCCGCAATCTCCCCTCCCGGTCCAGCAAATACGAGCCTGAGCTATGGTCCACGCTGTAGCTGCCACCCGGCGTCGGCACCTGCTGCGCCACCACCTTGTACTGCTTTTTCACTTTCTCGATCTGCTCGGCCGTGCCGGTCAAACCGATGAAGCGCTTATCGAAGTATGGCACGTAACCGGCCAACACTTTGGGCGTATCGCGCTGCGGATCGACGCTGACGAACAACACCTGCACCTTGTCGGCATCTTCGCCCAACTGCTTCATCACCGAAGCATATTCCAACATCGTGGTCGGGCACACGTCTGGACAATGGGTGTAACCGAAGAACAATGCCACCACCTTGCCCTTGAATTCGTCCAGGCTGCGCGGCTGGCCATGGAAGTCGGTCAGCGTGAAGCCCCCGCCCATGGATTCGTCGTTGATCGCCGTGCCTTTGAAGTCGATGGCGGGCGGCGCGCAGGCGGACAGCGCGGCGAGAGTGAAAAGCGCTAGCAGGAGTCGCAGTATCTTCAGCATCAGGAAAAGGGAATCAGCCAGTAGTGATCAAATAACAAGGCCGCGAACAACCCAGCCAGATACCAGATCGACCAGGTGAACACGCGGCGCGCCAGGGTGTGAGCATACTGGCGATGCAGACGGACGGCAAGAAACAACAACCTGCCGTTCAGCGCTCCCGCCGCAGCGAGATAAATCCAGCCAGCCTGCCCCAGCGCGGCCGGCAAGAGCGTGATGGCGGCAAGCAAAACGCTGTACAGCACAATCGACAAGGTGGTGTAGCGCTGGCCATGCGTGACCGGCAACATCGGCAAGCCGGCCCGCGCGTAGTCGTCGCGGCGGTAAAGCGCCAGCGCCCAAAAATGCGGCGGCGTCCAGGCATAGATGATCAGGAACAGCACCAGCGCGAAGGCGCTGACTTCTCCGGTCACGGCCGCCCACCCCAGCACCGGCGGCATGGCGCCGCTGGCGCCGCCGATCACGATGTTCTGCGGCGTCAGCGGCTTGAGCAGCAAGGTGTAAACCACCGCGTAACCGACAAAAGTGCCCAGGGTCAGCCAGGCAGTCAACGCATTGCAGCAGACGATCAGCAAGGCCAAGCCGGCTGCGCCCGCCAGCAGCGCAACCAGCAAGGTTTGCGCCACGCCGACCTCCCCGGTGACGGTAGGACGCCAGGCGGTGCGGCGCATTCTGGCATCCAGCCCGCGCTCTACCAGGCAATTGACCATGGCCGCCGCGCCGGCCACCAACGCTATGCCCAGCGTGGCCGGGATGACAACTCGGGCATCCGGCAAGCCGGCGCTGGCCAGAAACATGCCGATCACCGCGCAGAACACAATCAGCGCCACCACTCTGGGCTTGGCCAACTGCCACAGCGCCTGGCCCTGGCGACGCCACAACGGCAGGCCGAGCGCGTTCATCGCCCCTCTCCCGGCCGGCTCAGCCGCCCTGACAGCGGTAACGGCAGATGAATCCCGCGCCGCTGCGCCGCCGGCACATGCAGACGCGACAGCAACAGCAGCGCCGCCATCAGCAATAGCGCCGCGCCGGCGTTATGCGCCACCGCAATCGGCAAGGGCAGCTGCCACATCACATTGGCGATGCCCAGCCCCACCTGCAGCCCCCAGGCCGCGCCCAAGCAAACCAGATGCCGTCTCAAGCCTGGCTCGCGCCAGCCTCGGGCCAGCAAGGCCAATACCAGCAGCGAAACCAGCAGCGCCCCCAAACGATGCAGCCAGTGTATGGTTACCAGGCTGGAGAATTCCAACAGACTGCCATCCGGCGCCTGGCCCAGCTCGCGCACGACATGGAAAGCCTGATCAAAGCGCAGCGCCGGCCACGCCTGGCCGTTGCATGCCGGAAAACCCTGACAAGCCAGGGCTGCGTAATTGCTGGACACCCAGCCGCCCAGCAGCAGCTGCAGCAGCAAGGCGGACACCAGCCAGCCGGCCAGCCGGCGCAGCGCAAGCGGAACGCGTATCGGCGCGAATGCGGGCGAAAGCGCCATCCAGGCCAGAATCTGCAGCACCGCCATGCCGCCTAGCAGATGGGAGGTGACGATGGCGGGCCGCAGCAGCAAGGTTACGGTCCACATGCCCAGCATGGCCTGCAAGGCCACCACCGCCAATAAGAGACTCGCCGGCAAGCGCTGGCGCCGCTCGCGCCAGGCCCGCCAAGCAATCAGCGCGATCAGAGTGGCGAGGCTGCCGGCGAGGTAACGATGGAGCATCTCCTTCCAGGCCTTGCCCAGGCTGACCGGCCCCTGCGGCGACATGGCCTGAGCCTGGCCTATGCTGTCGGCGGCATGCGCGGGAGAGATGTGGCCATAGCAGCCGGGCCAGTCCGGGCAGCCCAAGCCGGCATGGGACAATCTGACATAGGCGCCGAACGGCACCACGATTGCGGCCAGCAGCAAAGCCGCCCAAATCAGTCTTCGCATGGCAAGGGTCCCCCTCATTGCTCAGCGCATCGGCCGGTCGGCCACTGACGGAAATTTTTGAACGGGCGCTTACAACCCGTTATTCACCTTCAACACACTGGCCACTTCATCGATGATCCGCCGCGGATCGGCGCCGTCGCGGTAAAACATCACCTGGTTGCCCAGCGGATCGACCAGATAGAAACCCTGGCTGCCAGCGGGCAGCGCATGCGCCGGCGAGTGCTGCAAGCGGTACGGCACATCCAGTGCCGCCGGGCGGGCCGACACCACCAGCGCCACGCGCGTCAGCCGCTCCGCCGCCTCTCCCTGCGCCTTCTGAATCTGGCTCATCGCATGCCAGCGCTGACGGCAACGATCGCGGCAATCGGCGCTCAGCGCCGAAACCAGCACCCATTTGCCGCGCGGCCATTCCGGGCTGGCCGCGGCGACAAACGGCCGCGTCGGCAGCAATTGCCCATAACTGGCGCCGCCGCCGGGCGGCAGCAGGAGATACGCCAACCATGCCGCCAAGACCGGCGCCAGACACAGCAGCCCCATGCCCAGCAAGGCCGCCCGGCCGCGGTCAATGGATTTCATGGCGCCGTCTCCACAATAGCCACCACAAGCCGCTCAGGCACACGCCCAGCAGCAGCCATTGCACCGCGTAGGCATAGTGCTTATCCGGCAGGAACTCCGGCACCACCGGCCAATGCAGCAAGGGATCGGGCGAGGTTTCCAACACCACCACGCCCTGGAACCAGTGCCCGGGATAATGGCTGCGCAGCGCCGACTCATCGACTTGGTCGACCGGGCCGGCAAAACCCTTTACCGCGCCGGACAGCACGAAATGGTGAGGCGTCGGCATCCGATAGCCCTGCGGCTGAATCTGCTGCGGAGAGAACGTCGGCAGCTTGACGCCATCAACCAGCCAGCCCAGATCCAGCAGCACCAGCGAGCGGTCAAGGCCTTGCCGCCAAGGCTGAAGAATGCGGCGGCCGCTCTGGCCGGCCAGATAGCTGTTGCGCAATTCGATCACCGGCCCGGCCGGTTCGGCCTGGATCAAACGCACCCGGGTGAACTCCGGCGGCGGCTCGGCATCGCGATACACCAGCGTCACCGGCGCGGTGCTCATCGCGTTGGTCAACGATCGCAGCAAGGCCTCCTTGTCTTGCCCCCGCTGCCACTGCCATACTGCCAAGGCGTAGGGCAGCAAGACGATGAGCAGCAGCATGCCCCATAGCAGCCGCTGCCATCTTGGCTCTTGCTTTTGCTCCTGATCGGAATGAGATGAGGATACGGTCATGAAACTCGTCATCCTGTTGTTGCTTGCCTGTATTGTCCTGGCCCTGTTCTGGGGATTGACCGGACTGATGAAAGCCGAACACGGCTCGCAACGTCTGGTCCGCTCTTTGACCCTGCGGGTCGGCTTGTCCATCGGCCTGTTTCTGCTGCTGCTCTTGGGCGCCGTGTTCGGCTGGTGGCGCCCGCACCAGGTTTGAGCCGGCTCACAGCCAGTAAACGAAGATGAACAGCAGCAGCCACACCACGTCGACGAAGTGCCAATACCAACTGGCGGCTTCGAAGGCGAAGTGGTGGCTGGCGTCAAAATCGCCCTTCAGCGAACGCAGCCACACCACGAACAGGATGATCGATCCCAACAGCACATGCAGCCCGTGAAAACCAGTCAGCATGAAAAATGTCATGCCATAAGCGCCGGACGCCAGCGTCAGGTGCAGATGGCTGAAGGCGTGGCCATATTCGTGCAGCTGCAAGCCAAGGAACGTGAATCCGAGCAGCACCGTGAGAAACAGCCCCAGCTTCAATTGCCTGCGCTGGCCTTGCAGCAGCCCCCAGTGCGCCCAGGTGACTGTGGCGCCGGAACTCAGCAGGATCAGCGTATTCAGCGCCGGCAAGCCCCAGGGCTCCATCGCCTGATAGGCCTGGGTGATGCCCGGCCCGGTGGACAGCGGCCATGCGGCCTCGAAATCCGGATACAGCATCTTGTAATCGAGCGAGCCGAGCAACGGCACCGACACCGTGCGCACCCAGAACAGCGCACCGAAGAAGGCCCCGAAGAACATCACTTCGGAAAAAATGAACCAGCCCATGCCCCAGCGGAACGACATGTCCTCTCGCCCCAGATAGACGCCTAGCCGGTTTTCGCGGATCACATCACCAAACCATCCCACCAACATGAACACCAGTATCAGAAAGCCCAAAGCCAGCGACAGCTTGCCCAGCAGCATGCCGTTGACGGCAAACGCCGCGCCCAGGCCGATGCAGAACAGCGCCACCGCCCCCACCATGGGCCAACGCGACGGCTGCGGCACAAAATAACGATCCTGCTCCTCAACGCTTGCCATACCATTCCTCCTAGCGCGTTACCCAGGACACCAGCAACAACAGCGCGACAATCAACGCCAACATCAACAACAACGCGGTGACGATCAGCTGCCATGGTTTCAGCGACTGATCCTGCCGCGCGGCGTCGCCCTGGCGCACGCCGATGAATGCTCCCAACACCGCCTTTACGCCCTGTGTCCAGTTCATGACGCCCGGCCGTCCTGCCCCGGCACATCAAAGATGGTGTAAGCCAAGGTGATGCTGGTGATCGAAGCCGGCAACTTGCGGTCGATCACAAACACCACCGGGAAGGTTCGCGTCTGGCCAGGCGCGAAGCGTTGCTGAGTGAAACAGAAGCACTCCAGCTTCTTCACATACGCCCCGGCCTCAGCCGGCAAGTAGCGCGGCAAGGCCTGCCCCACCACCGTGTGCGGGCTGGCATTGGTGATTTGGTACTGCACCTGGACAAAAGTGCCAGGCTTGACCTTCAGATGCGTGGTCAGCGGCCTGACCTGCCAGGGCAGCCCGGCCTGCACAGTGGCATCGAAAGTCATGGCCACCGTTGCCGCCCCCGCGACCAGATCGTCCCGCTCCAACGCATCGGCCTTCACCACGTCGTTGAGGCCGGTCTGCTCGCAAACGATGCGGTACAGCGGAATCATCGCCCAGGCAAAGCCGAACATCATGGTGGCGATCAGCGCCAGCTTGCCTAGCAACTGGCGGTTGCGATGCAGGGTCCGGGTGGCATCCATGACAAGCACCCTAATGGCGCGGGTGCGCCCCGCCCTCCCGGTAAGACCGGATCACGCCGTTTTCGCCGCTCTCAATCTGCGGCGCCTGCTCGAAAGTATGGTACGGCGCCGGCGTCGGCAGCTCCCACTCCAAGGTATTCGCGCCTTCCCACGGCCGCTGCGGCGCCGGCTTGCCATAGCGCAGCGAGTGCAGGATGTTGAACAGGAAGATCAACTGGCCCAGGCCGAACATGAAGGCGCCGATGCTGGCGATCTGGTTGAATTGGGTGAACTGCAAAGCATAGTCCGGAATCCGCCGCGGCATGCCGGCCAAGCCCAGGAAATGCATGGGGAAGAAGGTGACGTTGAACCAGATCATCGACCACCAGAAATGGAACTTGCCCAGCCCCTCGTGGTACATCTTGCCGCTCATTTTGGGGAACCAGTAGTAGATGGCGGAGAACAGGCTGAACAGCGCGCCGGCCACCAGCACATAATGGAAATGTGCCACCACGTAGTAGCTGGCATGCAGCTGGATGTCCACCGCCGCCACGCTGAGCGTGATGCCGGACAAGCCGCCGATGGTAAACAACAAAATGAAGCCGATGGAGAACAGCATGGGCGTTTCAAAGGTCATGGCGCCCTGCCACATGGTGGCGATCCAGTTGAACACTTTCACGCCGGTGGGCACCGCGATCAGCATGGTGGCGTACATGAAAAACAGCTGGGCGGTGGCCGGCATGCCGGTGGCGAACATATGGTGCGCCCACACCATGAAAGACAGCACGCCGATGGAGCTGGTGGCGTACACCATCGAGGTGTAGCCGAACAGCGGCTTCCTGGCGAAGGTGGGAATCACCTGGCTGACGATGCCGAAGGCCGGCAGCGCCATGATGTAGACCTCGGGGTGGCCGAAGAACCAGAACACATGCTGGTACAGAATGGGGTCGCCGCCGCCGGCGGCATTGAAGAAGTGGCTGCCGAAATGACGATCGGCCAGCACCATGGTCACCACACCGGCCAACACCGGCATCACGGCGATGATCAGGTAGGCGGTGATCAGGCTGGCCCAGGCGAACATCGGCATCTTCATCATGGTCATACCGGGCGCCCGCAGATTCAGGATGGTGACGATGATGTTGATCGACCCCATGATGGAACTGATGCCCAGGATATGGATGGCGAAGATGGTCATGTCCATGCCTATGCCCATCTGCGTGGACAGCGGCGCATACAAGGTCCAGCCAGCCGCCGCGGCGCCGCCCGGCACCGCGAATGAAAGCAGCAACAGCAGCGCCGCCGGCGGCAGCAGCCAGAAGCTCCAGTTGTTCATCCGGGCAAAAGCCATGTCCGGCGCGCCTATCATCAAGGGCAGCATCCAGTTGGCCATGCCGGTGAAGGCCGGCATGATGGCGCCGAACACCATGATCAGGCCGTGCAGCGTGGTCAGCTGATTGAACAGCTCCGGCTGGAAGAAGCGCAGCCCGGGGCTGAACAGCTCGGCGCGGATGCATAGCGCCAGCACGCCGCCGGACAGAAACATGGTGAACGAGAACCACAGGTACATCGTGCCGATGTCCTTGTGGTTGGTGGCCATCAGCCAGCGCATGATGCCGTGCGGCTTGCCGTGGTGCGCGCCGCCGGCGTGAGTGGTTTCCGCGATTGCCATGACGCCGCCTCCTCCTTGCTATGCCGCCTTGCCCCGCGCAGCCTTGATTTCCTTGGGCTGCACGACTTGGCCGGTATGGTTGCCCCAGCTATTGCGCTCGTAGGTGATGACCGCGGCGATGTCGGTATCGGACAATTGCTTGCCCCAGGCCGCCATGGCCGGATTCTTCTTGCCGCCGTACAGCACGATCTCGATATGGGCGGCCTTGTCGCCGGTGGCGATGGGCGAACCGTCCAGCGCCGGGAAGGCGCCTGGAATGCCCTTGCCGTTGGCCTGATGGCACGGGATGCAGTTCTGGGTGTAGACCTTCTCGCCGCGGGCCTTCAACTCGGCCAGCTGCCATATCTTGTTGGGATCGTCCGCGCTGGCGGCCAGCTGCTTCAGCTTGGCCTCGCGCCACTTGGCGTAGTCCTCCGGCGATTTGGCCTCCACCACGATAGGCATGAAGCCGTGGTCCTTGCCGCACAGCTCCGAGCACTGGCCGCGATAGGTGCCGGGCTGCTCGATCAGCATCCAGCTGTCGCGCAAAAAGCCGGGAATGGCGTCCTGCTTGACGCCCAGCTGCGGCACCCACCAGGAGTGAATCACGTCGTTGGCGGTCAGCAGCAGGCGGATCTTGCGGTTGGTGGGCACTACCAGCGGCTCGTCGACCTCCAGCAGATAATTCCCGCTGGGCGGCGCGCGGCCTTCGATCTGGTCGCGCGGCGTGGACAGGTGGCTGACAAAGCCGAAGTTGTCATCCAGGTAGTCATAACGCCACTTCCACTGGTAGCCGGTGATCTTGATCGTCATGTCCTCGCTGCGCGTGCTCTTTTGCGCCAACACGGCGCGCGTGGCCGGCAGCGCCATCAGCACCAGGATCAGCAACGGGACGATGGTCCAGATGATCTCCACCGTGGTGTTTTCATGGAACTGTTTGGCTTCGTGGCCGGCGGCCTTGCGGTGGCGAATAATGGAATACAGCATCACCAGGAAAACCAGCAGGAAGATCACGCCGGTGATGATCAACAGCAAGGTGTGCAAGTGGTACTCGGTGCGCGCCAGCGGGGTGACCGGCGGCTGCAGATTGTACTCAGCCGCCAGCGCGGCCGGCGCCATCAGCGCCAGACAGCAAGAAACAGGAATGCGCGGACAAGACATGTCGCTCCCCCAAGGTCAAATGACCAAACAATGCATGCACTGCGCGCCGGCTATGCCGGCATGCTTTCATCGTAGGAAGTCGCGCGGGAAAAACAAGAAAGCGTCATGTTGCAGCGTAGCGAAACGAGACATACGGATAAGTACTAACCGCAGGCTTGCATGCTCGGTCAAATCGCCTTAACTGAAAGACATCACGCTTCGGTTTAATGTCCTTCTCCCATGCGCGACCACGACTTCACCACGGTCAATTCCTACTGGCTGAGCCACTTGCTGGCCCTAGGAGAGGACTATCGACCGGTTCTGGCCAAGGATGCGCTGGATAGCGATGGCAAAATGCTGCTGCCGGCCGGCAGCGCCACCGACGCCAGCTGGATGACGCTGCTGCCGCAGCGACGACTGCAGCAGCCCCTGGAAAAGCTGCTGCAGCTGGAGGCGTTCGATCCGCGGACATTGCTGCAGCAACGCAGCTGGGAGCTGCTGCAGGATTCGCGTTTTCTGCATGCGCTGCTGGAGCAGAATGACGGCTGCGCGGTCTGCATCGCCATGCTCAAGCAGTTGCCGTTGAAAGGCGCCATCGCCGTCTGGCTGGCCATCCTGCACCAGCGCGGAGAGCTGGACCACGCCCTGCTCGTCTGCCTGGTGTCGATCAGCCTGGCCAAGCAACTCCACCTGCCGGCGCAGGAACAGCAGCAAGTCGCCCTGGCCGGACTGCTGCACGATATCGGCAAACTGTATATCGACCCAACCTATCTATCCGCCGAACGCACCCTGCAAGCGGAGGAATGGCATCACGTCGTCAACCATCCGCTGCTGGGGTGCCAGCTATTGCTGATGCTGGGCGAGCTGCAGCAGCCCAAGGCGGCGGCGCTCGCCATCCTGCAGCATCATGAGCGGCTGGACGGCAGCGGCTATCCGCTGGGGGCGCTAGCCGGCAAGCTGGAAAAGGGCGGCCAGATCCTGATGCTCGCCGATACCTTCTGCCAGTTGCAGCGGCATGTCCCCTACCTGCCGCAGCGATTGGACATCGCACTGAAAATCCTGCCGGGAGAGTTCAATAGCGACATCGCGTCCACCTTGTGCCGGGTTGGCCGGCAAGGCGGCAAAGCGGCGCCGCCGGTCTTGGACCTGTCTGATTTGCCCGGGCAGCTGCAGACCTTGCTGCAGCAGATAGGCCGGCTGACCCAGCGCTTCTGGGCGATGGCCGAACTGGACGTCGGCCTGTCCGCCCACGCGCGCCGCCTGCTCGACAGCAGCATGAAACGCTTCAACACCATTCAGCGCGCGCTCTCCAACACCGCCATGAGCGAATCGCCCCCGACGCAGAAAAACGAAGAACTGTCGCGCGAGCTATGGTGCGTGATGGGCGAAACGCGCTGGCGGCTGCGCAATCTGGCGCGACAGATCACGCTGCGCATCGACAAGCTGCACGAGCACGAACGCGTGCGTTTCACCGCCCTGATCAAGGCCCTGATGGAGAACGAAACGCCGGCAGCGCCGCCTGCAGGGGACGGCTCTGGCTATCAGCAGCCGGGGCGATAGGGGATTTCCAGCAGCAGCGGCGCCGGAATATGGCGCTTCAGCGTGTCCAGGTTTTCGGCGTAGGCTGCCTGCGGCGGCTGCACGCAGTTCGCCACCCAGCCAGCCAATTCCAGGCCGCTGTCGCGCACCGCGCGCGCCGTCAGCAACGCATGGTTGATGCAGCCCAGCCGCATGCCCACCACCAGAATGACCGGCAGCGCCAGACTCAGCGCCAGGTCGGCCATGAACAGGCTGTCCGACAACGGCGCCAACCAGCCGCCCGCCCCCTCCACCAGCACGATATCGGCCTGATCGTGCAAGCAGCGGTAATGCTCGCCGATGCGCGCGAGATCGATTTCCACGCCGGCCTGGCGCGCGGCGATGTGCGGCGACACCGGCGGCAGGAAACGATACGGGTTCATCAGCGCCAGGTCCGTCTGACCGGTGGCGGCGGTCAGACGCGCCACGTCGTCGTTATGCCAGCTGCCGTCCGACAAGATCTCGCAGCCGGACGCCACCGGCTTCATCGCCAGCACGCGCTTGCCCTGGCTTTGGTAAAGGCGGATCAGCTCGACCGCGGAATGGGTCTTGCCGATCTCGGTATCGGTGCCGGTGATGAAATAGCCCTGGCTCATGCTCGCTCCCCCAATCATCCATAGAATCGCCGGCCGCGTGCCGGCCGGGACCGATGTTCTACACCAGCCCGCGCCAATCTTCCAGCAATTCCACGCGCAGGGCTTGGGTGTCCACCCTTGCCCGCACGCCAAGCGGCAGGGTCTGCATCGGGGGGATAGGGCTGCCAAACACAAGCCGCCTGATTAAACGAATTGTGTTTTGGACTATCTTTGAGCCGCGCAAAAAGTCTTATTCAAAAACCCTGCCCCATTCAGGCAAGGCCAACCGCGCCCTCGACGTGCCAACGCCGACCTTGTGGGTCGGCGTCGTGCCGTCGGCCTTGTGGGCAGGGGCGCGATGGGTTTGGCCGGGTAGGCCTGCGCAGGATTTCACGCGCGGATGAAGTGAAAACCTGTTTGGCTGGGCGAAACGGTCCGCGGGGCGCAACGACAAGGCCGGGATGGAAAACCTTGCCGCCTCCCTTTGGCGCCGTCTGGCCGCGCCGGGAAAACAAACTGTTTAAACGATGGCCTGGGCGCTGACCTTCTCCGCGGTGGACAACTTGTTCAGCGCCGACAGATACGCCTTGGCGCTGGCCACGATGATGTCGGTGTCGGCCCCCTGGCCGTTGACGATGCGGCCGTCGCGCGCCAGGCGCACGGTCACTTCGCCCTGCGATTCGGTGCCCTTGGTGATGGCGTTGACCGAGTACAATTCGAGTTCGGCGCCGCTGCCGGCCACGCTCTCGATGGCCTTGAAGGCGGCGTCCACCGGGCCGGAGCCGCTGGATTCGGCATGGCGTTCCTGGCCATGCTCGACAAACACGATATTGGCCTGCGGCGCTTCGCCGGTTTCGGTGGCGATGCGCAGCGACACGAACTTGTAATGCTCCTGCTCGATCGCCACCATCTGGTCCGACACCAGCGCGTGCAGGTCTTCATCGAAAATCTCGCGCTTCTTGTCGGCCAGCTCCTTGAAGCGGGCGAAGGCGGCGTTCAAGGCCTCCTCGCTGTCCAGCACGATGCCGAGCTCGGCCAGCTTGGTCTTGAAGGCATTGCGGCCGGACAGTTTGCCCAGGGTCAGGCGGTTGGCGCTCCAGCCCACCGACTCGGCCGACATGATCTCGTAGGTTTCGCGGTGCTTGAGCACGCCGTCCTGATGGATGCCGGACTCGTGGGCGAAGGCGTTGGCGCCGACGATGGCCTTGTTCGGCTGCACAGGGTAGCCGGTGACAGTGGACACCAGCTTGGACGCTGGCACGATCTGGGTGGCATCGACCATGCTGTCGACGCCGAACACGTCGCGGCGGGTCTTCACCGCCATCACGATCTCTTCCAAGCTGGCGTTGCCGGCGCGCTCGCCCAGGCCGTTGATGGTGCACTCCACCTGGCGCGCGCCGCCCAGCACCGCCGCCAGGCTGTTGGCCACCGCCATGCCCAAATCGTTGTGGCAGTGAGCGGACCAGATCACTTTGTCGCCGCCCGGCGTGCGGGCGATCAGCTCGCGGAAGAAGGCCTCGGTCAGGCGCGGCACGGCGTAGCCGACGGTGTCCGGCACGTTCAGCGTGGTGGCGCCAGCCTCGATCACCGCGCCGAAGATGCGCGCCAGAAAGTCGATGTCGGAACGCAGGGCGTCCTCGGCCGAGAATTCCACGTCATCGGTGTATTCGCGGGCGATCTTCACCGCCTTCACCGCCGCATCCACCACCTCGTCCGGACTCATGCGCAGCTTCTTCTCCATATGGATGGGGCTGGTGGCGATGAAGGTGTGGATGCGGCCGCGCGCGGCCGGCTTGATGGCTTCGCCGGCGGCGCGCACGTCGCGTTCGTTGGCGCGCGCCAGGCTACAGACGGTGGAGTCCTTGATGGTTTCGGCGATGGCGTGAATGGCGTCGAAATCGCCGGGGCTGGCGGCGGCGAAGCCGGCCTCGATGATGTCCACGCCAAGCCGCTCCAGCTGGCGCGCGATGCGGATCTTTTCTTCCTTGGTCATCGAGGCGCCCGGCGATTGCTCGCCATCGCGCAAGGTGGTGTCGAAAATGTAGAGGCGGTCGCCCATATCGATAGTTCTCCCTGCTCCCTGTGCCGGCTCGCCGACCAGATAGTCGTTGAAATCAAAGCGCCTGCCTTGCCCGGCGGCCAGCTGCGCCAGCCGGCTCAGCTGGGCGAGTGGCAGGCTGCCGCGTTCCCTCCATTTGTATATCGCTGCCCGGCTCACCGGCTCGTCGGGGAACAGTCGGTTCAGTTCGTCGGCCAGATGGCTCGGTCCGCCGAAGTCCGCAACCAGCCGTTCAATATCCACTTGCATCAATGTGCTCCTGCAGCATGTTTTGAACCAGCCTACCGAGCGAGAGACATCTCGTCAAATTTCAAGTCCAATAACTGTGTTAATTACGTCACACGCCCTGTCAAATATGAATTTTTTAGACAAATTGTAGAATTTTGCACAAGCAAACTAACCATTCAGACAAAGGGACCCACGGCTCGTCCACGCTGTCCGACAAGAAATCGGTTACAATGGCCGGTTTAAGACTGATTGGGGGCGCCCGTGTCCGAACGCCTGTTTGTGCTGTTGCAACATATGATGCCCAAGCTGGCGCTGACCCGGCTGGCCGGCTGCTTCGCCTCCTGGCAAGGCGGCGGCGTCACCACGGCGGCCATCCGTCGCTTCATCGCCCGCTACAACGTCAATATGGACGAGGCCGCCAACAGCGACCCGGCAGCCTACGCCACCTTCAACGATTTCTTCACCCGCGCGCTGAAACCCGGCGCGCGGCCGCTGGCCGATGCGCGGCTGGTCTGCCCGGTGGACGGCGCCGTCAGCCAGTTCGGCCCGATAGACCAGGGCCGCATCTTCCAGGCCAAGGGCCGCGACTACAGCGCCACCGCGCTGCTGGCCGGCGACGCGGCCCTGGCCGCACGCTTCCATGACGGCCACTTCGCCACCATCTATCTCAGCCCGCGCGACTACCACCGCATCCACATGCCCTGCGCCGGCAAGCTGCTGGAAATGACTTACGTGCCGGGCGATCTGTACTCGGTCAATCCGGCCACGGCCCGCGGCGTGGACCGCCTGTTCGCGCGCAACGAGCGCGTGGTGTGCCTGTTCGAAGACGAACAAGGCCAACCGTTCGTGATGGTGCTGGTGGGCGCCACCATCGTCGGCAGCATGGCCACCGTGTGGCACGGCGTGGTCAACCCGCCGCGCCGCCCTGCCGTACATAAGTGGGATTACCGCGATCAGGACATTCGCCTGGCCAAGGGCGAGGAAATGGGCCGCTTCCTGCTCGGCTCCACCGTGGTGGTGCTGTTCCCGGCCGGCCCGCTGCAATTTAACGCCTCATGGCAGCCGGCCAAGCCGGTGCGGCTGGGCGAGGCGATGGCGGATTAATTCGAATACGGCGCGAAAGCGCCGTTTTTTTCGCCCATCCGTCCGACCCTGCCGCGCATTTTTATCGATATGGATGAACATCAAGGAACAGACATGCAGATCTGGCTGGACACTATCGACTTTTCGCTGATTCGCCATGCCCGACAACTCGGCTTGCTTGCCGGCGTCACGACCAATCCGTCCATCCTTGCCGCCGCCAAGCAGCCGGTTGAAAGCGTGCTGGATGCGCTGCTGGATCTGCAACCGGGCAAACTGGCGGTACAGGTCACCTGCGACGACTCCGCCTCGCAACTGCGCCAGGCGCGAAGGCTTGCCGCCAAGAGCGACCGCATCGTCATCAAGATTCCCGCCATCGGCGATGGCTTCCAGACCATGGCTGCGCTGGAGCGCGAAGGCATCCCCACGCTGGCCACCGCCATTTTCGAATCGCGCCAGATCGTGATGGCCGGCCTGCTCGGGGTCCACTACGCCGCGCCCTACCTCAATCGCATCGAGCAGGCGGGGAGAGACGCCGCCCTTCTGCTGCAGGAGTCGCAGCAGATTCTGCAGCGCCAAGGTAAACGCACCCTCATCATGGGCGCCGCGGTCAAATCGCTTGAGCAATTCATGCAATGCGCCCGCGCGGGCATAGGCGCGGTTACGCTGCCGGCGGATACCTACCGCCAGCTGTTCGCCTCCACTCCGGACGTCGATGCCGCGCTGGCGCGCTTTGACAGCGCATGGCAAGCCAATCCGTTCACGGCCCGTTCCGCCCTGTTCTTGACCGAATAAGCCCAGTCAGACGCAAAAAAGCCGGGCATCGCGCCCGGCTTTGTCTTTCCCAACGATTCAAGCGACAGATTAGTTCTTGGACTGGTCCACCAGCTTGTTCTTGGCGATCCACGGCATCATCGCGCGCAGCTCGGCGCCGACCTTCTCGATCGGATGCGCGGCGGTCAGGCGGCGGCGGGCGGTCATGGACGGGTAGTTGGTCTTGCCTTCCAGGATGAACATCTTCGCGTATTCGCCGCTCTGGATGCGGTACAGCGCCTTCTTCATCGCTTCCTTGGTGGCGGAGGTCACCACTTCCGGGCCGGTCACGTACTCGCCGTACTCCGCGTTATTGGAGATGGAGTAGTTCATATTGGCGATGCCGCCTTCGTACATCAGGTCGACGATCAGCTTCAGCTCGTGCAGGCACTCGAAGTAAGCCATTTCCGGCGCGTAGCCGGCTTCCACCAGGGTCTCGAAACCGGCCTTCACCAGCTCGACGGCGCCGCCGCACAGCACGGCCTGTTCGCCGAACAGGTCGGTCTCGGTTTCTTCGCGGAAGTTGGTCTCGATCACGCCGCCCTTGGTGCCGCCATTGGCCGCGGCATAGGACAGGGCGATGTCGCGCGCCTTGCCGGACTTGTCCTGGTAGACGGCGATCAGGGTCGGCACGCCGCCGCCCTTCAGGTATTCGGAGCGCACGGTGTGGCCCGGGCCTTTCGGCGCCACCATGATCACGTCCACATCGGCCGGCGGCACGATCTGGTTGTAATGGATGTTGAAGCCGTGGGCGAAGGCCAGCGCCGCGCCCTTCTTCAGGTTGGGCGCGATGTCCTTGTGATAGACGTCCGGCTGGGATTCGTCCGGCAGCAGGATCATCACCACGTCGGCCTTCTTCACCGCGTCAGCCACTTCCTTGACCTTGTGGCCGGCTGCTTCGGCCTTTTTCCACGACGCGCCGTCCTTGCGCAGGCCCACCACCACGTCGACGCCCGATTCTTTCAGGTTTTGCGCGTGGGCATGGCCTTGCGAGCCGTAGCCGATGATGGCCACTTTCTTGCCCTTGATGATGGAGAGGTCGGCGTCTTTGTCGTAATAAACTTTCATTCTCTAATGTCCTTGATATTTGTTTGCTAAGGGACTTGCAGCCCTGCTCAGATTTTCAGAACCCGCTCACCGCGACCGATGCCGGATGCGCCGGTACGGACCGTTTCCAGGATCACTGTACGGTCCACCGCCTCGATAAAGGCGCCAAGCTTCTCGCTCGTACCAGTCAGCTCGATGGTGTAAGTCTTTTCCGTCACGTCGATGATGCGTCCGCGGAAGATGTCGGCCATGCGCTTCATCTCCTCGCGGTCCTTGCCCTGGGCGCGGACCTTGATCAGCATCATCTCGCGTTCGATGTGTTCGGATTCGTTGAGGTCTATCACCTTGACCACCTCGATCAGCTTGTTGAGCTGCTTGGTGATCTGCTCGATGACTTCGTCGGAACCGTGGGTGACGATGGTCATCCGCGACAGTGTCGGGTCCTCAGTGGTGGACACCGTCAGCGAATCGATGTTGTAGGCGCGGGCCGAAAACAGCCCCACCACGCGGGACAAGGCGCCCGCTTCGTTTTCCAGAAGTATGGATAGGATATGTCGCATGCCGGCCGCCTTAGCACATATTGCCGTAGTCACGGTTGTTCTCGAAAGGCACCTGCTGGATGTCGCGCATGTGCGGCGGCAGGTCCATCTGATCCAGTCCCTTGCCGTTCTGGATCATCGGGAACACGTTTTCCGACTGGTCGGTGCGGAAATCCAGGAACACCAGGCGCTCCTTCAGCTTGTCGCTGAACGCCTCGCGCAGCACCGGCTCCACATCGGCCGGGTTCTCCACCTTGAAGCCGACATGGCCGTAGGCCTCGGCGATCTTGACGAAGTCCGGCAGCGCGTCCATGTAGGACTCGGAATAACGGGTGCCGTAGAAGAACTCCTGCCACTGGCGCACCATGCCCAGGTAGCGGTTGTTCAGCGCCACCACCTTGACCGGCGTGTGGTACTGCTTGGCGGTGGACAGCTCCTGGATGTTCATCTGGATCGAGCCTTCGCCGGTGATGCAGGCCACCTGCGCATGCGGATTGGCCAGCTGCGCGCCGATGGCCGCCGGCAGGCCGAAGCCCATGGTGCCGAGGCCGCCGGAGTTCAACCACTGCTTGGGGCGGTCGAACTTGTAGTACTGCGCCGCCCACATCTGGTGCTGGCCGACATCGGAGGTGATGATGGCCTGTCCGCCGGTGATCTGGTACAGCTGCTCCACCACGTACTGCGGCTTGATCAGGTCGTCTGACGGGGTGTACAGCAGACAGTTATGGCCGCGCCATTCCTCGATCTGCCGCCACCATTGATTCAGCGCCGAACCGTCCGGCTTTTGGCCGGACTGCTTCAGCACATCCAGCATCTCGCGCAACACCAGCTTGACGTCGCCGACGATGGGGATGTCGGCGCGCACGCGCTTGGAGATGGACGACGGATCGACGTCGATGTGGATGATCTTCTTCGGCTGGCCGAGGAAATGCGACGGCACGCTGATGACGCGGTCGTCGAAACGCGCGCCCACGGCCACCAGCACATCGCAATTCTGCATCGCCATGTTGGCTTCGTAGGTGCCGTGCATGCCCAGCATGCCGAGGAACTGCCGGTCCGAACCCGGATAGGCGCCCAGGCCCATCAACGTGTTGGTGCACGGCAGGTTCAGCAGGCGCGCCAGCTCGGTCACCTCGGCCTCGGCGCGGCCCTGCACGGCGCCGCCGCCGACGTAAATATAAGGACGCTTCGCCTCAAGCAGCAGGTTCACCGCTTTCTTGATCTGTCCGCTATGGCCGCGGGTAGCCGGCACATAGGAGCGGATATGCACGCTGTCCGGGTAACGGAACTCCGCGCGCTGCTGGGTGATGTCCTTTGGAATATCCACCACCACCGGGCCGGGGCGGCCGCTCTTGGCGATGTAGAACGCCTTCTTGATGGTGGCGGCGATCTCGTTCACATCCTTGACCAGGAAGTTGTGCTTCACGCAAGGCCGGGTGATGCCCACCATGTCCACTTCCTGGAACGCGTCCAGGCCGATGGCCGGCGACGGCACCTGGCCGGAGATCACCACCATGGGGATGGAGTCCATATAGGCCGTGGCAATGCCGGTGACGGCATTGGTCGCGCCGGGACCGGAGGTCACCAGCGCCACGCCTATCTTGTCGCTGGAACGCGAGTACGCGTCCGCGGCATGCACCGCGGCCTGCTCGTGTCGCACCAGCACGTGCTTGAACTTGTCTTGCCGGAAGATGGCATCGTATATTTCCAGTACCGCGCCACCCGGGTAGCCGAAAACAAATTCGACCCCCTCTTCCTGCAGGCAGCGGACTACTATTTCGGCGCCCGATATCTGCATATCGCCTCTGTTTCGTATTAATTTCATCCCGTTTGCTCAAAGACCTTAGCGTATTGCTCAAAGCACGGTCAAGTGCTTTTGTGCAGGTGCAAAATGGCGCTAACTGCCGGTAATTTCAGGCAAAAAAACGGACTAGCCGAGTGATTCCTGCTCTGTTACCATCGCAGGTTGGCATCAACCCGAAACGCACAGATGGCAAGCCGCAAGGAAATGGCCGACTTCCTCCAGTCGGTGGAAAAACGCGCCTTCAAGCAGGCGCTGTACGCGGTGCGGCAGGAAGAGAACGCGCTGGATATCGTGCAAGACTCGATGATGAAGCTTGCCGACCGCTACGCCCACGCGCCGGCCGAGGAACTGCCGCTGATCTTCCAGCGCATACTGCAGAACACCATCCGCGACCACTACCGTCGCAGCAAGGTGCGCAGCTTCGTCAGCACCCTGCTGTCGTCGCTGATCCCTACCCATGCCGAGGACGACAGTCCGGACCCGCTGGAAACCCTGGATGTGGCCGCCGACGAGGCGCATACCAACCCGGAGAAATGGTATCTGCGCAAGGAAGTGGCGCAGATGATAGACGCGTCGCTTAAGCTCTTGCCCGCGCGTCAACGCGAGGCCTTTCTGCTGCGTTACTGGGAGGGACTGGATGTCGCCGAAACCGCTCTCGTGATGGGATGTTCGGAAGGCAGCGTGAAGACGCATTGCTCGCGCGCCAACCACACCCTGGCCGCCATCCTTGCGCAAAAGGGAGTACTGCTATGAAACACGCCAAAGATAGCCCGGGCGACCATTTGCCGAATCACATCACCCGCATACTCGACAATCCGTCCTCCGACCCAACGCCGCAGCAGTTGGCGCGCCTGAGAGCCGCGCGCCAGCGCGCCATGCAACAGTATGATATGCGCGCCGCCGAGCCGGTCAGCCTGCACGAGCGGCTGGCGCTATGGGCGCAGCGCCATCTGGTGATGCTGCGCCGCGGCGGGGCCGCCATCGGTTTTGCCGCGATCGCCGCCGCCAGCCTGATGCTGGCCGAGGGGCTGCTGGCCGAATCGGAATCAGTGGACGCGACGGTGCTGTCGCAGGATTTGCCGCTGAACTCGCTGCTGGAGCCGCATTTCAGCCGGGGGCTGCATGAATAAGGCCGCACACCTGGCCAGCGCCTTGTGCCTGGCCGGTCTGCTCTGCCCCGTGTTCGCCCAGGCCTCTCCGCCCGCCAATCCGAGCTGGGACCAGCTGGACAGTCAACAACAGCAGGTGCTGGCGCCGCTGGCCGGCGAGTGGAACCGCTATTCGCCGGACAAAAAACAAAGCCTGCTGGCCATCGTGCCTGGCTTCGCCAATCTGGCGCCTCAGCAGCAGCAGCGGGCGCAGCGGAAGCTGAAAGCCTGGTCCGAGCTGACGCCGCAGCAACGCCACGAAATCCGCGCCAACTGGAAAAAACTGCAGCAGCTGCCGCCTGACCAGCGCGAGCAAGTGATGCAGCGCCTGCGCCAGCAGCGCGCCCAACCCGACGCCTCCATCGCCCAATGACCGAAACCGCCGCCCCCAGCCTGTCTCGCTGTCTGGCCAGCCTGTTCTACGAATCGCTGCTGATCGTCGCCATGCTGCTGATCACCAGCGCCGTGCTGACCCCCTTGCAACTGATGCTGGGCCAAGACTCCTGGCTGCTGCACAGCCTGATCCAGCTGGCCTCGGCCGGCGTGCTGTTCGCCTACTTCGGCTACTGCTGGACGCGCAGCGGCCAAACCGCCGCAATGAAGACCTGGCATATCCGGCTGGTGACGGCCGACGGCAGGCTGCTGAACTGGCAGCAGGCGCTGATGCGCTTCGCCGTCGCGGCGATGCTGTTCGTCGGCCTGCCGGTGATCTCCTACCTCGGCTGGCAGCGCAGCTATGGCGACCATCCGGCGGCCAAGTGGCTGGCGCTGATCTGGTGGCTGCTGCCCTTCCTGGCCCGCTTCTACGACAAGGAAGGCCGCCACCTGCACGACAGGCTGGCCGGCACCCGGCTGGTCCTGCTGCCCAAGCCGCCGCGCGGCGGCAAATAAGCCTTCACTCCTGCAAGCGCGGCTCCGCTGCGGCAAACGCCAGCAGGGCATCGAGCACCACGCGCACCCGCGCCGGCAAGGCGCGCCGCTGCGGCCAGACGGCGTACACCGGTCGCGTGGCGATCTCCCATGACTCCAGCACGCGGCGCAATGTGCCATCGGCCACCTGACGGTGGCAAATGCTGAGCGGACTGACGGCGATGCCAGCCCCGGCCTCGGCCAGCCTCCGCGTCAGCAGCATATCGTTGGCTTGCAGGCACGGCGCGACCGGCCACTCCACCTCCTCGCCGCTTTCCCGGTGACGCAGTTTCCAGCGCTGGAATGGCTCCGACATCAGCAATCGGTGCGCCGCCAAGTCAGCCGGCCGCTCAGGTTCGCCGTGCGCGTCCAGATACGACGGCGCGGCGGTCAGAATGGTGCGCACGGCCCCGACGCGGCGCTGCTGCAGCGAAGCATCGGTCTGCTCCCCTACCCGCAGCGCCAGATCCGCCATGCCGCTGTACAAATCATCCATATTATTGTTCAGCTTCAACTCCAGCCGCAGTTGCGGATGCTCCCGCAATAGCCGCTCCCACAGCGGCAGCAGCATATCGTTGGCCATGTTCAGCGGCGCCATCAGCCTCACCACGCCCTCCACCCGGTTCAGCGTCGCGTCCAGCGACGCTGTGGCTTGCCGCAGCGCCGCCAGCAAGGGCTTGCACTGCTCGTAGTACTGCCAGCCCTCGTTGCTCGGCACCATGCGCCGCGCGCTGCGATTGAGCAGCTTGCAACCCAGCCTCGCCTCCAAAGCCTGCAGCCGCCGCGTCAAGGTCGGCGCCGGCATCTCCAGGCGCAGCGCCGCCGCGCGCAGGCTGCCGGCATCCACAATCGCCACAAACAGATCCAGATCATCCAGCATGATTGCAAAAATGGAATTTGAAATTGATTTTTTCATTCTATTTTCGCAATTCGCTTTTTACTAGACTCTGCTCATCAAAAACCGACGGAGAATCACGCCATGCATCCCGCTCTGCGCCAACGCCTGCTGTTCTCGCTGCTGATGTCTGGGGCCATGTCCCTGGTCATGACTGCCTGGTTCACCAGCCTGAATCTGGGGCTGCATGCCGATTTTCTGGCGCACTGGCTGCACGCCTTCGCCCAGGCCTGGCCGGTCGCAATGGGCGCGGTGCTGCTGCTGGCGCCGCCCCTGCAGAAACTGACCGCGCGCCTGCTGAATTGGCGCGCACCCGCCACCAGCGCCCAATCCGCGCTGAACCCGAAAGGATGAATGATGAGACTCGACTACACCAAACTGTCGCCCCAAGCCTATCAAGGCTTGCTGTCCTGCAAAAACGCACTGGCGGAGAGCAGCCTGGGCCTGCCGCTGATCGAACTGGTCTATCTGCGCGTGGCCCAACTGAACGGCTGCGCCTTCTGCCTGAAGCTGCACAGCCACGCGCTGCGCCGTCGCGGCGAAAGCCAGGAAAAACTCGACGCGCTGGCCGGCTGGGACGTAGCGGATATCCTATCGCCGCGCGAAGCCGCCGCCATCGCCTGGACGGAAGCGGTGACGCGCATCGGCGAAAGCCGCGCGCCGGATGACTTGTATCAGGCTTTGGGCGGGCATTTCAGCGCAGCGGAAATCTCCGACCTGACCCTGGCCATCGCGCTGATGAACGCCTTCACCCGCATCGCGGTGGCGGTGCGTCAGTAGACGGCAAGCTTATCCACAGGCATCGGAAAAACCGCAAGTTATCCACAATAGCAAGCAGGCGGAGGCCTATTGGCCATCCGCCTGCTTGCTGTCGCCGTGCCTGCGCTTTACGCTGTCGCGCGCCGATACACCGGGCTGCCGGCCACATATGTCGCCGCCACCGCGCGATCATCGCCCAGCATCATCTGCACAAATAACGCCTCGGACAGGTCGCGGGCGTAGCGCATGCGGAAATCCAATAGCGGCGTGGAGCGCAGGTTCAGCACCGCCAGATCGGCCTCCATGCCGACAGCGATACTGCCCACCTTGTCGGCGATGCCCAGCGCCTCCGCGCCGCCGCGCGTGGCCAGATAGAATGCCTGCGCCGCCGACAGCGGTTTGCCGTGGCTCTGCGCCGCCATATAAGCCGCGTTCATGGTCTGCAGCATGGAGAAGCTGGTGCCGGCGCCCAAGTCGGTGCCGAGGCCGACCGGAATGGCCCGCTCGCCCTCGACGCAGCGGCGCAGGTTCAGGCAGCCGGAGCCCAGGAAGAAGTTGGAGGTCGGGCAGTGGGCCAGCGAAGCGCCGCTGTCGTGGAAAGCCTGCAGCTCCTCATCGCTCAGGTGGATGCCATGGCCGTACACCGCGCGCGGCCGCAACAGGCCATAGCGCTGGTAGACGCTGGCGTAGTCGCGGCAGCCGGGAAACAGCTGCTTGACCCAGGCGATCTCGTCCAGGTTTTCCGAAATATGGGACTGGATGGCGACATCGGGAAACTCGGCCGCCAGCGCGCCCAGCATTTCCAGTTGGCCGTGGCTGGAAGTCGGCGCGAAGCGCGGCGTGATCACATATTCGGCGCGGCCCTTGCCATGCCAGCGCTGGATCAGCGCGCGCGATTGCTCATAGGCGGTCAGCGGCGTGTCCAGCAGCGCCGGCGGCGCATGGCGGTCCATGCAGACCTTGCCGGCCAGGATGCGCAGATTGTGGCCTGCCGCCGCCTCGAACAACGCATCGACGGAAGCAGCGTGCACGGTGCCGAACACGCAAGCCGTGGTGACGCCGTTGCGCAGCTGCTCATCCAGGAACACGCGCGCCACGTCCCGCGCATGCGCCTCGTCGGCGAAGCCCTGCTCGGTGACGAAAGTGTAGTGATGCAGCCAGTCCAGCAATTGTTCGCCGTAGGCGGCCATCATCTCAGTCTGCGGATAGTGGACATGGCAATCGATGAAGCCCGGCAGGATCAGGTGATCCGGATAATGCGCCACCGCCAGATCGGCCGGGAGCGTCGGCAATAGCTCTACCGCCGGGCCGCATGCCGCGATGCGTCCGTTTTCCATCACAACCAGCGCGTCGCGCTGGAACGCCAGGCAATCCCGCTCAGCCTCCCGGAACGGATTGCCCCGGAAACTCAGCACATCGCCACGTACCGCTGTTTTCAAGCTTCACTCCCGCCGCTATGCGGTATTTATCTTCATATAAAGAATCTTTACATGTAAATATATCGCTGATTTGGCATTCTGGCAAGGATCCCGCGCTGCAACATAGTTGATCTGCAGCATTTGTCTTTAGATGAAGATAGTATATTTTGAAGTCGTGATACTCTTGCGCCCGACCGGATTCGCCGTGCTTACCTTACGATCAGGAATCAGCAGCATGCAGCAAGTACCAGACCAGATTGACCGCATTGTCGCCCTGTGGAACGAAGTCCGCCCCGATCTCGATACCTCCGCCACCGAGGTCATCGGCCGCATCGTACGGATGGAATACTTCATCACCCGCCGGGTGCTGCAGGATTTGGCGCGCCATAATCTCAATGTAGGCGAATTTGACGTGCTGGCGGCGCTGCGCCGCCGCGGAGAGCCGTATCAGCTGTCGCCCAACCAGTTGCAAGGCATGGTACTGATCTCGTCCGGCGCGTTGACCAACCGCATCAACCGGCTGGAAGAAGCCGGCCTGGTTCAGCGCTCGCCGGATCCGGACGACCGCCGCGGCGTGATCGTCACGCTGACGCCCAAGGGCTTCCAGGTGATAGAAGACGCCGCCGGCCACCATCTGGCCGCAGAGTCGGAGTTGTTGGAAATGCTGGACGGCGAAGAACGCGCCACGCTGGCCCGCCTGCTGAAAAAGATGCTGCAGGCGCAGGAAGACTGAGCCGCGGCGCCAGACGCCAGCCCTCCCGAGCCAGCGCTTGCAAAGCCATGCTCTGGCGACAAAAACCGGCCTATTGGCCGGTTTTTTCATGGCAAGGCCGCCGTGCGCACTGCGGCGGGCGGCGTCCACGTCCATTTTTTCTTCCAGGCGCCCATCACCATATTGGGGTATTCCGGCTGGCCCAGGCTGCCGTTATAGCGGCCCAAGGCGCGGTACAGATTGCCGCGCTCGATGTCCAGGTAGTGCCGCAGAATGGTGCAGCCGTAGCGCAGATTGGTGCTGAGGTCGAACAGATTGTGCTGCGGCGTGCCGATATGGCGCGGCCAGAACGGCATCACCTGCATCAGGCCGCGCGCGCCGGCGCCGGAAATCGCGTACTTGTTGAAGCCGCTCTCCACCTGGATCAGGCCCAGCACCAGTTGCGGGTCCAGCCCGGCGCGGGTGGCCTCGTACTGGATGGCGGTGAGCAGCCGCTCGCGCACCCATGGGTCTGGGATGCGTTTTTGCAGGCGCGCCGACATCTCCGCCAGCCAGGCTTGGCCCTCGCGCGGGTTATCGAACACCAGCCGCGGCGCGTTGACGTCGGAAATCGACCGGCTCATCGCCGACGCCACATTAGCCGATAGCGCCTCCTCCTTCTGCGCGCCGGCCCACGCCGGCGCATGCGCCAGCAGCAGGCAAAGCGGCAGAAGCACGAGGCGCGGCTTCATCAGGCCAGCTTATCCAGCACGTGGGCCAGGATGGCGTCGGCGGCAACGGCAGTCGCCTCGCTGTCGCGGCGGTGCTGATACTCGACCTTGCCTTCTTTCAGGCCACGGTCGCCGATGGTGATGCGGTGCGGCGCACCGATCAGCTCCCAGTCGGCGAACATCGCGCCCGGGCGCTCGCCGCGGTCGTCCAGCATCACGTCCACGCCCTTGGCCAGCAGTTCGGCGTGCAGCTTGTCGGCGGCTTCCTTCACCGCTTCGGAACGGTCGTAGCCGACCGGGCAGATCACCACCGCGAACGGCGCGATGGAATCCGGCCAGATCATGCCCTTGTCGTCGTAGTTCTGTTCGATGGCCGCGCCCAGGATGCGGGTCACGCCGATGCCGTAGCAACCCATTTCAAACGGCTTGGGCTTGCCGTCCTCGTCCAGGAAGGTGGCGTTCATCGCGGCGGAGTACTTGGTGCCCAGGTAGAACACGTGGCCCACCTCGATGCCGCGCTGGATGGCCAGCACGCCCTGGCCGTCCGGCGACGGATCGCCTTCCACCACGTTGCGGATGTCGAACACTTCGGGCTCGGCGCAGTCGCGGCCGAAGTTGGCGCCGGTGTAGTGCTGGTCGTCCTCATTGGCGCCGATGACGAAATCGGCCATCTTGGCCACGGTGCGGTCGGCGATGACGCGGCCCTTGAAGCCCACCGGGCCCAGCGAGCCGGGATTGGCGCCGAAGGCATCGCGGATGGCGGCCGGGCTGGCGAAAGTCAGCGGGTTCTTGATGCCGGCCACCTTTTGCGCCTTCACCTCGTTCAATTCGTGGTCGCCGCGCACCATCATCAGCACGGCCTCGCCCTCTTCGCCTTCTACCACCACCGCCTTGACGGTTTGCTTGATGTCGATCTTCAGGAAGTCCACCAGCTCGGCGATGGTCTTGACCTTGGGCGTGTGCACCTTGGTCAGCGCGGCCGATGCGGCGGCGCGCTCGCCGGCCGGCGCCAACGCCTCGGCCAGTTCGATGTTGGCGGCGTATTCGGAGTCCGGACAGTAGATGATGGCGTCCTCGCCGGTATCGGCGATCACCTGGAATTCGTGCGAGCGATCGCCGCCGATGGCGCCGGTGTCGGCCGCCACCGCGCGGTAGGTCAGGCCCAGACGGTCGAAGATGCGGCGGTAGGCCGCGTACATATTGTCGTAGCTCTTGAGGGCGTCTTCGGCGCTGCGGTCAAACGAGTAGGCGTCCTTCATGGTGAACTCGCGGCCGCGCATCACGCCGAAGCGCGGGCGGCGCTCGTCGCGGAACTTGGTCTGGATCTGGTAGAAGTTCTTCGGCAGCGCGCGGTAGCTGCGCAGCTCGCGGCGGGCGATGTCAGTGATCACCTCCTCGGCGGTCGGCTGCAGGGCGAAATCGCGCTCGTGGCGGTCTTTGAAGCGCAGCAGCTCGGCGCCCATCGCGTCCCAGCGGCCGGTTTCCTGCCACAGCTCGGCCGGCTGCACCACCGGCAGGCTCACTTCGATCGCACCGGCGCGATTCATCTCTTCGCGGATGATGTTTTCCACCTTGCGCACCACGCGCAGGCCCATCGGCATCCAGGAATAGATGCCGGCGGCTTGCTTGCGGATGAAGCCGGCGCGCAGCATCAGCTTCTGGCTGGTGATGTCGGCGTCGGCGGGAGCTTCTTTCTGGGTGGAGATGAAAAACTGCGATGCGCGCATGATGCGTCCTTGGAATTCGGCTAAATGTCTTCGATTGTAGCGTCGTCCCGCCTTGGCGGCCAAGCGTCACGCCCCTGTCACGTCGGCGCAGGCCGCGTCAACCGTTAGGCGCTTGGCAGTTGTTGCGGTACAACAACCCTGTTTACGGCAGGCCTACCCGCGCTTGGCGGGCTGGGGCCACTGGGGTAACCTGCGCGCTTCCGAGCATTTTTATGGTTTTTTTATCGGCCGCTGTCATCGACTATGATGTTACGACGCAGCCGCAAAATGCATCCGGCTCAACCATCGCCGCCGCAACGACGACGATGAACAACCGCAATGGAAACTTATGCAGGAACAAAACAAACAGGCGATGGCAGGCCTGACGCTGGCGGCGCTCGGCGTGGTATACGGCGATATCGGCACCAGCCCGCTGTATACGCTGCGCGAGTGCTTCACCGGACAAAACATTCCCACCACGCCTGACAACATCTTCGGCATCCTCTCGCTGATCTTCTGGTCGCTGATTTTCGTGGTGTCGATCAAATACGTCGCCTTCATTCTGCGCGCCGACAACCGCGGCGAAGGCGGCATCATGGCGCTGATGGCGCTGGCGCGGCACTACACCACCCACGCCGCGCGCTGGAAGATCGTATTGCTCGGCCTGTTCGGCGCCGCGCTGTTCTACGGCGACGCCATCATCACGCCGGCCATTTCGGTGCTGTCCGCGGCCGAAGGCATGGAGGTGCTGTCCCCGCAGATGCAGACCTGGGTGCTGCCGGTGGCGGTGACCGTGCTGCTGGGGCTGTTCCTGCTGCAGCGCTTCGGCACCGCCAAGGTGGGCATGATGTTCGGCCCGGTGATGATGGTCTGGTTCGCCACCATCGGCCTGATGGGCCTGAAGGAAATCCTGGTCACGCCGGCCGTGCTGCACGGCCTCAACCCGGTTTACGCCGTTCTCTTCATCCAGCAGCACGGCTTCCACGCCTTCCTGACGCTGGGTTCGGTGGTGCTGGCGCTGACCGGCGCCGAGGCGCTGTACGCCGATATGGGCCACTTCGGCAAGACGCCGATCCGCCGCGCCTGGTTCGCGCTGGTGCTGCCCGGCCTGGCCCTGAACTACTTCGGCCAGGGCGCGCTCCTGATGCGCGATCCGTCCGCCATCAAGAACCCGTTCTTCATCCTGGCGCCGGACTGGGGCCTGGTGCCGCTGATTGTCCTGGCCACGCTGGCGACCGTGATCGCCTCGCAGGCGGTGATCTCAGGCGCCTACTCCCTATCGCGCCAGGCCATCCAGCTCGGCTACAGCCCGCGCATGGAGGTGCAGCATACGTCGGCGCAGGAAATCGGCCAGATCTACATGCCCTTCATCAACTGGCTGTTGATGATCGCGGTGCTGATCGTGGTGCTGACTTTCCGCTCGTCCGACAGTCTGGCGGCGGCCTACGGCATCGCCGTCACCGGCACCATGCTGATCACCACGCTGCTGTTCTTCGTGGTCGCCCGCGTCAATTGGCGTTGGCCGCTGCCGCTGGCGCTGGGCATCACCCTGGTCTTCGGCATCATCGATCTGGCCTTTTTCAGCGCCAACTTCCATAAGATCGCCGATGGCGGCTGGCTGCCGCTGGCGATGGGCGCGGTGATCTTCCTGTTGATGAGCACTTGGAAACGCGGCCGCGAACTGTTGTTCAACCGCCTGCGCGAACAGGCGCTGCCGCTGGATGGCTTCATCGAAAACCTGGAAGCCTTCCCGCCGGCCCGGGTGCAGGGCACCGCGGTATTCCTGACCAGCACGCTGCACGGCGTGCCGCACGCGCTGCTGCACAATCTGAAGCACAACAAGGTGCTGCACGAACGGGTAGTGCTGATGACGGTGCGCACCGAGGACGTGCCCTACATCTCCGACGAGGACCGGCTGGACATCGTGCAGATGTCGGCATCGTTCTGGCGCGTGGTGGCGCGCTACGGCTTCAAGGAAGACCCGAATGTGCTGCAGGTGATTGAAATGTGCGCCAAGGAAGGCTTCGAAATGGAGCTGATGGACACCTCGTTCTTCCTGTCGCGAGAAACCATCGTCCCCACCGACCACCCCGGCATGGCGCTCTGGCGCGAGAAGCTGTTCGTTTGGATGAGCAAGAACGCGCTGCGGGCGACCGATTTCTTCCAGGTGCCGACCAACCGCGTGGTGGAGCTTGGGGCGCAAGTGGAGCTGTAGATCCGCCGCCAAAACCGCTCACAGGCGCGTCCATCCGGACGCGCCTTTTTCATGGCCGCTCAACACGGCGCGTCCTGGCGGAACTGGATGCGCGACGGCTGCGGCCAGCGCAGGGCTTGCTCATACTGTTCGCAGAAGCGCGCCAGCGCCAGGGAAATGGTCATCGGCCAGATCCGCTCCGGCAGCGGCTGCACCCCCATCAGGATGGGCCACGGCTGCCGGTCCGGCGGCATCAGGTCGCGCCGCTCGGTCGCCTGCAGCCGGGCGTCGGCCAAGGCCAGCTCGGCCCTGTCCTCGCCATTGAGCTGGAGTTCGAAACGCGCCTCCACCGCCGCCGCCAGCCGCCGCGATTCGGGCGCGCCTCCCTCACCATCGGCTCGCACCACCTCGCCGGCATAGGCCTTGGCCGCCCCATGCAGCAAGCCGGCCAGCTGCAGCCGCCCTGGCAGGATTTCCGTCATCCGCACCGCATGCTCGGCCTCGCTGTAGAACTGGCGGCAGGCGCCGCCAAAGCGGCAAAGATGCGCCAGATGGTGGGCGATATCGACGATGTCTATGTCCTCCGGCCGCGGGTCCATCACATTCAGGTACCGCCCGGAAACGGTCTGTATATACGCGCCCCTCATTTGTCCTCCCGCCCGCGCCGCTGTCTCTGATTGCATTTGTCTGATTCCTATCCAGCTCTCGTGCTTTTCACTTTTCCATTGCCCAATTCAATTGCAACGGCATAAAATTTCATCCGCAAAATATTGCGTCGGAAAATAAATAAAGAAATCGATATCTTCTGGCTTATTCACCTGAATCAAGAAAGCGCCGCCGCCAGATGAAAACCTGAAAACCAGACAATCGCCAAGCAGATAGTTTAAATTATCCTTTGAAAACAACAATAAACAGTCAACTTATGACATAAATCATAAGCAATCCAATCTAGCACAGCCGAACCTATTTCTTCCAGAAAAAATAGAATCCACCCAACCATCCATCTCAATACGATTTATCAGACAAGAGAATATTCACACTCAAACAATATAATGCAGGCAAACAAAACCACCCTCCCCCATTCGGTATTGCATAAATTCAAGCAAAGTGCGATACGCAGAATCCGCGATAAAAGAATTTCCCTCAGCGAGTTAGCCCGCATCACCGGCATCAAGCAGTCGACGCTGCATCGGGGCTTATATGAAGGACGGGAGCTGACCTTCAGCAATGCGCTTGCGATAAGCCGCGCGCTGGATATTGGCCTGGGCAGCGCCGCCGCAGGTGGCATGGCGCCCGTGATCCGCAGCTTTGACCAATTGGCCGCGTTAAGCGACGGCCGCCAGCCGATATGGGACGAGTTCATCCCCTTGGAGCCGTCGCTGGACGATTCGGTACTCGCCATAGACCAGGCGCTGTTCCGTCAGCGCGTATTCCCGCGCCGCTCGGTGGTGGTCGTGCAAACCGCCCCGCCCTGGCATGGCCGGGCCGTATTCGCAGACCGCGGCGCGCTCAGCCTGGAAGACAACGGCCACGCGGCCTTCGGCTGCGTGGTGGCCATCATTTTTCGGAAAAACACATGAAACGACTCCAAGACCTGGCCAGCCGCGCGCTGGCCTGCATCGATCCCATCGTGATCCTGTCCTTCCTGATCCTGATCTCGGCGATCGCGTCCAATCTGACCTCCTACAAGGTGATCCAGGTCTTCGGCACCGAGGCCAGCCTGGGCACATTCACCATGCCCATCATCCTGATGCTGCTCAACCCCATCACCGAGGTCTATGGCAAACAGCGCTCCAACCAGATCCTGTTCGCCACCTGCCTGGCGGAAATCCTGTTTGCCGCGTCCTTTACCGCGCTCAGCGTGTCGCAACGCGACTGCAGCCTGTTGCCGCTGGGCGAGCGCGGCCATTGCGCAGCGCTGAACCAGAGTTATGTGCTGATCAGCGAACACATCGTGCGCGGTTCGATCTCGTTCGCGATCGGCTGCCTGATCGGCAGCCAGTTCAACACCCGTTTCCTGCTCTATCTGAAGAGTTTGTGGTCGAGCCGGCTGTACTTCGTCCGCGACATCTTCTCGTCGGTGATCGGCGAAGTGGTGTATACCGCCATCTGCTTCATGATCGCCTTCTACGGCGTCTTCCCCTTCGCCACCATCGTGAAGATCTTCGCCTTCAGCCTGGTCTTCAAATTTTCATCCACCGTGGTGCTGTCCTGGATTTCCCAACTCATCGTCCAGTTGCTGTACCGCTATCAAGCCTGGATCGAAACCGTCCCCGGCGGCCGCAAGGTCAAATTCTCCTCCCGCTACCTGCAAGTATGAACATGATCAAGCTGCATTCCGTATCCGTCCCGCAAACCGCGCCGCATCCGCCGCTGTTCGCGCTGCAATCCAACTACGACTACACCGGCAAATACGCGCACCGCGCCCGCGCGGTCGAACGCGCCGCGCTCAGCGTACTGTTCTTCGGCGACCGCATCGCGCTGCTGCCGCGCAGCCGCAATGGCGTCCGCATCGCCGAGGCGCTGACGCCGTTGCTGGGCTTGATGCCCGACGCCAGCGCGCCTGGCGCGCGGCGTCTGCCGCTTGACCCGGCCGCGCCGCTGCCAACCCGTCTGCAGCCCTTGCTGGACTTGCCCGCGCGCTTCGATGCCGACCCGCATTTCGGCCTCTACGGCTTCTTCTGCTATGAGCTGATCCACGCCAAGCTGGGACTGGGCAGCGGCGTGCTGGGCGTGTTCCACCTGCCGGAGAGGCTGATCGTGGACGGCGTGGCCGTGGACTATCTGCTCGACCCGGCCGATGCCGGCGGCGAAGCCTGGCCGCTGGCGCTGGGGCCGCTGCTGGACGCCGACGACTTCGCCGCCGGCCGTGGCCAGCCCTACCCGCGCATGTACGATATCGCCAGCCAGCGCATCGCCGACGGCGCGCTGCGCTCGGTCAACCCCAGCTTCGCCATTCAGCGCCCCTGCGCGCGAGACGCCTACCAGATTCACCGCGACCTGCTGCAACGCAATCCCGCTCCGTACAACCTGTATTTCGACGGCGGGGACTTCCAGCTGGCCGGCTCTTCGCCGGCGATGTTCCTGCGGCTGCGCGACGGGCGGCTCAGCACCAGCCCGATCTGCGGCACCGTCGCGCGCGGCCGCGATGAAGCCGAAGACCGGCTGCAAGTGGAGAAACTGCTGGCGTCGGACAAGGACAAGTTCGAACTGGAAGAATGCGTGCGCGCCGACATCCTGGCCAAGGAGGCCTGCTGCGAAGACATCCGCGTCGACGTAGCGCGGGAAGTGGAACGCTTCGCCAACGTGTTCCACACCTCGGCCAGCATCAGCGCGCGGCTGAAGCCAGGCAAAACGCTGGCTGACGCCATCTGCGACCACCTGTGGCCCGCCACCGTCATCGGCACGCCGGTGGATGCCGCCGCCCGGCTGCTGGCCGAACACGAAACCCGCTACTGGTACGCCGGCGCCTGCGGTTATGTTTGCGCCGGCGAGACGGAGCTGGGCACCGTGATCCGCAGCGCGCTGCTGGCGCACGGCATGGCCAGCACCCGCGTGGGCAGCACGTTGAGCGCGCGCTCCAGCCCGGAACTGGAACGCGGCGAGTTGGAAGCCAAGGCCTCCTTGATCCTGGGGGTGTTGTGAGCGCGCTCACCATAGAAGACATCGACGCCGACTCGATCACGGTGCGGCTGGTCAACACCGCCCAGACCTATCGCCTCAGCCTGGAGCGGAAGGTGAAGCTGGCCGATCTGCGCGGCCTGCCGCGCGACGAGATCCTGCTGGCCGGCGTAGTGGCCGGCAAGGTCGCGCGCAAGCGTCCCGCCTTGCTGGCTCAATACGACTTTTCCGATGTCGCCGTCGCCGGCGATTTCCGGCCGCGGCATGTGGTCTTCGAACACAGCGTCGGCTTTGTCGAAAACGGCGACACGCGAGTGCAGCTGCCGTTCCGCGAATTGCTGGGCAATCTGGACGCCATTTCGCGGCTGAGCGACGAGGCGGCGTTTTACCTGGGCTTCAGCTACGCGCTGTTTGCGCTGCCGGGCGAGGCGCTGGCCTTCGGCGACCATCCCCGGCCGTATCTGAAACTGACATAGCGGCGAATGGCGCCGCTAGCCCAAGGCCAGGCCGCAGGCGGCCTGCGCCCGCTTCCAGTCGAACCACGGCCCAGGATCGGTCTTGCGGCCCGGCGCGATATGTTCGTGCCCGGTCATGGCCGACAAGGGCAGATGGCGTCTCAGCTCCATGCCCAGCGCCGCCAGCGTGCGGTATTGCGCCTCGCTGAACGGCTCGAAATCGCAGCCTTCCAGCTCCACGCCGATGGAGAAGTCATTGCACTTGTCGCGGCCGCGCCAGCTGGACACGCCGGCATGCCAGGCGCGCTTGCCCACCGGCACGAACTGCAGCAGCCGGCCGTCGCGACGGATGAAAAAGTGGGACGACACCCGGAGTTGATGGATGCCTTGATAGTACGGATGCTCGGCCGGGTCCAGCCGGTTGGCGAACAGCTGCTCCACGCCGGGTCCGCCGTAACGGAACGGCGGCAGGCTGATATTGTGCACCACCAGCAATTCCGGCACGCAGCCAGGGCCGCGCTCGTCGCAATTGGGCGACGGCTGCTGCAAGGCGCCGGTCACCCAGCCATCGGCGCCCAGCTTCAACGCCGGCGGCTCGGCCGGACGATACTCCAACCGCCACAAGGCCAAGCCATCGGTCGTGGTCCAGCGCTGGGTCTGCACGAATCCGGCCTTGTGGTACAGCGCCAGCGCCGCCTGGTTGACTTCCGCGGTGTCCACGCTGCAGCTTGATTCGTCCTGCAGCGCGCGGTTGAGCAAACGGTAGCCCCAGCCCTGTTCCAGATGTTCCGGGTCCACGACCGTGCGCTCGATGTGGATGCCGCCGTCGGGGCGGCGCGACACCACCACCAGGCCGCGCAGCGCCTCGCCCTCGAACGCGGCCAGGATGCGCTCGCGGCTGGCGCGCACCGCAGCCAGGTCCGGCCACAGCACCGGCAGGGCCGGATAATTCAGCCACGCCACTTCCAGTTGGTGGGCCGCCAGCTGCACGCGCAGCGCTTCCCGCGCCAGCCTGTCGTCGGCGCGATCCAGTTCCTTCACTTCGAACGGCAACTGCATGCTATTCCCTTGTTTTCCGCGCCGGATTCGCTCCGCGAAAATCCGGCTTGTGTTCCATCGCGCAAAGCGGTATCAAGAACATGCGCAGCAGGCGCGCACGCCACCTGCCATTATGACGGACAGTTTGCACTTGAGGCACGTCATGTCCTGGGCCTGAACTGTGCGGCACAATCTTGATTGACTCAATATGCTGGAGACCCCACATGCTCACGCTCAACACTATGGGCGCCAATCCCTCGCCCAGCTTCGATCAGCCGCTGGAAATGCTGCTGGCCTGCCATGACAAGATTCGCCGTTTCTGCGACCTGCTGGACAAACTGCCGCCGTATATCGAGGAAAATGGCGTCGACGAAGCCGCCCGCAACACCATAGACGACGTGGTGCGCTATTTCGACATCGCCGGCCCCGCCCATCATACCGATGAAGAAGAAGAACTGTTTCCGCTGATCGAGGAGCGGATTCCCACCGCCGCCTCGCGGCTGGAGCAATTATCGGCCGAGCATGGCTACCTGCATTCGTGCTGGAACGCCATCCGCGACGATCTGGTCGCGCTGCGCGACGGCCGCATCAAGCAGATCAGCAAGAACGAATTGCAGGAGTTCGCCCGCCAGTACCGCGATCACGCCGCGACCGAAGAAGCCTGGCTGTTTCCCGCCGCCGCCAGCACGCTAAGCCCGGAAGAGCTGAAGCTGGCCGGCGCCCGCATGGCCACGCGCCGGGCCGAAGCCGCCTGAACCCTCGCGTCGCTCCAAACAAAACGGGTTGCCCGCTCACGCCGGCAACCCGTTGTTACAACCGTCCGCGCGGGCTTAGGCGGTGAGCTTCAGCAACTGGGCGAATGCATCCTCGAACAGCTTCAGACCATCCTGCTGCAGCTTCTCGCCGGCGGCGCTCAGGTCGATGCCCGCGGCCTCCACTTCGGCCAACAGCGCCTTGGCCTGCTCCATGCCTTGCGGCAGCGTCAGCGCGGCGTTGCCATGATCGCGGAAGCAGCTCAGCGTGGCGTCCGGCACGGTATTGACGGTTTCGTCGCCGATCAGGCTCTCCACGTACAGCACGTCGCTGTAAGCGGCGTTCTTGGTGCCGGTGGAAGCCCACAGCAGGAACTGCGGACGGGCACCGGCGGCGCGCAGCTTGGCGAACTCTTCGCCGTGGAAGCGCTCCTGGTAACGGGCGTAAGCCGCCTTGGACAAGGCGATGGCCACCTTGCCCTTGTGCGGCTCGGCCACTTGCGGGTCGAGCAGGCTGTCTACGCGCGACAGGAAGAAACTGGCCACTGCCTTGACGCCGGCCACCGGCTTGCCGTCGGCCAGGCGCGCGGACAGGCCGGCGATATAGGCATCCCACACCGCTTCCACCTGCGGCAGCGAGAACAGCAGCGTGATGTTGACGTTGACGCCTTCGCGGGTCAGCTGCTGGAAGGCGCGGATGCCTTCTGCAGTGGCCGGAATCTTGATCATCGCGTTGGCGCGGCCGATTTCGGCCCACAGACGGCGCGCGGCGGCCAGGGTGCCGGCTTCGTCGCGCGACAGCTCCGGCGACACTTCCAGGCTGACGTAGCCGTCATTGCCCTGGCTGGCCTCGTATTGCGGCTGCAGCAGATCGCAGGCGGCCTGGATATCGGCCACCACCAGTTTCTCGTAGCGCGCTTCGGCGGACAGCCCGGCGTCCTGCTTCAGCACCGCCAGCTCGCCCTGATAGCTCGCGTCGGTGCTGATCGCCTTGTAGAAGATGGCCGGATTGGAGGTCACGCCGGCGATGCCGTCGTCGGCCAGCAGGCGCGACAGTTCGCCGGAGGCGATCAGTTCACGGGACAGATTGTCCAGCCAGATGCGCTGGCCGAACGGACGAATGGCTTGCAAACGATTCATGGTGAGGCGTCCAGAGGGAATTGCTTGAGGTAAAGACAGACATCGTAGCGCGCCGCAACCGCCGCGCCAAGAAAATTGTCGCGGCGGTTTGCGCTGGATCGAACGGGATCAGGCGGCCTGGCTGTCGTTGCGGCGTTCGCGCGGGAACACCACGCTGAAGGTGCTGCCCTTGTCCGGCTCGCTCTTGATCTCCAGCCGGGCATGATGCCGCGCCAGCACGTGCTTGACGATGGCAAGGCCCAGGCCGGTGCCGCCGCTGCCGCGGGAGCGGCCTCGGTCCACGCGGTAAAAACGCTCGGTCAGCCGCGGGATGTGCTCGCGCGGAATGCCGATGCCGGTGTCGCTGACCGAGAAGCGCAGCTGATCGCCCTCGTCCTGCCAGGCCAGCGTGATGCTGCCGCCTTCCGGCGTGTAGCGCACGGCATTGGACACCAGATTGCCGAAGGCGGAATGCAGCTCCTGGCTGCTGCCCCACAGGCCGCAATCGCAGTTGCGCAGCAGCTTGACCTGATGGCGGCCCTGCGACAGCCCTTCGGCCTCCACCATCAGCGTGTCCAGCATGTCTCGCATGTCCACCCGCTCGGAATTGACCGCCTTCGGGCTGTTTTCCAGCTTGGACAGCGTCAGCAGGTCTTCCACCAGGCTCTGCATCCGCCGCGACTGCTCCATCATCATCGGCAGGAACTGGCGGAACATTTGGTCGTTCACCTCGGGCATGTCGCTGAGCGTCTCCAGAAAGCCGCCCACCACGGTCAACGGGGTGCGCAACTCATGCGAAACGTTGGCGACGAAGTCGCGGTGCACCGTCTGCACCCGCTCCAACTGGGTGATGTCGCGCGTCAAAAGCAGTTTGCGGGTGGAGTCGAACGGCACCAATTGCAGCGAGATCACCAGCTCGCGCGGCTGGCTGAAGGTCAGCATCAGCGGCTGGCTGAAACTGGCGTTCTTCATATACGCATGGAAGGCCGGCTGGCGGATCAGGTTGAGAATCTGGTTGCCGACGTCGCGCTTGCGGTCCAGCCCCAGATGCTCCACCGCCATCGGATTGATCCACTCGATGCGGTCCAGCTCGTCCAGCACCACCACGCCGTCCGGCATCGCCTCGCCGGCGTTGATGAAGCGCTCCAGCACATGGGTGAGCTTTTTCTTGCTCTGGCTTTGCGTGCGCATGGTGCGGTACAGCGTCATGAACACGGTATGCCAGACGCCGAAGCCGTCCGGCACCCGCTCCGGCACCGGATGGCGCAGCCAGCGCATCAGCAACGCGATGTGATACAGATTGAAAGCGAGCCAGGCGCCCAGGCAAATCGCCAGCGCCAGCATCGCGGCGTCGGCCGATGATGAGACCCAGAAACCGCAGCTGATGACCGTGATGGTCACCAGCCACAGGGCGGTGCGTTGCAGGAATTCACGCATCGCGGCCTACTGCTGCACGGAGAAACGGTAGCCGGTGCCGCGAACCGTCTGGATCAGTCCGTCGTGCTTGGTACCTTCCAGCGCGCTGCGCAGACGGCGGATGTGCACGTCCACGGTGCGCTCCTCGACGAAGACGTGGTCGCCCCACACCTGATCCAGCAACTGGGCGCGCGAATGGACGCGCTCGGGGTGGGTCATAAAGAAATGCAGCAGGCGGAACTCGGTCGGACCCAGGTCGATCACATTGCCGTGACCGGTGACGCGGTGGGTCACCGGGTCCAGGCGCAGGCCCTGCACATCGACGGCGTCGTCGGTCATCTGCGGCGCGCGGCGGCGCAGCACCGCCTTGATGCGAGCCAGCAGTTCGCGCGGCGAAAACGGCTTGGTGATATAGTCGTCGGCGCCGGTTTCCAGGCCGATGATCTTGTCCTGCTCGTCCGAGCGGGCGGTCAACATGATGATGGGGATATGGCGGGTGCGCTCGTCGGCGCGCAGGCGCTTGGCCACATCCACGCCGCTGGCGCCGGGCAGCATCCAGTCCAGCAACACCAGGTCCGGCAGCGCGTTCCTCACCAGCGTCAGCGCCGCCTCGGCGGTGCCAGCGCGCAGCACATGATGGCCGGCCTGGGCCAGGTTGAAGGCGATCAGCTCCTGAATCGCCGGTTCGTCTTCCACGAGCAAGATATTGGCGGCCATATTCGGCTATCCTCGGTTTGATTTTGTGGCAAGGATACAAACGCCAGATGACACTAATATGACATGTCTTGAAACGTTCGCGAGCATTGTGCCGCATCCTTGCAGGAAGTTCCATGACCGCCAAAAAAAACGGGTCTGCCGCTGCGGCAGACCCGGAATGGTCGTCGTCAAAACATTGATCTGACAAGAGACCAGGGACAAAGAGATCACCAGGACAGTCTCAAATGAGGGGGTCGAGCGACACGCTCATCCGCAACCAATCTTGGAGAGGAACAGGAGGCGGGACATGCCGCCTGCTCCTGATTACGGGGTGCATTCTACGTAGCAATTCCGCTACGCGAGCATAAAAATCGAAGGATTTTTTCTATTTTCACCTTCGTTTGCCTGTTTCTTTCAACATTCCACCTTACAATCAAAACATGGACAGATTTGATCGAAAAATCCTTGCCGCACTGCATGAAAATGCCAGGATCAGCTTCGCCGAATTGGCGCGGCGCGTGAACCTGTCGGCGCCGGCGGTGGCGGACCGCGTGGCCAAGCTGGAACAGACCGGCGTGATCACCGGCTACCGCGCGCAGATCGACCCAGCACGGGTCGGCCTGCCGATTTCCTGCCTGATCGAATTGACAGTCAAGCACCTGGAGTACTACGTGGTGGTAGACGAAATCCGCAACACGCCGGAGGTGATCGAATGCGCGTCCATCACCGGCACCAGCGGCCTGATGATCAAGGTGGCGGTGGACACCATGCCCGCACTGCAGGCCCTGATCGCGCGGCTGATGCAGTTTGGCGATACCAAAACCTCCATCATCATCGATACGCCGGTAGCGCCGCGCATGCCCGCGCTGCACGAAGACGAATGAAAAAACGGCCGGGGCCCTTGCGGGCGCCAGCCGGAACAGAGAACAACTCTCCCTTACTCGATCAGGCTCAGCCTGCCACGTGCTTCACAAAGCGCAGCATGTTGCAGGTGTAGCCGTATTCGTTGTCGTACCAGGCCACCACCTTGATGAAGGTCTTGTCCAGCGCGATGCCGGCGTCGGCGTCGAAAGTGGACGGCGCGGTGTTGCCGACGAAGTCGGTGGACACCACTTTTTCATCGGTGTAGCCCAGCACGCCCTTCAGTTCGCCTTCGGAAGCGGCCTTCATCGCCTTGCAGATGTCGGCGTAGTCGGCTTCCTTCTCCAGCTCCACGGTCAGATCGACCACGGACACGTCGGAAGTCGGCACGCGGAAGGCCATGCCGGTCAGCTTCTTGTTCAGTTCCGGAATCACCTTGCCCACGGCCTTGGCGGCGCCGGTGGACGACGGAATGATGTTTTCCAGGATGCCGCGGCCGCCGCGCCAGTCTTTGGACGACGGACCATCCACGGTCTTCTGGGTGGCGGTGGCGGCATGCACGGTGCTCATCAGGCCGCGCTTGATGCCCCAGTTGTCATGCAGCACCTTGGCCACCGGGGCCAGGCAGTTGGTGGTGCAGGAAGCGGCGGAAACGATGGTTTCGCCGGCGTACTTGTCGTGGTTGACGCCGTAAACGAACATCGGGGTGTCGTCCTTGGACGGAGCGGACTGCACCACTTTCTTGGCGCCGGCATCGATGTGCTTCTGGCAGCCTTCCTTGGTCAGGAAGAAGCCGGTGCAGTCGATGACGATTTCGGCGTTCACTTCGTTCCACTTCAGGTTGGCCGGGTCTTTTTCCGCGGTCAGGCGGATGGTCTTACCGTTGACCACCAGGCTGCCGCCCTCCACCTTGACGTCGCCCTGGAAGCGGCCATGCACGGAGTCGTACTTCAGCATGTAAGCCAGGTATTCCGGATCGAGCAGGTCGTTGATGCCAACCACCTCAAGCTCCGGGAAGTCCTTGGCGATGGCGCGAAACACCATGCGACCGATGCGACCGAAACCGTTGATACCGACTTTGATAGCCATGATGAAGTCTCCTTGTCAGCTTGTGACAGCTCAATGAATGATTCGATGGTGGTAACGACGCCATCGAAATAGCGAATTCGGATCGCGGCCAAGGCCGCGCATGCCCTTAATAAAACAGCGCAAGGCCGATTTCCCGCCTTGCGCTGTCACTTTCCACTCATTTCACAATGTAATCAACACGCTACATCAAATGTTGATCATTTTACCGCGTCAGGCCTGTAAAACCGCCGCGTAAGGGGTGGCGTCGCCTTGCAGAACCACGTGCAATACGGTAGACGACACCGAGGTGACGCCGCTGGCGCCCAGTTGCTGCAAGGCGGCCTGGTCCACGCGGGCGGCATCGGCCACTTCCACGCGCAGCCGGCTGCCGGCCACCACTTCCACCTTGCGCACATTGCCCTCGCCGCCCAAAGCGGCCAGCCAGCGCGCCTTGTCGATGCTGGCGCCGCTGGCGGCAGCGGCCGACACCAGCTTCTCGGCGGCGGCTTGCGGCGCCGGGGCGCTTGCGCCGGAAGCCAGCGCGTTGCGGATTTCGTCGGCGATCAGGTCGGCTTCCGGCCCCAATACCACTTGCACGCTGCCGGCGGCCGGCTTGATCAGGCCGCGCGAGCCCAGCGCCTTCAGCGCCGCTTCGTTCACTTGCTCGTTGCTGGCCACCTGCAGACGCAGGCGGGTGGTGCAGGCGTCAACCGATTTCAAGTTGGCGGCACCGCCCAGCGCGTCGATGAAGGCGCGCGCGCGGCCGGTGCCGGCGGCAACCTCAGCCAGCGCCACGGCCACATCTTCGCGGCCCGGCGTCTTCAGATCGAACTTCTTGATGAAGAACACGAACAGCGCGTAGTAGACGGCAAAGTAGACTGCGCCCACCGGCAACAGCAGCAGCGGCTTGGTGGCGATGCCATAGTTGATGACGTAGTCGAACAGGCCGGCGGAGAAGCCGAAGCCCAGTTTCACGCCCAGCGTCTGCATGATGGCCATGGACAGACCGGTCAGCACCGCATGGATGCCGTACAGCACCGGGGCCAGGAACATGAAGGCGAATTCCACGGGCTCGGTCACGCCGGTCAGCATGGCGGTCAGCGCCATGGAGAACAGCAGGCCGCCGACAGCCGCCTTGTTTTCCGGCTTGGCGGTGCGGTACATCGCCAGACAGGCGGCCGGCAGGCCGAACATCATCACCGGGAACATGCCGGCCATGAACATGCCTGCGCTCTTGTCGCCGGCGAAGAAGCGGGTCAGGTCGCCATGCACCACCTTGCCGGCGGCTGTAGTGAAGTCGCCTACCTGGAACCAGACAATATTGTTGAGGATGTGGTGCAGGCCGGTAACGATCAGGACGCGGTTGAGCACGCCATAGAAGAACACGCCCACTTCGCCGGTCGCGATCAGCCATTTGCCCACGGCGTCAATGCCATGCTGCACCGGGGGCCAGACATAGCCCAGCACCGCCCCGAGCACCAGCATGCCAAAGCCGGTCACGATCGGCACGAAGCGCTTGCCGCCGAAAAAGGCCAGATAGCTGGGCAGCTTGATGTCCTTGTAGCGGTTATACAGATAACCCGCGATCAAACCGGACAGAATGCCGGACAGCACGCCCATATTGATCTTTTCGTCGATCACTTTCAGCACGGCGGTCAGCACCAGGAAACCGATGGCGCCGGCCAGGCCGGACGTGCCGTTGCCATCCTTGGCGAAGCCCACCGCCACGCCGATGGCGAAGATCAGCGCCAGGTTGCTGAAAATGGCGTCCCCCGCCTGCGCCATGAATTTGATGTCCAGCAGATCGGGCTGGCCCAGACGCAGCAGCAGGCCTGCCACCGGCAGCACGGCGATCGGCAGCATCAGGGCGCGCCCCAGCTGCTGTACGCCTGCAAATTTGTTCGTAGTACTCACAAGATCTCTCCCAGGTTAATTCTGGTGCCGTCTTATCAAACGGCGGCTCCCCAGCACTTTACAGCGTTAGATTCCCCGCGCCCTGCACAGGCAGAGGGTGACAACATCGTTACCCGCACATCCGTCTCCTGCGCCTTCCCCCGCCGCTCAGGCCTCCGACCCGGCGACAACCCGCGGGGGGAGACGCCCCGCGGGCCGCCACGGTCTGGAAGCGTCTAAAAGCAAAACAGCCCTAGACGCGGCGGGGAAACCTTCACATCCTTGCGCGCGCCCGCCTCAGCGGGTGCAGGTCACCTTGGACAGGTGGCGCGGCACATCGGGGTTCAGCCCGCGCGCCTCGGACAGCCTGGCAGCCATCAGGTAGAAGCTCTGAATCGCCAGCAGCGGGTCCAGCGCCTCGTCATCGGCCACGCTCAGCGTCAGGTCGCGGCTGTCCACGTCTGCTGGCGCGGCCAGCAAGACCTTGGCGCCGCGGCCGCGCATCTCGGCGGCCAGGGCGATCAGGCCCTGCTGCTCCGGTCCGCGCGGCGCGAACACCAAGAGCGGATAGCCTTCGTCGATCAACGCCATCGGGCCGTGCTTGATCTCGGCTCCGGAGAACGCCTCGGCCTGGATCGCGCAGGTTTCCTTGAACTTCAGCGCCGCTTCCAGCGCCACGGCAAAGCCCAGACCGCGGCCCACCACCATGATGCGTTCCGCCGGCTGCAGCACTTTGATGGCGGCGGACCAGTCCTGGGCCGCGGCCTCGGTCAGGCGCTGCGGCAGGTTCTCCAGCGCGGCCAGCAGGCCCGCGTCGTTCTGCCAGTGGGCCACCAGGCGGGCCACGGCCGACAGCGCGGTGATGTAGCTCTTGGTGGCGGCGACGCTCTTTTCCTCGCCGGCGCACAGCGGCGCCGCCCAATGGCAGGCTTCCGCCAACGGCGAGTGTGGCTTGTTGACCAGCGCCACGGTGTGGGCGCCGGCATCGGACAGGGCCTTCATGGTGTCGACTAGGTCCGGGCTTTGGCCGGATTGCGATACCGCGACGGCCAGCTGCCCCTTCACCGCCAGCGGCGACTGGTGCAGCGTGACGATGGACATCGGCAGCGACACCACCGGCACGCCGAGGCGCTGCATCGCCAGATAGGCGAAATAGCTGGCGGCGTGGTCGGAACTGCCGCGGGCCACGGTCAGCGCCAGCTGCGGACGGATGCGGGCCAGTTCGCGTCCCAGCGCGGCCAGGCCTTCATCGGCGTACATATGTTGCGCGGCCACCGCTTCGGCGGCGTACAGCGCTTCTTCAAGCATCAACGAGGCCAATTTCCTCTCCCTCAACGTAGACTTGCTGCAAATTCAGTTCCGGGTCCATCACCACGATGTCGGCCCAGGCGCCGGCTTCCAGGCGGCCACGTTCGGCCAGGCCCAGATAGTCGGCCGGGTACAGCGACAGGCGGTGCGAGGCATCCGCCAGCGGCAGGCCGATCTTCACCAGATTGCGCAGCGCCTGATCCATGGTCAGCGTGCTGCCGGCCAGGGTGCCGTCGGCCAGACGCACCCCGCCCATGCATTTGGTCACCGAGTGCGATCCCAGCTTGTACTGGCCGTCCGGCATCCCGGCGGCGGCGGTGGAATCGGTCACGCAGTAAAGGCGCGGAATGGCGCGCAAGGCGGTGCGGATGGCGCCCGGATGGACGTGGAGCAGATCGGGGATCAGCTCGGCGTACTCGGCATGCGCCAAGGCCGCGCCGACGACGCCGGGCTCGCGGTGATGCAGGCCGGTCATCGCATTGAAGAGGTGGGTAAAGCCGGACGCGCCCTGTTGCAGAGCCTCCACAGCCTGTTCGTAACTGCCCAGGGTGTGGCCCATCTGCACGCGCACGCCCTGGGCGCTGAGCAGACGGATGATGTCCATGTGGCCGGGGATTTCCGGCGCCAGGGTGATCAGCGAGATCGGCGCCAGCGCGCGGTAGGCGTCGATCTGCGCCATCGCCGCCTGACAGGCGTCGTCCGGCTGCGCGCCCAGCTTGCCGGGGTTGATGTACGGACCTTCCAGGTGCACGCCCAGCACGCGGCTGCCGGCCGGCGCCCGCTCCTTGCTGCAGCGGCCGATGTCCGCCAGCACGCGGGCGATTTCGTCCGGCGGCGCGGTCATGGTGGTGGCCAGCAGCGAGGTGGTGCCGAAACGGGCGTGCAGCCGCGCGACATGGGAGACGGCGTTGCCGCCCTCCATGATGTCCACGCCGCCGCCGCCGTGCACGTGCAGGTCGATGAAGCCGGGCAGAATGTAACGTTCCGGCTGCCGGCCCGATGCCAGGCTGGCGTCTATCGCTGCGATGCGGCCATCGGCCGCCAGGCGCACGGTGCCGTCCATCCAGCCGGAGGCGGTGAGGATGCGGCCCTGCAAGGTCTGGTTCAAAGTCATCGTTTCAGTTCGGCTACAAAGTCGTAATAATCGTTGCGGCAATAGGTGTCGGTCAGCTCGATCGCCACATTGTCGGCATTGAAGCCGATACGGGTGATCAACAGCATCGCCTCGCCCGGCCGGATGCCGGCGAGCTGGGCGATCTCGCCCGAAGCATTCACCGCCCGGATATGCTGCAGGGCGCGCACCACCGAATGTCCCGCCGCGTCCAGATGGGCGTACAGCGAAGTGCCCACCGACTGCGGGTCCGGCAGATACGCCACCGGCATCGTACTCATCTCAATCGCCATCACCACGCCGTCGGCGAGGCGCTGGCGCTTCAGCCGCGCCACCATCGAGGTCGGCGACAGCCCCAACTTGATCACTTCCTCGTTGCTGGGCGGAAACACCCCGCGCTCCAGCCATACCGAGGACGGCACGAAGCCGCGCAATCTCAACTGCTCGGTAAAGCCGGTCAAACGCGACAGCGGCTGCTCCAGCCTGGGCGTGATGAAGGTGCCCGATCCCTGGCGCCGGCGGATCATGCCCTGCTCCAGCAGCACATCCATCGCCTTGCGCGCGGTCACCCGCGAAATGCCCAGCTCTTCCGAAAACGTCCGTTCCGACGGCAGCGCCTCGTCTGCCTGCCACCAGCCGGCGTTGATCGCGTCGGCCAGCTTGCGCGACAGCTGCAGGTACAGCGGGGTGCTCAGGGTTTCATCCGGTTTCAATGCTTGCCAGCGGTTTTCCATGGTCGTCTGCAAGTGGTCTGAAAATGGCAGTGTAAGCCTAGTCTCCCGCCGCCGGTATCCCATCCCTGTTCCGAATGCCGCGTAATCCGTTCGCTACACTCCGCACGTTAATACCACATTAATACCACGTCAATACCAATTATCAAGGCAAGGTGAATTGATTCGCGAGACATGACATCGCCGCGACAGTCGGCGGGACGCCTTAAAGAAATCGACCCGGCGCCAGGCCGGGCCATCGGGACAGGTCAACTCCCAGTCAAACCTTGCCACAATAGCCGCCACGCCTGGCAGGGCGCGCCCCGCACGCCGGGATGGGCGGCCCAGGATGGCCGCGCGATCGACGTAGAAGCCTCCGCATACCACTATCAGACGAGGAATCCGCATGAAACCGTATTGGCACCTATCCGTGATGGTCCTGAGCAGCTTGAGCGCCCAACTATGGGCTCACGGCACGATGGAACGACCGCTGAATCGCGTCTACGGCTGCTATCTGGAAGGCCCGGAAGCGCCAAAAAGCAAGGCATGCCAGGACGCCAGGCAAATCGGCGGCACTCAGGCGATGTATGACTGGAATGGCATCAACCAGAACCCATCCGGCGACCAACACCAGGCCGTGGTGCCGGATGGCACGCTGTGCGGCGGCGGCAAGGCCGAATTCCGCGGCTTCAACCAGCCGCGCGCCGACTGGCCAGCCACCCGCATCGTGCCGGACGCCAAAGGCAATTACGAGTTCGTCTACCGCGCCACCGCGCCGCATGCCACCCAATACTTCCGTTTCTACATCACGCGCGACGGCTGGCGGCCGGAGCAGCCGCTGAAGTGGTCTGATCTGGAACTGTTCGGCACGATCAACGGCACGCCGCGGCTGGACGGCGACAAGCGCTATCGGATGACGCTGCCGCTGCCGGCCGGCAAGAGCGGCCGCCACATCATCTACAACGTGTGGAAGCGTTCAGACAGCGAGGAGGCCTTTTACTCGTGCTCCGACGTGATGTTCGACACCGACGGCCAAACTCCCGGCGCAAAGCCGCCTTTGGCCAATCCATGGAAAGAGATAGGCAACGTCGTCGCGCATGAGGATCTGCCGGCCAACAGCACGGTGACGCTGCGGGTATTCGACGCGCTGGGACATGATGCCGAGAGCCACAGCGTCAAGCTGACGCCGGCCAACGCCGGCATGGCCAATTGGCCTTACGAGCTGGCGCGCAAGGTCAATGCCACATCGCGCGCGATACGCATCGGCGTGGCCAGCCAACGGCAGCGGCAGGTTGTGATCACGCCGGTGCAGAGCGCCAGCGCCAACCGCGTCTATCTCAACGATGGCTATCCGGGCTATGGCTACAACATCGATTTGAAGAAAGGCAACGGCGGCATTGTGCCGCCGCTGCCGGCCAACTGGCGCGAAGGGGCGCCCTACCGCGCCGGCCAGCTGGTCAGCTATCAGGGCCGCAGCTACCGTTGCCTGCAGCCGCATACCGCCACGGTCGGCTCCGGCTGGACGCCGTCCAGCCAACCGGCGCTATGGCAGGCTCTGTAAGGGGCCGTCCGGCTAACGCCGCCAGCTGATCAGCAGCACCGCCGCCACAATCACCACCATGGCCAGCATCTCCTGCAATCCGACATGCTCGCCCAGGAACAGCACGCCCAGCAGCACCGCAATCACCGGATTGACATAGGCGTAGCTGGTGGCGGCGGCGGCCGACACCGTCCGTAATAGATATAGGTAGGCGCTGTAGGCGATCATCGAGCCGAACACCGTCAGATACAGCAAGGCGCCCCAGCCGGCAGCGCCCGGCCAGGCCGTCAAGCGCTCGCCGATGGCGAAACTGGATGCCAGCAGCGCCAACCCGCCGAAGATCATGGTCCAGGCGCTGCCCATCGCGCCCGGCGGCTGCGCCAGATGCTTGCTCCAGGCCGAGCCCAGCGCCCAGCCGGCCGAGGCCAATACCAGCAGCACCGCCCCTTCCGGACTGGCGCGCAGGCTGGAACCCAGATTCAGCAGCACAATGCCGAATACGCCCAGCAACATGCCCGCCCACTCCAAGGCGCGCGACTTGTGGCCAAACAGACGGGCGAACAACAAGGTGAACAGCGGCACCGTCGCCACCACCAGCGCGGCCACGCCGGACGACACCTCGCGCTCGGCCATCGTCACCAGGCCGTTGCCTACCGCCGGCATCAGCACACCAAGAATGGCCGCCCCGCGCAGCTGGCGCGCATCCGGCCATGCCACGCGGCGCCAGCGCAGATAGGCCAGGACGATGCCGCCCGCCAACAGAAAGCGGGTGCCGGCCATCATCAGCGGCGGCCAGGACTCCACCCCGATGCGAATGGCCAGATAGGTGGAGCCCCAGATGATGTAGAGCGCAAAGAAGGCCGCCAGCGTGAGCGGCGCGAGACGTGAAAAAGGCATGGCGAAGTCCAGACGGTACGGACTCAAACCATGCCAGAGGCAAGCCAGGGCGGCAAGCGGCTTAGCGCATCGCCAGCCGCTGCAGGATGTTGGAGAACTCTTCCATATAGGTATCGAAGCGGGTGGCCAGGCGGTCCACATCGGTGGCGAAGCGGTTATAGGCCACCACCGCCGGGATGGCGGCGAACAGGCCGATCGCCGTCGCCACCAGCGCCTCGGCAATGCCCGGCGCCACCGTGCTCAGCGTGGCCTGGCCGGCGTTGCCCAGGCCAATGAAGGCATGCATGATGCCCCATACCGTGCCGAACAGGCCGACGTAAGGGCTGACCGAACCGACCGTCGCCAGGAAAGAAGTGTGGCTGTCCAGCGCGTCCAGCTCGCGCTGCGCCGCCGCGCGCATCGCCCGGCGCGAACCGTCCATGATGTCCGACAGCTCCGTGCCGGTCCGGCCGCGCAGCTTCAGAAACTCGGCGAAGCCGGACTGGAAAATGCGCTCCATCCCCACCGCGTCGCTGCGACGGCATACATCCTCGTACAGACGGTTCAGATCCGCCCCGCTCCAGAAATTGCGCTCGAATTCCTCGCTATGGCGCTTGGCCGCGCCCAGCACCGAGATCTTGTTGAAAATCAGCGCCCAGGACAGCAGGGAGGTCAAGGCCAGGCCCGCCATCACCAACTGCACCAACAGGCTGGCGTTCAGGATCAGGCTGATGAATGAAATCTGTTGCACGTTTTCTTCCTCGGTTCACATACGGCTAGCGTAACACGCGGCCGGTTTCCAGATCGATGATGGTGGACGGTTTGCGCCGTTTGCCGATGCGGCCGGGCAAGGTCAACACCTTGTCTTTGAATGCCTTGCGGCAGGCCTGCGCGGTTTTCAGCGATTTCTGGCCCGCGCGGTTGGCCGAAGTCGACACCAAGGCCGTCCCCAGCGCCCGGCACAAGGCCGCCGCCTCGCCATGGGCCGTCACCCGCACCGCGATCTTGTCATGCCGGCCGCGCAGCGCCGGCGGCACCCGCCGCGAAGCCGGCAACAGAAAGGTGTATGGACCGGGCCAATAGCGCGCCAGTTCCGCGCGCTGCGCCGCGGAAAGCGGCCGCACCAGATGGCGGATCTGCTCGAAATCGGCGGCAATGACGATCAAACCCTTGTGATTAGGCCGCGCCTTGATCGCCAGCACGCGGTGGATCGCCCGCACGTCGAGCGGATGACAACCCAGGCCGTAACAGGATTCGGTGGAATAGGCGATCACGCCGCCATGGCGCAGACGCGCGCGCGCGCGGCGAATCAGCAATGCCCCCGGAAGGCGGGGCACAGGAACAAGACCAAAATTCATGGCAATTCAAACAAAAATAAGCAGTCATTGTAATGCCAACTCAGCAGCAAAAGTCAGAACGCCTCAAAAAGTACATTTCGAGTCCATGTGCCTGTGCCATTCACCAGCCACATACGGCGCACACCCTCCATCACAAGGGACTCCAACAAAGTCCAGTTGCCAACCCCCTCGCTCGCCATGCAGACGCAACTAGATGTAGCCGCAACAAAACAGGAATGCGTGCCTCCTGCAAGAGCCGGGGCAGGCCATATATGTAAACAGTTTGCAAAAAGACTGTGGCAAAGGCGCATATACAGGTATGCACATGAGCACGCCATGACCAGATCATTGCAATCGCTTGAATGTTCTCAAAAATGGTTCGAACAAATTCTATCGCCATGTAAATAGCGATTACAATCTATTGTTGTTGTTTACATAATTTTTTTCAAATATCATAAATCAATCTGCAAAAATACTTAATCCTGCATTTTTGCCATTTTTTTGCTCGTTTCTCGTACTGTCCGTTACAATTTCGTGTCAACCATGTCAAAATACGGTTTATTTCAAACATATTAAGTAGCAAATTCTTTTTATGTTGCGCAGTTTTATTCCATCGAATCTCACATGCCAGCCTTTCGCTATCCATTGCGCTGGCGCTTGGAATCGACATAGCCGCTGCGTTAGCCCCGCTCGAGAATGGATGCCCGGCTTACATAAAGCACACCCAGATTGCTTGGGCACTCATCCTCTGTCAGCCGCGGCATGAAGGTATGAAGCGCAGAAGAAAATACACCAGCATTTCATCAAGATAGTGGTGTGTTGCCCAAGCATGGTTCACACCGTTGCCTCATGGGAAATGCTCCATGAGAACTTGAACATCGGCAAAGACGCATACGCACCAACTAAATACTTTGACCTGTAACCATGCGCAGCTCCTGGAACATTATGTGCACCTCGGTGCATGCGCTTTTTTTGCGCGAACTGAAAACCCGCTTTGGCGAATACCGTCTAGGCTATCTGTGGGCATTGCTTGAGCCAGTACTGCAGATGGCCGTGATGCTAGCCATCATGGGCTACCTGATGCATCGCGTGATGCCGGACATCTCCTTTCCGGTGTTCTTTGTCTGCGGCATCGTGCCCTACAGCCTGTTTTCCAACATCGCCACGCGCTCGCTCAACGCCATCGAAGCCAACCGTGGTTTGTTCAGCTACCGCCCGGTTCACCCGGTGGATGCCATGCTGGCCCGCTCGCTGCTGGAGTGCCTAGTCCAAGGCGGGTGCTTTGTGGTGCTGATGGCGGGGCTTTGGCTGCTGGGCGAGCCAATGCGCATCGACAACATACCGGTGCTGCTCGCCATCTGGATGGCTTTGGCGCTGTTGTCACAAGGCGTGGGCTTCACCTTCATGGTGCTCGGCCACGCGTTCAAAGCAGCGGACAAGATCTTGCCGCTGCTGGTGCGCCCGCTGTATTTCGCCAGCGGCGTAATGTTTTCCCTGCACGTCTTTCCGCCGGAATTCCGCTATCTCGTTGACTGGAACCCACTGCTCCATGCATTTGAGCTGATGCGTCACGCCGTTTCGCCCAATTACCCACTGTATGACATCAGCTTGTCGTACTTATGGCTGTGGGCCCTGTCTTCCCTACTCATTGGGCTGTTGCTTTACAAAGCCCGCGAACCGGCGATCCTGCGTTCATGATCCAGATCCGCAACCTCAGCAAGTCCTATCGCACGCCTGCGGGACGGCATTACGTGTTTCAAGACCTGACCCTGGACATTCCATCCGGCGTCAGCGTGGGCCTGATTGGCCGCAACGGCGCCGGCAAATCCACCCTGCTGCGCATTCTGGGCGGCATGGATCGCCCGGACTGCGGCAAAGTCCATACCGACCGCAGCATTTCCTGGCCCGTAGGCCTGGCCAGCGGCTTCCAGGGCAGCATGACCGGGCGGGAAAACGTCAAGTTCGTCGCCCGGCTCTATGCCGAAAAACATGAGTTGCCGGAAAAAGTGGCCTTTGTCGAAGCCTTTGCCGAGCTTGGCAAACACTTTGATATGCCGATCAAGACCTACTCCTCAGGCATGAAGTCTCGCCTGGGATTTGGCCTGTCCATGGCATTCGATTTTGACTACTACCTGGTAGACGAAGTCACCGCCGTCGGCGATGCCAGCTTCAAAAACAAGAGCGCGCGACTGATCGAAGAAAAGCGCCAGAAAAGCCAGTTTTTGATGGTGTCGCACAGCATGGGCGAAATCCGGCGTTTCTGCGACGCCGCCCTGCTGCTGGGCCGCCACGGCGTGCGCTATTACAACCAGATCGATGAGGCCATCGAGGCCTATAAGAAAGAAGAAGATGTTCAAGTGGTTTGATCTCACCCCTCCCCAGGCTGATGGCGCTTCCTCCCTGCCCACGCCAACCACTCCGCAGCATGACTGGCTGCAACGCGCCCGCCAGGACAAGCTGGCATGGCTGCTGCTCGCCCTACCCTTGCTGTTGACCAGCCTGTACTTTGTCACCCTCGCGCAAGACCGCTATGTCAGCGAATCGCGCGTCATCGTCAAGCGCGGCTCTGACGACAAAGCCGGCAGTCTCGACCTGGGATTTCTGTTGGGGGGCAACGCGTCCACCTTGCGAGAAGACGCCATGCTGTTGCAGCAGTACATCCTGTCCCCAGACATGCTGGCGCGCCTGGATAAGACATTGAACCTGAAGCAGGCCTTTGCCGAACCTGCAGGTTGGGATTGGTACTATCGACTGCCCAGCCATGCCACGCGCGAAGAGTTCCTAAGTTATTACCGCGCCCGCGTGGACGTGCAGTTTGACGAGAAAACAGCGTTGCTGGTCATCCGCAGCCAGGGTTTTAGTCCCGCTTTCTCGCAAAAGCTCAACCAAGCCATCCTGGCGGAAAGCGAGCGCTTCATCAACGAGCTGTCGCACAAGATCAGCCGTGAAGACATGGCTTTTGCACAGAAAGAAGTGGACTACGCCTATCAGGAGCTCAACCAGGCCAAAGAGCGCTTGCTGGGCTACCAAAACCGCCATGGCCTGATCGACCCTCACGCCCAAGCACAGGCTACCGGGCAACTGGTGGCGGAACTGGAAGGCAAGCAGGCGCAACTCGAGGCGGAGCTGCGCAATCTGCAGAGCTATCTGCAAGCCGACTCGCCGCAAGTCATCTCAGCCCGCAACGCGCTGGATGCCCTGAAAACCCAGATCTCGCGTGAAAAATCCAAACTTGTCTCACCTGACGACGACAAGCTGAATCGCAAAACTGCCCAATTCCAGGAACTGCGCGCTTACGTCGAGTTCCGCACCGATCTATACAAGCTGGCGCTTACCGCGCTGGAAAAATCCAAAGTGGCCTCCGCGCACAAACTCAAAAGCCTCGCCGTCATCAGCTCGCCGCAATTGCCGGAAGAGGCCGAATACCCGCGCAAGCTCTATGCATTGGGCTCCCTGTTGCTGGTTTGCAGCCTGCTGTACGGCACCGTGCGCCTGACGCTGTCCATTATTGAAGATCACAAGATTTAAAAATGCGCCTGACACCATTTGTTCTACTATTTGCCTCCTGTTCGGTCTTCGCATTGCCCAACCAGATGATGGGCAGCCCCGCCATGTCGGATGCCGCGGCGCTGGCCGCCATCAAGGCCGCGCCAGCCACGCCCCCCGCCACGGCACCGCAAGCCGTCATCGAACCGCAAGTCCCTGTGCAGGCGCCCAGCCGCATGTTCGGCTCGCAACTGTTTGGCGGCGCCTTCCGCCACAGCGCGGGCATCGGTTTCAACCCGGATTACCAGATCAGCATTGGCGACCGCATTGCCCTGCGGCTGTGGGGCGCCTTCATCTACGACGGCCAGTTGACGGTAGACCCGCAGGGCAACATCTTTGTCCCCAATGTGGGCCCTGTCACCGTTTCAGGTGTGCCTAACGGCGAGCTGAACAGCGTCATCGCCAATCATGTGCGCCGCGTCTACAAAGCCAATGTCCATGCCTATGCCGCGCTGGACGTCTCGCAACCGGTAAAAGTCTTCGTCACCGGTTTCGTCAAGCAGCCTGGACTTTATGGCGGCATCGCCGCCGACAGCGTGCTGAGCTATCTGGACAAGGCCGGCGGCGTGGATGCCGACCGCGGCAGCTATGTGGACATTACCATCCGTCGTGGCGACACCATCCGCAAACAGCTCAATCTCTATGACTTCCTGCTCAAGGGGCGGTTGGACTTGGTGCAATTCACCGATGGCGACGTGATCGTGGTCGGACCGCGCCAGCACACTTTCTCCGTCAGCGGCGAGGTCTACAACGCCAACGACTTCGAGTTTGGCAAAAGCCAGATCAGCGTCCACGATGCGCTGGCCATGGCCCGCCCCAAACCTGGCGCCACCCATATCAGCATCACTCGTCGCCAAGGCAGCGAAAAGACCAGCGAGTACTACCCTCTCGCCAGCGCCGGCAACATGACCCTGGATGACGGCGACCAACTCAACGTCACCGCCGACCGCTACCCCGGCACTATCCAGGTTCGCGTGGAAGGCGCGCACTCCGGCGAGCATGCGATCGTACTGCCGTATGGCGCGACGATGGCCGATGTGCTGGCCAAGGTACGCGCCAACAGCATGTCGCAAATCGACGCCATCCAGCTGTTCCGCAAGTCTGTCGCCGAACGCCAAAAAGCCATGCTGGCGCTGTCATTGCAAAAGCTGCAGGAAACCGCCTTCTCCGCCCGCTCCTCCACCAAGGAAGAATCCGACCTGCGCACCCGTGAGGCCGAACTGATAGAACGCTTCGTTGCCAAGGCCGGCAAGGTAGAGCCCAAAGGCCAGGTCGTCCTGAATGAAAAAGCTCTGCAAACCACTCTGCTGGAAGACGGCGACGTGATCCGCATTCCGGAGAAGACCAGCGTGGTCATGGTGCATGGCGACGTGCTGTTCCCCAATGCTGTCAGCTGGCAGCAGGGGTTAAATGTGGGCAACTACGTCGAACAGGTCGGCGGCTACAACCAGAGCGCCGATAAATCCCGTCTGCTTCTGATGAAGCAGAACGGCGAAGCGCTGCCGGTCAGCGCCAGCGCCAAAGTCTCAGCCGGCGACGAAGTGATGGTGATGCCGAAGATAGACAGCAAGAACATCGAAGTCACCCGCGGGATTACCCAGATCCTTTATCAGATCGCCGTGGCGGCGAAGGTAATCCTCGACCTATGAGAAAGCTCAGAAAACTCCTGCGCCATCCTGGACTATTTTTCCGGGATTACCTGAACAAGCGCTATCCCATCATTCGCAACGAGATTGCCTGCCCACAAGACGAGGAGGCCATCCTGCTCAAGCATGACTTAGCATTGGACAAGCTGCTGGAAAACAACCTCGAGATTGACGTTGTGTTTACCTGGGTGGATGACAGCGATCCGGCTTGGCAAACACGCTATCAACAAACCCTTGCAAATTATGCGCACGAACGACTGGGTTTATATGCTGCCGACTCTGCACGCTTTCGCAATCACGACGAACTGCGGTACTCGCTGCACAGCATACTCTGCAATCTGCCCTGGGTGCGACGCATTTACCTAGTTACCGACCAGCAATGCCCCACTTGGTTAACGCCCAATGAACGCATCCGCTTGATCGATCACAAGGAACTGATCGCCACACGCTATCTACCGACCTTCAACTCACATGTAATCGAAGCACATCTTCACCATATTCCAGGTTTGAGCGAACACTTCATCTACTTTAACGATGATGTCTTTGTCGCCCGGCCATTACCACCAAGCCATTTCTTCCGTGGAAACGGCATTGCTTCATTATTTGTTGCGCACAAAAGTCTCCATGCAATGCGCCAACGTGGTGTTGCCACACCCACGCTTCAAGCCTCAATTCAAAGCGCTGCCTTATTACATGCTGCTTACGGAGTAAAAGTGGACACTCCACTCATCCACAGTTATGTCCCTTTGCGGAAAAGCACCTTTCATATGGCATGGGAGCAATTTGAAGATAAAATCCAGAACTTTCTAGCTAATCGGTTTAGAGGTGTGAATGACTTAAACATGGCAACCTTTCTCGTGCCGTGGTTGATGTATGCCAAAGGCCAGGCCACTCCTGCGCGCGATATTTGCTATTACTTTAACTCCCACTCTCCCGTCTCAAAAAGTTATTGGCAGGATTTGAAGAATAGAAAAAATAGTTCATCAACACCTCATTCATTTTGTGCGAACGACTTTAATTATCTATCCACCGATAATGAAATTAAATCTCATCTTAAATACTATTACTCTTGAAGCTATCCTGTGAATTATCTGGTATCCATCATCATCCCTGTTTATAAAACAGAGAAATATATAGAAGCATGCCTGCAATCGGCCTTAGCACAAACCATTGCCGAGTATGATAGCTCTCAAACTATAGAAATTATAGTTGTGGATGATGGCTCCCCAGACCAATCCATCGAGCGCATTCAGCCTTTTCTTTTCTCACATCCTAATGTCCGCCTACTACGTCAAGAAAATTCCGGACAGTCTGCCGCTCGTAACCATGCCATCACAGTTGCACAAGGAGAGTATCTATATTTTTTAGACTCGGATGACCTACTTCCCCATAATGCTATTGAAGCGCTGTACCAGTTAGCAAAGCAAACTGGTTCCGAAGTAATCATCGCGCAGAGCAAAGCCTTTAATAAAAATCGTAGTTGGTTTATTGAGGATCACGCTGAAGTTGCCAGCAGCGCTTTCCGTCAGGTTAATTTTAATGATCAGCCAATACTGGTAAAAACCACTCCTCCGTGGGCAAAATTGTACAAAACTGAAATGATTCGGCAACACGCCATTCGTTTCCCAGAAGGTATTGGCTTGGCGGAGGACTGGATTTTTGTCCTCCATGCATTATCTCAAGCCAATCACATCTCAACTACGCCAGATATTACCTATTTATATCGCGGTCGAAATGATGTTGACAATCTGTCCTGCACTCAACAGGTCAATCACAAGGTCTTTCATGACTTGATGCAGGTTTATCAACTCACAAAAAAATTTTCTTTACCCGCAGAACATCAGCGCCTGGCCAAATACTTCATCATAAAAAGCCTGCTCCATCGGCTGTTAAAGCTGGCTAAATCGTGTTCACTAGATACTGCTCTACCCACCTATCAGGTGTTGGCTACTTTCTTGAAAATCGAAACGAAATCAGAAGACTGGGCGGTGCTATCTGAACATGCAAAATTGGTCTTAGATTTATTGAGCCATGATCTTTACCTGGCCGCTCATCATGCCGCTCAGCATCGCTATAAAATGGCTTGGCTGACTGGAACAGGAAATGTGCTACCTGCCACGTTATTCAGTCGCTACCAAACCACATATAAACACACACGTTTTCTACCTTTAAAACGAATCAAGAAACGCGTGCAATCATCACTCACTCTTTCAGCATGGCGCATAAAATATCAATTCGCCAAAATTTTAGCTGGCCTTTATCCGAAAAATGGAAAAATTATATTGATCGGCGAGCGGCTAGGAAAAACCGCCAACGATACCTCCTACCATTTTTTCAAACATTGCCAAGAAGATGACTCAACTCAGGCACAATATTTTTATACCATTCAAAGACATGCCCCAACTCGGAAAAAGATTCATTCTTATCGAAATATCGTTGATTACGGCAGCTTGAAGCATTTCATCCTGTTTCATCGCGCAAGCGCCTATGTGTTTAGCGATAACATGCGGGACATTTTTCGGCAATGGAAGCGGGTGCATGCTGAGCACGCGCATAAAAAGAAAATATTTCTGCAACATGGCATCTTCGCACTCAACCGCGCCAAAGGCTATTACGACCGCCACTCTATGGAGCAACGAGGAGAGCGGCCAGACTGCTTTGTTGTCAGCTCCGAATTTGAGAAAACTCTGGTTTGTAATCAGTTCGATTTCCAAGAAGAAGAAGTCGTTGTGACAGGATTATCTCGTTTTGACAATCTGCCCACCACGCGCTCTCAGCCTAGTGGAGCCATCCTCATGCTATTCACTTGGCGAGAATGGCTGGAAAAAATGTCACCCGAGGCCTTTGAACAATCGGATTATTGCCAAAAAATAGTCGAACTAATCCATCATCCCATGCTAAGGCAGATGCATGCACAGCATGGACTAAAGATTACGCTTTGTCTGCATCATAAAATGGCTCAGTATGTTCAACATCTTCCAATCATAGAAAATGTGCGCATCGTGTCGATGAGCGATAGCGACATTCAGCATCATATCATTCAGGCTGACCTGATGATAACTGACTATTCTTCAGCTGCCTTCGATATGCTGTACCAGAATAAGCCTGTCATTTTCTACTGGTTTGATCATCAAGCTTTCTTTGCCAAACGTGGGGGGCCACTTATTCACCCCACCCAAGATATGCATGATTCCATTGCCTACCACTGTGAAAATGCTCTGAATCTTGTTCAGGAAGCTATACAGCATCAATTTAATATAACCCAGATACAGCGAGCATGGGCTCAAGAATTTTTCTCCCACAAAGACCAGAACCACTCTCAACGAATCAAAAATAAATTACAACAACTACTCTGAACTGTTAACTAAGGCACCTATAATGAATAGAAAATTCAAAAAACTATTGCGCAATCCAAAATTATTCGTCAAAGACATGGTGGTTAAACACGGTAGAAAGATGGGCGTCTTGCCACCCGATCCAGAAACCCTAGGCTATTACCAATACACTGTAGTGTCTGCTGTCTATAATGTAGGTCGCTATCTTGATGACTTTTTCAACAGCTTGGTAAAGCAAAAGCTAGATTTTAAACGCCATATCCACCTCATCATGGTTGATGATGGATCAACAGATAATTCTGCTGAAATCATAAAGGGCTGGCAAAAAAAATACCCTGACAATATCACCTATATCTGGAAAGAGAACGGAGGACAGGCATCTGCCCGAAACTTAGGGCTTGAGCTTGTCAAGACAGAATGGGTGACATTCATAGATCCAGATGATTTTTTAGAAAAGAGCTATTTCTACAATATTGACCGCGAGATTTATAATAATAAAGATAATTGCCTTGAACTAGTTTGCACAAATCTTATTTTTTTCTTTGAGGAAAAAAACGAGATTTCTGACACTCATCCGCTACGATATAGATTTGACAATCCTGGTCCATTTTCGGCTTCCGACTTAAAAAACAATATTCAATTATCAGCAAGCACCGCCATTTTCAAAACAGGAATAATCGCATCAAACAATATACGGTTTAACTGTGATATAAAGCCCAGCTTTGAAGATGCACACTTTGTTAATATATACCTTTGCTATATTTTCAAAAAAAATGTCACGTTCTTAAAAAAAGCAAAGTACATATATAGAAAACGCTCTGATGGCTCATCAACCCTTGACAAATCATGGAAGAATCCATCTCTATTTGATGAGGTTCTCCAAATTGGTTGCATTGGCGTGCTTGAGCAATTTAAGAAAAACCACAATTACGTACCCGTTTATATTCAACGAACCATTCTTTACCACCTAATTTGGTACATTAAAAAAATCATCAGGGATGAAAATAGCCTAAATCACCTGAGCACTACACAAAAAGATAATTTTATTTCCAAAACCAAAAAAATCTTTTCTTACATTGACGCCAAAACAATATTAAGTTTCAATCTTGCCGGAACATGGTTTTTACATAAAGTTGGAATGTTATATCAATTCAAAGGTATCAGCCCTGATTTTAATATTGCATACATAAGTGCCTATGATGCAAAAAAAAATCAAATCCTTATTAAATACTTTAGTAGCTCAGACGAACTTGAAGAAATTAAAATAGATGAAAAACGAATAATTCCAGATTTTAGAAAAAAAATCCAACATAAATTGAATGGAGAAAAATTTATCGATGAAAATCTATTATGGATACCTATTCCTGAGTCAGGCCTCTTGAGTTTTTCTCATGAAAAAAAACCATGCAAAATAACTCTGGGTTCTAAGCAACACCCCGCAAGAATAGCCATAGAATCGATAAAAAATTATTTTTCAGAATTAATGCCATTTAAGGATGTAAAAAATGAATTCTCTAATTCATGGTTATTTATAGATCGTGACGCACAAGCAGATGACAATGCTGAGCATCTTTATAGATATATAAAAAATAATCATCCAGATCAGAAAATATATTTCTCTCTATCAAGAGAATCTCACGATTGGGAGCGATTAATTTCTGACGGGTTTAATCTTATTGAATTTGGAAGCGATCAACACGCTGCCGCATTGCAGGGTTGTGAAAAGTTAATTAGTTCAAATATTGATAAATATATTAGCAACTTCCTTGGTCCAAGAATGATGCTGGGACGGCATACCGTATTCTTACAACACGGCGTAATAATGCACGATCACTCTTCTTGGTTAAATACAAAAGAACAAATAGATTGCTTTATTACTACTACTCCTTCTGAGTATAACTCTATCATCAGCGATGACTCACTTTACAAATTTACAAAAAAGGAAGTTGTTCTGACGGGTTTACCAAGACATGACTCTCTGCTGGCAAATCGCAATAGAACAGATAAAATAATTGTCATTATGCCCACATGGAGAAATAGTATTGTAGGGAAAGCAAAAAATTTAAGCTTCCAGAGAGAATTTAATCATGACTTTGTACAGACCGATTTTTTCAAACATTGGAATTCACTTATTCAAAACAATGAACTTAAACAACTCTGTTCAAATTTTAACTTCCGAATTTTCTTTTTCCCGCACGTCAATTTGCAGCCTTACATTCCAGAATTCAACATACCAGACCATATTGAAGTCATTACTCACGAGAATGGCAGCATACAGAATATTTTCCAATCCACATCAATCATGATAACGGACTACTCTTCGGTAGCTTTCGAAATGGCTATTCAAGACAAGCCAGTTATTTACTATCAATTTGACTCAAGTGAAATAGCTAGTGGCTCTCATACTTTCAAACCTGGATACTTTAATTATAAGAAGGATGGGTTTGGTCCTGTTGTAATAGACGAGCGCGCTCTCCTTAATGAGCTAGAGCATATTTTGAGAAATGATGGAAGACCATCACCTGCTATTCTAGAAAGAATCAAGAAAACATTTCCATTTAGGGATGGTAATAATTGCGAACGGGCCTATCAGGCAATAATTGCATTAGACTCTGCTCGTGATCCAAACTTTATAGATGCAAAAATCATACAGCAATACGCTAAACAAGCACGTAAAAACCATGACTGGCCGTTCGCTGAGCGACTCTGGACTAGATTAATAGAGTGCAGCAACAAGCCCAATAACACCCTAAATCTCGTATATCTTTCCGAGGCACTTCGTTGTCAAGGCAAATTACAAAAGGCGGAAAATATTTTAGGGGAAGTCCATACCTGCGAAGTTGATAACTTTGCCATTATGGAGAAAGCTCGCATTGCCATGGCGTGCCACAATTGGAATTGTGCTATTGATTTATGGCACTACGCCTCTCCTTTACACACAATTGATCGACTCCATTATCTGCAATGTTTAGCCGAACTACAACTTATTGAACCATATGAAATAGAAATTAAAAATGAATGGGCACTCGATTTGCCCGGTCATCATAAAGCGCTGGTGGGCGCATGGCTAGCAATAGCCAAACAAGAATGGCAATCCCCCATCGATTTAATGGAGCCTGCTCTTGGAGCTTTCTCAGAAGAAGAGTTGTATCTATTCAAACCAGAACTCCTACTGGCTTGTTGTCTACGTAAGCAAGGTTTACTGGATCAAGCGCATAAACAATTGGCCGCCTATGAAAAGCACACAACAAACGATCCCCTTTGTCGTGAACAAATCGCTTTGCTTGCCCAAACACGCGGCCAATGGGATAAAGTCGTCGATCAGCTGCAAAAGGCTTACGCGCAGCTCGCGGATATGCCACAACCGCTGGCACCGATATACGCGCAATCTTTGCGGCAATTGGGTAAGGAAAAAGAAGCGGAGCAAGCCGTCGTCCAGTGGCTGAAACAGTGGCCTGACAACCTAGCACTGCGACAACACGCTGCTGAACTGATGTTGAAAAACCAGCGCTGGGAGGAAGCCATGTTGCTTTTGCCTACGCTATTTACCTCCAGCCAGGACGCCTTACGCCAAGCTTTACTGCCGATGATCTCCACTCTTCGCGCTAATGGGAAATTGACGCAGGCAGAATCCTTGTTTGCGCAATGTTTTGGCGAAACGGGTGATGGTGTTCAAATATGGAGCGACGCCATCTGGCATGAGCGCGCCAATCTGCATATGGCACGTCAACAATGGCAGCAAGTTCTCTGCTGCCTAGATTGCATGGAGGAACAAACGCCTTTCGACTTTTTGATGCATATTCAGAGTCTTGCTGAATTGGGTTACGTTGCAGAGCTGGAGGCCCTCTTGCACACACCAGTAGCATTGGAGCAAGAAGCCTCATTGCGTCAATTGGCACTGGCTTGGCATTGCGTTGCACTACAAGACTGGCCTAGGGCCGCGTCTCTTCTGTTGGCCGAAATTAGCAGCTGGTCCACTGAAGACTTGCGTGCCTTGCAACCACAATTGCTATTGGCGCGCTGTCTTCGTGAACAAGGCTTGCTGGATGCGGCTCATGCGCAACTAGCTGCCTTTGAGAGGCATTCGGCCAATCACCCGCAATGCCGTGTTCAAATTGCCCTGCTCGCCAGTGTGCGTGGCCAATGGGACAAGGTATTGGCTCAGATTAGCAGGGCTTACCCAACCTTTGCCGATCAACCCGAACCACTGCTTGCCATTTATATTCAGGCATTACGCATGCTGAATAAAATAGCTGAAGCAGAGCTGGCGTTGCAAGCTTTACTACCATCACATCCCAATAACCAAGAATTGCAAATCGAGGCTGCTAGATTGGCTACAGATTGCGGTTTCTGGTCTCAAGCCATTATCCGTTGGAGTCATTTACTATCCATCACAGCGGAGGCTCCATTCAAATTGGCTGAAGCTTATCGCATGACAGGACAGCTGGAACAAGCCTTTCTCACACTGTCATCGCCTTCATGCCGCATTCCAGCCAATGTAGAAGAATGGAAACTGAAGGCAGAAATTGCACAACTGACTAACCAATGGGATCAGGCTGCTGAATGCTGGGTTGCATTAATACAGTACTACCCTGACCAAGCGAACCAAGAAAACTGGGAACGACTAAACAGTGTGCAAGTGATTAAGGCCCTGAAAGATAATAATATGCCTTTAATGACATAAATTACCTTAAAAATACTACAAATATTTTATTGAGCGCTCATCATGACACAAATAATCAAGAAAACCCTGCTCCCTGTCGCAAACATGGGCACCCACTATAGCTGCGGCTCCAAGCTGGGCTACCTGAAGGCCACTGTGAATTTCGGCTTGAAACACCCGGAAACCCGCCAAGAGTTCTCCGCTTTCCTGGCTGAAAATCCACTGTGACGATTGCCGTTTTTTCCCGCGGAATACTCCGCATCCCCCATCTGGAAAATCTGCTGGGACAGCCGGTAGCCAGCTGGCGTTGGCGCTGGCTGCCCCACAGTAGCTCCCAGCCCGTTGCCGTGGCCGGCTGGGGCCTTCGTCCCAGCACAGCGCGCGCGCGCGCCTATGCAGAGCGGAACGGACTGCCCTATCTGGCGCTGGAGGATGGCTTTCTGCGCTCCTTGGGCTTGGGCGTGGCGGGAGTCCCTCCATTGTCGATCGTGGTGGACGATCTGGGCATTTATTACGATGCCAGCGGCGCCTCAAGGCTGGAACAGCTCATCGCCGACAGCGAGCTGACCGATGACCAGCTGCGGCAATCACGCCGCGGGCTGGCGTGGCTGCGCCGGTACCGCCTGTCCAAATACAACCACGCGCCCGAGAGAAACCTACCACCTCGCTCGGGCCACACCCGCGTGCTGGTGCTGGACCAGACCGAAGGCGATGTGTCGGTTCGGCTGGGCGGCGCGGACACGCAAACCTTCCAGTCCATGCTGGACGCCGCCTGCCGCGAACACCCTGATGCGGAAATATGGGTCAAGACTCACCCAGACGTGGTAGCAGGCAAGAAACGCGGCTATCTGCCGCGAGCGCCAACCGGCGTGTGTTTGCTGCCGGAAGACGTATGCCCGCAATCGCTGCTGTCGCAGGTAGACGTGGTGTATACGGCGACTTCTCATATGGGGTTCGAAGCGCTGGTAGCGGGCTGCCGCGTGGTGTGTTTCGGCATGCCTTGGTATGCCGGTTGGGGGCTGACTGATGACCGTCACCCCGCCATGGACGCGCTGAAGCCGCGCCGATATCGCGCCCGCACGCTGGAACAGTTGTTCCATGCGGCCTATTTGCGCTACGCCCGCTACATCCAGCCGGAAACCGGCCAGCCGGGCACCTTTTTCGACGTGGCGGAATGGATACGGCTGAACCGAGCGCTACGCGAACAGAGCCGTGGCACCCTGTGGTGCGTGGGCATGAGCTTGTGGAAGCGAGCTGTGGTCTGGCCCTTCCTGAAAACACCGGACAACCGCATGCGCTTTGTGCGCCGTCTGCCGGCCCGCTTGCCGCCGGACAGCCGTGTGGTGGGATGGGGACTACGCGCGCCGCTGTGCGAACAGGCGCAGAAGCGCGGCTTGCCAATGCTGTCCATGGAAGATGGCTTTTTGCGTTCGGTGGGACTCGGCTCCAATCTGCAGCCCCCACTCTCCCTGGTGGTGGATGGCGGCGGGTTGTACTACGCCTACCAGTCGGACAGCGATCTGGAAGCCTTGCTCAATCAGGCGCAACCGGACGCCGACGACTGCGCCCGCGCGGCAAGGCTACGCCAGCGGCTGGTGGCCGGACGCATCAGCAAGTACAACGTGGGCGGCGCTTTCCGGCTGCCGGAAACTGCAGTAAGCAAAAGAGTGCTGCTGGTACCGGGCCAAGTGGAGGACGATGCCTCCATTCGCACCGGATCGCCTCAAATCCATAGCAACCTGGCGCTGTTGCAGGCTGCGCGCCTCGCCAATCCCCAGGCCTGGATTGTCTACAAGCCTCACCCTGATGTGATCGCCGGCAATCGCAAGGGCGCGGTTCCAGCCGATGCCTTAGCGGCGCTGGCCGACCAAGTGGCTATCGATGCAGATATCTCCGATTGCCTGCGTGTTTCCGACGAGGTGCACACCATGACCTCTCTGGCCGGCTTCGAGGCGCTGCTACAAGGGAAAACCGTGCATTGCTATGGTGCCCCGTTCTACGCCGGCTGGGGCCTGACACAGGATCGCATCGACTTGCCGCACCGACGACGCCGCCTCAGTTTGGATGAGTTGGTGCATGGAGTACTGATTGCCTACCCTCGGTATGTGCTGCCTGGCAGACCGGGCTTTGCCCGCGTAGAGGCCGTGGCGGACCACCTGGAAAAACAGAAACAAGGCACCCGCCATGCTTCGCTGCGCAGCCACTGGCTACAAAGGCAATGGCGCAAGGTCTGCGGGCTGATGAAAACTCTGAACTGAACGCACTTGCTCCTTCCTTGGCTGGGCTAAACGTGATGAATAAATACGAGCTGGAAAATCAACTATCATGCTGGCCGCACAATCACTACTGAAACATCGTCGCCTGCTTTTGTTGCAGGGACCGATGGGACATTTCTTCAACCAGTTGGCAGACTGGCTGGACGCACACGGCATCGAAAACCGCAAGGTCAACTTCAATGGCGGGGACTGGCTATTTCACCGCCGCCCCGGCACGGTTCATTACCGAGGCCGGATGTCCAGCTTCAGCCGCTGGCTACGCCTGTACCTACGCCGCGAAAACATAGACGCCATGGTCTGCTTTGGTGACTGCCGCCGACTCCACCGCGTTGCCGCGCTGGTGGGCAAAGAGTTGGGCTGTGCTTTCTATGTGTTTGAGGAGGGGTATCTGCGTCCTGACTACATAACGCTGGAAAAAGGCGGCGTCAATGCTTTCTCCGCACTGGCTTTTAATCCAGAACGCTATCTGCAGCATGAGCCCATCGCCAATGAACGTCCATTACCAACACGCCCCTCGTTCAAATACATGGCAATCACAGCCATAAGCTATTACTCGGCAGGATGGGCTCTGGGCCGTTTCTTTCCCCACTACCGGCACCATAAGAGTTTTTCTCCACTCCTAGAATGCGGCTACTGGCTTCGGGCGGGACTAAGGAAACAGCTGTACCGGGTGACAGAATGGCAATTGATCAGGCACATCAATCAGCATATGCATCGTAACTATTTTCTGGTCGCCCTGCAGGTCTTCAACGATAGTCAAATCCGGCAACACAGCCCATACCTGGACGTGCGCGACTTCATCGCAGAGGTGATCCATTCGTTTGCCCGCTATGCGCCAGAGGAACAACAACTGGTATTCAAGCATCATCCAATGGACCGGGGACACCGCAACTATCGCAGGTTTATCGAGGAGCAAGCCATCCAAGCCGGCATTGCCTCTCGCGTGTACTATGTACATGACGCGCACTTGCCCACCCTGCTTAAAGGGAGCAGTGGCGTCGTGACTATCAACAGCACAGTTGGCCTATCTGCGCTGCATCATGGACGTCCACTCATGACTATGGGGCGAGCCTTTTACGATATCGATGGCCTCACCTTCCAACACGGGCTGGATCGTTTCTGGAACGAGCCATACATTATTGATAACAGTCTGTACGGCAGGCTGCGCTCGTACATGATCAAACACACTCAGCTGAATGGCGCATTCTTTGGCCAGTCGCACTGGATGCGCCACCCCAAGCTGGCGCCTAGGAACCAGCGGTGGCACACCATGCTGCGCTTCAGCCAGCTCACCGCGCTTACCCTGCTGGTAGATGGGGCAGGGACCGAACTGATGGAAACATGCATGGAATGGTTTGCCGTAATCGGGTAATCCTATGCGTATCTATGCAAACCATCACATTTGCATTTCATTTACACAGTCGACTGCCTTGCTGCTTAAAACAATGGCACTATGCCATCCAAAACATATTGAAAACGCTCAAAAAGTACGAATAAGGAGTCACCATGCACCGTAAATGGTTTGCGTCCGCATTACTGATGCTTATCTCCGTCCCCACCTTGGCAGATGTCTCGTTACTTGTACCATTTGCCTCTAAACACTATGGCTGCGATCCAGCCAAGCACAAATGTGAATTTCACCAGTTCAACCCAGGTTTGGGCTTGGAGTGGTCTCCCAAAGAGTATGATTTGGGTCGCCCCATCCTTAGGTCCGCAGCGTACAGCGATTCCTCCAAAAAATTTGCCTATTATGCTGCTGCCGGCTGGCGCAAGGATTTCAATATTTTCAACGGTTGGAAAGTCGGAATGGGAATTTATGCCGGTTATCTGAATGGATCAGACCATGATGGCTTTGCCGCGCTACCATTCATGTCTGTTGGTTACAAGCGCTTTTCTATCGAAGTGGGTTACGGAGATTCCAAGGCAGGACACCACAAACACAAGGAAGAAGTCAACCATATTCTTACCTTTAATGCCCGCTACGATCTGTAATGATTTTGAAGTGGCTCTTGATCAATCATCAGGAAATGAAGCCCATGAAAAAAACTGAACCCCTTCGCGCTATTTTTGATACGCCAATTCACCGCCGCAGTTTCCTGCTTGGTTCGCTAGCTCTTCCCTTGACGGCATGCGGTGGAGGTGGTGGCGGATCCGGGAGCAACACACCTTCTCAAACAACAGCAAGAATCAGCCTCGCGGAAACACAAGGGGCTCATTTGTCCAATAGCTTTGTTGGTCTCAGCTATGAAAAAGGTAGGATCAATTCCAATCTTTTTAATTCACAGAATACTGCCTTTATCAATTTGTTCAAACAGCTGGGACAAGGCGTATTACGCATAGGGGGAAACTCAGTCGATAAATCCAGCTGGAACGGATTCGATCCAACGGCAACCCAATTACTGCCCACGCACGTTGATGCACTCGCAGGATTCTTGCAAGAAACAGGCTGGACCGTCATTTACGGCATAAATATGGCTAACAACTCATCGGTCAATGCAGCTGAAGAAGCAAGTTATGTTGCTCAGGCACTTGCCTCTTCTCTCATTGGCTTTGAGATTGGAAACGAGCCTGATCTATACGTAAAAAACAAATACAGGCCTCAAGGCTGGAACTATAGTAATTATTTGAGAGAATGGAAAAGTCTCGCTGCCGCAATTACTCGTGCAGCTCCAGGCATAGCGCTTACCGGACCAGCTGTTGCAGACAACATTCCAGGCTATGTTGTTCCATTTTCGCAGGATGCTGGGAGCCAAATCAGCACACTCACCAGCCACTACTACAGGAACGATGCGAACTCCGAGCGTCCTACCCCTTCCATAGATATTCTGCTCCAACCGGATCAAAACTTAATTCGGAACATCCAGATACAAACCAAAAGCGCAGCAAATTTGGAAAACGGCTTTCGCCTTGCAGAATTCAATTCCTTTGTTAATCAAGGTGCACCGGGCATCAGCAATGCATATGCATCAGCACTCTGGGTTTTGGATGTTATGTTTACATGTGCACTCAATCATTGCACAGGCGTAAACCTGCATGGTGGCCAACAAGAAGCATTTGCTGCGATTACCGATAACAATGGAGTGGTTCAACAAGCTCAACCTATATTCTATGGTTTAAAAATGTTTGCTCAGCTTGCACAAGGGGCCAGCAGAACTGTCAATCTATCCATATCGGATAATGGTATCAACTTCTCTGCTTATGGCGTCTTCCGGGTAGACAATGGACAGAATATTCTGCTGATTAACAAAGATCCATCTCGTTCGGTACAAACGACCGTCGACTTCCCACCATCAGTAAATAAGATTGTACGCTGGGATCTGACCGGCCCCTCTTTGGGTAGCACATCTGGTGTACTACTGAATGGATTTCCGATTAATCCTGACGGTAGCTGGGCTGGAGCCTCCTCCGCCAGCCAATTGACCACCAACAACGGCACCCTATCCCTGACAGTACCTCCGTTTACAGCTATCCTGCTGCAAAGCGCCTGAGCCGCAAAAACATAGTCCACGTATGAGGCTGCTTGGGCCATCTTCGAGCCATGCCAAACTCTTGATCTGCCCGCTCCAGCGATACACCCGGAGGACAAATTCTCCTCAGTCCAGCTGCCCCATGACAAAACAGCACCCTCAGGTGCTGTTTTGTATTTACCGTGCAAGAAAAACCGATCAGTGTTTGCGCCCAATCGCCCGCGCGCCGATGTCGCGGCGGAATTGCTTGCCGGCGAACTCAATGGCGTCGGCCAGCTGGTAGGCGCGGCTTTGCGCCATCTTGACGCTGTCGCCCAGGCCAACGGCGCATAGTACGCGGCCGCCGCTGCTGCGCAGTTGGCGCTGTTCGTCCAGCACCGTGCCGGCGTGGAACACCATGCCGTCGTCACTGGCAGCCGGGATACCATGGATGGCGTCGCCCTTGCGCGGCGCGTCCGGGTAGCCGGCGGCGGCCAGCACCACGCCCAGCGCCACGCGGCGGTCCCATTCCGCTTCCACCTTGTCGAGCTTGCCGTTGACGCCGGCTTCCAGCAGCACGGTGAAGTCGGTTTTCAGGCGCGCCATGATGGGTTGGGTTTCAGGGTCGCCGAAGCGGCAGTTGAACTCGATCACCTTGGGGTGGCCCTGCTCGTCTATCATCAGGCCAGCGTAGAGGAAGCCCGTGTACGAATGGCCGTCCTTCTTCATGCCCTGCACGACCGGCTGGATGATTTCGCGCATCACGCGATTGTGCACTTCCGGCGTCACCACCGGCGCCGGGCTGTAGGCGCCCATGCCGCCGGTGTTCGGCCCCTGGTCGTGGTCCAGCAAGCGCTTGTGGTCCTGGCTGGTGGCCATCGGCAGCACATGCTCGCCGTCCACCATCACGATGAAGCTGGCTTCCTCGCCCTGCAGGAAGTCTTCGATCACCACGCGGCTGCCGGCCTCGCCCATCTTGTTGGAGAGCAGCATGTCGTCGATGGCGGCGTGCGCCTCTTCCATCGTCATCGCCACCACCACGCCCTTGCCGGCGGCCAGGCCATCGGCCTTGATCACGATGGGCGCGCCGCGCTCATTCACATAGGCATGCGCCTCGGTGGCGCTGCGGAAGGTCTGGTAGGCGGCGGTGGGGATGCCATGGCGCTGCATGAAAGCCTTGGCAAAATCTTTGGAGCTTTCCAGTTGTGCGCAGTACTGAGTGGGGCCAAACACCTTCAGGCCTTCGCCGCGGAAAACGTCCACCACGCCGGCGGCCAGCGGCGCTTCCGGGCCAACGATGGTCAGATCGACCTTTTCTTGCTTGGCCAGGGCCAGCCATTCGGCCACGCTGTTGGCCGGCACATTGGTCAGATTCGGGTCCAGCGCGGTGCCGGCATTGCCCGGCGCGACAAACACTTTGGAAACGCGCTTGGATTTGGCGATGCGCCAGGCCAGCGCGTGTTCGCGTCCGCCGGAGCCGATCACGAGAACTTTCATGGGATTTCAGTCCTTATACAAGAGGGCGCGGCCGGCACGCGCCGGCCATCGCCGCCTTCACTTGGCGAATACCTGCATAGCATAGCGCCAAGTCGGTTAGATGGCCGCCGTTTCCGCATGAGGAAGACGGCGGCATTCGCCGAAAGCCAATTATCAGTGGCGGAAATGGCGCACGCCGGTCAACACCAGCGCGATGCCATGCTCGTCGGCGGCGGCGAAGACTTCCTCGTCGCGCATCGAGCCGCCCGGCTGGATGATGGCCTTGATGCCCTGTTCGGCGATGACGTCGATGCCGTCGCGGAACGGGAAGAAGGCATCCGACGCCGCCACCGCGCCGGCCAGGCTCAAGCCGGCGTCCTGCGCCTTGCGCGCGGCGATGCGGGTGGAATCGACGCGGCTCATCTGGCCGGCGCCGATGCCGGCGGTCTGGCCGTTCTTGCAGAAGACGATGGCGTTGGACTTGACGAACTTAGCCACGCGCCAGGCGAACAGCAGGTCCGACAGCTCCTGCGGCGTCGGCTGGCGCTTGCTGACCACGCGCAGCTCGTCCAGGCCCACATTGCGGATGTCCGGCGTCTGCACCAGCACGCCGCCGCCCACGCGCTTCAGCTCGAAGCGATTGGCGCCGGATTCCAGCGGAATCTCCAGCACACGCACGTTCTTCTTGGCGGCGATGATGGCCTTGGCTTCCTCGGTGAAGGACGGCGCGATCAGCACTTCCAGGAACTGGCCGGTCACCGCTTCCACGGTAGCGGCGTCCACCGGACGGTTGAAGGCGATGATGCCGCCGAAGGCGCTGGTGGTGTCGGTCGCGAAGGCCAGCTTGTACGCGGTCAGCGTATCGGGGCCGACGGCCACGCCGCACGGGTTGGCGTGCTTGACGATGACGCAGGCGGTATCGTCGAAGGTTTTCACCGCCTCCCAGGCGGCGTCGGCATCGGCGATATTGTTGTACGACAGTTCCTTGCCTTGCAGCTGCTGGTAATGGGCGATGCTGCCGGCGGCCGGGTCCAGGTCGCGGTAGAAGGCGGCCGCCTGGTGCGGGTTCTCGCCGTAGCGCATGTCCTGCACCTTGATGAACTGGGCGTTCAGACGGTTCGGGAAGGCCACGCGCTCCGGCTTGCCCGCCACCACGCCGTCGGCCAGGCTGGTCAGGTAGTTGGAGATGGCGCCGTCGTAGGCGGCGGTGTGGGTAAAGGCCTTCTTGGCCAGCTCGAAGCGGGTGGCCTTGGACAGCTGGCCGGCGTTGGCCTTCAGTTCGGCCGTCAGCGCGGCGTAGTCGGCGCTGTCGGTGACGATGGCCACATGCGCCCAGTTCTTGGCGGCGGAGCGCACCATGGTCGGGCCGCCGATGTCGATGTTCTCGATGGCGTCTTCCAGCGTGCAGTCCGGATTGGCGATGGTGGCTTCAAACGGGTAGAGATTGACGCAGACCAGGTCGATATTGCCGATGCCGTGTTCGGCCATGGTGGCGACGTGCTCCGGCAGGTCGCGGCGGCCCAGGATGCCGCCATGCACCTTGGGATGCAGGGTCTTGACGCGGCCGTCCAGCATTTCGGGGAAGCCGGTGTAGTCGGACACCTCGGTCACCGGCAGGCCGGCGTCCAGCAGCAGCTTGGCGGTGCCGCCGGTGGACAGGATGTGTACGCCCTGCGCATGCAGTTCCTGGGCAAATTCCAGCACACCGCTCTTGTCGGACACACTGATCAGCGCTCGTTCGATCTTGGTCATGTTTCTCTACCGCTTTGGCTATGGATAAAAACAATAAAAACCGGCTCAGGCCGCCAACGTGCGCCTCGGTCGCCCCGCGGCCGCCTGTCCATCGAATCCCCAGCCCCAAGGCTCTCCGCGCGAGAGGGGGCAAAAAAAACCGGCCATCCTGTAAGCAGTTTGGCCGGTTTATCTTCAAATCAAATCATACGACTTCATCTTTTTGCGGAGGGTGTTGCGGTTCAAGCCCAGCAACTCCGCCGCTCGCGTCTGGTTGCCCTGGGTGTGTATCAGCACCACCTCCAACAGCGGCTTTTCGACACAGGCGAGCACCATGTCGTAAATGGCGGAAGGCGCCTCGCCGTCCAGATCGCGAAAATATTGCTCCATCGCCAGCCGCACCGACTGGGATATGTGATCGTTGTTTTGCATCTTGTTATTGATATCCAGAGTAGGGTTCCCGTAAGGTCCGCGCCGATTCAGCCGCCGCAGGCCTCGCCCTCCGCCACGGCGTCGCCGTCGCGGTCCAACTTGTCCTCATCCTCGACTACATAGCTTAGACGATCCCCGGCGTCGCCAAGGCGGGAGAAATACTCACCCACCGCGCGGCGCTGTTCGTCCGTGCTTTCCAAGCGGTACATCTGCTGGCGGAAAGCGTTGCCGCCCGCCAGGCCCTTGGTATACCAGGCGATGTGCTTGCGGGCGATGCGGCAGCCCGAGTACTCGCCGTAAAAACCGTAAAGCTCGTCCAGATGGCCCAGCATCAGCTCGCGGATCTCGCCCACCGTAGGCGGCGGCAACAGCTCCCCAGTCTCCAGATAATGCTGGATCTCGCGGAAAATCCACGGCCGGCCCTGCGCCGCGCGGCCTATCATGATCGCGTCGGCGCCGGTGTAATCCAGCACATGCTTGGCCTTGAGAGGCGAATCGATGTCGCCGTTGGCCACCACCGGGATGGACACCGCCCGCTTCACCTCGCGTATCGTGTCGTACTCGGCGTCGCCGCGGTACATGTCCTCGCGGGTGCGGCCATGCAGCGCCAGCGCGGCGATGCCGGCTTCTTCCGCCATTCTGGCCACCCGCAGCGCCGTCTTCACCTCCCGGCTCCAGCCGGTGCGGGTCTTCAGCGTCACCGGCACGTCCACCGCCTTCACCACCGCTTCCAGTATCCGCCCGACATTGTCCAGGTCGCGCAGCAGCGCCGATCCGGCGGCCACATTGCATACTTTCTTCGCCGGGCAGCCCATATTGATGTCGATGATCTGCGCGCCGTGCTCGACGTTGAGCCGGGCCGCCTCGGCCAGCATCTGCGGCTCGCCGCCGGCGATCTGCACCACGATGGGCTCCACTTCGCCCTCATGATTGGCGCGGCGCAGCGTCTTCGGCGTGGTCCACAAGGCCTTGTTGGCGGTGATCATCTCCGAAACGGCCATGCCGGCGCCCAGACGCTTGCACAACATGCGGAAGGGCCTGTCCGTCACCCCGGCCATCGGCGCTACGATCAGCCGGTTTTTCAGTTGGTACGGTCCTATCTGCATGACAATTCAAATACGGGTAATGGCGGGAAGGGTCGGTATTGTATAGCGATTCGCGGCGGCGGGGAAAAATTTTTGCTTATTTTTTAAGCAAGATCGATAGCCGCGAGTAATGGGGGTGGAAGTCAGTCGATAAGCCGGGTTCTGTCGTTGGACAATCATTCCTCTAGGCCTGCCGTTGCCAGCAGGCTCAAGCAACCTACCCGGGGACAACGCGAGCCACGTTAGCGCCCCCCTATTTGGTCTTGCTCCGGATGGGGTTTAGCCTGCCGTCCGTGTTGCCACGTCCGCGGTGCGCTCTTACCGCAAGCGGGTTGCCCCGCCTGTCCGGTACGGCTTGCGCCTCCCGGTACACCTTTTCACCCTTGCCTGATCCGCCCTTGCGGGTTTCTGTCGGGACTAGCCCTCCAAAAAGACATTGTCGACCTTGCGGTCGACAAGTCCGGCCATCGGCGGTTCAGCTCTCTGTTCCACTTTCCGTCGCCTCGCGGCGCCCGGCCGTTAGCCGGCATCCTGCTCTGCGGAGCCCGGACTTTCCTCCCCGCCCTTGCGGGCGCGGCGATTGTCTGACTGACTTCCGGCCGCGATTCTAGCGGAAAATCGCCGCGGCCGCCCGACAATTTTCCATGACATACAGGATATTCCCGTATACTGATCATCCTTTTTCGAAGTTCCGGATCGGTGATGGAGTTGAATCAAGCCAGGCTGTCGCGCTTGCAGTTGTTTGGCACCTTGGCCATCGTGTTTGCGCTCGCGCTGACACTGACCAGCTATTTCCTGATGATGAGCTGGCGCGATTTCCAATCCGGACGACAAAACATCGAGCAAGAAGCCGCCGCGCGCGCGCGCGACAACCTGCAAGGCTACACCGATCACGCCGCGCTGCTGCTGTCCGCGCTGCGCGAGCGCACCAACGACACCATGCGCCATCAGCTGCAGGAGCAGGTGGAGCAGGCCTGGAAGCTGGCCGACGCCATCTGGCGGCGCGAGCATGCGCGGCAAAGCCCGGCGCAAGTGCAGCGGCTGATCATCGAGGCGCTGCGCCCCTTGCGCTATTTCGATGGCCGCGGCTATTTCTTCATCGACACCCTGGACGGCCAATGCGTGCTGCTGCCCACCGCGCCGCAGCGCGAGGGCAGCTCGCTGCTGCAAAACCGCGACGACCGCGGCCGCTACATCATGAAGAGCCTGATCGAATCGGTCAGCAACGCCTCCGGCCGCGGCTTCTCGTCCTACCGCTGGTATCTGCCCGGCGGCATCCACATGGACGACAAGATCACCTATGCCCGGCGCTTTCCGCATTACAACTGGCTGATCGGCAGCGGCGAATACATCAGCAATGTCGAGACGGCGTTGCAGCAACAGGGCCTGGACACGCTGGCCCGCATGCGGCTGGGGCAGAGCGGCGGCGAGCTGATGATCATAGACAATAACGGCCTGATCCGGCTCTACCCCAGCCAGCCCTCGCTGGTGGGACGCCATTACAAGGTGTTGCCGCAGGCCGAGCGCGAACGCGCGCTGCAGTTGATCCAGCTGGGCAAGCGCGGCGGCTTTATCGAATTCAACCGCGGCGGCGACAGCCAATCCGGCGAGACCTATCTGGCCTACGCGCGCCAGTTGCCGGGCTGGGACTGGACCCTGGTCACCAGCATGCGGGTGCAGACGATACAGGACGACAGCCTGCGCGCCGCGCAGCGCCTCAAAGGCCGCCTGGCCGAACGCATCGTCGCCACTCTGGGCATGACGCTGGTGGCCATGCTGTGCGCCGGCTTCCTGTGCTGGTATTTCGTGCGCTGGGTCAGCGCGCTGGTGCGGCGCTACCAGCATGATCTGGCGCAGAGCCATCTGTCGCTGAAGGAACAGGCGCGCGAACTCAGGCTGAGCCATTTCATGATCGACAACGCCACCGACATGGTGGCGCTGCGCAGCGACCGCGGCGAAGTGGTGTACTGCAACCTGGCGCTGCGGCGGCGGCCGGAGCTGGTGGACGCGCTGTTCCGCCACCCGCCCGGCTCCTTCCCGCTGACCTTCGAAACCCGCCACGGCGACGGCGAGGCCGCGCTGTATCTGGAAATCACCGTCAACCAGCTGCAGTACGAGGGCGAGCGCTATCTGTGCGCCACCGCGCGCGACATCAGCATCCGCCGCATGACCGAGCGCCAGCTCAGGCTGGCCGCCCAGGTGTTCGAGTCCAGCAATGAGGCCATCCTGATCGCCGACGCGGACAACCGCATCCTCACTGTCAACCGCGCCTTCAGCGCCATCACCGGCTACAGCGAGGCCGAAGTGCAGGGCCAGAAACCCGCCCTGCTGTTCTCCGACCGCCACGACCCGGCCTTTTTCCAGCAGATGTGGCAGACGCTGCAGCAGCGCGGGCAATGGGCCGGCGAAATCTGGAACCAGCGCAAGAACGGCGATCATTTCCCGTGCTGGGTCAATATCAGCATCCTGCAGGACGCCCAGGGCGCGGTCAGCCACTTCATCGCCCTGTTCTCCGACATCTCCGAGCGCAAGGAGCAGGAAGCGCGGGTACAGCACATGGCGGAGTACGACGCGCTGACCGACCTGCCCAACCGCGTCCTGGTCAACGACAGGCTGCACCAGGCCATCCGCCAAGCCGAATTGCAACACAACCAGCTGGCGGTGCTGTTCGTCGACCTGGACCACTTCAAGAACATCAACGACACGCTGGGCCACTGCGCCGGCGACGAGCTGCTGAAACAGGTGGCGCGGCGGCTGGCGGAGTCGGTGCGCGGCGTGGACACCGTCGGCCGCACCGGCGGCGACGAATTCGTGCTGATCCTGCCGTCCATCAATCAACCCAGCGAAGCCGCGCTGATCGCCGAGCGCATCCTGCGCACCATGCAGCAGCCGTTCCAGATCGGCGCCCACTCGCTGGTGGTCGGCTGCAGCATAGGCATCAGCCTGATGCCGGACGACGGCAGCGACATCCAGACCCTGCTGATGAACGCGGACCTGGCGATGTACCACGCCAAGGCGCATGGCCGGAACACCTTCCGCTTCTACACCCGCGAGATGAACACCCAGGTGGCCGAGCGGCTGCTGATGGAAAACCGCCTGCGGCGGGCGATGGAGCTGGGCCAGCTGTACCTGGTCTACCAGCCGCAGTACGACATGGCCGGCCAGCGGCTGCTGGGTTGCGAGGCGCTGCTGCGCTGGCGCGATCCCGAGCAGGGCCTGATCATGCCCAGCCGCTTCATCCCGGTGGCCGAGGACACCGGCCTGATCGTGCCGCTGGGACGCTGGGTGCTGAACGAAGCCTGCCGCCAGGCCAGCCGCTGGCTGGAAGACGGATTGGGGCCGATCCGCGTCGCCGTCAACGTCTCGGCACACCAGCTGATGCGCCACGACTTCCTCGACGACGTGCGCGAGGCCCTGCAGCAACACAAGCTGCCCGGCCACTGCCTGGAGCTGGAGGTGACGGAAAGCACGCTGATGGCCGATGCCGACCTGGCCTCGCGCCAGCTGGCCGTGATCAAGGCCATGGGCGTGCGGCTATCGGTGGACGATTTCGGCACCGGCTACTCCAGCCTGGCCTATCTGAAGCGCTTCGCGCCGGACACCGTCAAAATAGACCGCTCCTTCATCAACGATCTGCCGAACGACGAAGAAAACGCCGCCATCGTCAGCGCCATCGTCCACCTGGCCGGCGCGCTGGGCATGCAGACGCTGGCCGAAGGGGTGGAGAGCGAAGCGCAGCAACGCTTCCTGAAAAAACTGGGTTGCGAAGCGATGCAAGGCTACTTGTTGGGCACGCCGCTGGCCGAGGACGCGATGACGCAGCGGCTGACGGGCCAACAAGCGGTGCCCACTCCCTAGGGGCTGTTGACGTTTGGTGAGCGGTCGCGCCGGGATGCGTTTTGCGACGAATCGAGGCGTTTCGTGCGCCGCATAGTCATTCTCTGCCAGCGCGGAACAACGAAGAGTCGGCGCGAAAGGCGCCAGCCCCTAGCGCGCCTGCGCCAACCAGTAGCCAGCCGCCAGCATCAGCCACACCAGCCCGGCCGCCAGCCCCACATCCAGCAAGCGGATGACGGCCGCGCCGCCTAGCAGGCTCAGATGCGCGGCGGCCAAGGCGCTGCGGGCGGCAAAGGCAGGCCGATAAGCGCGGAACAACGCCAAGGTCAGCATCGCCGCCGCGCCCAGCAACATCAGCAGCGCGGGAGACGGCTGCAGGGCCAGCGCCAGCAGCATGCCGGCCGGCACGCCGATGGCCGCGCCGCTGCAGCGCTGCCAGCATTTGTCGCGGATGGCGGCGAAGCCGCCGACGCACACGCTGGCGCCGGACCATACCAGCCATTGGCCGCACGGCAGCTGGAAATGCGCCGCCAACCAGGCCAGCAGGCCGACGCAGGCGAAAGCGACGCCAGTTTGCGGCGCGACACCAGGCCGGCTTGCCGGCGCGTCCCGCCTGCCGGCAAGCCCGCGCACTAACCACGCCGCCATGGCCCCGCTCGCCAGCCACGGCCAGGCCGACCACAGCTCAGTCAGGCCCGGCGCGCCGGCCTGCGCCGCCTCGCAGCCGAGATACAGCGCGGGAATGAAAGTGAAATTGGCGACGGAACGCCAGCGCGCCTGGCGCGCGCCCAGCCGGCCCGCCAGTTCCGCAGCCGCGGCGCAAGCCAGCGCGAAAACCAGCGGCCAAGCCCACAGCCGGCTCAACAGCAAGCAGCCGGCCAGCGCCAGCGCGGCCTGAACCATACCCATTTTCCAGCCCAGCCGGCCGCGCTCCATCGCGATCAAGCAACACACCGCCAACATGCCGCCCTGCAGCGCCCGCTCGCCGCCGCCGGCCAAAGCCAGCAGCAGCGCCGGCCCGATCAGGGCCAGCACGCGCACCGCCAGATAGCCGTCGCAGTGCGTCGTCCACAACCGGCGCAGGGCAGCCATCACAGCGCGGCCAGTTGATCCAGCGTGATGATGTCGGCGATGGTGGCCAGCTGGCGCATCGACAGTTGGTGCTCCTCCTCGCTGGCCGCGGCGCAGGCCGGCTCCAGCACCAGCACCTTGTAATCGCGGTCGTGCGCGTCGCGCGCCGCCGCCTGCACCGCCCAGGTGCTGCTGACGCCGGCGATCACCAGCCGCTCAATGCGCTGGGCGCGCAGCACCGCTTCCAGCGAGGTGGCGTAGAACGGGCTGATGCGGTGCTTGACCACGATGGCGTCGCCGGGCTGCACGTCCAGATCGGCATGGAAGGCCGTGCCCTCGCCGTTCAGATTGAGCGCCTGGAACTCGCCAGCGCGGCTGAACATCGGCGAGCCCTGCGGCATTTCGACATAGGACGGCGAAAACCCGACCTTGACGTGAATCACCGGCCAGCCGCGCGCGCGCGCCAACGCGCTGGCGCGATTGGCCACGGCAATCACGCCGCGCTCCTCAGCGTGGCCGGCGCAGCGGGCGATGCGGCCCTGCGGATGGATGATGTCGTTGATGTAGTCCAGCGTCAGCAGCGCGGTTTTCATGGCGTTTCCTTGTGGGGAGGGAGAGGATTCAATCGATGGCGGCCAGCCGCTCCAGCAGTTCGCCAGCGCGCAGCAGCACGGCGCGCTCGTCTGCGGCCAGGCTGTCCAAGGCGTGTTGCAGCCAGCCGTCGCGCAAATGGCGATTGCTCGCCAGCGCGGCCCGGCCGGCATCGGACAAGCCGACGCGGACGCGGCGGCCGTCTTGCGGGTCCGGGCGGCGCACGATCAGCGCCGCCGCCTCCAGCTCTCGCAGCGCGCCGGCCAGGTTGGACGAGCGCATATTTTCGTTGCGGGCCAATTCGGACGGCGTGATGTCGCCGCCGGCGCGGTCTATCGCGCCCAATACGGTCAACAAGCCGAACGGCAGCACATCCTGGCTGCCCTGGCGGCGCAGCCGCCGCGCCATGGTCATCAACTGCTGGCGCAGGCGGGTCGCTTCTTCGGTGGAAATGGCTTTGCTCATATAGCTATTTTCACATAGCTATATTTATATAGCAATATTGTCGAAAGAAAACCGCCTGCCGACGGTTTGGCAGAAGCAGGATCAACGGCCGGCGATGACCACCGTGCAGGTCTGGCCGGCGATCAGCGCCAGATCTTTCGGCAGCGCCTGCAGCTCGATGCGCACCGGCACGCGCTGCGCCAGCCGCACCCAGTTGAAGGTGGGATTGACGTCGGCCAAGAGCTCGCGGCCGGTCACCGCATCGCGGTCGGTGATGCCGCGGGCGATGCTGGCGATGCGGCCGCTGAGCTTGCGGCCATCGCTCATCAGCGTCACCTCGGCGTGGTCGCCCACTTTCAGGCTGCCGAGCTTGGTTTCCTCGAAATAGCCGTCCACATAGAACGAATGGCTATCGATCAGCGCCAGCCGCGCGGCGCCGGCGGCCGCGTAATCGCCGACATGGACGTTGAGGTTGGTGACGTAGCCGTCGGTCGGCGCGCGCACCACGGTACGCTGCAGGTTCAGCGCCGCCAGGTCCCGCGCGGCGACGGCCGCCTGGTACTGCGCG
>NZ_PPTF01000073.1:388286-394659 GCF_002902845.1 Chromobacterium sinusclupearum
GCGGCGCGGTAGCGGCTGGGGTCGATCACGAACAGCACGTCGCCCTTGCGCACCGGCTGGTTGTCCTTGACGGCCACCTCCGTCACCAAGCCGGACACATCGGCGGCGACGGAGACCACATCGGCCTTGATCCGGCCGTCCCGCGTCCACGGCGACAGCATGTAATGGTCCCACAGGGCCTTGCCTATCCAGACGGCGACAATGAGCAGGGCAAACGTGATCAGGTAGCGGAGGAGGAAATGGGCGCGCATGGCGTAAGTCCAGGAATCGGTTTCAATGGTAGAGCGGCAGCGCGAGGCCGCCGAAAATCACGGCCAGCAGGCACCAGCGGAACAGCGCCGGGTGCCAGACGTGCTCGTAAACGCCCAATTTGCCCAGCAGCCAGTCCACGCCGGCCTGCAACAGCAGGCTGAGCACGAACAGCGGCAACAGGGTGGGCAGCAAAATGCCGTATACGGCGATTTCACGCGGCATGCTTGTCTCCGGTATCCGGCTGCGGCAGGGCGTCCAGCAGCGAGGTGTGAATCAGGTGCAGCGTGGCCAGCATGCGCTTGAGCCGCGCCGCCTCGTCCGGCAAGGCCACCGCCAGCCGCTCGCGTATCACCGGGCCGCCGGCGCGCAAGGCGGCCAGCGCCGCGCGCAGCGCGGTTTCGTCCGGCGCGGCGAAATAGCGGTCCAGCGCGACCACCGCGTCCAGCAGCGCGCGCTGCGCCGACGCATGCGCGTCCGCCGCCAACTCGCGCAGGTCGACGATGGTCAGCCCCAGCTCCAGCAGCGTGATCGCCTGGCTGACGGTGGCCTGGCGCGCCGGATCGTCGCGCGGCCCCGGCGCGGCATTCAATTGGTTCATCAGATCGCGCACGCGGTTGCCGAAGCGCTGCTTCAGGTGCGGCAAAGCGGCGCGGCAGGTGGCGCGGGCCTCGCGCCACAGCACGGCGGCGATGTGGCGGCGCGAACCCATGGTATGTTCCGGCAGCACCAGCACGAAGAACAGCGCCGCCAGCGCCAGCCCCAGCAGGCGGGCGATGCCGTCGTTGAAGAAGCCGGCCACGTCGTAGCGCATCATGTTTTCCGGATTGACGGCCTGCGCCATCAGCAGCACGATGCCGCTGCCGATGCCCGCGGTCTTGGGCAGGCACTTCAGATAGCACCCCAAGGCCAGGAACGGCGCCATCGCCAGCACCAGTTGCGGGAAGCCTTCCGCCTGGTTCAGCAGCATGAAGGCGCAAACATAGGCCAGCGGCGTGCCGACGGCAAAGCCGATCATGATCTGCTTCACCATCAGCGTCGGCCGCGGCGACGACGAGGCGAGCCCGCAAAAAATAGTGGCCAGCAGCACCGCGCCCAGCGCGCTGGGCCAGGCCAGCCAGTACCAGGCCAGGGACAGCGTCAGCAAGGTCAGCGCGGCGCGCCCCCCGCTGGCCAGCGCGATGGCGGACGGCGTGCGCGGCGAATAGGCCAATGCCTCCACCTGCAGCGGATTGCGCTGTCGCAAACCGTGGTAGACGGCGGTGAAAGTCAGCATTTCGTCGACGAAACGCAGCAGCAGCTCGGCGGCGGTGTCAAACTCGATGCGCCGCATCTCGTCGTGCGGCATCGCCAGCAAGGCCTCGCGCGCCGCTTCCAGCGCGCGCGCCAGCGCCGGCCGCATCGCCTCCAGCTTGCGCAGCGTCTCCCCGGCTTCCTGCGCGGTGCGCGCCGGGCCTTCGTCCAGCGCCAGCGCGGCGGCGGCCTGGCCGAACAGCGGGTACAGCAGCGCCGGCAGCGGCGAGGCCGCATCGGCGCGCAGCCGCTGCATCTGCCGGTGCAGGGTGTGGAAAGTCGTCAGCGCCGCCATGAAGGTGGCGTTGAAAGCGTGCAGCTGGTTGCTGCGGGCGCGCACCGTGCCGGCCTCGAAGAACGCCGCGGCGCGGCCGGCCTCCAGCGCCGCGATGTCGGCGGCGAAGCGCAGCTGCGTCGCCTCCAGCGTGGCCTTGTCCAACCTTTGCGCCAGCGCCTGCTGGCACAGCAGCACGAAACCTTGATAGCGGGCGCGCACCGTGCGCACCACGACCTCGGCCTGGCTCTTGGGCAGGATGAAGTCGTTGACCAGGGCGCAGCACAGAATGCCCAGCGAGATTTCCGACACCCGCGTCACCGCCAGATTGAAGATGGCCAGCGGATGATTCAGCGCCGGCAAACCGATGATGCAGGCGGTGTAGCCGGACAAGACGAAGGCGTAGGAGCGCGAGTCGCGGTACAAGGTGGCGCCGCTGGTGCAGACGCCCACCCACAGGGCCAGGCTGATCAGCATCAGCACCGGCTGGCCGTCAAACAGGCCGGCCAAGGCCAATGCCGCCACGCTGCCAACCAGCGTGCCCAGTATCCGGTACACGCTTTTTTCCAGCACCGCGCCGCTGCGCGGGAAGGCGACGATGAATACCGACACCATGGCCGAACTGGGCGAATCGAAACCCAGGCGGAACGCGATCCACAGCGCGGCGAAGGCGGCCAGCAGCGTCTTGGCGACGAAGCTCCAGTTCTCGCCCTCGCTCGACAGCCAGTCGTCGGCGATGCGCCGCCCGGCCGCGGCGAGGCCCCCGCTCATCGGCCCTGCCCTTGCGGGTGATGAACGGCCACGCCGCCGCCCAGCGCGCTCATCAGCGCGGCATAGCTGTCCAGCCGCTCGCCGTGGATGCGCACCAGCTGCTGCCGGGCATCCAGCAGCGACAGCCGCGCCGACAGCACGCCGTCCTGCTCGGACAAGCCGGCGCGGAAGCCCTGCTGCGCCAGCTTCAGCGCGCGTTCGGCGCTGGCGCGGGCCTGCTCGGCCTGCTTCTGCTGCTCGGCCAGCGAGCGCGAGCGCACGACACTGGCCGCCACCTCGTTCAAGGCATGCACCACGCTGGCGTTGTAGCCCGCCACTGCCGCGTCATAAGCCGCCGCCTGGGCGCCGAGCTGGCTGCGCAGCCGGCCGCCCTCGAAGATGGGCAGGGTGATGGCCGGCCCGATGCCGCGCACCCCGGTGGCGGTGGACGGGAAGTTGTCGAAGCCTATGGACTGGAAGCCGATGAAAGCCTGCAAGTCGATATTCGGGTAGAAGGTGGCGCGGGCGGCGTCTATCTTCTTCGCCTCCGCCTCCACCTGCCAGCGCTTCGCTACCACGTCCGGCCGGCGGCCTATCAGTTCCGCCGGCAGCGCCGACGGCAGCGTGACCGGATGCTGACCCAGCCGCAGCGCGGGACGCCGCAGCGCCTCCCCGGCCCCAGGACCTTTGCCGGCCAGCGCCGCCAGCTGCTTGCCCAGCAGCGAAATATTCTCGTCCACCTGTTCGATCTGGTTGCGCAAGGCCGGCAGCCGCGACTCGTTCAACACCACCTCGGCCTCGGTGCCCAAACCGGCCGCCTTGCGCTTCTTCGACAGCAGCAGAAAACGCTCGCGCTGCGCCAGGCTCTCGCGCAACAGGTCTTTGACCTCGTATTGCACCGCCAGCTGGGCGTAATCGCGCACGATGGCCGTGGCCAGGTTCAGCCGCGCCAACTGCGCCTCGGCCGCCCACACTTCCGCCTGGTCCAGCGCGGCGGCCAGCGCGGTGCGCTGGCGTCCCCATAGGTCGAGGTCGTAGCCGGCGTTCAGCGTGGCGTGGTTGTACCAGGAATAATTGCCGGCTTCCGGCGGGGGAATGAAATCTTGTTCGGAATAGCGCTGGCGGGTGAAGGACAGCTCGGCGTTGACCTGCGGCAGCGTGGCGGATTCGGCCACGCCGGCCAGGGCCTTGGCCTGGGCCAGCCGGGCCTGGGCCGCTTGCAGATTGGGGTTGCCGGCCAGCCCGGCGGCAACCAGCTCATCGAGCTGCGCGTCGTTCAGCGCGCGCCACCAGTCGTCGCGCGGCCAGCCGGCCTTGTCCGCGGCGGCGGCGATGGCCGCGCCCGCTTCCAGGCTGTTCGGGTCCAGCAGCCGCGCGCGCGGCCCGTTGTCGCCGGGGTTGGCGCAGCCTGCCAGCGCCGCCGCCAGCAGCCACGATACCGCCACGTAAAACCTATGCATGCGTCGCACCAGTAACCATCCGTAAAAAAGGCCGCCTCGCGGCCTGATTTGGCCAAGCGCTTGGAGCCTGTTCAGTATCTTTCGCTGTTGGACTTGGCCTACGGGAAAACTACACGTTTACGATGCGCCCCGTCCCTTCAAGCCTGCCGTCGGGTGGCAGGCCCGAGGTCTTAAGCGGCTGCATGTTTGAGTCCCGCGACGTTAGCGCGGGACGAGTTCAGCCGTGCCTCGGGCCTGACGGGACCCGGCGGTTAGCCGCAGGCCAGGCTTGCAGGGTGGCCTTTAGGGGTGGAGGGGATATCTGGCCAAGCAAATATCCCCTCCCTGCTCGCCGGGCAGCCCCGGCAATCCAAACCATCATCCGCGCAGCGGATTCAAAGCCCACAAGATCTTGAACAAGCGCTAAGCAGGAAGCGAACCAAAATCGTTTCTGATTCTAACACTTGTCGATGACATTCAGATAAAGGATTATCCTCAGTCAAACCGCACGGTGTAGCGCGACTCCGTGGACAGCGCGGTGCCGGCGCGCAGAATCACCGACCAGCTCTTGGACAGCTGGTAAGCCAGCTTCACCGCCTGGTCGGCGCTGCTGATGCCGTACTCGTAGCCGAGGTACAGCTCGCGCGTCAGTTGGCGGCCCACCGTCACCACCTGCTCGGCCGGGCTGACCGTGCCGTTGGCCAGCGTCTTTTCCTGGCGGCTGGACACGCCCAGATCGTCGAACAGGCCGATGTGGTCGTTGATCGAGCCGGCCAGCATCATGCCGGCCGAGGCGGCCAGGTCGTTGTTGTCGCGGTCGCCGCTGGCGGCACGGCCGAGCACCAGCCAGGCCAGCTTGTCCTTGTCGGTCATCGGCTCATCGGCAATCAGCCGGACTTTGGGCGCGGACACCGATCCGCTGACTTCCACCCCGGCGCCGACCGGCGACAAGCGGCGCTTGGCCTGCACGTTCAGCAGCGGATTATCCAAGGGACCGTTGAAGGTGATCGCGCCAAAAGTAATGTCCAGATCCTGACCGTAGGCCTTGTAACGGCCCTTGTCCACCTTGACCTGGCCCTTGGCCGCCGGCGCCTCGCCCGGATTGGCGCTGACATGCACCAGGCCGGACAGTTCGACATCCAGGCCTTGGCCGGAGAAGCGGAAGCGCTCGCCCAGGTCCAGGTCCAGCGCCACCGTCAGCGGCATGCTGGCGAAGGCGGACGGTTCCGGCGGCGCGCGGCCGATCACCACCACATCGGCGCCCAGATCCGGCGCGCCGAGCTTGGGCAAGCCGACGCGGCCTTGATCAGAGCGGATGCGTCCGGTCAGCGACAGCTTGCCGCCGACGAAGGCCAGTTCGCTCTGGCCGGACACCACCAGCCGGCGGTTCGGCTTGTCGAACACGCTGAAGCGCTGCAGCACCACTTTGACGCGGGCGTCGGGCTGGGCGTCGCTGAAGTCCAGCGAACCGCTGGCCGTGACATCGCCCTTGCCGCTGACGAAACGCAGCTGCTGCATGCTCAGCCGGCGGCCGTCTATCCGGGCCTGCAGGCTGCCATCGCTCAGCGCGATGCCGGTGCGGTGGTCTTCCAGCTTCAATTGCTCGCCGCGGATCGCGCCCTGCGCCTGCGGCTCGCCCAGCGGGCCGCTCAGCGCCAGATCGGCCGACAGCTTGCCGCCCAGCACCAGGCCCGGACCCGCCAGTTCTGCCAGCGCGGACAAGGCCGGCAGGCTGGCGCGGACATTGCCGGACAGCGGCGTATGGCCGTCGATGCGGCCGCCGTTCCACGGCAGGCTGCCCTGGCCCTGCGCCTGGGCGAAGCGGCTGTCCAGGTTGACATTGAAGGCGAGCATGCGGCCATCCAAGCTGACATCCAGCCGCGCGGTCTTCAGGCCCAGCGCGGCATGGCGGTTCTTGTCCAGCGGCAGCTGCACGTCGCCGCCGCTGCGCCACAGCGCCAGCTGGCCGACGCCGGACGGGTTCAGCCCCCAGTCGGCATCGAACTGCAGGTTCTGCTCCACCGGCAGCTTCAGCAGCGGCCCCAGCTCGGCCAGGCGGATGCCGCGCGCGCTGCCGTGGCTGGACAGCGCGCCGCTGGCCTGGCGGCTGAAATCGCTTATGCTCAGGCTGCCGCCGAGCGCGGCCAGGCGCGCGGCGCCCAGCTTGAGCTGGCCATCCGCGGCGATGGCCAGGGCGGCCGGCGCCTGCAGGCTGAGGCCAGGCTTGCCGCTCAGCTCCAGTTTCTGCACGCTGCCCTGCCAGCCGTTGTCGTGGCCCAGGCCCCCGGCGGCGGCCAGCTGCACGCCATAAGCCAGCTCGTCCAGCCGGAAGCGGCCATCCAGTTGCAGGCTGTGGCGGGCGCGGGTG
>NZ_PPTF01000073.1:394672-445097 GCF_002902845.1 Chromobacterium sinusclupearum
GGCAGCCGCAGCCTGTCGGCCTGCAGCTTGGCGTCCAGCACCGGCGCCTTGGGGACGCCGGCCAGCTCGCCCTGCCCCTGCACGGTGCCGGCGAACCCCGGCCCCAGCAAGGACAGATTGGGCGCGTTGATCGCCAGCTTCAGCTTGTCGCCGGGCGCGCCGTAGCTGCCGTTGGCCTGCAGGCGGTTATCGGCCAGCTTCAGGTCCAGCAGCAGCTGTTTCAGCCGCTCCTGGCCAAACAAGACATTGGCGCTGCCGGACAGCGGCGCGCCGGACAGCTTGCTGGGCGCGAACTGCAGCTTGGCGCCGACTTCCATCGGCTCGGCCAGCTGGCCGGCCATTTTCAGCGTGGCGTTCAAATCGCCCTTGGGCAGGCTGGGCAGCAGCCGCGCGGGGTCGGCCCGCTCCAATTTGCCGTTCAGCTCGAACAGCTGGCGGCCGGACAGGCCCAGCTTGCCGTTGAGGCTGGCGACGCCGCCATTGGCGCCCAGCTCCAGCTTCTTCAGCAGCAGCGTCGGCTGCTTGCCGCCGCTGATCTCCGCCAGCGCGTTCGCCTGCAGCAGCTTGCCCTTCAAGGCGGCGGCGAAGCGCGGCGCGGACGGCGCGCCTTCGATAGTGACGCGGCCGCTGATGGCGTCGTCAGGCGCGTCGGCATGCAGCTGGCGCAGCGCCAGCTTGTCCAGATCGAAGGCCAGCTTGACGTGGTCCGGCTTCAGTTCGCCGGACAGGCCCAACTGCCCGCCGGCCAAGGAGGCATGGCTGTTGTACAGCTCCAGCGCCTGCTCGTCGGCGCGGAATTCGCCGGCCAGCAAGGACAACGGCAGCTTGTGGGACGACAGCGGGCCCGGCTCGGCGTTGACCAGGGTCAGGCCGCCTTTGATGCGCTGGCCGGCGTCCGGCTCGGCGAACACGGCGAAGCTGAGCCGCGCCTTGGGCCAGCTGGCCAGGATGGCCTGCGGATTGATGTTGCCGACGCGGGCGTCCAGCCGCACCAGGCGGTTGAACGGATTGGGATCGAACGGCTGCAGCGCGCCCGCCAGATCGACGCTGATGCCGGAGCCGTCCAGCTCGCCGGCGAAAGCCGGCTTGATCAGGTTGCCGGACAGGTCCAGCCGCGCCTTCACCGCCGTCTGCTCCAGCTTGCCGCTGGCGCGCAGCTCGCCGGACAAGGCAAACGGCGAGGCCGCCGCCAGCGTCAGGCCGGCGCGCGCCTCGCCCCACGGCGTCTCCAGCTGGCGCAGCTGCAGGCGGTGGCGCGCCCCGTCGTAGTCGTAGCCGGCGCGCAGCCGGTACAGGCTGAGATGGGCCGGCTCCAGCGTCAGGCTGGCCAATGACAACTCGCCCACCGTTATTTTGATCGGCAGCTTCAAGGAATGCGGCGCTTCCAGCGGCGTCGGCGCTTTCTCCGGCACGGGTTTGCTGTTGACGCGCACATGGCCCAAGGCCAAGCGGTCTATCTTGATTTCACCGCGCGACAGCGCCGCCGGCTGCCAATCCAGCCGCAGCGATTCGATATCGATGTCGTCGCCCGCGCTGCGCCAGCGCAGGTCTTTCAGCTCAAAGCCTTGCCACAGCGCGCCTTGGGTCGACGCCACGCTGAACTGGCCGCCGCTGAGCTTGCCCGCCTGCTGCAAGGCCCAGGCGAATCCGGCCGGGCTGGCGCTGATCCAGCCCAGCGCCGCCAGCAGCAGGGCGAACAGCACGCCCAGCGCGCCGAAAACATAACGCCAGCGCCGCGGCTTGCCAGGCGGAGCCGGCGTCGACGCCGGCTCGGAATGGGGATTCTGATTCTCGCTCATGGGGTATCTAGAAGGCCAGGCCGAGGCTGAGATTCCAACGGATCTTGCCGTCGCTCTCCGCCTTGGCGATATCGAAAGACAAAGGCGCCACCGGGCTCATCCAGCGCACGCCCACGCCGTTGGCGTGCATGGTCTGGAAGCCTTTCCAGCTATCTGCCGCGTTGCCGGCGTCGGTGAACAGCGCAAAGTACCAATCCGGCTTGATCGGAATCTGGTATTCGATGCTGCCGGTGGCCACCACGCGGCCGCCCAGCACCGAGCCGTTGGGGCCGGGCAGGCCGAGGCTCTGGTAATCGTAACCGCGCACGCTGTTGGCGCCGCCGGCGCGGAACAGCAGGGCCGACGGCACTTGCGCGCCCTCCTTGGCCCAGACCTGGCCCAGCTCCAGCCGGCCGACGAAGGTGCCGTACTTGGGGAACGGCGACCAGTAGCCCACCGCCCGGCCGTAGCCGCGCACGATGGACGTGGACGAACCCAGCAGGCCCAGCGAGCCGGACACCCGCGCATCCAGCAGATAGCCGCTGCGCGGCCGCATCAGGTCGTCCACCGCGCGCTGGGTCCAGCCATACACCAGTTGGGTGACGTGGGTGTCGCGCGAGGAAACGCCGCCGGCCTCCTCGCTTTCCTTCAGGAACTCCACGCCCATGCGCGATTCGATATTGCCGCGGCTGCGCACGCGCCAGGCGCCGGCGTCGATGGTATCGGTCTTCAATCCCTGGATGTTTTCAGACTTGAAGGAACTGGTGAGGGAGTGGGAGTAGCCGTCGCGCTCGCGCGGGAAGCCCAGGCCAAAGCTGACCGACTGCTGGTCTCGCTTCCAGTCGATCAGCATCGAGCCGGTATAGCCGCGCCTGAAAATATTGTAATGGTCGTAGCCGACGCGGACGCCGGGACCGACGTCGGAGTCATAGGTCAGGCCCAGCTCCGCCTTCTGCCGCGGCAACTCCACCAGATCGACATTGACCGGCACTTTGTCGTCGACGATGTGGTCGAAATCCGCGCTGACGATCACCGAGGAAAACTGCGGCGACTGCTCCAGCGCCGCCTGATACGCCAGCAGCTTGTCCTGGGTGTAAGGCGAGCCATTGTTGAAGTCCGCCTGCCCCACCACCAGCTTCCACGGATAGCGCTGCAAGCCGTTGACCTTGATCCGGCCAAAGCGGATCAGCGGGCCGCTGTCCACCGTCACTTCCAGCACGGCGCTGTCGGTGGCCGGGTCGATCTTCGCCTCGCTCTTGACGATGCGCGCCCTGGGAAAGCGGTCGGCCTGCACCTTGCGCAGAATGGCGCGCTTGCTGGCGTCCCAGTCATCCTGGCGATAGGGCGCGCCCAGCGGCAAGGACCACGCTTCCAGCACTTGGGCAAAACGTTGCTGATAATCGTCCTGCTGGCGGATGGCGCCATCCAGCCGGATGGTCAGGTCGGTGATCTGCGCCGGCTTGCCCGGCGCCACCTTGACCACGATGCGGTTGCCCTCTTGCAGGTTAGCCTCGACATTGGCGTGGAAATAGCCCTCAGTCTCCAGCAGCTTCTTCGCCTCGTCCGGCGTGCCCTTGACCAGTTGCTCCAGCCAGGCCTGGTCGATATCCGGGTCCTTCTGGCTGGTCAGCAGTTCCAGATTGTCGCGCAGCAAGGGCGTCAGATTGCCCGGCGCCTGAATATCCACCGTGTAGTCCAAGGCGGCAAAGGCCGGCGCGGCCAGCAAGGCGGCGGCCAAAGCCAACGGCCGCCCGCTGCGCAGGCAGCGGCGGCTCAATCGGTTTAGCCAATCTGAGTGAAAAAAAACGCTCGGCATGGTCGGATTCGTAGGGGGATGCAGCATGGTAACGGATGTCACCAAGGCTGGCGACCAGTAAACGCTTGTAAACAAACCCTATCAGACATGCGCCTAAGGCGGGTAGTTCATTGTCGACCAAAAATGCCAAATAGCTTAAATTGCAGGCATATTCATGCCTGCCCCGCTATGCCAAGAGCTAGCCGCATGCGCCAGCCGGAAATGCGGTTTCCGGTGGATTACTCAATGAATCGCCCATTCGGAGAAATTCATGCCGTCTGCAACCCCCTCCCGCGCATCGGTCAAACTGATCATGCCCAACGCCGGAAAACTGCCTGGTCTGATCGGGGCATTGCAACGCGGCTGGACGCCGGACGATGATCACGACCCCGTCGGCGCCGGCCGAATGCTGGCCGCCATCGCCCGCGATCCCGCCGCCTATATTGCCTCCCTGGGCAATCCGCAAGGCGGCGGCCAAGCGGTTGTGCTGGAAGACGGCCGCGCCGTGCCGCGGCTACCCTGGCTGCGCTACTGGATCATCGACGCGCAAAACCAATATGCCGGCGACTTGAACCTGCGCTGGCAGCACGGCGCCTCGGCGCTGCCGCCTTACTGCCTGGGCCATGTCGGGTATGCCGTGGTGCCCTGGAAACGCGGCGCGGGCCTCGCCGCCGCGGCGCTGCGCGAGTTGGCGCCTATCGCCCGCGATCTGGGCCTGGAATGGCTGGACATCGCCATGGCCAGAGACAATGCCGCGTCCATCCGCACCGCCGAAAACGCCGGCGCCAAGCGGGTCCGGCCATTCAATGCCGGCCCGGAATACGGCAATGTGGAAGCTTGGTTGTACCGGCTGCAGCTCGACGCCCACCCCGCATGCGGCGATAAAAGGCTTTGATGAGATTTTGATGCGTCCGGCCGCTTTTTATGCGCGAAATTGATTTCGCCATCGCTACAGTTCGAAACGTGGATAGCACCCGTCAACCGATCTGGAGCGATAACATCATGACCGCGATGATGAACGATCACAGCCTGCCGGCAGAACCGGAGCCTGGAAGCCGCAACCGACTGCTGCATTTCCTGACTCATGAGCGCCGCTGCTGGCGCCGCCTGGCCTACTGGCTGAAGCAGTTCCAAACCGAAGCTGGCGCCCCGCCGCGCTGTTATGCCTGGCGCCGCGCGCCGGAAAATGATTATCCCGAAGACCACGAAGATCTGCTGTTGCACTGATGACGCCGCAGGAGCGGCGCCCGCCGGCAACGGCTCCCGCTGATCCTGCGCTCACTGTTCAAACCTGCAATAGCAACGGCAAGTCCGCCATCTGCGCAAACGCGCTCGCCGCTCCCGCCTCGATCAACCGACTGGCCGGCATCAGCGCCGCATAAGCCCACACCGTCATTCCCGCAGCCACGCCGGCCCGCACGCCGGTAGGCGTATCCTCGACCACCAGGCAACGGGCAGGATCGACATCCAGACTGCGCGCCGCATGCAGAAACACGTCCGGCGCCGGCTTGGGCGCGGCCACCTCCTGCGCGCTGAACATCCGGCCGGCAAAACGCGGCAATAAACCCGTCAGCCCCAGCGTGGCGCGCATCTTGTCATGGCTGCCGTTGGACGCCACGCAGTACGGCAGACGCAAGGCCTCCAGCATCTGCGGCACGCCGGCCACCACTTTCAGCTCCGCTTCCAGCGCGGCTTGGCAGCGGCGGCGGTATTCCGCCTCAAACCCTGGCGGCGGCGCCCGGCCCAGCATTTCCGCAACCTGCTTCAGGCATTGCTCCATGGACAGGCCGACGAAGTGGCTGAACATATCGTCCAGCGTCACCGGCAAACCCAGCTCATTGAGCATGCGGGCGAACACGGCATTGGTCACGCGCTCGCTGTCCACCAGCACGCCGTCGCAGTCGAAAATAATCAGGTCAAATCGAGACATCCGCGGCTCCTCGCAAAGCCATATTATGCCATTGATATTTCGCATCCAGGCAAACCAGCCCGCGTCAGGCGCAAGCGCCGGCCATTCCAGGCTCGCTGCGGCGGATACGTATTTGTCCTTATCAAAACCATCTATTCTGAAGCAGAGCCGGCGTCCGCCAGCCCCCAGGGGCTGTTGATGCTTGCCCATCCTCCCATTCCACTGCGGCGAAGCAAGCATGTTTGACAGAAACGACAAAGGCATTCTGCTGAAGGCCATCATGGTTGCCGCGCCCATCCTGTTGTGCATGGGCCTGCTGCCGGTCTTGTCTTTCTATATCGAAAAGCTGGAAGAGGACGGCAGGGCGGAGATTGTGGAATACATCGCCATAGCCCAGGCGGCCATGGCTGTGAAGTTTGACGCGGCGGACCTGAACGGCTGGCAAAACGGCTACGCGCTGGACATCGTCCGCCACGTGACAGGCGCAAGCAGCAACGATTCGATGAGCCGGTCGGAGTTTCTACGCTCCGCCGACAACTTCAGCCGGGACCTCGGCAAGCTGCGCGCGATGCGCCTCGCCAATGACCAACGCAGCCAGCTCAATAGCGTGCAGGAAGATTTCAACCGCTTCATGGCCCTGGATCGCAAGATCATCGCCTTGTACCGCGCCCCGGACGCCGCTTCGCAGGACAAGGCATCGAACCTGGTCATGAACGAGGAAATCCGCATCTTCAACCACATCTCGGAAAGCGCCAACACGCTGGCGGTATCGATCACCCTGGACCTGATGAAGAAAGTGGCGCAATCCAACTCCTACGGCATCGTCGCCCGCTGGATGATGCTGGTGATGTGGATCATCGCCAGCGCCATGGGCTTTTTGCTGGTCCGGCTGCTGCACAAGTGGCTGAGCCAGATGCGCAGCCTGATGCAGAAGCTGGAGTCGCTGGCCGGCACCGACGAGTTGACCCAGCTGCCCAACCGCCGCACCTGGGATTTGCAAATAGAAATGATGCTGGCGACGGCCCGACGCTACCGCCAGCCCCTCGCCATCGCGCTGTTCGATCTGGACCACTTCAAGCAATTCAACGATACCTACGGCCACCCCGAGGGCGACCGGCTATTGCGGGAAGCGTCCTTGCTGATCAAATCGCGCATGCGGCAATCGGACCTGTTCGCCCGCTTTGGCGGCGAGGAATTCGTGCTGGCCTTGATGGACTGCGACCTGCCGCAGGCCGTGATCCGCATTGAATCGCTGCGCCGCAACCTGCCGGACCAGCAGACGTTCTCCGTCGGCGTCACGCTGTGGCTGGAGGACGAGCGGATACACAGCACGCTGGCCCGCGCGGACAAGGCGCTATACCTGGCCAAGAATAGCGGACGGGACCGGGTGGTGAGCATTCCGCCCCCCGCACCGGGCCACGCGGAAAACTAAGCGCACGTTCACGATCTTTGGCTTTTGAACTTGGCTGGCGAGAAATGCACGTTTGCCATGCGTCGCTGAACTGGCGGAGGCCGGCGGGAAACCGCGTGGCAGGCTTGCTGGGTGGGCGGGAGGCCTGGACATATTGCAGCGCTCAAGCCATATTCCCTCCCCGCAAGCCGGGCCGCCCGTCTATGAAATGATTATCCGCGGGACGCCTTTTCTCATTTCATTCGACGAGACAAGAGAAACGGACCCGACTCCGCTTAGTCCAGCGTTACCACGATTTTCCCGCCGGCAGCCTGCTCATCCAGCAGCCGATGCGCGGCCTGAATGTCTTCGAAAGGAAACACGCTAGCGGGCTTGGCCGGAATGTCGCCGTTTTCCGCCCACTCGATGATTTGCTGAAACGGAATCTCGCCAAGCGGATATTCCGCGCCGCCAAAAACCAGGGCGCTGGCGAAGAAGCTCAGATGGCGGCCGCTAGGCAAGTGGGCCATGGGATCGAATGCGGCAATCGGCTCATGCCCGCCTAAAAAGCCCGCCACGCACACGCGGCCGTTCCGCTTGGCCAAACGCAGCGAATCCAGCATGGTGGACGTGCCGACCAGATCCAGCACCTTGTCCACGCCTTGGGCCTTGGCATCCGCCATCTGGCTGGATAGCGAAGGCGATTCCACCCAGGCCTCATCCGCGCCCAAGCGGCGCGCGGCCTCCAGCCTGGATGCCTGCCTGACGGTGGCGATGACGCTGGCGCCGCGCTGCTTTGCCAGCGCAAGCGCAGCCTGCCCCAGCGCGGAGAGCGCCCCGCGGATCAGCAGCGTATCGCCCTCTTGCAGCGCCAGATTGTCATGCAAGCATGTCCAGGCAGTGGCGTACGATTCAGGCAAGGCCGCCAATTCGGCCCAGCTCAGCGAAGTCTGGATCGGCACGACATTGCTGGCCGGCACGCAGACCCATTCCGCGTAGCTGCCGTTGCGGCTGCGCCCCATGCCGCCCATCAAGGCGATGACCGCTTGGCCATGGCTGAGCCGCCCGTTGGGGTCATGCTCCACCTCCCCCGCGCACTCAATGCCGGAAATGGCGGCAACCTCGCCCCATACGCCTTGGCGGAAATACTGTTCCGCACGGTTCAAGCCGAAGGCGCGCACCCTTACCAACACGTCGCCGTTTGCGGCGATAGGCTTGGGCACGTCCTGAATCTGCAATTGTTCCGGTCCGCCGTATTGCTGTCTCACGATGGCGCGCATCATGTCTGCTCCTCTGTGTTCAATGGATGGTGAGGGCAGTTTAGCGAGGCCTTTGTTTTATAAAAATTTAAAAGATTGGCAAAAGAATGTAAGATCTAATAACAATGGATTTTACCCTACATGAACTCGCGTGCCTGGACGCGGTGCTGAGCGAGGGCAGTTTTCAGGCGGCTGCGCAGAAACTGCATCGCAGCCACCCCGCCATACATACTGCGGTCAAGAATCTGGAACAGCGTGTCGGCCTGGTTTTGCTGGATCGGTCCCACTATCGCGTCCGGCTGACGCCGGCCGGCGAGGCTTTTCATCGGCAAGCGCAGGCGCTGTTGCGTCAAGCCGCCGGCTTGAATGCGATATGCGAGCAGCTGCAGCGAGGCGAGGAAACCGACCTGCGCGTGGTCATCGGCGATTTGACCCCGACGACGGAGGCCTTGAGCCTGCTGAAGCGTTTTTTCCAGAACTGGCCGCGCACCCGGCTGCATTTGCACTTCGAGGTGATTGGCGGACCGTGGGAACGTTTGCTGGCAGAAGAAGCGGACCTGATCCTGCACCATATCGACAAATCCGATACCCGCTTTGAATGGAGCGATCTGTTTCCGGTGGACGTGGTGCCGGTGATCGCGCCCAGCTTGCTGGCGGGCCGAACGCCTGCCGAGATGAGTCCGGACGCGATGCGCGAACTCGTTCAAGTGATCATCCGGGACTCCGCCCGCGCGCCGGGCAGGGATTACTTTCTGATCAAGGATGCCGCCAACTGGACCGTGGCGGACCAGCATACCAAGAAGGGCCTGATTCTGGAGGGCATGGGATGGGGCCATATGCCGCTGCATCTGGTGCGCGATGAGCTGGCCAGCGGGGCCTTGCTGTCGCTGGAAGGACGCCATTTCCATCGCAGCCGTTTGGACATCGTCGCGGCAAGGCTCAGCAGCCGCGCCCCAGGGCCGGTGGCAGCCGCCTTATGGGATTATCTGTCGAACGCGCAAAGCCAGTGAGGGGGCATTCATCCCCGTATCCTTTGGACCATTATCCGTTCGGCCCCACGCAATCGGCTTACCACATCATTCAAACAGATAACATGTAGGCACCGCAGCCATCATCCCGGCCAAATGCTCCAGTGATGAAATCTGCCGATACGCCATTTCCTCCCCCTCTGGCCAAGCGTGAAAACCGCTCAGCCAAACCGGCGTCATGCCCGCGCGCGACGCGCCCAATACATCGTTGAATGGGTTGTCGCCCACATACCAGCATGCCCCCAGCGGCACGCCGAGGGCTTCAGCCGCCAGCCGGAAAATCGCCGCATCCGGCTTGCTCGCGCCGGCGGACTCCGAGCTGACGGTCAGTTCAATGGCCGATGCGAACGGCAAGCATGCTACTTTCTCCAGCCGGGTCCGATGGCTGCCGTTGGAGATCACGCCCACACGCACGCCCTGCGCCGAGAGCGCCGCCACAGCCTCAGCCGCGCCCGGCATCGCCGCTGTACAAATGGCATTGTAGCGCTCCCAGTGCCGCAACAGCCCTTCCGGCTCCTGAGCCTGCCGCCAATCCATTTCCGTCAATAAACCATGGGAAACCGCTTGTTTGATCGTTTTGAAGGACGAGTCGGCTGGCAAATAGCCACCATTGTCGTAACGCTTGATCACCGCTGCGACATTCCCCTCGCCGCCACTGCCGATTGCGTGGCCAAAGTCCCGCCAGAATTGGCTGGCATAGAGATCTATGCTTCTGTCCCTATGCACCAGGGTGTTGTCCAGATCGAAGAAAACGGCTTTTGGAAACCTCATTGTTAAGGTCCTGCGCCTTGGATTAACGATTGAAATCCATTCGCCCCAAGCCAGGGGCGCCAAAACCTTGGCTTATCGCGTGAGGAAATGCGGCTCAAGCGCGTAGGGTGCGTCACCCCAAAGGGGCGACGCACCGTTCATCCAGCCAGTCATGCGCATAAAAACACGGTGTAGCACGGGCAAAACGCTCCCTTGCTTTAACCTCAGTCTTTCAGGCGCAAGGTCCAGTCGCGCAGCGCTTCCAGCTGTTGCGCCACCAGGCCTTGCAGACGCTCATCGGTCAGGTTGCCGTCGCCATCAAAAGCACCCGCAAAGGCGTTGGCAAACACTTCCGGCTTGTTCAGCGGATGCAGGTCGAGAAACACGCAGGTCTGCCGAAGATGGTACTGGGCACGAGAGGTGCCCATGCCGCCGCCAGCCCCCATAATGGCGACCGGTTTGCCCGCCAACAGCTTGTTTTCCGGCTCGCGCGACGCCCAATCCAGCGCGTTTTTCAGTGCCGGCGCCATGGAATAGTTATATTCCGGGCAGGCCAGCAGCAAGGCGTCGGCCTCGCCGATCTGCTCCAGCAGACGCGCAACCGCCGCCGGTTTGCTGCTCAGGTCGGCATTGTAAAACGGCACCTCGGACAAATCGGCAATCTGCAGTTCCATGCCAGCCGGAAGGCGGCTGGCTGCATGGCGCAGCAGCCCCATATTGGAGGAAGCGCGGCGCAGGCTGCCGCAAATGCCCAGTACTTTGATCGTGCTCACGGTGGATCCTTTTGGGATAGAACAACGCCATTGTAGGAGGCATCGGACGCGCTGTCAGCGCGTAGGGTGCGTCACCCGACAAAACAAAAAGGGCAAGCCCCAAGGCTTGCCCTTTCTTCGTCTGATGGCGATCAATCAACCGCCGACCAAACCTTACTTCTTGCGCTGCGGCGGCAGGTCCGTGCAGGTGCCGTGCGCCACTTCCGCGGCCATGCCGATGGACTCGCCCATCGTCGGGTGCGGGTGGATGGTTTTGCCGATGTCGGTCGCGTCGCAACCCATCTCGATGGCCAGACACACTTCGCCTATCATGTCGCCGGCGTGCGGGCCGACGATGCCGCCGCCGATGATCTGGTGGCTTTCGGCGTCGAAGATCAGCTTGGTGAAGCCTTCGTCGCGGCCGTTGGCGATGGCGCGGCCGGAGGCGGCCCACGGGAACACGCCCTTCTCGATCTTCAGGCCTTGCTTCTTGGCTTCGTCTTCGGTCACGCCCACCCAGGCCACTTCCGGATCGGTGTAGGCCACGCCCGGAATCACGCGGGCGTCGAAGTAGGACTTCATGCCGGCGCAGTTTTCCGCCGCCACGTGGCCTTCATGCACGCCCTTGTGCGCCAGCATCGGCTGGCCGACGATGTCGCCGATGGCGAAGATGTGCGGCACGTTGGTGCGCTGCTGCTTGTCCACCTGGATGAAGCCGCGGTCTGTCACGGCGATGCCGGCGTTTTCCGCGCCGATCAGCTTGCCGTTCGGCGCGCGGCCGGTGGCGTACAGCACCAGGTCGTAGCGTTGCGGTTCCTTCGGGGCTTGCGCGCCTTCGAAAGTCACCCACACGCCGTCTTCCTTCGGCTCCACGGCCACGGTCTTGGTGTTCAGCATGATGTTGTCGAAGCGGTGGGCGTTCCACTTCTGCCATACCTTGACCAGGTCGCGGTCGGCGCCTTGCATCAGGCCGTCCATCATTTCCACCACGTCCAGGCGCGCGCCCAGCGTGGAGTAGACCGTGCCCATTTCCAGGCCGATGATGCCGCCGCCGATGATCAGCATGCGGTCGGCCACGCCCTTCAGTTCCAGCGCGCCGGTGGAGTCCACCACGCGCGGATCGTCCGGAATGAACGGCAGCTTCACCACGCGGGAGCCGGCGGCGATGATGGCGTTCTTGAACTTGACGATCTTCTTCTCGCCCGACTCTTCGCGGCCCTTGCCGGTGGTGGAGGCCACTTCGATGTGGTGCGGGTCGATGAAGCGGCCGTTGCCGCGCACGATTTCCACCTTGCGCGCCTTGGCCATGCCGGCGAGGCCGCCGGTCAACTTGGCGATGACTTTTTCCTTGTAGCCGCGCAGCATGTCGATATCGACTTCCGGCTTGCCGAACTTGATGCCGTTGGCGGCCAGGTGGCTCACTTCGTCGATCACCGCGGCGTTGTGCAGCAGGGCCTTGGATGGGATGCAACCCACGTTCAGGCACACGCCGCCCAGCGTGGAATAACGCTCGACGATGACGACCTTCAGGCCCAGGTCGGCCGCGCGGAAGGCGGCGGAGTAACCGCCGGGACCGCCGCCCAGCACCATCACGTCGCACTCGATGTCGGCGCCGCCGCTATGGCTGGCGGCGATCGGCGCGGCTTGCGGCGCGAAGCCGGCTTGGGTGGTGGCGGAAGCCACGCCCACGGTTTCCACCGGCTTCACTTCAGCCGGCGCGGCTGCGGCAGCGGTGCCCGCTTCCAGCACCACGATCAGGTCGCCTTCGGAGACCTTGCTGCCCACGGCAACACGCACTTCCTTGACGGTGCCTGCAGCTTCGGCCGGCACTTCCATGGTGGCTTTGTCGGTTTCCAGCGTGATCAGGCTGGCTTCTTTTTCGATCACATCGCCCGGTTTGACGAACACTTCGATCACGTCCACGTTGCTGTGGCCGCCGATGTCCGGGACTTTCAATTCGATCAGATTGCTCATGGTTTTCCATCCGCAATATTGGGAGGCCGGCGCGGGGCCGGCCGCCTCGAGTCTGGGCTTGATTCCGTAGGGCGGAAGCCCGCCATGCGGGCGTTCCGCCTATATCCTGCGACAGAAGGCGGAACGCCCCGAAGGGGCTTCCGCCCTACCATTACAGGATCAGACGGCGCACGTCCGACAGCAGCTTGCCCAGGTGCACGGTGAAGCGCGCGGCGGCCGCGCCGTCGATCACGCGGTGATCGAAGGACAGGCTCAGCGGGCACATCAGGCGCGGCGCGAATTCCTTGCCGTTCCACACCGGCTTGATCTGCGACTTGCAGACGCCGAGGATGGCCACTTCCGGCGCGTTGACGATAGGCGTGAAGCTGGTGCCGCCGATGCCGCCCAGGGACGAGATGGTGAAGGTCGCGCCTTGCATGTCGGTCGGCTTCAGCTTGCCTTCGCGGGCCAGCTTGGACAGATCAGTCAGTTCCTGCGCGATCTGGCGCAGGCCCTTCTTGTCCGCGTCCTTGATCACCGGCACTACCAGGCCGTTAGGCGTGTCGGCGGCGAAGCCGATGTGGTAGTACTGCTTCAGCACCAGATTGTCGCCGTCCAGCGAGCTGTTGAAGGTCGGGAAAGCCTTCAGCGCTTCGGCGGCGGCCTTGATGATGAAGGCCAGCGGGCTGATCTTCAGGCCGGACTTTTCCCATTCCTTGCCCACGGTCTTGCGGAAGTCTTCCAGTTCGGTGATGTCGCACTCGTCGTTGAACGTGACGTGCGGGATCATCACCCAGTTGCGCGACAGGTTGGCGCCGGAAATCTTCTGGATGCGGGACAGCGGCTTGGTTTCGATCGGGCCGAACTTGGCGAAGTCCACCTTCGGCCACGGCAGCAGGTCCAGGCCCACGCCGGAGCCTGCCGGCGCGGCGGCGGGGGCCAGCGCGGCCGGGTTCTGCATCACGCCCTTGACGAAGGCTTTGACGTCGTCTTCGGTGATGCGGCCCTTGCGGCCATTGCCCTTGACCTTGCCCAGGTCCACGCCCAGCTCGCGCGCCAGACGGCGCACGGACGGGCCGGCATGGGCCTTGGAGAAGGCGATTTCGTCGATGGCGGCGGACACGGCAGCGGCGACCGGGGCCACGGCCGGCGCGGCTGCAGGCGCGGCGGCAACCGGAGCCGGAGCGGCCGGAGCGGCTGCCGGAGCCGGCGCAGCGGCAGCAACCGGGGCGGAAGCGGCGACAGCGCCCTCTACCACCACGATCAGGTCGCCTTCGCTGACCTTGTCGCCCACCTTGATCTTCACTTCCACCACCTTGCCGGCGGCGGTGGCCGGCACTTCCATGGTGGCCTTGTCGGTTTCCAGCGTGATCAGGCTGTCGTCGATGGCGATCTGGTCACCGACCTTGACAGTCACTTCGATCACGTCGACACCGCTATGGCCGCCGATGTCCGGCACGCGGATTTCGCTGCGGCCGGAAGCCGCAGCTGCGGCCGGGGCGGCTGCCGGAGCCGCAGCCACCGGAGCCGGGGCCGGGACCGCAGCAGGCGCGGCGGCGGGAGCAGCAGCCGGGGCCGGAGCGGACGCGGCGGCGCCCACTTCCAAGATGGCGATCACGTCGCCTTCGGAAATCTTGCCGCCCACGGCGACTTTCACTTCCTTGATCACGCCGGCGGCTTCGGCCGGCACTTCCATGGTGGCCTTGTCGGTTTCCAGGGTGATCAGGGAATCGTCCACGGACACGGTCTGGCCCGGGGCGATGAATACTTCGATGATGTCTACATTGCTGTGCCCGCCGATGTCGGGCACTTTCAGTTCGATCAGATTGCTCATGGTTCTCTATCCGCTGTAGGGCGGGCTGGCCTACGGCCATGCCCGCCTGGGGTGGCGCGGGCATCGCCTGTCGGCGAGCCCGCCCTACATTTGTCTACATCGGAACGCCCAAGCCTCAGCCTGGGCATCCGCCTACGCTGTCGCGCTTAGACCTTCCAGCTCGGCAGCTTGTCGGTCTTGATGCCGTACTTGGCGATGGCCTCGGCCACCTTGGCGCCGTCGATCTTGCCGTCGCGGGCCAGGGCCGACAGGGCGGCCAGCGCCACGTGGTAGCGATCGACTTCGAAGAAGGAGCGCAGGTTCGCGCGGCTGTCCGAGCGGCCGAAACCGTCGGTGCCCAGCACGACGTAGCGGCCCGGCACGTAGGCGCGGATCTGGTCGGCGTAGTTGCGGATGTAGTCGGTTGCGGCAACCACCGGGCCGGAGCGGCCGGCCAGCTGCTGCTCGACGTAGGAGGAACGGGCCTCGGCGGTCGGGTTCAGCAGGTTGTGGCGCTCGGCTTCCATGCCGTCGCGGCGCAGCTGGTTGAAGGAGGTCACGCTCCAAATGTCGGCGCCGATGCCGAAGTCGTTCTTCAGCAGTTCGGCCGCGGCCATCACTTCGCGCAGGATGGTGCCGGAACCCATCAGCTGAACCTTGATCTTGGCGTCGCCGCCGTCCTGCAGCAGGTACATGCCCTTCAGGATGCCCTCTTCCGCGCCTGCCGGCATGGCCGGGTGGGCGTAGTTTTCATTCATCAGGGTCAGGTAGTAGAAGACGTCTTCCTGTTCCGCGTACATGCGGCGCAGGCCGTCCTGCACGATCACCGCCAGCTCGTAGGCGAAGGTCGGGTCGTAGCTGATGCAGTTCGGGATCAGGCCGGCCTGGATGTGGCTGTGGCCATCTTCATGCTGCAGGCCTTCGCCGTTCAGCGTGGTGCGGCCGGCGGTGCCGCCCAGCAGGAAGCCGCGGGCGCGCATGTCGCCTGCCGCCCAGGCCAGGTCGCCGATGCGCTGGAAGCCGAACATCGAGTAGTAGATGTAGAACGGAATCATCGGCTGGCTGCTGTTGGCGTAGCTGGTCGCCGCGGCGATCCAGTCGGCCATGGCGCCCGGCTCGTTGATGCCTTCCTGCAGGATCTGGCCGTCCTTGGATTCCTTGTAGAACATCAGCTGGTCGGCATCCTGCGGCACGTAGTTCTGGCCCTGGGTGGACCAGATGCCGTACTGGCGGAACATGCCTTCCATGCCGAAGGTGCGGGACTCGTCCGGCACGATGGGCACAATGCGCTTGCCGATGTTCTTGTCCTTCAGCAGCGTGCCCAGCATGCGCACGAAGGCCATGGTGGTGGAGTACTCGCGCTCGCCGGACGATTGCAGCTGGCCGTCGAACACCGACAGCGGCGGCACTTCCAGCACGGTATTGACCGGTTTGCGGGCCGGCAGGTAGCCGCCAAGCTGGGCGCGGCGTTCGCGCATGTACTTCATTTCCGGGCTGTCTTCCGGCGGCAGGTAGTACGGCACGTTCGGCAGCTCTTCATCGGACACCGGAATGCCGAAGCGGTCGCGGAATTTGCGCAGGCTGTCCAGGTCCATCTTCTTGGCCTGGTGAGCGATGTTCATCGCCTCGCCGGACGCGCCCATGCCGTAACCCTTGATGGTCTTGGCCAGGATCACGGTCGGACGGCCGTTGGCGTTGTGGGTGGCTTCGTGGTAAGCCGCGTACACCTTGTGCGGGTCGTGGCCGCCGCGGTTGAGATTCCAGATCTCTTCGTCGGACATGTTGGCCACCATTTCGCGCAGCTCCGGGTACTTGCCGAAGAAGTGTTCGCGAACGTAAGCGCCGTCCTTGGACTTGAAGGTCTGGTAGTCGCCGTCCACGCACTCGTCCATGCGCTTCTTCAGCAGGCCCTTGGTGTCCATGGCCAGCAGCGGGTCCCAACGGGAGCCCCAGATCACTTTCAGCACGTTCCAGCCGGAACCGCGGAAGTCGCCTTCCAGTTCCTGAATGATCTTGCCGTTGCCGCGCACCGGGCCGTCCAGACGCTGCAGGTTGCAGTTGATCACGAACACCAGGTTGTCCAGGCCTTCGCGCGCGGCCATGGCGATGGCGCCCAGCGATTCCGGTTCGTCCATTTCGCCGTCGCCGCAGAAGCACCACACCTTGCGGCCGTGGGTCTTGGCCAGGCCGCGGCTTTCCAGGTACTTCAGGAAGCGGGCTTGGTAGATGGCCATCAGCGGGCCCAGGCCCATGGAAACGGTCGGGAACTGCCAGAAGTCCTTCATCAGCCACGGGTGCGGATACGAGGACAGGCCCTTGCCGTCCACTTCCTGGCGGAAGCTATCCATTTGCTCGGCGGTCAGGCGGCCTTCCATGAAGGCGCGAGCGTACACGCCCGGCGCGATGTGGCCTTGGAAGTAGATCAGATCGCCGTCTTGCTCGTCGTTCTGGGCGCGCCAGAAGTGGTTGAAGCCGACGTCGTACAACGTGGCGGAGGATTGGAAGGAAGCGATGTGGCCGCCCAGCTCCAGATCCTTCTTGCCGGCGCGCAGCACCATGGCGGCGGCGTTCCAGCGGTTGATCGAGCGGATGCGATGCTCCATCTCGTGGTTGCCCGGCGACTTGACTTCTTTGCCGACCGGGATGGTGTTCTGATACGCGGTGGTAGCGTCGAACGGCAGGTGGGCACCGCGACGGCGGGTGCGCTCGACCATTTTTTCCAGCAGGAAGTGCGCGCGTTCTGCGCCTTCGTTGTCCAGCACCGATTCCAGCGCTTCAGTCCACTCCTGGGTTTCCAACGGATCGATATCGTCAGGGAAAGTTGCAGCCATCTCTGGTCCTCACAGCGGGTGACATCGGGGACCGCGTCGTGGTGCCGGCCCCGCGTTTATGCAATCGGCTCGAAACCGAGCCAATTATTTGATTTGCGATTATAAACGAACAGATTCGCAAATAAAAATGTTCATTTGCGAATTGATATTGCGAGACTACGCCAGTGTACGACTGGTTACATTCGTAAAGGAATAGGCGTAACGACCGATGACAGCAGGAAGTCGCAAAAACAATCGATGGTGCAACGCATCATGTTGTTTTTTTGCGATAAACGATCGAATTTGAAACATTTGTTTCAATTGCGGTCAGCCTTGCGTTCCTCCTTGGCCAGCGGCGCCACTTCGCGCAGTCTGGCTTCTATCATGGAGCGCAGATAGAAATCATCGCCCTTGGCCTTGCTGGCCAGCTGATACTGCTCCATCGCCGCGTTGTAACGCTGTTCGTAATAGAAAGCATTGCCCAGCGCGGCGTGGTAGCGCAGCGGATCTTTGTCGGCGTACAGCTTGGCCTCGCGCCGGTACAGCGCCGGATCGTCGCGCTTGCTGTCCAGCAACGGGCGCAGCAGCGCCTGCGCGGTTTTGCGGTCGCCGCTGTCCAGCGCCACATCCAGCTGCGCCAGCTGCAGGGCCGCATTGCGCGGGAAGGCTTCCAGGCCAGCGCGCGCCGCCTTGGCCGCCGCGGCCCAATCGTCGCCATCACGGGCGATCTCCACTTCCAAGCCGTACAGCATCGGGTTATCCGGCAGCTTGGCGCGGGCCTTGGCCAGCGCCTCGCGCGCGCCGGCGCGGTCGTGCTGCTGCAGCTTGGCGCGCGCCAGGCCATACCAGTTGGCGCCTTCGCTCAGGTACAGCCCGCGGCTCAGCGTGCTGTTGTAATACGCCACCGCCTCCTCCGGCGTCATGGTCAGGTTGCGCAGCTTCTCGCGCACCAGCAGGTAGTCGGTGCTGTCGGCGCGCATCCGCACCGGGTAATCCAGCGCGCGGTTCTGCGCCTCGCTGATCCGCTCCACCGTCACCGGGTGGGTGCGCAGGAAGGCGTAGGCGGTGCTGTCGGAATAACGGCTGGCCTGCTCCAGGCGCTGGAAAAACGAGGCCATATTACGCACGTCGTAGCCGGCGTTGCTCATGTACTGCATGCCGATGCGGTCGGCCTCGCGCTCGGCATCGCGCGAGAACGCCAGCTGGCGCGCAATCGACAAGCCCATGCCGGCCGACACCGCGCCTATCGCGCCCTCGCCGCTGCCGGCCTTGGCCGCCAGCGCGGCGGCGACGATGGTGCCCAATAGCAGCAAGGGGTTGGTGGCGCTGTTGGCGGCCTGCATCCGCGCGATATGGCGCTGGGCGACGTGAGCGGTTTCATGGCCAAGCACGCCGGCCAGCTCGCCTTCGCTCTGCGTGGCCAGGATCAGGCCGATATTGACCCCCACATAGCCGCCGGGCATCGCGAAAGCGTTGATGCCGGTATCGGCGACGCAGAAATAAGTGAAGCGCACGCCTTGCAGCGACACCGAGGCGGACAGCCGCCCGCCGATGTCGTTCAGATAGCTGTTGATTTCCGGGTCGTCCAGCACGTCGCCGGCCTCGCGCATCGCGCGCAGGGCATTGCGGCCAATGCGCGACTCGTCAGACAGAGAGAGGGAGGCATCGGAGACTTCGCCCAGATCGGGCAGATCGGCGCGGACGGACAGCGGCTGCGCCAGGGTCGAGGCCAGCAGCGCGCACAACAGACGACGTTTCATCATGGACCCTATGATAGCCGGGAAGCCATGAAAGTTGCATTGGACAAGTTGTGCGCATTGCTAAACATTTGTTGTTCGCCGCTATTCATGACGACAGGATTCCGGCTAGACTCGATTCGTCCTCACTGCCTGCCTACCGCCATGACCCTGCTGCCCGCCGCGCCGCCGCGCCTGATCGATGCCCCCGGCCGCCCCGCTTTCGGCGTCTATCAAGGCATAGTCGACGATCTGAGCTGGCAGGCGCTGGCCCTGACGCCCCGGCAACGGCTGACCCGCCCGCTGCACCACAAACGCTGGCAATACGCCGCGCTGGCGCATGCCGACTTTTTCATCGGCTTCGCCATCGTCGATGTCGGCTGGAACGGCACCGCCTTCGCCTATCTGTTTGACCGCCGCCGGTGCCAGGTCATCGCCGCCGCCAGCGCCAACGGCCTGCCCGGCCTCGGCGCGCAGGTGAACGACCGCGTGTTCGGCCATGCCCGCTTCCATCTGCCCGGCCACGACTTCCGTTTCCAGCGCGACGGCGACGCGCTGCGGTTGAGCCTAAGCAGCCGCAAACTGACGCTGGAAGCCGTTGTCGACTTGAGCGCCGCGCCGCCGGTGCTGGCCGCCATCGCGCCGGCCAACTATCTGGCGCACAGCACGCACAAGAGCGGCGGCCTGCCGGTGAGCGGCGAGGCGCGCTGCGCCGGCGGCCGCTTCGACCTGGCGGGGGCGGTGGCCTCGCTGGACTACTCCAACGGCCTGCTGGCGCGCGAGACGCGCTGGCGCTGGGCCAGCGCCCACGGCAGAGACATCGGCTTCAATCTGCAGCAGGGCTTCATGGCCGATGCCGAAAACGCCGTGTGGCTGAATGGCAAACTCTTCCGCGTAGGCGCCGCTTCGTTCGATTACCAGCCAAACGATCCGCTGGCGCCGTGGCGCGTCGCCAGCGCGGACGGCCGGGTCGATCTGCTGTTCACGCCGGAAGGCGCGCGGCGCGAAGACAAGAACCTGCTCATCGCCGCCAGCCGCTACGTGCAGCCGATAGGCCGTTTCAACGGCACGCTGATCGACCCGGACAGCGGCGAGCGCCACGCGGTGCGGGAGCTGGTCGGCGTGACCGAGGATCATTTATCGCGCTGGTAAGGCGCGACTCATCGCGGGGCAAGACATGCTGTTGCTGTTGAAATTATTGTTGGTGCCGGCCTTGATCTGGCTGATCAGCCTGGCGGCGAAGAAATGGGGGCCGGGCGTGGCCGGCGCGCTGGCGGGCTTCCCGGTGATCACCGGTTCCATCCTATTCATCCTGAGCCTGGAGCATGACGCGGCATTCGTGCGCGAAGCGTCGCTGGCGGCCGCGCTGGGCACCAGCGCCAATCTGGTGTTCGGCATCGCGTATAGCTGGGCGGCTCGAAACCAATCATGGCCGCTCAGCTTGCTGGCCGGCTTGGCGGCTTACGCGCTGGCGGTGGCATTGAGCCACTGGGCGCAGCCGTCCGGTTGGCAATGCGCCGCTTTCGGCCTGCTTTTTCTGCCGCTGGCGGACAAGTGCTTTCCCGCGCCGCCCAATACGCCTGATCGACCGCCGCGCAACGCCGGCATGGCGGCCCGCATGCTGGCCGGCGCCGCCCTGGTGCTTGCCATCACCAGCCTGTCATCCCGATTAGGCCCTAGCCTCAGCGGCCTGTTGGCGGTGTTTCCGGTGCTGGGTTCGGTGCTGGCGGTGTTCAGCCACGTCAGCGCCGGCCCCGCCGTCACCATTCGGCTACTGCGCGGCATGATCCGCGGCTTTTACGCCTTTGTCGCGTTCTGCATCATCCTCGCCCTGGCCTTGAACGCGCTGCCTACACCCTTGGCCTTCGGCAGCGCGCTGGCCTTGGCGGTGCTGGTGCAAATCGTATTGATGTGGCTGGGACGCCATCGCCATTAAAAGAAAACGCCCCGCGGCAGGCGCCTGCGGGGCGGTTCGAAACCGGCGGACTGAAATCAGCGCGCGCCGATGGGCAGCACGGTGCGGCCGTGCTGTTCGTTCAGCACGGTAGCCATCGCCAGATAGATGGCGCTGGCGCCGCAGACGATGCCTTCGAAGCCGGCGATCATGCCGATCACGGCGCTGCCGGTGAAGTCGCGCGCCGCCAGCAGGAAAAACAGCACGGTCAAAGAGGCGAACACGAACTGCTTCACGCGCGGGTAGTGGACCGTGCCCAGCAGCATGAACAGCGTGAACACGCCCCACAGCAACAGATACCAGGCCATGTAGCCTTCCGGCGTGGCATCGGCCAGGCCCATCTTGGGCAGCACCAGCAGCACAACCAGGCTCAGCCAGAACAGGCCGTAAGACAGGAAGGCGGTCACGCCGAAAGTATTGCCGCGGCGGAATTCCATGATGCCGGCAATGATCTGCGCCACGCCGCCATAGCACAGGCCCATCGCCAGGATCATCGCGCTGATCGGATAAAAGCCGGCGTTATGGATATTCAAAAGAATGGTGGTCATGCCGAAGCCCATCAGGCCCAGCGGGGCCGGGTTGGCCAGTTTTTCGTTCACAAAGCGCTCCAGAATAAGCAAGCATTAATATTTAAGGAGGCGCGATTCTAGGCAAGCCCACCGGCTACGGCAAGGAGATTCATCAAACTCTGTATAATTAGAGTGCCTCCGCCAGCCATCGCATGGTCCCGCCCCCGAACAGACCCGCCCGCTGCGAATTTCTGTCCCGACTTTGCCGACTGGTGATAGCATGCCGCCCGAAATGGAGTAAAAGCACCAGGGCGTATTGACCTTTATTTTCCCTGAAGCAGGGCGGGAGAATGAACGTGAATACGTCCCGTACACGTCATCCGCACAGGAATATAGACCGCATGGACCGACTGAATACCCTGCTCGAACACAACCGCGCTTTCGTGGAAAGCCGCGAGTACGAGCAATACAAAACCGACAAGTTTCCCGGCAAAGGCCTGGCCATCCTGGCCTGCATGGATGCCCGCCTAGTGGAGCTGCTGCCCAAGGCCATGGGCCTGAAAAACGGCGACGCCAAACTGATCAAGAACGCCGGCGCGCTGATTACCCACCCATGGGGCTCGGTGATGCGCAGCCTGGTGGTCGCCGTATACCAGCTGCGGGCCGAAGAAATCTGCGTGGTGGCGCACCGCGACTGCGGCATGCGCGCCATCGATCCGAACACCATCCTGGCCAGCGCCCAGGAGCGCGGCATCAGCGAAGACACCATCGCCACGCTGCGCGCGGCCGGCATCGACCTAGACACCTGGCTCAAGGGCTTCGACAACGTATCCGACAGCGTGCGCCATTCGGTACAGACCATACGCAACCACCCGCTGATGCCCAAGGACGTCCCGGTGCATGGCATGGTGATCCACCCATCCACCGGCCGGCTGGAAGTCATCGTCAATGGTTACGGCGATGGCGAAGAGGCTGCGCCCGCCGCATGAATCCGCGCATCGGGGTCTTCGGCGGCACGTTCGACCCCATCCACCATGCCCATCTGCGCATGGCGCGGGCCTTCGCCGCGGAATTGCAGCTCGATGAAGTCCGGCTGATCCCGGCCGGACAGCCCTACCACCGCGACAGCGGCCCCCATGCCAGCCCGGCCGAGCGATTGGAAATGGTGCGCCTCGCCATCGCCGGCGAGCCCGCGCTGCGCGCCGACGACCGCGAAATCCGCCGCCCGCGCGCCGCCTATACCGTGGAAACCCTGCGCGAACTGCGCGCCGAACTCGGCCCTGCCGCCGAGCTATGGTTCCTGATCGGCGGCGACTCGCTGGCCCAGCTGTCCAGTTGGAAGGCGTGGCGCGAGCTGTTCACCCTGGCCAACCTGGCCGTCGCCCTGCGTCCCGGCTTCGATCCGGACCACCTGCCGTCGCCAGTGCTGGACGAGTGGCGGGCTCGGCAAGTCCATGATTTTTCAAATCGAACAGCTTCCGGTACAATCCGGCCCCTGGCCCTGCCGCCGCTCGATCTGTCCGCCACCCGCCTGAGGGCGATGCTGGCCGCGGACGAAGCGGTGGACGGCCTGATTGACCCCGCCGTGCTGGCCTACATCCGCCGGCAGGGGCTATACCGGTAAGGCGCCGCCCTACCCGCTCTTTTTGGTACCTCTTGCCGGCCTGTGCCTGCTAAGTACCGGCACAGGAAAAGGACTTATGGAAATTCAAGAAATCAGCAAACTGGCTATCGAAGCCCTGGAAGACATCAAGGGCAAGGACATCATCGAGCTGGATACCAGCAAACTCACCTCGCTGTTCCAGCGCATGATCGTCGCCACCGGCGATTCCAACCGCCAGGTGAAGGCGCTGGCCAACAGCGTGCAAGTGAAACTGAAGGAAGCCGGCGTGGACATCGTCGGCAGCGAAGGCCACGAAAGCGGCGAATGGGTGCTGGTGGACGCCGGCGACGTGGTGGTGCATGTGATGCTGCCCGCCGTGCGCGACTACTACGACATCGAAGCGCTGTGGGGCGGCCAGAAGCCCAGCTTCGCCGTCGGCGCGGCCAAGCCGTGGTCTGCCGTCTAAGCTGACCCTCCGGGCGGGCATCATGCCCGCCCTTGTTTCCCCTTCCGCACAAGCCCTTCCCGATGAAAATCACCATACTCGCCGTCGGCACCAAGATGCCGCGCTGGGTCGATGAAGCCTATTCCGACTACGCCAAGCGCTTCGGCCGCGACATCACGCTGGAATTGAAAGAGATCAAGCCGGAGAAACGCGGCGGCGGCGTCACCGCCGAAAAAGGCATCGCCGCCGAACACGAGCGGCTGATGGCCGCCATCCCGCCGCGCGCGCGGTTGGTGGTGATGGACGAGCGCGGCAAGAACTGGACCTCAGTCAAGCTGGCGGAGGGCCTGAAGGAATGGATGGCTGGCGGCGACGACGTGGTGTTCGTCATCGGCGGCGCCGACGGCCTATCGACCGAACTGAAACAGCGCGCCGACGTGCTGCTGCAATTGTCCGCCATGACCCTGCCGCACGGCATGGTGCGGGTGATGCTGGCCGAACAGATCTACCGCGCCTACTCCATACTCAACAACCATCCGTATCACCGCGAGTAGCCCACCCTGCTTGCAGCTTGCCGTCGTCAGGCGCGTCCCGGCGCGGCGATGGCACGCCAGCGACCAATACGCAACACCAGCACCGCGGCAACCAGGCACAAGCCGCCGGAAATCATCGTCGCCACCGTATAGCTGCCCAGGCTGTTGCGCAGCATGCCGGCACCCAGCGCGGCGAAGGCCGCACCCAGTTGGTGGCCCGCGACGATCCAGCCAAACACCACCGGCGCCTGCTCGCTGCCGAATACCCCGGTAGTCAGCTTCACCGTGGGCGGCACCGTCGCCACCCAGTCCAGGCCGTAAAACATGGTGAACAAGGGCAGGCCGTAAAAATATTCCAGGCCGAAGGCCTGCGGCAGATACAGCAATGCCAAGCCGCGCAGCCCGTAGTAAAAGAACAGCAAGGCTTGCGGCGCGAAACGGTCGGACAACCAGCCGGACAGCGTGGTGCCGAGCAAGTCGAACATGCCCATCGCCGCCAGCAAACTGGCGCCGCGTACCGGCGTCAGGCCGTAGTCGCCGCACATGGCGATGAAGTGGGTGCCGATATAGCCGTTAGTGCTGGCGCCGCACACAAAGAAGCTGGCGAACAGCAGCCAGAAATCGCCGGAACGGCTGGCCGTATGCAGCGCGCCGAAGGCAATGCGGATGGGATTGTGATGCGTCGCGGCAGGCGGCGGCGTGTTGTCCGGCTCGCCCAGCGGCCTCAGCCCTATGCTGCTCGGCCGTTCCGGCAATAGCCACCACACCAGCGGGAATACGCAGACAATGCAGCCGGCAATCAGCCAGATGGTGCCGCGCCAGCCGTGCTCGCCAGTCAACCACGCCATCAGCGGCAGAAACACCAGCTGCCCCGTGGCGGAGCTGGCGGTCAGCAAACCCATCGCCAGTCCGCGATGCTGGACAAACCAGCGATTGACCACTGAGGCGCCCAGCGTCATCGCCGTAGCGCCGGTAGCGCAGCCGACCATCAGCCCCCATAACAGCTGCAGCTGCCAGTTGCTGCGCATCTGGCTGGACAAGGCCACGCTGACTGCCAGCAACGCCAGCGCGCTGAGCACGGTGCGACGCAAGCCGAAGCGCAGCATTGCCGCCGCCGCAAACGGCCCCATCAGGCCGAACAGCGCCAAATTGATGGCCAGCGCCGAGGAAATCATCGAGCGGCTCCAGCCGAACTCCCGCTCCAGCGGGACCATCATCACGCTGGGCGCGGCGCGGATGGCCGCGGTGATCAGCATCACCAGAAAGGTGACGGCAATGACGATCCAGGCATAGTGGAAGCGTCCTCGGGCCCAACCGCTCAAACCGGCCATGCATCCCCCTTTGTCTCGCGTCCGACGACTATCCTGGTTCTGCCTCTCGTCGGACGCTTAACTGATTTTCTTAATCGCTTTAAGACTAGCAAGCCAGATGGAGCCTGGTTCTGAGATTTTCCATCAAAGGCGAACGCCAACTTATCCACAAAGAAAGGACAAACCAAAACTTATGCACAGACTGATGCAGCCTGCTGCCGCATGAAGTCCAGAAACACCGCCAGCCTGGCCGAAACTCCGCGCGAGGATGGCCACAATAATCGCAAGGGCGCCCTTTCTCCCTCCTCGCTGCGCAGGAGCGGCAGCAAGCTGCCGGCATCCAGCTCGCGGCGGATGGAAACGTCCGGCAGACAAGCAATGCCTTGCCCTTGCAGAACAAACTCCAGCCGCGCATGCACGCTATTGCACACCAGCGCGCGCGGCAGATCCTCATCGACCAAGGGCCAGCTTTCCAGTTTGCCGCTATTGGGCGAGCGGTAGTGGATCAGCCGATGTTGCGCCAACTGCTCGGGATGAGCAGGGCAGCCATAGCGCGCCAGGTAGCTCGGCGCGGCCACGATCAACCGGCGAAACCCCGGCAGTAGCAGGCTGCGCAACTTGCCGTCGTCCTCCTCGCCAACCCGGATCGCCGCATCGAAGCCCTCCTCGATCAGGTCGACATTGCGCTCGCTGTAATCCAGCTCCAACGCGATATCGGGGTAGCGCAGCTGGAACGCCGCCAGAGGCTCGATCAGCACGCCGCCGATAGGCGGCAGGCTGAGCCGCAATACGCCTCCCGGCAGGCGGCTGGCGCGCTCCAGCTCCGCGCGCATCGCTTCAGCCTCGGCCAGCATGCTCCGGCCGCGGCGCAATACCGTTTCTCCTTCCGCAGTCAGGGCCAGCGCGCGAGTGCTGCGCTGCAATAAGCGCATGCCCATTTCCCCTTCCAAGCGGCTGATGCGCTTACCCACCGCGGACGCGGAAACCCCCAGCAGCCTTCCCGCGCCGACAAAGCTGCCTTGCTCCGCCACCGCGATGAAAACCGATAAATCACTCAATGAAGCCAACACCGCGTCCTCCTTTCCATTGCGGGCAGTGTAGCGCCATTCATGACAAATGGCTCCGGACAGTCTGGAGGGCTGGCCACCTGTTTCCTGCGTCATGCGGTGTTTAGGCTAGCGCATCCCATCATTGATAGGACTCGCCATGTCTTCCCCCCGCTTACTTAGCCCCGCCCTGTTGACGCTGGCCGTCGCCGCCTTTGCCATCGGCACCGCCGAATTCATCATCATGGGTCTGCTGCCCATCATGGCGGCCGATCTGCACATCCCGCTGTCCCGCGCCGGCTATCTGGTATCGGCCTATGCTTTGGGCGTCGTGGCGGGCGGACCGGTATTGGCCAGTTTTATCGCCCGTTTGGAGGAAAAACGCGCGCTGATGGGCTTGATGTCGATTTTCGTCGCCGGCAATCTCGCCTGCCTGCTCGCGCCCAGCCTGATGCCTTTATTGCTAGCGCGGGTGCTGACCGCGTTTTGCCACGCCAGCTTCATCGGCACGGCCGCGGTGATGGCGGCGCGGCTGGCTCCGCCCGGCATGGCCGGGCGGGCGATGGCGCTGATGTTTTCCGGTATGACCCTGGCCAATGTGCTGGGGGTGCCGGCCGGCACGCTGATTGGTCAAGTCAGCGGCTGGCGCGCATCCTTCGCCGCGGTGATGGCGCTCGGCATCGTCACGCTGTTGCTGATTGGCAGGCAGGTCCCGGCACAGTCCGGCAGCCCGGCAAGCGCTGCCAAACCACCGCGCTTGCCGGGCGTGGTTTGGTTCGCGCTGTTATGCAGTGTGCTCGCCGCCAGCAGCATGTTTGCCTTTTTCACCTATCTGCTGCCCGTGTTGAACCAGATCAGCGGCTTGCCGCAGGCATACGCCAGCCCGGTCTTGCTGTTGTGCGGAATGGGTTTGGTGTTGGGGGGGTGGCTGGGCGGCCGCTTGACCGACTGGAACCTGAGCCGCGGCCTGGTACTGACGTTGCTGCTGCTATGCGCCAGCCTGCTCGGCTTTTATCTGCTCGCCGAGTGGCTAGGCCTGGCCCTGCTGCTGATGGCGACATGGGGAAGCATGGCGTTTGCCTTGTGCATGTTGTTGCAGGCGCTGGTCATCCGCCTGGCGGGGCCGGCCGCCGCCCGCGCCTCCACCTTCAATGTCGGCGCCTTCAATCTGGGCAACGCGCTGGGGGCCTGGCTGGCCGGCTGGCTGCTGGATCAAGGCGGATCGTTGGCGCGGCTCAGCCTACTCGCCGCGGCGCTGGCCGGCTTGACTTTGCTGGCTACGCTTGGAGTACTGCATGCTCGCGCCGCTCGAGGCATGCGCCTCGCCAGTGCGTAAAAAACGGGCCGCATCTGCGGCCCGTCTTGATGATGGACATCGGCTCAGGCGGCCAGCCGGGTCGCCAACGCCCGCATGGTCTGCCAAGGCTCGCCCGGCTCCACGCCCTTGATCTGGCGGTCGATGCGCGCGCATTCGGACAAGGCGTCCATCAGCTTGCGCGGGCCGATGCGGCGCAGCGCCGGCTCGGCCAGTTTTTGCTTCTCGCCCCACAGCCTGAGCTCGCGCGCCATGTCGCGCAGCTGGCGGCCGTCCTTCAGGCCCTGGCGCAGCTTCAACAGCATGCGCACATCCTCCGCCAGCGACCACAACACCAGCACCGGCGCTTCGCCTTCGGCCATCAAGCCATCCAGCATGCGCAGCAGGCGCGGCGTGTCGCCGGACAGCCAGGCCTCGGACAACTGGAACACGTCGAAGCGGGCGACATTGGCCACAGCGGCCTGCAGGTCGGCCAGGCTCAGCTCGCCCTTCGGATACAACAGCGCCAGCTTGTCCACTTCCTGGCGGGCGGCCAACAGATTGCCCTCCACCCGCTCGACAAAGAACTCCAGCGCCTCCGCGCCCAGCTGCTGGCCTTGCGCCTTGAGCCGGCGCGAAATCCAGGCCGGCAGCTCGGCGCGGCTCACCAGACGCGCCTCCACCGCCATGGCAACCTTGTCCAGGGCGGCAAACCATTTGCTCTGCTGCTGCGCCTTGTCCAGCTTGGGCAAGGTGATCAGGGTAATGGTGTCCTGCGGCGGCTGGGCGGCCAAGCGCTGCAAGGCCTCCGCGCCTTCCGTGCCGGGCTTGCCGCCGGGAATGCGGATTTCCAGCAGCTTCAACGAAGCGAACAGCGACACGCTGGACATGGAATCCGTCAGCTGAGACCAGTCGAAACCAGCCTCCACCGTCAGCACCTCGCGCTCCAGATAGCCCGCGGCCTGGGCCGCCTGGCGCACGGCGTCGGCCGCTTCCAGCGCCAGCAGGGCTTCCTCGCCATGCACCAGATACAGCGGCGCCAGCCCCTTGGCCAACGCCGCGTTCAGCGCGTCAGGGCTGAGTGACGGCATCGGGCTTCACGCTTTGCGCGCCGGCCGGACCGGCTGCCGGCACTTTCAGATACGCCAGGCGGCGCACGATCTGCTCGGCCGCGTCGCGCCGCGCATCGGTCCACAACAGGTCTTCTTCCTGTTGTTTGCCCAGCACCTGGTTATCCGAGTAGTTCATGCTGCGACGCACCGTCGCCGTCATGTCGGGCTCCACCGGCACGCCGTTCAGCACCACGCGCACCGTGACGGTGTAGGTCAGCTGATACTCGTTGATGCGGCCGCCAGTATTGATGGTGAGAATGTCCTTGGACTGGTTCTCGCCCACCACGCTGAGCACCGCTTGCGCGCCCTTGGCCTGGTCCAGCACGGCCAGCTTGGGCTGGCGCGCCAGCACGGTGCGCAGGTCAGACTCGATCGACTTGCCGCCGGCCTCCAGATACAGCGTGGAGAACGGCAGCGGCTTCATCGTTCCCCCCAGGCCGCGCAGATGGAAGCCGCAGGCGGTCAGCAGCAAGGCGAAGCCGGCGAACAGGGCCAGTTGCAGCGTGTGTTTCATGTTTTCCCCCATGGCGGATGGCCGCCAGTCAAAACGGCGCGGGACAGCCAGGCTGCCCCGCGCCGCGCGTCAGGATAGGATTAAACGACGATGTTCACCAGACGGCCCGGCACCACGATGATCTTCTTGGCCGGCTTGCCTTCCATGAACTTCTGCACGTTCTCATGCGCCAGCGCGGCGGCTTCGATCGCGTCCTTGGCGGCGTCGGCGGCCACGGTGACGCTGCCGCGCAGCTTGCCGCACACCTGCACCATCAGCTCGATCTCGCTCTTCACCAGCGCGGCCTCGTCCACCTTGGGCCAGGCTTGCGCCAGCAGCTCGGTGCCCGGCTTCAGCGCGTTCCAGATGCCGTCGCAGACGTGCGGCACGATGGGCGACAGCAGCAGCGTGACGGCTTCCAGCACTTCCTGCGCCACGGCGCGGCCGATGTCGCCGGCGGTATCGGCCTTGTCGTACGCGTTCAAGAGCTCCATCACCGCGGCGATGGCGGTGTTGAACTGCTGGCGGCGGTCGTAGTCGTCGGCCACTTTCTGGATGGTGCTGTGCAGCTTGAAGCGCAGCTCCTTCTGGCTGGCGTTCAGCTCGCCCGCGCTGTACGGCGCCACTACGCCGGCTTCGACGTGCTCGCGCGCGGTTTTCCACAGGCGCTTCAGGAAGCGGAACGCGCCTTCCACGCCGGCATCGGACCACTCCAGGCTCTGCTCCGGCGGCGCGGCGAACATCATGAACAGACGCGCGGTGTCGGCGCCGTATTTCTCGATGAACTCCTGCGGGTCCACGCCGTTGTTCTTGGACTTGGACATCTTCTCGATGCCGCCCACCACCACCGGCTGGCCGTCCACGCGGTGCTTGGCGGCGATGATCTTGCCCTTGGCGTCGCGTTCCAGGATGACGTCCTGCGGCGCGATCCAGTCCTTGGTGCCGTTGGGCAGGTCGCGATAGAAGGTTTCGCACACCACCATGCCCTGAGTCAGCAGGCTCTTGAACGGCTCGTCCGACGACACCAGGCCTTCGTCGCGCATCAGCTTGTGGAAGAAGCGCGCGTACAGCAGGTGCAGGATGGCGTGTTCGATGCCGCCGACGTATTGGTCGACCTGCAGCCAGTAATCGGCCGCTTTTTTGTCCACCATCGCGGTGTCGCACTTCGGCGAAGCGTAGCGCGCGTAGTACCAGCTGGACTCCACGAAGGTGTCCATGGTGTCGGTCTCGCGCTTGGCCGCGCCGCCGCACTTCGGGCAGGTGGTTTCGTAGAATTCCGGCATCTTGGCCAGCGGGGAGCCGGCGCCGTCCGGAATCACGTTTTCCGGCAGCGTCACCGGCAGGTCTTTTTCCGGCACCGGCACGTCGCCGCAGCTGGCGCAGTGGATGATGGGAATCGGGCAGCCCCAGTAGCGCTGGCGGCTGATGCCCCAATCGCGCAGGCGGTACTGGGTTTTCTTCTGTCCCAGGTTCTTGGCTTGCAGGTCGCCGATGATGGCGTCGAAGGCGGCCTGGTAGCCCAGACCGTCGTACTTGCCGGAATGGACCGTCTTCACGGTGTCATCCTTGGCGCCGTACCACTCCTGCCAATTGGCGGCGTCGTACTCGCCGTCGCCGGATGCCAGCGCGATCACTTGCTTGATCGGCAGCTTGTATTTGTTGGCGAACTCGAAGTCGCGCTCGTCGTGCGCCGGCACGGCCATCACCGCGCCTTCGCCGTAGCCCCACAGCACGTAATTGGCCACCCATACCGGCAGCTTGTCGCCGGTCAGCGGGTGGATCACGAACAGGCCGGTGTCCATGCCCTTCTTTTCCATCTTGGCCATGTCGGCCTCGGCGACGGAGCCGGCCTTGCATTCGGCGATGAAGGCCTGCAGCTCGGCATGGCCGGCCGCGGCTTGGGTGGCCAGCGGGTGTTCGGCGGCGACGGCGACGTAGGTGGCGCCCATCAACGTGTCCGGACGCGTGGTGTAGACCTTCAGTTCGCCCTTATGGCCGATGCTGGCCTCGTCGTACGGGAACACCACGTCGGAACCGAAGCTCTTGCCGATCCAGTTGCGCTGCATGGTCTTGACCTGCTCCGGCCAGCCGTCCAGCTTGTCCAGGTCCGCCAGCAGCTGCTCGGCGTAGTCGGTGATGCGGAAGTAGTACATCGGGATTTCGCGTTTTTCCACCAGCGCACCGGAGCGCCAGCCGCGGCCGTCCACCACTTGCTCGTTGGCCAGCACGGTCTGGTCCACCGGGTCCCAGTTGACCACGCCGTTCTTCTTGTAGATCACGCCCTTCTCGAACAGGCGGGTGAACAGCCACTGCTCCCAGCGGTAGTAGTCCGGCTTGCAGGTGGCCAGCTCGCGCTCCCAGTCCAGGGCGAAGCCCAGGCTGTCCAGCTGCTTCTTCATGTATTCGATGTTGGCGTAAGTCCACGCCGCCGGCGCGCCGCCGTTTTTCATCGCCGCGTTCTCGGCCGGCAGGCCGAAGGCGTCCCAACCCATGGGCTGCAGCACGTTGAAACCCTGCAGGCGCTTGAAGCGGGCCAGCACGTCGGTGATGGTGTAGTTGCGCACATGGCCCATGTGCAGCTTGCCGGACGGGTACGGGAACATCGACAGCGCGTAGTACTTGGGACGCGACGCGTCTTCCACGGCCTTGAAGGCGGCAGTCTTCTGCCATTTCTGTTGGGCGGCGGCTTCCACCGCGCTCGGGCTGTATTGTTCTTGCATGGCGATCTTTGTCTGGACTCTGAAATACAAAAGGCGGGCTGCCCGGAGCGCGATCTGCGCGCATGCATCCGGTCAGCCCGTCCGCAAAATGATTGCCCCATTATAACGGCGTCTTCGCATCGGCGATAAGACCCAAAAAACAATTGCTTGGCGCATGCCGCCTCAAGGACAGGGCTGGAGCCCCCAGCCCTTGCGCCCGCGCCGGCAAGAGAAGTCTTCCTTCACCGCGCGCAGCGTCCAGACATTCTCCTCGCGGCTGAGCTCGAAGCGCTGGCGCACGCCTTTGACGCTGTCGTCCATCAGTCCCTCGCGGATCAGCGTGATGCTTGCCTGGTCGAACGCTTCCGGCTTGCTGGTCTGGATCGCCTTCAGCGCGGCGTACTCGAAACGGCCGTCCTCGCCCAGCCGGTTCTTGGCGAAGCGCAACGCCACTTCCAGCGGCAGCTCCCCCGGCTTGCCGACGACAGGCAGCCTGGCCTCGTCGCTGTAAGCGAAAGCCATCGGCGCGGCCGACAGCAGCGCCGCCGCACACACAATCGCATATTGAAACACGCGTCGTCCTTTCATCCTGGTCAAACGGGTTCGACCACAGACCGGCGGACAAGGTTGCCGGCGCTCAGCCGAGCAGCAGGCGATACAGCATCTCGCTGGCCATCGTCGCCATCAGCAAGGCAAACACCTTCTTCAGCCGCGGCACCGGCAGCCGGTGCGCCGCCCGCGCGCCCAGCGGCGCCAGCAACACCGTCATCAGCATCAGCGCCAGCATGGCCGGCAGATAGACAAAACCGGCGCTGCCCCACGGCAGCCCCTCCGCCCGCCAGCCGCTGATCAGATAGCCGGCCGCGCCGGAGATGGCGATGGGCCAGCCCAGCGCCGCGCTGGTGCCGATGGCGGTATGCACCGGCACATTGCACCAAGTCATGAACGGCACGCTCATCGAGCCGCCGCCTATGCCCACCCAGCTGGAAACCATGCCGATGAAGCCGCCTGCGGCGCCCTGCCCGGCAGGCCCCGGAATCTCGCGCCCGCCCTTGGGCTGCTTGCCGATCAGCATCTGCGCCGCCACCGCGTAGGCATAGATCACGAAAAACCATTTCAACGCCGCGCCGGAAATCCAGCCGGCGATCAGGCTGCCCAGCAGCGTGCCCACCACCATGGCCGGCGCCATGCCGCGCACGATGCGCCAATCCACCGCGCCCTTGCGATGGTGGGCGCGCACGCTGGACGCGCTGGTGAACACCATCACCGCCAGCGAAGTGCCTACCGCCAAATGCTGCGCATGCGCGCCGCCCAGATGCCCCGCCGCCAGGGCCCAGCCCAGCGCCGGCACGATGATCAGCCCGCCGCCCACGCCCAGCAGCCCCGCCATGAAACCAGCCATCGCGCCGCAGGCCAGCAGCGCGGCGATCAAGGGCAGCGTCAGCATCACAACACCTCGCGCATCAGATAGTCCCACTCCTCCGCCGTCACCGGCGTGATGGACAGGCGGTTGCCGCGCTTGAGCACGGTCATGCCTTCCAGCGGCGGGTGCTGGCGCAGCTCGCCCGGGGACACCAGCCGCGTCTTCTTGACGAAACGCACGTCCACGCACAGCCAGCGCGGCTGGGCTGGGTCGGATTTGGGGTCGTAATAGGGGCTTTCGGGGTCGAACTGGCTGGAGTCCGGATGCGCCGGCGCGGCCACTTCGGCCAGACCGGCGATGCCCGGCTCCGGGCAGGACGAGTGCCAGAACAGCACTTGATCGCCGGGCTGCATCTCATCGCGCATGAAGTTGCGCGCCTGGTAATTGCGAACGCCCGTCCACTCAAACCCGCGCTGCGGTTCGGCAGCCAGGTGGTCGATCGAGGTTTCGTCCGGTTCGGACTTCATCAGCCAATAGCGCATGGACAATATCTGTTAATCGCTGAGGGGAAAGGGAAAGACTTGCTCAATCTTACTGGAAAGATTGGTCCGTATGCTGGTTTCAGCAGGACAGTTTTTTTGCCCTATCTGTCGATTCGGGAGAGCGTGAAAATGAGGACTTGGATACTGGCCATCGCCCTGATAGGCAGCCTCAGCGGCTGCGTGGTGGAGCCGCCGCGCGTCGCGCCGGTTGTGGTGCGGCCGGCCGTGGTGGTGCCGGTAACGCCGGCGTACTACTACGGTCCGCATTATGGTTGGCGCTGATGCCATGGGTTAGGCCAATGCGCGCCAGAGCCACCACGATAGCGCCAGATTGGCCAATACGCTGAACCAGAACAGCGCGCGGAACGGCTGCTTGCGCGTCTTGTGCCTCAAGCCGTGCCGGGCCAACCAAGCGCCAGGCCAGCCTCCCGCCAGGCCCAGCAGCAACAGCGTCGCCTCCGGCGTGCGCCAAGCCCCGGTCCGCGCGGCGCGTTTGTCGCGCCAATAGACGATGAACGTCAGCAAACTTGCCGCCATCAGCCAGCTACATACGGCCATTTTCATCTTCCCCTCCATGCCAAATCCCATTGTGGCCGCTCAACGGCAAAACAGCAGAATTTTGTAACTGCCGTTTACCAGATTCCCACCAGAAGCCCGCCACGCCGCCGTTATCATGGTCCGCACAACAATGATGCCCCGGCGTGTCCGGGGCCTTGCACGTTCAACCGACTCGGGAGAGACCGTCCCATGACCACCGTCACGACGCAGGCGCCTGCCGGCAGCGGCGCCATGCCGCGCCAGATCGCCTACATTATCGGCAACGAAGGCTGCGAGCGCTTCAGCTTCTACGGCATGCGCAACATCCTCACCGCCTTCCTCACCACCTCGCTGCTGCTGTATCTGCCGGAAGACATGCGCGCCGGCGAGGCCAAGCACATCTTCCACAACTTCATGATCGGGGTGTATTTCTTCCCGCTCTTGGGCGGCTGGCTGGCCGACCGCCTCTGGGGCAAGTACAACACCATCATCATCTTCAGCGCGCTGTATTGCGTGGGCCACGCCTGTCTGGCGCTGTTCGAGAACAACCTGAACGGCTTCTACGCCGGCCTGGCGCTGATCGCCATCGGCTCCGGCGGCATCAAGCCCTGCGTGTCGTCGTTTTGCGGCGATCAGTTTGATGAGTCGAACAAGCATCTGGCCAAGATCGTGTTTGATTCCTTCTACTGGATCATCAATTTCGGCTCGCTGTTCGCCTCGCTGTTGATGCCTATCTTCCTGAAGTCCTACGGCCCGTCGGTGGCTTTCGGCATCCCCGGCGTGCTGATGTTCATCGCGCTGGTCATCTTCTGGCTGGGCCGCAAGCATTACGTGATCCTGCCGCCCGCGCCCAAGGATCCGCATTCGTTCTGGCAGGTGGTGAAGTCGGCCATCCTGACGCCGGCCAACGGCCGCCGCGGCGGCTGGCTATTCGCCGCCAGCGTGGCGCTGGCCGCGTGGTGCAGCTTCAATCTGGAACTGGGCCTGGTGGCCGGCTTCTGCCTGGCCTTCGTATTGGTGATGGCCGGCGCCAGCTTGGCCGCCCGCTGGCAGCTGGAAGCGGTGCGAACGCTGCATCCGGAAGAGGCGATAGAAGGCGTGCGCTCGGTGCTGCGCATCCTGATCATCTTCTCGCTGGTGACGCCGTTCTGGTCGCTGTTCGACCAGAAAGCCTCCACCTGGGTGATCCAGGCCGGCTTCATGAGCAAGCCGGAATGGTTCGCGCCGTCGCAGATGCAGGCGCTGAACCCGGCGCTGGTGATGCTGCTGATCCCGTTCAACAATCTGGTGTTGTACCCGGCGCTGCGCCGCTTCGGCCTGGAGCCGACCGCGCTGCGCCGCATGACCGCCGGCATCGTATTCAGCGCGCTGGCCTGGATTGTGGTGGGCATGATGCAGCTGCAGATTGACGGCGGCAACGCCCTGTCCATCGCCTGGCAGATCCTGCCCTACGCGCTGCTGACCATGGGCGAGGTGCTGGTTTCGGCCACGGGCCTGGAGTTTGCCTATAGCCAGGCGCCGCTGTCGATGAAGGGTACGCTGATGAGCTTCTGGGGCCTGTCCACCACCGTCGGCAACCTGTGGGTGCTGCTGATCAACGCCGGCGTGGCCAGCGCCGCGATGAAGAGCACCGTGGCGGCCAGCGGCCTGAGCCTGGAGGCCTTCCTGATGTTCTTCTTCGCCGCGATCGCGCTACTGGCGGCGGGGCTGTTTGGCCTGTACGCGCGCCGCTACCGCGAAGTCAGCCACTACCGCGCGGCCTGACCGGCTTGAGCTATCCGGCCAGCGGCAGCCGCCGCAGGCCGGATTCGGTCAACAAGTAATCCAGCCGCACATCCCACGCTTCGCGCGGCACCGCGTCCACCAATTGGCAATCGAAAGCCACGCCCACCAGCAAGGGCCGGCCGCTCAAGCGGTGACGGCGGCGAAAAGCCAGGGTGGTATCGTAGAAGCCGCCGCCCTGCCCCATGCGATAACCGTCGCGGTCCACCGCGAGCAAGGGCACGAAGATCACGTCCAGCCGCTCGGCGCGCAAGCGCTGTCCGGCGTATTCCAGGATGCGATAGCGTGGATGCAGATACCAGCGATCGGCGGCGCCCAGCCGGGTAAACCACAGCCGCCGGCCGCGACGCGGAATCTGCGGCAGATAGACCTGCCCGTTACGCCACAGCGCGGCATTCAGCAACTCGGAAAGATCCAGCTCGGAACCGGCCGCCAGATAGCCGCCGACGCGCTTGCCGCGTTTCAGCAGGCGCGACGCGTGGCGCGCGATGGCGCGGGCAGAGGCGGCGCGGTACGCGGGCGACAGAGCCATGCGGGCGCGACGAATCCGGCGCCTGAGCGCCTGCTTGTCGATGGAAGTCATTGCAGTGGTGGACGAGGTCATGGGGGGGAGACCCCCGCGAGTGCCGTTCGGGCTAAATTCGCTTGTACCCTGTTTCCAGGAGGGGCCGCCTGCCAGACATTTCGGGCGCATCCGCAAGGGACGCGTCTCACCCATGTCTCACGCTGGCAGCCAAAAGCGAACGCATTGGTACAAAGGAATTGTGTGCCGTCACGAACACCGCAGGGGATAAACTGACCTGTAGTGCGCCGCCTTGTCAGAACAGCGGCTGTTGACTCTGGCGAAGCGCCTCGTCAGCGGCTTCGCTCATGCCGCGTATTTTACGCTGAAACGCCGCCATCTCCAAGCCTTCTCCCACTTTTGTTTTCAGCAAGTCATGGGCGATGTTCAGCGCGGCCATGATGGCGATCTTGTCGGCATCCATCACCTTGCCATGCTGCTGGATGGTGGCGATCTTGCCTTCCAGCAAACGCACCGCCTCGCGCAGGGTTTCCTGCTCGCCTTCCGGGGTGCCGATGGTGAAATGGCGTCCCAGCAGTTCGATGTCGACCTGAACCACGTCGCTCATTGCTCATCCTCCGGCGCAGCCGGCAGGCGCGCCACCAGCGCGGCCACCCGGTTGCGGGTTTCATTGACGCGGAAATGCAGCTCGGCGTTTTCCTTCAGCGCTTCGGACAGCGCCTCGGCGAAACGGCCGTTCTGGGTTTCCAGCTCCCGAATGCGGCCAACCAGCGCCGCGACGCGGGATTCGAGATATTCCAGTTCATTGTCCATGGCGGCGAGGATAACGGGCCGCTAGTTGGCCGTCAAACCTAGCCGCTGTCGCGCCGTGTCCAGACGAGCGCACAGCGCGGCAGCGCCATCCACCATGCGCGGCCCAGGAATGCTGATGGCGTCGTCAGACAGCATGAACAGTGCGCCGCCAGCCACTGCCGGCAAGGTTTTCCAGCGCTGCCACATCGCCAGCGAGGCGTTGTCCGTCGCGATGATGGCCTGTGGCTGCGCCGCCACGACCGAGGCGGTGGACACCTGCGGCGCCGGCAGCGACAGATCGGCGAACACATTGACGCCGCCGCAGGTGCGGATCAGCGCATCGATATAGCTCTTGCCGCTGACGGTGAAGATCGGCGCCTGGCTCAGTTGATAAAACACCCGCACCGGCGCGCGGCCGCCATAGCGTTGCTGCAAGGCGGCCAGACGCTGCCGGTATTGCAGCGCGGCGCGCGCGGCGGCGGCTTCGGTGCCGGCCAAGCGTCCCAGCTTGTCGATTTCCAGCGCCACATCGCCCGGCTGCAACGGATGGCTGATGAATACCGGCACGCCCAGCCGCTTCAGCCGCTCCAACTCGCGCGGCGAACCGCCATCCTGCCACGCCACCACCAAGTCAGGCTGCAGACGCAATACCGCTTCCAGGCTGAAACCGGTAAAACTGCCCACCCGCGGCAGCTTCTTCGCGGCGGCGGGGTGGTCGCTGTATTCGACGGTGGCTACCACCTTGCCGCCTGCGCCGGCGGCGAACAACAACTCGGTGGCGTGCGGCACTAGGCTGATGATGCGTTGCGCCGGCTTGGCCAGCGTGACCGCCTGTCCCGAACCATCCTCGACGCTGACGGCCGCGCGCGCGGCGCCGGCCAGCAACAGGCCAGCCAGGAGGAGCCATAACCTCATGCCCGCCCGCCTTTCAGCGCCAGCGGCAAGCCGCAGGCCACCAGAGTGACCCTGTCGCAACGCGAAGCCACCAGCTGGTTGAGCCGGCCCAACTCGTCGACGAAACGGCGGGTTTCGGCATCGTCCGCCACCACGCCCCAGCCCACCTCATTGCTGACCAGCAGCACATCGCCGGCCAGCCGGCCCAGCGCCGCCAGCAACGCGTCGCGCTCCACCACGTACTCGTTCTCGTCGAGGCCGGCCGCGCCGAAGAAGCGCATCAGCCACATGCCCAGGCAATCGATCACCAACAGGCCGCCCGGCATGTCGCGCGCCGCAATGGCCACCGCCAGGCCGCGTCCGCACTCGGCCACGGCCCAATGCTTGGGCCGCTGGGCGCGATGCCGCTCCACCCGCCGCGCGAACTCGGGATCGAGCACCTCGGCGGTGGCTAGATAACACACCGGCCCAGCGTGCTGGCGGGCCAGTTCTTCTGCGTAGCGGCTCTTGCCGCTGCGGGCGCCGCCGGTGATCAAGTGAGGCATGAATGTTCCTACTGGCTGTAACGTACACCGATGAAGGCTCCCAGCCCCCCGGTATTGTAACCATAGTTCGTTTCGTACTCGCGATCGAACAGGTTGTCTATACGTGCTGTAGCAGTCCAGTTTTTGGCCAAACGGTAATCTGCAAAAACATTGGTAATGCCATAACCGTGCAGGAACTTGGCCTCCGTATTTAAGGGGTCTCCCGCACGGCGCGATGCAATTTGCTGTTCTACGCCTAGCGTATACTTGCCCCACTGCTTACTCGCCGAAAGATTTGCGCTTTGGCGCGGCCGGTTTGCCAACCAATTTCCGGTCTTATCATCGCGCGCATCCAGCAATGTCAGATTGCCCTGCCAATCGATATCAAGCCATTGTGCCGCGGCCTCGATAGTCAAACCTCGGATCTTGGCACGGTCAACATTGCTTGGACTCCAAAAAGAGTCGGGATTAGACGGATCCAGCGGCGCCCACTGAATCAATTGATCCACGTTATTCTGAAACAACGTGAAGTTGGCTGAACGTCCATCCTTGCGATATTGCAAAGCCAGTTCGGTATTCTTGGAGCTTTCCGGCTTGAGATTAGGATTGCCACTGCCGGGATAGTAAAGATCATTGAAAGATGGTGCCTTATATCCTGTGGCATAGCCAACACGAGCCAACCAACCATCGGCAAAACGGTAGCCATAGTCAGCCTTGCCAGTCATCTTCCTGCCAAACTGGTCATCATGATCGTTCCGGATGCTGGCTTGGAATAGATGCGCACCCAAATCAAGCTGGTAATTCACAAAGCCAGCATTAGTAGTTCTAGCGCTCTTGGTATAAACACCATCACTAGCAATTCTCTGGTCAAGATGGGATACGCCCAAGATAAAGACACCTATCTTGGTGTCCAAATCGTTCTGCCATTGCCATTCATTCTGCGTTGTCTGAAAGAAGTTAACCCGCTGGCTGAAATCACCATTGTGGAATTCCTCTGACTTATCCTGACTCCGCGCAAAGCTCAAGATGCTGATCCAGACATCGTTGAAGCGATTATTCGACTCCACGCTTTGTCCTGTAAGACGCGACTTGCTTCTATCCTGTCCCGTCCATGAGTTACTGTAATCGATATCCACTCGAGAAAATGTCTGGAATAAACGAACGGTCAGGTCATGCCCAGGCAAGAGCGTCTGAGTCACGCTGGCGGCATAACTATCATTACGATACCCATCATTATCTGGATTGTAATAGCCAGCGTTACGTGGATTGGTCGCCGAAAAACCATCTGACTGGGCATGGGTCAACTGTAAGCTATAAGCGCTGTCACCCGCCTTTCCCACAAAACCCGCCGATAACTTTCCCGTACCTCGGTTGCCAAGTTCCAATCCGGTATTGAACCGCGGCGCGCCCTCGCCCTTGCGGGTAAAAATTTGGATCACACCACCAATAGCATCCGCTCCATACAGGCTAGAAGCCGGCCCACGCAAAATCTCAATATGATCGATCTGCTCAAGAGGAATATTCTGAATGGCCGTAGTGCCCAATGTCGCCGATGAGATGCGGACTCCATCCACCAGAACAACAGCGTGGTTGGCATTAGTGCCACGCATCAGAATGCTGCTTGCCGAGCCTGGACCACCGCTGGTGGTGATGCTGATCGCAGCCTGGCGGGACAATACTTGCTGCAATGTTTGCGCGCCGCTTTCTTCAATTTCATCGCGAGTGATGACCGTGGCGTCGGCCAAGGTTTTGGATAATGGCTGCGCGACACGGCTCGCCGTCACAATCACCGGATCGCCGGCGAATTCCGGCACATCGGCGGCATGGGCCGCGCCGGCACAGGCCAGCGCTACGGCAAAGGCGCAAGTTTGGGGCTGAAACATGAAACACACTCCACGGATTGATAGCTTCCCGCAAGGGGACATCGTCAGAGTGCGAAGAGGGCAAGAGAACGGGTCGCGGCGCAGCCGGAATCGTCTGTCGGATCGCCTCCCCGCGATACTCCAGTGTTCCTCCGGCTTCCGGCCGGGGCTCTGCAGGCCGGTCTCCGGGCTGGGCCATGCCGGCGACGCGCCTTCCCATCCTATCGGACAGTGGCTTGCTGCGTCGCCTGGGCGCGTATCGCGCCAGGCCTTACCGTTGCGGGGGCAGCGCCGGCTTCACACCGGCTTCCCGTTTCACCCGCGCTCGCCTGGATAAAGGCGCGGCGCGGACACCTGCAAGGCGGCGATTATAACCCGCCGGGGTTTTGGCGGCACCGGCCAAGCGGTAATATGCTTAGGGGCTGTTGACGTTTGGTGAGTGGATCGCGTTTGCGCCGATTTGGGCCGGAAGCAAGGCGCACAGTCCGACGCATAGTCATTCTATGCAAGGGCTGGGCAACGCGGCTTCCGGCCCAAAGCGGCCAAACCCGCAGGGCCGGGCGCCTTTCCGCGCCGACTCTTCGTTGTTCCGCGCGGGCAGAGAATGACTATGCGGCGCGCGAAACGCCTCGATTCGGCGCAAAATGCATCCCGGCGCGACCGCCCACCAAACGTCAACAGCCCCTAGAGTCCGGCGGCCAGCCATGCGCGTCGACAACATTCCATGATCATCCATCCCAGCAGGCCAGAACATGAACCGTAGCAAACCCCTGGATCTTTCCGCCCGCAACGCCGCCCGCGCCCGCCAGGCCGTCCTGACCAAGCCGCCCGGCAGCCTGGGGCAGCTGGAGGAGCTGGCCTGCCGCTTCGCCGCCTGGCAAGGCCGCGCCCGGCCGGACGCCCTGCGCCCCGCCATCACCGTGTTCGCCGGCGACCACGGCGTCACTGCCGAGGGCGTGTCGGCCTTTCCCTCCGCCGTCACCACCGAGATGGTGCGCAATTTCGCCAATGGCGGCGCCGCCATCTGCGTGCTGGCGCGCGCGCTGGACGCGCGGCTGGAGGTGGTAGACGTAGGCGTGACCGGCGATGTATCGGCGCTGCCCATCGTCCATGCCAAGGTGCGCGCCGGTAGCCGCAACCTGGCCAAGGAAACGGCGATGAGCGCCGAGGAGACCGAGGCGGCGCTGGAGGCCGGCCGCGCAGCCGCCCGCAGCGCGGTGGGGGATGGCGCCAATTTGCTGATCGCCGGCGATATGGGCATCGGCAACACCACGGCGTCGGCCGCGCTGATCTGCCGGCTGACCGGCGCGTCGCCGGAACTAGTGGTGGGCCGCGGCACCGGCATCGACGACATCGGCCTGGCCAACAAGCTGCGGGTGGTGAAGACCGCGCTGGCGCGCGTGGCCTGGGAAAACCTCAGCGGCCAGGACACGCTGGCCGAGCTGGGCGGCCTGGAGATCGCCGCCATGGCCGGTTTCTACCTGGAAGGCGCCCATCTGGGCGTGCCCTCGCTGGTAGACGGCTTCATCGCCAGCGCCGCCGCGCTGTGCGCCAAGGCCATCGACCCCTCGCTGCACGACTGGCTGCTGGCCAGCCACCGCTCGGCAGAAGCCGGCCACGACCATGCGCTGGCGGCGCTGCAGCTGCAGCCGCTGGTGGATCTGGGCATGCGGCTGGGCGAAGGCTCCGGCGCGGCGGTCTGCGTGCCGCTGCTGCAGATGGCGGTCAAGCTGCACAACGAGATGGCCACGTTCGAGGAGGCCGGCATCAGCGGCAAGTCCGCATGAACCCCTACACCCTGACCCTGCTGCGCCATGGCGACATCGAACACGACGGCCGGCTGATCGGCCTGACCGACCTGCCGCTGACCGAGTTGGGTCAACGCCAGCTCGACGCCAGCTGGAGCCGCATCAGCAGCTTGGCGCCGGTCACCGCCATCGCCACCTCGCCGCTGCAGCGCTGCCGCGAGTTTGCCGTCAAGCATGCGCTATCCGGCTCGCTGGCGCTGAAGGTGGAGCCGCGCTTCGCCGAGATGGACTTTGGCGACTGGGACGGCCAGCCGTTGTCCGAGCTGGAACACTGCCATCCCGGCTGGGGAGCAGAACTGGCGGACGGCCGGCTCAGCCCGCCCGGCGGCGAGAGCTTCGAGCAGTTCCGCACCCGCGTGCTGGCCGGCCTGGCCGACTGGATGAGCGAGGCGCGCGGCAGCCACCGCCTGCTGGTGACGCACGGCGGCGTCATCACCGTGCTGATGGCGGAATTGCTGGGCACCGATTTCTCCGTGGCCAAGCTGATGACGGTGCAGCGCGGCGGTTTCGCCCAGCTGTCGATGCTGGAAGGCCACCCGGCCTACCTGCTGCGGCTGGAGTCCTCATGCGCGGACTGATTCTGGCGGTGCAGTTCCTGACCCGCTTGCCCACCCCGCAGCTGGCGGATTTCCAGCCGGAATGGCTGGCGGCCAGCGCGCGCTGGTTCCCCGCCGTCGGCCTGATCGTCGGCGCGCTGCTGCTGACGGCCCTGCAGCTGGGCGGCCTGGTCGACCCCTGGCTGGCGGCGCTGCTGGCGCTGCTGGTTTGGGTGGGCGTCACCGGCGGCCTGCATCTGGACGGCCTGGCCGATCTGGCCGACGCGCTGGGGGCCTCCCACCGCTCGCGCGAACGCTTCTTCGAAGTGCTGAAAGACCCGCATCTGGGCAGCTTTGGCGCGCTGTCGCTGATCCTCGCCGTCGTCGCCAAGCTGGTGCTGCTGATGCTGATCGCCCGCCATGGCGGCATCGCATGGGGGCTGCTGTTGATCCCGGCCTGGGCGCGCGGGTTCGCGGTGACCTGGTCGGCCACGCTGCCGGCCATCGCGCCGGGCAGCGGCGAGCGCTTTGGCTGGCAACGCGATCATCTCGGCCTGGCGCTCAACGGCGCCGCGCTGCTGGCGGCATCCGCCTGGCTGGCCCCAGCCCTGCTGCTGGCCCCGCTGGCTGGCCTCGCCTGGTGGGCCTTCCTCAAGCGCCGGCTGGGCGGCATGACCGGCGATTGCCTGGGCGCGGGCGTGGAAATCTGCGAGATCGCGCTGCTGGCCTTGCTGCTTATTCCGCCCGCCCAGCTTCCCGCGCTCTGACGGAGCACAAGCTTAAGGCAATCGTGACGTCAGCGTGCCGGGATGCTTGCGCACCAGCGCCCATGGCAACAGGCTCCAGCCGGGGTTGTCACATGCACGCTCCACCCTGGGAAAATAAGCCCCGATTTGCACACCCTCCGGCATTAAATACCAACTAGATGGATTCCAGACTTCTGCGTTGCTATAGTCGCACTCATTGCCATCCTCCCCTTCCATCTGGTTCGGATAAAGTTTGCCGAAGGTCTGCGCCAACCAAGGTTGCAGCACCTTGCTTTCATAGTTGGCATCCCGGAGTTTCCCTTTGGCATCCCGAGCATCCTGGGGCTTGCCGCGTCCTAACCACAATACATCTTCAAGCCGCATATCGCGTCCGCTGGCCACATCCAGATTCAGCGGTGAGTCGTTGAAATCGGGGTGCGCCCCGCCGCAGTAATAGTTGGTTTCCACGCTCATGCTCACCACTCTTGGCGTCAACAGACGAGGAATCACTTCTTGCGTATATTCGGTCATCCCTCTACCGCGATCATTGGCGTCACAATCAAATGACGCAGCCACGGCGCGCCATTGCCAATACTCTAGCACCTTGTTTAACCGAGCCATGGTAGCTTCAGGATATCCGCTGGCAACCCGGAACCAGCGAATTCTGCTCTCCGGCTCTATCCACCACGCCAAGCGATATCCCTGGAAAACTTTCACTCCCGCCGGTTTCAAACGCAAGCCCGCCACGCGGGCGCGATTGTAGGCGCTGAGTCCATCAGCGCCTTCTTCGGCACCGTAGCCAGATCTTTTGGATTTAGCCAGCAAACTCAGCTTGACCGGCTGCGCGCGCTTGGCTTTCGGCCCGCGCCATTCGCCCACCCACCCATTGCCTTCAGGACGCAAGACCAGATCGACCCGGCTCTCGTCATAGCCGAGGTTCTCGCCCAAACGCAGCGCACCCTGCTTATCCCGCGTGCCCGTCAGCGCGATATCGCTGTGGTATTTTCGATAAAAATAGCGACCATCCACCGTGCCATCATCATTGACGCTCCATTCCATCACCACTGGCGCGCCGCCCACTTCGCCTTGCCACACATCGGCATGCGCCTGCAGCGCCAACATTCCGCCGGCAAGCAAACCCACCGCTTTCCACACCCTCATGCATTCCCTTTCATTCAAAAAAACAGCGCCGCCCCCGCAAAGGAGCTGGCGCTGGTTCAGCCAAGGCGAAGGTTGCTTACAGCTTGCCTTCCACCTTCTTGTTGCGCATCAGGCACAGCATGTCACAGGCGATGTGGGCGGCGGCCAGAGCGGTGATTTCGCTCTGGTCGTAGCTAGGCGCCACTTCCACCACGTCCATGCCGACGATGTTCAGATCGCCCAGGTTGCGGATGATCTTCAGCGCCTGCGCGGTGCTCAGGCCGCCCGGCACCGGGGTGCCGGTGCCCGGGGCGGCGGACGGGTCCAGACAGTCGATGTCGAAGGTCACGTACACCGGCGCGTCGCCTATGGTCTTCTTGATTTCGGCGATGGTGGCATCCACGCCGTTGTCGTGCACCCACGGCGCACCCAGCACGTTCAGGCCCATGAAGTCGTCGTTCCAGGTGCGGATGCCGACCTGCACCGATTTCTTCGGATCGATCAGGCCTTCCTTCACCGCCTTGTAGAACATGGTGCCATGATTCAGGCTGTCCGGGCTGTCGTCCGGCCAGGTGTCGCAGTGGGCGTCGAAGTGCAGCAGCGCCAGCGGCTTGCCGTATTTCTCGGCGTGCGCGATCAGCAGCGGATAGGTGACGTAGTGGTCGCCGCCGAAAGTCAGCATCTTGGCGCCGGAGGCCAGGATGGTGCGGGCGTGCTCGATGATGGACGGCTTGATGGTCAGCGGGTTGTGCGCGTCGAACCAGCAGTCGCCGTAGTCGACCACGGCCAGGTCGTCAAACGGGTCGAAGCCCCACGGATACGGCTTCAGCTCGGCCAGCTGCACGCTGGCGGCGCGGATGGCCTGCGGGCCCATGCGCGCGCCGGAACGGAAGGTTACGGACAGATCCAGCGGAATGCCGGACACCACCACGTCTACGCCTTCCAGGTTGCGGCTGTAGTTGCGGCGCATGAAGGACAGCACGCCCGCGTAGGTGTTTTCGATGGAGGAGCCGTACAGGCCCTGACGGCGAATGGCGCCGTCGCCGTAGATCATTTCATCACTCATGCCACTCTCCAGGCGAGAGTACGCCGCCAGCGGTCAATGTATTGATTCCGCATGATTTTGCGACGATTGCCGTCCATCTTGCACAGCCGACGGCTTGAGGCTGCCGCGCCCCGCGGCGCGGAAACCCGAAGTGTGCCGTGCCAGGACAATACGTTCAAGTGAAGACGTGGCGCGACGGTGAAAATTTGTCGCCGCCGCCACGGCGGCACTCCGGCTTCGACGGCGATTTCCGTCAGCCGCCCTGCTCCACCGTGTTCATGCGGCGCGCGAACTGGCGGCTGCGCCACCAGCGCCAGCGCAGCTTGACGTCGTACCAGGCCGGCCGCAGCCCCAGCAGAAACAAGAACAGCGCCAGCGGCAAAGTGAAGCCGAAGCCCAGATGCTTGAAGCCGAGCGCTCCCACCACGCCGCCGAGGAAGAACGACAGCAGAATCAGCCCATAGATGCGGAATTTGGTCCGATTGGAACGCACCGCCGCCACCCGCGTGCGTCCCTCGCGGTTGTAATAGCTCATCTTGGCCAGTTCTATGCCCAGGTCGGTGGCGATGCCGGTCATGTGGGTGCTGCGCAGCAGGCCGCCGGACAGCTTGGTCACAATGGTGTTGTGCATGCCCATGATGAAGCACAGCAGCATCACTGTAGGCGGCGTGAACAAGCCCTTGTGCAGCGACAAGCCCGCGCCCAACAGGCCGAATACCAGGAGCAGCAGCGCCTCCTCCATCATCGACACGCCGTAACCGCCGCGCAACCGCTGCCGCCGCGCCCACAGTATCAGCCAGGTGCTGTGCATGGCGCCGCCGACGAAGCAACACAACATCACCAGCAGCGATAGGGCCAGCCGGATTTCGCCAGTAGCCCAGGCGTCGGCCATGCCGGAAACAATGCCGGAGATGTGCGAAGTGTAGCGATGCACCGCCAGGAAGCCGCCGGCGTTGATGGCGCCTGCAATGAAGGCCATCGCCCAGCCCAGCTGGCGCAATACCCTGTCGTTGAAACGGCCGCGGTCAAGCAACCGCGTGATGTGGATGTGTCGGGCCATATGTGTGTGACAAAGAAAACGGCGACTTGTTGTCGCCGTTATCGATATTGCGCCGCAACACGAAGGGTTGGCAAGCCGCCGGATCAAACTTTGCGCACAAAGCCTGCCTGGCTCAGCAACCCTTCAGCGCGATGCCTGGGGTCAGCTTCTTCTGCAGCGCTTTCAGCTGTTCCGCTTGGGCCGCGTCCAGGTCCTTGAAGGTCAGCGTGGTCTGCTTGCTGGTCTGCTCCTTGGACTTGACCATCGCCTTGTCGTAACCAGCCGCCTTCAGCCGCGCCACCAGCGTTTTGGCCGCGTCTTCCTTGCTGAACAGGCCCAGCGACAGATTACCCTTGAACTCGTCGTTGCTGACGATGTAATTGGTAAAGCCCTTGTCTTTCAGCTCCGCCGACAGCGTCTTGGTTTCGGCCTGGGTAGCCAGCGGCGGATAGTACACCCAGAAGCGGCCGGAACCCTTGCTCTCCTCCTTGCTGTCTTCCTCCAGCTGGCCGGACTTCAGTTTCAGCTGCGGCACGCCGCCCTTCACTCGGGCCAGCAGGCTGTCGCTCAAGCCGCCCCAGCTGTAGCAGGCCACGGCCTTGCCTTTGGCTGGCTCCGCCGCCTTTTCCGCTGGCTTGGCTGGGGCGGGTTTGGATGCCTCGGCCTTGGCAGCAGGCTTGGCTTGCGCCTTGGCCGCGCTGGCCATCGGCTTGGCTTCCGGCGCGGAGGCGGCCTTGATCACGGCGGCCACGGGGGCGCTTGCCTGCGCGGCGGAGGCGTCGGGCTTCCAGCTTGGCGGCAACAGCTTCACTTGGCCGGGGCTTACCTCCTGGGCGTGCACGTCCAACGGCGGACGCTGCTTCAGCGTGCCGTACATTGCCACCACCAGATTGAGCACCACCACCAGCGCCACAAACCACTTCATCACGAGTTCGCCACCTTGAGTAGACCCATCAATACCAGATTATCCACGATCTGCAACGGCGCCGCGAGCCACGGCGCGATGCGCGCCGCGTCGCCGCCGGTCAGAATCACCGTTGCCGGCTCGCGGCCGGTACGCTCGGCCAGCTTGCGCCGCTGCCCTTCTATCGCGCCCACCAAAGCCGCCATCGCGCCGCTGGCCAGCGCGTCCGGCGTGCCCTGCGGGAATGCCACCACTTCGCCGGCCTGCCGGTTCAGATTGGCGGTGCCTTGCGCCAGGCTGTGCAGCATCAAGCCATGACCCGGCAGGATCAGCCCGCCCAGGTAGTCGCCCTCGGCCGTCAGCGTCTCCACCGTCAGCGCGGTGCCGGCACAGGCGACGATGACATCGCCGCGGCAGATCTCGCGGGCGGCCAATACAGCCAGCCAGCGGTCGGCGCCTTGCTCCGCGGTGTTGCGATAATGGTTACAGACCTCGCCAAAACGACGTTCCGAATGAACGCGATGCAGCGCGCATGGCACGGCCGCCGCCAGGCCGTCGGCCACTTCGCCGCGCGCCACCGACGACATCCAGGCGCCTTCCAGCGGCAAATCGCGCCAGACGTCGGCCAGGCCAGCCAGCTCATGATGCGCGGCCGCGCCCTGGGCGACACAATCCGCGCCCTGGTATACCGCCCATTTGACCCGGCTATTGCCGGCGTCTATCAGTAATTTCATCGGCGTTCCCTTAAACTGACTTCGCCGATATGGAAAGTCCGCAAGCCCTGCGCCGTCTCCAGCTGCAAGGCGCCGTTGTCCGCCACACCGCTGGCGATGCCGTCCACCGGCTCGCCATGCGAGAAGCCCAGCCTCACCGCCGCGCCCTGATGGGCGGACAGCTGCCACCATTCTTCGCGCAGCGGCGCAAAGCCATGGCGGTCAAAATCCATCAGCACCGGCTCCAGCTCATTGAGTAAGGCCGCCAATACGCGGTTGCGCTCAGGCGCGATGCCGGCCTGCTCCAGCGTGGCAATCGGCTGATCCACCTCGCCCGGATCGGCCACATTGACCCCTATGCCGATCACGACTGCGGCCGGCCCCAGCGCGTCGCCAGACAGTTCGATCAAAATTCCAGCCAGCTTGCGGCCATCCAGCAGCACATCGTTGGGCCATTTCAACTGCACCGGCGCGCCCAAGCTGCGCAAGGCGCGCGCCAAGGCCACGCCCACCGCCAGAGACAACCCGGCCAGCTCGGCCATGCCGCGATTGAAGCGCCACAGCAGCGAGAACGTCAATCCCGCGCCCAGACGCGCTTGCCAGCGGCGACCCAAGCGGCCACGGCCAGCCGTCTGCAATTCGCACGCCAGCACCAAACCATGCAAGCCGCCATTGCCGGCGCGCGCCATCAACTGGCTATTGGTGGAGTCGGTCCGCTCCGCCACCGCCAGCGTGAAAGTCTCGGCCGCCGCCTCGTTCAAACCGGCGCGCACCGCCGCCACGTCCAGCCAGGCGAACGGTTGCGCCAGCTTATAACCCTGGCCACGCACGCTGAACACCGTCAGCCCCAGCTCGCTCTCGATGGCGTGCACCGCCTGCCATACCAGCGTGCGGGAACAGCCCAGCGCCTGGGCGATGTCCTCGCCGGAGTGGAAACGGCCGTCCGACAAGTGGCGCAGCACCGCGAAGGCGTGCTCGCTCACGCCTTGTCCTCGGCGGCGCGGATCTTGTTCAGCGTCTTGGTGGTGGAAGTATCGAACAGAAAAGGGATGGAATGCACCTGCCCGCCGCGCGCCAGCGTCTGTGCGCTGCCCACGATCTTGTCTACGCTCCAGTCGCCGCCCTTGACCAGCACGTCGGGCTGGACCTGCTCGATCAACTCGGCCGGCGTATCGGCATCGAACCAAGTCACTAGGCTGACGCTCTCCAGCGCCGCCAGCACGGCCGCGCGGTCGTATTCGTTGTTGATCGGCCGGTCATCGCCTTTGCCCAGTCGCTTCACCGAAGCATCGGTATTCAAGCCCAGCACCAGGCTGGCGCCCAGGGCGCGGGCTTGCGCCAGATAAGTCACGTGGCCGCGGTGCAGGATGTCGAAGCAGCCATTGGTGAATACCAAGGGGCGCGGCAGGGCCGCCAGCTTGTCGGCCAACTGCTCCGGCGGGCAAATCTTGTCTTCAAACGACGGCAACGGATAAGTCATGCATGTCCTTGCGTAAAAGCCGGCCGGCGCGGCAGATTACCGCCCCATCAATCGCCTGGCCGCCAAACGGGTAAGTTGCGAAGCATACCACCGTAGCCGCTCCCGCCCAACACCCAGAAACGCCAAAGCCCCGACAGGGTCTGTCGGGGCGGGTTTCGCGCATTCTGCGCGCACAATGCGCAAAGCCCAGCTCGTGTGAGCTGGGCTTTGTCTTATGGGGCGTC
>NZ_PPTF01000008.1 GCF_002902845.1 Chromobacterium sinusclupearum
AGCTTGAGCAGACTTTGGATGAAACCGATGGTCTGCCGCAAAGGCAGTCCAAACAGGTTCTTGATAGTCAAACAGAACTGAATAGCCACATCGCTATAGGTCTGCGTCCGTCCGCGCTTGCCCCGTGGAGTCGCCTGCCATGACATGCTCGTGTCCAGCCAGACGGACAGAGAGCCGCGTTGGATCAGGGCTTGGTTGTAGGCGTTCCAGTTGGTCGTTCGATAGCGTTTTGGAGCGGGCTTGGTCATGCCGCTATCTTACCAAGCTGTGGCGGGGAGGATTTGTGCAACAAAGCCCCTCGTAACTAAACTGTATCGTTTAATTTAAAATCAGTAATTTTTAATCATTTCAACTCAATGAAATCGAGGTGTGAAGCCCGTGAAGGCAGAATGAGCACAGAACAATCTTACTCTGCAATATTTCAAAAAATAATCAATAACGCAAGGGATTTAAAATTAAAAAATAAGCCCCCCAAAGATACTCTTTAATCACGCTCTCGCTCGCAAAATAATCTTGGTGATCCAAATCTATACATAGCTATATCCTCATTAATGTGAAAGATCCGAAAGGGATACTCCTCACCTATTTTCCTTAATATATTGAAATCACTAGCTAAGCTCCCCTTCTCGTACGAGTTTACATCAATCCTATCAATCCTAAATGAACGCACTCTTCCCAGCACATCATAAAATGGTGTGATACTGACCGTTCTACCTACATGTCCATCGCTGCCATCTAACGTAATGGCAATAGATTTAGTTTGCATTTCAATATCAATATAGCCTTTTACTACAACCTCTCGCCCCGTACGATTCGGGAGTCTCAATTCAGAAATTACCGTTTTACATGACAAAGAACTATCCATTTTATAATTGTAATACACAAAGCCAACATACCCTCCAACTATCATAGCTAATGGAAGTAAGTATAGTCTTTGCAAGTTTCTTGCTTCTTTAAAGACGGAGCCAATTCTGATTTTTCCGGACATAAAAAATAACTTTCTGCTCGGGGATTATTTGTAAAAAAAATCAAACTTTCCTTAGAGTCGTTAAATTTTCTCGGAGCATTGTCCGTATTGACAAGCCAGATATTTTCACGAAAACTCACCGGATGAAAGAAAATAAGATTTTTGGCAAGAATCAATCCAGCTCCAAACCCACAACCTAAAATAAAAATTATTATCGAAAGCATGGCAAACCAATTGCATGGCAATTTCTCTTCATGAAAAACAATCAATTCCTTGCTGAATTCATCTAGCTGAGGGCTATCTCCCTGGGACTCAGATTTTGTATATGGTGCGATGGGAAGATTGGAGTTAAAAGCTAATGTCCAACTAGCACAAGCATCAGCCTCATTATGGAAAACCGTAGACGACCCGGTATAGATACATCCCCGCCTAGGAATTGTTTTTATATTATGCTGGTCCAATCCAATTAAAGAAAATTGTCTTCTCAAATCAAAAATAAGGCGGTGATAACTATTATCAGTCACGATGACACTCGGCCAAACTGTATCCATTATTTGCCTCTTTCCCTCTATTTTATTTAACAAACATTCAAGAAGAAGAGCTTCTGTTTTTTTTAATGAATAGGTATCCCCCTCCTTTAGGCGGATAGTGCCAGTCCTAGCACAAAATATAGCCCTGCCATTTTCTATCAAGTAATACATATAATACCAACAGACCTATGTGATAAAATTTAACAGCGCGGTATAGAAAGCTAAAAATTAAATCATTAGTTTTTTAGCATCTTAAAACAGCAGCGCAAATGCCATTGGCGTTCTACTTAAACCTAGACTCAGAGCATGCTTCGCGTGCTAAGTAATTTAGCTGCAAATTCTTATTGCAACAATTATTTTGAAATAAAATTCGATATCGATTGAGACCAAAATCGGTACTTCCAAAGCCTAAAAGTTGTTTTGATGAGCGGTCGCTCCAAAGCCCACCGGCTGCGAGTCAAGAAGCTTCCCACGCCGCATCTCAAACTCAGTCCGTGCGCAAAACGCCAGAGACATCCGGTAGATACCTCCCCTGCGTGCTTGGCAGAGTACACTGTTACGTAGCCTAGCCACAACATGGTCTGCGGCAGACTGCGATCCCCGCATCCGGACACAATCGTCACAACCAGATCAGCGCGGCAAACGTCAACGGCTTTTGCTCAGTCAGAAATAAATAGCACGCAATTTATTTTATAACTATATCTTCCGTCATTGTAGTCTTCTAAGCTAACCGATTACTACTGCCCTTCAATCAGCTATAGGATTGATCGCTCTCACAGCCCGCACTTCGAGCATAGGGGCTTGCCTAGGCGATAGCAATGAATCATTTCTTTGGAGCAGATCACCCGCTTGGCCAATTTAGGATGGTTTACATCTAAACAGGTGCGAACGGTTGCATATATTTATCCTTGGTGTTGCTGTTCGCCGTACAGGGATCAAGCATGATTTTGCGAGTAAAAGTAAATAGGGAAGTGATCCTGCTTAATTCATTATGGAAATAAAATTAATTAAGAAAACTGACCTCCTCTACGGGAAGAGCAGATTTAGTGTAAAAATGCAGATCTGCTGATGATTACGCCGGGCTTTCTCACAAAGCATATTTAAAAATGCGCGCATAAAAATCAAACACACCATAAATGGAGGTTTATCGAACGCAGGAATATCTCAAAGCCATGTGAAATAAAATTTTCGTACCGCAACTAAATATGCATTCACTCAGACGATGCTCGAGAAATAGCGGCTGATAGTTTTACAAACTCACTTTTAGTGATATAAATATTTTGGCTTACACTGTTTACAATGAGCAACTGCCTACAAACTTGGGTTGCCTGAAGAATAACTTCGCAATTCCTTTTAGAGGGGACCGCCTTCAGCCTTGCATGAAGTTCGATCAAGCTGGATCGATTGCATACATGGCGGCCTGCTAAAAAAGGTCTACCTAAATGATCGTTTATCATTTCTACTCGCTAGAATGAGTTCATAATCCCTAAATTCTATGAACCCCCACCATTTTCATGAAATGAATTTTCCTTTCTATTCATTGTAAAGCCTAAAAACAGCTCAAAAACAGCGTTTAGTACGATGACCTAGCAACACATAGGCAAGAGCATTTTAAATGCCATGTACATTTTTTTAAAGAAATTAAAAAATTTTGGCATATTTCCACTCTAAAGGCAATCATCCACTCCTTCTCTGAGCTTAAATTTCATTCTTATTGAATAATAATATTAAATGCATACTTATTTTGCAAAATTTCTTTTTGCATTTCAACTGCAGCCTCGTCCCCACTTCGATGCCAAGTGAACCACACTATCCCCCAAAACGGCACAACCAACCCTAATCATGAAATACCCTACCAAAGGATTAAATCAGGAATGAATCAGAAATTCCAATGAAAACATCATTTTCTCTACTCGATGCGCTTGCTATAGTTTAGGTGTTGCGCTAGCTAAAGCGTGACATTCTACATTTTTTTAAACGTAAGGACGCCCATGAAATATGCAATTATCACCGCCTCCATACTTGGCATTTACTCTGCTGGAGCGATGGCCGGGTCAGATAAATTCACAGTATCGTTCTCTGGCCACATAGGCGCCGTAGCAAACCAATGCAAGGTCTCTGCTAACAAAGCACTTGATCTCAAGGCTGGCGAATACTCTTATGAGGTACTGAAGACCGGCAAACAGCAATCGGTGGAAACTATCGTCCCTGATGCTATTGAAGTCACTTGCGATACGAATACCACGCTTACTATCGGTACCAATTCAATACAAACAGAAGACCACGGTGTTACCTATTCGAATTTTGCCGCTTTTGACTCGAACACCAGCAACCTCAATAATATTGTCGGCAATAACACCTGGCCAATGACTCGTAGCTTGGGCACCTATAAACTAGTAGGTGGAGCCCCTAATGGCCTTAAACTTGAAATTGGTAGAGCGGCTGTTGGACTCTTTAACACTAGAGTTCAAGACAGCTCTGGCGACTACCAAGCAACCGGAAAATTTCAGAACGATAGTGGCCACCTGAATAACGATGGCTCTCTGGCATATATTTCAACAGAAAGTGGTGTTTATCATGTTACCGATAAAAAGGACAACCAGCCAATCTCCTCAAAAGGATTTAAATTTGACCTGGCTTACAGAGTAATGACTCATAAGATTGCAAGCAATGGCAACAATGATCATTATGAGCAGGTGGACAAGTCAAACCCTGTTGATATTAAAAAGGCTTGGCCGGTAACTGTTACATTTAATTAAAATCTTGCAATGACCAATACGAGTACCTGCGGTGCTCGTATTGGCCGGAATATCAATATGCCACACTTTTTAAAATTTCTCCTATGTCTTGCTTTGTTCACTCCACCATTCATATTTGCAGCGCCGGTACTGGGCAAGCTGACGCTTGACGTCAGCGCTGAAAAAAAACAAGGATCGATACGAGTCAAAAATACCGACCCCTATCCCGTACTGCTCTACAGCTCAACAGAATATGTGCCCGATAGTGAAGCGAAAAATTTCTTGGTGCCGACGCAGCCTGTTCTGCGACTGGAGGCCGGCGAAGAGAAAGATGTTCGTTTTGTCTTGCTGCTAAAAGAGCCGCCGCAGCAGGAGCTATATGGGCGTGCCTTGTTTGAGGCTATTCCCGCCTCCAAGGACAATGCGGTGGTAGTCAATATCAAACAGAGCATCCCAGCGATTGTGCGGATAGCCGATGCAGGATCGTCTCAACGTCGCTGGGAAGCTCTGGAGTGGCGCACAACAAGCGACAAGTCGATGACGGTGCGCAATCCCAGCAAAAGTGTCATTCGCATGGCAAGCATTATCAGCCTCACGCCCGGGGGCAAGACATTGGATCTGAAAAAAAGCTATATCCTGCCCGGCCAAAGTCTGAGTCTTCCGCTGCCTACTGCCAACCAGGGGATGCCAACCCAAGTGAAAATTACCCCTATAGCCGATGATGGAACGGCGATGCCACCGCATGTTTTCAAAGTCCAAAACTGACAAAAGCCAGGTCATTGCCCAAGCAGACAATAGTAAAAAGGGTGCGACCAAACATGCGAACTGTATTGAGCCATGAGATTAAAGATTGTTTGTCAATTCGTTTTGCTGGCATTGTCCGCTCATGGACATGCTGGCGAGACCTTGAATATCAGCAAGGAAGCCTTGAAGGCGCGTGGCCTGCCGGAGAGCCTGGCCGACTATTTCCGTGATGAACCGCGCTTTTTGCCTGGGCAACATCAAGTGGATGTGGTAGTAAATGGCCAGCCCATGGGGGCAATGACGGTGGAGATTCAGGACAGTGGTGCACTGTGCCTGACGCAAGCGCTGATCCAACAGCTTCGAATCAATCAGCCCTCGGAGGCTGGATCGAATCCAGATAGTTGCCTGGACCCTGGACTCACTTTCCCCGAAGCCAAAATATTCTACCGCCCCAATCAGGATAAAGTGGAGCTGGTGCTGGCGCCCGAACGTATTCGCAATGCCAAGGTGGATCAACTGGACACGCTGGCCACCCAAGCCCCGGCATTCCTATTGAATTACGCCGTGCAAGCCAGCAATAGCCAGGGGCAACAGCAAAACTCCCGCAGCTATAGCGCGGATACAGAGTTAGGCGTAAATTGGCAACGCTGGCTGCTGCGCAGCCGCCAGTCATTCAGCAGCAGCTCAACTGGCAGCGCCGATTGGCGGAGTCTGGGTAGCTATGCGCAAACCAGCGTGGACTCCATATCCAGCAGCCTGCAGTTAGGGGAAATTTCTGCTGCGAACAGTCTATTCAGCATTCCGGTTTTGCTGGGTGCCCAGTTATTCACCAACCAAGGCTTGGCCGGACTGCAGAGCGAGGGTTATACGCTGCGCGGAATTTCCAAAACCTATGCAACCGTTGAAGTACGGCAAATGGGCTCGCTGGTGCATAGCGCCATGGTGCCGCCCGGCCCTTTCACACTGAACAATATCATGCTGCTTAATGGCCGCGGGGACCTTTCGATTACCATCAAGGAGTCAGATGGCGAAACTCGCGATTACGTAGAAGCGATTTCTCCGCTCTATCAGCATGCCAACACCCAAAGCAGCAGCTATTCGGCAGCCGCGGGCATCATTCGCAAAGATGGTTTGTATACCAATGTAGTGACGCTGGGCTATACGCTGCCACTTGGCAGTAACAATATTCTGCAAAGCGGCGCACTTCTAGCAACGCAATATCAAAGCCTTGGCATTTCCTTGAACAGCTATCTCGGTTCAGGTCTCTCCATTGGCAATAATACCTTTTTCAGCCGTGATGCTGTACAACAGGCCAGTGGCTGGCAATCTACCTTCAATGCCGGTATTTCGCTATGGGACGGCAGCTCGCTTGGGATCAGTTATGGAGAGACCTCACGCCAGTATCGTGATCTGGGCAGCGGCACACCACTGGCGGGCAGCAACGGCAATCTAAAACAGCGTTATGGCTTGAGCTGGAGTCTAAATGGTAGCTTCGGCAATGCCAACCTGGGTTACAGCCAAAGCCACTACTGGCAGACCCAAAGCAACCAGAATCTGAACGCCAGCTGGTCTAAATCCATGGCAAAAGGAGGATTCGTTTCGCTTAACCTAAGCCAAGATAACAACAAACAATTATTGGCATTCATCAGTGTAAGTTATCCGCTCGGGGAGCGCCGTTTTTCTGCCTCGCTCAGCGGAAACCGTCAAGCGACGTCAGCCAATGCCTCACTTTCCGAGTCGCTGCAAAACGGGAGCTATAGCATCAACGCGGGAAAGAAGCTGAATGGAAGCGGTGAGTCATTAGGCGGTAATCTGCAATGGACTAGTCACCTCAGCAACATTAATTTGGCGGCCACTGCGTACAATAATTCCCGCACGTTCAGCGGCAGCGCGATTGGTAGTCTGGCTTGGCATCAGGGCGATATGATGGCCGCACCGTCCCGAGTCGCCGAAACTTTTGGCATTTTGACTGTGGAGAATGCTCCTGGCGTTCGCGTGGAACAACCTGGCGGTCAGGTATGGACAAATAGCCAAGGCAAGGCGCTACTGACTAGTTTGCCAGCTTACGCGTCTTCGCGTGTGGCTGTTGTCAGCAGCGATCTGCCAACGAATGTCGATCTCAAACATGGGATCCAGCAAGTCATGCCTTCATTTGCAAGCGTGTCGGTTTTGCGGGCGCAGGCAAAAAACTTGGAGCAACGATTCATTCGCGTACAGGATGCCAATGGCAAGCCACTGCCTGCTGGGAGTGCCATCATCGATGATAGGGGGCAACTCATCACCATACTAGGTCCTGAGGGCTTGGCCTTCCTAAGCGGCTCTCGTAGCGCAGCGGAATATCTTGTGGAAAAAAATCAGCAAAAATGCAGTTTCAAACTTCCTGAGCAAACTATAGCAAATCAGGAGATAGGCTCTGTTGTTGATGTGCCTTGCCTCCCGGCCAATGGATAAGGAAATTAAATGAAATTATTGTACATCTACATCAGCCTGGTGGGTCTATTTTTCAGCAGCACAAGCCTGGCGCAACCTTCCTGCAAAATCAGCTCAGACTTATACGTGATGGATTTTGGCGAACTAGCCAGAGTCAATATGCAAAGCACAAAAATATCAACCAAACTACGTCATGCCAGCCTGGGAAGCAAAACAGCCACCCTAAAGATTCAATGCGACACTCCACAAAAACTAAAACTCCGCTATTTAGCGGCAGCTTATGATGAAGCCACATACAAACTTGGCAGCAATGGAAAATTATTCATAACCTTAAGTGATACATTCGTCAACGGTGACAATGAGAAGCAACTGCTGAGCGATGGGAAAGAGCAATCACTAGAAATAGCACTAACACCTAATAGCTATGTGAAGCTTGCTAACGATAAAATGGTAACAGAAATGAAAGTCAACATTAAAGCCAGCCCAGTATTTGTAGATACCGGCTATCGGCGCGACTATGATAGTGAAATGCTTACTGAAGGCACGCTGGAGGTAAGCAGCCAATGAATTTGACACTGAAGCATTTTTCCAAACTATGCGCCTTGCTATGTGGCGCATTGTCACTGAGCAGCTTTGCATCGGAACAGACAAGCTCAGTTCAATTTAATTTCAAGGCAAAAATTTCACCACCGACATGTAGCTTTAGTCACGCCATCGCAACAAAAGGTGGCGCAATTCAAACTCAGAGGGTTCATTTTGATTATCAGAAACTGCAACTACCTCAGACCAAATCCAACACAGCCTTAAAACTAGGTCTAGAGGAAAAGGATGCAGAGCTTGGAATACAATGCGAGGCGCCAGTAGCAATCGCACTATTTGCTAAGGATGACTTCAGCCCCACAAAACAATCCTCTATTCCAGATGGAAGTTTTGCAGTCATTAATAACAAAAATCAGCTAGTTGGCCACTGGTGGCTGGGGCTGTCGAATCCTAGATACTCCGACGAAGACGAGCAGATGCAGCCTGCACGATTTGGTGTCTCATTTGGTGGGCAAAACAGAAGTGATGATTCAGGAAGGACAATCTTGCCCGCAGATAATCTATTACTGTCTTGGTTGAGCAATGGCCAAATGGTCATCGGCAAACGATACACCTTCAATGTTCACATATCACCTTTTCTATACCCCAACGCATTCCCCCTACAAGAAGAAAGTATTTTTAATGCAGGCGCGACAATACATATCAAGTACCTATAAGCCGGCTTACCACGACGTTATTGCATAACTCCATTATATAATGGTTTGACAAGGCTTGCAGACAACAAATCTCCTGCTCAAGCTGCGTTTAGCAAGCCACGTAGTTTGGCCTGCAGCCCCCTGAAAGTTGCTGGCACTTGACTGGAAGCAACGTTAAAGAGCCAAAACCCTGTCCTTCATCGTGCAGAATCATTCCCTATCTGGTCAATATCACTTGCTAAAAATATTTAGAGATGGAAAATGGAAAACGGCGGACCAACAGGTCCGCCGTCCTTCACCCGTCAAATAACGCAGCCCATCAGGCCAGCGCGTTCAAAACGCGCCCCATGCCCGCTCACTGCCCGGACAAGGTTTCCGCCCGGCCCACGCGGCTGCCGTCCTGGCTCACGCCGCGCCAGTAATTGGCCTGCACCTGCCGGCCTGGCTGATAGGTTTGCCAGCTGCGGCCGTCGGTCGAGTACTGCAGCCGCGCGCCCGGCCATTCCGTGGTGACGGCATACGGCCCGCTGCCGGGCTGCACCGCCGGCATCGGCAGGCGGTATCGCACGCCGGCTTTTTCCAACTTCGGCGCTTCGCGCCAGCCCAGCACGGCGGCAAACTGTTGCCAATCGGCGTTCAGCGCCGCCTTGTCCACCAGATGGGTGACGCCCAGCTGGTAGGTTTCGCCGGCCTGGTATGGCCGCTCCCACGCCGCCTTGTGCCAGGCGCGCTCGGCCAGCGCCAGCATGCGCGGGTAAACGCGCTGTTCAAACTCGGCATCAGTCCGCACGATCTCGCTCCACGCCTGCCCTTGCATGCCGGCAAAACGCGCCGGCGCGGCAGAGCTGGTCACGGCAAATGGCTTGCCTTGGCGGTCCGGCATCACTTCGGCGTTCTGCGCCAGGTTGTCCGGCGCGAAGCTGAACACCTTGTAGCTGTCGGTATCGCGCGAGGCCCAATAGTAGCCGTGCTCGCGCGGGTTCAGCTCGTAAGGGAAGTCGAAATACAGATAGTCCGGCATCGCCAGCACGGTCTTGAACCCCTTGTTGGCCAGGTCGCTTGACGATTGCGCTGCGCCCCAGTACAGGGTGTCCCATTCGGTGACCAGGGTATGCGCGGTGGCGAAGTCCGACGCGCCGGCCGCGCCGTGCACGCCATCCTGCCAGGCGCCCATGGCGGCGATGCCCTGGCTGGCCACGATGCCGCTGGCCTGGCGGGCGAAGCGCAATGGCAAATCGTCCACGCTCTTGATCTGGCCGCTGCTGACAAGCGCCTGGCAGGCCGGCGAGCGGCCCCACGGCTTGTCCTGTTGCGCCATTGTTACCTTGCCCTTGCCCGGATCGCTGCCGCTGACATCCTGAAAACCGCCGCCCAACAGGATATTCTTGGCCTCGTCGCCGCCAAAGTGCCAGGTCTGCAGCGGCTGGCCGGCTTCGTGGTGCATGGCCGCCACCTCGGACACCAGCTTGCTGACGAAGCGCTGGCTGCCCGGCACGCAGGGGTTCAGGTAGGTGTGGCGGTCGTAAAACTGCACCGACAAGGTATTCGATTGGTCCTGCGGGTCGAGCAGGCGGTATTCGCTGGCTGCCTGCGGCTGGCCTGCCGCCATCAGCTTGCGGTAACGCGCTTCCATGGACACCACGGCGGCGCGGGCGTGCGCGGGCATGTCGAATTCCGGGATCACCTCGATGAAATGCGCCTGGGCGTAGCGCACCAGATCGATGTAATCCGCGCGGGTCAGATAGCCGCCGCCGGACTGGTTGTCCGGGCCGGAACCCAGTTGCGGCAGCAGGCAGCGGGTTTCGCTCAAATCATGGCAGCGGCGCGCGCCGACGTCGGTCAATTCCGGCAGGCCAGGAATCTGCACGCGCCAGCCTTCGTCGTCGGACAGGTGCAGGTGCAGCTTGTTGAGCTTGTAGGCCGCCATCTGCTCAATCAGCCGCCGCACGGTAGCCGGTTGTTTGAAGTTGCGCGCCAGGTCCACCATCATGCCGCGATACGCATAGCGCGGCGCGTCTTCCACCGTCATCGCGGGGATGGCGCCGCCGCCTTGCGGCACCAGGCCCAGCAAGGTTTGCACGCCATAGAACACCCCCGCCGCATCATAGCCTTCCACCCTGACGCCCTGCTGGCCGATTGACAGGCGGTAACCGCCGGACACGGCGATGTCTGCCGGCAATTTGGTCCCGGCCACTCCCCCCGCCACCGGCGCCCCATTGGCGCGCAGCCCCAACTGCGCCGCGCGCTCTGCCAACGCCTGCCGCTGTGCAGGATCGAGCCCGGATAGATTCAGACTGAGCCCGCTCACCTGCACCTGGCCGCTGCCCGCTTGCTGCCGCATCACCGCGGGGATGGTGCGTTTTGCCACCTGCGCGGCAGACAGCGGCAACCCGCGCGGGGTAAAGGTGTGATAGCGCTGCTCCGGCGTGGCCAGCGGGCGCTGTTCGCCGGCCGGGTTCTTCCAGTTGTCGCCGGTCAGCGGCAGCAGGTAGCTGGCATCGTCGCTGCTGTCATGCTGCAGCAGGGCTGGCGGCTGGCCATCCACCACTACATAAGGCCGCGGCAGCACGTCGCTTTCCTGCAGCAGCCAGTATTCGTCTATCAGCGGCAGTTCCAGCTTCTGGCCGGCGGCCAGCCCCTGGAAGCCGGCCGTGGGCGTGAGCTGGTACAAGTCGCCAGTGATATGGCGGATGGCGAAGTCTGGCGAATCCAGCTTCAGAATGCGGCGGATGCTGTGCAGATACAGGCTCCATCCGCTGCCGGCCGGCACGACTTCACCGCCACGGTTCTCCAGAATCAGCCGGCCCTTCAGGCAGGAGGCCCAGTCCGCGCCCAGGTCGGCGCAGGGCGCGCCGGCAGCTGCGCCCTTATTGGTATCCACCGCCATTTTCAGCGACAGGCTCTGCCCCAACGCCGCCGCATCCGGCGCCGACCAGGCGGCGGACGACAAGGCTGCCAGCACAGCCATGCTCAGTAATCGTTTCAGGTTCATCTTCCTCTCCTCCTCCACAGCCATGCGAAGCCGACCCATCCAGCAAGGGCTCGGCAGGAATCATTTCAGCGCCAGATGCCAGCGCCATTTGGTATTAGATTGGTATTATTGGTGACATGCAATAGGTATTAACAACGCGGCTTGATGCAAGACAAATTGCCCGCGGCTCAGATGGCCGCCGGATGCTTGGGTTTTCTGGCTCAATTCACAATTAATATTGATTCTCATTAATATTAAGTGCTAGCATGCGCCTGCTTCGGCAGGACATCCGAATCCACATTCGGCCTCAGCCTGGCCCCCGTCATCCCAACCGCCGCTTACTCATGAAAAAATCCCCCATCTTCGTTGATTTCAGCCTGCTCAGGCTCAATCCGCATTTCCGCTGCATCTTCATCGCCCGCCTGATCTCGGTGTTTGCCTTCGGCATCCTGATGGTGGCGGTGCCGGTGCAAATCCATCAGTTGACCGGCTCCCCGCTGCAGGTGGGCATGGCCATGGCGCTGGACGGCATCGGCATGTTCGCCGGCCTGATGTGCGGCGGCGTGCTGGCGGACCGCATGGACCGCCGCCGGCTGATTCTGCTGGGTCGATCTTCCTGCGGCCTGGGCTTTTTGGCGCTGGCGGCCAACGGCTTTCTGGAGCAGCCGTCGCTGGCCGCGCTCTACGCGGTATCGGCTTGGGATGGTTTCTTCAGCGGCATCGGCATCACCTCGCTGATGGCGGCCATTCCGTCCATCGTCGGGCGTGAAAACCTGCCGGCGGCCGGCGCGCTGAGCATGCTGACCATGCGCCTAGGCGCGGTGCTGTCGCCGCTGCTGGGCGGCGCCGTGATCGCGGCCATCGGCGTCAACTGGAACTACCTGCTGGCCGGCCTCGGCACCTTGCTGACCCTGGTGCCGCTGACCCGCCTCCCCAGACTGCTGCCGCAAGGCGGCGAGCCCGCCCATCCCTTGCGCGCGCTGCGCGAAGGTTTCGGCTTTCTGCTGCAGGACAAGGTGGTCGGCGCGGTGGTGGCGGTAGGCACGCTGCAGGCTTTGCTGGCTTCGGTGCGGGTGCTGTATCCGTCGCTGGCGGAGGATGGCTACGGCAGCGGCGCTTTCGCCGTGGGCCTGATGTATGGAGCGGTGCCGCTGGGCGCCATGCTGGGCGCCTTCACCAGCGGCTGGGTGGCCGGCTTGCGCCGTCCCGGCGCCGCCATGCTGGCCGCCCTGCTGGCTTCCGCGCTGGCCCTGGCCTCGCTGGGCTGGATCCCTCACCTGGCAGCCGCGCTGGCGGCGCTGGCTGTAGTGGGCTACTTCGGCTCCATCGTCTCTTTGCTGCAGTTCACACTGGTGCAGGGCCGCACGCCGGACCACCTGCTGGGGCGCGTCAACAGCCTGTGGAACGCGCAGGACGTGACGGGCGACAGCCTGGGCGCTTTCGGCCTGGGCGCGCTGGCGCGGCTTTTGGCGCCGATGGCCGCCACCGCTGCGCTCGGCCTGAGCGCGGCGGCAGCCGGACTGGCGATGCTCGCCGGCTTTGGCCAACTGCGCCGGCTGCGGCATGGCGCGGGCAGCGAATCCCCGACGCCTAAAGCGGCTCCGCAACAGAGCTGATCCCAGCGTCGTTGCGTCCGGCGGCGCGCGATAGAAACCAGATTTCTGCACGCGCCGCCGCTTTATTGAGAATGATAATGCAAACAATTCCTATTTACATTAAGGTAGATTGGTGCGACAATACGTCAACCATTTGACATTGATTGCGCAAATATTCCGCTGGCCTCAATAAAACCTTGCCACAGCGCCGCGCCTGCCAAGTGGACAACCGTTCCGTGATGAACTCTGGGTTTAGACAATGAAAAACAATCGCCTCCCACGCCAGGGCTTCCGACTGGCGCTGCTCTCTGCTGCCGTCTGCAGCCTGCACCTCCCCGCCGCCTATGCTGCGGAAGCTGAATTGCCGACCGTAGTCGTCACCGCCACCGGTTACGAACAAAAGATCAAAGAAGCGCCCGCGAGCATTTCCGTGATTACGAGAGAGCAGCTGGAAAAGAAGCCTTACACCAATTTGACCGATGCCCTCAGTGATCTGGAAGGCATCAACATCAATGGTTCCGGCCCGGGCGACAAGGACATTTCCATCCGTGGCCTGCCCGGCGAATATACGCTGATCATGGTGGATGGCCGCCGCCAGAATACCCGCGAGACGCGCAGCCGCGGCACCGGCGGCTTCCAGCAATTCCAGATTCCGCCGATGGAAGCGATTGAACGCATTGAAGTCGTGCGCGGCCCGATGTCTTCGTTGTATGGCTCCGACGCCATGGGCGGCGTGGTCAACATCATCACCCGCAAAGCGCCGAAGGAATGGCACGGTTCGATGACGCTGGGCGGCACCATCACCGAACACTCCAATGAAGGCAACACCGGCCAGAGCAGCTTCTGGGTGGGCGGCCCGCTGGTGAAGGATCTGCTGTCGCTGCAACTGTATGGCGCGCTGAATAATCAGGCAGAGGACAATATCTTCTACGCCAACAGCGGCGATGGCGGCAAAGTCGGCACACACTTGGGCGACATCAACGCCAAGCTGAGCTTTACCCCCAACAAGGATCACGAGATCACCTTCGAAGCCGGCCACAATGAGTTGCGTCAGACCACCACGCCCGGCAAGAGCGTTGGTCTCTATTTGAAGGGAACCACGCCGAATACCAAGGACGATTATTTTGACGTCCGCGACCACTGGAGCCTGAGCCACAACGGCAAGTACGGCAATATCCGCTCCAATCTGGCCCTGTATCAGGAAATCGAAAAACCCAGCCACAGCGTCAACAACGTCGATGACGGCAAAAGCCTGAAGCTGACCAATACCACGCTGGATGGGCAACTGACCTTCCTGTTTGATCGCCACACGTTCAAGGTAGGCAGCCAGGTCGGCCAGCAAGTCGGGGACAATATGGCCGCGCAGGAAGCGCTGCTGCCCCCATTCAAATTCACCGGCACGCCCAACCCTAACAAGATTACCGTCAATACTTGGGCGTTATTCGCGGAAGACACTTACGACCTAACCGACACCCTGAAGCTGACCGGCGGCGGCCGTCTGGACCATCACAGCGTCTTCGGCAGCCACTTCACGCCGCGCCTGTACCTAGTGGATCAACTGAACGCCAACTGGACATTGAAAGGCGGCGTGGGCAAGGGCTTCAAGGCGCCGACCATCCGCCAGAGCACCGACGGCTACTGCATGCGCACCGGCAGCCAGGTTGAAACCGGCCTGCTGTGCGGCAACTCCAAGCTGAAGCCGGAAGAAAGCACCACTTACGAAGCCAGCCTGCACTTCGACGACAACCAAGGCTTGAACGCAAACGCCACCGCCTTCTTCAACCGCTTCCGCAACAAGGTGGTGAGCTACGGCACCGACCAATTCACCAACGAATTGATCGCCAAGGGCAATCCGGCTCGCGTCTACGTATACGACAACGTGGACAACGTGGACATCCATGGCCTGGAGTTCTCCGGCAGCTGGGCGTTTGCGCCGCGCTGGACCGTGTCCGGCAACTACACCTACACCAAGTCCAAGCGCCACGGCGGCAAGGAAACCAGCTACTCCGGCCAATCGCTGGAAGGCATGCCGCTGGACAAAACCCCGGAACATGCCGGCAACGTCAAACTGGCTTGGAACCCGGTGGAAAAACTGGATGTGTACAGCCGCCTCAACTTTGAAGGCAAGCAGTACTACACCGGTTTCCGCAACGGAGCCAACGTCGTCCGCACCCGCGGCGGCTCCAGCACCTGGGATCTGGGCGGCACCTACCAGATCAACAAGACCTTCGACGTCAACTTCGCCGTGCTGAACGTGGGCGACCGCAAAGTCGCCATCGACGACCGCGCACGCGACAACGGCCTCAACGGCAACTGGATGGTCGACGAAGGCCGCCGCTATTGGCTGACCCTGACCGGCAAGTTCTAAACCCCGCACTTCCCGTCCGCTTGGCTCAAGCAGACGGGAAGCCGCGCACGGCAGTTGCCGGACCCTTCAGGTCCGCCAACTGCCTGTTCCCGTTTATGCAATAGGAGAAATCAAGATGCTGAGCAGCCGCGCTTCTTTGACCACCGCCCACGCCGACAAGGTGCTGTACAAGCTGTGCAAGCACTACGCGCTGAAAGTGCCGGTGGATTTCGACACCCATCGCGCCCACGTGCAGTTTCCCATCGGCACCTGCGACATCCAGCGCCAGGGCGACACGCTGGACATGGTGTGCGCGGCGGACGCGGCCGACAAGCTGGCCAAGATCGAATTCATCATGGACGAGCACCTGGGCTTGATGGCCAAGCAGCCGGAACTCAAGCTCGACTGGCAGAAGTAAAGGATTCCCGATGACAACCCTATTCTCCCGCCTGCTGCTGGCAGCGCTGTTCGCCACAAGCGCGCTGACCGCCCAGGCCGCCGTCATCACCGACATCGCCGGCCGCAAAGTGGACGCGCCGGCCAAGACGCAGCGCATCCTGCTGGGCGAAGGCCGGCTGTTCTACGCGCTGGCGCTGCTGGAAGGCAAGCAGCCGCTGGCCCGCATTGCCGGCTGGCAAGGCGACTTCCGCCAGCTGGACCCGCAAACCTACGCCCAATACAAAAAGCGCTTCCCCGAAATTGACCGCATCCCGCTGATAGGCGGCACCAGTGAGAACTCGGTCAGCGCCGAGAAAGTGCTGGCGCTGAAACCGGACATCGCCATCTTCAGCGTCTCCGGCCACGGCCCCGGCCTGAACAACCCCATCGTCAAACAGCTGCAAGCCGCCAAAGTGCCGGTGGTGTTTGTCGATTTCCGCAACGCCCCGCTGGAGCACACCGTGCCCAGCCTGCGCATCATGGGCCAGGCGCTGCAGCGCGAGGCAGAGGCGGAGCGTTTCATCCGCTTCTATCAAAGCAAAATGGACGCCATCCGCCACACCGTGGCCGCCATCCCGGCGCAGCAGAAGCCCAAGGTGTTTCTCGACCTGCGCGCCGGCGCCTTCCCCAATGTCACCAGCGCCGGCAAAGGCAGCCTGGGCGAGCTGGTGGATGCCGCCGGCGGCGTCAATATCGGCGACAAGCTGATTCCGGGCGCGGTGGGCGAAGTCAATATGGAGCACATCCTGGCCGCCAAGCCGGACTGGTATATCGGCACCGGCAGCGCCGCGCCCGGCGACAAGGCCGGCATCCAGTTCGGCGCGGATATCGCGCCGGCCCAGGCGCGCGCCTCGCTGGCCGCAGCCGCCGCGCGCAAGCCGGTGGGCGCGCTGGCCGCCGTGCGCGAGGGCCGCACTTTCGGCGCCTGGCACCACTTCTACAACACGCCTTACCACATCGTGCTGCTGGAAGCCTTCGCCAAAACGCTGCAGCCGCAGCGCTTCGCTAAGCTGGACCCCGACGCCAGCTGGCAACAACTGCACCGCGACTTTCTGGCGATCCCGCCGCAGGGCACGTACTGGGCGAGGGGCGGCAAATGATGGAACACGCCATGGCGGCGCCCGCCGCCTCGGCCATCTGCGCCGACTACCGACGGCGCTTGCTGCGCCGGCTGTTGCTGATCGCGTTTTTGATCGGGCTGATATTCGCCTCGCTGACGCTGGATGTCACCACCGGCGCCAGTGGCCTGCCGCTGGCCGAGTTCTGGCAAACGCTGCTTGAGCCGGCCACGGCTGATCCGTCCACCGCCGTCATCGTATGGGACATCCGCCTGCCCTACGCCCTGATCGCCGTCGCCGCCGGCCTGGCGCTGGGCCTGGCCGGCGCGGAGATGCAGACCGTGCTGCACAACCCGCTGGCCGACCCGTTCACGCTGGGCCTGCAGCCAGCGGCGGCGTTTGGCGCGGCGCTGGCCATTCTGCTGAACCTCAGCCTGCCCGGCGTGCCGGCGGCGTGGATGCTGCCGGCCAACGCCTTTGTCTTCGCCCTCGGCTCCGCGCTGCTGCTGGACGGCGTGGCGCGTGTGACGCGGATGGCCGCCAGCGGCGTGCTGCTGTTCGGCATCGCGCTGTTCTTCAGCTTCAACGCCCTGGTTTCGCTGCTGCAGTTCGTTTCCACCGCCGACGCGCTGCAAGACCTGGTGTTCTGGCTGATGGGCAGCCTGTCGCGCGCCGACTGGCCCAAGCTGGGGCTGCTGTTCGGCGCTTTTGCGCTGATTCTGCCGTGGTCCATGGCCAATGCCTGGCGGCTCACCGCGCTGAGGCTGGGCGAGGACCGCGCCGCCAGCTTCGGCATAGACGTGCGCCGGCTGCGCCTGGCGTCCTTGCTGCGCGCCAGCCTGCTCACCGCGCTGGCGGTGGCCTTCGTCGGCACCATAGGCTTCATCGGCCTGATCGCGCCGCACATCGCGCGGCGGCTGGTGGGCGAGGATCATCGCTTCTATCTGCCGGTCAGCGCGCTGACCGGCGCCGCCATCCTGTCGCTGGCCTCCTGTGTCACCAAGAACCTGATTCCCGGCGTCATCGTGCCGGTGGGCATCGTCACCTCGCTGGTGGGCATACCCTTCTTCATCGCCATCGTGCTGCGCAACGGAGGTCGGACATGAGCGGGCCTCTGTCGCTGGAAAACCTGTCGGTGAGCTACGGCAAACACCGGGTGATAAACAAGCTCAGCGTGCCCAGCCTGGCGGCCGGAGAAGTCGCCGCCCTGCTCGGCCCCAACGGCAGCGGCAAATCCACGCTGCTGCGCGCGCTGGCAGGCCTGCAGGCTTGCGACGGCGCGGTGCGGCTGGGCGATAGGCCATTGAACCGCCGCCACGGCGAGGCCGCCTATCTGCCGCAAACGCTGCCGCCCTGCGTGCATCTGACGGTGTTCGAGTCCTTGATGGTGGCCGGCCAGGCCACGGCTGCGGGTCTGTTTCGCCGCCATGGCGACGACGAGGTGGTGGCGCTGCTGGAGTCCTTGGGCATCGCCCACCTGGCGCGCCATTATCTGGACCAACTGTCCGGCGGCCAGCGCCAGCTGGTGGGCATCGCCCAGGCCTTGATCCGCGAACCGGCGGTGCTGCTGCTGGACGAGCCGCTATCGGCGCTGGACCTGAACTACCAGTTCCACGTCATGGACCTGCTGCGCCGCGAAACCCGCCGCCGCGGCATGGTGACAGTGATCGTGCTGCACGACCTCAACGCCGCGCTGCGCCATACCGACCGCGTGCTGATGCTGAAAGGCGGCCAGTTGCTGGCCAACGGCCGGCCGGAGCAGGTCATCGATGCCGCCACGCTGCGCGCGGTCTACGGCGTGACAGGACGCGTGGAGCGCTGCCCGCAAGGCGTGCCGCATATTCTGGTGGATGGATTGGCAGGCCGCGCCGGCTAAGGCGCCTGCTCGCCGCGGCCCGCCGGCCGCGGCAGTCATCGCCGTAAATTTTGCAGATTTCCGCATAGTTAATTGCAATTGATACTCAATCGCATTTATTATGCGACATCATCATTCCGCAAGCCGCCTGCGCGGCTCATCCAGCAGCACATCATGAACCCGACACCGTCCCGCCTCCCCGTCAGCGCCGCCCAGCACGGCATCTGGATGGGCCAGCAACTGGCAGCGCACAATCCATCCTACTGGACCGCCGAAGCGATAGAACTGCGCGGCCCTCTCCTTGCCGAGGCGCTGCTCGAATCCGCGGCGGAAGTGCTTGCACACTGCCCGGCGCTGAACATGCAGTTCCACTTCGACGGCGAATCGCTGTGGCAGCAGCCGCATGCGGAACGGTTTTCTCCCCCTGGCCTTCATGACCTGAGCGGCGCGGCCGATCCGCGCGCGGCCGCCGATGCCTGGATGCGCGAGTCCCTGTCCCGCCCCTGGCAAACCGATTCCGAACGCCCGTTCCGCGCGGCGCTGCTGAAACTCGGCCCTCGCCATCACCTGTGGTATCTGCAAACGCACCACATCGCGCTGGACGGCTACGGCTACGGCCTGCTAGCCAAGGCGATCGCTGCGCGCTACAGCGCGCGGGCGTCCGGCCAAGCCATGCCTCCCCTGCCCGACTGGTCGCTGCAAAAAGTGCTGGCGGAAGACCAGGCTTATCGCGCATCGATGGATCGGGACCATGACCGCGCCTTCTGGCAACAACGGCAAGGCTATTTTCCGGCCGCGGTGACGCTCGCGCCGCCGCAGCCACTGGCCGATCATGTCGCCAAGGCCGGCGGCATGCTGGACGCGCGGCAGATCGCCAGCTGGCAGCTTGCCGCCAAGACATGCGGCGCCAATTGGGGAGGTTGGCTGCTGGCCGCGGTTGCCGCCTGGCTGGCGGAACACTCCGGCCGCCGCGACATCACCCTGGGCCTGCCGGTGATGAACCGCATCGGTTCCGCCGCGCTGGACATCCCCTGCATGGCGATGAATATCGCCCCGTTCAGCCTGCGGCTGACGCCAGGCGACACGCTGGCGGAACTGGTGCGCCAATCGGAAGATGGCCTGCGCGCCATCCGCCCCCGCCAGCGCTACCGCTACGAGTGGCTGCGCGGCGATCTGGGCAGGCTGGCCGGCAATGACCGGCTGTTCGGCCCCGTCGTCAATCTGATGCCGTTCGACCGCCGCGCGCCGTTCGCGGGGTTGGATGCCCGCATCCTGCCGATCAGCGCCGGGCCGGTGGAAGATCTGTCCATCAACCTCAGCCTGCTGAATACAGAATGGCGTTTCAGCCTGGAGGCCAATCCGCGCGCTTATCCGCCAGAGCGGCTGCAAGCGCTGTGGCAATCGCTGCTGCGCTGGCTGGACAAACTGGCTCAAACAGAACCCGCCACGCCGTTGGCAGAGCTGCTGCCCCATCTGCCGCCCTTGTCCGTGCTGCACGGCCCCGCGCTGGCTAGCCCGCCGCAGGACGTCATGACCCATCTGGCCGAGCAAGCCGCCAGCCAGCCGGATGCGGCGGCGCTGGTCTGCGGACCGCAAACACTGAGCTATAGCCACTTGCTGGCCAGAGTCCAGGCCCTGGCCGGTCAATTGCGCGCCCAGGGCCTGCAGGACGGCGAGCGAGTGGCGATTCTGCTGCCGCGCGGCGTCGATGCGATCGTCGCCATTCTGGCCACGCTATGGGCAGGCGGCTGCTATGTCCCGCTGGACCCGCACGGCCCGCCGGCGCGCCTGCAAATGGTATTGGACGATGCCGCGCCCAAGCTGGCGCTGACCTGGCAGCGCTGGGCGGCGCAGCTGGGCGGCATCGCCACGCTATGCCTGGACGAGGCCTTGCCTTTCGCGCCATCGCAGATGCGCGCCATGCCCGCGGCGGCGCATCTGCCAGCCTACCTGCTGTACACCTCCGGCTCCACCGGCAAGCCCAACGGCGTGCTGGTAGGCCGCGGCGCCTTGGCGCATTTCGTCTCCAGCGCCGGCCAGTTCTACCGGTTTGCCCAGGGCGAACGCATGCTGCAGTTCGCGCCGCTGCATTTTGACGCCAGCGTGGAGGAAATCTTCCTCGCGCTATGCCATGGCGGCACCTTGCAGGTGCGCGACGAAGCCATGCTGGAGTCCATGCAGGCCTTTGTCGATGCCGTATCCGGGCTGGGCATTGACGTACTGGACCTGCCCACCGCCTTCTGGCATGAGCTGGCCTATGCGCTGACGCCGCAGCTGGCCGAGCAGCTGTCCGGCGTGCGCCTAGTCATCATCGGCGGCGAAGCCGCCCTGCCCGAGCGCGCCAGCCGCTGGCGCGAGCTACTGCCAAATTGTGTCCTGCTGAACAGCTACGGCCCGACCGAGGCATCCATCATCGCCACCGGCGCCATTCTGTCCGGCCCCGGCGCGGCATGGGACGGTTCGGACAGCCTGCCCATCGGCCTGCCCCGCCCCGGCGTGGACGCCGTCATTGTGGACGAGACATTGCGCCCGGTTCCGGCGGGCGAGGCCGGCGAACTTTGCCTGCTGGGCGAGGCCTTGGCGCTGGGTTATCTGCACCGGCCGGAATTGACCGCGCGCCGCTTCGTCGAACTGAGCGCCCTGCCCGGCTCGCCGCGCGCCTACCGCACCGGAGATCGAGTCGCCTGGCGCGATGGCCAGCTCCGCTTCCTGGGCCGCTTGGACCAGGAGCTGAAGATCAGCGGCCTGCGAATCGATCCGGCCGAAGTGGAAAACGCGCTGCTGGCCCATCCCTCGGTGCGGGAAGCCGCGGTGATCGGCCTGCCGCGGGCCGGAGGCGGCTACACGCTGGCCGCCTTCCTGAGCGGGGAGGAGCAAGCCGATGCGGCCGCGCTGCGCCACGCGCTGGCGGATGTCTTGCCCGCCGCCGCCATTCCTGACCGCTGGCACTGGCTGCCGCAACTGCCGCGCAACGTCAACGGCAAGATAGACCGCAAGCAGTTGGCCCTGCTGGCCGATGACGCGCCCGCCGCTTCGTCGGACGCCGGAGATGCCACGCCGCTGCAACAAAAGATCATGGCCGTCTGGCAGCAGGTGTTGGGCGCTATGCCGGACAGCCTCCATGCCAATTTCTTCGCCATGGGCGGCAAATCGCTGCAGGCGATTCAAGCCGCCAACCGGCTGAGCCGCGAGCTGGAGCGCGAAGTCCCCGTTTCCGCCTTGTTCACCCATCACACCGTCAGCGCACTGGCGCAAGCGCTGTCCGCCCCGGCGGCGCACCGGCCGCCCGCGCAAGACAGTGACCCGTTCGGCCCCTTGCTGACCATACAGCCTGGCGCGCTGCCGGCGCTGTTCTGCCTGCATCCGGCGGAAGGACTGTCCTGGTGCTATCTGGGCCTGGCGCGCCACCTGCCCGGCGTAGCCATCTACGGCCTGCAGGCAGCGGGCATACGCGGCGAGACGCCGGACAGCTTCGCAGCCATGGTGGATGGTTATATAAAGCAAATCCGCGCCATTCAGCCGCGCGGACCGTACCGGCTGCTCGGCTGGTCGCTGGGCGGCGCGCTGGTCCAGGCCATGGCCGCCGCGCTGCAACAAGCCGACGAAAACATAGAACTCTTGGCGCTGATGGACAGCTACCCGGTCACACGCTGGCAAGGCCGTCCCGCCCCCACCCTGCGCGACGCGCTGGTGACGGTGCTCAGCGTCAACGGCGAACTCGACGTCGATCCCGATGGCCAGCCCCTGGACAACGAGGCCATCTACCAGCGGCTGCTGCGCCCCGGCAGTCCGCTGGCGCCGCTGGGCCGTGCCGCGCTGGAGAAACTCGCCTTGGCGTCGTGGCAAGGCATGCAGCACTTCCGCGCCAGCCAGACGCCGCGCTGCCACGGCGACATGCTGTTGTTCCGCGCCAGCCATCATCCTGCGGATGGACCGCAGGCAGCCGACTGGGAGCCCTACCTGAACGGCCGGCTGGAGGTGATGGAGCTGGACTGCGATCACATCGGCATGAGCGATCCGCAACCCATGCGGCGGATCGGGGAAGCGCTGGCCAGGCGGCTGATAACGGGGTAATGCTTGCCGGGCAATGCCCGGCGCAAAGCAATACTCCACCCTCCATCTAGTTTTCGGAAAAACAAATCTCATACCAAATGAATTAAGCCGCATTTTTACAGTTGACTTAGTCCAGCTTTGGCTATAACTTTGAACGATAATTATTATCATTATCAACTGGAGCCTGCCATGAGCAAGCCATCCGTGATGACCAGCCAGACCGACGATGTTTTCTATTTTCTGTCCGCCCATCGCAGCCTGAAGGCCGCCGGCATCCATAGCCGCCTGAGCGTTCCGGCGAAAGACCGTCACTTCCAGACCGCCGTCACCCAAGCCTTCGCCCGCGCCCGCGCCGCCGGCATCGACAAGCCGGTGCTGATGGGCGCCATTCCTTTCGACATGGACCAGCCGTCCGAGCTGTTCATCCCGTCCTGCCACGGCTTTTTCGACCGCGCAGAACGGCTTGAGGCCGCCTCCCGCCGCGCGGCCGCCGCCGGCCAGGCCGTCAGCGCGCGCAGCATGCCGGACGAGCCGGGGTTCAAGTCCGCCGTATGCCAGGCCATCGCCCGCTTCCGCCATGGCGATATCCGCAAGGCTGTGCTGTCCCGCGTCTATGAGGTGGAGTTTGCCGAACCGTTGGCGGCCGACAAGATATTCGATGCCTTGTGCCGACAGAACCCGCACGGCTATCAGTTTCAGCTGCCGCTGAGCGTTGGCGGCCATCTGGTCGGCGTCAGCCCGGAGTTGCTGCTGCGCAAGCACGGCGCCAGCGTCCACACCTTCCCGCTGGCCGGCTCCGCCAAACGCCAGGCGGACGCCCATGCCGATCAGGCCGCAGGCGACGCCTTGTTGCAATCGGCCAAGGATCATTACGAACACAGTCTGGTGATCGAGGACATCCGCGGCGTGCTGGCGCCGCACTGCGTGGAATTGTCCATCCCCGATGCGCCATCCCTGCTCAGCACCCGCGCGATGTGGCATCTGGGCACGCCCATAGAAGGCCGGCTGGCCGACCCCTCCATGACGGCGCTGAAGCTGGCTTGCCTGCTGCATCCCACGCCCGCCATCTGCGGCTTCCCCACGGCCGCCGCGCGCGAGCTGATCGGCCAGATCGAGCCGTTCCAGCGCGGCGTATTCAGCGGCATGGTGGGCTGGTGCGACGAGGAAGGCAATGGCGAGTGGGCGGTCACCATACGCTGCGCCACGGTGGCCAAGAACCGCGCCCGCCTGTTCGCCGGCGCCGGCATTGTGGAAGCCTCCACTCCGGAAGCGGAATGGGCGGAAACCCAGGCCAAGCTGGGCACCATGTTGGCCGCCTTCGGACTCACCGGCATGGAGGCGCTGGCATGAGCATCGCCTTCACCCCATGGCCGCAAGCGCTGGCCGCCCGTTATCGCGCCGCAGGCTGGTGGACCGACTTGCCGATGACCGAGATGCTGCAGCGGCAATGCCGCGAGCGTCCGCACGCGCCAGCCATCCTGTGCGGCGAACGCGCAATCAGCTACGCCGAACTGGACCGCCAGTCTAATAACCTGGCCGCCTGGCTGCATCGGCAAGGCCTGCGCCGCCACGATACGGCCCTGGTGCAACTGCCCAATGTGGCCGAGTTCTACATCGTGCTGTTCGCCCTGTTCAAGCTGGGCGTGGCGCCGGTCAATGCCTTGTTCAGCCACCAGAAGCTGGAACTGTCCGCCTACGCGCGGCAGATCCAGCCGAAACTGCTGATCGCGGACCGCAGCCATGGCCTGTTTCACGACGACGCGATATTGCACGAGCTGCGCGCGATGGCGCCGGATCTGCGCCTGCACCTGTTCGCCCACGACACGCTGGAAGCCGTGTTGCGGCAGGATGCCGCGCTGCCGGACCATGCCGGCCCCAGCGCCGCCGACGAAGTGGCTTTCTTCCAGCTGTCCGGCGGCAGCACCGGCACCCCCAAGCTGATTCCGCGCACCCACAACGATTACTTCTACAGCGTGCGCCGCAGCGCCGAAATCTGCGAACTCGGCCCGCACACCCGCTTCCTGTGCGCGCTGCCGGCGCCGCACAACTTCCCGCTCAGCTCACCCGGCGCGCTGGGCGTATTCCACGCCGGCGGCGCCGTGGCGCTGGCACCCAGCCCGGAACCGATGGCCTGCTTCGAGCTGATCGAAAAACATCAAGTGAACATCGCCGCGCTAGTGCCGCCGGCCGTGGCGCTGTGGCTGCAAGCCGCGCCGGGGCGAGAGGCCCAGCTGAAAAGCCTGAAGCTGCTGCAAGTGGGAGGCGCCAGCTTTGCCGAGTCCATGGCGCGCCAGGTGCCGACCGTGCTGGGTTGCCGGCTGCAGCAGGTCTTCGGCATGGCCGAGGGCCTGGTCAATTACACCCGGCTGGACGACGCCGACGACATCGTCTTTACCTGCCAGGGCCGGCCGATGAGCGACGGCGACGAGGTGAAAGTGGTGGACGAGGCCGGCCATGCCGTGCCCATCGGCACGCCCGGCATGCTCGCCACGCGCGGCCCGTACACCTTCCGCGGCTATTACCAGGCGCCTGAGCACAATGCCCGCGTGTTCGACAACGAAGGCTTCTACTACTCCGGCGACATGGTGGTGGCCGACGAGAACGGCTATCTGCGCGTGGTGGGCCGGGTAAAAGACCAGATCAACCGCGGCGGCGAAAAAATCGCGGCGGAGGAAATCGAACACCTGCTGCTGCAACACCCGCAAGTGGCGCAGGCCGCGCTGGTGGCCATGCCGGACAGCATGCTGGGCGAAAAGAGCTGCGCTTTCATCGTGCCGCGCGACGATGGCCTACGCGCGGTGGCCCTGCGCCGCTTCCTGCGCGAAATCGGCGTGGCCGATTACAAGCTGCCGGATCGTTTCGAGCTGACCGCAGCCCTGCCGCTGACCCACGTCGGCAAGATAGACAAACAAACGCTGCGCGCCCAGTTGGCCACCGCAGCCGGAGCCTGAACCCATGAGCATCCCCAAACTCAACGCCTACCCCTTGCCGCAAGCCGCCGACTTTCCGGCCAACAAGACCGCCTGGCAAGTCGACCCCGCTCGCGCGGCGCTGCTGATCCATGACATGCAGCGCTATTTCCTGGCCTTCTACGGCGAGGACAGCCCGCTGATGCAGGAGCTGACCGGCCGCATCGCCGCGCTGCGCGACTGGGCCGACCGCAACGGCGTGCCGGTGGTCTACACCGCGCAGCCGACGGAACAAAAACCGGAAGACCGCGCGCTGCTGAATGATATGTGGGGCCCCGGCCTCACCACCGCCGATCCGGCCTTGCAAGCGGTGACGCCGCTGATCGCCCCGCGGCCGCAGGATACCGTGCTGGTCAAATGGCGCTACAGCGCCTTCCAGCGCAGCGATCTGCAGCAAAGGATGAAGGATTGGGGCCGCGACCAGCTGGTGATCTGCGGCGTCTACGCCCACATCGGCTGCATGATGACCGCCTGCGACGCCTTCATGCGCGACATCCAGGCCTTTCTGGTTGGCGACGCGGTGGCGGACTTCAGCGAGGACGAGCACAAAATGGCGCTGCGCTATGTGGCGACCCGCTGCGGATCGGTCATCGCCGCCTCCTCTCTGACGGAGGGAGGGCAGGAAGCATTTACTCGCGATTGGCTGAAAACGCAGGTGCTGACCGTGCTGGCCGATGGCGACGACAGCCTGGCCGCGGACGACAATCTGCTGGACTACGGCCTGGACTCCATCCGCCTGATGGAGCTGGTGGGCAAGTGGCAAGCGCAGGGTCTCGACATCGGTTTTGAAGACCTGGCCCGCGAACCCACGCTGGATGGCTGGTGGACAGCCATCGCCGCCAAGCTGCCGCAGGAGGCATGAGCATGCGCGGGTTCGATTTCAGCGGACAATGCGTGTGGGTCACTGGCGCGGCGCAAGGCATAGGCCGCGAAGTGGCCAAGCGCTTCGTCGAAGCCGGCGCGCGCGTCATCGCGCTGGATCTGCAGTTTGAACAGCCGACCGCCCGCGACGACGCGCTGCGGGAGCTGCCGCTGGACATCCGCGACGCCGGGGCTGTATCCGCGCTGTGCCGCCAGATGGCCGAAGAGGACGCCCTGCCGAACGTGCTGGTGAACGCCGCCGGCGTGCTGCGCCTAGGCGGACTGGACACGCTGTCGCTGGACGACTGGCAGCAATGCCTGGACGTCAACGTCAGCGGACCGTTCTACCTGATGCGCGCGCTGCTGCCGCATTTCAAGGCGCGCCGCGCCGGAGCCATCGTCAACGTGGCGTCCAACGCCGCCCACGTGCCGCGCCTGGACATGGCCGCCTACGGCGCATCCAAGGCCGCCATGGCGAGCCTGAGCCACAACGCGGCGCTGGAGCTGGCGCCGTACGGCGTGCGTTGCAACGTGGTGTCGCCCGGCTCCACAGACACGCCGATGCTGCGCGGCATGTGGCAGGACGACAGCGGGGCTGCCCGCACCATCGCCGGCAAGCCGGAAGCGTTCCGGCTGGGCATTCCGCTGGGCAAGCTGGCCACCCCGGCCGACGTGGCCGGCGCCGTGCTGTTCCTGGCTTCCGATCTGGCCGGCCACATCACCATGCAGGACGTGGTGGTGGATGGTGGCGCGACGCTGGCGGCCTGACATGAACGCGACAAGGCGCAGCCCCATCCTTGCCCTGAACCGTGGCAAGCCCGCGCCATCCTGTCGCACATGTCCCCATCCGGGGCGGCCGCCATATGCGCCGCCCCTGCCGCAAACAACGGAGCGCATCCGCTGACGGTTTGCGGATCGCTTCGCGGAGAAGACCCATGACTACCCTCGCCTGGCCAGACAGCCCTTTGCGCGCTGCCGGCCACACCCCCTCCCTGCCGCCGGCCAGCCAGGCCGACTACCGCGCCATGCCCAGCCCGGCCGAACTGCTGCGCAGCCTGCCGCAAAGCGCGCGCGCGGCGCAATCGGTGAATGCCGGCCGCGCCGCCGTGAAACGCGTGCTCTCCGGACAAGACCCGCGCTGGCTGGTGGTGATCGGCCCCTGCTCGATACACGACCCGCGCGCCGGCCTGGACTACGCCTCGCGGCTGGCCGAACTGGCGGCGGAGCTGGACGACACCTTGCTGATCGTCATGCGCGCTTATTTCGAAAAGCCGCGCACCAGCGTGGGTTGGAAAGGCCTGATCAACGACCCGTATCTGGACGACAGCTGCTGCATGGACGAGGGCATGCACATCGCCCGGCGCTTCCTGCTGGCCGCTGCAGAACGGGGCCTGCCGCTGGCCGGCGAGGCCCTGGACCCGCTGTCGCCGCTATACCTGGCCGACCTGTACAGCTGGACCGCCATCGGCGCCCGCACCACGGAATCGCAAATCCACCGCGAACTGGCCTCGGCGCTGGACAGCGCGGTGGGCTTCAAGAACAGCACCGACGGCACCCTGGACGCGGCGCTCAACGCCATCGTCTCCGCCAGCAGCCCGCACGCCTTCCTGGGCATGGACCACGCCGGTCAAGTCGCAGTGGTGAACAGCCGCGGCAATCCACATGGCCATCTGGTGCTGCGCGGCGGCGGCGGCCGGCCCAACTACGACTCGGTCAGCATCGCGCTGGCCGAACAGGCGCTGAAAAAGCGCGATATCCCGCCGGTGATCATGGTGGACTGCGCCCACGGCAACTCCTGGAAAAACCACGCATTGCAGCCCATGGTGCTGGCCGACGCGGTCTCCCAGATCGTCCACGGCAACCGCAGCATCCGCGCCTTCATGCTGGAGAGCTTCATCGAAGGCGGCAACCAGCCGATACCGGCCGACCTGTCCCAGCTGCGCTACGGCTGCTCCATCACCGACCCCTGCGTGGACTGGGACACCACGGCGCGCATCTTGCGCGAGACGCGCGCCAAGCTGCGGCCGCTGATGGGAAATTGAACCTACCCGAAACGCGGGTTGGCCAATCAGGTCATACCCGCGATCCATCAGCCAAGCCCGCGTCCCAATACCCGTTCCATCCGCACACGTCAATCGCCAGCATGCATCTTGCACGCGGGCAAGGCCAAAGGCCTGCCCGCCCTACAGGGCTATTCCGTTTTGCATGACGAATCTCAAACTACATCCATTACCGCGTCTAGCTACTTGCCCTAACTCTCCGCCCCCCAATAAAATACGAATGCATATTCAATACAATTTGGAATAAAAATGAAAAAAGCAATCCTGATGACAATGCTGGCCGCCACGCTTTCTGCATGCGGCGGCGGCGGTGGAGATAGTGGCAACGGCGGGCTGTCTTCTGGCGGCAATTCCTCCCCAGGCAACAACCAGGCAACGACCCCGGCCAGCAATGCCAGTGGAATCTGGAAGGGTGTTTCCGATCTTAACCGCACCATCTGGGGTGTCGTCCTAGCAAACGGCGATTATTGGGTGCTGTATTCTCGCTCAGGCATCAGCGCCCTGCTGGATGGCTTCATCACCGGCAATTTAAAATACAACGGCAGCAACTTCAGCTCTTCTGGCCTGGACTACAACATGTACAGCGGCATTCTGTCGGTTGGCGTGAATGGCAGTTTCACAGCTAACCAACTGACGGTCACCTCGTCCTACGCCAACGGCGACAAGAGCACAACCAGCGCCCCTTCTTTGCCAGGCAGCGGTCAAGCGGCGAGTTTGAGCGCCATCGCAGGGAACTTGGCCGGCAACAGCTACGTTCCGCGTTCTGGCATGGACGGCATCATTGTTAACGTCGCAAACAATGGCCAAATCAGCGGACAGAGTACCATCAGCGGCAGCGGCTGCCGTTTCAATGGCACCATCACTCCGGATGCGAAGCTGAACCTGTACACAGTCAGCCTAACCTTCCTGAACAACAACTGTGCACTGGGCGCCGGCACATCCGTCAATGGCGCCGCCATGCTGGACACGCAAACAGGACGGTTACTTGGCGCCGCCACAACGGGTCAGTCGGGGCAAGGCATCATGTTCGATCTTCACAAATAACTGCCGTCTTTTCTTGCAACGCAAAACAAAACCCCCGCCAAGGCGGGGGTTTTGTTTTCTTCCCTACCATCCACAAAGGATGGTCAGCAAGCGGATTACTGCGTCTTCAGACCGAAGGAATCAGCGGTCGCCTGGGCGGTTTTCGCCTCTTCTTCCAGCAGGGCCTTGATGGACAGGCGGATGCGACCGCGGTCGTCCATTTCGATGGCCTTGACCTTCACCACTTGACCTTCCTTCAGGTGATCGGACACATTCTTGATGCGCTCGTTGGCGATCTGCGAGATGTGAACCAGACCATCCTTGCCCGGCAGGATGGAGACGATGGCGCCGACGTTGTTGTCGAGGATCTTGACCACGGTGCCTTCGTACACCTTGCCCACTTCCACTTCAACGGTGATCTCTTCGATGCGCTTCTTGGCCGCTTCCGCGCCCTCGTTGCTGACCGAAGCGATGGTGATGGTGCCGTCTTCCTCGATATTGATCTCGCAACCGGTGTCCTTGGTGATGGCGCGGATGGTTTCGCCGCCCTTGCCGATCACTTCGCGGATTTTCTCCGGGTTGATCTTCATCACGTACAGGCGTGGCGCGTGGGCGGACAGCTCTTGCGGGCCGTCCACGGCTTCCTTCATCAGGCCCAGGATGTGCAGACGGCCTTCCTTGGCCTGGTCCAGCGCAACCTGCATGATTTCCTTGGTGATGCCCTGGATCTTGATGTCCATCTGCAGCGCGGTGATGCCTTCGGCGGTGCCGGCTACCTTGAAGTCCATGTCACCCAGGTGATCTTCATCGCCCAGGATGTCGGTCAGCACGGCGAAGCGGTTGCCTTCCAGGATCAGGCCCATGGCGATACCGGCCACGTGCGCCTTCAGCGGCACGCCGGCGGACAGCAGCGACAGGCAGCCGCCACAGACGGAAGCCATCGAGGAGGAGCCGTTGGATTCGGTGATTTCCGAAACCACGCGCATGGAGTAGCCGAACTCGGTTTCCGGCGGCAGCACGGCGACCAGCGCGCGCTTGGCCAGACGGCCGTGGCCGATTTCGCGGCGCTTCGGCGGGCCCATGCGGCCAGCTTCGCCGGTGGAGTACGGCGGGAAGTTGTAGTGCAGCATGAAGCGTTCGGTGTATTCGCCGGCCAGCGCGTCGATGATCTGCTCGTCCTGCTTGGTGCCCAGCGTGGCCACAACCAGCGCCTGGGTTTCGCCGCGGGTGAACAGGGCGGAACCGTGGGTGCGCGGCAGCAGGTTGTTGCGGATGCTGATCGGGCGCACGGTGCGGGTATCGCGGCCGTCGATGCGCGGCTCGCCGGCCAAGATCTGGCCGCGGACGATTTCCGCTTCCAGGCCCTTGAAGATGCCCTTGATTTCGTTGGCCTTCAGCGTGTCCGTGTCTTCGTTGATCAGCGCGGCCTTGACGGCATCCCAGGCTTCATTGATGGCAACGGTGCGAGCTTGCTTCTGACGCAGACGGAAGGCTTCGGCCAGCTTGTCGCCGGCGATGCCGCGGATCTGGGCGATCAGCGCTTCGTCCTTGGCCGGAGCGGCCCAGTCGAACATGACCGGATTGACTTCGTCGGCCAGCTCGTTGATGGCCTTGATCGCGGCTTGCATTTGCTCGTGGCCGAACACCACGCCGCCCAGCATCACGGCTTCGGACAGTTCCTTGGCTTCGGATTCCACCATCAGCACGGCGCGTTGGGTACCGGCCACCACCAAGTCCATCTGCGAGGTTTGCAGTTCGGACTTGGTCGGGTTCAGCACGTATTCGCCGTTGATGTAACCAACGCGGGCGGCGCCGATCGGGCCGGCGAACGGCAGGCCGGAGATGGCCAGGGCGGCGGAAGCGCCGATCATCGCCGGGATGTCGGAATCCACTTCCGGATTCAGCGACAGCACGGTGGCGACGATCTGCACGTCATGGTAGAAGCCTTCCGGGAACAGCGGGCGGATCGGACGGTCGATCAGGCGGCTGGTCAGCACTTCCTTCTCGGACTGCTTGCCTTCGCGCTTGAAGAAGCCGCCCGGGATCTTGCCGGCGGCGTAGGTGCGCTCCAGGTAGTCCACGGTCAGCGGGAAGAAATCTTGGCCCGGCTTGACGGACTTGCCGCCCACCACGTTGACCATCACGACGGTGTCGTCAACGGTGACGACGACGGAACCGGACGCCTGGCGGGCGATTTCACCGGTTTCCAGGGTGACGGTTTGACGGCCGAACTGGAAGGTTTTGGTGATCTTATTGAACACGAGGGTTTCCCTATATCTTGGTTCGATTGTAAAAATCGCGAGCCGGAAAAAAACAACGGGAACCCCTAAAAATTCGGACCTGCGGCTAGATCTGAATTTGTAGAGGCTCCCCCCGTTGTCACGACAATTGAAACTCGCGAAGCTGTCGGTGTGAAAAAGTCGCAGCAAGCTGCGACTTTTTCAGAACCGGATACCGATTACTTGCGCAGGCCCAGGCGGGCGATCAGCGCGCGGTAAGCATCAGCGTCAGTGCCCTTCAGGTAGTCCAGCAGACGGCGGCGACGGCTAACCAGCTTCAGCAGACCACGACGGCTGTGGTGGTCCTTGGTGTTGGCTTTGAAGTGCGGGGTCAGGTCGTTGATGCGTGCGGTCAGCAGGGCAACCTGCACTTCGGACGAACCAGTGTCGCCTTCAGCGCGTTGGAAGCTTTTAACGATTTCTGCTTTTTGAGCGGCGGTCATTGCCATTTGGATTACTCCAGTTTCAGTAGGGGGTTTGAAAACCCGACAAGTGCGGCGAGCCGGAAAACCCAACCCATTCCACACTCCGGTAAGCGGCGGATCAGGCCTCGGCCTGGTTCGCCAGGAGCCGGATCGGATGCAAGCGGCCATCGCCGCGAGCCTCGCCCAGCCCCACAAATTTCCGTGTCACCTGATGGTAAACCCGGAAACGCTGCATTTTCTCACACTTTTGTTCAAAACGCACGGGTTGGCCGTGCATAAACTTGCCGATCTCGCCATCGGGCAGCTCGACCTGTGGAAAGTGCGCAACCAGCACGTCGGCCGGCAGCAGCTTCGCCTCGCGCGCCGGCATGTCCAGCTGCTCCAGCGCGGCCAATTGATGCGACTGGTCCAGCGTGAAACCGCCGGTCGCGGTGCGGCGCAGCGCGGTCAAATGCGCGCCGCAACCGAGCGCCTCGCCAATATCGCAACCCAAGGTGCGGATATAGGTGCCCTTGGTGCACAGCACATCGATCTCGGCCGATATGCCGTCGAACGACAACAGCTCCAGCTTGCGGATGGTGACCTGGCGCGCCTCGCGCGGCACCTCGATGCCGGCGCGGGCATATTCGTACAGCGGTTTGCCCTGATGCTTCAGCGCAGAATACATCGGCGGCACCTGGCTGATCTTGCCGCGGAAACGCTCCAGCACCGCTTCCAGCTGTTCGCGGTTGAAGCTGACGGGCCGCTCGGATACCACCTCGCCCTCCACATCGCCGGTGGTGGTCACCACGCCGAACTTGACCGTCGCGCGGTAGCCCTTGTCGGCATCCAGCAAGTAGGACGAAAACTTGGTGGCCTCGCCCAGGCACACCGGCAGCAGGCCGGTGGCCAGCGGGTCCAGCACGCCGGTGTGGCCGGCCTTGGCGGCGTTCAGCAGCCAGCGCGCCTTCTGCAGCGCGTTGTTGCTGGAGATGTCGTAGGGCTTGTCGATCAGCAGCACGCCATCGATGTGGCGGCGGTTGCTGCGCGGCTTGCTCATTCCGCCTTGCCCTCGCCCGGCTCGCCGTTGGCGACATCGCCGAACTTCTCCGCGTCTTCGCGCGCCACCTGGTTGATCAGGCTGGTCAGGTGCATGCCGCGCTCGACCGAGTCGTCATACACGAAGTGCAGCTGCGGAATGCTGAAAATCTTGATCGCGCGGCCCAGCTCGTTGCGCAGGTAGCCGGCGGAGCTGTCCAGCGCCTCCTGAGTCGCTTCGCGGGTGGTATCCACCATCACGGTGTAATACACCTTGGCGTGCGAGTAGTCGCGGGTCACCTCCACCTGGGTGATGGTGATCCAGCCGGCGCGCGGATCCTTCAGTCCCTTGCGGGTCAGCTCGGCCAGCTCGCGCTGGATTTGCTCGGCGATGCGGTCCGAGCGGGAAAAACCTTTTTTGGCTTTGGCCATGATAATTCCAATCGTTACCTTGCGATTCACAGAACCGCTTTAGCCACGAAAACCACGGAAAACACGAAACACAATCACGAGACCGATACTCAGAACGGTGCGCCAGCGCGTTCACTCCAAGCCAGTCTTGTCACTGCCGCCCTCGGGCTGGTTTGTTCGTGTTTTTCGTGGGTTTCGTGGCACAAACATGAAAAAGGCGAGCGCCCGCCGACCTTTCGGTCAGACCGGCGCCCGCCCTTGGCGTCTCAATTACAGAGAGCGCGCAACTTCGACGATTTCGAACGCTTCCAGTTGGTCGCCTTCCTGGATGTCGTTGAAGTTCTTCAGCATCAGGCCGCACTCGTAGCCTTGCTTGACTTCCTTCACGTCGTCCTTGAAGCGCTTCAGCGATTCCAGCTCGCCGGTGTGCACCACCACGTGGTTGCGGATCAGACGGACCGAAGCGGAGCGCTTGATCATGCCGTCGGTCACCATACAACCCGCGATATTGCCCACCTTGGAAACCGAGATCACCTGACGGATTTCGACCGTACCCAGGATCTGTTCCTTCTTCTCCGGCGCCAGCATGCCGGACAGCGCGGCCTTCACCTCGTCCACCGCATCATAGATGATGTTGTAGTAACGGATGTCGACGCCCTCGTTCTCGGCCAGCTTGCGCGCGGCGGAGTCGGCACGGGTGTTGAAGCCGATGATGATGGCCTTGGAAGCGATCGCCAGGTTGACGTCGGATTCGCTGATGCCGCCCACGCCAGAGTGCAGGATGGCCACGCGAACTTCTTCGGTGGACAGCTTCTGCAGGCTGCCGGCCAGCGCTTCGTACGAACCTTGCACGTCCGCCTTGATGATGATGGACAGGGTTTGCACCTCGCCTTCGGACATCTGGGCGAACATGTTCTCCAGCTTGGCGGCTTGCTGCTTGGCCAGACGCACGTCGCGGAACTTGCCGGCGCGGAACAGGGCGATTTCACGCGCCTTCTTCTCGTCGGCCAGCGCCATGGCGTCTTCGCCAGCCAGCGGCACGTCGGACAGGCCCAGGATTTCCACCGGGATGGCCGGGCCGGCCGATTCGATGGCCTTGCCGTTTTCGTCCATCATGGCGCGGACGCGGCCGAATGCCGTGCCAGCCAGAACCACATCGCCCTTGCGCAGCGTGCCGGACTGAACCAGCAGGGTAGCGACCGGACCGCGGCCCTTGTCGAGGCGGGCCTCGACGATGATGCCCTTGGCCAGGGTTTCCACCGGCGCCTTCAACTCCAGCACTTCGGCCTGCAGCAGGATGGCTTCCAGCAGCGCATCGATGTTCAGGCCCATCTTGGCCGACACTTCGACGAACTGAGTATCGCCGCCCCAGTCTTCCGGCACCACTTCGTGCGATACCAGTTCCTGGCGGATACGTTCCGGGTTGGCGCCCTGCTTGTCGATCTTGTTGACCGCCACCACCATCGGCACCTTGGCCGCCTTGGCGTGGTGAATCGCTTCGATCGTCTGCGGCATCACGCCGTCGTCGGCCGCCACCACCAGCACCACGATGTCCGTAGCCTTGGCGCCGCGGGCACGCATCGCGGTAAACGCTTCGTGACCCGGGGTATCCAGGAAGGTGATCATGCCGCGCGGGGTTTCCACGTGGTAAGCGCCGATGTGCTGGGTAATGCCGCCGGCTTCGCCCGCCGCCACTTTGGCGCGACGGATGTAGTCCAGCAGCGAGGTCTTGCCATGGTCCACGTGGCCCATCACGGTCACCACCGGGGAGCGCGGCTTTTCCACCACTTCGACGGTCTCACCGCCGGTCACTTCCAGGTAGGCTTCCGGATCGTCCGCCTGAGCGGCCTTGCCGATGTGGCCCATTTCTTCCACCACGATCAACGCGGTTTCCTGATCCAGCACCTGGTTGATGGTGACCATCATGCCCATCTTCATCAGGGTCTTGATCACTTCAACCGCCTTCACGGCCATCCGGTGGGCCAGTTCGGCCACGGTGATGGTTTCCGGCACCAGGACTTCATGCACGATGGGTTCGGTCGGCGCCTGGAAGGCGTGCTGGTTGTTCTGCTTGTTCTTGCCCTTGCCGCCGCGCGACTTCCAGTCGTTGCCGGCGTCGCCGCCCTTGGTCTTCAGACCGCGGCCGCCCTTCTTGCCTTCATCCCAACGATCGCCACCCTTTTTGTTGCCGCCGCCCTTCTTGGCATCCGGACGACCGGCAACCGTCGCCGGCACGGTCGGGGCGCCAGGTGCGCCGGCTACGCCAGGACGCGGGCCGCGGTTATCGCCAGCCGGGCGCGGACCACGGTTGTCCCCAGCCGGACGCGGGCCGCGATCGCCGGCGCCTGCCGGACGCGGACCACGGTCGCCAGCGCCTGCCGGGCGCGGACCGCGATCGCCGGTACCTGCCGGACGCGGGCCACGGTCACCGGCGCCAGCCGGGCGCGGGCCACGGTTGTCGCGGTTATCGTTGCCGCGCGGACCGCGGTTGTCGCCAGCCGGGGCCGGACGACGCTCGTCGCGGCGCTCTTCGCGCGGCGGTTCGACGACCGGAGCGGGTGCCGGAGCCGGTTGCGAAGCCGCCAGCTTGGCAGCCTGGCGACGTTCCTCGCGCTCGATCTTTTCGCGCATCAGCGCTTCTTGACGGGCGCGGAACGCGGCCTGACGCTTCTCTTCAGCTTCACGCGCGGCGATTTCTTCCGGCGACAGGATGGAGGCGACTGTGCGCGGAGCCGGCGCGGCGGCCGGCTTCGGCTCGGGCTTCGGTTCCGGCTTGGCTTCCACCTTGGGCTCCGGCTTCGGCTCGGGCTTGGCTTCCGGCTTCACCTCGACCTTGGGCTCCGGCTTAGGCTCGGGCTTGGCTTCCGCAGGCTTGGCGGCCGGAGCGGGAGCCGGTTCGGCCGGCTTCGGCGCTTCGGCGCGCGGTGCTTCTTCCGGACGCGCCACCACGCGCTTCTTGCGGGTTTCCACAGTCACGGTGCCGCCGTCGGCTTTTTTCACCTCGGAGGTGGACTTGCGGGTCAGCGTAATGCCGCCGTCCTCGCGCGCGCCATGCGCACGCTTCAGATAGTCCAGGAGCTGGGACTTGTCTTGCGCCGACAGGGTGTCTTCCGGCGAGCGCTTGCTCACGCCGGCCGCCTTCAGCTGTTCCAGCAGGCGTTCCGGCGAGAGATTCATCTCACTGGCAAATTGTTTTACATTCGTCAAAACCATTCGTCTTCCCAAATTCCGTAAATACTTCCCGAGAAAGCCTTACTGGTTGAACCAGTGTTCGCGCGCCTTCATGATGATTGCGCGTGCAGCTTCCGCTTCCATGCCGGTCATGTCCACCAGATCGTCAACAGCCAAGTCGGCCAGATCGTCGCGGGTGTTCACGCCGCCTGCGGCCAGCTTGCGAACCAGCTCGGCATCCAGGCCTTCCATGTCCTTCAGGTCATCCGATACGTTTTCGACCTGCTCTTCGGACGCAATGGCCTGAGTCAGGAGCGCATCACGGGCGCGGCTGCGCAGCTCGCCCACCAGCTCCTCGTTGAAGCCTTCGATTTCCAGCATTTCTTCCAGCGGCACATAGGCCACTTCTTCCAGCGCGGCAAAGCCTTCGTTCACCAGCTTGGCTGCGATGTCTTCTTCCACGCCCAGCGCGCTGACGAACAGCTGGCGCAGCGCGGCGTCCTCGGCCTGGTGCTTCTCTTCGGCCTCGGTCACGGTCATGATGTTCAGGTACCAGCCGGTCAGCTCCGCAGCGAGCTTGACGTTCTGGCCGCTACGGCCGATGGCCAGCGCCAGTTGGTCTTCCTCAACGATCACATCCATGCTGTGATTGTCTTCGTCCACCATGATGCGGCTGACTTCAGCCGGCGACAGCGCGTTGATGACGAACTGAGCCGGTTCCGGCGCCCACAGCACGATGTCGACGCGCTCGCCCGCCAGTTCCTGCGTCACCGCCTGAACGCGGGAACCGCGCATGCCGATGCAGGTGCCTTGCGGATCGATGCGGGCGTCGTTGGCCTTGACGGCGATCTTGGCGCGCATGCCGGCATCGCGCACCGCGGCGCGGATTTCCAGCATGCCTTCGTCGATCTCCGGCACTTCCAGCTCAAACAGTTTGACCAGGAAATCCGGCGAGGTGCGGGACAGGATCAGTTGCGGGCCGCGACCTTGGCGGTCGATGCGCAGCAGGAAAGCCTTGACGCGGTCGCCCACGCGCAGGTTTTCCTTCGGAATCATCTGATCGCGCGGCAGCACGGCTTCCAGCTTGCCGCATTCGACGATGGCATTGCCGCGTTCGATGCGCTTGATGGTGCCGATCACCAGGTGCTCGCGGCGCTGCAGGAATTCGTTCAGCAGCTGTTCGCGCTCGGCGTCGCGGATGCGCTGCAGGATGACCTGCTTGGCGGTCTGCGCGCCGATGCGTCCGAACTCCACCGCTTCCATCGGTTCTTCAATATAGGCGCCCAGCTCGACGCGCGGATCACGCTCGCGAGCATCGACCAGGCCGATTTCCTTGCTTTCGGATTCCAGCAGCTCATCTTCCACCACCAGCCAGCGGCGGAAGGTCTGGTACTGACCGGTGTGGCGATCGATTTCGACGCGCACATCCATCTCGTCATCGGTAAACTTTTTCTTGGTTGCCGAGGCAAGCGCCATCTCAAGGGCGGAAAACACCACATCCTTGCTGACATTCTTTTCGCTCGCCAGGGCATCCACCAGCAACAAAATCTCGCGACTCATGCATTCCTCTCCGAATTTTGTCCTTTAGCGCGGGCTATCGCCGTCCAGGCATCAAAACTCAGGCTCGAGACGAGCCTTGTCGATGTTGGCGAACGGAATCACCACGATGCGGCCATCCACATCCAGCTTCACGGAGCCGTCTTCGACCCCGGCAAGACGACCGGTAAATTTCTTCTGCTGCTCGATCGGCATCCGCGTCTTGATCTTGGCGAGCTGACCGGCGAAACGGACGAAATCGGCTTCCTTCTTCAAAGGACGATCCAGGCCCGGCGAAGAGACTTCCAGTCGCTCGTAGTCCACGTTCTCGACCATGAACAGTCGAGTCAGGTGATTGCTCACCAACACGCAGTCTTCCACGGTGATGCCACCGGGCTTGTCGAGAAATACGCGAAAACCGCCACCCGGGGTCATTTCAAAATCGACCAACTCGTAGCCGAAACCCTGCAGGGTGTTTTCCAGCAGCAAACGAACATCCATTGCTTTTTCCACAAATAAAAAATGGGCGAAACGCCCATCCCTAACCGCTGCGATTGTAACCTATTTCCGCAAAAAAGAAAACCTAAGCGCCCGGCCGCGTTCTTTGTCTGCCGGCGGCCATTTTCCGCCGAAAAGCGCTCGCCACAAACGCCAGCCGCTCCAGCCCTTCGCTGCCAGGGCATTTTGGCCGCGCGCCGGCAAAAGCCAGCCATGGGGAGCGGACTCTGGGGCCGCCATGCCTTGTGGCCGGGCCCAACCCGCACACGCTCCATCCCCCCAAGCTGCGCTGCGCCGAATGATCGCAAACCGCCCATAGGCCCGACCAGCGCCCCGCCCCGGCCCGGCTCCATGCCAGACAATTTTTGCGAGAGTTTTTCAGTTACGGTACATTACCGCGAATCAAACATCAGTTTGAGCCCAGCGGCCAGCTTCACGGGCCGCGAAGAAAACGATTAAAAAACAGCGACTCGCTAAAACCGGATCGCCGCCGGCGCGCGCTGGCGCGATGCTCGCTAAAACCCGCACGACGGAGAAACCCGGATTTATGGATAAGGTGTGGCTTAAAAACTACCAGGCTGGGGTTGCCCACGAGATCGATATCAATCAGTTCCAGTCGGTCATCGAGGTGTTCGACCGCAGCGTCAAGAAGTTCGGCGACCGCCCGGCCATGGCCTGCATGGACAAGGTGCTCAGCTATTCGGAGCTGGATGCGCTCAGCGGCCAGTTCGCCTCCTTCCTGCAGCACAAGCTCGGCGTGAAGAAGGGCGATCGCGTGGCGATCATGATGCCCAATCTGCTGCAATATCCCATTTCCGTCTTCGGCACCATGCGCGCCGGCGGCGTGGTGGTCAACGTCAATCCGCTGTACACCCCGCGCGAGCTGGAACACCAGCTGAAAGACGCTGGCGCCGAAACCATCGTCATCCTGGAAAACTTCGCTAACGTGCTGGAGCAGGTGCTGCCGCGCACCCAGGTCAAGAACGTGGTGATCGCCACCATCGGCGACATGTTCGGCTTCCCCAAGCGCCAGCTGGCCAACTTCGTGGTGCGAAAGGTCAAGAAGATGGTGCCGCCATGGCACATCCCCGGCCACATCGGCTTCAACGACGCGCTGGCCGCCGGCCGCGCCAAGCCGTATGACAAGGTGACGCTGACGCACGACGACATCGCCTTCCTGCAGTACACCGGCGGCACCACCGGCGTGGCCAAGGGCGCCGAGCTGCTGCACAAGAACATCGTCGCCAACATGCTGCAGGCCAGCGCCTGGGTCTCCACCCTGGTGCGCGAAGGCCAGGAAGTCATCGTCACCGCGCTGCCGCTGTACCATATCTTCTCGCTGACCGCGAACCTGATGGTGTTCACCGAGCTGGGCGCGCTGAACGTGCTGATCCCGAACCCGCGCGACATCCCCGGCTTCATCAAGGAACTGCGCAAATACCCGATCACCTGCATCACCGGCGTCAACACGCTGTTCAACGCGCTGCTCAACAATCCGGAATTCGCCAAGCTGGACTTCTCCACCTGGCGGCTGACGCTGGGCGGCGGCATGGCGGTGCAAAAAGCGGTGGCCGACAAGTGGAAGGCCGTCACCGGCGTCACCCTGGCCGAGGCCTACGGCCTGACTGAAACCAGTCCGGCCGCCTGCATCAACCCGATGGACCTGCAGGCCTACAATGGCACCATCGGCTTGCCGGTGCCGTCGACGGAAATCGAAATCCGCGACGCCGAAGGCAAGCCGGTGCCGCAGGGCGAACAGGGCGAGCTTTGCATCCGCGGTCCGCAGGTGATGCGCGGCTACTGGAAGCGCCCGGACGAAACCGCCAAGGTGCTGGGAGCGGACGGCTTCCTCGCCACCGGCGATATGGCGATGATCACGCCGGAAGGCTTCGTCAAATTGGTGGACCGCAAGAAGGACATGATTCTAGTGTCCGGCTTCAACGTCTACCCGAACGAGATCGAAGACGTGGTGGCAGGACATCCGGGCGTGCTGGAAGTGGCCTGCATCGGCGTGCCGGACGAAAAATCCGGCGAAGTGGTCAAGGTGTTCGTGGTGAAGAAAGACCCGGCGCTGACCGACAAGGACATCATCCACTACTGCCGCGAGAACCTGACCGGCTACAAAGTGCCCAAGCTGGTGGAATTCCGCCAGGAACTGCCGAAAACGAACGTCGGCAAGATTCTGCGCCGCGCCTTGCGCGATCAGGAAACCGCCAAACAAGCCTGATCCCATCCGGCAGCATCCGCAAGCCGCCCTTCCCGGGCGGCTTTTGTTTTGCCTCGAACAAACACAACACCGGCCGCGGCAACTACACTATAGTGGCCTACCCAGATACGCCGTACAGGAAGCGATTCATGCTGATGTTGCCGTTTTTCAAGCTGATGGCCGAAAAAAAGGCCAGCGATCTGTTCATGACCAGCGCGGCGCCGCCGATGCTGAAAGTGGCCGGCGAATTGCAGCCGGTCAACGACAAGCCGTTGACGGCTGAAATGGTCAAACAGCTGGCCTACAGCCTGATGAGCGAACAGGATATCGCCGAGTTCGAGCGCGAGCGCGAAATGAACCTGGGCCATCCCATCACCGGCCTGGGCAGCTTCCGCATCAATATTTTCTGGCAGCGCGGCTCGGTCAGCATGGTGGTGCGCTACATCATGCCCAATATCCCGTCGCTGGAAAGCCTGCAATTGCCGGCCAAGCTGGGCGAGCTGATCCAGCAGAAGCGCGGCCTGATTCTGGTGGTGGGCGCCACCGGCTCCGGCAAGAGCTCGACCGTGGCGGCCATGCTGCAGATGCGCAACCAGAACATGAAGGGCCACATCCTCACCATCGAGGACCCGATCGAGTTTCTGCACCGCCACGAGCAATCCATCGTCAACCAGCGCGAAGTCGGCTTCGACACGCTGTCTTACGAGCGCGCGCTGAAAAACGCCATGCGCGAGGCGCCGGACGTGCTGATGATAGGCGAGATCCGCGACGCGGAAACCCTGATCCACGCCATCAACTACGCCCAGTCCGGCCATCTGTGCATCTCCACGCTGCACGGCAACAACAGCTACCACATGCTGAACCGCGTGATCAATTTCTTCCCGCCGGAAAGCCGCCACTCGCTGCTGCTGGATCTGTCCGCCTCGCTGCGCGCGGTGGTGTCGCAGCGACTGGTGGCCACGGCCGACGGCAGCCGCGCGCCGGCAATCGAACTTCTGATCAATACCCCACACATAGCAGAGTTGATTCGCACCGGCGAGATAGACAAAATCAAGGAAGCCATCGAAAGCAGCATGAGCGATGGCGCGCAAACCTTCGAGCAGGCGCTGTACCAGCTGTATCGGGACGGCCGCATCACGCTGGAAGAGGCGCTGAAAAACGCCGATTCGCCAACCAATCTGTACTGGCTGGTCAATCAATCCAAAGAAAGCGGCAAAGACAAATCTGGCCCCGCCAGCGCGGCCAGCTTCGACAGCATCAAACTGGACTTGTAAACCCACCCGATGATTACCCTCTACGGCATTCCCAACTGCAATACCGTGAAGAAGGCCCGCCAATGGCTGGCCGACAACGGCATCGACTACATTTTCCACGACTTCAAGAAACAGGGCATAGACGCCGCGCGCCTGCAGGCCTGGACCGCCCAGGTGCCGCTGGCCAAGCTGGTGAACCGCCAGGGCACCACCTGGCGCGCGCTGCCGGACGACAGCAAGGCGGCCGCGGACGAAACCGCCGGCGCCATCGCGCTGATGCTGGACAAGCCGTCCGTGATCAAGCGCCCGGTGCTGGAATGGGACGGCAAAGTCGGCGTCGGTTTCTCCGAGGCCGACTGGGCGGAGCGCTTCGGCAAATGAGCGCGACGCTGGATTTGACTCGCGAACTGATCCGCCGCGATTCCGTCACCCCGCGCGACGAAGGCTGCCAGGCGCTGATGATAGGCCGGCTGGAAGCCATAGGCTTCAAGGTGGAGAAGATGCGCCACGGCGACGTGGACAACTTCTGGGCGCGCAAGGGCGACGCCGGCCCGCTGTTCTGCTTCGCCGGCCATACCGACGTGGTGCCCACCGGCCCGCTGGACAAGTGGGACAGCCCGCCGTTCGAGCCGACCGTGCGAAACGGCCTGCTCTACGGCCGCGGCGCGGCGGACATGAAAGCCTCGCTGGCCGCCTTCGTCACCGCCTGCGAACGCTTCGTCGCCGAGCATCCGGACCACAAGGGCTCGCTGGCGCTGTTGATCACCTCCGACGAGGAAGGCGTGGCGACCGATGGCACGGTGAAAGTGGTGGATGCGCTGGAAGCGCGCGGCGAAACGATAGATTACTGCATCGTCGGCGAGCCCACCTCCGAACAGCGCCTGGGCGACACCATCAAGAACGGCCGCCGCGGCTCGCTGTCCGGCCGGCTGATCGTGCACGGCATCCAGGGCCACATCGCCTATCCGCAATTGGCGAAGAACCCCATCCATCTGCTGGCCCCGGCGCTGGCCGAGCTGGCCGCCACGCGCTGGGACGAGGGCAACGCCTTCTTCCCGCCCACCAGCTGGCAGGTGTCGAACATCCAGGCCGGCACCGGCGCCACCAACGTCATTCCCGGCCACTGCGAGCTGCTGTTCAACTTCCGCTTCTCGCCGGAAAGCTCGGCGGAAAATCTGAAGGAACGCGTGTATCGGATCTTGGACCGGCACGGCTTGGCTTATGAACTGCACTGGCAGCTGTCCGGCCAGCCCTTCATCACGCCGCCGGGCGCCTTGACCGAGGCGCTGAGCCAGGCCATCGCCGACGTGGCCGATGCCAAGGCCGAACTGTCCACCACCGGCGGCACCTCGGACGGCCGCTTCATCAAGCGCATCGCGCGCGAGCTGGTGGAGTTCGGCCCGATCAACGCCACCATCCACAAGCTCAACGAGTGCGTAGCGGTGGACGATATCGAACCGCTGGCGGATATCTACCACCGCACGCTGGAAGGCCTGCTGCTGGATTGACCTTGCGCCTTCCGCATCCTGAAACGCCGCCTACAAGCGGCGTTTTGTTTGCCATGCAGACCGCGCCATGAGCAGCGCGCCAAGCGGCTATGCTGAAACCTAGCCGGAGCCGGTGGCGCAAGCGTGCAGATTCACGTCCCCGCGGTGAATGCAAGATACTTCAGTCCACGCTAATATTGGCCGATCATGGAAATAGAAATCGCAAAAATCTTCGTCGCCCTGCTGGTTCTGGTGAATCCGCTCGGCGCCATCCCCATCTTCATCAGCCTGACGCCCAACGCCAGCCAGGAAGAAAGACAGAAAGTCGCCAAGACCACCGCCATCGCGGTAGCCGTGGTGATGTGCCTGTTCGCCATCGTCGGCCAGACGCTGCTGCGCTTTCTGGGCATCAGCATAGGCTCGTTCCAGGTCGGCGGCGGCATTCTGCTGATGCTGATCGCCATCGCGCTGATGAACGCCAAGCCCGGCCCCACCAAAACCACCAAGCAGGAGCGCGAGGAAGCCGGCCACAAGACCAATATCGCCGTAGTGCCGATGGCCATCCCGCTGATGACCGGCCCCGGCACCATCTCCACCGTCATCATCTACGCCACCACCGCCCATTCCTGGGTGCAGGTGGTCTATCTGCTGATCAGCAGCCTGCTGGTGGCGCTGACCTGCTTTGGCGCGCTGACGCTGGCCACCCCGCTGACCCGCTTGCTGGGCCAGACCGGCATCAATATCGTCAATCGCGTGATGGGCATGCTGCTGGCCGCCGTATCGGTGGAAATCATCGTCGATGGCCTGTACCGGCTGTTTCCGCAACTGACTCGCTAAAAGACACTGGCCTGCCCGCGCAGGCCATTGCTTATACCGTCCGCGACGAGGCCAGCAGCATCTTCACGCCGGCCCAGCCAAAAGCCGCCGCGAGAATAGCCTGGAAGCAACGCCTCACCTTCAGATAGCCCTCGCGCGCCGCCGCTGTCGAAAAAAGCAGCGCATAGCCGAAGAACACCAGCACGGCGATGCCGCCGCAAACCCATACCGCGTGGAAGGCCTGCTCGCCGCCGCCCTCGCGCGGCAACGCCAGCGTGACGATGGACATCCACACCAAGATGGCTTTGGGGTTGGTCATGTGCATGGCAGCGCCTTTGAGCAGCCAACGCCAAGCGCCATTCTTTTCCGGCTCCAAAGCAGCGGGGGCCGCCCAATCCGCAACCGCTGCCTGCCTGGCCGACAGAAACGCCAGGTACAGCAAATAAACGCCTCCCGCCAGCTTCATCGCCATCATCAGCCACCAGGCCTCACGCATGATCCCGGCCAGCCCGCAGGCGGCCAGCAGCCCCCAGAATTGCGACCCCAACACCACGCCAAGCGCCATCGCCAGCGCGCGCAGCCGCCCATGGCTCATCGCCGCGCCCATGATCGCCAGATTGCTGGGGCCGGGGCTTGCCGCGCCGACCGCATACAGGGTGGCCGCCGCGACCAAACCCTCATTCAGGACATAAGCGCCCATATCTCCCCCACACATTAACAATGCTAAAAGCATTACCCAACTCCGCGCGCCAAGCAATACTGCGAGACTTCAACAAAAGACAGAGCGGGCTGACAGTTGGCATCTGTATATATTTTTCCGACTGATTCTGTTCATTGTGTGTACTGATTTCCAGCAGTAAAACATGGTTATTCCTCATAGCCTGGTGGCAGCCATGTCCAAGCCCAAAATACAGCCGGTTCCAATCAAAATCCACCCCAGACTCACCAGCGGCCGCTTCAACAACCTGCGCGTCGGCATGGTCCTGCTCACGCAACTGGTATTCTTCGGCGTGCCCTGGCTGCAATGGAACGGCCGCCAGGCTGTGCACTTCAACCTGGCGGAACATCACTTCCTGATCTTCGGCATCAGTCTATGGCCGCAGGATTTCATCTATCTGGCGGCGCTATTGGTGGTATCGGCGCTGGGCCTGTTCCTGTGGACCACGCTGGCCGGCCGGCTATGGTGCGGTTACAGCTGCCCGCAAACTGTATACACCCAGATCATGATATGGATAGAACGGCTGGTGCAGGGCGACCACCTGGCCCGCCGCAAGCTGGACGCGGCGCCGATGAGCGCCGGCAAATTCTTCAAGAAAGGCGCCACCCAGCTGCTGATGGGGGCGTTTTCGCTGTGGACCGGCCTGACCTTCGTCGGCTACTTCACGCCGATACGCGAACTGGCCACGCTGCAGGTGGGCCCATGGGACCTGTTCTGGACGCTGTTCTACGCCGGCTTCACCTGGCTGCTGGCCGGGGTGCTGCGCGAGAAGGTCTGTCTGCATATGTGCCCATACGCGCGCTTCCAGGGCGCGATGTTCGACGACCACACCCTGATCATCTCCTACGACGAACGGCGCGGCGAACCGCGCGGCAAACAGCAGGCCAAGAGCGAAAACGCGGTCAAAGGCTGCGTGGACTGCGGCATTTGCGTGCAGGTCTGCCCTACCGGCATCGACATCCGCAACGGCCTGCAATATGAATGCATAGGCTGCGCCGCCTGCATCGACGCCTGCGACCAGGTGATGGACAAGCTGAAGTCGCCGCGCGGGCTAATCCGCTACACCAGCGCCCAGGCGCTGCAGGGCAAACCCGCGCCGGCCAAGTCGCTGCACAGGCCGCGCATCGCGGTGTATTCCTGTCTGCTCGCCGGCATCATCGTGGCCTCCACCACCGCGCTGGCGCTGAAGAAGCCGTTCAAGGTGGACGTGCTGCGCGACCGCGCCAGCCTGGTGGAGCAGAGCGACGACGGCATGCTGCAGAACCGCTACAACCTCAGGCTGATCAACACCACCGAACAGGCGCAGCGCTATAGCGTGACGGTGGAGGGCTTGCCCAGCATCCGCATGGAGCGCCCCGAGCAAGTCTTCGACGTCAAGCCGGCGCACACCGAAACCGTGGTGGTGCGCGTGCAGGCCAATCCCGAGCACGCCAGCCGCGGCGCCCACCCTATCCACTTCGTGATACGCTCGCTGAACGATGACGTCACCGTCAAGGAAAAATCCAGCTTCATCGGCGAATAAACCGGCAGGAAAAGCGCATGAACAAAACCGGCCAACTGAGCCAACGCTTCCGTCACGCCATCGAACAGGGCCACCTGCGCGCCGGAGACCGCATGCCCTCGCTGCGCAAGGTGTGCCAGGATCACAAGATCAGCATCACCACCGCCCAGCGCGCCTATGCCGAACTGGAACGGCTGGGGCTGATTGCGTCCCTGCCGCGCTCCGGCTTCCGCGTGCTGGCGCGCGCCGCGCCCAGCCGGCTGACGATGGACGGCGACGGCAGCGACGTCCGCATCGAGCACCTGACCGCCGCGCTGCCCATGCCCTGGGGCTGTCCCTATATCAACCCGGCGCTGATCAACACCACGCCGCTTAACCGCGCCCTGGCCCGCGCGCTGGGCGACTACCGCTACGCGCTGACCGGCCAGACCAGCACCGGCTATGAAGGCCTGCGCCGGGAACTGGCGCTGCGCTATCTGGCGCAGGGCGTAGAGCTGGACGGCGAGGAGCTGCTGGTGACCTGCGGCGCGATGGAGGCGCTGAATCTGGCGATACGCGCGGTCGCCCGGCTGGCCGGCAACGCGGCGATGCTGGTGCTGACGCCGGCCTTTCCGGCGCTGTTCGACCTGCTAGAGCAACTGGGCATTGCCGCCCACACCCTGGCCACGCCGCCAGGCCAGGCCTTGGACCTGGAGCGGCTGGATCAGTTGATCGTCCAGCACCGCCCTGCCGCCATTCTGGCGATGGCCAATTTCCAGCACCCCACCGGCCTGACGATGAGCGACGCCGACAAGCAGGCGCTGTTGACCCTGGCGGACCGCCACCGCGTGCCCATCATCGAGGACGACACCTACCGCGAGCTGTACTTCGGCGAAAACGCCCCATTGCCGCTGAAAGCCTATGACCGCAACGGCAGCGTGCTGCACTGCGCCTCGTTCAGCAAATCGCTGGCGCCGGGCTACCGCGTCGGCTGGATCGCCGCCGGGCGCTACCGCGACAGCATCGTCGGCCTGAAGTTATGCAGCTCCTTGTCCACGCCGCTGCCCAGCCAGCTGGCCCTGGCGCGGCTGCTGGCCGGCGGCCAGCACGAGGACATGCTCAGCCTGCTGCGCGGCCGGCTGCAAGCCAACTGGCACGCCTTGAGCCAACAACTGGCCGCCCAATTGCCAAACGGCAGCCGCCTGGTCACGCCGCAAGGCGGTTATTTCCTGTGGCTGGAACTGCCGCCGGGCATGGACTGCCGCCGCCTGCTGCCGCAGGCGATGCAGATGGGCATTCACTACGCGCCCGGTTCGCTGTTCTTCCGCGACAGCGAGCCCAGGCAGCATGCGCTGCGGCTTAACTTCAGCTATTACGACCCATTGCAGCAGCGCGAAGGCGCGGCCACCCTGGCGGCGCTGCTCTCCGCCTGAGCCGCTTTGCCGCCGCCGGAAAATTCGCCAAGCCTGCCTGTCAGCAGCTATCTCTAAAGCATGAGCCTAGCTTATGCAAAGCTGCTTGCCGGGGGCGAGAATGAACCGACGCCATTTTCTGAGACAAACCGCCTGGCTATCGGGCTGCGCGCTGCTGGGCGGTTGTCTGTCCGATGGCCGTTCCAGCCCTGCTTCCAATCCCTCGCCGCCCGCTGCGGCCATTCGGCCTGCCAGGCTGCAGGCTGCCGGCTGGCGCATGCCGGACGAGGGCGAGCCGCACGCCGCCACCTGGATGGCCTTCGGCGCCCAGGCCGCGATCTGGGGAGATCGCCTGCTGCAGCCCGCTCAACGCAATCTGGCGCAAATCGCCCGCGTCATCGCCCAGTTCGAGCCGGTGCGCATGCTGGCGCCGGCAGCCAGCCTGGAGCTGGCGCGGCGGCTATGCGGGGACGGGGTGCAACTGATCGCCCTGCCGCTGGACGACATCTGGATGCGCGACACCGGGCCGGTATTCGTGCATGACGCCCAGGGCCAGCTGGCCGGCGCCGGCTTCAACTTCAATGGATGGGGCGGCAAGCAGGAATACGGCTGGGACCGCGCCGTGGCGTCCGCCGTCTGCGAACGCGCCCGTGTCCCGCTGCTGAAGAGTTCGCTGATATTGGAAGGCGGCGCGCTGGAGGTGGACGGCGACGGCACCGCCATCCTCGCCGAAAGCTGCGTGCTGAATCCCAACCGCAACCCCGGCATGGACAAGGCGGCCTGCGAGGCCGAGCTGAAACGGCTGCTGGGCGTGGACAAGGTGATCTGGCTGCCCGGCATCCCCGGGCGCGACATCACCGACGGCCATACCGATTTCTACGCCCGCTTCGCCCGCCCCGGCGTGGTGATCGCCGGCGTGGACAGCGACCCGTCCTCGTTCGACCACGCGGTCACGCAACGCCATCTGGCCATTTTGCGCCGGGCTACAGACGCCAAGGGCCGCCGCCTGCAAGTGGTGACCTTGCGCGGCCCGGACAAGGTCAGGCCCACCTACGACAGCAAGTCCTTCGCCGCCGGCTACGTCAACTTTTACGTCTGCAACGGCGCGGTGATCGCGCCGCAGTTTGGCGACGACGATGCCGATGGCAACTGCCGCGACATCCTGCGCGAGCAGTTCCCAAACCGCGAAATCGTGCAGCTGAACATCGACGCGATCGCCGCCGGCGGCGGCGGCATCCACTGCGTGACGCAGCAGCAGCCGGCGTGAAGATGCCAATCCGCATTGTTATGGATAGGTTGCTGCGCGCTCATATGGGACGAAGCTGCTCATCCAGAGAGCGCGTTTTCTCAATGATGACATCGCCGGTATGCAGCGTCGCTTTGCGCTCGACCAGCATCAGCAAGCATTCTTGCTCGGCTAACCGACATACGACAGAGTGACGTAGCCGGGCGAAAATGAAATGAAGTCCGGCGCAGGAACGCTGGAGTATGTCCGGTTGAACGATGGATTAGGCAGATACCTTGCGGCTGAGCGTGACTCTGAACAAGCTGCCATCTTGGTATTGGTAGTGCCTTGTGAAGGAGCCGAAGTCTCCCTTGATCCACCACTTGTACATTGACGAGCCCGACTCTCCGCTGCTTTGGCTATAGGAGATTCCGTCGGCTTCAAAGGAATTCTTCGCCTCATCGAAGGTGCCATAGATCGGGAAATCCAACGTCGACGCGTCGATGGGCTCGAATCCTTCACTTGCCGTGATGTAGAGAAAAACCACGTAGAGGACCTGATCTTTGTCGAATCCAAACTGGAAGCCATCAGGCTTCGAATCGGACCAGTAGAGATCGTTCATGTTTTCGTGAGTTCGATCGAACTCATAGACGACCGTCATGTCGTGAGTCTCCAGGACTTCGATCACATCGTCGTCCTTGAGCTTCTTGCCTAGTAGCGCTGCGAACTTCATTGCAGATTCCTAACGTGGAAGTGAGCGGCCTGCGCCGCTTTTTGCGCAGGTCCGTTCGACTGCCGGGTTAGGGCAGACCGTTGACTTTGTTAATGAGAGAGCCATACGAAAAGAGTATGTGCGTAGACGCGCTTGCGTTCTGTTGAAGTTGATTGAGTATCCAGACAACTGCTTGTAGATCTGAGTCGGTCGTCAGGAGATGGTATGTGCCAAGAGTGATAGACTCGGCTGTACCAGCTCCGCAATCATGCAGAGTCATGCCATCCTGTACACGGACGATTAGACAGGAACCTGCCACATGAATGAAGTTCGGGCGTCTGCTCAGTGGAATCTCAGGATGCGTTCCGTAGTATTCATTTATGTACGCGAGCAAAGTATTTGGTGCGATGCCCTTTGAGGCATACACTATTTTCACAGGCCAATCGTCATAGTTCTTGATCTTTAGAAGAACATTTACTCGTCCATCCAACGCTCTTGTTGGTGGGATCGAAGCGATGCCGCCAAGCGCGTCAAAAAGTTCAACCCGGTTTAGCGTTGATTTGACTGACACGACGCCAAGAGTACCCTCAACGGGCGAAAAGGATTTTCCGGAGCCATCCTTATTATGGAAATTGAAACGGGGAGCAGTGTCGGTAGTAATGATGATGTCGAGTTGCTTGGATTCGGCGCCATCATCATCAAATAGGAAACCACCCAAGAACACGTTGCATTTCGATGGCGCGTGTTGTTTCAGAAACTCTGCATAGGCAAGCTCGCGGGACATCCCAATGTCTGTTGTATTCGCGAATACTGATGCCGCATCGGCTTCACCGCGAAGCACCTCGGCTACTTTTATGTAGTAGCTGCGGAGTCGGTCGAAGAAGTTCTGTGCCATGTGCAGGTGCCCTAACTTGTAATTAGCCAACCTAAATGACGGATGAAAACACCCACATATTGGTGTATAAAAATCACACCTTCAAGTTTTTTCATTTGAAATCAAAAAGATATCAACCATCTCTCTTTTTTTGTATGGGCCTAACATTGGACGAAAAACACCACTTACCAGGGGCTGTGGGAAAGCTGCGTTTGCAGGAACAGATTCGTGCCCGTATTCTCCCAAAGGGGTCCGTAATTTTTAATAATTGGCATAAGTAAACAAATAGAGAATTAATATGGTAGAAGAAATTTTACAGCTTAAACTTGCGACTCTCCCGACAGTGCCGGGGAAATATCATCGTACCTCACCCCAAGCCATACCATTAAGACTTTATCATTAAAATAATCATGCCGCCAATTAACACTCAGCACTTGCGCACCGAGCAATCGCATATGGACCGCCTTCGCCGCTTCATTCTGCTTCATGGCAAGCACACCTGCACGGCTGGTCAAGTGCACGAAACAAAGCTGAGGCGCGGCGTACGCTTACCCTGCCCCCCTTCCAATACATAGCGCAAAAACGCCCTCCAACCACTAAGGCGGGAAGGCGTGTACGCATGGCTAATACGATTAGACGTGCAATAGCAGGAAGCGCCGCTCCCACGGGCTGATCACGTCGAAGTACTCGCGGTACTCGGCTTCCTTGATCGCCGCGTAGGTTTCGACGAAATGCTCGCCGAACAGCTCCGCCAGCGGCTTGCAGCGCAGCAGCATGTCGATGGCGTCGTCCAGGTGGCGCGGCAGCTGGTGCGGCTGTTCGTAGGCGCTGCCGGACAGCGGCTCGGACGGATCCGTCTTCTCCAGCATGCCCAGGTAGCCGCAGGCCAGGCTAGCGGCCATCGCCAGGTACGGATTGACGTCCACGCCGGCCAGGCGGTTTTCCACTCGCCGCGCTTCCGGGCCGGAGTGCGGCACGCGCAGGCCGCAGGTGCGGTTGTCGTAGCCCCAGCTCAGGTTGATCGGCGCCGAGGTGTAGCGGCTGAGGCGGCGGTAGGAGTTCACATACGGCGCGAAAAAGGGCATGGCCGCCGGCAGGTACTTTTGCAGGCCGCCGATGAAGTGCAGGAAGGCCGGCGACGGTTCGCCATTGTCCTGGCTGAAGATGTTGCGCCCGCTGGCAATGTCCACCACGCTCTGGTGCATGTGCATGGCGCTGCCGGGCTGGCCCTGCATGGGCTTGGCCATGAAGGTGGCGTACATATTGTTGCGGATGGCCACTTCGCGCACGGTGCGCTTGAACAGGAAAACCTGGTCGGCCAGCTGCAGCGGATCGCCGTGGTCCAGGTTGATCTCCATCTGGGCGGTGCCCATCTCATGGATCAAGGTATCCAGCGCCAGGCCCTGGGCCTCGCACCAGTCGTACATCACGTCGAAGATGTCGTCGTATTCGTTGACGGCGTCGATGGAAAAGCTCTGCATGCCGGCTTCGGTGCGGCGGGTGCGGCCCACCGGCGGGCGCAGCGGCAGGTCTTCGTCGGGCTGGATCTCCACCAGGTAGAACTCCATCTCCGGCGCGATCACCGCCTTCCAGCCCTTGTCCTCATACAGCTTCAGGATGCGCTTGAGCACATTGCGCGGGGCCAGGTCCACCGCCTGGCCGTCAAAGCTGTAGCAGTCGTGAATGATCTGCGCCGTCGGCTCGCGGTTCCACGGCACCGGGCGCAGCGTGCTGGCGTCCGGGATCAGCTTCATGTCGGGATCGGCCACGGAGGTGAAATCGCGGTCCGGGTAATCGCCGGTCACCGTCATCGACAGCACGGCCTCCGGCAGGCGCAGCCCCTCGGCGGGGTTGTATTTGTGGCGCGGCACGATCTTGCCGCGGGCGAGGCCGGTCATGTCCGGAATCAGACACTCCACCTCGGTGATATGGTGTTCGTCAAGCCATTGATTGATGGTATGGGCACTGTCCATAAAGCCTCTGTTACGTGTGCGCGCCCGAACTGCTGAGCAGTTGGGCCGGATGGGCCAGCGTGTGTCGCCTGCCTGCCTGAAGCAGGAACAGGGTGCGCTCGGCCAGTTGCGGCGGCTTGGCCGCCTTTGAAAAAATGGTGGAAGACCGGCCTTGCCGGTGGCGCTGCTGCAAAATGATCCCCCTTTCGTGATAAAGATTTGGCAAATTTCGCGTTCAAGATTTTGAACGCTTCTCCATCCTAGCCAGCCCTTTTGGCTGCCTGCAACGGGCAAGACGTTTCTTTTGGTCAATCATGGTCAACAATAGGACAAACAACGCAACAGGACGGCGGCGTGAAAGTGAATTAGAATTAAACGATATGAATACTGATGCCCATGCCAACCAGGCCGTCCCCTCACCCAATCCCCGCAAACCTCGTCGCTGGCTGCGCTGGCTGGCGCTAGCCGTTGCCTTGCTGCTGGCCTTCTGGGCCTTTTTGGGCCTGGCCGCGCCGCATTTATTGCAGCAGGCCGCGTCGGACTGGGCCCGCAAGCATGGCCGGCAGCTGGCCATCGCCGAGGTTCGCATCGTGCCCTGGAGCATGGAGCTGACGCTGAACGGCGTCGCCCTGCGCGAAGCCGACGGCCGCCCCTTGTTCATGGCGCGCCGCCTGTACCTGAATGCCGACCTGTATGCGCTGCTGCTGGGCCGCTGGCAAGCCAGCGAATTCACGCTGGATACGCCGCAGCTGTGGCTGGAGCGCGACGCCCAAGGCAAGTGGAACTGGGAAAAGCTGGCGGCGGATATCTCTGGACCAGCCAGACTAGACAGCGGTTCCACACCGGAGAAACTGCCCCGGCTGAAAATCGACGGGATCAATCTGCGCGGCGGCCAAATCCGCGTCAGCGACCATGAAGTCGGCCAGGCCGAGCGCTTCCGGCTGATGCCGATCAATCTGAGCCTGAGCAACCTGTCCACGCTGGCGGAAAACGGCCGCTACGCGCTGCATGCGGAGCTGGAAGGCGGCGGCCGCTTCGACTGGCGCGGCAGCATGCAGCTGCAGCCGCTGCAATCGAGCGGAGAGGCGCACATCGGCAGCCTGCCCTTGGCCACCGCCTGGGACTACGTCCATCCCTACTTCGCCGTCGACAAGCCGGAAGGCGCGCTGACCGTGGACGCGCGCTACCAGCTCGACCTGAGCGGAAAAACGCCTGAGCTGACGGTATCGTCACTGAACGCCAGCCTGCAGCGCCTGAAGCTGAAAGGACCGGGCGGCAGCGCGCTGGAGCTGCCTGAGCTGAAAGTGGAAGGCGGCGCGCTGGATCTGTCCCACGCCCTGTTGACCGTGGACCGCATCGAACTGAACGGCGGCCAGGTCAGCGCCGGCCGCAACGCGGCGGGCCAGCTGAACTGGCTGCAGGCATTGCGGCTGCCGCCTGCGGCGCCGGCCAAGCCCAGCAAGGTCTCGCCCTGGCTGGTCAAGGTGGAGAGCATACGCCTCAACAACTGGCATGCTGCCTGGACCGACCAGACCTTCATCCAGCCGCTGAAACTGGAAACCGACATCCCGCGCCTGCAGACCAAGCTGAGCCTGGACCCAGAGCATGGCATGCGGCTGGAAAACGCCGGGCTGCAGCTGGCCGACCTGCAACTGAGCAGCGGCGGCGTATCGTGGCTGAGCCTGCCCCGCGCCGAGCTGTCGCCGACGCGGATAGACCTGAAACAACGCCAGCTCGAGCCGGGCGACCTCGCGCTGAACGGTCTGCAACTGACGCTGCAGCGCGAACGCGACGGCAAGCTGCAGTTGCAGAAGCTGCTGGCGCAGCGGCGGCAAGCTCCCGCTAAACCGTCGGCAAACGGTCCGGCATGGGCGCTGCCCTACCCCGATATCGAACTGCAAAACGGCAGTCTGCGCTGGCGCGATCTCAGCCTGCCCAAACCGCTGGAATACCGCCTGGAAAAGCTGAACGGCGAGCTGGAAGTCAACGATGACGACAAGCTGTCGCTGGACCTGTCCGCCCGCGCCGGCAGCGGCGGACTGAGCGCCAAGCTCGATATCGATCCAGCCAAGCCCGCCGCGCGCGGCAGCATCAAACTGGATGCCCTGCCGTTGGCGCCGCTGGCCCCGTATGGCCTGACCGGCACCCCGCTGAAGCTGTCCGGCGGCGCCGCCAGCGCCGACCTCAAGCTGGACGCCGCCTCCGCCGCCAAATGGCAGCTGTCCGGCCAGCTCCGGCTGGCCAAGATGACGCTGCAGGAGCCGGGCGAGCCGCTGCCCTTGCTGGGCTGGAACAGCCTGAGCCTGAGCCAGCTGCAGGCCCAGGGCATGCCGCTGAAAGTCAGCATCAACGACGTGCGGCTGGATCAGCCGCGAGCCCGGCTGATCCTGGACCCGCAGCGCCGGCTGAACTGGCAGCAAATCTTCGCCGGCAGGCCAGGCGGCAAGCCGGCATCGGCGCCATCCGCGCCGCTGCCGCAGGTCGACGTGCACAGCATCCATGTGCAGAACGGCGCGGTGGAGTTCGCCGACCACGGCATGACCCCGGACTTCGCCACCCGCATGCATCACCTGCGCGGCAGCATTCAGAACCTGTCCACCCGCGCCGGCGGCCGCGGCCGCATCACGCTGGACGGCGCGGTGGATCAGTACGGCGAGGTCAAGGTGCGCGGCGCGTTGTCGCCGATGTCGCCCACCGACAGCACCGACATCGTGCTGGACTTCCACAACCTGGCGCTGAATAACCTCAATCCGTACTCGATGAACTTTGCCGGCTGGCAGGTCAAGGACGGCAAGCTGTCGCTGGAATTGCGCTACCTGCTGGACCACCGCCAGCTCAAGGGCGAGAACCGCATCGTGATCGACTCCATCCAGCTGGGCGAGGAGCTGAAGGGCGACAAAGGCCCGCACCTGCCGCTGCGGCTGGCCGTGGCGCTGCTGGAAGACAGCAACGGCCGCATCGATCTGGACCTGCCGGTGGCCGGCAGCCTGGACGATCCGCAGTTCAGCTACGGCCAGGTGATCTGGAAAGCCTTCGTCAACATCGTCACCAAGGTGGCCACCGCGCCGTTCCGCGCCCTGGGCGCGCTGCTGGGCGGAGAAGGCTTCGACGACATCCGCTTCGTCGCCGGCGAGGCCCATGTCAGCCCGCCGGAGCGCGAAAAGCTGGACAAGGTGGCGGCCTTGATGGCCAAGCGGCCCAAGATGCAGATCGCCATCGCCGGCGGCTACGCGCCGGACGCGGACAGCAAACAGCTGGCGCGCGCCCGCGTCGACTCGGCGGTGCTGGCCGCCGCCGGCCATCCGCCGCTGGACGACGAGCCGCTGCCGGTGCTGGACCTGAAGGACGCGCAGACGCAATCGGCCATCAAGACCGTGTACGGCCGCCTCATCGGCCGGATGAAGCTGCTGGGCCATGTGCTGAAGCCGGGCGGTCCGTCCGGCGAGGCGCTGGCCAAGCAGCTGCGCGATGAAATGCTGGCCGCCCAGCAAGTCAGCCAGGCCGATCTCGTCAAGCTGGCGAGCCAGCGCGCGGACAACGCCCGCAAGGTGATGCTGCGCCACCAGCCGGAGCTGGCGGATCGCATCGCGCTGGATGCGCCGCAAAAGACATCGGCCAACCGCGACGGCGTGGAACTGGCGGTCAAAATCACCGCGAAATAGCGACGCGGCGTTGCGGCTGCGGTACAATCGCAGCCGGCACACAACACAATAGCTTGCGTTTCAACACCGGACGGCGTAACAACATATAGTGTGCTACGCCGTTTTTCATGCCCACGCAGCCATGCCGTCGTCGTCGAACACCGTTTCAGAAGGATGAGCGTTCCATGCAGCAGGAAAACATCGCCGCCATGGCGGAGCAGGACATCTCGCGCGAGGTGTTGCTGGAGAAATACGCCAAGAACGGCGAACAAAGCGTCAGCGAAGTCCGCCACCGTGTCGCCCGCGCGCTGGCCGCGCTGGAAAAAGACCCGGCCCGTTTCGAGCCGCTGTTTTTCGAGGCGCTGGACAAGGGCTTCATCCCGGGCGGCCGCATCAACTCCGCCGCCGGCACCGAACTCTCCGCCACGCTGATCAACTGCTTCGTGCAGCCGGTGGGCGACTCCGTCTCCGAAACCGAGCGCGGCAAGGTAGGCATCTACCAGGCGCTGCTGCAGGCGGCCGAAACCATGCGCCGCGGCGGCGGCGTGGGCTACAACTTCTCGCGCATCCGCCCCAAGGGCGCGCACGTGAAGGGCACCAATAGCCGCGCTTCCGGCCCGGTGTCGTACATGCGCGTGTTCGACCGCAGCTGCGAGACGGTGGAATCGGCCGGCGCCCGCCGCGGCGCGCAGATGGGCGTGCTGGATATCAGCCATCCGGACGTGGAAGACTTCATCCACGCCAAGGACCAGGGCGACCTGCGCAACTTCAATATCTCGGTCGGCGTGTCCGACGACTTCATGCGCGCGGTGGAAGCGGACGGCGACTGGCAGCTGACCCACGCGGTGCCGCCGAACTCCGACGCCTTCCCGGGCAGCTTCCAGCGCGAAGACGGCCTGTGGGTGTACCGCACCGTGCGCGCCCGCGAGCTTTGGCGGCAGATCATGGCCTCCACTTACGACCATGCCGAGCCGGGCGTGCTGTTCATGACCCGCATCAACCAGGACAACAATCTGTCCTACTGCGAAGTCATCGAATCCACCAACCCCTGCGGCGAACAGCCGTTGCCGGACTACGGCTGCTGCGACCTCGGCTCGATCAACCTCACCCGCCACGTGCGTGCGCCGTTCGGCGAGCAGGCCAGCTTCGACTTCAAGTCGTTCGAGAAAGTGGTGCGGATGGCCATCCGCATGCTGGACAACGTGCTGGACCTGACGGTCTGGCCCTTGCCGGAACAGCAGCGCGAGGCGATGAACAAGCGCCGCGTCGGCCTGGGCTTCACCGGCCTGGGCGACGCGCTGATCATGCTGAAGATACGCTACGACAGCGAGGAGGGCCGCCGCTTCGCCGCCCGCATCGCCGAAACCATGCGCGACGCGGCCTATGACGCGTCGGTGGACCTGGCCATCGAGAAAGGCGCCTTCCCGCTGTTCGACGCCGAGAAGTACCTGGCCGCGCCACACTGCGCCAGCCGGCTGCCGGAGAAGATCCAGGCGCGCATCCGCAAGCACGGCATCCGCAACTCACACCTGTTGTCCATCGCGCCCACCGGCACCATCTCGCTGGCCTTCGCCGACAATGCCTCCAACGGCATCGAGCCGCCGTTCTCGTGGTTCTACACCCGCAAAAAGCGGATGGCGGACAACACGCAGCAGGAATACCTGGTGGAAGACCACGCCTACCGCGTGTGGCGCATGCAGGGCGGCGACACCGCCAAACTGCCGGATTACTTCGTCTCCGCGCTGGAGATGAGCGCGCTGGACCATATGCGCATGGTGGCCGCCGTGGCCCCGTATGTGGACACCGCCATCTCCAAGACCGTCAACGTGCCGGCCGACTATCCGTTCGAGGACTTCGAGAGCCTGTACCTGGAAGCCTGGCGCGCGGGCCTGAAGGGCATCACCACCTACCGGCCCAACAATGTGCTGGGTTCGGTGCTGTCGGTGGAGCCGGCGCAATCCGCCGCCGCGCCGCAGGACCTGTCCGGCGCCGCCAGCGACCCGGACCGCCGCGTCACGCTGAACACCGCGCCGACGCCGGCGCTGTCCAGCCTGAAATGGCCGAACCGCCCCAAGCTGAAGGAAGGCAACCCGTCCTGGACCTTCATGGTGGAAGGTGATGCCGGCGATTTCGCCGTGGTGGTGGGCCATATGGAAAACGGCCGCGCCACGCCATTTGAATGCTGGGTCAACGCCACGGACGAACAGCGCGGCCTGTCCGCCATCGCCAAGACCCTGTCGATGGACATGCGCTGCCGCGACCGCGCCTGGCTGGCCGCCAAGCTGGACGCGCTGTCGCGCACCAATGGCGACAAGCGCTACCGCTTCGCGCTGGGCGACAAGACCATACACGCCACCTCGGCCGCCGCCGCGCTGGGCCAGGTGGTGCGCCACCGCGTGGAGCAATTGGGCGCGCTGACGCTGGAAGCCGGCGAAGCCACGCCGGTGATGGACGCCCTGTTCGCGCGCAAGGAGCCGAAGTCCGGCAGCGACGGCACCATGAGCTGGTCGGTGGATGTGGTGAACCCGCAAACCGGCGACGACTTCGTGCTGTTCGTCAAAGAGCTGGTGCTGCCCAATGGCAAGCGCCGCCCGTACTCGGTATGGCTGGCGGGCGCGTATCCGCGCGAACTGGACGGCCTGTGCAAGATGCTGTCGCTCGACATGCGGGTGATCGACCCGGCCTGGATCGGCCTGAAGCTGCGCAAGCTATTGAACTACGCCGAGCCGCAAGGCGACTTCTTCGCCCGCATCCCGGGCATGGAAAAATCGCAAAGCTGGCCGTCCACCGTCGCCTACCTGGCGCGGCTGATCATCCACCGCTACGCCATGCTGGGCGTGCTGACCGAAGAAGGCGTGCCGGTGGAGGAAATGGGCGTGATGGTGCCGGAACAGAGCGACCTGTTCGCCCTGGAAGCGCCATCCATGCTCAAGCCGCTGGCCGGCAAGGCCTGCCCGGAATGCGGCAACCACGCCTTGATCAAGAAGGACGGCTGCGAGTTCTGCACCGCCTGCGGCCATGTGGGGGCCTGCGGCTAAGTCAGGCTCCATCTTTCAAGCAGGCCCCGCGTCGATATGGCCCGGGGCCTTTTTGCCGCCCGCTCGCGCCGGCTGCCGCGCCGCCTCGGCGACCAGGCCGCGCAGCCATTGCAGCGCCGGGTCCCTATCCTTGACCGCGTGCCAGAACATCGATAATTCAAACTCCGGCGACGGCAGCGGCAAGGGATGGGCATGCAGATTCTGGCAATCGGCCCAATGATGGGCCAATGCCGAAGGCACGCTGGCCAGCGCCTCCACTTCGCGCAGCAGGCTGGGCAAGGCGCTGAATTGCTGGGTGGTGTACTGTACCCGCCGCTGCAGTCCTTGTTCCGCCAGCAATTGATCGATGCCGCTCTGGAAGACGCCGCGGTAGGTGACCAATAGGTGGGGATGCGCGATGTAGTCTGACAGCGACAGCCCACCCTCAAACCGCAGCCGCGCGGCGTGGTGCACGCAACTGAAACCCATCTTTGCCAGCGGCTGGCTGCGCATCCATCCCGGCTCCGCCCGCAGCGTGGCGATGCCCAGCTCCATTTCATGCCGCTCCAGCATGGCCGCGGCCTGAAAGGGGTCGGTAGCCTTGACCGCAATCCGCATCCCCGGCGCCTGGCGGCGCAATTCGGCGAACACCCGCGGCATCAGCCAGACTTCCACCCAATCCGGCATCGCCAGCGTGAAAGTGCGCTCGGCGCGGGCCGGATCGAAACGTTCGGCCTGGAACAACGCCGCCTGCACCCCTTGCAGCGCCGGCAGCAGCTCGGCCTCCAGCCGCAAGGCGCGCGGTGTCGGCTCCATGCCGGCCGCGGTGCGCACCAGCAGCTCGTCGTCGAACAGGCTGCGCAGCCGCGCCAGCGCGCCGCTCATTGCCGGCTGCCCCAGGTAAAGCTGCTCGGCAGCGCGCGAGACGCTGCGCTCGCGCATCAACACCAGAAAAGCCACCAACAGATTGAGATCGACGCCCCTGAAATCTCTTTCGCTGATAGTCATTATCTTTCCAATCGATTTGAACGATATGACTGCGTATTGGAACATGCAGGCAAGCCCAACGGCAAATCGCCGCGGACATACCAAACAGGAGCCATCATGAAAGTCAGCCGAAAAATGCAAACCCTCGCCGCCAGCCTGGCGCTCGCTACCGCCGCCACCGCGCTGCTGCCCGTCTCCCCCAGCTACGCGGCGGCGCCGCAAGTTCGCGCCCAAGCGCCCGGCTATTACCGGATGATGCTGGGCCAGTTCGAGGTCACCGCCGTCTCGGACGGCACGGTGAAAGTCCCGCTGGACAAGCTGCTCAACGGAGAGGAACCGCAACAGATCCGCCGCCTGCTGGAAGACGGCTTCCAGAAGCCGGACCAGGCGGAAACCTCGATCAACACCTTCCTGATCAATACCGGCGGCAAACTGCTGCTGGTGGACAGCGGCGCCGGCAAGCTGTTCGGCGCCAATGTAGCCGGCCGTCTGCAGCAAAACCTGCGCGCCGCCGGCTACCGTCCCGAAGACATAGACGCGGTGCTGCTCACCCATGTCCACCTCGACCACTCCGGCGGCCTCTCCATGGCTGGCAAGCGCTTATTCCCCAACGCCGACATTTATCTGAGCCAGAAAGAAGCCGATTTTTGGCTGAATCCAGCCAACAAGGCCAAGGTGGAGGGGCCGCGCCCGTCCGGTTTCGACCAGCGCAAGGGGTTCGACCAAGCGCAGGCTTCGCTGGTGCCCTATCTGGCGGCCGGAAAAGTGAAAACCTTCGAACCCGGCGTCGAACTGTTCCCGGGCATCCGCGCCATCGCCACCCCCGGCCACACCCCGGGCCATGTCTTCTACGAAGCGAGCAGCGACGGCGCCCGCATGCAGTTCTGGGGTGACGCCGTGCACGCCCAGCAGGCGCAATTCGCGCACCCGGAGATCGCCATCGATTTCGACGTCGACTCGGCAAGCGCCATCGAACAGCGGCACAAGGCCTTTGCCGATGCCGCTGCCCACGGCTACTGGGTGGCCGCCGCGCACATCTCCTTCCCTGGCATTGGCCATGTGCGCAACGACACTCGCGCTTTTGCCTGGGAACCGGCCAATTACAGCCTGGAACGACTCAACTGAAGCCTGGCGGCGAAAAGGCCCTGGAAACTTTCCAGGGCCTTTCGTCGGGAGCAAGGCCGGGTTCAACGGCTAGAGCAAATGCAGTTGATGTAGGAGCCGCCCTGCAGCATATTGATCAGGCCCACGCTGTATTGCGGGTCGAGCGCCAGGCTGCCGTCTGAGCATCCGGGCATGCCATGTTCGCGGACATAGTCCTGCGCGACGTAATCCGCGCCGTGCATGGCCAGATTGCGCTCGCGCATATGGATGTTGCGGGTTCCCATGCCATCCAGCCGCAGCGACAGGCCGTGGCTCCCGAAAAAGGTATCGGAGGCGCGGCATACGCCCAGGCACGTCGCATTGGAGCCGGGCTCGTCGGAAAACTCGCTGACAAGCAGCCGATTGGCGTCGGGATTGCTGCCGCCTCCATGCGCCACCAGAAAACGCTGGACGGACCCCTCCAGCGTATCGAAGACAAAAAAACGAGGCTCAGTCGACGGCAGACCATAGTCCACCACCGCCCAATACAAGAGGCTGGCGCGCGGATAGCGTTCCCGCTGCACCGCCAGCATATCCAGCACCGCGGCATCGGGCAGCGCCTCCTGGCGGCATAGCCGCAACAATGTTGCCTCCAGTTCGTCCACCCTCGTCCCCCGCGGTTTCGTCGTTGCGGCCTGTCTGATGATTCGCCTGTCCATTCGTTTTTCATTCTAGCCCCAGGCCTACACCTGGCAAGCGCAGGGACGATAGTAAAAACCGCAAACTCCGCCAGCCGCGAACAGTCCAAGCTCGACGCCGCCGGCATGCTTGTCTACAGTAGGCGGCAGGCTCAGGATGGGCCGCCATTGAACGATGAGGATTGCGATGAAAGCTTTTGGCAAGAAACCGGACGGCGCGCGGCTGGAGCGGATGCGCGCCTCGCCCATGTGGGCTGGCGACGGCTTCCGCAACATCTATCCCATAGCGCCCGGCCTGCGCGATCCGAATGTGAAAATGCCGTCGCTGAAGGACTTTCTGTGCGGCGGCGAGCGGCGCGTGCCGACCGGGCCGCTGCCCACGCTGGACCCGAGGCATGCCTGGCGCAAACCGCCTGAATCCGGCCTGCGCGCCACCTGGCTGGGCCACTCCAGCGTGCTGATCGAAATCGACGGGCTGCGCCTGCTGACCGACCCGGTATGGGGACCGCGCGCCTCGCCCACCCGCCTGGCCGGACCCAAGCGCTTCCAGCCGGCGCCGGTGAAATTGAAGGAACTGCCGCCGCTGGATTTGGTCCTGGTCTCGCACGACCATTACGATCATCTGGACTATCCCACGATACGCGAGCTGGCCAAAACGCCGGCGCCTTTCGTCACCTCGCTGGGCGTCGGCGCCCATCTGGAAGCCTTCGGCGTGCCGCGCGAGCGCATCACCGAACTGGACTGGTGGGAGAGCTACCAGCACCCCGGCTCGGAGCTCGTCGTCACCGCCACGCCGTCGCAGCACTTCTCCGGCCGCGGCCTGAAAGACCGCAACGCCACGCTGTGGTCCTCGCTGTCGATGCGCACCTCGCGCCATTCCGTCTTCTTCAGCGGCGATACCGGCTTGACCGGCCAGTTCGAGGAGATTCGGGACAGGCTGGGCGCCTTCGATCTGGTGATGCTGGAAGTAGGCGCCCATCATCCCGCCTGGGGCGACATCCACCTGGGCCCCGACAACGCGCTCAAAGCGCTGGAGCTGCTGGGCGGCGGTGCCTTCCTGCCGGTGCACTGGGGCACTTTCAACCTGGCGATGCATGCCTGGGATGACCCGGCCGAAACGCTGCTGGCCAGCGCCGAGCGGCACAATGTCCGGCTATTGATGCCGCGCCAAGGCGAGGCTGTGGAGCCGGCCCATGCCGAACGCGCCGCGCCATGGTGGCGCGGGGTGGATAGCGTCGCCCTGCCCCAGGAGTCCAGCGCGGCAGAGGCCGATGCCGCGGTGCCCAAGTCCATGCCCTGGCCGCTGGACTGATCTACGCCACAGCCCTAGGGGCTGTTGACGTTTGGTGAGCGGTCGCGCCGGCATGCGTTTTGCGGCGAATCGAGGCGTTTCGCGCGCCGCATAGTCATTCTCTGCCAGCGCGGAACAACGAAGAGTCGGCGCGAAAGGCGCCCGGCCCTGCGGGTTTGGCCGCTTTGGTCCGGAAGCCGCGTTGCCCAGTCCTTGCATAGAATGACTATGCGTCGGACTGTGCGCCTTGCTTCCGGTCCAAATCGGCGCAAACGCGATCCACTCACCAAATGTCAACAGCCCCTAGACCAAAATGTAAAAATCAAAAGTCCGTGCACTTTTCCCATTGAGCATTGACTCCAAGCGCGTATATTGCATATTGCTGATAAGTGATGGCTTCTTTTTAAACCATTTACTTTCCAGCAAGCTGCCGCACCCAATTCGACGCGCATTAAGGAGAAAATGCATGAAGAAGACGCTTACCGCAGTTTCCGCGCTGGCCGTAACGGCGGCCTGCCTGAGCAGCCCTGCCGTTCAGGCCCGCGCCTTTGCGCCGTATGTGGACATGACGCTATGGCCAACACCGCAAATCGACAAGATCGGCGTCAACCAAGGCATTCAGCAGTTCACGCTCGCCTTCGTCGTCGCTCAGAATGGCTGCAACCCGTCTTGGGGCGGCGTGCTGCCGATTCCCGGCTCCAGCAGCGATCAGCAATCCAGCGCCATCAGCGCCGGCATCACCAATTTCCGCGCCAAGGGCGGCGAGGTGATGGTGTCCTTCGGCGGCGCCAACGGCACGCCGCTGCAGCAGGCCTGCACCAACAATGCCAGCTTGCAGGCGGCCTACCAGAAGGTGCTGGACACTTACAATCTGAACCGCATCGATTTCGACATCGAAGGCGCGGCGCAAACCGACGCGGCCGCCAATAGCCGCAATTTCGCCGTGGTGGCGGCGCTGCAGAAAAGTTATAAAGCCAAGGGCAAAACGCTGCATGTGTCGCTGACGCTGCCGGTGATGCCCTTCGGTCTGACCCAGGACGGGCAGAACGTGCTCAACTCGGCCTTGAGCAATGGCGTGGCGCTGGACACCGTCAACATCATGGCCATGGACTACGGCCAGCACACCGCCGACATGGGCACAGCCGCCAAGCAGGCGGCGCAGGCGCTGTACGGCCAACTGGACACCGCCTACAAGGCGCATGGCCAGACGCTGACCGACGCCCAACTGTGGCAAAAGGTGGGCGTGACGCCGATGATAGGCCTGAACGATACCCAGCCGGAAACCTTCACCGTAGCCAACGCCACCAGTCTGTACGGCATGGCCAACAGCAATAACTTCGGCGTGCTGTCCATGTGGTCGGTCAGCCGCGACAAATCCTGCCCGGGCAACGGCAGCTATGTGGACTCGCAATGCTCCGGCATCGTGCAGGCGCCTTACGCCTTCAGCAATGTGTTCAAAGGCTTCAAAGACCACTGGGGCAGCGGCGTCACCCAGGACCCTAACTATGGCGGCGGCAGCGACGGCGGGCCGGTGAACGGCCAGCCGTGGTCGGCCGGGCAAACGTACAACACCGGCAATACCGTGACCTATGCCGGCGCCACCTGGACGGCGCAATACTGGACCCAGGGCAATACGCCGGGCCAATCCGCGCCCTGGCGGCAAACCGCCGGACCGCTGCAGCCATGGAACGTCAATGTGGCGTATCAGGGCGGCGACTGCGCCAGCTATCAGGGCGCCAAATACTGCGCCAAATGGTACGCGCAAGGCATCGTGCCAACCGCAGGCGATCCGTGGTACCGCGCCAACTGATCCCCAACGGCTTGATCAGCAAGGCCGGGCCTATGCCCGGCCTTTTTGCATGATGGCTGCGCCTGGGTCCCTACAAAAACGGCTTACAGGCTTGGAAACGCGAACTGCGAGGCCTCGTGGCTGGCGCGTTGCGGCCAGCGCTGGGTCACCGCCTTGCGCCGGGTATAGAAGCGCACGCCGTCGGGGCCGTAGGCGTGCAGATCGCCGAACAGCGACCGCTTCCAGCCGCCGAAGCTGTGGTAGGCCACCGGCACCGGCAGCGGCACGTTGATGCCGACCATGCCCACCTCCACCGTGTCGGCGAACAGGCGCGCTGCTTCGCCGTCGCGGGTGAAGATGCAGGTGCCGTTGCCGTATTCGTGGGCATTGATCAGCGCGATCGCCTCTTCCAGGCTGTTTACGCGGACCACGCACAGCACCGGACCGAAGATTTCTTCCTGATAAATGCGCATCTGCGGCGTCACGCGGTCAAACAGGCAGCCTCCGAGGAAGAAACCGCCCTCGTGGCCCGGCACCGCGATGCCGCGCCCATCCACCACCAGTTCCGCGCCGGCCGCCACGCCGTCGGCGATGTAGCCGCTGACCTTGTCCAGATGCGCGCGCGTGACCAGCGGCCCCATGTCCAGGCCCGGCGACGTGCCCGGCCCCACTTTCAAAGCTTTGATCTGCGGCGTGAGTTTCGCGATCAGCGCGTCGGCGGCTTGATCGCCGACGCAGACGGCGACCGAGATGGCCATGCAGCGCTCGCCGCAGGAACCGTAGGCCGCGCCCATCAAGGCGTTGACGGTGTTGTCGAGGTCGGCGTCCGGCAGCACCACCGCGTGGTTCTTGGCCCCGCCCAGCGCCTGCACCCGCTTGCCGCGGCGGCTGCCCTCGGCGTAGATGTATTCGGCGATGGGCGTGGAGCCGACGAAGCTGACGGCCTTGACCTCAGGCGCGGCCAGCAGCGCGTCCACCGCCTCCTTGTCGCCATGCACCACGTTAAGCACGCCACGGGGCAAACCGGCCTCGTGCAGCAGGCGGGCGATCAGCAGGGTGGAGCTGGGGTCGCGCTCGGACGGCTTGAGGATGAAGGCATTGCCGCAAGCGATGGCCAGCGGATACATCCACAGCGGCACCATGGCCGGGAAGTTGAACGGCGTGATGCCGGCCACCACGCCCAGCGGCTGGAAATCGCTCCAGGCGTCGATGGCGGGGCCCACGTTGCGGCTGTACTCGCCCTTCAGCAACTCCGGCGCGGCGCAGGCGTATTCCACGTTCTCGATGCCGCGCTTCAGTTCGCCGGCGGCGTCTTCCAGGGTCTTGCCATGCTCTCGGCTGATCTGCGCCACGATCTCGGCTTCGTGCTGCTCCAGCAGCTGCTTGAAGCGGAACAGTATCTGCGCGCGCTTGCCCGGCGGCGTATCGCGCCAGGCAGGAAACGCCGCCTGGGCGGCGGCCACCGCCTGCGCCACGGTAGCCGCATCGGCCAGCGGCACTTCATGAATGGCCTCGCCGGTGGACGGGTTGAAAACCGGGGCGCGGCGGCTGCCGCCGTCGCAGGCCTCGCCGTGGATTAGATGCTGCAAAGTGCTCATGTTCGGAATCTCTTGCTGAATGAAAATCGTCGGGTCAGGGCAGCTGGGACAGGGTCTCGCCGACTGCGTCGAACAAGCTGTCCAGCTCTGGCGGCGTGGCGGTGAACGGCGGGCCGAACTGCAGCGCGTCCCCGCCGTAACGGACGTAAAAGCCCTTGCGCCATAGCTTCATCGCCGCTTCAAATGGCCGGACAATCATGTCGCCATCGCGCGGAGCCAGTTGCACCGCGCCGGCCAGGCCGCAATTGCGGACGTCCGCCACATGCGGCAGGCCCTTCAGGCCATGGATGCCGCGCTCAAAGTGCGGAGCCAGTTCCGCCGCGCGCGCTACCAGCTGTTCGTTTTCCAGCACATCCAGCGCGGCCATGGCGGCGGCGCAGGCCACCGGATGGGCCGAATAGGTGTAGCCGTGCGGAAACTCGACCGCGTATTCCGGCGTGGTCTGCGCCATGAAGGCTTCGTAGATGTCCGTAGCTGCGATCACCGCGCCCATCGGCACTGCGCCATTGGTCAGCTGCTTGGCCACATTCATGATGTCGGGCGTCACACCGAAATATTCCGCGCCGAACATCGCTCCCATGCGCCCAAAGCCGGTGATCACCTCATCGAAAATCAGCAGAATGTTGTGCTGGGTGCAAATGTCTCGCAGCCGTTGCAGATAGCCCTGCGGCGGCACGATGACGCCGGCGGAGCCGGCCATGGGCTCGACAATCACTGCGGCGATATTCGATGCGTCGTGCAGCTCGATCAGTCGCAGCAAATCGTCTGCCAGCTCCACGCCGTGGACCGGCATGCCGCGGCTGAAAGCGTTGGCCGGCAGCAAGGTGTGCGGCAAATGGTCCACATCCAACAGCGGGCCGTACAACTTGCGGTTGCCGTTCATGCCGCCCAGGCTGGTGCCGGCGATGTTGACGCCATGGTAGCCGCGGGCGCGGCCGATCAGCTTGGTCTTGGACGCCTGGCCTTTCAAGCGCCAGTAAGCGCGCGCCATTTTCACCGCGGTATCGGCGCACTCGGAACCGGAGTTGGTGAAGAACACATGGTTCAGCGCGCCTGGCGCCATCGCCGCCAAGCGCTCGGCCAGCTTGAACGACAGCCGGTGGCCAAACTGGAAGCCAGGCGAATAGTCCAGCGTGGACAGCTGGCGGTAGGCCGCCTCGGCGATTTCCTTGCGGCTATGGCCGGCGCCGCAGCACCACAGGCCGGACAGACTATCAAAAATGCGGCGGCCGTCGGCGTCGGTCAGATAATTGCCCTCGCCGGCGACGATCAATCGCGGATCGCGCTGGAAATTGCGATTGGCGCTGAACGGCATCCAGTGCGCGCGCAAGTCGAGGTGGTCGAGTTCGGAACGGGTGGTGAGCGGATGCATCGCAGGCCTCGCTGGCAGGAGTATGGCCACAGCATGCACCGGACATTGGGTGAGTTAAATGCTATCTTTCTTATGTTCAGATTAGATAAAACTCAACCAATGAACCGCAAGCCCGCGCTGGGACAAGTCAGCGATTTCGATATCCGCCTGCTGCGGCTGTTCCGTACCGTGGCGGAATGCGGCGGCTTCTCCGCCGCCGAAGGCGTATTGGGCATCAGCCGCTCCGCCATCAGCCTGCAAATGGGCGATCTGGAAAAACGGCTGGGCATCCGGCTATGCCAGCGCGGCCGCGCCGGCTTCGCCCTCACCGACGAGGGCCGTGAAGTGCTGCGCGCCAGCCAGACCGTGCTGGCGGCGCTGGAAGACTTCCGCAGCGAGGTCAACTTGCTGCACCGCCAGCTGCGCGGCGAGCTGAACATCGGCATCGTCAACAATCTGGTGACCTTGCCGAAGATGCGCATCACCCGCGCGCTGCAGGCGCTGAGCGAACAAGGCCCTGAAGTGCGGATCAATATCGGCATGATGACGCCCAGCGATATCGAAACCGGGCTGCTGGACGGCCAGCTGCACGCCGGCGTGGTGCCGCTGATCCAGCCGCTGTCCGGGCTGGACTACCTGCCGCTGTACGAAGAGCGCTCCCAGCTGTATTGCAGCCGCGAGCATCCGCTGTTTCCGCAGCCAGACGGCGCCATCGGCGAGGCGGACCTCGCCCGCGCCGACGCCATCGTCCCCGGCTACCGGCTGCCGCCGCAAGCGCAGGCCCTGCAGCAGCGGCTGAAGCCGGCCGCCACCGCATCGGACCGCGAAGGCATCGCCTTCCTGATCCTCACCGGCCGCTACATCGGCTATCTGCCGGACCATTTCGCCGCCGGTTGGGTGACGCAAGGCCTGATGCGGCCGCTGCTGCCGAACGTCTGCTTCTACGACGCGCCGCTGGCGCTGGCGGTGCGCAAGGGCCGCCGCGCCAATCTGGTGCTGGAGCGTTTCCTGCAGGAACTGGAGCGAACCAGCTGATCCTGAGAAATCAGGGGATGAACTGACAGATTCGCGCAACCAAGCGCTCAAGGTCGTCATTCTTGAATTCCAGGCCGGATTGGGCATGGCATGCGCCGCCGCGAGACTCCACCACCAGCCATCGGCCGAGGGGAAACAAGCCGAACAGACGTCGCCCCCGCATCAAACGAACGGAGGCGATCTCCTCCAGCGGCACGCGCCACCGCACGACATCGCCACGTAGCACGGACACGCCATGCTCATCGAACACGATGCGCGCCGGCTTGAGCCTTCTGCCTGAAAACCGCTCCAGAATGCTCATTTCAGGAACCATCCGTACTCCCCGCGACACACCCGCCGCTCAAGCCAGCCCCAACAACGCGATGCCCAGCGCCGCCGGCAGACCCTGCACGAACAGAATGCGCCGGTTGACGGTGGCGGCGCCGAACAACCCCGCTACCAGGACGCAGCCGAGGAAAAACAGCTTGATCTCGAAACCGGCCGGCCCAAGCCACAGCCCCCACAGTAGACCAGCGGCGAGGAAACCGTTGTACAGGCCCTGGTTGGCGGCTAGCACCTTGGTTTCCCTTGCTTTCTCGGGCGTCAGCCGGAAGGTCTTCATCCCCAGCGGCTTGTCCCACAGAAACATTTCCAGCGCCAGGAAATACAGATGCAACAAGGCCACCACGGTGATCGCCAGATTTGCAGCCATGCTCATAGGTCTGCCTCCATATCGTTCCTCTCCGGCGGCGCCATGCACGCCCGCCTCCATTCATTTAGAATGAACAATACACTCCTTACCTCATCTTGACGATGCCACCACACCCCTGCACTTGCCACGGTCTGATCGATACCCGCTTCGGCCTGGTCGCCGCCTGGCTGAACCGCGACGGCGCGCTGATCCGGCTGATTTTCCATCCCAGGCCGGAGCAAGTGGCCGCACACGCCTGCCGGCGCGACGACGCGGCGCTGGCCGAGGTGGCCCGCCAACTGGCGGAGTACCAATCCGGCGCGCGGCGCGACTTCGACCTGCCGCTAGACCCGCAAGGCACGCCGTTCCAGCAACAGGTGTGGGCGGCGCTGCGCGGCATCCCGTATGGCCACACCGTCAGCTATGGCGAGCTGGCCAAGGCGCTGGGCCATCCGGACGGCGCTCGCGCCATCGGCCGCGCCAACGCCACCAACCCCATCGCGCTGATCGTGCCCTGCCACCGGGTGCTGGGCACCGACGGCAGCCTCACCGGCTACGCCGGCGGCCTGCCGCTGAAAGCCGCGCTGCTGCGCTTTGAGCTGGAGCGCACCGCGCCGCCCGGACTGTTCAGCGCTTGAAGCCGCCGCCATCGGCGGCCGTCTCCGCTCCTGCGATTTCGCTCCGCACCTTGCATTTCATACGCGCCAAACACGGTTCATCCCTCTGATTGCGCAGTCCGTCGCATGTCGATGTCGCCCCACGATCCGCTCTCCTACAGTCACATCACACACCAACCAGGAGAGCATCATGACTTACCTCGACATCGCCTCAGCCTTGGACGCCCTCAACCAGTTCTGCCATCATATGCCTCTGTACTTCGCACAGGCGCTAAACGGATTAGCCGCCATCGAATGGGGACATGCCGTCTCGTCCTTGCTGCTGACCATTCTGGCCTGCAACGCCCTGATCGTGCCCCTGGTATTGATCTGGCTGGCGGTGGACCTGTCCCTGCCCAAGCTGAAGCGGTACCGCCAACGTCTGACCCTGCCGGCACCGCGCAAAGAGGTGAAAATTGGATAATCAAAACCACACGACGCCTTGGCGTGAGGATTTCAGCATGATCCTGAAAACCGTAGAAAAGGGCTGGTGGGGCTTCGTCGACATGGTGGCGCGGCTGGGCTGGGGACGGCTGATGTTGACGCTGCTGCTGATCATGATGCTGGGCGGCATTCTGAATATCGAACACATGACGCTGCTGCTGTCCCTGGTCGCCATCCTGGTGAAGGTGCTGGCCATCGGCAAGCACCGGGCAGAGCAAGAGGCGGACCGCGCCATCGCCCGCAGCGAAAAAGCGGAGCAGCAGGCCGAGCTGGAAGCGCTGCAGCGCCAGCTGGCGGAAACGCGGATGAGCGCGCTGCAGGCGCAGATCGAACCGCACTTTCTGTTCAACACCCTGTCCTCGGTGTGCCAGTTGATGGAAACCGCGCCGGACAAGGCGGTGGTCATGCAAAAGGCGCTGATCCGCTATCTGCGCTCTTCGCTGCCGGAATGGCGCGATTCGCCGGGCGAAACCCGCCTGGGACAGCAAGTGGAATTGTCGCGCGCCTATCTGGAAATCATGCAGTTGCGGATGGAGGACAGGCTAAAGGTTTGCATCAAGGTGCCGCCGTCGCTGCAAAGCGCCCGTTTCCCGGTGATGATGCTGCAAACCCTGGTGGAGAACGCCATCAAGCACGGCCTGGAACCCAAGGCAGAAGGCGGAGCCATCGAGGTGGACGCCAAGGTGCTGGACGGCAAGCTAAGGCTGACGGTGCGCGACGACGGCGTCGGTTTCCCGGACCAGCCCGGCCAGGGCATGGGCCTGGCCAATATCCGCGAGCGGCTGTCCCTGCTGTACGGAACCGAGGCCGAGCTGGTGTTGGAAGCGCCGGAGGACGGCGGCACGCTCGCCACCATCGCCATGCCGTTTGCCCTGGTTTAACGAGGAAAAACCATGAACACGCTTAGCGCCTTGATCGCCGACGACGAAAGATTGATGCGGGAACAGCTGCGAATGGCGCTAGGCCGGGTCTGGCCGGAGCTCGATATCGTCGCCGAAGCCCAGGACGGGAAACAAGCGGAGGAGCTGGCCCGCCAGCACCAACCGGACCTGATTTTCCTGGACATCACCATGCCGGCGCAAAGCGGCATCGAGGCGGCGATCGCGCTAAACGGGCAGTATCCCATCGTGTTCGTTACCGCCTACGATCAGTACGCGGTCCAGGCGTTTGAGGAAGGCGCCATCGACTACTTGCTCAAGCCGGTGGAAGACGCCCGGCTGCTGCGCACGCGCCAGCGCTGGGAGCAGAAGCAGCCGCCGCTGCCGCAGGATTGGCAAAGCACCTTGTTGAAGCTCAGCCGCCAATTGGACAAGCCGGAATACCTGCGCTGGATACGCGCCTCGGTGGGCAACAGCCTGCGCCTGATCAGCATCGATGAGGTGCTGCTGTTCCAGTCGGACGAGAAATACACCCTGGTGCAAACCGCCAATTGCGAAGCGCTGATCCGCACCCCGCTGAAGGAATTGCTGCCGCAACTCGATCCCGAGCAGTTCTGGCAAGTGCACCGCGCCACCCTGGTGCGGGTGGCTGCGATAGAAGAAGTGCGCCGCGGCGAACGCGGCCTGCTGCTGAAACTGCGCGCTTACGGCCCGCTGGTGGAAGTGAGCCGCAGCTACGCGCATCTGTTTCAGCGGATGTAAGGCTTGGGACTGTTGACGTCCCAAACGTCAACAGCCCCTACTCCAGCCTGAACGCCAGCGTGGTCTGCTGCAGCCGCTCCGCCACCACAGCCAGCTCGCGCGTGGCTTGCGAGAACACATCCACGGCCAAGCCGTTTTCCTTGGACATCTCGGCGATGGACTCCACCCGGCCGGCCAGCTCGGTGCTGGCCTGGCGCTGCTCGCCCACCGCCATGGCGATCTCGCCGATGGCGGCCACCACTTCCGCCGCCCGCTCCTCCACCGTGCTGATGGTGGCGGACGCGCTTTCCGCCGCCACCACCACGTCGGACACGATCTGCCGGCTGCCGCGCATGCCGTCCACCGCCACCCGCGCGCCGTCCTGGATCTTGCCTATCATATTGGTGATTTCCTGGGCCGAGGTGGTGGTGCGCTCGGCCAGCTTGCGCACCTCGTCCGCCACCACCGCGAAGCCGCGCCCCTGCTCTCCGGCGCGCGCCGCCTCGATCGCTGCGTTCAAGGCCAGCAGATTGGTCTGATCGGCCACGTCCTTGATCACGGTGGCGATGCTGCCGATCTGCTGCGCCTGATCGGACAGCGACTCCAGGCTCTCCGCGGAATGCGTCACGCTGTCGTTGACCTTGCGCACCCGCACCGTGGATTCCTGCACTTCCTTGTTGCCGGCCTTGGCTTGCTGGCCGGCGTCCGCCGCCTGTTGGTTGGCCTGGGCGGCATTGCTGGCGCACAGGTCTATGCTGACCGTCAATTGCTCGATAGACGCCGCCGCGCTGGAAGTGGCGTTGACCTGCTGGCCTATGCTGGCGCTGACCTGTTCGGTCGACGCCGCCAGTTGCTCCGAGGTGGCCGCCACGCTGCCGGCGGAGCGGATGATCTCGCCCACGGTCTTGCGCAGCCGCTCCTGGGTATCGGCCAGCGATTGCATCATCTTGGCGATTTCATCCTTGCCTTTGGGAACAATCCTGCCGGTCAGATCGCCCTCGCCCATCTTTTCCATCGCCCTGGAGGCTTCCTCCAGGCTGCCCACGATGCCTCTCTGCACCAGCAGCCCCAATGCAACCAGAATGATCAAGCCCACCAGCAGCACGCTGATGGCCAGCGTCCGCACCGACTGGTAGTTGCTTTGCGCATCCTCCAGCCCCTTGTCGGCCAGCTTGATATTGATGTCGGACAGCTCGCGCAGGATGTCGGCTGCAGCGGTAAACAAGGGCCGGCACTGCTTGGCCATGATCTGCAGAGCCTTCTTGTTGTTCTCGCCATTGCCGGTATCGTTGTAACTCAGCTCCCGCACCTGCTTGCACGGCCCCTCCATCGCCTCCCAGGCCGCGTCGAAACGCTTGAGTCCGTCTACTTCTGGCGGCGTCAATTGAGTCTTGCGGTACTGGTCGAGAAAACCCTTCATCGCCGCTTCGTACTTGTCGCGATTGGCTTGTATCTGATCCATCACCGGCTTCTCGCTTTCCGCGATATAACGGTAATCGCCGCGATTCACATAAAGCGCCTGAATCGAAGCCTGCCCCAGCAGGTAAACCGGCTTCAACATATTGTCGTGCATGTCGGTGGTGAGATCGAACATCTTCGAGGCGCCGTTCATGCCGTTGACGCCGATGATCAGCGCGGACAGGATGCCAAGCAGGATCAAACCGAAAATCTTCAGCCGAATGCTGAATTGGGCAAGTAAATGGTTCACGCTACGCTCCCAACCAGTTAGGTGGATACACATAGCGTTTTAGTTGCAATCAGAACCAATCACCAGTCATGATTTGCGCCGCAAAACCATGCGGCGCGACAGCCCGGGCCGGTTGACGCTTGCCGAGGGGTCGCGAAAGGCGCCCGGCCCTAGGGGCTGTTGACGTTTGCTGAGCGGTCGCGCCGGAGCGCATTTCGCGACGAATCGAGGCGTTTCGCACGCCGCATAGCATTCTCTGCCAGTGCGGAACAACGAAGATTCGGCGCGAAAGGCGCCCGGCCCTGCGGGTTTGGCCGCTTTTGGCCGGATCCTGCGTTGCGCAGTCCTGGCATAGAATGACTATGCGGCGGACTACGCGCCTTGCCTCCGGCCAAAATCGGCGCAAACGCGATCCACGCAGCAAACGTCAACAGCCCCTAGCGGTTTGGCGAAGCGCGAACGCGATCCGCGCGGCAGACGTCAACGGCCCCGAGGCTCAACCCTCCCGCAAACGCTTGCGGTAGAAGATGCGGCTATGTCCTGGCGGGTAGTCTTCCAGCTCGCCGAAGCGTTGATAACCCAGGCTTTCGTAGAACTTGGGCGCCTGGAAGCTGTGGGTATCCACCCACGCGCCAATGCAGCCGCGGGCGCGGGCCTCGGCTTCGGCCTGTTCCATCATTCGCCGTCCCAAACCCAGGCCGCGCGCGCCGGTCGGCGCGGACAGCAGTTCGGTATACAGCCAGCCGTAACGAGTATAGCCCCACAACCCGCCCACAACCTGGCCGGCTTCATCCTCAATCCGGATCACCAGCGGCCTATGGTCGCCAGGACCGATTTGCCCTTCGTTGTAGGCGATCAAGGGCGCCACAATGGCGGCCCGGGTTTCGGCTTCTGCCACATCGCTCAACACGGTTTGGTACTGCATGCTTCACTCGCTTTATTGTCATTGTTGAAAAACTGGGATCGTCGCCGCGCGCAAGGTGGCAGGTCCGGCATCCGCCGCCTCAATCGCCGACGACGATGCCCATGCCGCGGCCGCGCGGGTCGGAGGCGGTTTCCGTCACCGCGCCGTCCACCCGCACCGCCTGGATGTCGCCCATGCGCCAGCCCTGATCCTGCAGCGTGTAGCCCAGCGACCGCAACTGGTCCGCCACCGGGCCGGTCAAGGGCGCGTACTCGTCGTAATAAATGGTGTCCTTGGGCAGCAACTGGTGATGCACGCGCTGCGCCGCCACCGCCAGCTGCAGCGGCATGTCGAAGTCATATAGATTGTTCAGCACCTGGAAGATGGAAGTGAAGATGCGCGAACCGCCCGGCGTGCCGATCACCAGCGTCACCTTGCCGTCGCGGGTGACGATGGTGGGCGTCATCGACGACAGCATTCGCTTGCCCGGCGCGATGGCGTTGGCGTCCTTGCCCACCACGCCAAAGGCGTTGGCCACGCCGGGCTTGGCGCTGAAATCGTCCATCTCGTCGTTGAGCAGGAAGCCGGCGCCCTTCACCACCACGCCGCTGCCGAAATCGAAATTCAGCGTATAGGTATTGGCCACCGCATTGCCCCAGCGGTCCACGACGGAGAAGTGCGTGGTCTGGTGCGGCTCCAGCCCCGGCTGGATGTCCGGCGTGGCGGAGATCGCTCGCGGATTGATCTCCGCCGCGCGGCGCTTCAAGTAGCCCGGGTCGACCAGCGCGGCCGCCGGCGCGTCCACGAAGTCCGGATCGCCCAAGTAGTCGGCGCGGTCGGCGAACACGCGCTTTTCGATCTCCGCCAGCAAATGGATGTAGCGAGGGGAATTCAGCGTGACGCCGGCGAAGTCCGCCGCGCGGTTCTCCTTGATGCCCAAGAGCTGCGCCAAGGCCACGCCGCCGGAGCTGGGCGGCGGCGCGGTATAAATGACGTTGCCGCGCCAATCGATGCGGATGGGATCGCGCCAGCGCGCGCGGTAGTCTTTCAGATCCTCGGCCGAGATCAGGCCATGATCGCGCTTCATCTGCGCCACCAGCAACTGGGCGGTCTGGCCCTGATAGAAATCAGCCGCGCCGTAGCGGGCGATGCGCTTCAAGGTAGCGGCCAGCTCCGGCTGGCGGAAGGTCTCGCCCGCCTTCATCTTGCCAAAGTACTGCGCGAAATTGGTCTTGCCGGCAAACAGTTGCACCGCTTCGCCGCGGTACTGGAACTGGCGGTCGGCCACGGTGAAGCCGCGCTCGGCGTAGCGGATGGCCGGCTCCACCAGCTGGCGCCACTTGAGCTTGCCGAAACGCTGATGCGCCTGCCACAGCCCCATCACTGTGCCCGCCACGCCGGCGGCGCGGGCGCCGACCAGGCTCATATGCGGCACCACCTTGCCGTCCGCGTCCAGATACATGTCGCGGCTGGCCGCCTTGGGCGCTGTTTCGCGGTAGTCGAGGAAATAAGGCTTGCCATCCTGGTAGATGGTCATGAAGCCGCCGCCGCCGATATTGCCGGCTTCCGGATAGGTGACGGCCAAGGCGAAGGCCGTGGCGACCGCCGCATCCACCGCGTTGCCGCCAGCCTTCAGCACATGCGCCGCCACTTCGGCGCCGTAGCGGTCCGGCGACGCCACCGCGCCCTGGCCAGCATGAGCCGGCAGGCCGCACAGCAGCAGACAGCCAACAGTGAGCAGACGAGTCAAGACTTCCGGGCGCATGCGATTCCTCCACAATGGTTTGCCGATAACATGCTTATGCCATCAATCGCCGCCATCCGACAAATGTTTTTCATACTGCGGCCACGCGCCGGCAAGCGTGGCAAACGGATGCGGCAAGGCTCGCCGGCGTGCCCTCAGCAAGCGTCAACCACCTCGCAACGGTTTATAAAGACTGGAGGAGAGCCCTTTTCTTTGCCCACGGCCGCAAATGGAAACGCCATCATGATCAAGCCGATTGCCAGCGGCTGCCTGCTGCTATTGCTGTATGGATTGAGTCCACATGCTTGCGGGCAGTTGCCCGAAACCGTGCGCATCTGCGTGGACGCGGAGGAGTGGCCGCCGTTCTTCTATTTCGAGCGCGAGGGCACACGCGTCACTCAGCGCAATATCGGTTACACCGTTGACTATTTGCAGGCCATCTTTGAGCAAGCGCGGCAAAAGTACACGGTGACGCGGATGAGCTGGATTCGCTGCCAAGCGGAAGTGAAGAGCGGCAATCTGGACATGACGGTGGATGCGGTCAGTTCGCCGGAACGGGAGCAAGCCTACTTGCTCAGCAAGACCTATTACTACACCACCGGCATCTACTTCTTTTCGCGCGCCCGGCCTATGCCCAAGATACATAGCCAAGCCGACCTGAAAACCCTGCATGTCTGCGGCCAGCACGGCTACGCCTACCAGCCGTTCGGCTTGGGACCGCAGGACGTGGACACCACACCGTACACGCTGTCCGCCGCGATGATGCAACTCAAAGCCGGCCATTGCGACGCGGTGCTGGAAGAAAAGGAAGTGGCGATTGGCATGGCGGCAATCGGCCTGACCAATTATCTGAAGCACCCGGACTTCGGCTACCGCGAGGTGCCGGGCATGGCCGGCTCCGACTACCACATGCTGATCAGCCGCCAGGTGCCCTACGCCAGCCAGCTGCTACGGCTGGTTGATGCCGGCATCAACGATGAACTGTCCGCCCGGCTGCGCCGGAAAGATGTGGACCCCATATTGGATCTGCGCCAATAGCACCCGCTCGCCTTGCGTAAGGAGGGTCAGGCCGCCGCGCCGTCCAGCGCCGCGCGCAATGCCCTCACCTCGTCCACCGCCGTTTCCTTGCGCAGGTATTCATCGGCGCCCGGCGCGCCCATGCTCAAGCCCGGCTGGCGATAGCGCATGCCGCTGGCCACCGCGGCGCGCGCCGAGGCGTGGAATTCATGGCAGCCGGTGCGGCGCGCCAGCTCGGCGATATTGGCCGCGCGTACCCCTGCGCCCGGCATCACGATCAACCGTTGGCCAGCCTGCTGGCGCAACAGGGCCAGCAAGTCTGCGCCGTCCAGCGCCGTAGTGGCCTGGCCGGAGCTGAGCAGCCGGGCGCAGCCGGTGGCGATCACCTCTTCCAATGCGCGGATCGGATCGCGCGCCATGTCGAAGGCGCGGTGGAAGGTCACGCTCATCGTCCCGGCCAGGCCGACCAGCTCGCGCGTGCCCGGCCCGTCGATGTCGCCATCGGCCGTCAACATGCCCAGCACCACGCCGTTTACGCCCAGCTTGCGGCAGAGTTCGATGTCGCGGGCCATGGTTTCGAATTCCAGCGCGGTGTACAGAAAATCGCCGCCGCGCGGGCGGATCAAGACATTGAGGTCTATGCCCAGGCTATCCCGCGCCAGCGCCACCGTGCCGTAGGACGGCGTGGTGCCGCCTTCCAGCAGGTTGTCGCACAGTTCGACGCGCTGCGCGCCGCCCTGCTGCGCCGCCAGACAGGACGCCAGCGAACCGGCGCAGATTTCCAGAATCGATTGCATGGCTTTCTCCTTTGCTTACCCTATCTGACTGACTCTCCATGCGCGGCAAAGGTGCCGCCCAAAGGCAAAAAAAACGCCGACACGCAGTGCCGGCGGCGGTCAGGGAGAATGACGCGATGAAAAAAATCAGGTGACTTTCAGCCCGCGGCTGGCGAACAGCGCGCGCGCATGGGCGGCCTGGGCCGCCGTGGGAATCGGCGTATCGTTCAGCTGGTATTCCATGCCCAGCTGCGCCCATTTGTCCTTGCCCAATTGATGGAAAGGCAGCACTTCCACCCGCTCCACCAGATCGCCCAGTTCGGCCACGTAGTCGGCCAGGCGCTCGATATCGGCGTCGCCGTCGGTCAGGCCCGGCACCAGCACGTAGCGTATCCACATTTTCTTGCCAAGCCGCTTCAGGCGCTGGGCGAAGTCCAGCGTCGGCTGCAAGGGCTGGCCGGTGAGCGCCAGGTATTTGTCGGGGTCGGAATGCTTGATGTCCAGCATCACCAGGTCGACATCGTCGAACCATTCGTCCGACACCCGCTCGTGCAGAAAACCCTGGGTGTCCAGCGCGGTGTGCAGGCCATAGCGTTGCTTGATCTGATGGAACAGCTCGCCTACAAACTCGTGCTGCATCAGCGGCTCGCCGCCGGAAATGGTGACGCCGCCGGCAAACTTCAAAAAGCGCGCGTAGGTGGCCACTTCGGACAGCGCCTGCTCCACGGTCACCTGGCGGCCGTTGTGCAGCTTCCAGGTATCCGGGTTGTGGCAGTACAGGCAGCGGAACTGACAGCCCGAAACGAAAAACACGAAGCGCATGCCGGGGCCGTCCACGCCGGCGCCGCTCTCGGTGGAATGCAGATAGCCTATGGTTTCGGCCTTGACGGATGCTTCGGTGTGGTCAGCGGCAATAGGTGGGGTCATGCCGTATCTCCGGTGAATCTTGTGAAAAAGCGGGGCTTTCCTTCCGGACCGCCCCGCCATTGATGCAATGGTGTTTCCGCGCGGGCAAGCCCTGCGGCCTGCCCGCCCTACGGCGTCTTACATCTTGCCGTGGAAGGTGCGGTTGATCACGTCCAGCTGCTGCTCGCGCGTCAGCTTGACGAAATTCACCGCGTAACCGGACACACGGATGGTCAGCTGCGGGTACAGCTCCGGGTGCTCCATGGCGTCGAGCAGGGTTTCGCGCTTGAACACGTTGACGTTCACGTGGAAACCGCCGCCGGCGATGTTGCGCTCGCCGTCGCACTCGAACGGGGTGCAGTTGGCGCTGCTGAACTCAGTCGGGTGAGCCGAGCAGAAGCCGTCCAGGCAGTTGGCCAGGTTGACGATACGCTCTTCAGCAGTATGGCCCAACGCGTCCGGCGTCGCCGAAGCGGTCCAGCTGATGCCGTCCAGCGCGGAGTCGTACGGCAGCTTGGCCACGGAGGCGCCTGCCGCCACAAAGCCCTTCACGTCGCGGCCGTTCATCGGGTTGGCGCCCGGGGAGAACGGTTCGCCGGCGCGGCGGCCGTCCGGGGTGTTGCCGGTCTTCTTGCCGTACACCACGTTGGAGGTGATGGTCAGCACCGACTGGGTCGGCTTGGAGTCGCGGTAGAAGTACGGCTGGGCCTTGATCTTGTCCATGAAGGACTGGGTCAGCCACACAGCGATCTCGTCAACGCGGTCGTCGTTGTTGCCGAATGCCGGGTATTCGCCTTCGATCTTGTAGTCAACCGCCAGGCCATCTTCATTGCGGATGATGTGAACCTTGGCGAACTTGACGGCGGACAGCGAGTCGGCGGCCACGGACAGGCCGGCGATGCCGCAAGCCATGGTGCGGACGATGTCGCGGTCGTGCAGCGCCATTTCGATGCGTTCGTAGGCGTACTTGTCGTGCATGTAGTGGATGCAGTTCAGCGCCTTGACGTAGGTGGCGGCCAGCCAGTCCATCATCTTCTCGAACTTCGGCATCAGTTCTTCGTAAGTCAGCACGTCGCCGGTGATCGGCTCAAAGCCGTGGGCCACCAGCGCGCCGGACTTCTCGTCGCGGCCGCCGTTGATCGCGTACAGCATGGCCTTGGCCAGGTTGGCGCGGGCGCCAAAGAACTGCATCTGCTTGCCGATCTTCATCGCCGACACGCAGCAGGCGATGCCGTAGTCGTCGCCCCAGTACGGCAGCATCAGATCGTCGTTTTCGTACTGGATGGCGCTGGTGTCGATGGACACCTTGGCGCAGAAGTTCTTGAAGCCTTGCGGGAAGCGGGTAGACCACAGCACGGTCAGGTTCGGTTCCGGCGCCGGGCCCAGATTGTACAGGGTGTTCAGGAAGCGGAAGCTGTTCTTGGTCACCAGGGTGCGGCCGTCTTCGCCCATGCCGCCGATGGATTCGGTCACCCAGGTCGGGTCGCCGGAGAACAGTTGATCGTATTCCGGCGTGCGCAGGAAGCGGACGATGCGCAGCTTGATCACCAGATCGTCGATCATTTCCTGAGCTTGCTCTTCGGTCAGCACGCCGGCGGCGATGTCGCGCTCGATGTACACGTCCAAGAAGGTGGAGACGCGGCCGAAGGACATGGCGGCGCCGTTCTGCTCCTTAACCGCGGCCAGGTAGGCGAAGTAAACCCACTGGATGGCTTCGCGGGCGGTGGCGGCCGGACGGCTGATGTCATAGCCGTACTTGGCGGCCATCTGGCGCAGTTCGTCCAGGGCGCGGAACTGTTCGGACAGTTCTTCGCGTTGACGCATCACTTCGTCGGTGAAGGCCACGTCATTCAGTTCGGCGAACAGCTGCTGGCGTTCCTTGCGCAGGAAGTCGGTGCCGTACAGGGCCACGCGGCGATAGTCGCCGATGATGCGGCCGCGGCCGTAAGCATCCGGCAGGCCGGTGATCACGCCGGACTTGCGGCAAGCCATGATTTCCGGGGTGTAGACATCGAACACGCCCTGGTTGTGGCTCTTGCGATACTTTTCCCAGATTTCCTTGATCACCGGATCCAGCTTGAAGCCGAAGGCTTCCAGGCCGTTCTCCACCATGCGCAGGCCGCCGTTCGGCATGATGGCGCGCTTCAGCGGAGCGTCGGTTTGCAGGCCGACGATCACTTCATTCGCTTGATCGATGTAGCCCGCGTCGTGAGCGGTAATGGAAGAGGCGCGGTCGGCCGAGACATCCAGCACGCCCTTGGCGCGTTCTTCTTTCAGCAACACACCCAGGGTGTCCCACAGCTTCTTGGTACGCTCGGTGGCGCCAGCCAGGAAGCTGTCGTCGCCTTCGTACGGTTTGTAGTTCAGCTGGATGAAGTTGCGTACATCGACCTTGCTCTGCCACTCGCCAGCGACGAAATCGCGCCACGGGTTGGCTTGAGCTGCATTTTGAGTGATGGCGTCCATCTGGGGCCTCCTTACTTGGCTTGGTCCGGTAACGTGTTAGATATTGAACACATGGTACATTCGGAATCGAAAATTTCGTTTGATCTTGATCAAGTAGCGCCCCGCTTGCGGCGCGATTTCGATCCTGCAGCGCAACATGCCAACTGCCTTCAATACCATTGATTTATCAGTGATTTATAGCAAAATCGGCGCAGCACTAGCTGTACTGCGCCGACTACATTCGAAAACGAACATTCACATGCCGTTTACAGGCCAAATGCCTGCCTTAATGTTCAGACCGCTTTCAGCGTGTGGCGTTCCAGCAAATACACCACCAGGCCGACGCCAAACGCGCCGCCAACGATATTGCCCAGCGTAGCCGGCACCAGATTATGCGCGATATCCGCCCACTCCAGCCCCGCCATGCCCTGCAGCTTGGCCAGCGCGAAGAAAGCCATGTTGGCGATGCTGTGCTCAAAACCGGAGAAGAAGAACACGAACACCAGCAGCATGATGATCAGCAGCCGCGCCGCTTCGTTGCTCAGACGCATCGGCACCCATACCGCCAAGCAGATCACCCAGTTGCACAGCACGCCCTTCCAGAAGATCTCCATGCTCGAGGCGTGCACCTTATGCTCCACCACGTTGAACAGCAGGTGATCGGCAGGCAGTACGCCCATGCCGCCGGCGCCGGCCAGCACGGCGACGAACAGCAGCACGCCCAACAGATTGCCCAGATACACCATCGTCCAACTGCGCAACATATTGCAGGTGCGGCAGCGGCCGCTCAGCCGGCCGACGGTGAAGTACATCACATTGCTGGTGAACAATTCCACCTTGCACACGATGATGCTGACCAGCGCGACGCCAAAGAAGCCGGAAGTGGCGATGTAATAACCGGGAGCGCCGCTGGCGAAGAATACCTGGCCGAGCTTCAGGCTGACGGCCAGCACTACGGCGATCAGCGCGCCGGCCATGGCCGCGCTGAGCAGATAGCGCCCTGGTTCGGACAGCAGCACCTGCTGTTTGCTGGCGGCCTCGTCGACCACGTAGGCGAGAGTTGAAGAGTGGCTCATGATGTAACGTCTCTATAAGGATATGGGTAAGGCGGCGTCGCGCGATGCGGCCGGAGGCGATTCGCATCCGATGCGACTTTGCGAAAATTTTATGTTCGTTTTAGTAAATTCGTGTTTGATACCGATCAAGCCATAGCGCACCACCGCTCAAGCCACTCCCACACGGCCAGACTGCAGCACAATCCTTCCACATTTGCACGAATGCCGGCACAAAACACCAAGGAAATGTTGCCGCATCCCGCCAACGCAATGCAGGCAAACCACCCCGGCCGGCCCGCTTCGCATCAGCCATGCCTGTTGTAGCGCTGGCATTTCGCTATCTCCGAGCCAAGAAACGCGCCCTTGTCATTTCACAGAATGCGAAAGAAAAGATGTTCATTTTTGTAACTTTATTTTCACATTCGAAAATATTTTAGCAATTTCACGCTCGCATATCATGTGCACCGTCACCCAAATCATCACAAGTGAACAATACAAATTAGAACAATTCAGATACAAGATCATGCTATTCCACCCGGCAGCCCATGCCAATAAATCCATTTCCATCAAAGGCTTGCGCAAACCAAGCACGGAAACGAACGCCATCGCCAGGCTCCCGGCATCTTTGCGTCAACAGGCAATGTCAGACCCAAGAAAGGCAAAACCACGCAATAAATTGCGCAGAGCAATCACTCAAATTTCAAACTTGTGGCAAGGATAAAAAATGACCATGGCAAAATTACCCATGCGCAATCATTTTATAAAATAGAAAATTTATTGAAATTTAATTGCACCAAAAATGACTTTAAAGGATATAAAACCAATAAAAAAATATTGTCATTTAGAATTTAGGAGGGGAATCATTCCTCAGCCATGTTCATTTGTTCATTTGGTGACAAATTTATCTTGATTAGAATCAACTGATGTTCTTAAATGTGTACCTTGCAAACTACAAATGCCCTTACGATGGGCAGCAATTAAGCAAGACGCGGTTCACAAACAACGACATACAGAGAACCCGTCGGCAACAGTTCGATCCGCCCCCCGCCACAAGCCGTCAACGCCGGCGGCGGAGGATGGAAACCCGGAATTTGCGAAATATCGTTTGAAAAGGCACCTCATCATGTCACAAGCAATCGCCTCAACCGCCTCCCGCTCCGGTTCGTCCGGCTGGACCAAGCACGACACCACCTGGATGCTCGGCCTCTATGGCACCGCCATCGGCGCCGGCGTCCTGTTCCTTCCCATCAACGCCGGCATCGGCGGCCTGTGGCCCCTGATGCTGATGGCCATCCTGGCCCTGCCGCTGACCTTCTTCGCCCACCGCGGCCTGACCCGCTTCGTGCTGTCCGGCAGCAAGGAAGGCGCCGACATCACGGAAGTGGTGGAAGAACACTTCGGCGTAGGCGCCGGCAAGATCATCACCTTGCTGTACTTCTTCGCCATCTACCCGATTCTGTTGATGTACAGCGTGGCCATCACCAACACGGTGCTGTCCTTCCTCAATAACCAGCTGCACATCGACGTGGGCACCGGCATCGCCACCCGCGCCGTGTTCTCGCTGGCGCTGATCCTGGGCCTGATGTCCATCGTCCGCCTGGGCGGCCAGATGATCGTCAAGGCGATGAGCATCCTGGTCTACCCGTTTGTGGTGGTGCTGATGCTGCTGGCCCTGTACCTGATCCCGCAATGGAGCGACGCCGCCATCCGCCACGCCGGCAGCCTGGGCGACGCCGTATCCAGCGGCGCCTTCTACAAGACGCTGTGGCTGGCCATTCCGGTGATGGTGTTCTCGTTCAACCACTCGCCCATCATCTCTTCCTTCTCCGTTGACCAGCGCAAGCTGCACGGCGACGAAGCTGAGCCGGCCTCCAGCCGCGTGCTGATCCGCGCCCACACCATGATGGTGCTGACCGTGATGTTCTTCGTGTTCAGCTGCGTATTCAGCCTGAGCCCGGCCGACCTGGCCGCCGCCAAGGCCCAGAACATCTCCATCCTGTCCTACCTGGCCAACCACTTCCAGAACCCGGTGATGGAATGGGTTGCCCCGATCATCGCCATGGTTGCCATCAGCAAGTCCTTCCTGGGCCACTACCTGGGCGCCAAGGAAGGCTTCAACGGCCTGGTGGTCAAGCAACTGCGCCAAAGCGGCAAGACCATCGAAACCTCGAAGCTGGACCGCTACACCGCCATCTTCATGATCGTGACCTGCTGGATCATCGCCACCATCAACCCGTCCATCCTGGGCATGATTGAAACCCTGGGCGGCCCGGTCATCGCGATGCTGCTGTTCCTGATGCCGATGTACGCCATCCACAAGGTACCGGCGATGAAGAAGTACTCCGGCGCCGCCAGCAACATCTTCGTGGTACTGATCGGCCTGATCGCCATCTCCGCCATCTTCTACGATCTGTTCGTCTGATCGTAATCAGGCAGGCCGCCCAGCGGCCTGCTCTCCCCTCCGTACTAGCTTCAAAGAGGTAGCATCATGTTCAGCATGAGTGATATCTACAAAATCGGCGTTGGTCCCTCCAGTTCCCACACCGTCGGCCCGATGAAGGCCGGTCACCAGTTCCTGGGCGCGCTCAAGGAAACCGGCAGATTCAACCAAGTCACCCGCATCCACGTGGACTGCTACGGCTCGCTGGCCCTCACCGGCAAGGGCCACTGCACCGATCAAGCCATCATCCTGGGCCTGGCCGGCAACCTGCCGGACACCGTGGACCCGGACAACTCCGCCAGCCTGATCGCCGACGTGGAGCAAACCGGCCAGCTGACGCTGGGCCGCACCCACCAGCGCGTGATCTTCGGCATGGACTTCCATACCGCCAACCTGCCGCTGCACGAAAACGGCATGCAGATCCATGCCTTCGTCGGCGACGAAAAAGTCCTGACCAAGACCTATTACTCGATCGGCGGCGGCTTCATCGTCGACGAAGAGCACTTCAACCAGTCCAGCTGCAGCGACACCCCGGTGCCGTACCACTTCGTCACCGCCCAGCAGCTGATCGACATGTGTGAAGAAACCGGCCTGTCCATCGCCGCCCTGGTGCTGGAAAACGAAAAAGCTTTCCACGACGTCAAGGACACCGAGGCGCACTTCCGCCGCGTGTGGGAAGTCATGAAGGGCAGCATCGAGCGCGGGATGCGCACCGAAGGCAACCTGCCCGGCCCGATGCGCATCCCGCGCCGCGCCCCGGCGCTGCATCGCATGCTGACCAGTTCCCTCACCGTGGCCAAAGACCCGATGAGCGTGATGGACTGGGTCAATATGTACGCCATGGCCATGTCCGAGGAAAACGCCGCCGGCGGCCGCGTAGTCACCGCCCCGACCAACGGCGCCTGCGGCATCGTCCCAGCCGTGCTGGCCTACTACAACCACTTCATCCAGCCGCTGGATGACGACAGCTGCCTGCGCTTCTTCCTGTCCTCCGGCGCCATCGGCTGCCTGTTCAAGCTGAACGCGTCCATCTCCGGCGCCGAAGTCGGCTGCCAGGGCGAAGTGGGCGTGGCCTGTTCCATGGCCGCGGCCGGCCTGACCGAACTGATGGGCGGCAGCCCGTCCCAGGTGTGCATGGCGGCGGAAATCGCCATGGAGCACAACCTGGGCCTGACCTGCGACCCGGTGGGCGGCCAGGTGCAGATTCCGTGCATCGAGCGCAACGCCATCGCCGCGGTCAAGGCGATCAACGCCGCCCGCATGGCCATGCACCGCGTCAGCAGCCCCAAGGTGTCGCTGGACAAGGTCATCGCCGCCATGTACGAAACCGGCAAGGACATGGACGCCAAGTACCGCGAAACCTCCTGCGGCGGCCTTGCCCTGCAGATCAAGGTGGAAAGCAAGGTCGTGCCTAGCCAAGCCATCCGCTGGGTGGACGACGCGGCCTGAGCCCGTCGCCCGCGCTAAGACAAACGCCACCGCCACGGTGGCGTTTTTGTTGACGGCGCGGCTTGCCGCGTGGCCGCCCACTGCCTAACATAACGGCCTTTCGCTCAGAAAATATCCAAGAGGGACAATGGCTGCCCCTGGCCAGCGAAACCACATCGGCATTATCGCGGCAGCTTATTTGCCGGCGCAATCGGCCGCCCGCAACAGTCGCGGCGCTTGGCCGGCGAGCTCGGCCAACAGGCTTTGCGGCGGCAGGGTTTGTCCTCCATTCGATACCGGCGTCGATCCGAAATTGGCGGTGAGGCGGCTGCCGTCGGCAAAACGGGTCTGCTGCAGCGTGTGTTCCGCGTTGAGCCAGGCGAAGCCGGTCAGCGCCTGGGTGGCCAGTTGCTGATGCAACGGACGGAAGGCGCGGTCGGCGCATTGCAGCTGCGGCAGCCGGGCCCTGAGGCTGGCCGCGGACAGGTGGAACAGCGGCGGGACGTTGTACAGCCATTGCGCCAACAGGTTGTCGGCGTAGGCGTTGCGGAATTTCAGATTGTCATACAGCCAATGGTTGGTGGTGATCACCGAGCCATGGAACACCGCCTGGTACAGAGGCAGCCGATACTCCGGGCCGTAGTAGAGGTCGCGGTACGGTTGCTTCAGCGGCACCGGCTTGAAAAAGGTTTCCGGCTGATCGGCCGGGAACCAGCGGCCCAGGTAGTACGGCGACTTCGGGTTCCTCTGCAGATCCGGATCGCCCCACCCCAGCACCGGCACCTGCATGCCATGGGCGAAGGCGATGCCGCGGCTGGTGGTGGCGTTGCCCATTTCGGAACCCACCGGCAGCTGGTAGCGGTCCGCCACCCATTGCATGGACTGTTCATAGCCTTGCGCCATCGCGGCCTCGCCTGTGCGGCGGCCCGGCGTGTAGTCGTCAAACACCATGCCGGTGGCGTAGGCGTCCAGGAACCAGCTATTGAAGCCGGTCGCCGACAGCAGCGCGCTCGTGCGCTGCTGCAAGGTATCGCGCACGCAAGCCGGGTTGGTGTAGTAGCCGGATTGCTGGAAACCGGCTTTTTTCTTGCCGTTTGCCAGCGTGATGCCGCACTGGCGGTACACCGCCTCGCCCTGCTGGGCGGTAATCCAGTCCTCATGCTTGCCCGGCTGCAGCGCCGTTTCGTAGGAGTCGTAGCTAGACATCAGATAGCCGGCCGCCACGCCGGCTTTCACCGCCTGCGGCTGCCACAAGCCCCCTTCCCAGTTATCCACGCCCAGCCATAGCCGTTTCAGTCCGGCCGATTGCAGCGCGTCCACCGTTTTGCGCGACAAGCCGCCGCCCCAGCGCGAGGCGTCCGCTTGCAGCGCGGGGCCGAAGGTCTGCGCCGTTTGCGCGCGCAGGGCGCGGTACGGTTCCGCCATTTTGGCCCAGTCCGGCTTGGGGCCGAGCCAGCTGGCGCGCGCCTCCGCGGTCAGCGCCTGATTGACGGCTTCGATCAACACCTTTTGCTGGTAGCGGTCCGGTTTGGCCCCGGCTTGGCGCAGCGCCTGACGCGCTGCCGTGTCGAAGCGGGCGCGCAGCTGGACGGCCAGGGCCGCATCGCCGCGCAGCAGCTTGAGGAAGGCAGGCCAGTCGCGCACATCGCTGGCGTCCAGCAAATTATTGCCCCATAGATAGACATGGCTGGCACCGACCAGCTTAGCGGTTTCGGGCTGGCGCTGGATCTTGTCCGCCAAGGTCTGGTAGCGGCCTGCCGACACCAGCCATTGGCGATAGCGCTGCGCGCCGCCTAGCAAGTTGCCATCGGACAGATGCAGCAGCAGCGTCACCGGCTGGTCTTGGTTCAGCGCGTTGAACTCGTGGCTCAGCGTCAACGCCAGGCCCTGCCCTTGCGCCGCAAAGGCCAGCTGATTGTTGAACGGATTCAGCAGCAGCCAGTGCAGGCTGCGGCTGCCGTAATCCATGCCCCATAGCGGCAGGCTGAGGTTTTCCGAGGTATCCAGGCCGTCTCCGGCAAAGCCGGGCAGGAAGTCCTGCCACAGCTTGCTGCCGGCGGGGATATAGCTGCCCTCGGCCAACGGCAGCAGCAGGCCGCGCCCCATCGCTGCAGCGGGCTGGCGCAATAGCTCCAGCCGTCCCGGCGCGCGGGCCTGCAGCGTCAGCCGCAAGTCCGGTCCATCGAGGACGGCTTGCCAGCGGTAGCGGCCATCGTCCCACTGCCAGCCCGCGGTCTCGCCGGTTTGTTGCAGGGCGGACACCGCCTGCGGTGCCACGCCGTCGGACACGGTGCGTTTGACGTCGCCGGCCGGCTCCACGCTGACGGCCAAAGTGGCCGGCTCCAGCTCCACCCGCCATTGGGCGTTTTGCAGCAGCACGCCGGCCCAGGCGGACAAGGGCAGCGCCGCCAGCAAACTCCATCCATACTTCAAACCCACGGCAATTCCTTTCAGATGTTTCACAGCCTCTCTCAGAGACCGGCCAAACCCAGGAAAATTCGGAATTGGTGATATTGCCGGCCTTCGCGTGGTAAGCTCGCGCGGTCTTCAATTGTTAACAAATTATGAATCGTCAACACTGGGATATTTTCTGCACCGTCATCGACAACTACGGCGACATCGGCGTCACCTGGCGCCTGGCGCGCCGGCTGGCGGGCGATTGCGGCCTGACCGTGCGGCTGTGGGTGGATGATTTGGCCAGTTTCGCCCGCATCGCGCCGGGGCTGGACCCAGCCCTGCCGCAGCAGACGCTGGCCGGCATAGACGTGCGTCTGTGGCCGCAAGCGGGGTGGCCCGCCGACATCGTCCCGGCCGACGTGGTGATAGAGGCCTTCGGCTGCCGGCTGCCGGACAGCTTCGAGCAGGCGATGGCGGCACGGGCGGCTCCGCCGGTGTGGATCAACCTGGAATACCTGTCGGCGGAAGACTGGACGCGCGGCTGCCACAAGCTGCCGTCGCCGCATCCGCGGCTGCCGCTGACCAAGCATTTCTTCTTCCCCGGCTTTGACGCGGCCAGCGGCGGCCTGATCTGCGAGGACGGGCTGATCGCCGCGCGCGAAGCCTGGCAAGCCGATCCCGAGGCGCAGCGCGATTACTGGCGGCGCAGAAACGTGCCCGCCCTGTCGGAAAACGAGTGGAAAGTCAGCCTGTTTGCCTACGACAACCCGGCCGCCGCCAAACTGCTGCAGGCCTGGGCCGACGGCCCGCAGCCGGTGCGCTGCCTGGTGCCGGAAGGCAAGGCGCTGCCCGTGGTGTCCAGCCTGTTCGACCATCCTCTGCAGGTGGGGGAGCATGCCCAGCTCGGCCGCCTGACCATCGACGTGCTGCCCCTGAGCGATCAGGACGACTACGACCGCCTGCTATGGAGCTGCGATTTCAACTGCGTGCGCGGCGAAGACAGCCTGGTGCGCTCGCAATGGGCGGCGCGCCCCATGCTGTGGCATATCTATCCGCAGGACGACGAGGCCCACATCGCCAAGCTGCAGGCCTTTCTCGACCAATACTGCGCCGGCTTGCCGGACGAGGCCGCCGCGGCGATCCGCGAGCTGCATCTGGCGTGGAACCGCGACGGCGATATCGCCACCGCCTGGCGCAATGCCGCAAGATGGCTGCCGGCGTGGCGGCGACATGCGACAAACTGGCAACAACAACTGCTGCAAGGTGGCGATCTGGCGGCGAGACTGCTGCACTTTATCGCCGAAATCGGATAGAATGCGTCGTTTTTGTCGGAAAGCCGTTCCGGGTTTCCGGCGTTAATTCAAGAGTTTGGGACTCATACGCAATGAAAACCGCACAAGAACTGCGCGCTGGTAACGTATTCATGGTCGGCAACGACCCGATGGTTGTTCAGAAGGCTGAATTCAGCAAGTCCGGCCGCAACGCTTCCGTAGTGAAGATGAAGATGAAGAACTTGCTGACCGGCGCCGGCAGCGAAACCGTTTACCGCGCGGACGACAAGTTCGACGTAGTCGTGCTGGACCGCAAGGACTGCACCTACTCCTACTTCGCCGACCCGATGTACGTGTTCATGGATTCCGAGTTCAACCAGTACGAAGTGGAAGCCGACAACCTGGGCGACACCATCAACTACATCGTTGACGGCATGGAAGACGTTTGCCAGGTGACCTTCTACGACGGCAAGGCCATCTCCGTAGAACTGCCGACCACCGTAATCCGCGAAGTGGAATACACCGAGCCGGCCGTGCGCGGCGACACCTCGGGCAAAGTGCTGAAGCCGGCCCGCCTGGTTGGCACCACCTTCGAAGTTCAGGTTCCGGCCTTCGTCAACACCGGCGAAAAGATCGAAATCGACACCCGCACCAACGAATTCAAGAAGCGCGCCTAAGCTCTTCCTGACCGTTGTGCCCCAAAAAAGCGCCCTGCCGGGCGCTTTTTTCATATCTGCCATTAGACATGGCAAATTTCCGGCAAGCGCCGGAAAAAAACCGGCTACAAGCCATCGGCCCCGTTGCTTACAGTAGTCCTCGACTCAACTGACCATGCAACGGAAGCCACCATGTCCTCCTCCGTACTCTCCCCCGACCATACCCAACAACAGATCGAGGCGCTGAGCCAGCAGGTGCTGGCGCGCGTGCCGCCCCTGCTCGACGCGGCCGGCAAATGCCTGAACGACAGCCAGCAGCTGAAACTGGAGTCGCATGTGCGCGCCATGGCCCGCCGCTCGCTGACCGGGGAAGGCCTGCCGGATTTCGACCGCTCGCTGTTCGATGAGATTTCGCCCGCCGCGATGCAGCTGTCCCAAGCCGTTGTCGCGCTGTTCGGCAATCTGCCGACCGACGAGGCGCTGCTGCTGTCCATCCACTTTGAAATGGCCCAGAACAAGGCCTGACCCACCGCAAGGAGAATGCAATGAGCCAAATTACCGTAGTGATCGGCGACCGCCTGGGCAAGGGCCAGAAAGTCGGCCTCGGCGTGGAACTGGCTAGCGCCCGCGCCGTGGTGATTCCCGGCATGGCCGCCGACATGAAGCTGGGCGATGTGATGAAGGCGGAAAACGCGCAGCTGGGCATCTCCTTCTGCGGCAGCGGCGGCGCCGGCGCCATCACCGCCCAAACCAAGCACGGCTACAAGGCCAAGTACGGCATGCGCTCCATCGAAGAAGGCGTCACCGCCATCGAGGAAGGCTACAACGTGCTGGGCTTCGGCTTCATGGACAAGGAAGAACTGGGCCAGCGGCTGGTGGCGGCCTACCTCAAGAAGCACGGTGACTGACATGAAAGAATCCTTCCTCACCACCGTGCAGGTGTCCGGACTGGGCGAGAGCAAGGCGCAGGCCTTTGCCGACGCCTTGTCCAAGGTGCAGCGCGCCGTGCTGGGACAGAGCGGCAAAGTGCTGCTGCGGATCGAACCGCATGATGTGCGCGTGGTTTCCGCCGAACAGGCGACGATCACCGAGCGCTTTCTGTTCCTGTTCCTGCGGCGCGAACGCACCCGCTACTCGGTGGTGCTGGAAGTCACGGCGAACGTCGCGGCGATCGATGCCGACCGCGTGGCGTTCGACCCCGTCCCACTTCGCACCTTCGCGAGGACACGCCCATGTTCGTGACCATTCTGCTCAAATCGCTGCTGATCGGCGGCCTGGTCGGCACTGCCGTCGGCGCCGGCGCCGCGCGCATGTTCCACGCCCCCACCACCCAGGGCATGGGCGCCTTCCGCACCCTGGGCGAACTCAACTCCTGCGAAGGCGATCCCGCCTCGCACTTCTCATTCGGCCTGGGATTTTTCTTCAATGCCTGGGCGTCGTCGGTCGCCGCCGGCGCGTTCACCCAGGACATCGACCACCGCATCATCCCGCACTGGGGCGCGGCCGCGCTGCTGTCGCGCAACCGCAATCTGGCGGAAACCCTGCACAACCCCAAGAAGATGGCGCTGGTATGCGGCCTGATCGGCATGCTGGTGGTGGCCTTTCTGAACTCCACCGCCTCCGCCGTGCCGCCCTCGCTGCAGATCACCGCGGTCAAGGTGCTGGTGCCGGCGGCCAACCTGCTGGTCAACATCATCATGCCGGTGATCTTCTGGCTGGCCGCCATCGAGGCCGGCAAGCGCTCCGGCTTCTGGGGCACCATTTTCGGCGGCCTGGCCCAACTGATCATGGGCAACGCGGTGCCGGGACTGGTGCTGGGCATCCTGATCGGCAAGGGCGTGGACGACGGCGGCTGGAACCGCATCACCAAGGTGATGATGGCCGCCATCATCGCCCTGTTCCTGATGAGCGCCTTCTTCCGCGGCTTCGACCTGAAGATGCTGGAATCCTTCCGCCTGGCGGCGCCGGACTGGCTGCGCGCCTTCCATCAGGCCGTCCGCGGCTAACGACAGGAGACAGAGCATGGACGACGTGCAAATCGAAGAACTGAAGCGCAATTTCTGGTACGCGGACTGGACCTTCCCGCTGCTGGTGGCGCTGTTGTCGGCCGGCGTTTTCGGCGGCACCCATATGTACTACGTTTACGGCATCGGCGCTTTCAACGAAGTGGCCTTCGTCTCGATGCTGCGGGCCGGCATCGACACCGGCGTCTACGGCGCGGTGGCGGCCTTCGGCGCCAGCTTCCTGTTCGCCCGGGTGATCGAAGGCTCGCTGGTGGGCATTCTGGACATAGGCGGCGCCATCATGACCGGCGTCGGCCTGGGCATCCCGGCCATGTTCCTCGGCGCCGGCGTGCTGTGGCCGGTGGAAAACTTCTTCGGCGCGCTGCTCACCGGCTTCGCCGTCGGCCTGGCGATAGGCGCCGCCATCATCCTGGCGCGCAAGTTCACCATCAATCAGGGCAACTCCACTTTCGGCGCCGACGTGATGATGGGGGCGGGCAACTCGTCCGGCCGCTTCCTCGGTCCCCTGATCATCCTGTCCGCCATCACCGCGTCCATCCCCATCGGGGTCGGTTCGCTGCTAGGCGCGCTGGGCTTCTATCTGTGGGGCAAGCCGATCACCGGCGGCGCCATCCTGGGCGCGATGCTGTTCGGCGCGCTGTTCCCGGTTGCCCTGGCCTGATGGAGACGCCATGTACGATCTGATCATCCACCAGGCCCGCCTGCCAGATGGCAGCCTGCACGACCTTGCCGCAGCCGATGGCCGCATCGCCGCCATCGGCCGGGTGGACGGCCCCGCCCTGCGCACGCTGGACCTGGCCGGCCACCATTATCTCAGCGCCGGCTGGATAGACGGCCACGTCCACTGTTTCCCTGAATCTCCGATCTACCACGACGAGCCGGATGCGGTGGGCATCGCCTGCGGCGTCACCACCGTGGTGGATGCCGGCAGCGCCGGCGCCGACGATATCGCCCGCTTCCGCCAGCTGGCGGACAGCGCCCGCACCGAAGTCCGCGCCCTGCTCAACATCTCGCGCATCGGCCTGGCCACCCAGCACGAGCTGGCCAATCTGGCCGATGTCGATCTGCCGCTGGCGTTGGCCGCCATCCGCCAGCACCGCGATTTCATCGTCGGCCTGAAGGCGCGGTTGAGCGGCAGCGTGGTGGGCAGCAACGGCCTGGCGCCGCTGGCCCTGGCCAAAACCTTGCAACAGCAGGCCGGCGGCTTGCCGCTGATGGTGCACGTCGGCAATACGCCGCCGGACCTGGATGACATCGCCGCCATGCTGGACAAGGGCGACATCCTCACCCACTGCTTCAACGGCAAGCCCAACCGCATCCTGGACGGCCAGGCGCGGCTGCGCCAAAGCATCCTCGGCGCCATCGAACGCGGCGTGCTGCTGGACGTGGGCCACGGCAGTGCCAGCTTCAGCTTTGAAGTGGCGCGGGCGGCCCTGGCGCAGGGCATCTATCCGCGCACCATCAGCTCCGACATTTACTGCCGCAACCGCGTGTCCGGCCCGGTGTTCGGCCTGGCCCACGTCATGTCCAAATTCCTGGCGCTGGGCATGCCGCTGCCGCGCCTGATCGATTGCGTGACCACCCACGCCGCGGATGCTCTGGGCCTGGCTGGCAAAGGCCGGCTGGAAGCGGGCGCGGCAGCCGATTTCACCGTGTTCGATGTCGCCGCCGACGACGCCCTCCTGGCCGATGCCGAAGGCGGCAGCCTGCAAGCCACGCAAACGCTGCGGCCACTGGCCGCCATCATCGCCGGCCAAATCTGGCCGACTCGCGAAGGAAAGCTATCCCATGTCTTCGATCTATGAGAAATACCAGCTCAAGCCGGTAATCAACGCTTCCGGCCGCATGACCCTGCTTGGCGTCTCCACGCCCGCGCCAGAAGTAGTCGATGCCGCCTGCCACGGCATGGCGCATTACTTTGAAATGGCGGACCTGGTGGACAAGACCGGCGCCTACATCGCCGGCCTGCTGGAAGCCGAAGCCGCCACCATCGTGTCCTGCGCCTCGGCCGGCATCGCGCTGTCGGTGGCCGCCGTCATCGTCCGCGACAATCCGGCGCTGCTGGTCCAGCTGCATGCCGCGCCCATCGACGGCCCGGACGAGATTGTGCTGGCCAAGGGCCACAACGTGAATTATGGCGCGCCGGTGGCCACCATGGTGGCGCTGGGCGGCGGCAAAGTCGTGGAAGCCGGCTGGGCCAACGAATGCACGCCGGCCCAGCTGTCGGCCGCCGTCACGCCGCGCACCGCCGCCATTCTGTACATCAAGTCCCACCACGCCGTGCAGAAAAGCATGCCGACGGTAGAGGAAGCCGCGGCCGTGGCGCGCGCCTATGGCGTGCCGCTGATCGTGGACGCCGCCGCGGAAGAAGACCTCAACCGCTATTACCGCCAGGGCGCCGACCTGGTGATCTACAGCGGCGCCAAGGCGATGGAAGGCCCGTCCAGCGGGCTGGTGCTGGGCCGCCGCCAATACGTCGAGTGGGTCAAGCTGCAAGGCAAGGGCATAGGCCGCGCGATGAAGATAGGCAAGGAAGGCATTCTGGGCCTGACCGCCGCCGTCGAGCGCTATCTGTCCGCCCCCAAGAGCAGCGGCGCGGAAATGGCGCGCAGGCTGGAGCCGCTGCTGGCCCGCCTCAACCATCTGCCCGGCGTCCGCGCCCGGCTGGCCTGGGACAGCGCCGGCCGCGACATCGCCCGCGCCGAAGTCGCCTTTGACCCGGCGCAGGCCGGCCTAGACGCCGCCGCCGCCGCCCAGCGGCTCAAGGCGGGCACCCCCGCCGTTTATTGCCGCGAATACCACGCCAACGAAGGCCGGCTGGAATTCGACATCCGCAGCGTGGACGACCAACAGCTCGACACGCTGGGCCACTGCATCGAAACCCTGTTGAAGGAACGCTGAACATGCGACTGACCCCCAACTTCCATCAAGACCGCGTCTGCCTGAACGTGCTGGCCGGCAGCAAACAGAATGCGCTGGAAATCTACGATGCCGCCGAAGGCCATGTACTGGTCGGGCTGCTGTCCAAAAACTACCCGGATGTCGCCAGCGCCGTCGCCGACATGCGCGATTACGCCGCCGCCATCGACAATGCGATCTCGGTTGGCCTGGGCGCCGGCGATCCGCGCCAGTCCGCCATGGTCAGCGCCATCGCCGGCCAGTTGCAGCCGCAGCACGTCAATCAGGTGTTCACCGGCGTCGGTGCCAGCCGCGCGCTGCTGGGCCAGAACGAGACCGTCGTCAACGGCCTGGTGTCGCCGTGCGGCCTGATCGGCATGGTGAAGATCTCCACCGGCCCGCTCAGCGCAAGCGCGCCGTCCGGCGTGGTGCCGGTGGAAACCGCCATCGCCATGCTGAAGGACATGGGCGCCGACTCCATCAAATACTTCTCCATGGATGGCCTGAAATTTCGCGAGGAATACCGCGCGGTGGCCGAGGCTTGCGCCCGCCACGACTTCTGGCTGGAACCAACCGGCGGAATCGACCTCCAAAATTACAGGGAAATTCTGCAAATTGCGCTGGACGCCGGCGTACCGCGCATTATTCCGCACATTTACAGCTCCATCATCGACCCAGCCAGCGGCCACACCCGCCCCGCCGACGTGCGCGCCCTGCTCGCGATGACCCAGGCTGCGCTGGCCTGATCCCGTAATCCGCCGGCCTGCGAGGCCAGCTTGCCGAGGTAGCCCATGGTCCGATTCCCGCACCCCCGACTCGCCCAGCTGTTCGCCACCCTGCAAGCGGAAACCCTGCCGCAGGAAGAACTGGCGCGCCGGCTGGCGGTATCCACCCGGACGGTGCGCAGCGACATCGGCGCCCTGAATGCCCTGCTTCAGGATCATGGCGCGCAATTCGTGCTGGAGCGCGGCGAGGGCTACCGGCTGGAAATCGGCGATGCGGAACGCTTCGACAAGCTGCGCCAGGCCGCGCCGTCATCGCGGCGGTTGCCGCGCACCGGCAGCGAGCGGGTGCACTGCCTGCTGTGGCGCTTCCTCACCGCCGCCTATTCGCTGAAGCTGCAGGACATCGCCGACGAGTGGTTCGTCAACCGCGCCGTCCTGCAAGGCGACATGACCGAAGTGCGCGACTGGCTGGCGCGCTACCAGCTCACCATCGAAACCCGCCCGCACTACGGCATGAAACTGCTGGGCCGCGAATCCTCCATCCGCACCTGCCTGGCCGAACTGCTGTGCCAGCTGGCGCGCGACCAGCCGGAACATCCGCTGCTGGCGGGCGACGCCCAGCCAGACGATGACCTCGTCACGCTCAGAAGCGCGTTGGCCGACTACCTGGCCGCCAGCCAGATCCGGCTGACCGACGAGGGCATGCACTTCCTCTGCCAATACTGCGCCCTTGCCTGCCAGCGCTTGCGCGAGGGTTTTCCGCTGGAGGACTTCCTCTGCGACGACATCGCTCACGACATCCGCCACCTGGCGGCGCATATCGCCCAGCTGCTATGCAAGCTGTCCGGCGTGGCGCTGTCGGCGGCAGAGGAGGCCTTTCTCGCCGTCCATATCTCGGCGCGCAGCGTGGCCAGCCTCAAGCCGGTCACCATCAACGCGGACGATGCCGAAGCGCTGGTGCATTACCTGCTGGACTACATCAATACCCACTACAACTACGATCTGCGCCACGACGAAAGGCTGGCGCAGGACCTGGCCACCCACGTCAGGACTATGATCACGCGGGTGCGCTACCAGATCAATCTGCCCAATCCGGTGCTGGCCGACATCAAGGAGCACTACGCGATGGCCTACGACATCACGCTGGCGGCGGTGTCCAGCTGGGCGCGCCACTCGCCGTACCGGATCAGCGAAGACGAGATAGGCTATCTGGTGCTGCACATCGGCGTCGGCCTGGAGCGGCACTACCAAATCGGCTTCATCTATCGGCCGCAGGCGCTGCTGGTCTGCGACAGCGGCACCTCCTCGCTGCGCATGCTGGAGGCCATGCTGCACCGCCGCTTTCCGCAGATCAGCATCGCCGGCGCGCTGTCGCAGCAGGAGTACGAAGCGCTGCCCGCCATCGCCGCGGACTTCGTGATCTCCACCGCGCGGCTGGAGGAAAAGAACCGCCCGGTGGTGGTGGCATCGCCGTTTCCATCCGATTACCAGCTGGAACAACTGGCGAAGATGGTGCAGCCGGACCGCAGCCGCTGCGCCATGCTGGCGCGTTACTTCAATGCGCGGCATTTTCTGGTGGCCGCGCCGGACATGAGCCAGGCGCAGCTGTTCCGCGCCTTATGCGAACAGCTGCAAGACGAGGGCTATGTCGACGGCGACTACTACCCCTCGGTCGTGGAGCGCGAGGCCATACTCGGCACCATGCTGGGCGACGGCATCGCCCTGCCCCACTCGCTGGGCCTGCTGGCACGCCGGACCACCGTCTACACCGTGCTGGCGCCGCATGGCATCGCCTGGGGCGACGGCAACATCGCCCACGTGATCTTCCTGCTGGCCATCAGCAAGGACGACTACGAAGAAGCGATGGTGATCTACGACTTGTTCGTATCGCTGATGCGCGAGCGTTCCACCGCCCGGCTGCGAGAATGCCGCAGCTTCGACAGCTTCAAGCAAGTGGCCACCGACTGCCTGTCCCGGCGTCAGGGCGCGGCGGGCTGACGACTGCTGATATACTGTCAGCCCGAGTCACCGCCGTTCCCGCCCGCCATGTCCGATCTTTTTTCCGTCGAACCGCAAAAACCGCTGGCCGAGGCCCTGCGCCCGGCCGCGCTGGATCAGGTGATCGGCCAGCAGCACCTGATCGGCCCCGGCAAACCGCTGAGCCTGGCGGTGGAAGCCGGCAAGCCGCACTCGATGATACTGTGGGGGCCGCCCGGCGTCGGCAAGACCACGCTGGCGCGCATCCTCGCCGCCAGCTTCGACGCCGAGTTCATCCCGATCTCGGCGGTGTTCGCCGGCGTCAAGGACATCCGCGAGGCGGTGGAAAAAGCCCATGCGGCGCTGCAGCGTTCCGGACGGCGCACCATTCTGTTCGTCGATGAGGTGCACCGCTTCAACAAAAGCCAGCAGGATGCCTTCCTGCCGTTTGTGGAATCCGGCCTGATCACCTTCATCGGTGCCACCACGGAAAACCCTTCTTTCGAGGTCAATTCCGCCCTGCTGTCGCGCGCCCAGGTGTATGTGCTGAACAGCCTGAGCGAGGACGAATTGCAGCAGCTGTTCCAGCGCGCCCAGTCCGAAGGCGCGCTGGACGGGCTGAGCTTCAGCGAGGCCGCCGTCTCCACCCTGACCGGCTATGCCGACGGCGACGCGCGGCGTTTTCTGAATCTGCTGGAACAGACCCGCACCGCGGCGCAGGCGTGCGGCAAGACGGACATTGACCCAGACTTTCTGGAAGAAGTGCTGACGCTGAACGCGCGGCGCTTCGACAAGGGCGGCGACGCCTTCTACGACCAAATCTCCGCGCTGCACAAATCGGTGCGCGGCTCCAATCCGGACGCGGCGCTGTACTGGCTCTGCCGCATGCTGGATGGCGGGGCCGACCCGCGCTACCTGGCGCGGCGCATCGTGCGCATGGCGTGGGAAGACATCGGCCTGGCCGATCCGCGCGCCATGCAGATCGCCAACGACGCCGCGGCGACGTATGAACGCCTGGGCAGCCCGGAAGGCGAGCTTGCGCTGGGACAAGCGGTGATTTATTTGGCCGTCGCCGCCAAGAGCAATGCCGGGTACAAGGCGTATAATGAGGCCCGCGCCTTCGTGAAACAGGACAAATCCCGTCCGGTGCCGGTACACTTGAGAAACGCGCCGACCCGCCTGATAAAGGAACTGGGCTACGGTCACGCCTACCGCTACGCGCACGATGAGCCCCACGCCTACGCCGCCGGGGAAACTTATCTCCCGGAAGGGCTGGAAGACATCGAATGGTATCGCCCTGTACCGCGCGGACTGGAAAGCAAGATTCAGGACAAACTGGCTTTTTTGCGTCAGCTGGATGCAGACGCCCAGCAAAATCCCGATAGTGAAAAACAGGAATAATCATGCTCGACATCAACTTACTTCGCAACGACATCGAAGCCGTCGCCGCCCGTCTGGCTGGCCGCGGCTACACCCTGGACACCGCCGCATTCAATCAGCTGGAATCCGAGCGCAAGTCTCTGCAATCCCGCATGCAGGAACTGCAAGCCAAGCGCAACGCTTCCTCCAAGCAGATCGGCATCGCCAAGAGCAAGGGTGAGGATGTCTCCGCCATCATGGCCGAAGTAGCGACGCTGGGTGACGAGCTGAAGGCAGCCGAACTGGCATTCGAAGGCGTGCAGAGCAAGCTGGACGCCTGGCTGATGTCCATCCCCAACCTGCCGCACGAATCGGTGCCGGTGGGCAAGGACGAAACCGACAACGTGGAAGTGCGCCGCGTGGGCGTGCCGCGCCAGTTCGACTTTGAAGTCAAAGATCACGTCGACGTCGGCATCCCGCTGGGCCTGGACGCCGAAACCGGCGCCAAGCTGTCCGGCGCGCGCTTCACCGTGCTGAAGGGAGACATCGCCCGCCTGCACCGCGCCATCGCCCAGTTCATGCTGAACACCCACACCGGCAACCACGGCTACGTCGAGCACTACACCCCGTACATCGTCAACGACACCGCGCTGTTCGGCACCGGCCAGCTGCCGAAGTTTGCCGAAGACATGTTCAAGGTGATGCGCGGCGGCGACGAATCCGCCACCCCGCAATACCTGATCTCCACCTCGGAAATCACGCTGACCAACACCGTGGCCGACACCATTCTGCAGGCCGACGAGCTGCCGAAGAAGTTCACCGCGCATTCGCCGTGTTTCCGCTCCGAAGCCGGCAGCTACGGCCGCGACACCCGCGGCATGATCCGCCAGCACCAGTTCGACAAGGTGGAGATGGTGCGCATCGAGAAGCCGGAAGACTCCTACGCCGCGCTGGAAGAGATGGTGGGCCACGCCGAGAACATCCTGAAGGCGCTGGAACTGCCTTACCGCGTGATCACGCTGTGCACCGGCGACATGGGTTTCGGTTCGTCCAAGACCTACGACCTGGAAGTGTGGCTGCCGGCGCAGAACACCTACCGCGAAATCTCCAGCTGCTCCAACTGCGAGGCCTTCCAGGCCCGCCGCATGAAGGCGCGCTATAAGGATGAAAACGGCAAGAACCAGCTGGTGCACACGCTGAACGGCTCCGGCCTGGCCGTGGGCCGCACCCTGGTGGCGATCCTGGAAAACTACCAGAACGCCGACGGCAGCGTGACCATCCCGACCGTGCTGCGCCCGTACATGGGCAAGGACCGGATCGGCGGCTAAGCTACCCGCTGACAAAAGACCGGCTTCGCGAAGCCGGTCTTTTTTGCGCGCCGCTTCCGGCGCGGGCCGGCTCAGTGAGCCAGCGCCGGCTGACTGGCCTGGATCGCCAGCAACACCTCGAACTGGCTGCGCGCCAGCGGCTTGCTGAACAAAAAGCCCTGGGCGCAGTTGCACCCCAGCTCCCGCAAGAAGCGGCGCTGCTCCTCGTCCTCCACCCCCTCCGCCACCACGTCCAGCCCCAGGCTGCGGGCGATGGAGACGATGGCGCGGGTGATGGCGGCGTCGTCATTGTCGCGCACTGAATCCGCGATGAAAGAGCGGTCTATCTTCAGCCCTCGCACCGGCAGGCGCTTCAGGTAAGACAGCGAGGAATAGCCGGTGCCGAAGTCGTCGATGGACAGATACACGCCCAATTGCTGCAGCCGGCGCAGCATGTCCACCATGCCGCCGGCCTCATCCATCGCCACGCTCTCGGTGATTTCCAGCTCCAGGTCGGCGCTGTCCAGATCGTGCCGGCGCAGCATGTCCTCCAGTTGCCGGGTGAAATCGCCGTGCTTGAGCTGGCGGCCGGAAACATTGACCGCCACCCGCCCCGGCAAATGGCCGGCATCGCGCCAGCGGCGGATATCGGCGCAGGCGGTGTCCAGCACCCAATTGCCGATCTGCACGATCAGCGCGCTCTCCTCCGCGATCGGAATGAAGCGGTCCGGCGGCACCAGGCCCAGTTCCGGATGGCGCCAGCGCAGCAGCGCCTCGGCGCCGACGATGCGGCCGCTGTCGAGCGCGACTTTAGGCTGGTACCACAGCTCAAGTTCCTGCTGCGCCAAGGCGCGATGCAGGCTGTACTCCAGCTTCAGCCGCTCCAGCGCCCGCGCGTTCATATCGGCGGTATAGAACTGAAAACCGTTCTTGCCGCGCTGCTTGGCGCGGTACATCGCCGTGTCCGCGTGCACCAGCAAGGTGTCGGCGTCGCGGCCGTCGTCCGGGAACATGCTGATGCCTATGCTGGCGGAGATGAACATCTGCTGGCCATCCGCGCCGGACAGCGCGGTGATGGCGTCCAGGATGGCCTGGGCGCGCGCCGCCACCTGCGCTTCGCCGGCCGCGCCCTCCAGCAGTACGGTGAATTCGTCGCCCGACAGCCGCGCCGCCGTCTCGCCAGGCAGCAACAGCGACTGCAATTGGCGCGCGATGTGGATCAGCAACTGGTCGCCGGCATAGTGGCCCAGCGTATCGTTGACCAGCTTGAAACGATCCAGATCGATGAACAACAGCGCCACCCCATAGCCGCCGGCATCCGCGCCGTCCACAGCCAGCTGCAAGCGCTCCAGAAACAAGGTGCGGTTCGGCAGGCTGGTCAGCGCGTCGTGGTTGGCCAGGAAGTGCAGCCGCTCCTCCGCCTGCTTGCGCTGGGTGATATCGGAAAACACCGCCACATAATGCAGGCATTCGCCTTGGCCATCGCGGATGGCGGTGATGCTCAGGTGTTCGGTGTACAGCAGGCCGCCCTTGCGCCGGTTCACCACCTCGCCCTGCCAGCAGCCGTCGCGCAGCAGGGTCTGCCACATGTGGTAATAAAACTCCGGCGGCTGCCGGCCGGACTTCAGCATGGCCGGCGTCTGTCCCATCGCCTCCTCGCGGCTGTAGCCGGTGATGCGGCTGAAGGCCGGATTCACCGACTGGATCACGCCGTTGCGGTCGGTGATGACGATGCCTTCCATGGTCGATTCGAATACCTTGTCGGCCAGCAGCAAGCTGTGCCGCGACTGCTGCAAGGCGTGGTCGCGCTGGCGCAGCGCCTCGTTCAGCTCATGCAGGTATTCGTGCTCGATGCCCTGCACGATGTCGTCGAAACCAAGCAGCTTCAGCAACTGGCCGTGCTCGCCGAATACCGCCAGATGGCGGATATTGTGTTGCTGCACCAGTTGCCTCGCCTGCAGCAGGCTGGCCGTGTCCGCCACGCCGATCAAGGGCTTGCGGCAGCCCTCGCCCAGCGTCGGCGGCAGGGCGTCGGCGGCCAGCCAGCGCAGCACGTCGCGCTGGGTGACGATGCCGTAAGCGCCGTCGTCCAACGCCACCGCCAGCGCGGATAGCGCGTGTTCGCGCATGGCCCGCATCGCCTCCTGCGCAGACGCGGCGGCAGGCAGAATGCGCGCAGGCTGGCCGGGCAGATCGCGCACCCGCTTGACGATCAGGAACGACTCCAGCCCCTGGTTGCGCACGATATCGGTGAGAGTGACCATGCCCAGCGGCGCGCCGTTTTTCATGACCAAAGCGTGGCGCAGCTGGCGCGCGCGGAATTCCCGCACCACGGCCAACAGCGGCATATCGTGCGGCAACAGCACCACCCCGGCGCTGACCGCCTGTCCCACGGGCAGCAGCGGATCGACCCGCCCCAGCGAGGCATCCAGCGCATCGGCCTCGGTCCAGATGCCCAGCACCTCGCCGCTGTCCTCGTGACGCACCACGATGGAGCTGCAGCCGGCCGCCATCATGCGGCTGGCCGCCTCCCGTATGGACAAAGACTGCGGACAGCTGAGCAGGTCGCACGAGGCGATCTCGGCTATGGTTTGGTCGGGATGAGGCAGGGGCATGGGAATGGATGCGTCATATTCGGTGACGGCCATTATAACGTTAACCCTGCTGCAACAAGGCTGCCTGGCGCAAAATAATGCCAAACAAGAAAAAGGCGCCGCGATTGCCGTGGCGCCTTATCAGTAATCCAAATGCCAGCCTAGCGGCGCATGCCCCACAGATCGTGTTCGCTGCAGTCGACGATTTCCACCTGGTAGAACTCGCCCACCTGCATGCCGGCGGCGTCCTCGACAAACACCAGCCCGTCGATCTCCGGCGCGTCGGCGTAGCTGCGGCACACGGCCGTGCCTTCGTCGTCGATCTCGTCTACCAGCACCTGCAGGGTCTGGCCGACGCGGCGCTCCAGACGGCGCGCGCTGATCTCGGCCTGCACGGCCATGAAGCGTTCCTTGCGCGCCTCCTTCACCTCTTCCGGCACCGGATTCGGCAGTTCGTTGGCGGTGGCGCCTTCCACCGGCGAATAGGTGAAGCAACCGACGCGGTCCAGCTCGGCCTCGCGGATGAATTGCAGCAGCTCTTCGAAGTCTTCTTCGGTTTCGCCGGGGAAGCCGACGATGAAGGTGGAGCGGATCACCAGCTCGGGGCAGATCTCGCGCCACTTCTTGATGCGGGCCAGCACGTTGTCGCTGTTGGCCGGACGCTTCATCAGTTTGAGGATTTTCTGGCTGGCATGCTGGAACGGGATGTCCAGATACGGCAGGATCTTGCCGTCGCGCATCAGCGGAATCACCTCGTCCACGTGCGGATACGGGTAGACATAATGCAGGCGCACCCAGATGCCGTGGCGGCCCAGCTCCTCGCACAGCTCGGTCATGCGGGTCTTGACCGGGCGGCCGTTGTGGAAGCCCAGCTTGTACTTGGTGTCCACGCCGTAGGCGGAGGTGTCCTGCGAGATCACCAGGATTTCCTTGACGCCGGCCTTGGCCAGGCTCTCGGCCTCGCGCAGCACGTCGTGAATCGGACGGCTTTCCAGATCGCCGCGCATCGACGGGATGATGCAGAAGGTGCAGCGATGGTTGCAGCCTTCGGAAATCTTCAGGTAGGCGTAGTGCTTGGGCGTCAAGCGCACGCCGATGTCCGGCACCAGATCGACGAAGGGGTCATGCGGCTTAGGTAGGTGGGTATGCACCGCGCTCATCACTTCCTCGGTGGCATGCGGACCGGTGACGGCCAAGACCGAAGGGTGCGTTTCGCGCACGACATCGCCCTTGGCCCCCAGACAGCCGGTGACAATCACTTTGCCATTCTCGTTCAGCGCCTCGCCGATGGCGTCCAGCGATTCCGCCACGGCGGAGTCGATAAAACCACAGGTATTCACCACCACTAGGTCCGCCCCGTCGTAGGAAGCGGCGATGTCGTAGCCTTCGGCGCGAAGGCGGGTCAGGATCTGTTCGGAGTCGCTCGCGGCCTTGGGGCAGCCCAGCGATACGAAACCAACACGAGGAGTTTTATTCATAGCGAGTGCGCGAAAAACGAAAAACGCGAAAGTATACAGCGATTTACACTTCCGTGATCAAAACTATCATCGCGGACACGCACGCCATCCGCGGCAACTGGATACGCCTTCAGCAATAGCCGCCAGCGCTTAACTGATGACAGGCCCATTCGCCGTCTCGCCGGCGCAACATGAACTTCGACTGGCGAGGCCGGTCCGACTGTCGTTATCCCGGCACATCCACCCTATCGCATCCTTCCGCTTACCTATCCAGCGGCCGCTTTTGCCGCCAACAAAACATGCGACCGCTAGCCAGGATCGCTACCCGGTTTTGTTCGCAACGCTTCATCATTCATCGCACAGGACTACCCACATGCTGTTTCAACATGCCGACCTCAAGTTGCGCCCGCTGGAGCGGGACGACCTCGCCTTCGTCCACGAAATGGACAACAACGCCAACATCATGCGCTACTGGTTCGAAGAGCCTTACGAAGCTTTTGTCGAACTGCTGGATCTGTACGACAAGCACATCCATGACCAAACCGAGCGTCGCTTCGTCATCGTAGGCGGAGAGCAGAGAGTGGGCTTGGTCGAGCTGGTGGAAATCGACTACATCCACCGCCGCGCGGAATTCCAGATCATCATCCACCCGGCGCATCAGGGCCGGGGCTATGCCAGCACGGCCACCCAGCTGGCGCTGCGCTACGCGTTCAACGTGCTCAATCTGTATAAGGTATATCTGGTCGTCGACAAGGAAAACGCCAAGGCGGTCCACGTCTACGAGAAGCTGGGCTTTCGCAAGGAGGGCGAGCTGATAGACGAATTCTTCGCCAATGGCCGCTACCGCAGCGCCTTGCGGATGTGCATATTCCAGCCTGAATTTCTGAAACAGGCGTCCTGACGCTCCAAACCGCCCGCCGATGACGCCCCGGGCGGGCGTCATCGCCACGGAACACGCATGAAGGGGGCATGGCCGCGGCTCCCCTATCCCTCCGCGGCGCCGCGCCGCGCGCAAACAAACTCACCCATCACCGGGCATCCCGCCTCATCCCGGACCGGCAGCCGCTCCCGCGTCAGCACGCGCCAGTTGCCCGCCAGCAAACGGTCCAGATAGCCGGGGTGATGGCGATAGCGTCCGCTATGGTGCAGCCGGTAGTCGCCTGGATCATCCTCCAGCATTTCCGTGCAGAACAGCAGCAGGCCTCCGGGGCTCAACGAAGAGGCGCACAAATCGAACAGCCCATCCAGCGTCCCCAGATACGGCAGGGTGTCCAGGCAGGAGATCAGGTCGTAGCCGCGCAGTCCCAATCGCAGATGGTCCAGCATATCCGCCTGATGCAAGTTATCGAACAGCTGCTTGGCGCGAGCCTGTTCCAGCATGCCTTCGCTCAGGTCCACGCCGTCCAGGCGGCGGGCATACGGCCTCAGGACCGCGCCGATGAGGCCGGTGCCGCAGCCCAGGTCCAGCACGGTACGCGAAGCCGGCGCGATGGCGAGGCGGGCCAGGCAATCGGCCACCCATTGCGGGCCGTGATAACGCAAGCGGGTCAATGCCTGATCAAAGCCAGCGGCCGCCGCGTTAAATGCCTGGCCGACATAAGCATCGGAACAGCCTGGGGGCATATCGCCCTTCCCAAACGCCGCCAGCATGTGCAAGGCCACCGGATGGTCCGGCTGCTGAGCCAGCCAGCTCTCCGCCATGGCCCGTGCCTGATCCCCGCGGCCCAGTTCGCACCAGGCCTGGGCCACGGCGATCGGCGTCATCTTGCCCGGCGGCTCCGCCAATACGCCCTGCGCGTTGCTGCGTCTGGCTTCCGCATACCGCTGCTGCGGCAGCAGCGCGTCGCGCAATAGGTAATAGGCGTCGGGGCATTGCGGATCGAGCGAGACGGCCTGCCGCAAAGCGTGCTCCGCCTCCCCATCGTGCCCCGCCTGCGTCAGCAAGGCCCCCAGATGTGTCCAGTAACAATAACGCGAAGGGTCAAGCTCAATAGCCGTCCGCATGGCGGCGATGGCCTCATCCCCCCTGTGCAGGCGCGCGCTGGCCAGGCCCAGGTTGAAATGCCACTCCGCGTGCGAGCCGTCGCTTGCCACGGCGCGCGACAACAAGGCATAAGCGTCTGCCAGCCGTTCTTGCTGGAGCAACAGAAAACCCAGCCAATGGCCGGCCGCCACGCCCACCGCTTCGTCGCCAAGCAGCGCGCGGTAGGCCGCCTCTGCAGCGGCCGCCTCGCCCGCCAAGTGCAGCCGCTGCGCCTGCCGCAATGCTTGTTCGCTCGTCATCTACACCTTGCCATGTGCGAAAAAATAAAGCCGAAGGCGAAACCGCCTCCGGCTTGTTGCTTAGGTCTGCCAGGCAATGGAGCGCCCGTCCCGTTCGCTCAGGACTTGTCCTTGTCCTTTTCTTCGGCGCCCGGATAAGCCGGGAAGCCGAAACCGCCGAACAGCTGCTTGGTCTGCTCCTGCATGCGGTTCTGCATTTCCAGGAACATGCCGGTGCTTTGCTCCATGTAGTTGGCCATCATGTTCTGGATGGCCGGACCCTGCAGCTTCATGAACTCGCCCCACAGCGGAGTGTTGAGCATGGCGTTGTCGCCGTAAATGGCGCGGGTCTGCTCCTGCATCTTTTGTTGCAGCTGCGAGAACAATTGCAGATTCTTTTCCAGGAACGGGCCCATCATGCCCTGCATGGCCTGGCCATAATAACGGATGAACTGAGTCAGCACTTCGTAGCTGAACATCGGCATCCCGCCGTTTTCCTCTTCCAGAATGATCTGCAGCAATACGCTGCGGGTAATGTCTTCCTGCGTCTTGGCATCCACTACCTGGATATCCACATTGTCCAGAACCAGCTGCTTGACATCGCCCAGCGTGATGTAGGAACTGGTGGCGGTATCGTACAGTCTACGGTTCGGGTACTTCTTGATGACCCGTTTCTCAACACTCATTTAACGCTCCTGGTTATTGTCGTGGCGTTGTCCGCTGGCAATCTAACATAAATACAACAGAGTAGAGCAAATCTACTACCAATCCACCAACTCGTGTGCTACATTTCGTCGTCATTGTGCAATGCACAATCCATCCAAGCACAGCAATCGTTCGACCCCATTTTCCACGTAATGGAGGTTTTACACCATGTCCTTAAACAATGAACAGCTGAACAAACTGTCGCTGACCGGCATCGAGTCCTCTCTGCGCTTCGCCCAGATCGCGCTGGATAGCGCCGAACGCCTGGTCAAGCTGCAACTGGACGTTTCCAAGCAATCCCTGGAAGACCACACCAAAGCTGCCAAACAGCTGGGCGAATTCAAGGATCCGCAGGAAGCCGTCAACCACTTCAACAAGCTGGCCACCCAGAACATCGACAAGGCCGTCAGCCACTCCCGCAACGTGTATGAAGTGGTCTCCGCGGCGCAAAGCGAGCTGAGCAAGCTGGTGGAAGAGAGCGTTGGCCTGTACAACAAGTCGCTGATCAACTCGATCGAGTCGTTCGCCAAGAACGCCCCGGCCGGTTCCGACGCCACCCTGAACGCCGTCAAGACTTCGGTTGCCGCCGCGGCCGCCGCCGTCAACACCTTCAGCAAGGCTGCCCAGCAAGTGGCCGAATTCACCGACAGCAGCGTCAAGGCCGCGACCAGCGCCACTGCCGACGCGGTGAAGAACTCCGCCAAGCGCGGCGCTACCGTCTGAAAGATGGCGTGAAGCCATAGCCAACCCCGCCCTTGCCGGCGGGGTTAATGTGATGGTCAGCCCGACTCAACCGCCCTGCTGGCGTAGCTAGCAGGGCGGTTTCCCTTTCTGCGCAGGAGGTTCTCATGGCT
>NZ_PPTF01000074.1 GCF_002902845.1 Chromobacterium sinusclupearum
CCACGTTGCCCAGCCCTTGCATAGAATGACTATGCGGCGGACTGTGCGCCTTGCTTCCGGCCCAAATCGGCGCAAACGCGATCCACTCACCAAACGTCAACAGCCCCTAGTGTCTGCCATGACGCATGGCGTCTTCATCGCACCGTTCTGTCAGCTAGTCGCCCGCATTTTCAATGCGGTACCTCGATGCCGCTCTGCGCAAGGGGCGTCCATCCCACTAACAAAGCCACTCAGAGTAAATGGTTTCGAATCTGCTCGCAGCTGTGGGTAATCAGGTGGTTGGCGATGGAGATGACGGTCGGCAGCGTGGGCAGGGCGTCGATATCGAACCAGCCGGCGTCTTCAATCTCGCCTTCTTGCGGGCGGATGTCGCCGCTGTCGTACTCGGCGGTGAATGCCAGCATCAGCGAGTGGGGAAACGGCCAGGATTGCGAGAAGGCGTAGCGCAGGTTTTTCACCTTGATCCCCACTTCCTCCCAGGTTTCGCGGTGCACGCACTCTTCCAGGGTTTCGCCGGGCTCGACGAAGCCTGCCAGCGCGCTGTACACGCCGGGCGTGAAGTGCGGGCTGCGCGCCAGCAGCAGCTCGCGGCCGCGGTGCACCAGCACCATCATCGCCGGCGAGATGCGCGGGTAGTAGACCTGGCCGCAGCTGGGGCAATGGCGGCCCAGTTGGTCGCTATTGATGGCCAGCGGCGTGGCGCAATGGCCGCAGAAGCGGTGGTTGCGCAAAAACTGGCGCAACTGGGCGGCCCGCGCCGCGGCCTGGACCTGCTCGGCGGGAAGCGCGAGAAGGGCAGGGCGCAGCGGCAGCCACTCGCCGCTGGCAGGCGGCGTGCCCACCAGTTCCGCCAGAAACAGATTGTGTTGCTCGTGGATGCCGAGAAAACGCTGGCCGGTCAGGGCGCAGCCTGCCGGCGCGGATGCCGGCAGGGCTTTGTCCAGCAGCCATAGCCGGGAATCATCAAAAATGCACCAGCGCGCGGGCAGGTTCGGCGCTGGTTGTTGCGGGAGTTCGAAAGCCATGATGCGAAAGTCATGATGAAGATCGCTCAGTTTACGCCGACTCCCGGCGCCGAGTACATCCAGTGTTCGCTTTGCCGGCGCACCACCTCGCTGAGCGAGCCGCTGTGCTCGTACACCTGGCGCAGCCATCGGCTATCGCTCTGGCATTTCAGCGCTTTCTGCCGCAGCGCCGCCAACTGGCGTTGGCTGCCCAGCGCCTCGGCATGCGGCTCCAGCTCGCGCAGGGAGTCCAGCAGGTCTTCCTGCAAGCCCTGCTGGCGATTGCCGCGGGCGTCCACCAGCACGCCATCGAAACCGAAGCGGCAAGCCTGAAAGCGGTTATAGCTGTAGGTGAGGTAGGGTTCCGGGCTGATGTCGTCCCAGCCGTCTTCCAGACAGCGCCGCGCCAGCATCTGGGCATAGGCGGCCAGCAGCACCGGGGTGTCGATGGATAAGGGCGTGTCGCAGATGCGGATTTCCACCGTGCCGTATTCCGGCTTGGGACGGATGTCCCAGTAGAAGTCCTTCATGCTGGCGACGATGCCTAGCGATTCCATCCGTTCGAAATATTCGTTGAACGCGGCCCAGTCGCGCACCACCGGCATGCAGCCGGACAGCGGGAAGGCGTTGACGCTGGTCAGGCGCGAGGTCTGGAAGGCGGTGTCCACGCCTTGATAGAACGGAGACGACGCGGACAGCGCGATGAAGTGCGGGATGTAGCGCGCCAGGTAGTGGGTGAGCCGCACCGCGGCGTCGCCGTCTGGACAGCCGATGTGGATGTGCTGGCCGTAGACGGTGAACTGTTTGGCCAGGTAGCCGTACAGTTCCGATACCAGCTGGTAGCGCTCTTTGGGGTAGATGCGCTGATCGTCCCAGTGCTGGAAGGGGTGGGCGCCGCCGCCGGCCAGGCCCAGGTTCAGCTTGTGCGCGCTGTCCACCAGCAGCTGGCGGATGGCCAGCAGCTCTTCCAGCATGGCGTTGACGTCGCTGTGGACGGCGGTGCCGATTTCTATCATGCCCTGGGTGATTTCAGGCTTGATGTCGAAGCCATGCGGCTTGCGGTTGACTTGCAGCAACAGGTCGTCGGAGCCGCGCGTCAGGTTGTAGTCGCGGCGGTTCAGTATCATCAGCTCCAGCTCCACGCCCAGGGTGAGCGGCTGGCTTGTGTTGAATTCAAGCATGATTGGCTCCCGCGGTTTCGCCGGCCAGGCGCAGCGCCAGCCGGCTGAGGATGGGGGCGAATATTTCGTTGATCAGCAGCGCGGCCATCAGCGCCGCGCTGAAGCTCTGGGCCGCTTCGCCCAGCGATACCATGCCCAGGCCCAGCAGCAGCGCCGAGCCGCTGTTCATCGGACTCAGCGCCAGGCCCAGCAAGGCGCCCTGTTTGCGCGACAGGCCGTTGCCGCGCGCGGCCAGCCACCACACCAGCATGCCGATGCCGCAGCGCAGCAGCAGGCACAGCAGCGCCAGCTGCCAGTGCGCGGCCAGCGCCTGCGGCGACAGATGGGCGCCGGCGGAGACAAAGAAAGCCACGGTGAAGACATGGCTCAGCGACAGGATGCCCGGCTCGCTGACCGTATAGCCGTGGCGCATGCCGCGGGTGCTCATCCCCGCGATCAGCAGCGCCAGCAAGGCCAGCAACTGCAGCATGTCGGCCAGGCCGACGACCAGCGCGATCAGGCCGAACAACAGCACGCGCTGAGCTTCGCGCTGGTGCCCGCCCAGCCAGCGGTTCAACTGGGTGGTCACCAGCCCGGCGACCAGACCCAGCGCGGCCGAGCCCAGGATCAGCCAGCCGGGCATCAGGATGCCTTCTTCCACCGTGTGATTGGCGGACAGGTGGCTGTACGACAGCGCCAGCGCGAAGCCTATCATCGCCAACAGGCTGGACAGCGCGGTGGCGGTCAGCAGCCGCTCGCTGACCTGGCCGTCGGCGCGCGATTCGCGCACGATCTCCAGCACCACGATGGGCGAAGTGGCCATGCCCAGCGCCGCCAGCATCAGGCTGGCCGGCGCGCCGAAGCCGCCGGCATTCAGCAGCGCGAACAGCGCGGCGAATACCAATACACAGTAGAACAGGCTGGTGGCCAGCAGCGTCTTTTCCACGCGCAGCCAGCGCAAGTCCACGCGGCGCCCGGCTTCAAACAGCGCGATGCCCAGCGCCAGTTGCACGAACAGCGAGGCTTCGTTCAGCAATTGCTGGTTCAGCAGGTTAAGGCTGTAGGGGCCGATGATCAGGCCGGTGACGATGTAGCCGGTGATGGCCGGCAAGCGCGCCACGCGCACGGCGATCTGGCCGCCTATCACGCCCAGGGCCAGCAGGATGCCGAACGCGGCCAGCGGGTTCAGCATCAGATTGTGCCAGGTGGGGAATGGCATAGTGGTTTCTCCTGTATTGCGCGATGCGAGGCATTGAATTGCCTTGCCTCTGCCCTAAGGTATGAATGACTGACGCGATTTCGAGCCAAGAGTTCATGCTAATAGACTGGATCCGCCGCCTGGGCGGCAAACGGATGCCGCCGGCCTTGCTGTCGCGGCTGCGGGAAGAGGCAGACGGCATGCCGCTGCTGGAGGGCTTGTCGGCCGACGAGCGGGACCGCCTGCTCAGGCTGGCGGGCGACTTGCTGCTGGCCAAGACCATCACCGGTCTGGAGGACATGGCGGTGGACGATGCCATGCGGTGCCGGCTGGCGCTGCAGATGGCATTGCCGGGCATGAACCTGGGCATGCGCGCCTATGAAAACTGGCGCGAGGCGGTGCTGTACCCTGCGCCGTTTGTGGTGCGCAACCGTTGGCAGGATGGCATGGGCCTGGCGCATGAAGCCGAACAGGTGTTGATAGGCCAGGCGCATTATCAGGGGCCGCTGGTTTTTTCCTGGCCGGATGTGAATGAATCGCCGTTGCTGGACGGCTGGAATGTGGTGATCCACGAGGTGGCCCACCAGTTCGACATGCTGGATGGCCCGGCCAATGGCGCGCCGCCGCTGCACAAGGGCATGAACCGCCAAACCTGGAGCCAGGCCTGGAACCAGGCTTATCGCCAGTTTTGCCGTACGGTGGACCATGGCGTGGAGGGTTGGCTGGACCCGTACGCCAGCGAAAATCCGGCTGAATTCTTTGCCGTGCTCAGCGAAGCCTTCTTTGAAATCCCCCACCTGGTGGCCAGGGATTTCCCGGATCTGTATGGCTTGCTGAAGCTGTTCTATCGACAAGATCCGGCGGCCAGGCTGCCAAGGGTGGCGGAGGACGCGCTGCTGCCGCCTCCGCCGCCCGATGGCATGGGTCACGGTTGATCTATCGTCTCGGCCAGAACGCCGCCTTTTTCGCGCAGCAGCAGGTAGATGCCGGCCGCCAGGCCGATCAGGCACTGGACCATCAGATAGTAAGAAGGCGCCATCGCGTCGTATTTCAGCCAGATGGACAGCAGCACCGGCGTCAGGCCGCCGGCAAAGGCGTAGGCCACATTGTACGAGAACGACAGGCCGGAGAAGCGCACCGCGGCCGGGAAGACCCGCACCATCACAAGCGGCACCGCGCCGACGATGCCCACGCTGAAGCCCAGCAGCGTGTACAGCGGATACAGCTGGCTGCTGTCTTGCGCCATGATCGAATAGAACAAATGGCTGCTGATGCCCAGCAGCAGGCTGCCGCCAATCAGCGTGAAGCCGCTGCCGATGCGGTCGCTGAGCCAGCCCGCCACCAGACAGCCGCAGGACAGCGCGACCACGGCCAGGCTGTTGGCGCGCAGCGAGTCCACCGGCAGGATGCTGAACTGTTTCTGCAGATAAGCCGGCGCCATCAGGATGGCGACGACGATGGCGATGGCCAGGAACCAGGTCAGAAACATGGACAAGGCCACGCCGGTCTTGTGCTGTTTCAGCACCGTTTTCAGCGGCAGCTCGCGCGACAGTTTCTTGCGCGCCTTCATCTCCGCGAATACCGGCGTTTCATGCAGCCACTGCCGCAGCTGCATCGCCACCAGCCCAAACACGCCGCCGATCAGAAATGGCACCCGCCAAGCCCATTCCGCGATCTGCTGCTGGGAAAACGCCATATTGATGGCCGTGGCGATCAAGGAGCCCAGCAGGATGCCTACGGTCAGGCCGGAGGTGATCACGCCGCAGGCAAAGCCGGTATGGCGGGATGGCGCGTGCTCGGCGACGAATACCCAAGCGCCCGGCACTTCGCCGCCTATGGCCGCCCCCTGCAGGATGCGCAGCGTCAGCAGCAGCAGCGGCGCGGCGATGCCGATATCGTGGTAGGTGGGCAACATGCCCATCGCCAGCGTGGGCAGCGCCATCAGTACGATGCTTAGCGTGAACATACGCTTGCGGCCGAACAGGTCGCCGAAATGCGCCATCACGATGCCGCCCAGCGGCCGCGCCAGATAGCCGGCGGCGAAGATGCCGTAAGTTTGCAGCTGGCTCAGCCAGTCCGGCATGCTGGGCGGGAAGAACAGCTTGCCCAGCACCACGGCGAAGAACACGAAAATGATGAAGTCGTAGAATTCCAGCGCGCCGCCAAGCGCGGCCAGAGAGAGCGTCTTATAGTCCTGTCGCCCCAGCGGGCGAGCGGAGGGCAGGGTCAGTGGGCGGGCGTTCATCCAGGTGCGGTCCTCTTGTCCAGTTTATTGTCAGCTGCTTGTTTAAGCGCGGC
>NZ_PPTF01000075.1 GCF_002902845.1 Chromobacterium sinusclupearum
CGTGGTAGGGGAGCGTTCTGTAGGTCTGTGAAGGTGTCTCGTAAGGGATGCTGGAGATATCAGAAGTGCGAATGCTGACATGAGTAGCGATAAAGCGGGTGAAAAGCCCGCTCGCCGAAAGCCCAAGGTTTCCTACGCAACGTTCATCGGCGTAGGGTGAGTCGGCCCCTAAGGCGAGGCTGAAAAGCGTAGTCGATGGGAAACGGGTTAAAATTCCCGTACTTTTGTGTAGTGCGATGTGGGGACGGAGAAGGTTAGGTCATCAGACTGTTGGAATAGTCTGTTTAAGCCGGTAGGTGTGAGGGGTAGGCAAATCCGCCCTTCTTTAACACCGAGACGTGATGACGAGGGTCTACGGACCTGAAGTGACTGATACCACGCTTCCAGGAAAAGCCACTAAGCTTCAGCTACACAAGAACCGTACCGCAAACCGACACAGGTGGGCAGGATGAGAATTCTAAGGCGCTTGAGAGAACTCAGGAGAAGGAACTCGGCAAATTGATACCGTAACTTCGGGAGAAGGTATGCCT
>NZ_PPTF01000076.1:0-8694 GCF_002902845.1 Chromobacterium sinusclupearum
ACGCGTTGTCTCTGATCGTGCACCGCGCTTCCAGCGTGTACCGCGGCCGCGAGCTGGTGTCCAAGATGCGCGAGCTGATCCCGCGCCAGATGTTCGACATCGCGGTGCAGGCGGCCATCGGCGGCCACATCATCGCCCGCGAAACCGTCAAGGCGCTGCGCAAGAACGTGCTGGCCAAGTGCTACGGCGGCGACATCACGCGTAAGAAGAAACTGTTGGAAAAGCAAAAAGCCGGCAAGAAACGCATGAAACAGGTCGGCAACGTGGAAATCCCGCAAGAGGCTTTCCTTGCCATTCTTCAAGTAGGGGACAAATAAGTGGGCGGAAACTTGTACTGGGTATTCGTCGCCCTGGCAGCGATCGGCGCCATGCTGATCGTGCTGGGCGGCAAGAAGCAGGAAGGGGCGGCCGATTGGCCGCAGTCCGTGCAGTGGGGCTATCTGGCGCTGGTGATCGGCGGCTTCGGCTTCCTCTCCAACTACATGAGCTTCACCGCCGTGATGCTGGTGTTCGTGCTGATCACCGGCGTGGTGTGGGCGCTGGACAAGTGGCTGCTGGCCAAGAAGCGCGCCGCCAGCGGCGCCGAGGCCGGCCATTTCGTGGATTATTCCCGCGGCTTCTTCCCGGTGATCCTGGTGGTGTTCGTGCTGCGCTCTTTCCTGGTGGAGCCGTTCCAGATTCCGTCCAGCTCGATGCGGCCGGGCCTGGTCGTCGGCGACTTCATCCTGGTCAATAAATTCGCCTATGGCATTCGCGTGCCGGTCCTCAATAATGTATTGATCCCGGTCGGGCAGGTGCAGCACGGCGACGTGGTGGTGTTCAACTACCCGCCGAATCCCAAGATCAATTACATCAAGCGCGTGATCGGCCTGCCGGGCGATACCGTCGAGTACCGCAACAAGCGCCTGACCGTCAACGGCAAGCCGCTGACCGATGTGCAGGACGGCACCTACGATTACCTGGAAAAGGAGTTGGGCCTGCAACAGATTACGGCCGATCAGTTCCGTGAAAGCCAGAACGGCAAGCACTACAAGGTGCTGAATAATGCGGGCACGCCGGTGGTGGCGCTGAGCCAGGTGCAGGACTTCCCGTACCGCGACAATTGCCGCTACGATGACGATGGCTTTGTCTGCAAAGTGCCGCAGGGCAATTACTTCATGATGGGCGACAACCGCGACAACAGTTCCGACGGCCGCTACTGGGGCTTCGTCAAGGATGATCTGATGGTCGGCAAGGCCTTCATGATCTGGATGAACTTCGGCAACCTGTCGCGCATCGGCAGCAAAATTCAATAAGCTACAGGCCGCGCTGGCCGCAGCGGGAGATTCGCATGAAAAAACAGAGGGGCTTGTCTGGCATCGCCGTGCTGCTGTGTGTCGCCCTGGCCGGCGCCGCCTTGTTGCTGGTGTTCAAGATCGTGCCGGTCTACACCGAATTCGCCAATATCAAGAATACGTTGCAGACCCTGTCCGCCGAAACCAATGCCGGCGAGTACACGCTGCGGCATGAGTTTGACCAGAAGGCGGCCGTTGCCGACATCACCGCGATCAAGGGCGATAACTTGACGGTGGTGGCCGGCAGTAGCGGCAACTTCCTGCGCGCGCAGTATCAGCGCGAGGTGCCGCTGTTCGCCAATGTCAGTCTGCTGTTCCATTTCGATACCCAGGCAGGCCAACCGCCTGCTGTTCAATAACCATACCGTGACCCAAACCGATAATCGATTCCGGCGCCTGTCCCAGGCGCTGGATTATTCCTTCAAGACGCCGGAATTGCTGCGCCAGGCCTTGACGCACCGCAGCTATGGCAGCGCCAACAATGAACGCTTCGAGTTCGTCGGCGACAGCATCCTCAATTACACCGTGGCCCGCATGTTGTTCGACCAGTTTCCGCAGTTGACCGAGGGCGAGCTGTCCCGGTTGCGCGCCAATCTGGTCAACCAGAACACGCTGGCCGAGATCGCCCATGAATTGAAGCTGGGCGACTACCTGTACCTGGGCGAGGGCGAGCTGAAAAGCGGCGGCTTCAACCGTCCGTCCATCCTGGCCGACGCGCTGGAAGCCACGTTCGCCGCCGTCAGCTTCGACGCGGATTTCGCCGCCGCCGAGCTGGTGGTGCGCAAGCTGTACGCGCAGCGCGTGGCCACCATCGACACCACGCGCCAGGCCAAGGACGCCAAGACCCGCTTGCAGGAAGCGCTGCAGGCGCGCAAGCTGGCGTTGCCGAAGTACCGCATTCTGTCGCAAAGCGGCGAAGCGCATGAACAATGGTTCAAGGTGGAGTGCGATCTGGGCGAAGTGGCCCTGATCGCCACCGGCGAAGGCGGCAGCCGCCGCGCCGCCGAGCAGCAGGCCGCCGAAGCAGCGATCAACCTGCTGGAACAGAAACTCGCAGCAAGCAAGAAACGAACATGACCCACACCCCATTCCACTGCGGCTTTGTCGCCATCGTCGGCCGTCCCAACGTGGGCAAGTCCACGTTGATGAACCACTTGATCGGCCAGAAGATCAGCATCACGTCCAAGAAGTCGCAGACCACGCGCCACCGCGTCACCGGCATCCATACCGAGGACGCGGCGCAGTTCGTGTTCGTCGATACGCCGGGCTTCCAGACCTACCACAAGGGCGCGCTGAACGAGGCGCTGAACAAGAGCGTCAAGGATTCGCTCGGCAGCGTCGATTGCGTGCTGTTCCTGCTGGAAGCGATGCGCTTCACCGCCGCCGACCGCGAAGTGATGGCGCTGCTGCCCAAGAAAACGCCGGTCATCCTGGTGGTGAACAAGCTGGACAAGGCCAAGGACAAGCTGGCGCTGCAGGCTTTCATCGACGAGGTGTGCGCCGAGTTCGAATTCGCTGGCGTGGAAGTGGTCAGCGCCAAGCACGGCCAGCGCCTGGCCGAGCTGCTGGACCAAGTGCGCCCGCATCTGCCGGAGTCGATGCCGCTGTATCCGGAAGACATGATCACCGACAAGAACGAGCGTTTCCTGGCGGCCGAGATTGTCCGCGAGAAGCTGTTCCGCTACCTGGGCGAAGAGCTGCCGTACGAAATGAACGTCGAAGTGGAGATGTTCGAGATGGACGGCGCGCTGCGCCGCATCCACATCGCGGTGCTGGTGGACAAGGAGCATCAGAAGCCCATCGTGATCGGCAGGGGCGGCGAGAAGCTGAAGAAAATTTCCACCGAAGCGCGTCTGGACATGGAAAAGCTGTTCGACGGCAAGGTGTTCCTGCAGGTATGGGTGAAGGTGAAGTCCGGCTGGGCCGACGACGTCCGCTTCCTGCGCGAGTTCGGTCTGGACTGATGAAGCCGTTGGAACACCCGCCGTTTCAGCCTTGCTGGACGGTGCGGCTTACCACCGACACGCCGGCGCTGGCCGGGCTGTCTCTGTGCGCGCTGCGCTTGGCCACGGCGCAGCCGGGCTGCCTGGGCGGCGATGCGGTGGAGCAGCTCACGTATTGGGATAGCGTCGACGCCATCGCCGCCTGGCGCGGCAGGGTGGAGCAGTTGGTTCTGCAGCGCTTGGGGCGCGGCGCCGGCGAGTTCGATTTTGTCGTCAGCCGCCGTTTGCCGGAGGATAGCCGCGCATGAGCCAGCCGGGGCGGGTGGACAAGCAGTCGGCCTATATCCTGCATACCCAGCCGTACCGCGAGACCAGCCTGCTGCTGGAAGTGCTGACGCGCGATCATGGCCGTTTCAGCTTGGTGGCGCGCGGCGCGCGGCGCCCGCGCTCCGATTTGCGCGGGGTGCTGCTGCCGTTTCAGCCGCTGACGCTATCGTGGTTCGGCAAGGGCGAGTTGCGCACGCTGCACGGCGCGGATTGGGATGGCGGCGTGCGGCCGCTGACCGGCTTGCCGCTGGTTTGCGGCTTTTACCTGAATGAATTGATGATGAAGCTCACGGCGCGGGATGATCCCGAGCCGCGGGCTTTTTCCGTTTACGACGCGGCGGTGCGCGATCTGGCCGTCCAGTCATCGCTGGCGCCGGTGCTGCGCCGTTATGAGTTGAAACTGGCCCAGGTGCTGGGCTACGCGCCGTCGCTGGCGCGCGACAGCTTCGGCGCGGACGTCGCCGCCGATCGCCATTACCTGTGCCGCGACGCGGCGCTGCCGGAGCCGGACGATCATCCTGAGCGGGCGCTGATCGGCCGCGTGGCGCGGCTTTCCGGCGCGGCGCTGTTGGCGATTGACTCCGACGACTACAGCGATCCGGCGGTGTGCGGCCAAGCGCGCCAGCTCAGCCGGGTATGGCTGGGGGCGTTGCTGGGCGACGAGCCGCTGGCGTCGCGCGAATTATTGCAGGCCATCCAGTCCCTGTCGGACTAGACGGCGAAAAAGGGAGAAGCAAATGATTCTGTTGGGCGTAAACATCGATCACGTCGCCACGCTGCGCCAAGCGCGCGGCACCCGCTACCCCAGCCCGGTGGAGGCCGCCCTGGTGGCCGAATCCAGCGGCGCCGACCTGATCACCCTGCACCTGCGCGAAGATCGCCGCCATATCCAGGACGCCGACGTCAAGGCCATGCGTCCGGTGCTGAAAACCCGGATGAACCTGGAAATGGCGATGACGCCGGAAATGCTGGCGCACGCGCTGGCAGTCGCGCCGGAAGATGTCTGCCTGGTGCCGGAAAAGCGCGAGGAAGTCACTACCGAAGGCGGCCTGGATGTGCGCGGCCATTACGCCGACGTCGGCCACTACGCGGCTAAATTGAGCGAAGCCGGCATCCGCGTCTCCATCTTCATCGATCCGGACCGCGAGCAAATCCAGAAGGCCTATGACGCCGGCGCGCGCGTGATCGAGCTGCACACCGGCGCTTACGCCGACGCCCTGCATGCGGCCGAGCGCGAGGCCGAACTGGTCCGCATCCGCGAAGCCGCCGAGTTCGGCGCCAGCTTGGGGCTGGTGGTCAACGCCGGCCACGGCCTGAACTACCACAACGTCAAGCCCATCGCCGCCATCCCGCAGATCGCCGAACTGAACATCGGCCACGCCATCGTCGCCCACGCCTTGTTTGTCGGCTTCCCGCAAGCGGTGCGCGAAATGAAGGCGCTGATGATAGAAGGCCGCCAGGGGCTGTAATGATTTACGGCATCGGCACCGATCTGGTCGAAATCGCCCGCATGGAAGCGCTCTTCCAGCGTTGGGGCGCCAAGGCCGGTCGGCGCATCCTGACGGAAATCGAGCAAGCGGAATTCGAAGCGCATGCCGACCCGGCGCGTTTTCTGGCCAAGCGCTTCGCCGTCAAGGAGGCGTTCGCCAAAGCCTTGGGCACCGGCGTGGTGGCGCCGGTCTTGCTGACGGCAATAGGCGTCGGCCATGACGCGCAGGGCAAGCCCTTGCTGGCGCTGTCCGACGAGCTCGCCGCCTTCGCCGCTGAGCGCGGCGTGACGCGCATGCATGTGTCGATCAGCGATGAGCGCGGCCACGCGCTGGCTTTTGTCGTGCTGGAATCGTAGCGGGAACGAGCGGCGCTCCAGCCTTATCTTTGCAATACTTGGGTTGGCAATCCATGCCTCCCGCAACGGTCGAGGATAAAACCATGACTCAGACCCCATTGAATCTTCCGCGCGGCCCGGTGATGGTGGACATCGCCGGCTTTGCGCTCACCGAGCAGGAACGCGCCCGGCTCACCCATCCGCTGGTGGGCGGTGTCATCCTGTTCCGCCGCAATTTCCAAGATATCGAACAGCTGCGCGCGCTGACTGCCGAGATCCGCGCTCTGCGCAGCCCGCATCTGCTGATCGCCGTCGACCACGAAGGCGGCCGCGTGCAGCGCTTCCTCGATGGCTTCACCCGGCTGCCGCCGATGAATGTGCTGGGCGAAGCCTGGGATGCCGACCGCGATCAGGCGCTCAAGCTGGCGGAAACCGTCGGCTATGTGCTGGCGGCCGAGCTGTCGGCCTGCGGCATCGACTTGTCCTTCACCCCGGTGCTGGATCTGAACTGGGAGCGTTGCGCCGTCATCGGCAACCGTTCTTTCCACCGCGATCCGGAGGCCGTGGCGGCGCTGGCCGAGGCGCTGCAGCAGGGCCTGGGACGCGGCGGCATGATGAGTTGCGGCAAGCATTACCCCGGCCATGGTTATGTGACCGGAGACAGCCACCACCTGATGCCGCAGGACGATAGAAGCCTGGCCGAGATCGAGCGCGACGATCTGATCCCCTTCGCGCGTCTGGCCGATGCCGGCATGGGGGCGGTGATGCCGGCCCATGTGTTGTATCCGGCGGTGGACAGCCAGCCGGCCGGCTTCTCCCGCGTCTGGCTGCAGGACATCCTACGCGGCAAGCTGGGCTTCGACGGCGTGATCTTCTCCGATGCGCTGGACATGGCCGGCGCGGCCGGAGCCGGCAGCTATGTGCAACGCGCCGATGCGGCGCTGGATGCCGGTTGCGACATGGTCCTGGTGTGCAACCAGCCGGAAGAGGCCGACAGAATGCTGGCTCAGCTTGCGCCGCCGCCGCAACCCAAGCTGGCGGCGCGCCTGGAGCGCATGGCGGCCAAGAGCAGCGCGCAGAGCTGGCGGCAAGTGATCGCCAGCGCCGACTTCGCCGCCGCCCAGGCCGTGGTGAGGCAGCTGACGATGCCGCAGGATGCGCTGGCTGGCCCGCAGGTGGGCGAGGCGCATTGATATGCTGCCAGCCAGCCTGGCGCAGCTGGATGCCATCCGCGAGGAATGCCGCGCCTTGGTGAGGCAACGCGCCGCGCTGTCGGCTGGCGCGTCGGCCTTGCCGGCGCCCGGCGTGGATGTCGCCGCCGATGTGGCCATCTTGCTGCAGCTGATTCCGGCCATCAACCAGCGCTTTGGCGTGGCGCCGGAGCAGATTGCCGCTTACGATGCGGCGCGCAAGCAGATGTTGTACCAGCTGATCCGCCGCGCCGGCAGCGCGCTTTTGGGGCTGGAGGTGACGCGGACGCTGCTGGCTGCGCTGGTCAAGCGAGCCGCCGGACGCTGGGCCGGCAAACAAGCGCTGAAGCTGGTGCCGGTGCTCGGCTGGGCGGCCAATGCCGCCATCGGCTTCGCCGCCATGCGCTATGTCGGCAACAGCCATATCGACGATTGCTATGCCGTCTGCCGGCGCATGCTGGAAGATGGCGGGCACTAAAAGGAGCAAGACATGCAAGTGGGCGCACTGATCATCGGCGACGAATTGCTGTCCGGCAAACGCCAGGACAAACACATGCAGGCGCTGATCCGTATTCTCGCCGCGCGCGGCATGAAGCTGGCCTGGGCCGAGTACCTGGGCGATGATCCGGCCCGCATCGAATCCGCCCTGCGCCGCGCTTTCGCCGGCAGCGATTTAGTGTTCAGCTTCGGCGGCATCGGCGCCACCCCGGACGACCACACCCGCGCCTGCGCCGCCCGCGCGCTGGGCGTGCCGCTGGCGCTGCACCCGGAAGCCAAGGCGCTGCTGGAAGCGCGTTTCGGCGACGAAGCCTATCCGCACCGCATCCACATGGGCCACTTTCCGCAGGGCGCGGCCATCATTCCCAATCCCGTCAATCAGATTCCCGGTTTTTCCTGCGGCCACGTCCACTTTGTGCCAGGCTTCCCCAGCATGGCTTGGCCCATGATCGAGTGGGTGCTGGATACCCATTATCGCCAGCTGTTCAACGATCAGCCCGATATCGAAATGACTTGCATCGCCATCGCGGCGAAAGAGGGCGATTTGATCGGGCTGATGCAGGATTTCACTACCCGCTACCCTTCGCTCAAATTGTCCAGTCTGCCCAATTTCGGCAATGAGGCGATTCCGCAGATGCATATCGAGTTTGGTTTTGCTGGCCAGCCGGCGCTGGTGGAGATCGCCATGGCGGAGTGGGTGAAAGTCTTGCGGGAGCGCGGTTACGAAGTCAGAAGTATTTGAGCCTGGTCAATCCCGCAGTTGTATTATGAGAGATTGGATGGATGGTTATCTTGGGGGGGAGCATGCATAGTTGGAAACTGTACTCGGTTAACGGGAAATCAATTGTAGCCCTAAAAGAGGGCATGAACTGGTTCGCCTTTTTCTTTGGCGGAGCTTGGGCATTTTTTCATCGCCTATATTGGCAAGGGGCGGTCGGTGTGTTGCTAGCCATTCTTCTCAATGGCTTTTTGGAGTTTCATCCCTTTTTGGGTTTGGTGTTGGGTCTTCTCGTATCTTCGATTTATGGATTCTATGCCAATGTCTGGCGAGGAAAGAGCTTGTTGAAAAAAGGCTATGTGAACGATCAGACGCTCCGAGCCAAATCTTCCAGAGATGCCATCGTGGAATACAAAAGGATTGTCGAGGGTTTGTCTATCGGGAGGGGGTTCTGAGGATTTCTTTCAGGAGACGCTGAACTGATTGAATTGATTGATTTTTTGAATGGCATCTCATTTTTTAGGTTCTGAAAAGCGGCTGGTTTTATAACTTCCGCCTTTTGCTTTGTATGAACCATCTGGAGGTAAGCTGGGTCAGAATCTGACATCAATTATGTTCTTTGGGAAATTATGAGAGCCATTAGCTACCGCCCTGCTCATCCGGGAGACATCACCACCTGCATCGTCATTCGCGGTCAGACCCGTGAGAATGCCATTTCCGAATCCACGCTGAACGAATTGGGCATCACGCGTGAAAGCTGGGCGCAAAGCGTGCGCGTGGGCGAGCTGCCAGGCGTGGTGGCTGAGGTGGATGGCGGTATCGTCGGTTATTGCTTTGGTGACGCAATGAGTGGCGAGAT
>NZ_PPTF01000076.1:8724-21120 GCF_002902845.1 Chromobacterium sinusclupearum
GCGCGGACTAGGTCATCAGCGCTTGTTCCTGGGCTGCAGCAGCGATCCGGAAGTACGTTCCTATGGCTTCTACCGCCATCTGGGGTGGGCATCGACCAACCAGACTGACAAATACGGCGACGAGGTGTTGGAGTACGTCTTTTCTGCCATGCCGGCCTGAGGTGCATGGCGGCTGTTTACGATCCTTGGTTGGTTTGCGGGAAGTAGACATGTTTTTGATGCGCCGTCTGCGCATGTTTTCATCAACCGATACCCTAAAGAAAACGCCACCGCGACGCGGTGGCGTATGTCCATCCATCCAGGCCTATGGCAGTGGCGACCAGCGCTCCACGATGATGCCAGGGATGGAAAGCAGCTCTTGCCCAAGTTTTCCGTTGACCTCTATGCGCTGGTACTGCAGTTCGCCCAGCTGCGTCATGTCAGCCCGACTTAAACCATCGAGTCGCCAGGCCTTGCCTTTGGCATCAACCAGCGCCCACCAGCCGCCCACATCCGGACCTTTGCGGACGACTGCGCCCACCCAGCGTTGGCTGGGCGCAACCGTTTGCTGCAGTGGTTGGCTGGCGGCACCTGTGTGGGCGCAACCAGCCAGCACGCTGCCAGCCAGCAGCAAGCATATGAACCTGTGCTTGCATGTTTGCATCAGCGTACCACCAGGATCATGCTGGTGTTGGCCGGAATCTTCACGCCCTTGCGGCTATAGCTATTGCCGTTGATGTTATCCACTTGATAGCTATGGCTCATGGACTGGAAAATCCCGAACAGGCTTTGCGGCGAGGTGGTCTGATATTTCGTCAGATCAAACGCCGCAAACTGGTAGGCACCGTCTGTCTTGGTCGGGAAACCATAACCATTGGGCAAATTCGTGGCCGGCAGCGTGGCGAAGATGCTGGCGCCGAAGCGGGCGTATTCATCGGCTAGGCCGCTGCCGCCATTGCTGGTGATCAGCTTGTCCAAGCAATTGTAGCTGCTGTCGATGCCATAGCTGTCGCCGTCATTGCAGCTGGTGATCAGCTGCTTGTAGATGGCCAAGCCATACCGGCGGTTCAGGAAGGCGCCAAACGCGCCGCCCAGGCTGTATGAGCCGGACGACAGCGTAGACCACTGGTTGTAGCTGACGCCGCCGCCAGTTTGCAGATAGCCTGGGATTCTGACTGAATAGGCCGTATCGTAGCCGCCAAGCAAAGCCGGCGCGATCACATCCTCCGACAGCATGGCCGAGGTTTCTTCCAGCCAGGTGTCATGCGTCGTGCCTCTGACAATCGATCGCTGGTAGAAGTTGGTCATGTGCGTCGCTTCATGCAGCAGAGAGGCAATGGTGTAATTGCGGTTGTTCTTGACCTCGCCAGCGTTGATGAAGAACAGCAAGGCCTGGTTGGAGTTGCTCATTCCGCTGACGGTGCTCAGGTAATTATTGGCTCCATAGAAATAGCCGGCCCAGCCGGTTGATGCTGGAGCATTGACAATGGCGATGTTGATGTCCTGCAGCGCGCCCGGCGAGTCCTGGATTACGCTTCCTTTGTATTTGCTGGGCACGGTCCCCCATACATCGCCCAAGAGGGCATTGAGCTGCGCAAAGCCGCCGTTGCTGCCGCAGACTGCGTTTTTCATCGCAGCCATGTCGTCGCTGCTGACGTTGCCGGACTTGGTGGCGTTCGGGTCCAGCCAGAACACGACATTGCGGCCAGATGGCAGCGTGCACTGGGTGTTAGCCTGGGTGACATAAGGAACGGGGTTGCTTGCGTTGTCCCATAGGTCGTTCCAAGTGCGGGTGTCGCCAATTGCCGCATTGGCGCGGGGGCGGGCAGACATGCGCGCTGCCTGCGCGCGCGCTGCAACTGTTTGCGCCGGCAGGTGAATCAGCTGCTCAGCCAACTGACGATTTTTCTCCGTCATGGCCATTTTGCCGGCATAGGTCCCCTGGTAAGCCATCATCTCGTGAGTGATGACTGCGCGTGCACCAAGCGAAGGCAGAGCGGAGGCAGAGGCGAGATTGCCAGTGCCGGGTGCTGAAGTCATGTTGGTGCCGCCATTAGTGAACACCAAGGTTGCTTTGTTGCCCGGTTTCACGCCCGCAATATTAATGTCTATGGTGGCGTCACTCGACGTGGTGTTGGTGTAACGCCAAGTGCCAATTCCGTTGCCGCTATAGGTGGACGCGTCCACAGCGCCGCAATTGGCGCCCGCGCAATCGGCTACCAGCTTATTGCTGTTTGTTGCTACAACGCCTTGCGCAATGCTGGCGGTGGCCTGGAGGCCGGAAGTGTCGCTAGCCGTTACCGATACGTTGTATGTGCCGGCCTTGTTGAAAGTGTGCGAAACCGTTGCGCCGCTGCCGGCGCTGCCATCGCCAAAGTCCCAGCTGAACGTCAGCGGCAGATTTTGCGGATCGCTAGAGTTGGCGGTAAAAGTCACGCTTTGGCCAATGGCCGCGGTAGTGGCTGAGGATTGGATGGTGGGCGTCGCCGGATTGGGAGCAACGATGGTGATACTTTGCGTGAAGCTGGACGCCTGATTGGCGGTGTTGGACACCGTCACCTTGACGGTATAGCTACCCGACTTTGCATAAGTATGGCTGACGTTCTGGCCCGGAGTGGGGGCGGAGCCATCGCCAAAGTCCCATATGTAGGAAAGCGTCAATCCGGAAGGGTCGGTTGCGCTGGCGGAAAAGGCAATAGGAGCCGTTGCCAGCAAGCTACCCGTGGTTCCAATTGAAATGTTGGGCGTGCTGGGAGCGGTTTGCCGGGTGGTCTGGGTTCCAGGCGAGGTATCGCCGCCACCTCCTCCGCCCCCACCGCAGGCGCTTAACATCAGGGCACTGGCTATACAGGCCGCCATCACTTGCATGCGGGCATTTTTATTCATTTTTTCCATCTTCTTCACTATAAGAACTTTTTTAAAGATATTGTTTATTTTGTAAATAAATGTAAATTAGTATTATCAATATGTAAACACCATTAACGCAACTTCCCATCGCAAGCATTGCAAAAAATGTTGCGAATTTTGTCTATAAATATAAGTTTGATCAGTCAAGCTAAATCACTGAAGCCTGCTAGGCATGTCAGATGGTGAGGGGGAGGCCTCCACTTGTCTGTGGGTGTGAATCGCTCCAGCCCCTGGGTGCTTGCGAGCCGTTGGCGGCCTGTCCCGGCTCCTATAAGCTTTCCTGTTTTATGGAATCAGGCATGAATAGAGGTTTGTATGCGGAAATCGTGGCTGGCTATGGCGGGCTTGCTCGCGCTGTTTCACTCTCCCGTAAACGCTTGCACACTATGGGGCGCGGCAGGGTCGGCCAGCGTGGATGGCACGCTTTTGGCCAAGAACCGCGACTGGAAGCCGGATCATGTGCAGTCCTTGCGCTTGCGTCATCCGCAGCAGGGCTATGCCTATCTGGGCTTGTATGCCGACAACGGCAGTGCGCCCGGCATCAAGGCGGGAGTGAATGAAAAGGGGCTGGCCGTCGTCAGCGCTTCCGCTAGCAGCCTGCCGCGCGCGGTGCGGCTGGCGGACAGTGAGAGGCACGGCATTTTGGCGCAGCTGTTGCGGGATTATGGCTCGCTGGACGAGGTGGCTGCCGCGGCGGATAAGGTGTTTCCGCAGTCTCGCCCGGTGTTTCTGCTGCTGGCTGATGCCCACGGTCTGATGCAGGTGGAAATAGGCCAGCAAGGGCGTTATACGCTGATCCGCCAGCAGAATGGCACCTTGGCGCATACCAATCATTATGCGGACACCGCCTTGCTGGATGCTCCGCAAAAAGTCGGCGCCAGCAGCAGAACCCGGCTGGATCGGGTCCAGTCTTTGCTGGCGCGGCAGCCGCAGCATAGTCTGGCCGAGTTCGAGAAGCTGAGCCAGGATCGCCATGATGGCCCTGACAATAGCCTGTGGCGCAACGGCCATGAATACACGTTGGCCGGCTGGCAAATGGCTTTCCCGCCTGCTGCCGCGCCCAAGCTGCATCTGGTGCTGGCCAATCCCGGCGCCAAGCCGCTGACGCGCGATTACACGCTGGATGCGGCATTTTGGGCGCAGCCGGCTCAGACATTGCTGCCTTGATCCCCCTGGATGAATGCATTTAAGATGTTTTAGGCATAATGTCTTTCGCGTTCAGTCGCAAAGGGGAAGAGCAATGCGCATCCGCAGCGTGTATTTCAAGGTGGCCGAGATGGAGGCGGAGGTGGCGTTTTGGCAGGCTTTTCTGGAAAGGGAGCCGCTGAAGCGGGGTAGCCATTGGTCGGAATTCATGGTGGGCGAAACCCGCTTGGGCATGCTGCTGAATGATTTTGGCGAGGAGCTGCAAGGCTGCGTTGCCGTGCCGGTGTTCGAACTCGCGCAGGAGCAATTGTCGTCTGCCGTGAGCCGCGCCAAAGAGGCTGGCGCGACGGTGGTGCTGGATGGACTGGCCAATCCGCAAATGAACTCCATCGTGCTGGCCTCGCCTGGAGGCAATGAGTTCGAGCTTTGCAATTGCGCGGCCCATGGCTGAGACCGCCAGACTGCGCGAGCAGTTGACCCTGTTTGTGCCGCGCGTCCAGGGCGAGCCGCTGGAGGCGGTGCGCCATGCGCTGGACCCGGTGCAGGCCAGACTCATCGCGGCGCACGTCACGCTGTGCCGCGAGGACGAAATCGCCGATTTGGGCATGGTCCGCCTGTTTGAGCGTTTGCGTGGGGTGGGGCCGTTGCGGCTAGAGTTCGGCCCGGCGGAGCGCTTTCAGGGGCACGGTATTCTGTTGCCCTGCGTCGCCGGCGAGGCGGATTTTCAGGCCATGCGCTGCGAGGTGTTGGGCAGCGCCGCGCGCGGGCATGCTCCGCACCTGACGCTGGCGCACCCGCGCAACCCGCGCGCGGCCGGCAATCTATTGTTGGATAGCCCGGGCCTGCCGCGGCACATCGCCATCACATTCGTCGCGGTCAGCATGATCCGCCAGTACAGCGGCCAACCCTGGCAGCAACTGGGGCGGACGACGTTGGGTCCGGCAGTGGTAAGCGCTGATTAAAAAATGAGCGCATGCATTTTCTCTTTTTCGCTCATGGGCTTGTCTGGTTTATCCACAATCTGTCACCAGGCTTGTTCTTGTGGAATGGGGGAAAGTTCCGTCATTGCTCAAATTTTGAGCGAAAGAGGCAAGTATTTCAAGGTAAAGGGATTTTTCGCCTTGTCCCTAACTTGTCCACAGCCTTGTTCAATCTTGATGTGGATTATGTTTGAAAACGAAAACGCCGCCTGGATGGGGCGGCGTTTCGCTCATGGTGCTTGGTTAGCGGAGTGATCAGGATTCCAGCGCTTCCAGCTGTTCCTGCACTTCCATCCATTCCTCTTCCACTACGGCCAGGCGGCTGGCCACTTCGCCCTGCCGTTTGACGCTGTCGGCCAGCTTCAACTTGTTGGCCTCGTCGTAGGCCTCGCGGGAGGACAGGAAGGTTTCCAGCTGGGCTTTCTCTTGCGACAGCTTGTCCATTTCCTGTTCCAGCTTGTTCAGGCGGTTTTGCAGCGGCTTGCGTTGCTTGGCCAGCTGCTGGCGCGCCTCGGCCTCCTGGCGCTTTTGCTCCTTGCGGTTCACGCCCTGGGCGTCGCCGTCGGATGGTTTGTTGCCTTCGGCCAATTGGGCGATGCGCCATTGCCGGTAGTCTTCCAGGTCGCCATCGAACGGTTGCACCTTGCCGCCGCTGACCAGCCAGAATACGTCGGTGGTGGATTCCAGCAGGCTGCGGTCGTGCGACACCACGATCAGCGCGCCGGTAAAGTCCTGCAAGGCCAGCGTCAGCGCGTGGCGCATTTCCAGGTCCAGGTGGTTGGTCGGTTCGTCCAACAGCAGCAGGTTGGGCTTTTGCCAGACTATCATCGCCAGCGCCAGCCGCGCTTTCTCGCCGCCGGACATCGGGCCGACCGGGTCAGTGGCGGCATCGCCGCGGAAGTTGAAGCCGCCCAGGAAGCTGCGCAATTCCAGCTCGCGCGTGGTCGGCGCCAGGCGCTGCATGTGCAAGAGCGGCGATTCGTCCGGACGCAGCGTTTCCAGCGTGTGCTGGGCGAAATAGCCTATCTTCAGCATCTGCGCGTTGATGCGCTCGCCGGATAGCGGGGAGAGGTCGCCGGACAGCAGCTTGACCAGCGTGGATTTGCCGGCGCCGTTGACGCCCAAGAGGCCGATGCGCGCGCCGGCTTCCACCGACAGGCTGATATCGGACAGGATGGTCTTGTCGCCATAGCCGGCATTGGCCTTGTCCAGCTTCAAGAGCGGATTGGGCAGGTGCTCCGGGCTGTCGAAGTGGAAATCGAACGGCGAGGCGGTATGGGCAGGCGCGATGCGCTCCAGCTTCTCCAGCGCCTTGACCCGGCTTTGCGCCTGGCGCGCCTTGCTGGCCTTGGCCTTGAAGCGGGTGATGAACGATTCCAGATGGGCGATCTGGCGCTGCTGCTTTTCGTACTCGCCTTGCTGGCGCGACAGTTTCTCCGCGCGCATCACTTCGAACTGGCTGTAGTTGCCGGTGTACAGCGTCAGCGTCTGGTTGGCCACTTCGACGATATGGCTGCAGATGGCGTCCAGGAAATCGCGGTCGTGCGAGATCACCAGCAGCGTGCCGGGATAGGCCTTCAGCCAATCCTCCAGCCACAGCACCGTTTCCAAGTCCAGGTGGTTGGTGGGTTCGTCCAGCAGCAAGAGGTCGGAACGGCACATCAGCGCCTGGGCCAGGTTAAGCCGCATGCGCCAGCCGCCGGAGAAGCTGGCCACCGGACGTTGCTGGGCCGCTTCATCGAAGCCGAGGCCGGTCAGCAGCTTGCCGGCGCGGGCCTCGGCGGAATAGGCGTCGATATGCGCCAATTCGCCGTGCAGATGGCCGATGGCGTTGCCGTCGTGCTTGGCTTCCGCTTCGGCCAGCTGGGCCTCCAGCGCGCGCAGTTCCTTGTCGCCGTCCAGCACGTAATCGAGCGCGCTGCGCTCCAGCGCCGGCGTTTCCTGCGCCACATGGGCCATGGTCCAGTTGGGCGGGATCAACATGTCGCCGCCGTCCGCGTGCAGCTCGCCCAGCAGCATGGAAAACAGGCTGGACTTGCCGACGCCGTTGGCGCCGGTCAGGCCGGCCTTGTAGCCTGGGTTGAGCGTCAGATTCGCGCCGATCAGCAGTTCTTTCAGGCCGCGGCGCAGGCTTAGGTTTTTGAGTTGGATCATGATGGTATTGGGCCACGAAATCCACGAAACGACACGAAAAATAAAACTAGCGGAGCAAGCCGCTGATCCAGCGGCGGCCTGCCGGCTTCGGGAGTTGTTCGTGTTCTTTCGCGGTTTTCGTGGCTGATAAAATATTTAGGTTTACACCGCCGGCAGGCTGGACAAATCCCAGCGCGGCTTGATGCTGAAGCTGCCCGGCTGTTCCGCATACTTCACGCGCATGGCGCCGGCAAAGGCGATCATCGCGCCGTTGTCGGTGCATAGCGCCAGCGGCGGGTAGAACACCTCGAAACGCTTGAGGGCGGCGGCATCGTTGAGCGCGGCGCGCAGCTGCTTGTTGGCGCCGACGCCGCCGGCCACCACCAGCCGCTTCATGCCGGCCTGCTTCATCGCGGCGAGCGACTTTTTCACCAGCACCTCGACGATGGCCTCCTGGAAGGCGCGGCAGATGTCCATCCGCGTCTGCTCGTCGATTTCGCCATGCTCGGCTTCCACCTGCTTGGTCATCGTCAATACGGCCGTTTTCAGGCCGGAGAAGCTCATGTCCAGATTGCCGGAATGCAGCATGGGCCGCGGCAGGGTGAAGCGGTCCGGGCTGCCGGATTCTGCCAGTTTGGACAGCAGCGGGCCGCCGGGGTAGGGCAGGCCCAAGAGTTTGGCGGTTTTGTCGAAGGCCTCGCCGGCGGCGTCGTCCACCGTTTCGCCCAGGATTTCATAATCGCCCACGCCGCGCACCGCCATCAGTTGGGTGTGGCCGCCGGAGACCAGCAGCGCCAGGAACGGGAATTCCGGCTTGGGATCGGCCAGCAGCGGCGACAATAAATGGCCTTCCAGGTGATGCACCGGGATCACCGGGATGTTCAGGCCGAAGGCCAGCGCGTTGGCCATGCTGGCGCCCACCATCAGCGCGCCGCCCAGACCCGGACCCTGGGTGTAGGCGATGGCGTCCAGGTCGGCTAGGGTCTTGCCGGCGTCGGCGAGGCAAGCCTCGGTCAGCGGGATGGCGCGGCGAATGTGGTCGCGGCTGGCCAGTTCGGGCACCACGCCGCCGTACTCGGCGTGCATCGCCATCTGGGTGTGCAGCTGATGGGCCAATAGGCCGTGTTCGGTGTCGTAAAGCGCGACGCCGGTTTCGTCGCAGGAAGATTCAATACCAAGTACCAGCATGGGTGCAGCTCGGATATAACGGGACAATCTTTCTATTCTACCGGTGAATCTTTGTCTGCCCAAATCGGCAATGTTAGTCTGATGAAGTTTTTCGATCAAAAAGGGGAGGAGTGCGATGCAGGCGAGACTGAAATGGGTGGATGGCGTGTGCTTCATGGGCGAAACCGGCAGCGGCCACGCGGTGGTGATGGATGGCGCGCCGGAAGGCGGCGGCCGCAATCTGGGCCCGCGGCCGATGGAGCTGGTGCTGCTCGGCACCGCAGGCTGCACCAGCTACGACGTGATCACCATCCTGAAAAAATCCCGCCAGGACGTGCGCGACTGTTGGGTGGAGATAGAAGCGGCGCGCGCCGACGTCGATCCCAAGGTGTTCACCAAGATTCATTTCCATTTTGTCGTCGTGGGACGGGATTTGAAGCCGGACGCGGTGGAGCGGGCGATCAAGCTGTCGGCGGAGAAGTACTGCTCCGCCTCCATCATGCTGGGCAAGACAGCCGACATTACGCATGATTTTGAGTTGCGGGAAGGGTGAAAACAGGTACCTCGCAACAGGATAGAAATTCAACAGTCTGTCATGAAAGGAGCATTCGGGCATGTTCGTCAAAACGCATAAAGGCCGCATCGGCTTGTTGTCGTTTGGTTTTGCGCTGATTGTTTTTGGTCAGTTGATCAGTCTCACCTCTCTGGATCTACGCTCCTGGCTCGGAGGGTTTATGGTCGCCTTGCTTCTCACGCAATTGGAGAGGGCGATTGCTGGCGACAAGGCTGAGAAGGCGGAAGCAAAGGGAGACTAGGCGTGGTATTACAGGGAGGCTGCTAAGCAAATCGCCATATCGTCTTTATGCCTCGGGAATATTTGGTTTAGCATGGCGAGATTGATATTCGCACAACAAGAGGCCAAGACATGAAGCGAACTCTCGTGGTGTTGTCCCTGGCGCTGGCCGGCCTGATGCCGCTGGCGCAGGCCGATGTCAGCAACGGCCACGCCTTGCCGCCGGGCATCGCCTGGCAGCAGGGTGACGTGCCCGCCGCGTTCGCCAAGGCGCGCAGCGAAAACAAGCCGGTATTCCTGTACTGGGGCGCGGTGTGGTGCCCGCCGTGCAATCAAGTCAAGTCCACCATTTTCAACCGGCCGGACTTCATCGCCGCCGCGCGCCAGTTTGTGCCGGTCTACCTGGATGGCGACAGCGACAATGCCCAGCAGCTGGGCGAGCAGTTCAAGGTGCGGGGCTACCCGACGATGATCCTGTTCCGCCCGGACGGCACCGAAATCACCCGCCTGCCGGGCGAGGTGGACCCGCAACGCTATCTGCGCACCTTGCAGCTGGGCCTGACCACGGTGAAGCCGGTGAAGGCGCTGCTGGCCGACGCGCTGGCCGGCAAGCCGCTGGCGGCCGATGACTGGCAGCTGCTGGCCGATTACGCCTGGGATGTCGACCAAGGGCAGATCATTCCGGAATCTGACGTGACGGCCGCGTTGGTCAAACTGGCGCGCCAGGTGCCGGCCGAGCAGGCCGCCACCGCCACCCGTTTGCAATTGAAGGCGCTGGCGGCGCTGGTGGGTGAAAAGCAGCCGCCTGAGTTCGATAAAGCGGAAGCCCGCGCCCGCCTGCTGAACGTGTTGGCCGACGACAAGCTCAGCCGCGCCAATGCCGATATCGTGATTTACGCGGCGGCGGACCTGCTGAAGCTGCTGGGCGATGTGCCATTGCGGACGGCATTCCATGGCCAATTGCAGCGGCTGTCCAATGACGAATCCCTGGCCTGGAGCGACCGACTCGGAGCCGAATCCACCGTGCTGGATCTGTACAAGGCTGAGCATCCCAAGCAGCCGCTGCCGGCCGAGCTGGTGACGGATATTCAGAGCAAGGTGGCGGCGGCGGACAAGGCCAGCGCCAACCCGTATCAGCGCCAGGCGGTGATCACGGCTGCCGGCGAGCTGCTGGCCGATGCCGGGCTGCTGGCGGAGTCCGACAAATTGCTGCAAGGCGAGCTGAAGACCTCGCATGCGCCGTACTACCACATGCTGATCCTGGCCTCCAACGCCAAGGCGCGCGGCGACAAGGCGGCAGCGCTCGATTGGTATCAAAAGGCCTACCAAGCAGCCGAGGGGCAGGCGACGCGGCTGCAGTGGGGCGCCAGCTATGTCGGCAACGCGGTGGAGCTGGCGCCGCAGGATGCCGCCCGGATCGAAACCGCAGCCCAAGAGGTGTTTGCCGACGCGGCCAAGTCCGACAGCGCGTTCTACGAGCGCAGCCGCCGCTCGCTGGAGCGCGTCGCCAGCCGGCTGAAAAGTTGGAACCAGGATGGCAAGCACGCGGAGGCGATCAGCCGCCTGGCGGGCCAGTTGAATGGCGTGTGCGAAAAGCTGCCGGCCGCCGATGCGCAGAAACCGGTGTGCGACGGGCTGGTCAAGAGCCTGAAGTCCTGATCGCCCCCATGCCCCAAGCCCGCCCGCCTGTCTGCGCGGCGGGCTTTTCCATTTCAGGCGTATAATGAGCTTTTGCTTGCAGCTTATTGTGCCGTGTCATCCCCCCGCTACGTAGTCAAAGAGGACGAGGTGACGTTCACCGCGATGCGCGCCCAGGGCGCAGGCGGGCAGAACGTCAATAAAGTGTCGTCTGCCATCCATTTGCGTTTTGACATCGCGGCCTCTTCGTTGCCGGACTGGCTGCGCGAGCGGCTGCTGGGCCTGAACGATCAGCGCATCAGCAAGGAAGGCGTGCTGGTGATCAAGGCGCAGCAGTACCGCACCCAGGAGCAGAACCGCGCGGATGCCTTGCTGCGGCTGCAGGCGTTGATAGATGGCGCCAGCCATACGCCCAAGGCGCGCCGCGCCACCAAACCCACTTATGGCTCCAAGCAGCGCCGGCTGGCCGGCAAATCCCAACGCGCGGCCATCAAGTCGCTGCGCGGCCGTGTGATCGATTAAGCCGGTTTCGCTTGCGCGCCGCGCCAGGCCGGGTACAATGCCCGGCTCGATAATGTACTGAATTGCAAGGAAAACCCGATGTCGAAGAAGCCGCAGGAAAAACTGGATGAGGAAACGCTGGCGCTGCTGGCCTGGTGCGCGGAGGTGGAAACCCATCTGGTGGCGGCCGGCGCGACCGCGGCCGAAGCTCAGGAGCATATCGAAGAGCAGGCTGAATGGTATACCGACCAGTTCTTTGACGGTCTGACGCCGGAAGAGGCTGCCAAGGCCGCGCTGGCATGAGGCAGCGCGTCGCCGTCATCGACTTTGAAACCAACGGCATCACGCCGGGCCGCGATTGCCGCGCCACGGAGATCGGTGTGGCGATAGTGGAAGACGGGCGCGTCGTCGGCCGCTTCCAGAGTCTGATGAACGCCGGCGTGTGGGTGCCGCCGATGATCGAACAGCTTACCGGCATCAGCAACGCCATGCTGCGCGCCGCGCCGCCGGCGCATGAGGTGATGCGCGAGGCGGCGCGTTTTGTCGGCGACACCCCGCTGGCGGCGCATAACGCCAGCTTCGACCGCAAGTTCTGGGACCACGAGCTGTCCTTGCTGGGCCTGGCGCGCCGGCAGGATTTCGCCTGCACGCTGCTGTTGTCGCGCCGCCTGTTGCCGCAGGCGCCGGACCACAAGCTGGGCACGCTGACGCGCTGGGCCAAGCTGCCCGATGCCGGCCGCGCCCACCGCGCGCTGGCCGACGCCGAAATGGCGGCGAATCTGTTGCTGCTGCTCGGCGACACGCTGCAACGGCAGTTCCATCTGCCGGACATCGACCACGCGTTGTTGTGCAAGCTGCAGAAGGTGACGGCGGCCAAAGTCAAACCGTATTTGCTGGATTTGCAGTCGAGGCAGGTAGGCTGAATCGCATGAAAAAGCGGAAGCCGTGGCTTCCGCTTTTTGTTTCGCGCCGAGCGATGCTTCACCCGGCGTCATAGCCTGCGCGGCATCCGGCGCTAGCCGGAATCAGCTGATCTGCAGCGGCGGGAAGGACTTGACCAGGTCGTCGATGGCCTTGATTTCCGCCAGGAACGGCTCCAGCAGCGCCAGGGGCAGGGCGCTGGGGCCGTCGCACTTGGCCTCGGCCGGGTTC
>NZ_PPTF01000077.1 GCF_002902845.1 Chromobacterium sinusclupearum
CCACACGGTCGTCCACCCGCCTTCGCCGTTCATCGACAGACACAGCTCCGCGCCGCCTTCGCCCTGCCCCCGCAGCCACAAGCGGCAAGACCGGCCACCGGCGCCCTCCAGCGCCTCGCGAGCCGCGGAAAACGCCCGCCACGCCGCATCGTCCGCCAGCGCCGGCATCGGCTCCAACACCAGCACCGCTTGCGGCCGGACGCCGGCGCACAACAAACGCAGCGCCTCCGCCAATGGCGCTTGGTGTTGCCGCCGCTCCACTCCCACCAGCGTGCGCACCTCGGCCAGCATCTGCCGCGCAGCCTGCTGCGCCGCGCGCAGCGGCGCATCCGCCTCGCCAGCCCCGCGCCGCAACAACAGCTCCAGTTGCAGATTCAAGGCCGACAAATGATGGCCGATGCCGTCGTGCAATTCGCGGGCTACCCGCACCCGCTCGCCATTTCCGGCCGCGCCGGCCAGCAGTTGCCGGGCGGCAAGCAGGCTGGCGCGGGTCGCCTCCAGTTGCGCGCGGCGGCGGCGTTCCGCCGCGCCCAAGCAACCAATGCCAAAGGTCAGCAGCTGGAAGCCACCGCCGACGACAGCGTCCTGCCACAACAACCAAGACCGCTGCTCCAACGGCGGGGCCTGGACATTGGAGCCGCTGACATTGCACATCAGCTCCTCCGCCGGCAGACGCTGCAGCTGCCAGGCGCACGCCAGCAGCAGCGCCACCACTTGCCCGCCCAAGCCGAGCCAGGCCGCTCGCAGCGGAAACAATAGCGCAAGCTCGGCAGCGGTCAGCAATAGCAACTTGTCGTTCGTCAGCAAGGCCAGCGCGACCTGTAAAACCATCAGGCCGGCTTTCTCCCAAGTACCCGGCGCGCGCGAGCCAACCGCGGTAGCCCGCCACAAGGCCCAGCCAAACGCCGCGAAACCCAAGCCGTAGGCCGCCATCGCGCCGGGCAGGCCGATGGCCGGCCCCGTCAACAACGGCAGTCGTTCGCGCAGATGCGCCAATCCGGCGTCGCCTATGGGCCATAGGATGGCGATCTGCTGCAGCGCCAAAGCCAGACAAGCGGCCAAGCCGACCACCCGCAACAGAGCAAGCGGCGATGGTGTCGAGTTCGCGCTCATGACGCCTCTCCGGACAACGGCAGCCAGATGCGCAGGCAGCAGCCGCCGGATGCCGGCGACAGGATGTCCAGCGTGCCGCCGCGCGCTTCCACCCGCTCGCGCATGCCGGTCAACCCATGACCTGCCCGCTTCGCCTCTGGCGCAGCCAGCCCCTTGCCGTTATCGCTGACCGTCACCGCCACGCCGGCGCCCGATCGCTCCAGCCTCACCACCGCGCGGGCGGCGCCGGAATGCCGCAAGGCATTGCTCAAGGCTTCCTGCACCGTGCGGAATATCGCATGCGCCAGCGTGGGTTCGCTCAGCGTCAGCGCATCCTCCATATCCAATCTGACCAGCGGCATCGGGATGCCGCGGCACAAGGTATCCAGCGCCTCGCGCAAGTCCAAGGCTGCCAGGGCATCGCCGCGCGCGACGCCGCGCAGTTCCTCCGCCAGCCGGCTCGCTTCCTCGCGCGCCGCGGCGATCTGCGTATCAGCCTCAGCGCCCAACTTGGCCTCAGCCAATCTCAGCTGCAGCTGCAAAGCCGCCAGTTGATCCGCCGCCAGCCGCCCCACTCCCTCGGCGATGCGCGCGCGCTCGGCATCGCGCACCGCCTCTGTCAGCAGCAATTGAGTCGCCTGCAGCTCCGCATTGGCCTGCGCCTGCCGATGCCGGCCGCGCAGCGCTTCCGCCCAGCCATAGCCCACACAGAAGGCGAAAGCCTGGAAGACCAGTCCTTGCAGCCAGTCCAGCGCGGCCACCGTCCAGAACGGCGGCGGCAACGCGCCGGCGATATTGCAGGCCGGATGGCCGCTGCCCACTCGCGCCAGATAAGGCAGCAGCGCCGCATCGATCAAGGCCGCCTGCAGCAGCGCCCCGGCCGCCGCGCCGCGCCAGGGCAACAGAAAGGCCAGTTCGGCCGCCACCAGATACCCAAGTCCCGGCTCGGTCCATGGTTCCAGCACGGCTGCGATGATCATCTGCGCGGCCAGCCATGGCCACCATCGCCGTGGCGGCGCCTCGCTCGACAAGCCGCGCCACAGCGCCAGCATGAACAACAGCATCAGCGCGGCGAACACCAGCAAAGCCGCGTCACGCAAGCTCAGCCAACCGCGCAAGCCATGCGCCAGCCAGGCTGGCCAAAGCCAGGCAGCGGCCTGCTCGCGCAGCGCCGCTTCCGGCAGGGGCCATAAATCGGCGCCGCCGGACACCAGCATCAGCGCGCAAGCCAGCAGCAGCGCCCGCCGGAACCAGGCGGGGCCGGTGCCGATGGCATGAAGATAAGGTCGCATGGAGAAGACGTTTTCCCGCGTCAATATGAAAAGCGCGGCCCATGCCGCGCAATATGCGCCAGCGTAACACAAGCCATATGTCATGCAGCCTGCGCTCTTCATGGAAAATCCCGGCCTGGCCCAACCATGCGCCAACGGCCACGCCGCCCACCTCAATCCTTCCAGCATTCCGCTCTCCCGCTTGTATTGGCAACAAGTCTGCCGCTCGCCGCATCGCGCCGGGAGTGCCGTTAGTCATGCGCGCCGTCTCTATCTTTCGGCACATGCGGGCCGCATGGCCTGCCGCGACAATGCGCACACCCGGCTCGCCTGAGCCTTCAATCAACGAAGAGGATTGCCATGAAAGCTAAATTCGCGATGACGGCCTGCGGCGCGCTGGCCATGCTGCACCTGACAGCCGCGCACGCCGACGACACCTTGGGCTACGCCAAGCTAGGCACCGGCGTGGAGCTAGGCGTCGGCCGCGCCCTGGATAACGGCCTGGCGCTGCGCCTGGGCATCGCCGACACCTTCCGCTACAAGCAGGACAAGACGCTGGACGGCACGCCCTATCAGTTGAAGTCCAAGCCTAATCCCACGCTGGCGGCCAGCCTGGATTGGCATCCGGTCAGCAACAGCGGCTTCCGGCTGAGCGGCGGCCTGACCTTGTCCGGCAAGTCCAGGGAGGATCTGAACTTCGCGGCCAATGGCGCGGGCAACTACACGTTGGGCGGCAACCGATATGCCTCGTCCGCCGTCGGGCCGCTGACCGGCAAGGTGGAATACCAGCCACTGGGATCTTATCTGGGCGTCGGCTGGGATTTCGCCGTGCCGGGCGCGTCAGCCTGGCGCGTCAGCGCCGACCTGGGCGCGCAGCTTCTGTTTGGCGGCAAGGCGACGCTGAATCCGGCGGCCGGCGTCAGCGCCCAGGATCTGGCGGCCGCGCAGCAGACGCTGGACCACGACCTGGGCGGCACCCGCTTCCGGCTGTGCGCCGGGGTGGGCCTATCCTACGCGTTCTAATGGAAAACGCCGGGGCGAGCGCCCCGGCGGTGCTATCCACGCGTCAAGCGCAGGACTTGCGCACCAGCCGCGGCCAAATAGGCCGCGCCGCTGAGCACAGTGATCCAGAAGCTGCTGGGCCAATCGGTGTAATAGGCGAGCGCGATGCCGCACCAGGCCTCGGCCAAGGCCAGCAGCGCCGCCAACGCCACGCCCGGTCCCAGCCGCGCCGTCAGCTTCTGCGCTGTGGCTGCCGGCCCCACCATCAGGGTGAACACCAGCAGCACCCCGACGATCTGGATGCAGCCGGCAGTGGCCAGCGCCACGATGGCGAGGAACAGCATGGACAAGCGGCGCAACGACACGCCCTTGGCCTCGGCCAGTTCCGGCTGCAGGCTGCAGAACACCAGCGGCCGTGAGATGAAAGCCAGCGCCGCCAGACACAGCAGGCCCAGACCGGCCAGCGACCACAGCGTGGCGGTGTCCACGCCCAGCACGTTGCCGAACAGCAAGGCCGTGGCCTGGGTGGCGTAGGCGGTGAAAAAATGCAGGAACAGCATGCCCAGTCCCAGCGCCAGCGACAGAATGGTGCCGATGGCGATGTCGCTGCCCTGCAGCCGCTCGCCCAGCGCGCCCATCGCCACGCCGCCGCACAGCGTCACCAGCGTCATGCCCCATAGCGGCGACATGCCCAGCAAGGCCGCGCCGGTGGCGCCGGCGAACCCGACGTGCGACAGCGCATGGCCGGCGAAGGTCTGGCCGCGCAGCACCAGGAAGTAACCCGTCACCCCGGCCACCAGCGCCACCAGGCCGCCGGCGATGAAGGCGTTGATCATGAAATCGTATTCAAACATCGTGACAGTGCGCTTCCTTTTCCACTTCCACCTCGCCCGACATCACGAAGATACGGTCCCGCATCCTCACCACCTCTATCGGCGAACCATACAGCCGCGACAGCACCGGCCGGGTGATCACCTCGTCCACTGTGCCGAGCGCGGCCTGGCCGCGTCCCAGATACAGCACTTGGTCGATGGCCGACAGCAGCGGGTTCAGCTCATGCGCGCTGAACAGCACGGTGATGCCGAAATCGCGCTGGATGCGCGACACCAGCTCTACCACCCCGCGCTGATGATGCGGGTCCAGGCTGATCAACGGCTCGTCCAGTAACAGCAGCCGCGGCCGCCCCAGCAGCGCCTGCGCCAGCAACAGCCGCTGGCGCTCGCCGCCGGACAGCTCGGAGAGCGGACGCCGCGCCAACGAGCCGGCGCCCACGGTGTCCAGCGCCCACCCCACCTCGCGCTGCGCCGCGGCATCCAGCAGCGGCAAACCCCAGCGGTGGCCGCGGCAGGCGCTGGCGACGAAGTCCCAGCCGCACAGCCGCAGATGGGCGGCGTGGCTGCGCAGCTGCGGGATGTAGCCCACAGCCGGATTGCCGCGCCGGGCCGGCTGGCCCAGCACCCGCACGCTGCCGCGGTCCACCGCCTGCAGACCGAGTATGGTCCGCATCAGCGTGGTCTTGCCGGCGCCGTTCGGCCCCAGCACGCCGATGAACAGCCCCTGCCCGATCTCCAGGCTGACATCGGCCAGCACCTGGCGCTGGCGATAACCGACGCTGACGCCGGCCAGCGACACCGCGCTCACTTGCCGGACCCGCCCAGCGCCTTGTCCAGCGCGTTCAGTTGCGACAGCATCCACTCCTGGTAATGCTTGCCGGCCGGCGCGGTCTCCGTCACACCCACCACCGGCACCTTGGCGGCGCGCGCCACTTTCTGCACCCGCTTGGCGGACTGGTCGGATGCCTGGCTGTTGTAGAACAGCACGTTCACCGCATGGGTTTTCAGATCGTTCTCGAAGGCGGCGATATCGCTGGCCGCCGGCTCGGTGTTGTTCATCACCGCCAGCTGGAATTTTTCATTGCGCATTTTCAGGCCCAGGGCCTCCGCCATATAGCCGAACACCGGCTCGGTGGCGGTCACCGGCTTGCCGGCGTATTTGCCGCGCAAGGCTTGCACCTTGGCGTCCAGCGGCTTCAGCGAGGCCAGGAAATGTTGCAGATTGTGATCGTAATCGGCCTTGTGCGCCGGATCGGCGCTTTCCAGCTCGCTGGCGATCGCCTTGGCCACTGCCGGCATGGTGGCCGGGTCGTACCACAGGTGCGGGTTATCGCCAGTCTTGCGCTTCAGCAGCTCGCCGGCCACCACGGTCTTGCGCTGCGGGGCCTTGGATGCGGACAACAGCTTTTCCATCCACGGGTCGTAGTCTATGCCGTTGTAAACCACCAGCCGGGCATCGCTCAACGCCTTGGCTGTGGATGCGCTGGCCTCGAACAGGTGCGGATCCTGGTCCGGATTGCTCAGGATGCTGGTGACGCGGACGTGGCTGCCGCCGATCTGCTGCGCCACATCGCCGTAGAAGTTTTCGCCGGCTACGACATTGACCGCGGCATGAGCCAGCAACGGCGAGCAAACGAGCGCGGCAACAAGCGCGAGGCGGGGGAATCGTTTCATCTTTGCAATCTCCATGATTAAGGGGGCAGTTGGCGCCGGTGCTTTTTGTTATGTTATAACTTGCCCGTTATTTTATGTAATGCTATAACATTCTGCAAATCATTCGCATCATTCCTCGCCATGACCG
>NZ_PPTF01000078.1:0-13197 GCF_002902845.1 Chromobacterium sinusclupearum
CGCCGCCACGCCGCCTCAAACCATCGCTCGCAGAATGAGGCCCGCCCGCCAATACGCGACATCAGTCCACGCGCCCCAGGCAATTCACTTGAAATATCAGAAAAACACGCAGTTAGGCTACTTCGCCGCGGCCTTGTCTGGCTGCAAAGCGGAAAATGCTTTAAATTACTGGGTGTCGAAAAAGAATCTTTATATGGCCAAACTAGGGGCTGTTGACGTTTGGTGAGTGGATCGCGTTTGAGCCGATTTGGGCCGGAAGCAAGGCGCACAGTCCGCCGCATAGTCATTCTATGCAAGGGCTGGGCAACGCGGCTTCCGGCCCAAAGCGGCCAAACCCGCAGGGCCGGGCGCCTTTCGCGCCGACTCTTCGTTGTTCCGCGCTGGCAGAGAATGACTATGCGGCGCGCGAAACGCCTCGATTCGGCGCAAAAAGCATCCCGGCGCGACCGCTCACCAAACGTCAACAGCCCCTAGCGTCGGCGCATTCGAATCGACATACCGAACTTCAAAGCGGCCGTCTGGATGTAAAGATGGCCGCAGGGGACCATAGACAAGTCATTGCCGTGGCAACAAAGCCTGAACCGACATCACCCGAATTGTCTCTATGAGAAATGCGGCTGGTCTGGCGAAGTCCCCAACCCAAACAACATGCAAACCCTATCCAGCCTGGATGGGCTTTGAACAAAAAGACACCGACCCACATGAAAGTCCTGACCACCTCCATACGCCTGACCCTCCTGGCGATCGCGGCGGCCGCCCCTCTCTCCGCCTTCGCCGGTCCCGACGATACGCTGATCGCCGCGCGCGATGCGTATCGCGCCAATGACCAGGCCAAGCTGGCCAGTCTGGGCGACAAGCTGCCAGCCGGCTATCCGCTGAAGGACTACCCGGCTTACTGGCTGACCTGGAAGGCGCTGGACAAGAATGACGACGCCCAGGTTTTGCGCTTCCTGGCGCAAGTGCAGGAAGGCCTGATGCCCGAGCGCATCCGCAATGAATGGGTCAAGAAATTGGGTCTGCGCGAGAACTGGACCGCCTTCGCCGAAGAGTGGAAAAAGCTGCCGGAGGAAGGCCGCGACGAAGAATCCACCTGTTACGGCCAGATCTACCAACTGCGCCAGGGCCAAAAGCTGGACGACCTCGACCGCTTCCTCGACAGCAAACCGGCGCCGGACGGCTGCACCCGGCTGATCGAAGCCGCCTATGCCCGCGGCGCGTTGGACCAGGACTGGCTATGGCGGCGCACGCGCCTGCTGCTGGCCGGCAACTTCCTGACCCAAGCCCGGCAACTGGCCTCCGACACCCAGCTGCCGCTGGACAACGCGGCGCTGAACAAGCCGGCCAACGCCAGCCCGGCCACGCCGGGCGGCCAGGAAGCCATCCTGTACGACATCGTGCGCAAGGCCAAGAGCGATCTAGACGGCGGCGCATCCTACCTGACGCGGATGGAAAAAGACCTGACGCCGGATCGCGCAGGCTTCGGCTGGGGCCAACTCGCCCTGCTGTCCGCCCGCAAACAACTAGCGGGACAGGCGCTGCAATGGTTCGCCAAGGCCGATCCGCGCCAACTCACCACCGATCAATGGGAATGGTGGGCGCGCGCCGCGCTGCGGCTGGAACAGTGGGCGCAACTCGATGACATCATCCGCCGCATGCCCAAAACCGTTTCCGGCAAACCGGCTTGGCGCTACTGGCAGGCCCGCTCGCTGAAGCAGCTGGGCAAGCCGGCCGAAGCCAGCCCGCTGCTCAGCCAGGCCAGCGTGGGCCACAGCTATTACGCGCTGCTGTCGCTGGAAGAACTGGGCAACAGCCTGTCCGCCTCCGCCAGCAAGACCACGCCGAGCAGCGCGGACGTCGACAAACTGAAAGCCGACCCGGCGATTCGCCGCTCGCTGGCGCTGCTGAACGTGGCCGAAATCTACACCAAGCCCGAATTCCGCACCGACGCGCAACGCGAATGGCGCTGGGCGATGCGCGGCCGCAACGACATGGAGCTGCTGGCCGCCGCCGAGATCGCCCGCAAGGAAGGCTTTTACGACATGGCCATCTACAGCGCGGAACGCACCAAGGAAGAGCACGATTTTTCGCTGCGCTATCTGACGCCCTACCGCGAAGTCACGCAAAAGTACGCCCGCCAGCTGGATATCGACGACGCCTGGGTTTACGGCTTGATCCGCCAGGAAAGCCGCTTCATCACCATGGCGCGCTCCGGCGTGGGCGCCTCCGGCCTAATGCAGCTGATGCCGGCCACGGCCAAATGGGCGGCCAAGAAGATCGGCCTCGCCCACTTCGCCGTCAACGATATCGAAACCAACGTCCAGCTCGGCACCTGGTATCTGCGCTATGTGCTGGACAATCTGTCCGGCAATCAGGTGATGGCCACCGCCGCCTACAACGCCGGCCCCAGCCGCGCCCGCAACTGGCAGGCTGACCGCCCGCTGGACGGCACCATCTACGCGGAAACCATACCGTTCAGCGAAACCCGCGACTATGTGCAAAAAGTCATGGCCAACGCGGCCTATTATTCCAGCACTTTCGGTCACGCCAACATCTCGCTGAAAAACCGGATGGGCATGATCCCGGCGCGCTAAGCGCAGCCTGGGCAACGCAACACGGGAGCCAACATGTCTAGAATCTGTCTGATAGGCGGCAGCGGCTTCATCGGCCTGCATATCGCCACAAGGCTGGCCGAACAAGGGCATCGGCTGACGGTAGCCACCCGCAAGGCGGCGCTGCCGGCGTTCAGCGTGCTGCCGTCGGTCGAACTGGCATCGGCCGATGTCCACGATCCGGCCCGCTTGGCCGAGCTGATCGCCGGCCACGACGCCGTGGTCAGCATGGTGGGCATCCTGCACGGCAGCCGCGCCCAGTTCGAGAAGGCGCATGTCCAGCTGGTGGAAAAGATCGTCGCCGCCTGCAAGCAAACAGGCGTGCGCCGCCTGGTGCACATCAGCGCCCTGGGCGCGGCGCAGGATGCGCCCAGCGATTATCAGCAGACCAAGGCCTTGGGCGAACTGGCGGTGGAAAACAGCGGGCTGGCCTGGACCATACTGCGGCCATCGGTGGTATTCGGCCAGGACGACGCCTTTCTCAATCTGTTCGCCGACCTGCAAAAACGGCTGCCCGTGTTGCCGCTGGCCGGCGCGCATTGCCGGATGGCCCCGGTATGGGTGGAGGATGTGGCCGGCGCGGTCAGCGCCTGCCTGGCGCGGCAGGAAACCGTAGGACTCCGGCTGGATCTGGCCGGGCCGGAAATCTATACCCTGGCCGAACTGGCGCAGCTGGCCGGCAGGCTCAGCGGCCATCCGCGTCCCGTGATCGGCCTGCCGAACAGCCTGGCGATGCTGCAGGGCGCGCTGATGGAATGCCTGCCCGGCCCCACGCTGATGAGCCGCGACAATGTCAGGTCGCTGCAGTGGGATAATGTCAGCGACCAGCCCTTCCCTTCCGCGCTGCTGGGCTTCGAGCCCACCGCGCTATCCGCGCTGGCACCGGACTGGCTGGCCGGTCGCGACAGCAATTTCATCGCCTCCTGCTATCGAGAAAAGGCCGGACGTTGAGCATGGAAATCTACACCGTGGGCGGGGCCGTTCGGGACCGCCTGTTGAATTTGCCGGTCAAGGATAGAGACTGGGTGGTGGTGGGCGCCACGCCCGAGCAAATGCTGGAACTGGGCTTCCGCCCGGTGGGCAAGGACTTCCCGGTCTTCCTGCATCCGGAAACCCAGGAGGAATACGCGCTGGCGCGCACCGAGCGCAAAGTCGGCAAAGGCTACCACGGCTTCACCTTCCACACCTCGCCGGATGTGACGCTGGAAGAAGACCTGGCGCGGCGCGACCTCACCATCAACGCCATCGCCGAGTCCGCCGATGGCAGCCTGACCGATCCATACGGCGGCCAGGAAGATCTGAAGGCGCGCCTGCTGCGCCACGTCAGCCCGGCTTTCGCCGAGGATCCGGTGCGCATCCTGCGGCTGGCGCGCTTCGCCGCCCGCTTCGACTTCGCCGTCGCGCCGGAAACCATGGCGCTGATGCGCCAGATGGTGGACGACGGCGAGGCCGACGCGCTGGTGGCGGAGCGGGTATGGCAGGAGCTGGCCAAGGGCCTGATGGAGGACAAGCCGTCGCGGATGCTGCTGGTGCTGCGCGAATGCGGCGCGCTGGCGCGCATTCTGCCGGAGGTAGACGCGCTGTTCGGCGTGCCGCAGCGCGCCGATTACCACCCGGAAATCGACTGCGGCGACCATACGCTGCGCGTGCTGGACTACGCCGCTTCGCAAAAACAGCCGTTGACGGTGCGTTTTGCCGCGCTGGGGCACGACCTGGGCAAGGCATTGACGCCGCCCGACGTGCTGCCGCGCCACATCGGCCATGAGATGCGCGGCATCGCGCCCTTGTCGGAACTCTGTCGCCGGCTGCGCGTGCCGAGCGACTGCCGCGACCTGGCCCACATCACGCTGGTGCATCACACCAAGGTGCATCAAGCCTTCGAGTTGCGTCCCGACACGGTGCTGCGGCTGTTCAAGGAATGCGATGCGTTGCGCCGGCCGGAACGTTTCCGCCTGATGCTGGACGCTTGCCTGGCCGACGCCCGCGGCCGGCTGCACTTCGAGGATGCGCCGTATCCGCAAAAAGCCTATCTGGAGACCCTGCTGGAAGCGGCGCTGCAGATAGACGCCGGCGCCATCGCCGCCGGCTGCGCGGACAAGGCCGCCATTCCGGCCACCATAGACGCCGCGCGCATAGCGGTTATCGCGGCCGGCAAGCGTGACTGGCAAAGCCGGGAGCGCGACGATACGTCAGGCGGATAAGCGACTCGCCCTGCGGCTCAAGGCTGCAGCTGTCTCACCCGCTCGAACAGGCATACCGTGGCCGCCATCGCGACATTCAACGATTCGGCGTGGCCGGGCATGGGAATGCGGATGCGGTCGTCAGCCAGTTGCAACAAGGCTTCGCTGACGCCGGCGCCCTCGTTGCCGAACACAAAGGCCACCGCGCCGGTGAGGTCGTGGCCGTACAGCGAACGGGAACCTTCCAGATAGGTCACCAGCTTGCGGCCGGCGAAACGGCGCAGCTCTTCGGCCAGATCGGCATGCTCATGGATGCGCAAGGCAAAGTGCGCGCCCATCCCGGCGCGCAGCACCTTGGGCGAGAACACATCGACGCAGCCCTTGGACAAGAACACATCGTAGACGCCGGCAGCGGCGGCGCTGCGCAGAATGGTGCCCAGATTGCCCGGATCCTGGATGTCTTCCAGCAGAACGCGCGGCGCGTCGGCATGCGGCGCGGGCGGCAGCGGCCGATCGCACAAGGCCAAAAGCTCGCACGCGCTGGACAGCGCCGTCGCCTTCGCCATCACCGGCTCCGGCAAGGTGACCACCACCGTGTCCGCCGGCAGGCCATTCAGCAGAGAGATCACTTCCGGCTTGGCAGCGGCCGCTTCGTTCAGATACACCCGCGCCAGCCGGCCTCCTGCTTGCAGGCAGGATTCGACCAGATGGATGCCTTCCAGCACCATCACGCCCTCCTTGCGGCGGTCGCGGCTGTGCTGGACCAGACGGGCCAGCGCCTTGACTTCGTCGTTATGCGGAGAGGTGATGGATTTGGCGATGTAAGGCATGGGATATTCTTGTCTGGCTGTACAAAAGCGAAGGGGCAGAGTTTACCCGCCCCGCCGCCTTCTTGCATCATTGCGGCATCATCGTCAGCCGGGTGACCAGGTCCTTGAAGCGATGATAGGTCGTATCGTCTATCGAGCGGCCGCTGACCGCATTGTCGACATAGAACACGCCGCTGAGTTTTTGGCCGCCAAACAGGGTCATCAAGGCGAATTCCTGATCCCCGACATGGCGGAAAAACTCGTCGTCGTAGCGCCGCGTCAACTGCTGCCGCACCGCGGCCGGCGCATGGAAGCTTTGCGGCTTGCTGGTGAATACGCCGAAGAAGCTGCCCGGCTCCAATTCCAGCGGCAGCTTGCGCAGCGGGCTTTCCGACGGCACCCCGACCTGGTAGCGCAACTTGAGCAGATGGCCGTCATGCTCATAGTGGTAATACAGCACACGCTCGAATTTCAAGTCATTGGCCAAAAAGCGGATGGATTCGCGAATGGCGTTTTCCAGCTGATCTCCGCTGGACAGCGCCGCCGCTTTTTTCATCTCCATCTTCTTGCTTTCCGTCGGCAGCAATAGCAAGGCGCGGGCGGGGAAGGTATAGCCGGCGACATGCGGATGCCGGGCCACATTCAATACTGCATGCACTACGGATTGATAGGCCAGCTCCGGCGTGCAGTTGATCAGCTTGGCGGCGGTGTCCACGCCCACCAGCCAGGTGCTGCGGGTCACGCCATGCTCCAGAGAGTTGGCGGTGGCGATGGCCAGCTTCAACAATTGCCGCCGCTTGCTTGGCGCGCCTGGGCCCAGCAGCTGATTGAAGCCTGCCGGCAGCGGCATGGCCTTGATGAAAGCGGCCAGAATTTTGGCGTAATCGGCGTCGAAGACCTCCGACATTTCCTGCAGCAGCGGTTTGTCCGGCAGGCTGTTGCGCTGGATCATGTAGATGCAGCCAGGCAAGTTGTACAGCAGCGCCGAGACAAAGCAATCCTCGACTTTCAGATCGCCCATGATGGACAGCCACTCCTTCACCAGCAGCGCCGCCACGCGGCTGCGCCCCATCCAGTCGCCCACCGCTTCATAAACTTCTGCGTCCAGCTTGCCCGAAGCCGCTTCCAGGGCTTCCAGGCGATTAAAACGCGTAACCACCGCTTCCAGGCCCATCAGCAGCAGCGTCGGCTCCACGGCGGGGATGGACTCGTTGCGCTGCAAGGCGCGCGAATTGCCTACCACCCGGAACAGGTCCAGCAGCAGAAACGGATCAGACAGGCAGAGATTGGCCAGGTAGGTGAAGTTGATCAGATCGCTGTGCCGAGCGCAGGCATCACGCACCTCGACCAGCGTTTCGGGGAGAATCGGCCATCGCTGCTCGGCAATGGTTTTCGTCCAGTTATTCAGATCCATGTGGGTGGCGCCAGATTAGAAGTTCTTTTTGTAGGGGTCCATCAAGCGGCAGGCGTTCGTCAGGCTCGATGTCCGGCACGGAGAACGTATTGCTGATGAGCAGGCTGCCTGGCCGGCCCTCATCCAGAAACTTGCGCCAGACCCGAGGCATAGGCTCCGGCGACAAAAAAACGTAGATCGCATCATGATTCCCCCAGTTTTCTTTCCAAAAGCTGCGGCAACCTATGTCTAGCCCGGCAGGCCTCCCGGCGCTCCACCAGCGCAAGCGCGCCAGCGACCAAGCGCCTACCGCGTTTTCCAGCGCCAGCACGCGCAAATCCGGACGCAGGGCGGCAAGACGAACCGCCAGCCGGCCATCGCCACACCCCGCCTCCAGCAGCCGGCTTTGCGGCGCCAGCGCGTCGCCCAGCCGCTGCGCGACCAACGCCCCAGAGCGATACAGCGGCACTCGCTCAAACAGCGCATTGCGCCCCAACGCCAATGTCGCCAGCAAGGCCGCCAGATACCAGACCGGCGCGATATCCAGCTGCCTCATCAATACCACAGCCGGCACGAACAAGCCATGGGCCAGCCGCTGCCAGCCCGGCTGGCGCAATGCGATGGACGATAAGGCGGCCAGCAGCCCCTGCAACAGCGCCCAAGCCTCCAAGTGCAGCCCGGGCGCGATGAACACCCAGGCGGCCAGGCCGGCCAACAGCTGCTGCGATACGTGGCGCAATCGCCTCATGCCGCGCGCCTCACGGCGAAGCCGATGGCTGGCTTCCGGCAGGCTGGCCGTCTGCCGGGCCGCCTATCACTTCCTGGTTCATCTGCGGTTTGAAACCGTCGTTGAGAATGGAAGTTTCAGCTTCCTTGTTCAGCACGACAATGGTGATGCGGCGGTTTTCTGGGCTGAACACATTGCTTTTGATCAGCGGTATGGCCGAAGCCAGCCCAACCACCCGTATGACCTTGCTCTCGCTGAGCCCGCCGGCGATCAGCTCGCGGCGCGCGGTATTGGCGCGATCCGCCGACAGCTCCCAGTTGCTGTAGCCGCCTTGCCCGCCGGAGAAGGGCGTGGCATCGGTATGGCCGGAGATGCTGATCCTGTTGGGCAGTTGATTCAAGTCCATCGCCAATTGCTGCAACAAGGCCCGGGTATGCGGCAACATGCGCGAGCTGCCGGAGTCGAACATTGGCCGGTTTTGCTCGTCCACGATCTGAATCTTCAGGCCTTCCGGCGTCATTTCCAGCTTCAGCTGGTTCTTGTATTCCTTCAGCAGCACGCTGTTGTCTATCGTTTGCTGGATCTTCTGCTGCAGCTCATTCAGCCGTGCCTGCTCCTGCTGCTTCTGCATGATCTCCACCTGCCTGGCGCCAGCCTTGTTGACCTGCCCGGCCTGCTTGGTGATGTCGTTGCCGCCGCCTTTGATCACCGAAGTGGCGTCGCCGGCGCCCGCGCCGCCAGCCAGCGCCACTTTCAGCGGCGTTTTGAAGTATTCGGAAATGCCGTTCAGGGTGCCCTGCGAAGCCGAGCCCAACAGCCACATCAGCAGGAAGAACGCCATCATCGCCGTCACGAAGTCGGCGTAGGCGATCTTCCAGGCGCCACCGTGATGGCCGTGCCCGCCTTTCTTGATTTTCTTGACGACTATGGGTCGCTGCGATTCGTCCGCCATCTCTATCCCCTGCCCGGCTTATTTTTTGGTCAACTTGACGTGGTCTTCCAGTTCCTTGAAGGACGGGCGGTCCATCGACGACAGCGCCTTGCGGCCGAACTCCACCGCCACCTGCGGCGCGTAGCCGTTCAGGCTGGCCAGCAATGTCACCTTGATGGTCTGGTAGACGCGGGTGCCTTCATTCAGTTTGTGTTCCAGAATGGTGCCCAAGGGGCCGACAAAGCCATAGGCCAGCAAGATACCGAGGAAAGTACCCACCAGCGCGTGGGCGATCAGCATGCCCAGCTCGGCCGGCGGCGCGCCCACCGATTCCATGGTATGCACCACGCCCATCACGGCGGCGACGATACCGAAGGCCGGCAGGCCGTCGCCCAGGCTCTTGACCGCCGCCACCGGCACTTCGCCCTCGTGGTGGTGAGTCTCGATTTCCACGTCCATGAGGTTTTCGATCTCGAAGGCGTTCAGATTGCCGCCCACCATCAGCCGCAGGTAGTCGCTGATGAACTCTACGACATGATGGTCATGCAAAATACTGGGATATTTGCCAAACACCGGGCTCGACTCCGGATTCTCGACATCGGCCTCGATCGACATCAGGCCTTCCTTGCGCACCTTGGTCAGGATCTCGAACAGCAGGGAAAACAGATCCATGTAGAAGGCCTTGCCGTATGGGCTGCCCTTGAACACGGTGGGGAGCGCCTTCATGGTGGCTTTCAGCGGCGCGCCGCCATTGGCAACGACGAATGCGCCGGCAGCCGCCCCGCCGATCATCACGAATTCCAGCGGCTGGATAAGTGCGGCGACATGGCCCCCTGCGGCGATGAAGCCTCCGAGCACCGAACCCAGAATGATGATGTACCCGATTCCGACGAACATGCGTCAAGTCCCTATTTGTTTTGTAGCCGAATGCCGTTGTTTGTATTACAGCATGCCTTTTTGCAATTCATTATAGAAATAATAGAAAAAGCGGGTGGAATTGTACCAACCCGCCTCATTCGCTGTAAAACCGGGAAGCGACGCAAAAAATACTGCCCCGCCCCCGCAGCATAGCCGCTATCAAACCAATCCGCGCGCCTTGATCGTCTGCTCGAACTCCTCCAGGCAGCGGGCCGCCACCGCCAGCATTTCATCCACCTCGCCGCGCGTCATCACCAGCGGCGGCGAGGAAACGATATGGTCGCCGCAGGCGCGCATGATCAGGTTGTTGCGGAAGAAGATATCGCGGCACAGCGTGCCGACCTCGCCAAAGTCCGGAAACAGCTCCCGCTTGGCCTTGTGCTTGACCAGGGTGAACGCCCCCAGCATGCCGACGCCGCGCACGTCGTCCACATGCTCGAAACGGCTGAAGGTTTCACGCCAGCGCTTCTGGAGATAAGGGCCGATATCATCCTTGACGCGCTGAACGATGCCCTCATCGCGCAACGCCACCACGTTGGCGTGGGCGACGGCGGCGCAGACCGGGTGGCCGGAATAGGTGAAGCCGTGGTTGAAGTCGCCGCCGGCGATCAGCCCTTCGGCCACGCGCTTGCCGACAAAAACGGCGCCGATGGGCAGGTAGCCCGAGGACAAGCCCTTGGCGGTGGTGAAGATGTCCGGCTGGAAGCCGAAGCGCTGATGACCAAACCACTCTCCGGTGCGGCCAAAACCGCAGATGACTTCGTCGGCGACGATCAACACATCGTATTTGCGGCAGATGCGTTCGATTTCCGGCCAGTAGCTGGCCGGCGGGATGATCACGCCGCCTGCGCCCTGGATGGGTTCGCCGACAAACGCCGCCACCTTTTCCGGGCCGATTTCGAGAATCTTCTCCTCCAGCCAGCGGGCGGCCACCAGGCCGAATTCGTCCGGCGTCATGTCCTTGCCGAACTTGTACCACCACGGCTGCTCGATGTGCGCCATGCCGGGAATCGGCAGATCGCCCTGCTCGTGCATGTATTTCATGCCGCCCAGGCTGGCCCCGCCTATGGTGGAGCCGTGGTAGCCGTTCCAGCGGCCGATCAGCGTCTTCTTCTCCGGCTTGCCCTGCACATCCCAGTAGCGGCGAACCATGCGGATCATCGTATCCACCGACTCCGAGCCGGAGTTGGTGTAGAACACGTGATCAAACCCGGCCGGCGTCACTTCGCACAGCAAGGCGGACAGCTCCACCACAGCCGGGTGAGTCGTCTTGAAGAAGGTATTGTAGAACGGCAGTTCTTCCATCTGGCGCCTCGCCACTTCGGCGAAATCCTTGCGGCCATAGCCGACATTGACGCACCAAAGGCCGGCCATGCCGTCAATGATCTTGTTGCCTTCGGAATCCCACAGATACACGCCCTCGCCGCGCGTCATCACCCGCGCGCCGGCCTGGTTGAGGGATGCGGTATCGGTGAACGGATGCAGGTGGTGGGCGGCATCCAGTTCGCGCAATTGGCTGGTGGTACGTTGGTTCTGCATAACACTTCCTTCCTGTTTTCTCCGACAAGGCGAACCAGCGGTCCGCCTCTCCTGCGCCTGGGGCGTCGTTTTATTCAATTGTCCTGTCCATCACTGCGATTCTAACCGTACCCTGACGGTTCCCGCATCACACGTGCAGCAGCAGGAACTTGCGCTCCCACGGGCTGATCACGCGGAAGTATTCGGAGAACTCCTTCTCCTTCATGCCGACGTACATCTTGACGAAGCGCGGCCCCAGCACCTCGGCGATCTCATGGCAGCCGGCGAGCTGCTGCAGGGACTCCTCGGAACTGTTGGGAAATTGATAGGGCAACTCGTAGGCGTCGGTCTGGCGCGGCTCGGACGGCTTGAGCTTGCCGGTCATGCCCAGATAGCCGCAGGCCAGCGTGGCGGCGATCGCGATATACGGGTTCACATCGACGCCCGGCACCCGGTTTTCGATGCGGCGCGCGGCCGGCGACGAATGCGGAATGCGCAGGCCGACGGTGCGGTTGTCGTAACCCCATTCGACATTGGTCGGCGCCGCGGTATAGCGAGACAAACGACGGAATGAGTTCACGTATGGGGCGAACAGCGGCATGGTTTGCGGAATGTATTTCTGCATGCCGGCGATGAAATGGAAGAACAAGTCCGACGGGCTGCCGTCGTCATTGGAGAACACATTGCGGCCGGTATTCTTGTCCACCACGCTCTGGTGAATATGCATGGCGCTGCCTGGTTCGTTCTCCATCGGCTTGGCCATGAAGGTGGCGTACATATTGTGGCGGAACGCCGCCTCGCGCACGGTGCGCTTGAACAGGAAAACCTGGTCGGCCAGCTCCAGCGGGTTGCCGTGCAGGAAGTTGATTTCCATCTGGGCGGTGCCGATCTCGTGAATCAGCGTATCCACCTCCAGGTTCTGGGCATGGCAATAGTCGTAGATGTCCTCGAACAGCGGGTCGAACTCGTTGACCGCGTCGATGGAGTAAGAGCGGCGGCCAAACTCGGCCCGTCCGGTACGCCCCACCGGCGCCGCCAGCGGAATGTCCGGGTCCGGGTTCGGCGACAACAGATAGAACTCCATCTCCGGTGCCAGCACCGGCTCCAGGCCCATCTCGTCGTACAAGCCCAGCACGCGCTTCAGCACATTGCGCGGGGCCACGTCCACTGGGGTGCCATCGGCGCGGAAACAGTCGTAGATCAGCTGCGCCGTCGGGTCCACCGCCCACGGCACATAGCGCAGCGTGTTCGGGTCCGGCTCCAGCACCATATCGGGATCGGTCAGATCCAGCATGCTGTCGTCCGGATAGTCGCCGGTGACCGTCTGGATCAGCACCGCTTCCGGCAGGCGCATTTCCGGATCGGATACGAATTTGTCTTTCGGAACGATCTTGCCTCGCGCCACGCCGGTCATGTCCGGCACGATACATTCCACCTCGGTGATGCGATGCTCTCGCAACCACTCATTGATCTGGTGATTCATAATGCTTCCTCTGTAGACTCCCCGGCCGCTGACTGCGGCTCTGGATCGGGAGGTGCTTCTTATGAGTCATCAAAACGCGCGCGGGGTTCATCGGCCCGCGCGCGGTTACTGCCCCATCACTTGCCTCGTTGCGCTCTCCTGGCTCGACAAGCCTCGCCAAAGGCGCCGAATATCGCCTGCGACAGCGGATTTTCCCAATAGCGCCATTCCGGATGCCATTGCACGGCGAAGGCGAAGGCCTTGGCGCCTCGGATGCGGTAGGCTTCCACCAGACCGTCCTCGGCGTGCGCCTCGGCGTCCAGGCCCGGCGCCAAGCGCTTGATGCCCTGCTGATGCAAGGAATTCACCTGCGCGCCGCGCTGGCCAGTCCACCCGGCCAGCAAGCCGCCCTCGACAAAGCTGACGGCATGCGCCGGGGCGTACATCTCGGCCACGTCTTCGCTTTCCGCCTCGCGGTGGTCGTTCAGGCCGGGTTGCTCCTGCACATGCTGGTGCAGCTCCCCGCCCAGCGCCACATTGATTTCCTGAAAGCCGCGGCAGATGCCCAAGAGCGGAATGCCCTGCTCCAGCACCATGCGGATCAGCGGCAGCGTGGTGGCGTCGCGCTTGGGATCATGCAGCGTGCCTTC
>NZ_PPTF01000078.1:13226-24577 GCF_002902845.1 Chromobacterium sinusclupearum
GCTGGCCGGGCCGCCGTAATGGTGTGGCTCCACATTGGACGGCGAGCCTGGCAACAGCACGCCGTCCAGCGTTTGCAGCGTAGCGCGCAGCAAGCCCTCGTCGCCGAGCGCGGGAATCAGCAGCGGCAAGCCGCCTGCGCCGCCGGCCGCGGCCGTGATGTATTTGTCGCCCACCGCGTGGAACGGCAGCAGGCCTATGGTCTTGAGATCGCAGGGAATACCGATGATGGCTTGCGACATGGCAGTGCGGCTCCTGTTCAGCTGGCGGCCTTGATGGCCTCGATCGGATCGACGTAGGCGTAACCCAGATCCTGCGCCACCGCCTGGTAAGCGACGCGGCCGCGGCAGATGTTCAGGCCGTTGCGCAGGTGGGCATTGTCCAGCAAGGCCTGGCGCCAACCCTTGTTGGCCAGCTCCAGCGCGTACGGCAGCGTGGCGTTGGTCAAGGCCTGGGTCGAGGTGCGCGCCACGCCGCCGGGCATATTGGCCACGCAGTAGTGCACGATGCCGTCCACCGTGTAGATCGGGTCCTGGTGGGTGGTGGGACGGCTGGTTTCGAAACAGCCGCCCTGGTCGATGGCCACATCCACCAGCACCGCGCCGGGCTTCATCGTCTTCAGCATGGCGCGCGTCACCAGCTTCGGCGCCGCCGCGCCTGGAATCAGCACCGCGCCGATCACCAGATCGGCGTCGCGGATGCTGTCGTCGATATTGGCGCCGTTGGACATCAGGGTCTTGATGCGGCCGCCGAACACCATGTCTATCTCTTTCAGGCGGGTCAGCGACTTATCCAGAATGGTCACGTCGGCGCCGGCGCCCATCGCCATGCGCGCGGCGTTCAGCCCCACCACGCCGCCGCCTATCACCACCACCTTGGCCGGGGCGACGCCCGGCACGCCGCCCAGCAGCACGCCGCGGCCGCCCTGGGCTTTTTCCAGCGCATGGGCACCGGCCTGGATAGCCATACGCCCCGCCACCTCGGACATCGGCGCCAGCAGCGGCAGGCCGCCGCGCTCGTCGGTCACCGTTTCATAAGCGATGGCGATGGCGTCAGACTCGATCAGCAGCTTGGTCTGATCGGGATCCGGCGCCAGATGCAGATAAGTGAACAGCACCTGTCCGGGACGCAGCATCCGGCACTCCACCGGCTGCGGCTCCTTGACCTTGACGATCATTTCAGAACGCTCGAACACTTCCTCCGCGTTGGAGGCGATGGAAGCGCCGGCTTGAATGTACTGCTCGTCGGTAAAGCCAATGGCCAAGCCAGCGTGGGTCTGCACCAGTACCTTGTGCCCGTTTGCAACCAACTCGCGGACACCGGACGGGGTCAGACCCACCCGATACTCGTGGTTTTTGATTTCCTTCGGAACGCCGATCAACATAGTCGCCTCCAAACTCATTTGGTTCATGGGCAAACTGGCAACAGCCGTTTAAGAAAATTCACATCGCGCTTGCCCTTTCAAACTGATTCTGACTATAAAACCTCACCCTTGCAAAGATATTTGATTTTGCGACGCAGCAAGCAGGTTTCCCCGTCGGTGCGGTACAATGCCGCATAATGTCTAAAATTATTAACATACTGATGGAGCAGGAAGAATGGATGTCGGCGCGCGCTTGAGAATGGTCAGGACAAGGTTCGGCCTGTCGCAAAGAGAGCTGGCCAAACGAGCCGGCGTCACCAACGGCACCATCTCGCTGATCGAGCAAAACCGGGTCAGTCCGTCCGTCAGCTCCCTGAAAAAAGTACTGGAAGGCCTGCCGATCACGCTGGCGGAATTCTTCACCTTCGACGCCGAACCCGCGCAGCCGCGCGTGTTCTACCAGGCGGATGAGCTGCCCAATCTCGGCAACGAGGACATCAATCTGATGCTGGTCGGCACCGGCCATGACAAGCGCGACATCGCCATCCTGCGCGAGCGCTACGTCCCCGGCGCCGATACCGGCCCGGACATGCTGATGCACGAAGGCCAGGAAGGCGGCGTCGTCATCCGCGGCAGCATAGAAGTCACCGTAGGCGCAGACAGCCGGGTGCTGGGGCCGGGCGATGCCTATTACTTCGACAGCAAGCTGCCGCACCGTTTCCGCAATGTCGGCGACGACATCTGCGAAGTGGTGAGCGCCAGCTCGCCGCCAACCTTCTGATTCGCTGCAAACATATGGAGAAGTGCATGAAGCTGGGTTACACCATCGTTTACGTTCCAGATGTCGCGGCCTCGCTGCGCTTCTTCGACCAGGCATTCGGCCTGAAACAGAAATTCCTGCATGAATCCGGCGCGTATGGCGAGCTGGACACCGGCGACACCACCCTTTCCTTCGCCAGCCACGAACTAGCGGCGATGAACCTGCCCGCCGGCCACGTGCGCGCCAGCGACACCGCCCAGCCTTTGGGCATGGAAATCGGCCTGGTCACCGAACAGGTGGCGGCCGCGCATCAACGCGCGCTGGCATGCGGGGCGGTGGAACTGGCGGCGCCAAGCCAGAAACCATGGGGCCAGACCGTGTCCTACCTGCGCAGCCCCGACGGCACGCTGATCGAACTTTGCAGCCCTATTTCCGCCTGAATCCGCACCACAACCGCAAAACAGCACCACACAAGAGGAGAAACCCATGTCCCGCAGTACACATGCTGACTGGAAACAACTTGCTGCAGAACTGCAAATAGAAGGACGCGCCTTCATTGACGGCGCTTACCGCGAGGCCGCCGACGGCAAACGCTTCGATTGCGTCAACCCCGCCACCGGCGCCAAGCTGGCCGATATCAGCCATTGCGGCGAAGCCGAGGTGGAAGCCGCGGTCAAGGCGGCGCGCCGCGCCTTCGACTCCGGCGCCTGGTCCGGCCTGGCGCCGCGCCAGCGCGGCAGCATTCTGAAACGCTTCGCCGCGCTGATCCGCCAACATGCCGACGAATTGGCGCTGCTGGAAACCCTGGACGCCGGCAAACCCATCGGCGACACCACCACGGTGGATGTGCCTGGCGCGGCCTATTGCGTGGAATGGTTCGCCGAGGCGATAGACAAGATCGGCGGCGAAGTGGCGCCGGTCGATCCCAAGCTGCTGGGCCTGGTGACGCGCGAACCGATCGGCGTAGTGGCCGCCATTGTGCCGTGGAATTTCCCGATTCTGATGGCCAGCTGGAAGTTCGGCCCGGCGCTGGCCGCCGGCAACGCCGTCATCGTCAAGCCATCGGAAAAATCGCCGCTGACCGCCATCCGCGTCGCGGGGCTGGCCAAGCAAGCCGGCATCCCGGACGGCATCTTCCAGGTGTTGCCCGGCGCCGGGGATGTCGGCCGCCTGCTGGCGCTGCACATGGACGTGGATTGCGTGGCCTTCACCGGCTCCACCGCTGTCGGCAAACTGATCGCCGGCTACGCCGCGCAATCGAATCTGAAACGCGCCTGGCTGGAGCTGGGCGGCAAGTCGCCCAACATCATCCTGCCGGATTGCCCGGACCTGGCCCGCGCAGCGCGCGCCGCGGCCAGCGCCATCTACTACAACATGGGCGAGATGTGCACCGCCGGCTCCCGCGTGCTGGTCCATCGCGATATCAAGGCGCGCTTTCTGGAGGAATTCAACAAGGCCGCCGCCGGCTACTATCCAGGCGATCCGCTGGACCCGGCCACGTCGATGGGCGCCATCGTCGACGATATCCAGTACCGCAAGGTGCTGAGCTATATCGACAAAGGTCTGAGCGAAGGCGCCAGCCTGTTGCTGGGCGGCAAGGCCGCCCACGCCGACAAGGGCCTGTTCATCGAGCCGACGGCCTTCGACTGCCCAAGCGACAACCTGACTATCTGCCGCGAAGAAATCTTCGGCCCGGTGCTGTCGGTCATCACCTTCGATGATGTCGAGGACGCCATCCGCATCGCCAACGACACCGAATACGGCCTGGGGGCCGCGGTATGGACTGCCGACGTCAGCACCGCCCACCAAGTGTCGCGCCGCCTGCGCGCCGGCACGGTTTGGGTCAACTGCTATGACGAGGGCGGCGACATGAACTTCCCGTTCGGCGGCTACAAGCAATCCGGCAACGGCCGCGACAAATCGCTGCATGCGCTGGAAAAATACACCGAACTCAAGAGCACCCTGATCAAGCTGTAAGCTGCTCGCCGGCCAGGCTCAGTCCTGGCCGGCAGCCTGCCTCGCCAGCCAACGTCGTATCGTCTGCTCCTCCACTACCGACAATCCCTCCAGCATACGCGCCTCCAGCTCACGCACCCGTTCCTTGCTTTGCATCAGCAAATCCTCCCCCTTGGCGCTCAACTGCAATTGCACGATGCGGCCATGGCTGGCATGCGGCCTGGCCTCCACCAGGCTGGCTTTTTTCAGATTCGCCACGATGACGCTGACGGTTTGCGGCGTCAGCAAGGCCAGCCGCGCCAAATCCGCATTGGAATGTCCGGGATAGGCCGCCAGCATCGTCAGCACCACGAACTGCGGCGGCGTCACGCCCAAATCCGCCAATGCGCGCTCCATCCGCAAATGTTGGCCCGCAGCGGCCTGGCGCAATAGATAGCCTATATGCCCGCCTTCGCCGCGCTTGCCCTCGCCCGGCTCCGGCAACGCCGCCCTTGATGACTTGATCATAATATCAAAGCTCTGATATGTTGCATGATGTAAGAACTCTGATATTAACCACGATACCGACAGGACACCAGCCATGCGTCTTGAAATCCGTGACATCGACACCGCAGAAACAGTCCGCGCCAGCTTTGCGCTGATGCGCCAATTCCGTCCCCACCTCATGGATGCCGATGAGCTGGTCGCGCGCTGGCAGCGCCAGACCCGTCAAGGCTACCGGCTGCTTGGACTATACCGCGACGGCGAACTGGCCGCCCTGGCCGGCTGGCGTCCCATGGAAAACCTGGTGCATGGCCGGCACATGTATGTGGACGACCTCGTCACCGATGAACGCTGCCGCGGCCAACGCCTGGGCGAAACCCTGATGAACCATTTGAAACAGCTGGCCCGCAGCCATGGTTGCGCCAAGCTGTTGCTGGACACGCCAATGTCCAACACCCTGGGCCATCGCTTTTATTATCGCCAGGGCCTGGTCGCCACCGCCTTGCGCTTTATGCAGCCACTAAGCGAGGACTGAACATGCCAAGCATTCTGCACGTCAACGCGAGCCCCAATCGCGCCGACTCTCATAGCCTCCAGGCCGGCAAGCTGCTGGCCGCGCGGCTGGCGCAGGCCGGCTCGCCCGCCCTTATCGAGCGCGATCTCTCTTTGCTGCCGCTCCATGCCATCAACCGGGAGTTTGTCGAAGCCAGTCTGATGCGCGAAGACACGCGCAGCCATGCGCAAGGGCAGGCGTTAGCGCTATCAGAACAGCTGATTGCCGAACTGGAGGCCTGCGACTGCTTAATCCTGTCCACGCCCATGCACAATTTTACCGTGCCGGCCGCGCTGAAAGTCTGGCTGGACCTGGTGATGCGCCCCGGCCGGACCTTCCGCGGCGGGCCGGATGGCAAACAAGGCCTGCTGAACAACCGGCCCGTTTTCGTCATCGTGGCCAGCGGCGGGCCGATGCAGTCCAAACCGGATTGGCAGCCCGACTTTTTGACGCCGTATCTGCGCTGCGCGCTGGCCACCATGGGCCTGAACGATGTATCCATCTTGCAGCTGGAATCGCTGAAACGCGGCGACAAAGCCTTGCTAGCGGCAGCCCAGGCGACGGAACAATGGGTGGAGCGGCAGTCCAGACGCTACCACGACACCGCCGCGGCTTATCGCGCGACAGCGTAATCGGCTTGACTATAATCAGCGAGGAATAACAACGCGGCATCGCCGTGCCCGCAACCCATGGGCACGGAACAGGTCGCCGCACGGGTTCGGGACTCATGCACGCCATCGCCTCGCTGAATCGCATTCGTTCTAATCTTACCTTGGCGTGGCTGGCCTCGTGCCTGCTGGCCCTCCCCAGCCACGCCGCGCCCAATCCGGCCTGCCCCAACGGCCCGCTACGCGTAGGGTTCTACAAGTTCGGCGTCGCCTATCGCGACGGCAACGGCTACGACGTAGACATGGTGCGCGAGCTGGCCCGGCGGCTGCATTGCCCGATAGCCAGCGAAACAGAGCTGCCGCGGCTGCGCGCGCTGAAGATGCTGGAAAGCGGCCAGATCGACCTTGGCACTTCCACCCTGGCCACGCCGGATCGACTGGCCTACGCCTGGATCTTCCCTTACAACCACACCCGAAACATGGTGCTGCTGCATCCGTCCATCCATGCGCGCGCGCTGCCGGAGCTATTGCGCGACCCGGCCTTGCGCTGGGGCGCCATACGCGGCTACCGGCACAGTGCGCAGCAGGATCAATTGCTGGCGCAGATGAAGGCAGAAAACAAACTGGTGATGGCGAATGACGAAGATGATCTGTTCCGCATGCTAGACGACGGCATCGTGACCGCCGCGTTCTCGCTGCCCACCAGCTACGGGCGCTGGCTGCGCGACCCGCAGGTCGCCAAACGCATCCTCGTGGTGGATTTGTTTCCGTCCGGAGAAACCATCGCCAGCGGCCTGGCCCTGAGCAAGGCAAGGTTTTCGCAAGAGGCGGCCGAGCATTGGCATTTGGAGCTAAAGAAAATGTATCAGGATGACAGCCTGCTCAACATCCTGCGGCGCCACCTCAGCGAAGGGGCCGCCAAGCAAATGATGCAGTTGCCGCTAGACTGAAAAGAACGGCAATGTCATCTCGTCTACACGGAGTGATCGATGAAACTGCTTGCAGGCTGCGCGCTTTCGCTTTGGCTGGCTACCGCTCAATCGACTCCCAACCCCGCCTGTCCCGGCGGTCCGCTGACCATCGCCTATTACAACTTCGGCGTCGCCTATCACTTGGGCAAGGGTTATGATCCGGACATCCTTCACGAACTGGCCCGCAGGCTGAATTGCCCCATCCAGAGCGAAGGCGATTATCCGCGGCTGCGCGTATTGAAGCTGCTGGAGATAGGCCAGGCCGACATCGGCAGTTCCACCACCGTGACGCCGGAGCGACAACGCTATTTGTGGATGGTGGTCTACCATCACAGCAAGAATCTGGTGCTGCTGCACCGCGGCGTGAATGTCTCCACGCTGGATGCGCTGCTCAAGCTGCCGGACCTGCGCTGGGGCATGGTGCGCGGCTACCGCCACAGCCCGGCCGAAGACAAGTTTCTGGATGGATTGGCGCAACAGCACAAGATTGTCACCGCCGCCAACGAGGACGATCTGTATAAAATGGTCTGCAGCGGCGTGGTGACGGCCTCTTTCGGCCACCCCATCAGCTTCGATCCTTGGCTGCAAAGCCATCAGGCCGCCCAGCAGGTGACGGTGCACGACTTTTTCCCGGACAGCGAAATCACCGCGGGCAGCATCGTGCTGAGCAAGGCGCGCTTCAGCCAGCAAGCCGCCGCGTTGTGGCAGGACGAGCTGCGCAAGATGTACCGCGACGGCACATTGCGCGCCATCATGCGGCGTTACCTGACCGAGCCCAGCGTGGAGCAGGCGCTGAAGTTGCCGTTGGACTAGACGCAAACAGGCCCGACTGCAATGCGCCGGGCCTGGTTTGCATTGGCTGTTACAGCGCCAGCTTGGCGATGGCTTCCTTCGCCAGGTGGATCGACGTGGCGCGCTTGTCCGGGCCCATGCCGATGGCCTCGGCGCGGATGATTTCGACGTCGCTCACGCCCAGGAAACCCAATACCTTCACCAGATAATCTTCCTGGAAGTCCATCAGACTGCCCTGCTCGCCGCTGTGCACGCCGCCGCGGGCGGACACCACAATCACCTTCTTGTTGGGCACCAGACCCACCGCGCCGTTCTCGGTGTACTTAAAGGTGCGGCCGGCGGCGGCCACGCGGTCGATCCAGCTCTTCAACTGAGTCGGGATGGAAAAGTTGTACATCGGCGCGCCGATCACCAGCACGTCGGCGGCGACGAACTCCTCGATCAGTTGATCGGTCAAGGCAGCCTCGCTGCGCTGCAGCGGCGTCCAGTCCGTCTCCGGCACGAAACGCGCGCCGACGATTTCGCCGGACAGGTGAGCGATCGGATTGGCCGCCAGATCGCGGTAGATGGTTTCGACATTGGCGTGACGCTGACGCAGCGTGTTGGCCACTACGGCGGACAATTCGCGGGTAACCGAGTTGTCGGCCAGGATGCTGGAATCGAGATGCAGCAGTTTCATGTTCGGGTCTTTCGCGGTGCGGTGGAGATGTGTGCATGATAAGCACGAGCAACAATCCGAACTAGACTGCTAAAATCGGAAACATTGTTCCACCAGCGAGACAATCATGCGAGACCTGAACGATCTGATGTACTTCGCCAAAGTGGTGGAGCACGGCGGCTTCATGGCGGCCTCCCGGGTGCTGGGCATCCCCAAGTCCACGCTGTCGCGGCGGGTAGCGGAACTGGAAAGCCGCTTGGCCGTGCGCCTGCTGCAACGGACTACGCGCCGCCTGTCGCTGACGGAAATCGGCAGCCAGTATTATCAACGCTGCCAGGCCATGCTGGCCGAAGCCGAAGCCGCCGATGAGACCATCCTGCAAAGCAGCGCCGAACCCCGCGGCCTGATACGGGTCAGTTGCCCGGAACTGCTGGCCAAGACCATGCTCAGCGCCGCGCTGCCGCGCTTTCTGGCGCGCCACCCTCAGGTGCGGGTGGCGCTGGAGGCCACCAACCGCAGGGTGGACCTGATCGAGGAAGGGGTGGACGTGGCGCTCCGGGTGCGCAACGTCATCGAAGACAGCGCCAGCCTGGTCGTGCGCACCTTGGGCAAGAGCCGGGTCATCCTGGTGGCCAGCCCCGCCTTCCTGGAAAAACACGGCGAACCGCAAGCGCCGGAGCGGCTGGCCGCGCTGCCCGCGCTGACGATGAGCCGGCCGGACGGCCGCGGCCAGTGGGTGCTGCTGGACAATGTCGGCCAGACCTACACCATTCACATCGACGCGCCCCGACTGATGACCGACGACATGATCGTGCTGCTGCAGGCCGCCATCGCCGGCATCGGCATCGCCGCGCTGCCCACCAATGTCTGCCACCAAGCGCTGGCCGATGGACGGCTTAGCCATATCCTGCCGCAATACGACTTTCCCTGGGGCATCCTGCATGCGGCCTTCCCTACCCGCCGCGGCTTGTCGCCGGCCGTCCGCGCGTTTCTGGACTTCATCGCGGAAGACTTGATCAGCGAGGAAATGGCCGGCGACTGGGGACGGCCCCATCTCCACCAGGCATGACGCTTGCTTCATGAGGGTCTCGCCCCCTGAAGAAACCATCCCATGTTCACGCTGCGCCCTTTAACCGAAACCGATTCGATAGAACAATTGACCGATCTGCTACACCACGCCTACGCCCAACTGGCCGCGATGGGGCTGCGCTACACCGCGGTGGATCAAACTCCCGACGTGACCCGCCGCCGCATCCAGGGCGGCCACTGCCTGCTGGCCTGGCACCAAAACCAGCTGGCCGGCACCGTCACGGTGCATCGCGCCCGGCTCAACTCGCCTTGCCTGCAATTCCGAGAACCCGACGGTGCCGTGCTGTCGCAACTGGCCGTCGCGCCGGAATGGCAAGGCCACGGCCTGGGCGAACAACTATTGGATGCAGCGGAAAACTGGGCGCGCACCCAAGGCTGCGCCGCCATCCGCCTGGATACCGCCCAGGACGCCACCCACCTGGTCCGCCGCTATCAGCGCCGCGGCTACCGCGTGGAAGCCCCGCTGCAATGGCCGGACAAAGCCTATCGCAGCGTGGTGATGGTCAAATCGCTGGAAACTCTGCCGCCCTCTGCCACTCGAAACAATAGTTGCAGTGCAACAAGCTGATGGCTGCGCGCCACACATCGCCTCAAGACCATTCGCATTTATTGCATTGCAGCAGATAACGAGTACAGTGGCAGCCAAGGCCGTTGCCTTGGCCGCACACCGTTTCCACTCATCAAAACGCAAGGGGTTGCAATGTGGTCAACTACTGCAGTTCGAGACGGGAAAATCCCGTTTGCCCAACCGTTGTTTGATTACTGGCTGGACGCCTGCCAGCGCGGCGTTCTGTACTGGGACACGCTGTATCAGCGCGGCGCCACCTATCTGGAACACTGTGAAAGCGGCAAGCCGCCGGTGCTGGTGTTCGACTACACCATCATCATGGACGCGCGCGAGCTGCCCGATCCGGCCAACTACGCGCTGGCGGCGATCAAGCCGCCGGAGGGCAGCCCGGCCACCGATCCGGCCAAGCGCCCCTTCGTGGTCATCGACCCGCGCGCCGGCCACGGCCCCGGCATTGGCGGCTTCAAGATGGACAGCGAAATCGGCATCGCGCTGCAGCAGGGACATCCCTGCTACTTCGTGATGTTCTTCCCGCAGCCCGTGCCGGGCCAGACCATAGAAAGCGTGGCCAAGGCCGAAGGCCATTTCCTCAAGCGCGTCAACGAACTGCACCCGAACAGCGACGGCAAGCCCTTCGTCATCGGCAACTGCCAGGGCGGCTGGGCGCTGGCCATGTTGGCTTCGGTGGCGCCGGACCTGGTCGGCCCGATCCTGCTGGCCGGCTCGCCGCTGTCCTACTGGGCCGGCGTGCGCGGCAAGAACCCCATGCGTTACGCCGGCGGCCTGAACGGCGGCACCTGGAGCGCCTCGCTGGCCGGCGACCTGGGCAACGGCCACTTCGACGGCGCCCATCTGGTGGAAAACTTCGAGAAGCTGGACCCGGCCAACACCCTATGGAAGAAGTCCTACAATCTGTACTCCAAGGTGGATACCGAACCGCAACGCTATCTCGATTTCGAACGCTGGTGGGGCGGCCACTACCTGTTGAACAAGGTGGAGATGGAGTGGATCACCCAGAAGCTGTTCGTCGGCAACGATCTGGTCCACGGCAAGATCACCAGCCATGACGGCACGATGCGCGTGGACATGCGCAACATCCGCTCGCCCATCATGGTGTTCGCCTCCTGGGGCGACAACATCACCCCGCCGCAGCAGGCGCTGAACTGGATCGCCGACCTGTACGACAGCGTCGAGGACATCCGCAACAACGAGCAGACCATCGTCTACTGCCTGCACAACAAAGTGGGGCATCTCGGCATCTTCGTGTCCGCCGGCGTAGCCAACAAGGAGCACAGCGAGTTCGCCAACGCGCTGGACCTGATCGACGTGCTGGCGCCCGGCCTGTACGAAGCCATCATCGAAGACATCGCCCCGGACGCGCCGGGCCAGGAATACATCGAAGGCCGCTACATCATCCGTTTCGAAGCCCGCGATGTATCCGACATCCTGGCGCTGGACGACGGCCGCGAAGACGAACAGGCTTTCGAGGTGGTGAAACGCGTCTCCGAAATCAACCAGGGCGTGTACGACCGCTATCTGTCCCCCGTGGTGC
>NZ_PPTF01000078.1:24617-40237 GCF_002902845.1 Chromobacterium sinusclupearum
GCCTTCAGCAACGAGGCCAGCGCCCGCCTGCTGCGCGAGCTGCATCCCGCCCGCTTCGAACGCACGCTGATCTCGCCGAAGAACCCCTGGCTGTGGTGGCTGCCCGGACTCGCCGCCAAGGTGCGCGAACAACGCCGCCCGGTTTCCGCGGACAATCCGCTGTGGCAGTGGCAGGAGCGGATGTCTGACTTCATCGTTCAGTCGCTGGATCATTACCGCGACCTGCGCGACGCCGCCCAGGAGCAACTATTCCGCGGGATTTACGAATCGCCGCAACTGGCCACGCTGATAGGCGTGCAGCCCGCCGGCGAAGCGCGCAAGCAAGCGCTCACCTGGGAAAGCCGCGAGCTGGCGCGCCTGAAGCGCGAGGCGCTGGACCCGAGCTTCGAGCACGGCACGCTGGCTGATGGCTTCATCCGGCTGCTGGTCTATGTCGGCATCGGCATGGGCGTCATCGATGAACGGCCGTTCAACGCCATCCGCCGCACCATGCGCGGCGTGCAGCGCGAATATCCGCTGACGCTGATGCAGCTGAAGGCTACCGTCCGCAAACAGGTCGCCCTGGTGCGTGCCGATCATCAGCGCGCGCTGAACGGCTTGAGCACGCTGCTGCCCGACCAGCACATCCGCCACCAGGCCTGGATGCTGGTGCGCGACCTGCTGCTGGTGAATCGCCATGACATTCCTGCGGAGCAACAGCAACGGCTGGAACAGGCGGCGAATGTGCTTGGTCTGTCCGAACAAGACCGCAAGGCCATTCTGGACAAGGCCGCGATTCAGACGGCCGCCCCTCGCGCGACGGAAACGGTTGCAGTCAAGCCGGCTCCGGCTCCGGCTCAAGCCCCTGCCACCAACGCTATCGTTCCAGCGGCCAAGGCTGAAATCCAGCCGGCGCCAGCCAAGACCACCGCCACGCGCAAACCGGCGGCGGCCAAACCGGCGACCAAGCCAGACGCAGCCCATCCCGCCCCAACCGTAAAAGCCGAGGCTCAAACGGCTGCCGCGCCAGCCAAGCCTGCGCCAGCCCGCAGGCCCGCGGCCAAAGCCAACGGCCAAGCGCCTGCCGCAGTCAAAACCGTCAAGCCTTCTGCCGCCGCCAAGCAGCAGAAGGACTCCTGACGCACCATGCCGGGGCGCCGACAGGCGCTCCGGTTTTATCGCCAACACACCTCAAACGCTTTCGCGGCTTGGATAGCGTCGCTTTGTACTGATCCCATCCCCTCCCCGCCATCCCTTCGCCGCAATTGATTCATGCAGGAAAATGATCATCAATAGGTTCTGAATATTGACTATTCAAACAGCAATGGCTAATATTTGACGCGCTGCGGGAGAGAGGGGCGCCGCCCCCGCCGAAGACGCAAACTCCCATAATCGCTCAGGCAAGCAGTACCGCAGTGCACCATTGATTCAAGCCGATTGGAGAGAGACCGCCGCGAGCGGTCCACCGAAGGGGCAAGTGGCCGCCGGCCATGCAACTCTCAGGTAAAAGGACAAGGGGAGAGGCTGTTCCGCAACCCGGAATCCACCCAGGAGACTGCCTTGTCCGCACCCGCCATCGGCCGCGCGCTTTTGCCCGCGCCAGTAGACGCTCTTTTCCCTTTTTCGCGCCAATCCGCCGCCATCGCGCGCGGGAGCTTGCCATGCTGAGCCTGATCTATTTGATCGCCATCACCGCGGAAGCGATGACCGGCGCGCTGGCTGCGGGCCGCCGCCACATGGACATCTTCGGCGTCACCGTCATCGCCTTCCTCACCGCGCTAGGCGGCGGCACCGTGCGCGACATCGTGCTCGGCCGCTACCCGATAGGCTGGACGCAACACCCGGAGTACGTGTTGCTGGTGGTGGCCGGCGGCATCGCCGCCGTGCTGGCCGCGCGCTTCATGCGCCATCTGAACCGGCTGTTCCTGGTGCTGGACGCGCTGGGCCTGGTGGCTTTCACCATCATCGGCTGCGATGTGGCGCTGGGCATGCACTATCACCCGGTCATCGTGGTCATGGCCGGCATGATCACCGGCATCGCCGGCGGCATTCTGCGCGACGTCCTGTGCAATCGCGTGCCCATCGTGTTCCGCCGCGAGCTGTATGCCAGCGTATCGCTCTTGGTGGCCATTCTCTACCTGGGATTGAACGCGCTGGAGGTTGCTCACGACTGGAACATCGCCGCCAGCTTCGCCTTCGGCCTGGCGCTGCGAATGACCGCGCTGTGGCGCGAGTGGCAGTTGCCGGTTTTCGCCTACCGCCACGATCATCACTGACACCCCGCCCCGCTTTCGCGGGGTGTTTTGCGTCACGCATCGCAAGCCATGGCTCATGATTCGCGCCTCACGGCTTGGCATAGCCATACGCGCGCCAGATTTTCTGCGATTCGGGACTGAAAAGGTAATCGAACAATTGCCGGGCTTGCGGATGGCCTGCCGCCGGCGTCAGCAGCGCCACCGTCTGCCGGATAGTCGGGTAACTATCCGGCGGAATCTCTACCCAATGCCCCTTGCCCAAACGTGAGCGCTCCAGCACCTGAGACTTGGAAACGAAACCGCCCGCCACCTTGCCGGACGCCACCATTTCGGCGGCATGGGCCACATCCGGCGCCCTGACAAAACGCGGGCGCAGGCGTTCCGCTAGTTGGTAATGATTCAAGCTGTATAAAACCATCTGGCCATAAATGCTGGACTCGGGATCCGGCAGCGCGATCTTGCCTCTGCCTTGGCGCAGCCACTCCAGCCAGCCGCTCTCATGAAAATCCGCCGCCAGCGACCATAGCACCAGGGAACCCAAACCAAAGATGCGCGGTTCTTCCAGACAGCGCCCCTGCATCTGCAGCTTATGGGTATATTCGTCGCTGGACGAGATGTAGATTTCGTACGCGGCGCCATTGGCAATCTGCGAGGCCAGCGCCACCGCGGGACCATAAGCCACCTTTACCGTTACGCCAGTCTTTTCCGTGAATTTTTTGACGATCTCATTCAGCGCCGGCTCAGTATTGCTGGCGGCGGCCACCGTGACCGGCGCGGCATGGGCAAAGGCCCATGCGCAGGCCAGCAGGCACCCCGCCAATATCTTCGGCATGATGCGCTCCCTGAAACTTCACGATTCAGCATAGGGCATGCGTTGCGAACAAAAAAAGACCCAAAGTCGGCATGGCCGAAACCGATTCAAACGGTTTGCGCCTCGCGAATGCGGGCGATGAACCATTCCGCGGCCCGGCTCAGCAGCGCGCCCTCCCGCACCAAGAGCAACAGGCTCAGCCTCGGCGGCCGCTGCTTAAGCGGCAGCTCGACAAAACGCTGCGCCGTCAGAGTGGCCTGCAAGGCCTGATTGGACATCGGCACCACGGCATCCATCGTCATCAGCAGCCCGCACAGCAAGACATTGGACGTGCAGCAAGTCACTCGTTCCGGCGGCGCCAGTCCTTCGCGCGCAAACATGCCATGCACAAAGCTTTCGTACTGGCCGCTCTGATCAGTATGCAGCCACTCCGCCTGCCGCAATTCCGCCAACGCGGTGGCATGCCGCAACGGGCTTTCCGCGCGGACGGCAAAGCCGGATGGGGATTCGCACAGCCGCTCCACCCGCACGAATGGATCGTCCGGCGGCGTGGAGAAGGCGCCCAGCGCGAAATCCAGCAGCCCGCTGCGCAGGCCCTCAAGCAGTTGTTTCCCATCCTGCTCCAGGAAATCCACCCGCACCTGCGGCATGGCGCGCCGAAAGGCCGCAAACGACTGCGGCAAAATCTCGAAACCGGCCAGCGGAGTCAGGCCGATGCGCAGGCTGCTCTCGCGGCCGGAGCGCAGCCGATCCATTTCCTGCTGCGCCCTCTCCAGCTCCCGTATCACCAGACGCGCATAGCCGAGCAGCGTCTGTCCGGCCTCTGTCAGCGTCACGCCCCAGGAGTTGCGCAGCAACAAGGGCACGCCCTGCTCCGTCTCCAATTCGCGCAGCGCCTTGGTGATGGCAGGCTGCGTGACGTACAGCGCGCGCGCGGCCGCATTGATGCTGCCGTGATCCGCCACCGCGACCAAGGCCCGCAGTTGATGTTGCTTGAGTTGACTCACGTGGATAACTCATGGTTATGGCTATCAATATTTGTGCTTATTCAGCGCAAATAGTTTTGCCTAGCATGGTTCGGCACCCTCACATCAACGGAAAGCAAACCATGGCAAACGATCCCTTCATCCTCCCGGAAATCCTGGGCAAGGTAAACGAGTTCATCGCGCTGCGCCGCCAAATACACGCTCATCCGGAGCTGGGGTTCGAGGAGCAGCAAACCAGCGAACTGGTCGCGGCCAAGCTGCGCGAATGGGGCTATGAGGTGCAAACCGGCGTCGGCAAGACCGGCGTGGTGGGCACGCTGCGCGCAGGCGCAGGATCACGCGCGCTCGGCATCCGCGCCGACATGGACGCCTTGCCCATCCAGGAAGCGACCGGCCTCTCCTATGCCAGCACCCAGCCTGGCAAGATGCACGCCTGCGGCCACGACGGCCATACCGCCATGCTGCTGGCCGCCGCCCAATACTTGGCCGCAACCCGGCGCTTCAACGGCACGCTGCATCTGATTTTTCAACCGGCGGAAGAAGGATTGGGCGGCGCGCCGGCCATGCTTGAAGACGGCCTGTTCGAGCGCTTCCCCTGCGATGCCGTCTACGCCCTGCACAACGCGCCGGGCCTGCCTGTCGGCTGCTTCGCGCTGAAAGAAGGCGCCATGGCGGCCTCGTCCGACAGCGTGGATGTTCGCCTCACCGGCGTGGGCGCGCACGGCGCGATGCCCAATTTCGGCCGCGACCCCATCGTCGCCGCCTCGTCCATCGTGATGGCGCTGCAAACCCTGGTGGCGCGCAATATTCCGGCGACCGAGGCCGGCGTGGTCACCGTCGGCGCGCTGCACGCCGGCAAGGCGCACAACGTGATTCCGGAACACGCGGAAATGAAGCTGACCGTGCGCGCGCTCAGCCGCGACGTCCACGCCACCTTGAAACAGCGGCTGCATGAAACCGTCCAGCTGCAGGCGCAAAGTTACGGCGTAGCGGCGGAAATCGACTACCGCACCATCGCGCCGGTGCTGGTCAACACGCCCGATGAAACCCGCTTCATGGCCGAACTGATCCGCGAGCAAGCCGGCGCGGAACGGCTGATCCAGCCGCCGCAAGGGATGATGGGCAGCGAGGACTTTGCCTGGATGCTGGAAAAGAAACCCGGCTGCTACGTGCTGCTGGGCAACGGCACCGAAAGCCGCGGCGGCTGCATGGTCCACAACCCTGGCTACGACTTCAACGACCAGGCCCTGCCGGTGGGCGCCTCGCTGTGGGCGCGACTGGCGGAAAGCTATCTGCGCGGCTGACGCGCGGCGCGATCAAGCCGGCGGCACAGCCGGCATCGCAAGACAAAGGAGAAAGCTATGCTGCGTCACACCTGGCCGCCCCTGCTGGCGGCCTGCCTGGCCCCGCCCGCCTGGGCCGATTCCTTCCTGCTGACCCGCCTGCAAGGCCTGCCCCTGTTCAACGGCATGCTGAAGAACGGCGGCGTTGCCCCGTATGGCACGCTGGATCTGGGCGTCAACTACGCGCAAGCAGGCGGCAAGCGCGCCTGGCAGCTGCAGAGCGGCGGCGAATGGACATCCAAGTTCGGCCTGGCCGGCCGCGAGCTGTTAAGCGACGGCTGGCGGACGGAATTCAATCTGGAGGCCGGCTTCAACGCCAATGACGGCACGCCGCAATCGCCCGGCATCACCTTCAACCGCGAGGCCTGGCTGGGCCTGGAGTCCACGCGCTGGGGCGCGCTGCGGCTGGGCCGCCAGCTCAACGCCGGCCTGCCGCTGTTCATCGATCCGTTCGGCGCCGTCAACACCCATTCGGTCTACAGCTGGGCAGGCATGGGCGCGGTGCAGACGCCGCTCGGCGTGTTGCCCAATGCCGACCTCGGCCCCGGCGCCGCCCAGCTCGACAGCCGGCTGGGGCACGCCGCGAAATGGATTTCGCCGCGCGGCCAGGGCTTCAACGTCGAGTTGCTGCAGGCCGCTTCGCCCAACCGGCGCGCGCCGGGAAGCAGGGGCGCCATGCTGGCCCATCTGGACGGCCCCTTGTTCCTGGCCGCGAGCTTCAACCAAAGCTGGCAGCCGCTGTCGCCGTCCGGCGCGGACGCGGTGCGCAATGACTTTTACGGCCTGGCGGCGGTCTACGACATCAGCCGCTTGGTGCTGTCGGCCTCCCATACCGTCACTGTGCCGCGCCGCCAGGAAAACGGCATCGCCCGCGTCTACACCGCCGGCGCCATCGTCGCGGAAAAGCGGCACGTCTACCGCCTGTCCGCCGTCTACCGCGACACTTCAAGCGCGCGCGACGCGGACGGACAGGCCATCTCCAGCTCCGCCCTCGGCCTGATGCTGGGCTACGACTACAACCTGTCCAAGCGCACGGGCCTGTATGCGCGCGCCGGCGCCATCCGCAACCTGGGCGGCTCCACCCTGATACTGAACGGCCAGCCGCTGCCCACCGACACGCGGGGCAGGCCGCAGACCGGGATCACGCCCGTCGGCGCCGCCGTGGGCCTGTACCACAACTATTTCTGAAGCCGCCTGTCACTATCCAGATCGAGGAACTTCATATGAACAAGACGCTGACCGCCCCCGCGGCCGACGCGCCGGTAATGCACACCGCCTCGTCGCGCCGCACCATCGTCGCGGTGTCGCTGGGCAACTGGCTGGAGCTGTACGACTTCACCGTGTTCAGCTTTTTCGCCGTGTTGATCGGCAAATTGTATTTCCCGTCGCACAGCGAGTACGGCTCGCTGCTGATGGCGCTGGCCACCTTCGGCATCGGCTTCGTGATGCGTCCGCTGGGCAGCGTGGTGATAGGCCGCATCGCCGACCGCGCCGGCCGCAAACCGGCACTGACGCTGACCATCTGGCTGATGGCCGGCGGCACCGCCCTGATCGGCCTGGCGCCCACCTACGACAGCATAGGCCTGCTGGCGCCCTTGCTGATCGTCGCAGGCCGTCTGCTGCAAGGCTTCGCCGCCGGCGGCGAAGTCGGCGCCGCCACCAGCTTTTTGATGGAGTCCGGCGCGCGCAACCGGCGCGGCTTCATGGTGAGCTGGCAGATGGCCACCCAGGGCGGCGCGGTGCTGGCCGGCGCGCTCAGCGGCGCGCTGTTGACCTATTTCCTCAGCCATGAAGCGCTGGAAAGCTGGGGTTGGCGGCTGCCTTTCCTGCTGGGCTTGCTGGTGGGGCCCGTAGGCTTGTACATCCGCCGCCATCTGGACGAAACCCACCAAGCCGAACCGGCTGAGCAGCCAAGCCTGGCGGCCCTGATGCGCCAGCATCGTCGCAAGCTGCTGTTGGGCTGCATGCTGATCATGGGCGGCACCGCCAATATGTATGTGGTGGCGCACTACCTGCCGTCCTATCTGATCAAGGTGCTGCATCAACCGCCGGCATCGGCGCTGCTGGCGGGATGCGCGGCGGGACTGGTTCTGCTGCTGGCCTCGCCGCTGGCCGGCATGCTGGCCGACCGCCTGACCAGACGCAAACCCCTGCTGCTGGCCGTCAATGCTTTGTGCGTGCTGCTGACGCTGCCCTGCTTCATGCTGCTGCACGCGGCACCCTCGCTGCCTGCCGCGTTGATGCTGGCCCTGACGCTGACCGCACTGCTGGCGCTGGGTAGTCCCGCCGGCTTCCTGCTGATCATGGAGGCCTTCCCGCGCGGCTGCCGCGCCACCGGACTTGCCATCATCTATGCCTGCGGCGTGACGCTGTTTGGCGGCTTCGCACAATTCATCGTCACCTGGCTGATCAGCGTCAGCGGCAATCCATTCGCCCCGGCCTGGTACATCATGGCGTGCAGCGCGGCCAGCTGGCTGGCGTTGCTGGCTTTTAAAGAAGAAGCCGCCACCGACTGACGGCATGAGCCGCCCCGCCAAACGCCCCAGCCCGCTGATCGCGGGCTGGGCGCATGGAAGGCCGGCTACTTGGGGATGAAGCTATCCGGCACCCGCTCGTACACCTTGAACCGCGCGATCAGCCAAGGATAGACATCGCCGCGGCGCCACTTGGCATAAGCCGCGGCAAACTGCTTGGCCAATTGCGGCCCATCGCCTTTATTGCGGAAGGCAATATACATGGGGTTGCCGCTGAACACCGCGCTTGGCAACGGGGCCACATGCGCCGCCACGTCCGGCATCTCCGGCTCCACCAGTTGCAGCGCCAATTTCTCGGCAACCGCCACGTCAATGCGACGCGCCACGAGCATGCCGAACAGTTGCGACTGATTCTGCGCGTGCTGGTCCAGGGGCATCCCGGCCGCCACCGCGTCGGCGATCTCTTGCCCCAGGAAATAGCCATGCGGCGCGCCAAAGCGCCAGCGGTTCATCATGCTGGATACTGGCGGGATGTAGTGAATGCGCGCGGCATCCTCCCTGCGCACAAACAAGGTAACGCGCTCGACATCCAGCTGATTGCCATCCAGGAAAACCGCGTACTTCATTCTTTCCGCGGTTTTACCCATATAGGTGACTGCATCCACCTTGCCGTTGGCCAGCGATAACTGCACCCGGCCCCACGGCATGCGCTGGAAGGACACCTCCCACCCCAACGCCTTGGCCACCGCGCGCACAATCTCGGTATGAAAACCGGTCAGATTGCCCTGATCGTCCAGGTATTCGAATGGGCGGTTATCCGCCTCTTCCATCGCCACCAGCAGAGTCTGAGCAGGCACTGGCAAGGCCAGACTCCACAGCATTGCCATCCACAGCAGCCTTCTCATGCACGCACTCCCAAGGGGCTGTTGACGGGTTGTGCTGCGGGGATCGCGTTTGCGCCGATTTTGGCCGGATGCAAGGCGCGCAGTCCGCCGCATAGTCATGCCATGCCAGGGCCGCGCATCGCCGAATCTGGCCAAAAGAGGCCAAACCCGCAAGGCCGGATGCCTTTCGCAACCACTCGGCGAACGTCAACAGCCCCTAGACATGCTCTCTTGGATATAGCCGTTCGACAGTAAAATATCTTGCTTGCCAAAGTGGCCAGGATTGCCGGACAAGCGCCGAATCTCCAATCCATGCCCAGACAGACCCATCGCCCGATGACGAGCGGGCAAGCCCGCGCCGTTGTGCACGATGGACGGGATAAGCCTGATTGCCCTGAGTCATGGCTTGGGCGCGGCCTCGCCATGCCAGGCGTTTAATCTTCTGGCCATGCCTTGCCAAGCGCTGGCATAGACGTTTTAATGAGCGCTCGCTATCTGTTTTCAACCGGTAAATCCATGCTGCCCATCGCTTATGCCCACTCCACTTCGCCGCAACGCGGCCAGGTGGCGCCTGCCGTGCGCAGCGTCGTTGAGATTATTATTATCCCGCTGAATACCAGCCAGGGATAAGGCCGCTCATTTTCATTTAGCCGACGTCCCTGGCGAGGGACCGGTCTGAATGTCCCTCCTTCTCCAGGTCCGCCGGCATCACAATCCGGAGACTTCCATGCTGTCCCGCAACCACACAGCCGCCTTGGGCATGATGGTGTTTGCCCTGTTTCTTGGCGCTGGCAACGTCATTTTTCCGCCTATGGCAGGCCATCTGGCCGGAGAGGCCTGGCCCATTGCGGCGCTGGGTTTCATGCTGACCGGCGTTGGCCTGCCCTTTCTGACCCTGCTGACGGTAGCAGGCCGGGGCCGGGGCGAGGCGCTGTCGCGCGACCTGCCGCCCTGGGCCGCAACCGTATTCTGGAGCTTGTTGTATCTGATTCTGGGCCCGCTGTTTGCGATGCCGCGGGTGGCCAATGTCGCCTACGAGATGGGATGGCTGCCTCTGGGATTCGCCCACTCGCCCTGGGGCAGCGTCTTGTTTGCACTGGCGTTCAATGGAATTGGTCTCTATTTCATGCTCAAGCCCGGCCAGATGATAGACAGCGTCGGCCGCTTGATGACCCCCGTGCTGTTACTGCTGCTGTCGGCAGTTGCGCTGGGCGTCATGCTGAAGCCGCTGTCTGGCGTGGGCGCAACCAGCGCCAGCTATGTCGACGGCGCCTTTGTTGAAGGCCTGCTGAGTGGTTACCAAACGATGGACGTGTTGTCGGCCATGGCGTTTGGCGGCCTGGTTGCGCGCACGCTGAGCGGCAAAGGCATCACGCAGCCCAAGATGGTCCGTTTCTTGACTTTCAAGGCCGGCTTGATCTCGGTCGCGCTGCTGTCCTTACTGTATCTGTGCCTGTTCTATCTGGGCGCCACCAGCGCGCCCGTCGCGGCAGGCGCGAGCAATGGCGGGCAAATCCTGGTGCGTTATGTCGCCTGGCTATTTGGCGACGCAGGCAGCTGGCTGATGGCGGGCATCGTGCTGCTGGCCTGCTTGACCACCGTGGTGGGACTCGGCAGCACCTGCGCGGATTACTTCGCCAAGCAGACGGGGCGATTGGCTTATCCTTACTGGCTGGCGCTGATTTCCGTGGCATCGACCCTGATCGCCAACTTTGGCCTGGATGTGTTGATCCGCGTCACCGTGCCCGCCCTGTATCTGATTTATCCAAGCGCGATCTGCCTGGTGCTGCTGCAAGCGCTGCGCAGCCGCTTGCCCAATCTGCCCCTCAGCTATGGATTGACGCTGGGCGTCGTGTCCCTGATCAGCCTGGGCGACGCCCTGAAGGCGGCCGGCCTGCTTCCCCCCGCGCTGCAAGATGACCTGGAACAATTGCCGCTCTTCTCGCTGAGCCTGGGTTGGCTGCTGCCCGGCCTGCTGGCCTTGGCCAGCAGCGTCATGCTGGGCCGCATGCGTTGGCTGGCAAGCGAGCTGCCCTCGCGCCCATGAGTCTGACACCATGCCTGCCGCGGTCGGCTGAACGCCCACAAGCCGCCGGGCAGGCATGCTTCTCCCCCTGCCCGCCTTGCGCAATCTACATCACGCGCTGACGCCTGCCCCGTCACTCAGCCGGTTTCCAGCGGCAGCCAAATTACCGTAAGATCAGGCGTAATGAATTCTCGCGCCGCACAAAATCAGGGCGGCGCCGCACCCAAAGCAGCGGCATGCGCCAAATGGCGGTGCAGTACCGCCCGCCCCTGGCGGCCACGCCAATGGACAAGCCAACGGCCACGCTGCGGGAAGTACATTAAAAATCAATAGATTGGGCGAATTATGTTACTGATGATCGACAATTATGATTCCTTCACTTACAACCTGGTGCAGTACTTCGGCGAGCTGGGCCAGGACGTGAAGGTGTTCCGCAATGACGAGATCACGCTGCAGCAGATCGAAGCGCTGAAACCGCAATACCTGGTGATCTCTCCCGGCCCCTGCACCCCCAACGAGGCCGGGGTATCGGTGCCGGCCATCCTGCACTTCGCCGGCAAACTGCCCATCATGGGCGTGTGCCTGGGCCACCAGGGCATAGGCCAGGCCTTCGGCGGCAAGGTGGTGCACGCCAAACAGCTGATGCACGGCAAGGTGTCGCCGGTCAGCCATCTGGACAAGGGCATGTTCCGCGGCCTGCCCAATCCGGTCACCTGCACCCGTTACCACTCGCTGGTGATCGAGCGCGAAACACTGCCGGACTGCCTGGAAGTCACCGCTTGGACCGATGACGGCGAGATCATGGGCGTGCGTCACAAAACCTTGCCCATCGAGGGCGTGCAATTCCACCCGGAATCCATCCTGACTGAACACGGCTACCGCATGCTGGACAACTTCCTGAAGGAATTCGCCTGATGCGCTTGCCGCTGCCGCTGATCGCCGCCTTGTTGTCGGCGCAGGCCTGGGCGGGCGTGCTGGATGACTGCACGCAAAGCCAGCCAGACACGCCGGCCATCGCCGCCTGCCTGCAGCAGCGGCACGCCGACATCCGCAAGCAGCTCCAAGCCCAAGAAGACAAGACCCTGGACGCGATGCGCAAGCTGGACGCCGCCACCGATGGCCGCTTCCACGCCGCGCGCGAATTGCGCCGCGCCCGCCAGGCTTACGAGGCCTATCGCCGCCAGCACTGCGGCTGGGTGGAGGCCAGCTACGCCAGCGGCAACGGCGCCGGGCGCGCCCGCCTCGCCTGTGAAATCGACCTCGACACGCAAAGGCTGGCCGAACTGGGCCGGCAAAGCTGATAGGAATCCCGCCATGATTACCCCGCAAGCCGCGCTGAACCGGCTGATCGACGGCAATGAATTGTTTTACGACGAGATGCTGGCGCTGATGCGCCAGATCATGCGCGGCGAGCTGACGCCAGCCCAGACGGCGGCCATCCTGATCGGCCTGCGCGTCAAGGTGGAATCGGTCTCGGAAATCGCCGCCGCCGCCACCGTGATGCGCGAATTCGCCACGCATGTGCCGCTAGCCGACCGCCGCCACCTGGTGGATACCTGCGGCACCGGCGGCGACAAATCGCATACCTTCAATATCTCCACCACCTCGGCCTTCGTCGCCGCCGCCGCCGGCGCGCGCGTGGCCAAGCACGGCGGACGCTCGGTCTCGTCCTGCTCCGGCAGCGCCGACGTGCTGGAGTCGCTTGGCGTCAATCTGCAACTGACACCGCAACAGGTGGGCCAATGCCTGGATCAGATCGGCCTGGGCTTCATGTTCGCCCCCAACCACCACAGCGCGATGAAGCATGTGGCGCCGATCCGCAAGGAACTGGGCGCGCGCACCATCTTCAACATCTTGGGACCGCTGACCAACCCAGCCGATGCCGACAACCAGCTGATGGGCGTGTTCCACCCGGACCTGGTGGGCATCCAGTCCCGCGTCTTGAAACAGCTGGGCAGCAAGCATGTGATGATCGTGCACGGCTGCGATGGCCTGGATGAGCTGACGCTGTCCGGCCCCAGCCAGGTGGCCGAGCTGAAAAACGGCGAGATTCTTGAATACGAGCTGGAGCCGGGCGAGTTCGGCCTGATGAATTGCGAGCTGAAAGACCTGCGCGCCACCACGGCCGAGCAGTCGCGCGACCGTCTGCTGTCCGTGCTGAACGGCGAGCCCGGCCCGGCGCGCGACATCGTGCTGTACAACGCCGGCGCGGCGATTTACACCGCCGACATCGCCCCAAGCCTGGCCGATGGTGTTACCATGGCGCGCGAAGCCTTGGACAGCGGCAAGGCTCGCCAGAAACTGAATGAACTGATCGCGATGACCCAACAGTTCGGTCATTGAATCCTGGATGCAACGGCCCCAAGACGAGGCGCCGCTTTACGCTCCACATAACACATGGACCGTGTCAGAACATCATGAACAAACTATCCAAAGATATTTTCAAGGCTTATGACATCCGCGGCATCGTCGGCAAGACACTGACCGCCGCCGTGGCCCAGCAAATCGGCCAGGCCATCGGCTCCGAAGCCCAGGCCCGCAAGGTCAAGGCCATCGTGATCGGCCGCGACGGCCGCCTGTCCGGTCCCGAACTCAGCGAATCGCTGGCGGCCGGCATCCGCTCCGCCGGCGTGGACGTGATCGACGTCGGCCGCGTGGCCACCCCGATGCTGTATTTCGCCGCCCACCAATTGGGCACCTTGTCCGGCGTCATGGTCACCGGCAGCCACAATCCGCCCGACTACAACGGCTTCAAGATGATGCTGGCAGGCGACACGCTAGCCGGCGAAGACATCCAGAAGCTCTACCAGCGCATCGCGGACGGCAATCTCGCCGAAGGCGAAGGCAGCTACCGCACCGAAGACATCGCCGAAGCCTACTTCGATCGCATCACCTCGGATATCAAGCTGGAACGCCCGCTGAATATCGTGGTTGACAGCGGCAACGGCGTGGCCGGCGCTTTCGCCCCGCTGCTGTACCGCCGCCTGGGCTGCAAAGTCCGCGAGCTGTTCTGCGATGTAGACGGCAACTTCCCGAACCACCATCCGGACCCGGCCAAACCGGAGAACCTGAAGGACGTGATCGAGGCGCTGCAGAAGACCGACGCCGAGCTCGGCCTGGCTTTTGACGGCGACGGCGACCGCCTGGGCGTGGTCACCAAGGACGGCAACATCATCTGGCCAGACCGTCAGCTGATGCTGTACGCCGCCGACGTACTGGAGCGCAACCCCAAGGCCAAGGTGATTTTCGACGTCAAATCCACCCGGCTGCTCAAGCCGTGGATCAAGAAGAACGGCGGCGTGCCGGTGATGGCACGCACCGGCCATAGCTTCATCAAGGCCAAGATCAAGGAAACCGGCGCCCTGCTGGCCGGCGAAATGAGCGGCCATGTGTTCTTCAAGGAGCGCTGGTATGGCTTCGACGACGGCATCTACACCGGCGCCCGCCTGCTGGAAGTGCTGTCGCGAGTGGAGAACCCGAGCGAACTGCTGAACGCCCTGCCCAATGCCGTCTCCACGCCGGAGCTGAACCTGAAGATGGCCAAGGAAGGCGAAAATCACTCGCTGATCGCCAAGCTGCAGGAAACGGCGCAGTTCGACGGCGCCGAGGAAGTCAACACGCTGGACGGCCTGCGCGTCGAATACAAGGACGGCTTCGGCCTGGCGCGCGCCTCCAACACCACGCCGGTGATCGTGCTGCGCTTCGAGGCGGATAACGAGGAAGCGCTGGAGCGCATCAAGGGCGACTTCCGCCGCGTGCTGGCCACCGCCACCGACGCCAAGCTGCCGTTCTGATTCGGCACGGCAAGCGCTTCACCGGATTTTGTTAGCCACGTCAAAGGCCCCAGGCCGATGAACCAAGCTATCAGGGGACATGGGCCATCCATGTCCCCGTTGTATTGAAAGGACTGTCATGTACCAATTGGCCGCAAGCCACTTCTCCACCGTGCGCGACTTGCTGCGTTTCGCCGTGTCGCGTTTCAACGATGCCGGACTGACCTATGGCCACGGCACCCATAACGCGCACGATGAGGCGGTCTATCTGATCCTGTCCGCGCTGCAGCTGCCGATCGACACCCTGGATCCGTATCTGGACGCCAAGCTGCTGCCGGAAGAAGTGGAACGCACGCTGGAACTGATCCGCCGCCGCGCTGAAGACAAAGTGCCGGTTGCCTACCTGACCAATGAAGCCTGGCAGGGCGAGTTCAATTTCTACGTCGACGAACGCGTCCTGGTGCCGCGCTCCTTCATCTACGAGCTGCTGGGCGAACCGCTGGAGCCGTGGATCGAACATCCGGAACTGGTGCACCGCGCGCTGGACCTGTGCACTGGCTCCGGCTGCCTGGCCATCCAGCTGGCCCACCACTATCCGGATGCCGAGATCGACGCCGTCGACATCTCGCTGGACGCGCTGGAAGTGGCGGCGATCAACGTCGAACACTACGGTCTGGAAGACCGGATCAACTTGATCCACACCGACATGTTCGAAGGGCTGGAAGACAAGTACGATTTGATCATCTCCAACCCGCCGTATGTCGACGCAGAATCGGTGGACGCGCTGCCGGAAGAGTACCTGCACGAACCGGAAATCGCCCTCGGCTCCGGCGAGGACGGCCTGGACGCCACCCGAGAAATCCTGCGCCGCGCGCCGGATTTCCTGAACGAGCGCGGCGTGCTGATGGTGGAAATCGGCCACAACCGCGACATGCTGGAAGAATGCTTCCCCACCCTGCCCTTCATGTGGATGGAAACACAGAGCGGCGACGGCTTCGTTTTCCTGCTGACGCGCGAAGATTTGGTTTCGGCCAAAATCTAAATAGACCGCAAAGCCGCCAAAACCAAGGATTTGGCGGCTTTTTTCAT
>NZ_PPTF01000078.1:40247-146562 GCF_002902845.1 Chromobacterium sinusclupearum
GGCCAAAATCTAAATAGACCGCAAAGCCGCCAAAACCAAGGATTTGGCGGCTTTTTTCATTCCATCCCGGTTCGGGCTGGAACAGTGACAACCGGGGGTGTCACGGGGTACATTTGGGGGGATAACAGGGGGTATCTGAAGAAATACCCCCGCTCCTCCGAGGTGAACACATGCCGCTAACCAAACTGGAAATAGACCGAATCACACCGGGCGAAAAACAAGTCAAAGTCACGGATGGTCTAGGCCTTTACTTGCTGGTCATGCCCAATGGCGCAAAATACTGGCGCCTGAAATACCGTTTTGCAGGCAAGGAAAAGGTTCTTGCCCTGGGTGTTTATCCCGAAGTGTCGCTCAAGGAAGCGCGGCTGAAGCGAGATGAGGCACGCCGCCTGCTGACTCAGGGCGAAGACCCAGGCGAACAAAAAAAGAAGAACGCGCGCAAGCAGCTGATCGAGACATCCTCTACTTTCAAAGCCATCGCCCAGGAATGGTGGAACAAGATGTCTGCCGAATGGGCACCCACTCATGCGTCAGGGGTCTGGCGCTCACTGGAAATCCACCTTTTCCCCACGCTTGGCGACCGCCCGATCCGTGACATCAGCGCAATGGACTTGCTGCTCGTCCTGCAGTCCGTTGAAAAGCAGGGACTTCACGACACAGCAAACCGGCTCCGTGAACGCTGCAATGCCATATGGCGTAGAGCGGTCAAAACAGGCCGCGCCGCAGCCAACCCTGCAGCAGACCTTGCTGGCGAACTGATCACGCCCATCACAAAGCCACAGCCATCCTTAACGCGCGAGGAGTTGCCAGCCTTCCTGGCTGCCTTGGCCACCAACGAACACATCACGCTGCAAACCAAATACTTGATCAAGCTCGTTATGATCTGCTTCACCCGGATTGGTGAAACGGTCCAGGCGAAATGGGATGACTTCGATCTGGATAAAGCCATTTGGACCATCCCGCCGGAAACACGAAAGCTGAAGCGAGCGCTCAAAGCCGCCGCCGCGCCCCACATCGTCCCTCTTCCATCCCAAGCGGTAGATATCCTGAGGCAGTTGCATATGCACCGCGTAGAAGGAAATGATTTCGTCTTCCCCAGCTTCTTCTATCGCGGCCGGCACATGAGCAAGACCACACTGCTCAAGGCCTTCGAACGCATGGGGTATAGCGGCAAAAATACGGAGAATGGGCATGTCGTCACTCATGGTTTCCGTGCAACCGCCTCCACCATTCTGAATGAAGCCGGCTTCAACCCCGACGCCATCGAGCGGCAGCTGTCGCACAAGGAACCCAACCAAGTGCGGGCCGCCTACAATCGCGCTCAATACATGGAAGAGCGCCGGACCATGCTGCAAAGCTGGGCCGACTACCTCGACAAAGTCGAACAAGGGGGAGACACCACGCTGCTGGCTGCCATGCATGCATAGCGCGCATGAAAGCGCATGAATGCCGGCACCCTGCCAGCTGCCGCGAGCGGCACGCCTGGGGCGTTTGCGGGGCATTCGTGCGTGTGCATGATTTCCCGCACATGAAGCGCGGGGGCGAGGCGGGGCTTCGATGGCGCGCGCTGGGGGCTGGTAGGCTCCTGGCTGGGTTGCCACCCTCTTGGCCATGGTCTAATTTGAATTGGTACAAATTCAAGCGTAAGACCATGAGCCAACCCGCAATCCAACAGCTATCTGATCGCGTCGACTGGGCCTTGCAGGCATTGAAAAGCGGCCAGCCACGCCTGATCGATGCGAAGATACTGACGCGCGAGTTCCGCAACATTACGGTCAGCCAGACGACTGACCTCTTCCCCGCCGATCCGCACTTTGCCCAGCACCTCGCCGGCAGATTACATGTCATTCAAGAGCTGGAACATGCCCTGGACCAGCTGCATAGAATCGGCGTGGCGCAAGAAACCCGGCTGCGTGATATCCCATGCTTAGATACTGCGCTGCGTTACAGCCTGAACGCCATAGCCGCCAACCAGCCTGGAGGTATCTCATTCAGGTAGGCGATGCCCGCACATGCCAAAGGTGCGGGCAAAAACTTGCTGCACTGTCGGACAGCTGTCCAAATTAGATTTTGTTCATACAATCTGAGTTTTGCCTTGTTATCCATATGAAGCGAGTCATTCGGATAGGCGACCCCACTGACCATGGTGGAAGTGTGACGAGCGCCAGCAGCACAACAAGCATGTTCGGCAAGGCCGTGGCATTGGTAGGCGACAGCGTCAGTTGCCCAAAGCAAGGTCACGTGGGCTGTGTAATTGTGGAGGGCGACCCGTCGTGGACAATCGGCGGAAAAGGCGTAGCCCTCGAAGGTCACACTGTCAGTTGTGGCGCAAAGCTGATTTCGACCATGGGGGAAGTTGGCCGGGATTACGAGAGCAGCAAAGCGTCCTTCACTCTTCCTGCTATGCCATTGTTCCCGGTTCCTGGTGACACCACCGCAAAATACGGCCGCCGGTTTGTGCTGGCAGACTCTGAAACCGGCCGGCCGCTTGCGAATCGCACGTATACGGTTACACACCCGGATGGCAGAGTCGAAAACGGTACAACCGATGGCGACGGCTATACCCAGCCCATCGAAGCGGAAGAAGCAGGCGCAGTCTCAATTCATGCGGGTTTTATGGCCCCTGCGACTGACTTCGACAAGGAACATCTCGCATGACCAAAACCTACGAAACAAAAGCCCAATTGGTCCAGGCGGTCAACGGCACCATCCCAACCACGGTTATCACCATCAACGACCGAGCCGCCACGCGCGAAGCAATCATCACAGCCACCCGCCGCAAGGGCATGGACTTCGTGCCTCGGTCAGACTGGGCCGCTCACAAGAACCGTTCAGACAAGATGGTAGACGACTGGAACTACACGCAGATCGCCATTCACCACGCGGGCCGAAGCTTTTCATGCGGACCAGCAGCATTGCAGCTGCAGCAAATCCAAGAGATGCAGATGGACAAGCCGAAGGCTGCAGCTGACGATATTGGATACCATTACGCAATCGATTGCTTTGGCACTGTGTATGAAGGCCGCGACATCCGCTTCAAGGGGGAGCACGTCCACAAGTACAACACCGGCGTCATCGGCATTGTGCTGCTGGAGAATCTCACCACACCTGAAGAGGGCGGCGACACGGTAGCCAAGGCGCGAACAGCCCTCGAAGCCATCGGGATGAATCAGACACCGTCAGTTCCCGCAGCCCAAGGCGAGACGCTGGAAAAGTTCGTTTCGATCCTCAAGCAATACTTCAACATCGCAAAGCTGGGCGGCCACCGTGAATTCCCCGGCCAATTGGGCGAGGGCAAAATCTGTCCCGGTAACATCGGCCTGGCATTCGTTCACACGCTACGCGCCAAGACAGGCCTTGCGGCTCCCGGTTAAGCAGGAATTTGGATCAGCATGAAACTTAAAGTGAACAAGTATGTGTCTTTGGCCGTCTGCCTCGGAGTGGCGCTATTGGTCTGGCTGTACGCAGGTTACTTCAACTCCTATCTGGATGAAGAAGTGCAGACACACTTCTTTCTGAAGAAGCACCCGACGTTCCAGGTCAAGTTCTACGACATGTATGCAACCGAGGCAGACGACAAACCGTTCGATCTGCTGGCGCCAGATGAGCGCAAAGAATACTTCGAATATTGTCACGCCAGATTCGGGATAGAATCAGACAGCAATACAGAGCTGACAAGGTGCAAAAAAATTACACCACCCTACTTGAAATAGAGTCCGAGCATGCCCCAGCGTCGTCTTACAGAAGAGCAAACCAAGTGTATCCGAACTGAGCTACTTGCAGCAGGAGCAGATAAAATCGCTGTTGCTGAAAAGTGGGGAATATCCATTTCAACAGTTAATCGAATCATCGCGGGTATCAGTCCTTACAGTTACCAAGCAAGGGCAACCGAGTCTCTGGTTCTTAATATGAGTGGACCCGCCTACCAAAAACGGGAAATCAGAGCCGGCCCTCCTCTCGACTATGTTAGTGAAAAGCTTGAAAGAGCATTAACAAGCCTTCACTATCAAATATTGACAGCCAATCGTAACGAAACTCCTCACGAGCTGTTCACACCGTTCTATCACTCAATCAATGCATTTGTAGCTTTGCACTGCATGCTTGATGATTGGGGAAAGGACTTTCGAGGACTTGTAGAACAACTGATTGAGATGGATGCCAAACAATTCGCAGACTGGGTGGAACTAGTAGCCAGTACAGGCTCAGTTACAGGCCATGCGCAACAAGGAAAAGAGCCATCCGAAGACAGCTCCTTTTGAGGAAGAAAACTAAACCCCAGTCATCGCCAACTGGTAAGTATCAAAGTTAATCACCTCCTCGCCCAGCCAGTCGTTGACCTCCTGCAGCCGCAGTTGCAGCGGCTTGATCTCGTTTTCGTAGAACACGCCGGCCGCCTTGGGCGCGTCGCCAAAGCCGCCGACATTGCCGGGGATCACGCCCAAGAGCTGCGGCGGCACCCGGTGCGCGGCCAGCACGTCGTCGCGCGTCACGTTCTTGATGTTGAGGAATTCATCCTTCGCCGTCACTTCGCTGATCGGGAGCAGCTGCAATCCGTCCTTCTTGCCGTTGGGCGCGTACATGAACAGGTTGCGGAAGTTGCCCGGCCCTTTGCTGTCCTTCAACGCCTTGCGCAGGTTGTCGATGTCCTGCTCGTTGTTGGCGGCGTCGGTCATGTAGAGGATGAAACCGGCGTGCGAGCCGTTCAGATAATACTTGCGGCGGAACAGGGTAGCGGACTCATTCAGCCAGGCCGATTGCAGCGCGGCCAGGTATTCCGGCAGGCCGTACACCTCCTGATTGATGTCAGCATCCATCAAGTGCAGCACCCGGCCGGCCAGCAGCTGCTCTTGATCGAAACCCGGCACCCACCAGAACCCGGCCAGGTCTTTGGCCCGGCGCACATACTTGGCCCGCGCCGGCTTCAGCTCCATCACCCCGCCCAGCCGGTTGGTGATGGCCTGCAGGTAGGCATTGCCGAAAACCAGATAATCCATCAGCCAGGCCGAAAACGCCGACCGGCTCAGCAGCCTGTGCGGCTTGAAGGTGCTGACCAGCACATTGCGTTTCACCGTCAAGGCGCTGGCGTGGTGGACGTTGGCGCGCAGGCTACGCGCCAGGCCGTCCCAGCTCACCGGCGGCTCATACCAGCGGCCATTGTCCACGCATTGCAGATAGTCCATGAGTTCGCGCCGGTCCAGCACCGGCACCGGCTCGCCAAAGGAAAACGCCAGCGGCGTGCTGGCGGGCGCCGGCGGCGTCGCCGGCTGATGGGCAAGGTGGCGGCTACGCGCTTTGGCCATTAGAAAATCTCCATGAAACTGGTATTGGTGGAAGTCGCGCCCTCAAGCGGCTCGTGCGCCAGGGCGTGCATGGTGGCCCACGCCAAGTCGGCGTGGCTGGTTTCTTCGGAGCGGCCGGCGGCGAAGGTAACGCCGCGCCCGCTGGGGGTAGAGGTTTTCTTGATCGACAGGAAGGCGGCGGCGATGTCGTTGTGGCTGGCGTCAAACGCCAGCCGGCCGCTGTTGATCACGTCCAGCGCCTTCAGCACCAGACGGGTTTTCACTTCCACGCTGTAGCTGATCGCCACCGCGTCCGGCCGGAACTGCTTCACCAGCTGATAGACGCCCGTGCCCAGGCCGGAGGTGTCGATGCCGATGTATTCCACGTTGTAGCGCTGGGTTTGCTGGCGGATGAAATCGGCCTGCTTGGCAAAGTCCATGCCCTTGAACTGCGACCGCTCCAAGATGCGGAACTTGCCGCCCGGCACGGCCGGCGGCGCCAGCACCACCAACGCCGCGCTGTCGCCGGTGTGGCTGGGGTCATAGCCGAGCCAGACGGGGCGATGGCCAAACGGCCGCGCGGCGAAGGGCTTGAAGTCGTCCCACTCGGCCCAGGCGTCCACCATCGCCCGCTGCAGCGCGGCAAACGAAAACACGCTGGCGCCGTCGTCAATGAACTGGCACATGAACAGCTGCAGAAACTCTTCCGGGCTGTACTCCAGCCGCAGCTGGTCGATGTCGAACAGATCGCAGCCGCCGGCCAGGGCGTCGATGATGGTGACGATCTGGCGCCAGCGGCCATCCGGGCCGCGCACGCCGCCGGCCAGCGCCTGGTGCGACACGTCCAGCTTGATGTGCTCCGCCTTGGGCCGGCCGCGGTTGAAATGCTCGCCAGTCCATACCTTGAATCCCTCGTGGGACATGGCAGATGGCGTCGAGAAATAGGTTTGCCGGTACATCTTCTGGCTGGCCATGCCGCTGGCCAGCTTGCGCAGCTCCAGAAAGCGCGGAATCCAGAAATATTCATCCACATACAAATCACCATGGCGGCCCTGGGCGGTGCGGCTGTTCGTGCCCAGGAATGACAGCTCCGCGCCGTTGGGCAGCTTGATGACTTCGCCCTTCAGCTCTACGCCGGTGACGTTCTTCACGAAGTCGCAGATGTAACTACGGAACTGGAACGCCTGGGCCTTGGAAGCGGACAGGAAGATCTGATTGCGCCCGGTCTCCAGCGCGGTAATCAGCGCCTCATGGGCGAAATAGTAAGTGGCGCCGATCTGCCGGCTTTTGAGGATGTCGCGGATGCGCTCTTGCTGCCCTGCCCTGTACCAGTGCTTTTGATACTCGAACATGCCATCAAGGAAGGCCGCCACCAGCTGCGCCTGGTGCTCGTCGGTTATCGGGTTACGTTCCGGCTGGCGCTTAGGCTTGGCGTTGCGGTTGGCGAGGTTCGGGTTTAGGTCGGACTCTTTGCCGGTCTGGCTGTACTTGCCCACCCGCGCCAGGCGTTCTACCTGGCGGCCCAGCAAGTCGATTTCCTTGAAATCCTTCCCCTCCTTGTCCTCCTTCAAGATCAGCTGCTGCATCCGCGTTTCGATGGTGGAGGCGATGCGGTCGGCCGGATCGGAATCGTCCCAGGTATCGCGCCGCTTCCAGCTATGCACCGTCGCCGGCTTCACGCCCACATGCTCGGCAATGCGCGCCACGCGCCAGCCCTGCCAATACAAGGCGCGGGCCAGGCGGCGCGGGTCTAGGTCCAGCTCGGCGATAAGGGTTTGAGTATCCATGCCGGCAGTCTGCCGGCTTGTCCGGCGCACTTCTCCGACTGCCGGTTGTGCCCGCGCGCCATACAACAGCCACCGCTCGACCCCGCCCCGCGCGGCCCGGAATATGGGCGCATCGCCACGACAGACACCCCACCGAGGACCGCAAACAATGGCAAGCAAGGCAAAGAAATTCCGTGTCGCCACCGAAGGCGCCACCACCGACGGCCGCAACATCGAGCGCAGCTGGATTGAGCAAATGGCCGCCAACTACAACCCGAAAAAGTACGGCGCCCGCGTCAACCTGGAACACTTCAAGGGCTTGTTGCCCGATGGCCCGTTCAAGCGCTACGGCGATGTCACCGCCCTGAGCGCGGAGCAGGTGGAAGACGGCAAGCTGGCGCTGTTCGCCATCATCGACCCCACCGACGATCTGGTCGCCCTAAGCAAGGCCCGCCAGAAGGTTTACACCTCCATCGAGGTGGACACCAATTTCACCGACACCGGCGAAGCCTATCTGGTCGGCCTGGCCATCACCGACGACCCAGCCAGCCTTGGCTGCGAAATGCTGGAATTCAGCGCCAAGGCCAAGTCCAGCCCGCTGGCCGCCCGCAAGGAAAAGCCGGACAACCTGTTCACCGCCGCCATCGAATTCACCCTGGAACTGGAAGACGACAGCGCCGGCGCGCTGGCCGGCTTCAGCGACAAGATCAAGGGCGTGCTGGGCAAATTCTCCAAACGCCAGGCCGCCGATACCGCCGAGCTGTCCGCCGCCGTGCAAACCATCGCCGAAAGCCAAGCCCAGGTGCTGGAGCAATTCAGCGGCGTAGCCCGCGCCGATGACGTGGCGCAGCTGCGCCAGGAATACGGCCAGCTCAAAACCGCCCACAACGAGCTGGTGGCCAAACTGAGCAGCCAGCCCACTACCCCTGCGCGCACTACCGCCACCGGCGGCAATGCCGAAATCGTCACCGACTGCTGATCCCCCATACCCCGGAGCCACACCGCATGAAAACCGAAACCCGCAACGTCTTTACCCAACTGCTGGACCAGATCGCCCGCTTAAATGGCGTGACTACCGACGCAGTGAAAAACGCCTTCAGCGTGCAGCCGTCCATCCAGCAGAAGCTGGAAACCCGCATTCAGGAGTCGAGCGAATTCCTGTCGCGCATCAACGTTGTCGGCGTCGATGAACTGGAAGGCGAAAAGCTGGGCCTGGGCGTGTTCGGCACCATCGCCGGCCGCACCAAGGTGACGCCGACCAACCCGCGCCGCCCGCGCAATCTGACCGATCTGAACAGCCACAAATTCCGCTGCGAGTTCACCGAATTCGACACCGCCATCCCTTACGTCCAGTTGGACGCCTGGGCCAAATTCCCGGACTTCCAGACCAAGCTGCGCGACGTCATCGTCAAGCAGCAGGGGCTGGACCGCATGATGATCGGCTTCAACGGCATCAGCGTGGCGGAACAGACCAACCGCGAGAAATACCCGCTGCTGCAAGACGTCAACAAGGGCTGGCTGCAGCACTACCGCGAGAGAGCGCCGGAGCGCGTGATGGCGGAAGTGAAGAAGGGATCGGGCAAGGTGCTGATCGGTGAAATAGAAAAGGGCGGCGACTTCTACAACCTCGACGCGCTGGTGATGGACGCCGTGGCCGGCATGATCGACCCAACCCTAGCCGGCAACCCAGAGCTGGTGGTCATCCTGGGCCGCGACCTGCTGCATGACAAGTACTTCCCCATCGTCAACCAGGACAACAAGCCCAGCGAGCAACTGGCGGCCGATGTCGTCACCAGCCAGAAGCGCGTCGGCAACCTGCCGGCCGTCACCGTGCCCTTCTTCCCGGCCGGCGCGATGATGATCACCCCGCTGTCCAATCTCTCCATCTATTACCAGAACGGCAGCCGCCGCCGCCATCTGCGCGAAGAACCGGAATTCAACCAAGTCGCCAACTACGAGAGCAACAACGAAGCCTATGTGGTGGAGCGCTACGAGGCCGGCTGCCTGGTGGAAAACATCGAGCTGTTGCCGCCGCCGAAGGAAGAAAAGAAGGAAGGCAAAGCCGAATGAGCCACGCCCGCGCCCACTTCCTGCGGGCCAGCGCGGCCAGGGCTTCGGCCCTGGCCGTGGAAGATGGCCCGATCCACTGCACCGCCTACGAGCTGATGCTGGTCAAGCTGGCCGAAGACAAGCGCCGCTTGAAGCAAATCCAGTCTATGGAAGGCAAGGCGGCCGTCAAACGCGAAGTGCTGCCCGACTACGCCCCCTGGGTGGAAGGCGCGCTGGAAGGCGGGCGCGGCCAGCCTGACGACGTGCTGATGACGGTCATGACGTGGCGCATCGACGCCGGCGACTACAGCGGCGCGTTGGATATCGCCGAATACGCGCTGGCCCACGGCCTGCCGCTGCCGGACCAGTTCAGCCGCACCACGGCCACAGTCGTCGCCGAGGAAATCGCCGACGCCGCCAAGCGCGCCCGCGATGGCCAGCAGCCATTCGACCTGCACACGCTGACCTACGCCGCCGAGCTGACCGACAAGCACGATATGCCAGACCAAGTGCGCGCCAAGCTGCTCAAGGAAGCCGGGCTGATCCTGGCCGAGCAGGCGCCGGCCGCCGCGCTGGAACATCTGCGCCGCGCCCAGCAGCTGGACAACCGGGTCGGCGTCAAAAAGGACATCGAGCGCATCGAGCGCGCCATCAAGAACAGCGCCCCGCCGCCCGCCGGCGGCCAGGCGTAACCGAGCGACCCCGCGCGACTGACGGCAGGGGGTGGACGCCAGGCGCACGCCAACGGCCGAAGCCCCCTCCACCGTCACCCACAAGGACAGCGCCATGCAGATCAACAGTATCCACACCGTCAACGCCACGCCCACCAGCACGCCGGCGCCGGACGATGGCCAGCCCATCACGTCCAGCCGCTTCTGGCCGGACATCCTGCCCAGCCATTTCCGCGCCGCCATGCGCTACGACGGCACCGTCACCGCCGCCCGCCTGCGCGGCGCGCTGGTGGAAGCCATCGTCGCCGTCAATGGCGAGCTGGCCGGCTGGCGCATGGTCAAGATCGCTGGCGGCGCGCTGCGCCTGGCCGACATCGAGGCGGAACAGATCGACGGCGAATCGGTGCTGGTGCAGCGCTGGCGCCGCGCGGTGTACGCCACCGCGGCGGCGGACCTGGCTGAGCGCTATCGCTCGTTTGACGCCACCGGCGCGGCCCTCCAACGCGCGGAGGATTTGGACGACACCGCAGACCAGCTGCGCGCCGACGCCCGCGCCGCCCTCCGCGCGCTGATGGGCGTCGGCCGCTGCACGGTGGAGCTGATCTGATGCGCGCCCTCCGCGCCATGCAGGGCGACAGCGTAGACGCCATCGCTTGGCGCGTCTACGGCAAGACCCGCGGCGTGGTGGAACAGCTGCTGCAGCACAACCCAGGGCTGGCCGAGCATGGCCCGGTCCTGCCCAGCGGCACGCTGGTGAAGCTGCCGGACCTGCCGGCCGACCCGGCGCCCGCGCAAACCCTTATCAACCTATGGGACTAACACCATGGCAGAACCTGTAAGCAGTACCGCCACCACCGCCACGCTGGCCGCCGTCGCCGGCCTGGCCATGCTGCCCGGCATCGACGCCGCCGTGGTGCTCGGCGCTTTCGCCGGCGCGGCCGTGTTTGTGCTTAGTTCGGACAGCCTGAGCTTGGCCAAGCGTGCCGTGTTTTTCGTGGCCAGCTTCATCGCCGGCCTGGTGGCCGCCGCCGGTGTGGCCAGCCTGCTGGCGCGCTGGCTGCCCATCGACGCCAGCCCCGGCGTGGGCGCGCTGCTCGCCGCCGCCCTCGCCGTCAAGGTGCTGCTGTGGCTGATCCGGCTGGCCGACGATCCGGCCGCCGCCATGCGCGGCATGAAAGGGGGCGGCAAATGAACCTCGCCCACATCATCGTCGCCGGCCTGCTCGCCCTGGTGCTGCTGGCCTTCCAGCGCGGCAGCAGCCAGCACCGGCCATGGGCCAGCCTGCTCGCGTACCTGCTGATCGTCGCCGCCGGCGCGGTGGCCGTGCTGCGCCTGTTCGGCCGGCATGAGCTGGCCGACCTGCCGCAGCTGTTCATCAACCTGGCGCTGCTGCTGGCGCTGATCGCCCAGCGCGGCAACGTGGTGGAGTTGTTCCGCAATAGCGGCCCGCGCCAGTCGCGGCTGGCCATCCTGCTGAGGAAAGAGACATGGCTCTGATGAAGAAAGGCGCGCACGGCCTGGACGTGCAAGCGCTGCAGCAACGGCTCGCCGCCTTGGGCGCCAAGCTGGCCGTCGATGGCTGGTATGGCGACGCCACCGAAGCGGCCGTCGCGGATTTCCAGCGCCGCGCCGGCCTGGTGGTGGACGGCATCGCCGGCGGCAAAACCCTGGCCGCGCTGGCGGGCCAAGCCAGCCCGCGTCGCCAGCTGGGCGAAGCCGATCTGCAGGACGCCGCCGAGCGCCTGGGCGTCGCCGTGTCCGTGGTCAAGGCCATCAATGCGGTGGAGTCGCGCGGCAGCGGTTTCCTGGCCGACGGCCGCCCCGTCATTCTGCTGGAGCGCCACGTCGCCTATCAGCGCGCCGGCAAGCAGGCCAACAGCCTGGCCGCGCAATATCCCGCCCTCTGCAACCAGGCCCGCGGCGGCTATGCCGGCGGCGCGGCCGAGTGGGCGCGCTTTACCAGCTTGGCCATCATCGGCGGTGAACAACTGGCCATCGAGTCCTGCAGTTGGGGCGCGTTCCAGATCATGGGCTATCACTGGCAGCGGCTGGGCTATGTCGGGGCTTGCGAATGGCGCCTGGCTATGGAGTCCGGCGAGCCGGCCCAGCTCGACGCTTTCGTGCGCTTCATCCTGGCCGAGCCGGCTTTGCTAAAGGCACTGCAAGCCAAGAAATGGGCAGACGTGGCCCGGCTCTACAACGGCCCGGCCTACAAAGAAAACCTCTACGACGCCAAGCTGCAGGCCGCATATGAGCGGGCGGAAAGGCTGGCCGCATGATCGCCACGCTGATGCCATTTATCCGCCGCCTGCTGCTGAACCTGCTGCTCGCCGCCGCCCTGCTGGCTGGCTACACCCTGTGGCAGCAAAGCGGCCAACTGCAACGCCAGGCATCCAGCTTGTCCGCCGCGCTGCGCGACAGCGCCACGCTGGCTGAACGCAACCGCGCCCAGGCCGAACAGCTGGCCGCCCAGGACGCCGCCATCCAGCAGCAGCAAGCCGCCAACCGCGAGCTGGCCAGCCAGCTGTCTGCCCTGTCCCGTCAACACGCCGCCGCCGCGGCAAAACTGGAGGCCGCCTTCCATGCCACGCCTGCCGCTGCTGCCTGGGGTAGCGCTGTTATCCCTGATCCTGTTGCCCGCCTGCTCGACACCACCGGCCTATCCGCCGCGCCCGCTGCTAATCCAGACCTGCCCAGCGGTGACGGCCTGCGCCCTGCCGGCGCTGGCGCCGACCACCAACCAGCAGCTGGCCAACAGCTGGCAGCAACACCGGGCGGCGCTTGAAGCTTGCGCCGCGCAGATCCACCACATCATCCAATGCCAATCACGCCATGACTGATTTCTACGACCGCGCCCAGGAACTGGAGCAACGCCAGCGCGAAGAAGCCCTTGCCCGCCAGTTCGCCCACCTCACCCACGGCGCCAGCCTGAGCCATTGCGAAGACTGCGCCGAGCCGATACCGGAAGCGCGCCAGCGCATCGTTGCCGGCTGCACCCGCTGCGTGCAGTGCCAGGAAGATCATGAACAAGCCCGCTGACCTGCGCCGCGCCATCGAGGCCGCCTTGCCGGCGCTGCGCGACAACCCCGACCGCCTGATCATGCTGGTGGAGGATGGCGGCATCGTCACCGCGCCGGGCCGGCTGCATTTCGGCTACCGCTACACGCTGAAGCTGGTCATCACCGATTTCACCGGCCATCTGGACCAGCTCATCATCCCGCTGCGCGCCTGGATCGAGCAGAACGAGCCGCCGCTGGTGCAAAACCCGGAGCGGCTGGAGAAAGGTTTCCGCTTTGAGGTGGAATGGATCAGCGCCACGGCGGTGGATGTGCAGATCACCCTGCTGCTGTCCGAGGGTGTGCGGGTGGAAGTGGGCCAGGACGGCAACGTCACCGCCACCCACTACGGCGAATCGGCCGAACCGTTCGCCGGCGTCGAATACTGGACCATCACCGTGAAGGGCGAAACCGTCTATGACAATCGCCAGGCTTGAGTCCGAGCTGTCCGGCCTGCTGCACAAGGTGGCGCCGGCCGCGCGCCGCGCCCTGGCCCGCGACATCGGCCGCGCCCTGCGCCAAAGCCAGCAAAAGCGCATCGCCGCCCAGCAGAACCCGGACGGCAGCAGCTTCGCCCCGCGCAGGCCGCAATACCGCCAGCAAAAAGGCCGCATCCGCCGCCAGATGTTCGCCAAGCTGCGCACGGCCAAGTGGCTGAAGGTCGAAGCCAACGCTGGCGGCGTGGAAGTCGGTTTCCTGCGCCAGGTGGAGCGCATCGCCCGCGTCCACCAATACGGCCTGCGCGACCGCATCAGCCCGCACATCGCGCGCGACGTGGAATACCCGGCACGCGAGCTGCTAGGTTTAGCCGATGAAGACGTTGACGTCATCAACGATAAAGTGATTACTTTTCTTGCACTGTAGGGACATTTCAATAAAAAAACCTGCCGACAAAATCGACAGGCAGGTTTTATGAAAATACTATTTACAATGCATGATGTACAAACACTGTATGACTGGCACCACTTCCGCCACCAGATGGGCAGGCTCCACCGCTTGATCCCCACGCCCCACCTATAAGAGCTCCAGCCATTCCACCAAAGTAAGCACCAATCGCAGAGCCGCCAGGAAACGGAGAAAGAAAACCTAAGGCACCTCCAGCCAGCGCACCGGCTCCCATTGCGGCAGAGCCAGCACCAACAATTTGATTAGCACACTCACCTTGTGCACCAGAAACAATTTCAACTTCGTCAATGCTTAATTCAATCATTTCTTCCTCCGGGAAAATAAGCCAATAAATAAAACAATAATTGACGGAAGTAGTGTTTTTAAAAATACATATTTCACATCAATAGAATCTCCGACTGGAGAGTAGTAGCGCGCAACACCATAAAGCATTAATGAGAAAGATAACCATATAAGACAAAAAGAAAAAATAAGTATTGCTAGTTTTCTCATGACCAATTCCGCGCATTAAAAGTGTGCAAGCTTTATTTGCAATAAATCTACTAAGCAGTAGGGTAAATTAGAGGCCTCAATATATAATGCAATTTGAATAAAATCAAGCCACGCAACACAATTTAAACAATATTGCAAAACAATGACAAATAATTGCGGGATGTATCTATAAGATTTTGTACCGCCTTTACGTTCTCCCAACCCACCACACAACACCCACCGCGCGACACTCCGCGCCGGCCTGTGCAAACTGGCCGGCATGGATAACTTCGCCGACCTCTCCCGCCGCATCGAAAGCCTGATCCGCCTCGGCACCATTGCCGAGGTAGACCACGCCGCACGGCGCGTGCGCGTCCAGACCGGCGCGCTAACCAGCAACTGGTTGCCCTGGGGCGCCCGCCGCGCCGGCCAAACCCGCGACTGGAACCCGCCCACGGCGGGCGAGCAGGTGGTGCTGCTCTGCCCCAGCGGCGACCCGGCTGGCGGCGTGGCGCTGCTGGCCCTGTATTCCGACGCATTCGACGCGCCATCCAGCAGCCCGGACGAGCATCTGACCGTCTACCCGGACGGCGCCCGCATCCTCTACAACCACGCCACCGGCGCGCTGTCCGTCACCGGCATTCAAACCGCCCTGGTGCAAGCGGCGCAGCGCGTCACCGTGGATTGCCCGGAGTCCTTGTTTACCGGCAACGTCACCATCCAAGGCAAGCTGACCGTGCTGGGCGACGTGTTCGCCAAGGCCCGCGCCACCGTGTCCGGCCTGTTCAGCTACCTGGCCGGGATGTCCGGCTCCGGCGGTGCCGGCGGCGCCACCACCATCAGCGGCAGCATCACCCATAGCGGCGGCCAGCTGTCGTCCAATGGCGTGGTGCTGGACGGCCACACCCACCCGGACGCGCACGGCGGCAACACCGGAGGGCCGAACCGATGAACGTGCATGGCCTCAACCCCGCCACCGGCCGCAGCCTGAGCGGCGACGATCATCTGCGCCGCAGCATTGCCTGCATCCTCACCACGCCGCGCGGCTCGCGCCTGGCGCGCCGAACCTTCGGCTCGCTGCTGCCGGAGCTGATTGACCAGCCGCTGAATGGCAAAACCCGCATGCAGGCCATGGCCGCCAGCGTGATGGCGCTGGCCGAATGGGAGCCGCGCATCGAGCTGTCGCGTGTGCTGCTCAGCGTCGGCAGCGGCGACCAAGCCGGCCGCCTCACCATCGACATCGAAGCCAAGCGCCGCGACAGCGGACAGCCCTTGGCCTATTCCATCCCCGTGCGAGGCTGACCATGGCAATCGACCTCACCCGCCTGCCCGCGCCGGCCGTCATCGAGCCGCTGGACTACGAAACCCTGCTGGCCGAATACAAGGCCCAGCTGCTGCAACTGGCGCCGGCCGAACTGCGCGACAGTCTCGCCGCGGCGCTGCAACTGGAAAGCGAGTCGCTGACCCTGCTGCTGGAACTGGCCGCCTACCGCGACCTACTGCAGCGCCAGCGCATCAACGAGGCGGCCAAAGCCTCGCTGCTCGCATACGCGGAGAAAACCGACCTCGACAACCGCGCCGCCGACTACGGCGTGCAGCGCTTGCTGATCCAGCCGGCCAACCCGGACGCCAATCCGCCGACCGACGCCATATGGGAAAGTGAAGAGCGCCTGCGCTACCGCTGCCAGATGGCGTTGGAAGGGCTGGCCACCGCCGGGCCGCGCGGCGCGTACAAATTCCACGCGCTCAGCGCCTCGGCCGAGGTGGCCGACGTCGATATCGATACCCCGGCGGGTGGCCGCGTGCGCGTCTGGCTGCTGGGACAAAACGGCGCCGCCAGCCAGGCGCTATGCGACACCGTCGCCGCGGCGCTCAACGTAGAACGCATTCGGCCGCTGTGCGACACCGTGGAGGTGCGCGCCGCGCAGCCGCTGGCCTTCCAGATCGACGCCACGCTGATCTATCAGCCTGACGGCGAATCCATCAGCGGCGGCGTGGACGGCGCCCGCCAGCGCCTGGCCGCCATGCTGGCCGAGCGACGCAAGATCGGCGGCAGCGTGCCGCGCTCGGCGATAGACGCCGCGCTGCATGTGCCAGGCATCGACCGCGTCATCCTGGCCAGCCCGGCGGTGGATCTGCAATGCGGCGTCGGCCAATTCCCCGACTGCACCGCCATCAGGATAGCGCCATGAGTCGCCAGCTACTGCCACCCAACGCCACGCGGCTGGAAGCGGCGCTGGCCGATACGCTGCAAACCCATATCAACCCGTCGCCGCTGCGCGGCATCGCCGACAGCGCGCGCTGTCCGGACGCACTGCTGCCCTGGCTGGCATGGGAACGCAGCGTCGAGAACCTCAGCGCCGCCGCCACCGTGCCGCAGATGCGCGCGCTGATCCGCTCTTCCATCGAGGTGCATCGCCGCAAAGGCACGCTGGCCGCCGTGCGCCAAGTGTTCCGGGATCTCGACCTCGGCGAAGTGCGGATTGATGAAGGCAACAACCGCTATTTGGCTAACGGCGACATGGCAGCGGATGGGTTTTGCACCGCCGGCGACCCGGACGGCTGGGCCGAATACCGCGTGCGCATCGACAAGATGTTGGATGTGGACCAAGCCGCCGCCGCCCGCCGCGTCCTCAACGACATCGCCCCCGCGCGCTGCGTGCTGTGGGGTCTGGACTTCACCGGCGCCACGCTGATCGCCAACGGCTACGCCCAGGCAAATGGCAAATACACTGCAGGAGTAATCACCGCATGACAGCCCTACCCAATCCGCAAAAACCCGGCTGGCCATCCATCACCCAATACGAAGTGACGGAACGGCTGCTAGGCGGCCCCGGCGGCCCGCTTAACCGCGCGCCGGCCGAGTTGCTGGAACGAACAGAGTTTCTGAAAAAGCAGATCAACGACATCGTCTCAGGCGCCCTGGTGGCGGAATACGCCGACCGCCTCAAAACCCCGCGCAACATTGCCATGACCGGCGACGGCAGCTGGAGCGTCACCTTCGACGGCAACGGCAACGTCAGCGGCGCGCTGACGTTGGCCAGCAGCGGCGTGACGGCTGGCAGCTACGGCATGGTGACGGTGGACGCCAAGGGCCGCGTCACGGCAGGACGGCAGATGCAGGCGGTCGACGTGCCGGCGCTGGACTGGAGCAAGATAACCAGCGGCAAGCCCACCACATTGGCGGGCTACGGCATCACCGACGCGCAGCCGCTCAGCGCAGACCTGACGGCGCTGTCCGACCTCAAAGGCTCCGTAGGGCTGTACGTCAACACCGGCCCAGGCACTTGCGCAGCCCGCAGCCTGGCAGCGGGCCAGGGTGTGACCGTCAGCAATGGCGACGGCAAAAACGGCAACCCAACAGTGGCGCTCGCCAACAGCGGCGCGGCGGCTGGCAGCTACGGAATCGTGACCGTCGATACCATGGGCCGAGTCACCGCAGGCCGACAGATGCAGACAGCTGACGTGCCGGCGCTGGACTGGAGCAAGATTACGTCAGGCAAGCCGACCACGCTGGCGGGATATGGCATTCAAGACGGCCAAGTAGTTGGCGCCCTGCCTGATGGGGCTGACCTGGATAAGGCTGTAGTGAGTGGCTGTCACTACATCAGCAATCCGAAGAATGCGCCGGCCGGCGTGTCTTATGGCGTGTTGTCCGTCATGCGCGGGGCGGGTGATACGGTCATTCAGTTTGTTGCCGGCATTACGGGCCGGGTCTGGTTCCGTAACGGCAATCCGCAAGCCTCCGGAGGCGGCGGGAAATTTCAGAATTGGGAGAGCCTGGCAACGATAACGGATATTGAAAACATCAAGTCAGGCCGGGATGCCGTCGCCTACGCCAACAGCCTGAAAACCCCGCGCAACATCTCTATGACAGGCGACGGCAGCTGGAGCGTCGCATTCGATGGCAGTGGCAATGCCAGCGGGGCGTTGACGTTGGCAAACAGCGGCGTCAGCGCGGGCAGCTACGGCATGGTGACAGTGGACGCCAAAGGCCGCGTCACGGCTGGGCGACAGATGCAGGCGGCAGACGTGCCGGCGCTGGACTGGAGCAAGATCACATCCGGCAAGCCGACCACGCTGGACGGATATGGAATCGCGGACGCCATACCGCAAGCGGCGATGCCGGGCAGCGTGGGGTCGGAGAATATCTGGCAGCGCCTACCCAATGGTTCTGTTTTCTGCGCCGGCCGAGTCAATATTCCCGCGGGCGGTACGGTTACGGTGGCGCTGCCCATTTCGATGCGGACGGGTTTCGCGGCAATCATAGCCGTGCCAATGTCAGTATCCGCCAATGCGGGCGCCTATCCGTTTGGCGGGGCTGAGCCTATAGACATGAGCAGCATCAAAATCAAAAACCACTATACCTATTCATCCTTGGTATTCGCTTATTTAGTCTGGGGGGCATGATGTTCTATAGCGCCAAACTCAATGCTTTTTTCGATGATCCGGCTTATTACGGTCAATTGCCTGCCGACATCAAAGAAATACCAGATGACCTATACGCTAAAGTCATGACTGGTCGGTCCCCTGATGATGATGTTGTGCCTGGGCCAGACGGGCTTCCCATGTGTCAGCGGCGGGTGGGACTGGACAGACCATCATTGGGCGAGCAGCAAAAAGTAGATATGAAGATGTCAGAAGCCAATCAGAAAATACAGATTTTGGCCGACGCTATTAACTTGGGCATCGCTTCCCAGGAGGAAAAGCGCGATTACGATCTATGGCGAAAATATCGGGTTTTACTATCTAGAGTGCCTCAGCAGCCCGGCTTCCCCGCCAAGATCGACTGGCCCACGCCACCGGGAACTGATTGACGAAAGCCCCGCACGCGCGGGGCTTGTTCATTGCCGGCTATCAAGCGGCCTGTTGCTCGATCTGCTCCGCCTCATACCTCAGCGCCGCGGCGGCGCTGACAGCGAAGAAGTGGATCGACGGGTCTTCATGATGGCTGGCGAAGGTCTCGCCCAAGTGCGCCAGGCAGACGCAGAGGTTTTCTAGTGTCTCGCGCGGGTCATGGCCAATCAGGGGATTCAAGGTGTTGGCAACGGAACGATTGTGCATTTCTAACCTCATTTATTATTGAATTAGGCAATTAAATGCCAAGCCGTTATTTTTACGAAATTGTTACAGATTTGATATTGTCGTTTAAGCCAACCCGCTGCATAACCTCCGGCAAAAAAATGTGCGCTACCAGCAAGCGCGCATCCAGCCGCTTGCCCGCTTCAGATTTAAGCCCCAGTTTTCTATAGGCATTTTCGATATGGGCGCGGATGGTTCTTTCAGTGATGCCAAGCGCTTGCGCAGCATCGCGGTAACTGCGGCCAGCGGCGATAAGTAAAACTACGGACACTTCCGCGTCGGTTAAACGCCCCAACTGCTTCGCTTCCCTCTGCTGACGCCGCGCAGTTTCGGCCAGCAACTGCCGCAAATCCGCCGCCATCCTGGCGCGCAAATGTAGCGGCGCATCCGATTGCCCCACATCCGCCATCCAATTTAACAACGTGAGCATATCCGCTGAATCCGCCTTCTCCAGAAATCGCTGGATCAGATCGGAAGCGGGAACGGGCATAGACTCCTAAGCAAAATGCGGTCAAACACCATGCTAGGTTGTGCCGCCGGCTGATACAACAAGCACCGCTCGCGCCGGAATATCACGCGGGGCAACATGCTCAGAACCTCACCCGGAGACTGAGACATGCCCCAGGACTACCACCACGGCGTCCGCGTGCTGGAAATCAACACCGGCACGCGCCCCATTCGTACCATTTCCACCGCCGTCATCGGCATGGTCTGCACCGCGGACGATTCCGACCCGGCGGCCTTCCCGCTGGACGTCCCGGTCTTGCTGACCGACGTGCAAGCCGCCATCGGCAAGGCCGGCAGCAAAGGCACCCTGGCCGCCAGCCTGCAAGCCATCGCCGACAACGCCAGCCCGCTGGTGGTGGTGGTGCGCGTCAAAACCGGCAAGGACGCGGCGGAACAAAACAGCCTGATCATTGGCGCCACCACACCCGCCGGCCAAAACACCGGCCTGAAGGCGCTGCTCAGCGCCCAGCAGCGCGTCGGCGTGCGTCCGCGCATCCTGGGCGTGCCGGCGCTGGACACTCTGCCGGTGGCCACCGAGCTGGCCGCCCTCGCCGCCAAGCTGCGCGCCTTCGGCTACGTCAGCGCCAACGGCTGCAAAACCAAGGAAGATGCCGCCGCCTACCGCCAAAACTTTGGCCAACGCGAGCTGATGGTCATCTGGCCGGACTTCACCGCCTGGGATGGCGTGGCCAACAAGGACATGCCCGCCCCTGCCGTCGCCCGCGCGCTGGGCCTGCGCGCCATGCTGGACGAAACCCAGGGCTGGCATAAGACGCTGTCCAATGTGGTGGTGCAAGGCGTCACCGGCATCAGCCAGGATGTTTACTGGGACTTGCAGAACCCGGCCACCGACGCTGGCTTCCTCAACGAAAAATCCATCACCACCCTGATCCGCCGCGACGGCTTCCGCTTTTGGGGCAGCCGGACTTGCAGCGACGATCCGCTGTTCGCGTTCGAGTCCTACACCCGCACCGCCCAGGTGCTGGCCGACACCCTGGCGGAAGCGCATATGTGGGCCATGGATAAGCCGCTCACGCCCACGCTGGTGAAAGACATCGTGGACGGCGTCAACGCCAAGGGCCGCGAGCTGGTGACCAATGGCTATCTGCTGGGCTTTACCTGCTGGTACGACGCCACCGTCAACGACAAGGACACGCTCAAGACCGGCAAGCTGGCCATCGACTACGACTACACCCCCATTCCGCCGCTGGAAAACCTGATGCTGCGCCAACGCATCACCGACCGTTACCTGATCGACTTCGCGTCCAAGGTCAACGGCTAACAGGAGACAACCATGGCCGCACTGCCGCGCACCCTGCGCAAATTCAACCTGTTCAACGATGGCATGTCCTTCATTGCCGAATGCCTGTCGGTCAAACTGCCGGCGCTCAAGATGAAAACCGAGGACTACACCGGCGCCGGCATGATCGGCCCGGTGGCACTGCTCAAGGGCGTAGAAAAGCTGGAGATGGAACACACCTACAACGGCCCCATCCCGGAAATCATCGCCACCTTCGGCGCGGAAAAGCACGACGCCGCCAAGCTGCGATGGATGGGCAGCTACGCCAACGAAGCCACCGGCGAAAGCCACGCCGTGGAAATCGTCGCCGCCGGCCGCCACAACGAGCTGGACTCCGGCGACGCCAAAGCCGGCGAGAACGGCGAGTTCAAGGTTAAGACCGACCTGACCTACCTGAAATGGATCATGGACGGCAAAGAGCTGATCGAAATCGACATCGTCAACGACGTGTTCAAGGTGGCCGGCCAAGACCGCATGGCCCAGCACCGCGCCAACGTCGGCCTGTAACCCCCATTTCTAGGAACCCCAAGCCATGAACGAAAACACCATCCTGCTGGACGCCCCCATCCAGCGCGGCGAAACCAAGATCGAAACCATCCAGCTACGCCGCCCCGGCGCCGGCGAGCTGCGCGGCCTCAAGCTGGCCGACGTGCTGCAGCTGGACGTGGACGCCGCCATCAAGCTGCTGCCGCGCCTGTCCATGCCGGCGCTGACGGAAGAAGAAGCCAAGCGGCTAGACCCGGCCGACCTGCTGCAATGCGCCACCGTGGTGGCCGGTTTTTTGTTGAAGAAATCAGAGCAGCCCGCCAGCCCCTCCCCGGCAGCGTAGACGACGCCATCGCCGACATCGCCACCATATTTCATTGGCCGCCCTCGGCCTATAGCGCCATGCCGCTGGCCGAGCTGGCCAGCTGGCGCGAGGCGGCCCGCCTAAGATCAGGAGCCGCCGACGATGAATAGCAAGCTGAAAATCGAAGTGCTGCTGGCGGCCGTGGACAAACTGACCCGGCCGCTCAAGCAAGCCATGGCCGGCAACCAAGCGCTGGCGCGCGCGGTGAAGGAAAGCCGGGACCAGCTCAAGCAATTCCAAGCCGCGCAAAGCAGCATCGATGCCTTCCGCAAACTCACCAAAGAAAGCAAGGACACCGGCCAGGCGCTGGCCGGCGCGCGCCAACGCTTGGAAGCCGTCCGCCAGCAGATGGAACAGGCCGGCGGCGCCAGCATCAAACTATCCCGCAAATACGCCGCCGCCGAACGCGCCGTAGACAAACTCAGCATGGCCCACCGCAAGCGCCTGGATGCCGCCCGCGCCGCCTCGGCCGCGCTGCAGAAGGAAGGCATCGACACCCGCCAGCTTTCCGCCACGGAAACCACCCTCGCCGCCCGCATCCAAGAAACCAACCGCGCGCTAGACGCCCGCCAAGGCAAGCTCGATGCCGTCGCCCGCAGGCAGCGGCTGCTCAACGAGGCGCAGCAGCGCTACAGCCAACATATCGCAGTGCGCGACAAGATCGCCGGCGCAGGCGCGAAAGCCGCAGTTGGCGGCGCGGCCATCGGTGCCACCATGGCCATGCCGGTGATGGCCTACGCCCAGGCCGAAGACGCCGCCACCCAGCTGAAAGGCGCAATGATGCGCGCCGGCGGCGTCATCCCGCCGGAGTTCGAGCAGATCAACCGCCTGGCGGAAAAGCTGGGCGACCGCCTGCCCGGCACCACCGCCGATTTCCAAAACATGATGACCATGCTGCAACGCCAGGGCATGAGCGCGCAGTCCGTGTTGGGCGGCCTGGGCGAAGCCGCGGCTTACCTGGGCGTGCAGCTCAAGATGACGCCAGAGGCGGCGGCGGAATTCACCGCCAAGCTGCAAGACGCCACCCGCACCAGCGAAAAGGACATGATGGGTCTGGTGGACATGATCCAGCGCGGCTTTTACGCTGGCGTAGACCCGGACAACATGCTGGAAGCCTACAAGGGCCTGGGCGCAGCCATGGACATGATGCGCGTCAAAGGGCTGGAAGGCACCAAAGCCTTCGCCCCCTTCGTGGTGATGATGGATCAGGCCGGCATGCGCGGCGAATCAGCCGGCAACGCCATTCGCAAAGTCATTGCGGCGAGCCTGAACGTGGACAAGATCAAGAAGGTGCAGCAGAACCTGCGTAAGCAAAAGGGCATTGCGCTGGATCTGGACTTCACCAACGGCAAGGGCGAGTTTGGCGGCCTGGACAAGCTCATGTCGCAGCTGAATCAGCTGGAAAAGCTGGACATGGTCAACCGCCTGGCGGTGCTGAAAGACATCTTCGGCGACGACAAGGAAACCAATGAAGTCCTGTCCAAGATCATCGATAAGGGCAAGGACGGCTACGCCGACGTTGTAAAAAATCTAGCCGAGCAAGCCAGCTTGCAAGAGCGCGTCAATCAGCAGCTCGGCACCCTGAAAAACCTGTGGGACGCCGCGTCCGGCACCTTCACCAATGCCATGGTGCGCTTTGGCGAAGCCATCAGCCCGGAGCTGAAGGCCGCCGCGGAGTGGATTGGCAAGCTGTCGGAAAGGCTGGGCGAGTGGGCCAAGGAAAACCCAGAGCTGGCCAATACCATCATGAGAGTTTTAGCCTTCACTGGCTTGGCGTTGCTGGCTTTTGCCGGTTTGGCTATCGCCATCGCCGGCATACTCGGTCCCATCGCGCTGGCCCGTCTCAGTCTGTCCACCCTTGGCATTCGAGCCGGCGGCGTGGTGGAAAAGCTGGTCGATCTGCGCAAAGCCGGCGCAGGCGCGGGGCAATCCCTATCCGGCAAGCTGTCCGCCGGCGCGGCCGCCGCCAAACGTGCCAGCCAGGGGCTGGCTGATGCCTGGCGCGCATCCAGCCCGCGCGAACCGCTCAAGCGCCTATGGGCATGGACCAAGGGGCTGAAATCCACCCTGCCCGCCGCCATGCGGGCCGCCGGCGCGCGCAGCTTAGAACTGGCTCGCGCCATGGGAACTGGCCTGGTGGACAAGTTCAAGTCCGGCAAGCTCGCCGTCTATAAGTACACCGCCGCGCTCTGGCGGGCCGTTGCCGCCCAGCTGGCGCTGGCGCGCGCCAGTGCCGGGGCCAAACTCGGCGCGGTGACGCAGTATGTCAAAACCCGCGGCGTCAAAGGCATGGCCATGGATGGCCTCAAGGGCGGCGGCAAGCTGATCGGCGGCGGCCTGGCCGCTGCAGCGTCTGGCGCGGCCAGCGCCATCATGGGCATTGGCCAGGCGCTGATGTTTGTCGGCCGGCTGGCCATGGCCAACCCCATCGGCCTGATCATCGGCCTGGCCGCTCTGCTCATCTACAAGTATTGGGAACCGATCAAGGCTTGGTTCACGGGCTTTTGGGAAGGGCTGAAAGAAGGGCTGGCGCCGCTGGGCGCGATATTCGATCAAGTCTTTGCCGCCATCGGCCCCGCGCTGGAGCCGCTGCGCCCTGTCTGGGATTGGCTGGTCGGCGCGTTCAAGGCCGCGTGGGAATGGGTATCCAAGCTGCTGGGGCCGGTGGATGCCAGCAAGCAAAGCCTGGACGCGGCGGCAAATAGCGGCAAGGGCTTCGGCAAGTGGCTGGCCAACCTGATCGTCATCGGCCCGGAGCTGGCCGCCAAGTTCATCACTGTCGGCCTGGACATCATGTCCGGCATCGTCTCAGGCATCAAGAAGGGCATCGTGTGGGTCAAAGATGCCATCCTGGGCGTGGGCGACATGCTGCCGGAGTGGCTGCGCAAGAAGCTGGACATTCACAGCCCATCCCGCGTGTTCGCCACCATCGGCGGTCATACCATGGCCGGCCTGGAGCAAGGCATCGATCAGGGCCAGGCCGGGCCGCTGGCCAGCATGCGCGAAGCTGCCAAACGGCTCACCGCCGCCGGCGCCGGCATCGCCATCGCCACCGCGCCCGCCATGGCCGGCCAACTGGACCACCGTCCGCCGCTGCGCGCCAGCGCGCCGGCCGCCGTGGCCGCGCCCACCATCAACATCACCGTCAACACCACGCCGGGCATGAACGAGCAGCAGCTCGCCGCCGTGGTGCAGCGCCAGGTGGCGCAGGCACTGGCCAAAGCCGGCAGCCAGCAAGCCGCCGCGCGCCGTTCACTCTTTGGAGACTTCGACTAATGCTAGGCATGCCGATGATGGCCCTGGGCCTGTTCGTGTTCACGCTGGACACCCTGCCCTATCAGGATTTCAAACAGCAATACGGCTGGCGCTGGCCTAGCAATAGCCGCGTGGGCCTGCGCCCGGCCTATCAGTTCCTGGGGCCGGACGAAGAGTGCATCACCCTGTCCGGCCGGCTAATGCCGGAGCTGACCGGCGGCGAAACCGCCCTCAGCCTGCTGCGCCTGATGGCGGACCAAGGCCGCGCCTGGCCACTGATCGAAGGCACCGGCACGCTATACGGCTATTTTGTGGTGGAGAAGATGGACATCAGCCGGCAAGAGTTTTTCAGCGACGGCGCAGCCAGGTGCATAGACTTCACCCTATCGCTCAAGCGCGTGGACGATCAGCTGCTAGACCTACTCGGCACCGTCACCCACGCCATGCTGGAGCTGATCCAATGAGCGCCGCCGGGCAGCTGTTCGAGCAAACCGCCGTCCAGCTGGATGGCCTGGCCACGCAAGCGTCGGACGCGCTGCGCCAGCGCCAGCCGCGCAAACCCATCTGCCGCATCCTGCTAGGCGGCAAGGACATCACCCGCAACATCACCCCGCGGCTGATCAGCCTAACGCTCACCGACAACAGGGGATTTGAGGCGGACCAGCTGGACATTGTGCTGGACGATGCAGACGGCCGGCTGGACATCCCGGAACGCGGCGTCACCATCAAGCTGTCGCTGGGTTGGGCCGGCGCGGCGCTGGTGGACAAGGGCAGCTACATCGTGGACGAGGTGGAGCACACCGGCACGCCGGACACCCTCACCCTACGCGCCCGCGCCACCGACCTGCGCGCCGGCATCGCCACCAAACGCGAAAAGAGCTGGCACCAAACCACCTTGGGCGCCATCGTGCAGGCCATCGCCAAAGCCAACGGCCTGACGCCGGCTATCCCAGCCTGGCTGGCCAAGCAAAAGATCGAACACATCGACCAAACCAGCGAAAGCGACGCCAACCTGCTCAGCCGCCTGGCCGAGCAATACGACGCCATCGCCACCGTCAAACAAGGCCGGCTGATCTTCTGCAAAGCAGGCGATGCCGAAACCGTCACCGGCCAGCCCTTCCCTGCCTGTCTGATCCGGCGCAGCAGCGGCGACAGCCACCGCTTCAACGTGGCGGACCGTAACGCCTACACCGCCGTCAAAGCCTACTGGCAAGACGTGCGCGGCGCGAAAAAAGGCGAAGTTGTCGTCAACCAAGACACCAAGTTTGAACGCCGTGCCACCGTCACCAAGCTGGGCCGCAAGAGTAAGCGCACCAAGCTCACCGCCATCCAACAAAAGGGCATCGAACCCAGCAGCGAAAACATCAAAGTCCTGCGCCACGTCTACGTCAGCGAGGCCACCGCGCTGCAAGGCGCAAAAGCCGCCTGGCAAAAGCTGCAACGCGGCGTGGCCGAATTCTCCATCACCCTGGCCGAAGGCCGGCCGGAGCTATTCCCGGAACTGCCCGCCCAGGTGCAAGGGTTCAAGCCCGTCATCGACGCCACCGGCTGGGTGCTGAAGAAGGTAACGCATCAGCTGGGTGACGGCGGCTACACCACGGCGCTGGAGCTGGAGACAAGTTTATATAATACGAAGGATTGAATTTAATTACTTTGCCGCTTTCCTTAATTACAAATCACACTTATTTAAACCACCACAAAAAAATCAGAGACTTACGTCATTACCTTCCATAGGCCCATGGAAAACAAAGTAGGTTTTAGCCTTCCTTAATTTTCCATCATCATGATATGGCTGAAACCTCCACTGATTAACTGCATCCTCACATGCCTTTCGTACCGCTTGGTCCACGTCCCCCACAACGGTTATATTACTAGTACTCCCATCCTCCTGAATAACAAAATGCACCTCCACCCTGCCGGAGAAATTTGTTTCACCAGTTGGATATCGCGGACAAACCTTCTTTATAATTTTTAATGGCTCACGACCGACCGGAGAACCAACCATACTCTCTGCCATTGAAAATACGGCAATTAGAGACAGCAGAATAAATAATAACAATCTCAAAACAACCTACCTCAAATAAATTGCAGAGCAAGCGATCAGGAAAATGAAGAACAAATTAATCCATCTCAATAACAAAATGATTGTCATTTGGGCCTCCCCCCCCTCCTCCGCCCCCACCACCAGTCGAGCCATCATAAATAGTAGGTTCACTACACTCTACATATCCGCTACTTGAACCCAAACTACCCATACCACCTACCACGGCATTATTTACGTTGTTCAAATGAGCAGCATCTACACCCTCGCACCCTCCGCCACCAACGGTAGCGGGTTTTGGCGGCGGTTGCTTCGGTGGTTGTTTATGAGTAATAATTACACCTATACCATCTTTGCAATCCGAAATTGTATCATCTACACTCTTTGTATAAAGAAGTACATCCTTCGCAATTTGCACAGCAGCTTTTCCAACCTTGTATTCTGGCAATATAAATAGTGAAGCCACATCCCATGCGCAATTTGCAAACTTTCCAGCATCCTTTACGTAGAAATCACTTGGCACTTTTGGATCATAAGGCTCAAACCCCGTAGGCGGCGCTTTTCCACTTGCTTGTGACTTGGGCTTTTCATAGACAATAGCCTTTTCCAAAACAGATCCATCTTTATTGCTAAGCGTCACAATAGCTGCAGGTGTTCCTGCATTTGGATCAATCTTAGTGTAATCCTCAGGAGGAGGCCCATCATTCGCAGTGGTATTGACTCTACTGCCTTGAGTATTATTATTTAATAATGAATCGCCAGTTGTCATACGGCCAAGTGATCTTAACATCAACTACTCCAGACATAATGAAAAATGCCGGACAATTATCATTTGGCATAAGTTTCTAAATTGTTAATTTATGAAGTTAATTATTTTTTTTTATTAACAAAACATAAAATTTTAATTTAATGCTAACAGCAACGTTATTAATTCCAATAAAAACAAAAAATGACATAAGAATTTTAATGCTCAACAAGTACCTTGTCTCATATTTGCTGCACTGCCGCACAGATTTCCGCGCACACAAGCTCGCAACCAGCCCTACGAAAGGGTCTTCAGACACACCAACTCGCACAATAAATAGTTGTACCTGCCACAAGCGGCCAGCAAGCACGCGCTATAAGATTGGGAACAGAACCGACGACAACCTACTGGCACCGCCAAGATATTGTTGAAAGTGGTAGACCAGCGCCCGGAGGTGCTGCGAGAGCTCAAACACGCGTAAGAGAGTGCTACTGTGGCGGGCAGCTGCACAACAGCGTTTCGACCACCCTAACTACTGGCCAAATCATGGCCGACATCACCTTTAATGCGCGGCAGGATGTCCAGGAAAGATTCGATGCTGCCCTGTCCCGATTCACCAGCGACAGCGCCAAGCCCCGCAACACCCTGCTTGTCTGCGCCCCTCGCGAGGTCTGCATGGCAGCGCTGTTTGCTTTGCACACCGTCGGCCGCTCGCCCCTCCAGCGGCTGGACAATGAAAAAGCGCCTCTTACGGGAGGCGCTTGTTTGGTTCTGCGATGATATGGGCGGTTGTCATTCCGCTTTCATCCTGTAAAGCTGGTGGATCGCCCCTTCGGGGCATCCACCCTACGAGCAGATTCAGGTCAATCCAGCAATATCCGGGGTACGCGGTCCTAATTTAGGCATCCTAAATTTTACCAACCGGAGCTTATTCATTTTTTTTAGAGCAGATATAATTATAGTAAACACCTACGTGACCCCAGCTTTTTTCAGCAGCATCACGAAATGTTAAAACAATACTATAAAATTTACTAGGGGAAAAATTTACATAGCCACCATCCCACCCCCCAGATATCGACACATCTTTCCCTAGCAATTTTTCATCACAAAAAGCAAGATAGCGCTCAACGGTAGATTTATTTGTATCGCCTACATTATTTTTTGTAACCAACCATGATTCATAGAAATGCTGATCGCCCTGATTTAAAAGCCGCGGCGGGGTCATGAAATAGCCAGGCTCAATCTCGAATAAATTTCCAGCTGCATATGCATCAGAAAATGACTTCACTACGCTGGCCTTATATTTAATCTCGTCACCAGTTGAATCGCCATTCATTTCTTTAACTATTTTTCTTAATCTTATTTCATCTTTATCGGTCTGACTCAGGAATTTTATATTGAATCCGCCCGCACCAGCAAATCCATTCAAAAACCCTCCAAGATCAAATGCATACACTCCTGTACAATAAAATATTGCCATCAAAGTTAATATATACTTTTTCATAACAGCTCCTTAACTATACTCATTAAACGTGCAATCTTGACCAAAGGGAAGAAAGCAAACTTTTACATGACATTAAAAATTAATACTGTTCATAGCCCATCTCAGCAAAAGCTGGGCTTCGTAAGTTCACCCTTCTGACCTACGGCCCTTAGCAAAGTCGCATTAAACGCGCATCAAACTGCAGTCGAAGCAAATATCTTCTCCAAGCAGGATCAATGATTTTTACATTTTGTTAATAAATTGTAAACACGCATGCGCAATGTGTTCCATGTCATGAATGGCATGGAGGCGCTGTTTGCTTTATGCACCGTCGGCCGCTCGCCCCAAGCCACCAGCCCAGGACAATGAAAGAGCGCCTCTTGCGAGAGGCGCGTGTTTTGTGTGGCGATGATATTCGCGGCAGCTATCGCGCCCCCTTGGCAAAGCGGTGGATCGCCCCTGTGGGGCATCCACCCTACGAGCTGGTTCGAGTCGGCCAAGATCGTGGCCGACATCGCCATAAATAGAGGCAGCGAGGTGCAGGACGCATTCGATGCCGCAATATCAAACATGGCCAGCGGCTGCGCCCGCCCGCACAAGGTTCTGCTGATCAGCACTCCACGCGAGGTCTGCGTGGCTGCGCTGTTTGCTTGCCTGTCGTAGCAGACTCACCCGAGCACCACCAGCGGCAGGGCAATGAAAAAGCGCCTCTTGCCGGAGGCGCTTGTTTGGTTCTGCGATGATATGGGCGGCTGTCATTGCGCTTTCATCCTGCAAAGCTGGTGGATCGCCCCTGCGGGGCATCCACGAACTTTGCGATATCCAGTGTACGCGGTGTCTTTGCAGACAACAAAGCGGTGGATCGCCCCTGCGGGGCATCCACCCTACGAGCTTTGTGATATCCGGGGTACGCGGTGGTAGACCGCTACGAGCAGGCACACCACCCTGCAAATCAGGTCAGCGGCCTCGATGCATTGCGGTTTCTCATGCAGGAACACGGACTGCAACTTGGCGACATGACAGAGATTGGCAGTCCAGTGACGGTGGCCGAGGTGCTGGCCGGCGCGCGCGAACTGAGCCTACGCCAAGTAAAACAGCTGGCTGCTCGCTTCGGCGTCAGTCCTGCAACCTTCATCGACTGATCCACTGCCGCCGGTGGATAGACCTGTGCGCAACCTCCGCCAGGGCAATGACAAAGCGCCTCTCACTGGAGGCGCTTATTTTTTGGGCGGCTGTTGTAGCCAGCAGCGGCACAACAGCGCGGTCCGCCGCAGATCCGGGGTACGCGGTCGATAGAAAGGTTAGGCGTCGGGTTAACTGAGAGGCAACATGATGCCGCCTGCCCCCCCCCTGCGCCCCCCCCATATAAGCCATCAATCTCTCGGCAACAGCGGCAGCCTCCTTGTTCATGGCATCAAGGTCAACGCTCCACTTCATGTTGTAGAACTTCCGCTCCTTGGAGATGTACAGGCGAATCGGGTAGACCCGCGGCTCTACCGCCTCCCAATGAGACAAGATCATATTGTATGCCGCTATGGGGGAGGGTGGATTTTTCGCCTCGGATATTGTGAGATTCGCTTCGTCGAGATACTCATCGAAGTGCTCAAGTGTGTTTCGAACCTTTACGTTGAGCAGCTCGGTGAGATGAACCCCATCGAGAATACTCTTGAGCGCAGCGACGCGTGCACGCCGGAGTCGATACTGACGACCGGACTCGCCGTTTAGCTTGGCACTTGGGGTATTGAGGAATTTCTTGAGGTTCGCTGCGTCGGAAAGGACAGATGCAATCAGCGAATGTAGCTCTGGATTTACCTCCAAGACAGAGCCATTTTCTGGTACCGTTACTTCGTTGAAGAGGCGTTCGGTCTTCTGACAGATAGCGTTCGCAAGCCACCAAAGTTCGTGAACGTAGAGTGGGAAGAGCTTGGTGTCTTCTGGCTTCAGGTCTTGGGATTTCGGCATTGGCTTTACGATCTCCTGGATATACGCGGGTTTTGCTTTTCTTGACACAAAATGCCATTCGAAAATCTAAAGATACCACGATTGATTGAAGTGATTCAGATATGACAAAGCCCGGCTACGTCCGGGCTTCTGTTTAGGCGGGTGGGGTTGACCTACGACAAGCGCTTGTAGGTATCCAGCAGGCCGCGAACAAGCACGCGGCCCTTCTCGTCAACTTGGTTCAGATCAGCCAACAGACTGCTGTCCGCGTTCGACAGCGCTGCACCGTTGCGAATGCCTGTCACAAGATACAGGACGTCGAAGCCCGCCTCATGCCATTTCTGGAGAGTTTCAACATTGGGCGTTCTTTCTCCTTTTTCGTAGGAGTAGTACGTCGTGTAGCCAATACCTGCAGCCTTCGCCGCATCGGTCTGGATTATTCCAAGCCGTTTGCGCTCTTCTTTGAGCCGGTCCGAAAAATGACTCATTCGATACCCATGGGTGCTGTCAACGGTTAGCTGTTGGTGTAGCTCTCGACAAACGATTGGGCGCTGGCCAGCCAGGCACGGCGGGCTTTGTCATCGAGTTGGTTGATACGGGCCAGCAGGCTGCTGTCCTCGTTCGAGAGAGCTGCACCGTTGCGAACACCTGTCACAATGTACAGTACGTCAAAACCGGCTTCATGCAGCCTTTGAAGGGTCTCTGCATTTGGGGTTCGGTCCCCTCGCTCATAGTTCTGATAAGCCGTAAAGCTCACCCCTGCTGCTTTAGCAGCATCCATCTGGATGAAGTTAAGCCTGTTGCGCTCTTCCCTCAAACGCACATTAATACTCACGAATGTCGTCCTCAGCGTATTGACACACCAACATTTGTTGGTATTATGTCGTTCATGACTCACTATGTTAGGCATAGTAACTCACATGGCCCACGTTCCGAAGCGCAAGCGTCGTTCATCTGGCCCCGCCAGGGCGCCAAGAGGAGCGGCAACCGAGAGAGTGCAAATGTACCTGACCGTGCAAGAGGTCTCCGAGCTGGATGAAATTAGCAAATCGCTCAACCTCAGTAGAAGCAATTTTGCCGGCGCACTTTGCCGTCTCGGTTTAGAGGATTTCAAGGCTCAGATCAACGATCAAGGCAACGATACCCCAAGCGCATTTTTCGCATAACCACCGAACAGGAGGGCTTACTGTGGCAACTACCTTTCCCCAGCAGCATCAGGCTTTGAATCAACACTTGGCCATGCACTACGGCATGACTGCCGGCGTGTGCGCCTATGCCGCCAAGTACATGCTGAAGTGCAAAACCGAAGCGCAGCTGCAAGCAGCGCTGGCGGAATACCACCAGCTCCCGCCCGCTCAGATTCAACAGGAACACCGCGCATGACACAGCAAATGTATCTGGTCTTTCGTGCGCAAGACGGCCTGGCTACCGCCAGGCAGTGCGCAACCTTAGTTGTCAGTAGCTTTCTGGTCCTACTCACTGGCAAGGCTCGCATTCGCTGGCAGCCAGATACCCGGTTTGGCAGTTGGGACCAGATGCGATTTATTGCTCAGGCGTGGTTGCAGAAATGAGCAGAGTATCCGCGCCCTCCAGCTGCTTCAAGGCATCAATCGCCGTTTTGCCCTTGGCTGTTATGGATGTGCCGTCTGGCTTAATTATTTGTAGCTCGCAATTATGTTTGGCCTGAATCCAAGCTGTTAGCACGTCTGCCACTGATTTCCACGGAAAACAGCTGGCAAGGCTAGAAATGCATACAGATACAAACCCGCTGCTATTAGAAGACAGCTTGATGAGTCGATTCACAGACAAACCAGCCGCTTCCAAGGTACCGATCAGTTCTGCCGACAAACGGGGATCTAGCTCTAACTGCAAGGAATGATAAGTGCCCACGGTAGCTCTCGTTATCAAATGCCAAACACTGCGCCAGCGCTGCCACGCTGCGAAATGGTTGGTGAGGTTGGCGCTGCATATCTGGCGCAGCAAAGTCTGCCTGATTGCGCTGGATGAAAAATTGGCCAAGACATCGGCAGGGTGAGGAAGAACATGGACACGATACGTATCAGTTATCAAAGCATGTGTAAAGCCATGCCAGGTGGATGGCCGGTTATGGCTGCGGCACTGGGCATGAGCAAAGACGCCTTGGAAAACCGCGTGTACGAGCGCAAGGGCCAATCGGTATCTGTCCATGAAGCCTTGCAGATGCAAGCCTTTAGCGGCACCACGCTGTTTGCCGAGGCCGTTGCGGCGGAGGCCTGCGGCGTGTTTATCCCTCTGCCGGACGTGGCGGCGGTGGACGATGAAGAAATCCAGCGCGTGTACATGGAGCTGGTGGACGAGGTGGGCCGCCTGGCGCGCGAATGGCGCGAAGCCACCCGCGACGGCGAGGTGGACAAGCGCGAACGCCAGCGCCTGGAGGCCATCCGCGACGCCATCTGCACCAAGGTGACGCAGATGAACCATCTGACCTTTCAAGTGTTCTGCAGGAGCTAATCACCATGGCCTTTATCTGCCCCCACTGCAACTGCGTGGCCTACACCCGTACCAGTCGCTATTTGTCCCCGCTGACACAGGAAGAGTATTTGCAATGCACCAACATTGTCTGCGGCCATAACTTCACCCTATTCCGCACCGTGCGCGAAACGCTCAGCCCGCCGGCACTGCCGAAGGCAGGCATCCACATTCCGATGGCAACCAAGCAGCGGCTCATCGAAATGCAGCTGGAGATACGCCGCCAGAAGGCCGACACGGAAAACCAGCTAGAGCTGCCGGGCCTGACCGCCTAAGCCCTACCCCTCCCCCTCTCATTGAAAAATCGCACCGCGCAGTGCGAGGGGGCTTTTTACGCCCAAAAAACGCAGCACACAGGAGAAAACGCCATGCATCAGCCCCAAGCGCCACGCCTTGCCAAGCTCCGTTACGTCCGTTTTGCCAATGGCACCGCCTGCTATTCCACCGCCGGCCGCGAGTTTTCCGGCCTGGGCGAGTGGCTGGAATACCTGGGCTGCTGCGCCCTGGTGCTGTTGCTGATTGTGCTGCAGTTCGTTTTGCCCGCCTGATTCTGGAGCCAACGCCATGAATGCCGCTACCCCTGTTAAATCCCCCTGGCGCAATGTCGCCGTGAACATGGCGCGCGAGAATGCGGCGCGCCATGAGGCGCAGAAAAAAGCCCAGGCCAGGTTGGCGCCGGTGCATCTGCCGGTGGAGCCGTTGCGCCGCGAGGTGGCCGGGCCGCAACTGGTGGCGGTGGACGAGCTGCAAGCCAAGGTGCTGACGCCTGCGCAGCTGGACGCGCTGGCGGACATTCAGGACGCCATCAAGGTATTGGCGCAAGTGGCGCGCGGCATCAATCAGCAAATCTTGCTGAATGGCCTGAAGCTGCGCCAGTTGGCCCTGCATCAGCCGGGCATGGTGATCGAAGCGATTGAGAACATGCTGCCCGAGGCCCGCATAGCGGAAGCCAAGCTGCTGCGCGGCGGCCTGCCGCTGCGCGCCGAACAGCCGCAATCCATGCCGGCCGCCCGCGAGGAGCGCGCCGCATGAAAACCTGCCGCCTGCCTGATCTGGACCGTTTCCCGCGCCACCTGGGCCGGGCGATTGGCCGCGAATGGCGCCAGCGCCGGGGCGTGCCCCTGGTGCTGGCCCAGGATCAGGCAGACCCGCGCGAGGCCGAGGCCAACGCCTGGCTGCGCGATCTCACCCGTTTTATGCCGCGCGACGCGCTGCCGCTGGGCGCGTGCGAGATGGAACTGGTGGAGTTTGCCAAGCAGCGCGCGTTTGAGGCGGACCAGCTGCTCAGCCGCGGCGCAAACATGGAGCAGCTGGAACGCTACTGCGCCCGCTATGGCGTGGAGCCGCCGGCCGGTAAAACAAAAGCAGGCCGTGCCAAGCGCGTGGCATGCAGCTTGTGGTGGCGCCGCGCCCTGCGCCGCGTCAATGCCCGCCGCAGCGAGCATCTGTCTATCCAGCTAGGGCTGGTGCATCGCCGCCACGGCCTGTATGCCAGCCATGACGCCATTACCCGCCGCCGCGAGCAGAAGCGCCGCAACCGCGGCTTGCTGGAGGCGCTGGCCGCCATCAACGAGCTGGGCCAGGAATACACCCTGCAACAGCTGGCGGACCTCAGCACCAGTAACCCGGTGATCCGCCGCGCGGAACTGATGGTGCGGATTGCCGGTTTCGAGCATATCGCCGTGGGCCTGGAATACGCCGGCGAGTTCATCACCGTTACCGCGCCCAGCAAATTTCACCCGCGCCACGCCAAGAGCGGCAAGCGCAATGCTAAGTACAACGGCGCCACGCCCATCGATACCCGCGACTATCTGCAAACCGTGTGGTCACGCATTACCGCCGCCATGGCGCGAATCGGCGTCCGCCCGTTTGGCTTTCGCGTGGCGGAACCGCACCACGACGGCACGCCGCACATGCATGCGCTGCTGTTCATGGCCAAGGACAAGGTCAAAGCCTTCCGCGCCATTGTGGCCCGCTATGCCGTGCGTGAAGACCGCCAAGAGCTGGGCCTGCGCTACGCGCTGACCAAGGCCGATGCCATGCAGGCGGCGCGCGGTCTGCGCGCCAACGGCGCCAAGGGCAAGCTGGCGGACATCGCCGCCAAGATCGGCAACGAGGCAGATTTTTGGGCCAACCCGCCGCGCTGGGTATGGAAGGGCATCAAGGCGCGCGTGGCGTTTGAGGCCATCGACTGGAAGCGAGGCACGGCCGCCGGCTACATCGCCAAGTACATCGCCAAGAACGTGGACGGTGCCAAGCACAACGGCGACAGCGTGGGCGTGGACTTTGAGGCGCTGGACCACGCCGGCGTGGCCGGCCCGGATGATGGCGCGAGCAAAAACCAAGCCGCCGCGACCGATGCCACCGTTACCGCCATCCGTGTGGATGCCTGGGCCAGCCATTGGGGCATCCGCCAGTTTCAGCAGATTGGCGGCCCGCCGGTGGGCGTGTGGCGCGAGCTGCGCCGCTGGGACTATCAAACGGCCGATGCCGAAGACGTGCTGATGCATGCCGCCATTGCCGCCGACACCGGCAACTGGGGCCGCTTCGTGTACCTGATGGGCGGCCATGAGGCCAAGCGCGCCGACATGCCGCTCAGCACCGCCCGCGACAGCCAGCCGGCGGAAAACCGCTACGGCGAACCAGGACAAAAGCGCGTGTTTGGCGTGGTGGAGCTTGCCAGCGGCCAATTGGCGCAAACCCGCGTCCATGAATGGCAGATCAGCCGCAAGGCCGCCGGGGTTGAGGGAAGCGCAGCTTCCCCTTGGACTCGTGTCAATAACTCTACGTTTTTGGAAGTGCCGCCCCAGGGCGAGCCGAAGCCGGAATGGCAGTTCAGCGAGGCTGACCGCGTGCTGGTGGAAAGCCAGGACGACGACAGCGACCTGCTCACCGCAGAGCAGCTGGTTGCCCGCCGCGAATACGAGGAGCACCAGCGCTATCTGCGGATGTTCCCGGAATTTGTCCATGAATGGGCGCAGCGCGGCATCGAGGCCCACCAGCTGGCCGCCGAGCGCCAGCGCGAAGCCAGCCGCGAGCGCGTCCGCATGCAAAAGATCAACCGCCGCCTGGCCGCCAACCTGGGCATGACGCACCGCCAAGGCATGGAAGTACTGGACGCCATCCGCGCCCAGGCGCTGGGCACCGATAAGCCGCGCCGCCGCCAAACCCGCCCGCGCGACGAGCGCTGGAGCGCCGGCGGCCCAGGCATCGCCGTTTCTCAACAGCTGGCCCAGGCAACCGCCAGGGCGCGGCAGTGGATCAACCAAGCAGGCCGCGCGTGAGCGGCGAGGAGGAGACATGTTTGGACCTGATAGAGCCGTATTGGAGAAAAGGCTGTTCGACCAGCTGGAGCGCGCCGAACAGCAACGCAATGCCGAGGCCGTGGTCATTGGCCGAAGCCTGCTGAATGGCCAGCGCGTGGGGAAAGTCTTCTTGGCCCGCCACTTTGGCCAAAGCGATGAACGCTGCAACGCGCTGCGCGCCAGGTGGCGCCAGCTGATGGAAAACCATGAACAGGAGCAAGCGCAATGAACGCTATCGCAATCGAACCGAAAACCAACCTCTACACCCGGCTGATGGAAGCCGCCGTAGGCCGCTACCGCGCCGAGCTGGACGCCGTAAACGGCCAGCTGCGCAACATCGAGCGCGCCGAGCGCATGGCTCGCCGCCTGCGCGACATCGAGCTGGACGCCAGCGCCCAGGCCGGCGCCGGCTTCGTGCCCTACCTAGTACTGCGCGTGCCCATCGACATGCTGCCGCTGCAGCGCTACGTGGTGACGCTGGCCGGCAACGCCCTGGAGCGCCGGCTCGTCGCCAACGGCCGAGACGCCCAAGGCCGGGACCGCTTCCAGATCCTGGCCGCCAACGAAGAACGCACCAACCTGGAACTGGTGGTGGAAAGCATCTGATCAACCAGCCGCACAGCGGCCATAGGCGAGCGGCCAGCCCATCCCATCAACCTGGGCGCCGTCCTCTGAAAACCGGCAAGGCCGCTCACCTATGGCCGCCAACCAACAACCGCGAGAACCAACATGACAACAAAGATTGAAATTGCACCGGACGACGAAAAACCCGCCCGCCCCTGGCACGGACAAGGCCCAATCAAAGGCGACCGCTACCTGCGCCGCGATGTGGTGCTTGAACGCGTCGGCATCACCAAGACCACACTCTACGACTGGATTGCCGCCGGCAACTTCCCTCCGTCCATTCCCCTTGGCGGTGGGTCCGTGGGTTTCCTGGAGTCGCACCTGGAAATCTGGATCAAGTGGCGCTTCGAGTGCGCGGGTTTAATAAGAGCTGCATGACGGTCCTACATGGACCCTGGTGAAGAAACCACATCAACCATAGAATCAAAGCCATCCGTCAGGATGGCTTTTTTCATGTGCAACCTCAGCAATTTCGTCCCCAATACGTGACCAAAACATGGGGGTATATGATGGGGTATAAATTTTTCAATAAAAAATAAATTGATAAATATCAATACATTAAATTACAAATCGACAAGCTGCTGACGCGCGAAGATTTGGTTTCAGCCAAAATCTAAACAGACCGCAAAGCCGCCAAAACCAAGGGTTTGGCGGCCTTTTTCATTCCGTTTCGGTTGGGTTGGGAACCGTGACAGTCGGGTGGCGCCTGAAATACCGTTTCGCAGGCAAGGAAAATTCTGTCCCTGGAGGCCTATCCGGAAGCGCCGCTCAAGGGTGCCCCACCAAAACCAGATGAGGCTCGCCGCCTGCCAGCCGCTCCAGACATCCGCCTCGCGCAGTACACACGGTCTTTGCCATGTCCGGGGCAGGTGATGGCATCTTGGACGAAACTATCTAGAATAAAAATCACCACTGAAGATCATCGCCAGCAGGGAGTGCAAGGTGAATAGCGACGCGATTTCAACAACCAACCCCTCGAGCCTGGCTTCCTTGCTCCGCTACGCCCTCAAAGCCGTCTTCACGGCATGGCTCGGGCTAGGCCCCTGCAGCGGCCACGCAGCTGAACTCGTCTACATTACCGCCAAAGCGGATTTGCCCTTCTGGGATACCGTTGGCAAGGGTGTCAAATCGGTCGCAGACGCGAATGGTTACACTTTTTCGGAACTGGACAGCAGACTCAGCGCAGACACACAGCTCAGCAATGTACGCCAGGCCATTGCCCGCAAGGCTATCGGCATCGTGATTTCGCCCACCAACAGCCAATCGGCCGAGGATGCGCTCCAGTTGGCCAAGCGCGCCAATATTCCCATCGCCATCGCGGACATCGGCACCAATGGGGGCGACTATGTCAGCTTCGTCAAATCGGACAATTACCGCGGCGCATACGACGTTGGCGTCGAGCTGGCCTCTGCGATGAAAGCACGCGGCTGGAACAATGGCAGCTATGGCATGGTCACCATCGAACTGACTCGCAAGAACGGGCAGGATCGAACCAATGGCTTTCGTGACGCGATGAAAGACGCCGGCTTTGCAGCTGAAACGGTTCTGCGGCAAATGAAAGACTACTCGGCCGAAGAAACCTATCGCTATACCAAGGATATCCTGGCGACCCATCCGAAAATACGGGGATTTTTCATCGAAACGGACCAACCAGTGGATGGCGCAGCACGCGCCATCAAGGAAGCCGGCAAGGAAACGCAGATATTGCTCGTATCCTTCGACGCCATGCCCGCAGTCGCCCAGTTGCTCAAAAACGATGTTCTCGTTGCCGTCGGCATGCAGCAACCTTTTCTGATGGGAAGCTCCGCGGCCGGCGCACTGGTTTCGTATCTGCACGGACACAAGCCGGCGAAAGAGATTCTGGTGCCGATTCTGGTGGCAACCGCCCGGAATGTGGACAATCTGATGCCGGTGGCAGCAAAAACGGTTTTTGGAAAATCAGCCAAATAAGCCGCGCCAACACGTCCATTTAAGGGGTCATGCGCGTCATCTCATCATTACGAATCAAGTCACGAATGGTGGCATTGAATGACCGTTGCAGGTAGCGGCCATCGGGCAGCGCGCGGCTGAGTTCGAAATGAAGGCCTGTCGGGACGTCGTCAGGCAAGTCCAAGCGGCGAATGCTTGGCATGGTAAACAGGTCTCTCAGCCCCGCGTCGTGCGCGGAAAGGCTGTCTACCACCTCGCGGATATCAATGAAAACATCGCAGCGCCCCTCCGCGATCTTGCTGATGGCATTGCGTTCATTTTTTGAACCGGTATCCTGGCGATTCTGCGCGATTCCGAAGGCGTCCAGACGACTGCCAAACAGCCCGCACACCATGTAGCGCTTAAGATCCGCCGACGAGTGCAGCAAGGCTCCGCCTGGATGCTTCTGCGCAGAGTAAAAATACACGTGATGAATCTCGGCATACGCATCGGTAGCCAGAAACCTCTTGGCATCCAATTCCCGGCTTGGAACGTTGATGGCAATATCGCGCTGGCCGTAGGCAACGGTTTCCAGGCAGCGACGCCAGGGCAGCCGCTCGACGACTGCGGGTTCGCGCCCGGCACGCATGAGGCTACGCTGCAATACATTGATGGCCAAGCCTGTGTTCTGTGCCCCGCCCGCAAAACCCGCCAGCGACGTAAATACGAAGGGGGGCAAGTCCGCGTCGGAGGCGCAAGCGCGCAGCGGCGAGCCCTGAGCCGCCGCGGAAGCCATGGCAAGCACCACCAGCATCCCCATGGCCGGCCAGCATCGCTCCTTACCCTTTCGCCCCCGACCCAGCTGTGCGCGCCACATATCCCCTTTGCCCCTGCCTGAATTCACCGTGTTAACAACGCAATGCGTACCCGCAACCAGTCAACCCGCACATGGCGATATCGATGTCCAATCGTGTCGCCCATTGCAATGACCTTTTCTGTCAATTGTAGCCATCATCTCCACTACTGCCGCAACGGGTTCGAGTCGGCCAAGATCGTGGCGGACATCGCCATGAATAGCATCCGAGAAGTGCGGGACACCTTGCCTTGTCTCGTATGGCTTGCGGCGGTACCCACCCGCACCAAGCCCTGTTGATCTGGTCCACGCGAGGTCTGCATCGCGACGCTGTTTGCTTCGTACGCCAGCCGTAACCGGTGCCAGGACAATGAAAAAGCGCCTCTTGCAAGAGGCGCTTTTTTCTTTGGCAATGGCGCGGACTGTGGCTTGTCTCGGCTACCGTTCTCGGTAAACGTTGCGTTTCACAAGCTTAGCTCAATCCATGGCCCTCATATGAATGCTCAACACCAAGCATTTCAAGGGTAGTAGCCACCTCGGCCAAGACAGCCCACTCAGCGTGGTGGTGCAGCATGCGCTGGCCATCAATGGGATTCCTGCGTGTTTGAGACTTAGCGCCAGCCAAATCCGATCACATCTCCTGGAAAGACTGCTCCAGCTGGCGGTCGCGCTGCAGCCGCCGCCGGATTCCAGCCAAATAATCGGCCCGGCACTGCCGCAGCATGTAATCACGGTAATTGTTGCGGCGCAAATCGCCCCAGGCTTGCGCGCGGGCTTTCAACGAGCGGATTTCCGCCGCCTTGATCAACTCATCGTTCAAGGGCAGTTGCGCGGCGGTCAGCAAGGTATAGCCGTAGCGTTCCATATAGTCTCGGCACGCTGTTTCGATGATTTCGATCTCGCGCATCGATAATTGCTGCTTGAACTTGTCGGCATGCGCGGCAATCGGCGGGAAATGATTGGATGACCACAACGATGATAGCTGCGCAATCTTCGCGGCCTCGGTCGATCTGCCGATGTCCAGCATCTGCGGCAAAAAGGCGATGCCGAAGAAATCGCACACCTGGCGCAACACCGTCTGCTGATCCAGCAGAAAATCCTCATAGCGTATCGTCAGCACCTTGTCCGGATGCTCAGCCAATAGGCGATCCGCCGCCTTGTACGCCGATAACCAGATACGCACATTCAGCTCAGTGTCGAAATCGTGAATGATCGCCCGATTGATCGACGCCACCTGGGCGCGCGGATCGCGCACCACGTTCAAAAAGCGCATATTCGGAAACAGGCGCAATAGCTCATCAGCGTAGCAGACGCAATCCAACGACTTATCCATCACCACCCTGGCCTGCTGCTTCTCGCCGGCGCGCAACAGCAACTCCCACGCGATGCGATGCACGCTGCGCGGCTGCTCGGCCAGGGATTCGAAAATCTCTACCGGATCGAACGCGATATCCGGCCACTTCACCATGCTCGCCGCCTGCAAGCCCACCACATCCACCACCAGCTGGAAGTAGTTGCGATCCTCGGACAGATCGCCGTACAGCGGCAGCAATGGCATCAGATCAACGACATGCAGCGGATACGGCGAATAGAACTCTCGGCTGAAATTCAGCCGCAGCCGCAGCGCGTGGCTGCCGCAGCGCCGCAATGGAATCATCAATACCGGCAACGGCCGGCGCGTTTCAGATGAAGTAGTCATGTTCAGCCCCTTCTCCCAAGCTCGCAGGTCCACAACAGCTCAGCACCAAGCCAAACAGGCTGTTCACCGATTCTTCCAGCCTGAGCGAGCCGGCATCCAGCGCCAAGGCTGGATGCGATGGCGGCTCGTACGGGGCGGAAATGCCGGTGAAGTGGGCGACCTGCCCCGCCCTGGCCTTGGCGTACAGACCCTTGCAGTCCCGTGCCTCGCAAACGTTCAGCGCAGTGCTGACATAAATCTCGGCAAAACACCGCTCGCCGATGATTTCGCGCGCCATTTCCCTGTCGCTGCGGAAAGGCGAAATGCAGGCGCACACCACGATCATCCCTGCATCGTTCATCAGCCGCGCCACCTCTGCCATGCGGCGGATGTTCTCCCGCCGCTCCACAGCGGAAAACCCCAAGTCGCGATTCAAGCCATGGCGCAGATTGTCTCCATCCAGCACGGTCGACGAAATGCCGGCATGCACCAGCCGGTCTTCCAGCTCATAGGCGATGGTGGATTTGCCCGCGCCGCTGAGGCCTGTCAGCCAAAGGGTTAAAGCCGCATGGCCGAACAAGCGCTGCCTGTCCGCCAGCCTGATGCGGCCGCGAGCCCTGAAAATATTGGCCGGAAGGCCTGCGTTAGGAGAAAGCGTAGTCATGATCCCATCCTTGCCGTGAGCAGATGCAAACCAAGGGAAAGGACAAGAGCTTTGCAGCAGTCACGCACTAGATATATTGGTCATAGCGCGAACCCAGCGGAAAATACCAATGAAAAAGTCCGGATCAGTATTTGCACGGATCATTCGATTCATATTTAAGATCAGACTGCCATTCATATGTATTATTTTCAAATCGGCCACGCTGAAATCATGCTGCGACAGCATGCGCCAAAACTGGCCCATCCCCTGCAGTGAAAAAGCGGCGCGGCCCCTAGCCGCGCCGCCGCCATTAAAATTTGATCCCTGCGCTCACCATCGCCAGGCTGCGATCTGACTGTGTGTTGTATTGGCCGCCGGCCGTGGCCAGATAAAGCAGCTCAAACTGATAGCGCTTGCGGTACTCCGCCTGCACTCTCCACAGCATGCTGTGCCGCCCTTCGATGAACTGGCCGTCATGCGAATAGCCCTTCACGTCATACGCCAGCAGTAGCGACGGCATCAGCTCCCAGCCTGGCAGCACGCCGCCATAGCGCTCCTCCAGCTTGCCGCGCACGCCCCACGCCATAGGCGTGACAAAGCCATCCAGCGCGCAGCTCGGGCCGGTCCCGCCACAGGACGGCGTGGCGGCGCTGGGCGCCTGGCCAAAACCCACGCGGCCATAGCGCATCACATAGGGATCAGGCAAACCCGCCAGGTATTTCACGCCCACTTCGCCGGACAGCGTCGCATCGCCGCCCAGCAGCCGCCCCAGCGGCTGCGTCGCCCCCAAGTTGAACTGGCTGCTATGGAAGGTATCGTAGCCGCGCGCCACATAGCCGGTCTGCGTGTGCGCCAAGTAGCCGAGCGGGCCGCTGCCGCTTAGCACGCCATACAGGAAATCGGCTCCGTTCCAGGCCACCGGCTGATTAGGACGATAGCTGAGCTCGCTGTAGATGCCGGTGCCGCTGGGCAGGCGGGTCTTGAAATTGATGGCGAACATATGGATGTCGTCCGGGAAGCTGCGGCGATACACCCCCGCAATGCCGGTCGGTTGGGCCAGGCCCAGATTGGCCGCAGCCGGCAACAGCACGCCGGGGCCGGTGCGTATCATCTGAGTGACGCTCTCCGGGCTGGTCTGATTGGAATAAAACAGTCCCAGCTGGCCGATATTGTCCAGCAGATAGCTCAAGCTCAGGCCGTACTCGCCGCCATAAGGCTTGTCGTCGGCGACGCGCGCAATGTAATCCAGAGGATTGGCGGCCGATTGCTGATCGCTGGTTACGATGTTCCGTCTCCGTAGTAAGCTCAGCAGGCTGCCGTTCAGCGTCAGCTTATCGCAGCCAGGCTGGGCATAGTCATTGCCGGAGTAGAACGTGCCGCAGGCAGGGTAAGCATTCGGCTTGAACTGGAACTGGTAATAGCCGTCCACAGCCAGTTTGGGCGTCACATCCAACTTGGCGTACAACGATGGCGCCGGGATGCTGACCATTTCTGGAATGGTGCCGGCGCGGCCCAGCGCGTTGAAATCCATCGCATTGACGCGCTGGATGCCCCCCAGAATGGTGGTGGGCGTCACCCAAGGGATGACCTGCTGCCCCAGCCTAAGCGACAGCGACGACTGCCCCATCTGCGCGCGTCCATAAACGTAGGCGTCATCCAGCGCCACGCCGCCGAAACGGTCCAGCTGGGTAAAACCACCGTCATTCAACTGCGCGCCTGGCTGATAGCCGTTGGGCGAATGGCCATGCGGCACGCCGTTGTGGCTCAGGCCATAGTCGTACCAGGCCTTGGCGCTGACAAACACGCCCACGTCGCGGTAGCTCAGATCGCCCTGCAGATAGCCCTGCCAGGCTTCGGAAATCACATCGCCCTTGCGGTAGTTCAAATCGCCGTCGTTCAGCGTGTCCATCGCATTGGCGTGACCGGTGAAGGTCGGATCAGGATTATCCATTCGATAGACGCTGCCGATCGACATCGCCCCCTTCACCGCCAACTTCGCCCCACCCAGATCGAAGCGGCTCCCCTCGCCCAGGCCGGAAGGCAGCGTGCTGACCGTGATGTCCCCCGCCCGGCTGGCGCCCGCCCACAGCAGCAGGCTCAGACAGATGATGGTTCTCCTCATATCGCTCTCCTTTGTTTGTTGTCGTCACCGCGCCGACAACGGCGCGGTGCATGCTGCTATCCGCGCAGGAACGCCTCGGCCAATCTGGCCCAATAACTGGCGCCTACGCTGAGAATCTCGTCGTTGAAGTCGTAACCAGGGTTGTGGATCATGCAGCCGCCCTTGCTGCCTATGCCGTTGCCCAGCACCACGTAGCAGCCGGGCACCTGCTCCAGCATCCAGGAGAAGTCGTCCCCGCCCATCGCGCCGGCCGGCAGCGGCACGATTCCCTGCGGGCCGACCATCGCTTCGGCCACCTCGCGCGCGATGCGGGTTTCCGCCGGGGAGTTGATCAGCACCCGCGTCACCGGCTGCCAGACAATCTCGGCCGTCACGCCGAAGCTCTGCGCCTGCAGCGTCACCAACTCGCGCAGGCGCTGCTCGATCTGCTGCTGGACGGCGGGGCTGAAAGTGCGCACCGTCAACTCCAGCCGCGCGCTATCCGGAATCACATTGCAGACGGAACCGGCCAGTGCCGCGCCTATCGTCACCACCGCAGGCTGATCCGGCGCCAGGTTGCGCGACACAATGGTCTGCAGCGACAGGATGACGGAGGCCATCGCCACGACGGGATCGACGCAGGTGTGCGGCATGCCGCCATGGCCGCCCTTGCCGGTCAGCGTGATGGTCACCGAATCGGCGGAGGCCGCCAGCACGCCCGGCTGCACGACAAAACTGCCGGCCGGCAGCGTGGGGCCGTTATGCAGCGCGAACACCGCGTCGCAAGGGAAACGATCGAACAAGCCTTCCGCCATCATGCGCGCCGCGCCGCCTTGTCCCTCCTCGGCTGGCTGGAAAATCAAATTCAGCGTGCCGTCGAAGTTGCGGGACTGCGCCAGATAACGCGCCGCCGCCAGCAGGATGGCGGTGTGGCCGTCGTGGCCGCAGGCATGCATCTTGCCGGGCAATCTGCTGGCGTAAGGCAGACCCGTCTCTTCGTGGATGGGCAAGGCATCCATGTCGGCGCGGATGCCCAGGCGACGGGTCCCGCTGCCGCATTGCAACTGGCCGACGACGCCGGTGCCGCCCAGGCCGGTGGTCACGCTATAGCCCCAGCTGCGCAGCGACTCGGCCACCAGCCGGCTGGTGGCTTCCTCCTCGAAACCCAGCTCCGGATGGGCGTGAATGGCATGGCGGATGGCGATGAACTCTGGCTCGCCGTCACGGATGGCGGCAATGATTCCTTGCGGCTGGGACATAAGAGGCTCCGTTTCCAAGAGGGGGAAGAAACAGGCGAAGCGGGCTGGATAGCGCAAACCTGCCGCCTTGAGCACCAGTCTAGAGATGGACTATCGCAATTCTGATCGGCGAAAACCGCCATTAAACAAGCCGTTTTCGCCAGCTAGCTTCATGGCATAAAAGTGATGGAAACCTTAGGTTTTCAGCGATGACTAAGGAAATGACAGAAATTTGACATGGACTTTACCGGCAGATTTCGCCAAATTTAAAGCTGAAATCGCCATGGCAGACCATTATGAACGCATGCATAGACCTGCTTTATCTGCCGAATTGCCTCAGCGGCACGCTGTTTTCGGTGATCGATGTGCTGCATGCCGCCAACAAACTGTGGCACCTGCACCACCCGCGGCAACAGAAACCGCTGTTTGGCTGGCGCCTGCTGGATGCCTCCGGCGCAGAGATGGCGCTACCGCCATGGCTGACGCACCAGCCCGGTCCGATGCCGGCAAATTGCAAAACGGCCTTGCTGGTGCCCGGGCTGGACATGCACAGCGTCCCCCATCTGAAACATCAGCTGGATCAGTCGGCTGATGCCCTGGCGCTGATCGCCCGTCGTCACGCCGCCGGCGACGTCATCGCCACCAACTACAACGGCGCCGCCATGCTGGCGCGCGCCGGCGTGCTGAACGGCCGCGACGCCACCATCACCTGGCTGATAGCAGGCTGGTTCTCCAACAGCCACCCCAAGGTGAAGCTGCTGATGGACCGCCCGGTGACGGTGGACGGCAATATCCTCTGCAGCGGGGCGCCGGCTTCCATCATCGAATTGGCGGTGGAGCTGGTGCGCCACTTCGCCGGCGAGACCTTGGCGCAAAGCTGCGCCAACGGTCTGCTATATCAAGCCGCCCGCTTCGAGCAATCCGGCCAGGCGCTGTCGCTGCTGAATACTTCCACCCGCGACAGCGCGGTTTTCAAGGCCCGCCGCTGGCTGGAACAACATGTGGCGGAACCCTACGATCTGGAAAAGGTGGCCGCCGCCGCCGCGGTCAGCAGCCGCACCCTGCTGCGCCACTTCCGCGAAGTGGCGGACATGACGCCGCTGGACTACCTGCACCAGTTGCGCGTGGAACGCGCCAAGCTATTGCTGGAAGTCACAACGGTAGACCTGCCAGGCATCGTCGAACAATGCGGCTATGAGGACGCCAGCGCCTTTCGCCGCCTGTTTCGCCGGCTGACCGGCCTTACCCCCACCGCCTATCGCCGCGCTTACGCCTTGCGCGCCGCCCGGCGCTGGTGGCGGGCAGAGGACGAGATGCCCTCTACGCCGTCCCCGCTCCGGACAGACCGCTAAGGCGTTACATGCATGTACGGCGTGGTGTTCAGCTTGGCGGAAATCGCGCAGCCGCCAGCCAAGGGCGCGGAGGAGAGGCCTATGGTGGTTTCGCTGCCGTTATCGCTTATCGTTCCCGCGATCTGGCTTGGCCCGCATTGCCCGCCCAGAATAGGCGCCTGGACGTCCACCATCACGCCGACGATGGCCAGCTGATTCTGCGCCGTCACTCGCCCCACCCACGGCGTGGCGGCGGTGGCGCTGGCCTTGATCATCCGGCATACCGGAATGCCCTTGAACGCGGCGCTGGTGATCCGGATATTGCCGGCGCCATCCACCGTGCCGCTGAACACGGCGTTGCAATCGACATCCACCCCGCCCTTGCTGACCGTGGCCGGCCCCACTGCGGAAAACGGAATGGCCGCGCCGCCGGCGCCTGGCGGCGTAATGGTCACGGCGCCTGCGGATACGACACAGCCCAATGCCAGCGCCAATGCCGCGCCGGCCTGAATCTTGCTGATCTTGCTCATCTCGGAATTCCCATCTTATGTTTGTCAGAAGTGAAATCGCGGCCGCCCGGCCCCGACTTCGAAACATAAAATGTCATGATGAAGGCATGAGACGATTGACCTGGATCAGCCTGCGGCCCAGCCGTCCAAAGCGCCTGGCTTTAAGGCCAGCCTTATCAGGGGCTTGACATGCCGAGCCAGCGACAACATGATAAAGACATGAAAACTTCTCTCCATCATCGCCACCACCATCACGGCCAGCCCAAGCGCGCCGGGTGGGCGCATGTCGATTGGGAGGAGACGCATTAGCTGACTCGCCCCCTCCGTCAGCCACCACCAGACAGGCGCCGCCAGGCGTCTTTTTTTATTTCCCGCGACTATCGCGCATACTAAGGAAAACATCATGACCATGATCAGAGGCACCCGCATCGTCTGCGGCCGACAGGCCGCCACCCTTCGCCAACTGGAAAACCGTTTCCGGAGCTGGCTTCATTGACGCAGGCGCGGAAGAAGCCATCCTGCCCGCCTTGTGGGGACAGGACACCTTCATCGCTAAAGCTGGCGGCAGCGAAATACTCGAACAAATGTGGGCCTTCCCGGATCGCAAAGGCAGGCCTTGCTGCCTGATACCGGAGGCCACCGCGCTGTTTCAGGAAAGAAGCAAGGAATTTCTGGACGGCCGGCGCGAAGCCAAATTCTTCTATGTCGCGCGCTGTTACCGTTATGAGCGGCCGCAAGCCGGCCGTTATCGGGAATTCACCCAACTGGGCTTCGAGTATCTGAGTGCCGACCCGGCTGCAGCCAGCCGCATGAGCCGGCAGCTCTGCCAGGGCTTCCTGGACAGCCTGGGACTGCGCTACCAGCTCGACAGCGCGGCGCGGCGCGGACTCAGCTACTACCTGAATGGCGAGGGATTCGAAATGCGCGTGCCCGAGCTGGGCGCGCAGAAACAAGTGGTGGGCGGCGGCGCCTACCGCGAGGGGGCGGGCTTCGGCGTTGGCCTGGACAGGCTGGCGCTCGCGCTTGAGGCGCAAGGCATCCCGCTTTGATGTGCAACGGCCGGGTTGCTGCCCGGCCGCGTCATGAAACGATCAGCCGCCGGTGCCGCCGACGGTCAGCCCGCCGTCTATGCGCAGCGTCGGCTGGCCCACGCCGACCGGCACGCTTTGGCCTTCCTTGCCGCATACGCCGACGCCCTGATCCAGCGCCAGGTCGTTGCCTATCATAGAGACGTAATTCAGCACTTCCGGGCCGCTGCCAATCAAGGTGGCGCCCTTGACCGGGTAGCTGAGCTTGCCGTTCTCGATGCGCCACGCTTCGGACGCGGAGAACACGAACTTGCCGCTGGTGATGTCCACCTGGCCGCCGCCGAAATTCACCGCGTACAGGCCATCCTTGACCGAGGCGATGATTTCCTGCGGATCGCGCTGGCCGGCCAGCATATAGGTATTGGTCATGCGCGGCATCGGAATGCTGGCATACGATTCGCGGCGGCCATTGCCGGTGGGCGCCACCTGCATCAAGCGCGAATTCATCGCGTCCTGCATATAGCCCTTGAGGATGCCGTCCTCGATCAACACCGTGCGCTGCGTGGCATTGCCCTCGTCGTCGATGGCCAGCGCGCCGCGGCGCCCGCCCATCACGCCGTCGTCCACCACGGTGACGCCCTGGGCGGCCACCCGTTGGCCCACCATGCCGGAGAAGGCCGAAGTGCCCTTGCGATTGAAATCGCCTTCCAGACCGTGGCCGATCGCCTCGTGCAGCAGCACGCCGGGCCAGCCCGGCCCCAGCACCACCGTCATCTGGCCTGCCGGCGCCGGCCGGGCGTCAAGATTCACCAGCGCCTGCTTCACCGCCTCGCGCACATAACGCTCCACCACGGCGTCGTCGAAATAGGCCAGATCGAAACGGCCGCCGCCGCCGGACGAGCCCTGCTCGCGCCGGCCGTTCTGCTCGGCGATCACCATGACGGACAGCCTGACCAGCGGACGCACGTCGGCGGCGCGCACGCCGTCATGGCGCGCGACGTACACTACGTCGTACTCCATGGCGAGGCCGGCCATCACCTGGATCACTCGCGGATCGATGGCCTTGGCCAGCTTCTCCACTTTTTCCAGCAACGCCACCTTGGCCGCGGCCTCCAGGCTATGGCACGGGTCGATGGACGGATACAGCGACTGCGGCTTGCGCTTCTCTACCGCGCCGGCGCTGCCATCGCCGCCGACATTGCCGATGGCGCGCACCGCTTCCGCGGCGCGGGTCAGCGCGTCCTGATGGATCGCGTCGGAATAGGCGAAGGCCGTCTTGTCGCCGGCGACGGCGCGCACGCCGACGCCCTGGTCGATGCTGAAGCTGCCGGACTTGACGATGCCCTCTTCCAGATGCCAGCCCTCGTTGCGGGTGTACTGAAAGTAGAGGTCGGCATAGTCGATGGCGTGATGGCGCATATGCGACAGCGTGCGCTCCAGCGCGGCCTCATCCAGACCGTAGGGCTTGAGCAGCAGATCGTTTGCGATGGTGAAGGCGTCTTGCATGGTGTTCTTTCAGCGTATGACCCGGTGCGCCAACGCAGGCAAGCCGCTGCGCACCGAGTGGATCAGTTCGGGATCGAGCTCCGCGGTGACCACGCCCTCGCCGCGCGGCAACTCGGCGAGGATGCGCCCCCAGGGGTCGATGATCATGGTGTGGCCATGGGTATGCCGGCCGTTTTCATGCGTGCCGCCCTGGGCCGAAGCCATCAGGTAGCATTGATTCTCTATCGCCCGCGCTCTGAGCAAAGCCTCCCAATGGGCTTGCCCGGTCGTGGCGGTGAAGGCCGCTGGCAGGATCAGCAGATCGAACGGCGCCAGCAGGCGGAATAGCTCTGGGAAACGCAGGTCGTAACAGATGCCGAGGGCGATGTCGGCCAGCGGCGTCTCGGCCTTGATCGGGGTCTGGCCGGGACGGATGGTGTTGGATTCGCAATAGCTCTCGCCCTGGCCGGTAAAGCCGAACAGGTGGATTTTGTCGTAACGCGCCGCCACTTCTCCCTGAGGGCTGAACAGCAGGCTGCTGTTGTATACCTTGTCCGCCTCTTCGCAGCGCAGCGGCACCGTGCCGCCCAGCAGCCACAGGCCATGGCGGCGCGCCATGTCGGACAGCGCCCGCTGAATCGGGCCATCGCCAAAGGCCTCGCGCAGCGCCACTTTATCGGTATCCTTGGCGCCCATCAGGCAAAAATATTCCGGCAGCACCGCCAGTTGCGCGCCGCGCGCGGCCGCCTCGGCCAGCAGCTGGTCAGCCTTGGCCAGATTGGCCTCTACGTTGAGGCCGGACACCATCTGCACCGCAGCGGCGATGAATTTCTGCATCATGGTTGGTTTCCTCTGAACTTGACCGGCTCGCCGACATTCACCCGCTTCACCTGCGGGTCCTTCAGCGATCCTGTCACAGAATATTCCAGCGTGAGTATCTTGCCCACCGGATCCTGCAAAACCTTTTGCGCCGCCAGGGTGGCGATGCCCACCACCGGGTTCAGCAAGGCGGCGCCGGCCGCCAGGGCCACGCTTTCGGCGACGTGCGGCACCACCTTGACTTGCAGGGTCTGCGTCTCGCGGCCCAGGTCCACGCTGCCGGCGATGCCGACCTCGGCCGCAGGGCTTCGCATCTCCACCTTGTCGGAGCGGAACACGCCATCGCGCACGCTGGCCTTGCCTTGCAGCGCATCGAAGGCGAAACCGTCGCTGAAGACATCAGTAAAGTCCAGCCGAATCCGCCGCGGCAGCGATTGCAGGCTCAGCACCCCGAGCAAACGCGCCACGCCGGGATCCACCTTGGCAAAGCGTCCGTTCTTGAAATCCAGCGCCATCTGGCCGGACAGATGCGCGGCGTCCAAATCGCTCAAGCCGCCCGGCCAGCTCAACTGCCCCGACAAACTGCCCTGGCCATTGCGGAACACATCGACTTGGCCAAAGCGCTCCAACAATTTGCCGGCATTCGATACGTCCAGTTGGAAACGCGTCTCCACCCGGCCTACGCCCTGCTCATCCACCCGCGCGCTGCCGGATAGCGTGCCTTCCGGCGCGCTCAGGCGCAAGGGGTCCATCAACCAGACGCTGCCGTTGCGCCGCGCCGTCATGTCCAGTTGGCCGATCTTGCGGTTCTGCAAGGATAGTTCGCCGATATGCACCTTCATCGCCGGCAACTGCTGCTGGGCGCTGGCGGCGCTTGGCGTTCCCTCGGCGCGCAAAGGCCAGCTCAAGGCCAGGCGCTCCAGATTGGCCTGCAGCAGGCCGGCGCCGTCCCCCAACTGATAGCTGGCGGCGCCATCCGCCTCGCGCGAGCGCAAACCCACGTTCCACAGGCCGCTCTGTCCATTGTTCGAAACCTGGGCGTCGGCTTGGTGCAGCACGAAGCCGGCGAAGCTCAATTCCGGAGTATTCAGTTGCAGCTGCAAGGGCATGCCGAGCGGCTTGTCGCCGCCATGCGCGTCCAGCCGCGACAAACCGCTCCACCATTCGTCCAGCGCCACCTTGGGCAACTGCGCCCGCACAGCCAGTCCGGAAGACGGCCACTCGCCCGGCCGGCGGCCCAAACCCAGCGCGCCGGTCTGCAAATCGCCATCATCATTCAGCCGCAGTTTGCCTGCGAGCGCGCCGCCCAGGTCGAATTCCAGCCGCATCCCGCCGCCAAAACGGGCCGGCGCCGGCTGCAACTGCAGTTGCAGCGGCATGGCGCTATTCGCCGTCTTGCCCAACGGCGCCGGCGCGTCCAGCGCCACGCCTTGCAAGGTGCTGTCCAGCTGCAGGCTCTCCAGCCCATCGTGCACGACGAAGCGTCCATCAACCTGCATACGGCCGGACACCAGCGGCGCCGCCAACGGCAAATATTGCTGCATCAGCGCCTTGCCGTCCGCCTCGCCGCTCAGCGCGAAGCGCATGCGCTTGTCGGCACCGGTATGCGCGGTCAGCTTCAGCGGACCGCCAAAGGCATGCAGGGTCAGGCCCTTGCTGTCCACGCCGCGCTCGGTGAAGGTCAGCACGCCCTGCGCCCCCTCCAGCGCCGGCAGCGGCAATCGTTTGAACTGCAATGCGTTATGCTTGAACTCGAGGTCGCCGCGCAGTCGGGTGGATTCATCGCCATCCAACGGCACCGCCAGTTGCAGCTTCAGGCCGGCCGGCCCTTCCGCCTTGATCTGGCCGGTAAAGCCTCCCAGCCAGCCATCGACCGGACTCTTGGTGGTGAAAGCCAGCATGCGGTCGAGCCGGTCTTCCGCCCGGCCATTGATCTTAAGCCACGGCACGTCGGCGCCGAGTTGATCGATGGCCACCGTCACATCCTGCAGCGGCACGCCCACCGTGGACGCGCGCTTGCCTTCCACAAGCATCGATTCGTTGTGGAAGCGCAGCTTGGCGTCGATGTCGTCTATCGTCGGCCAGCCGGTTTCATACAGCAGCTTGGCTTTTTCGACATCGGCCTCCACCAAAAACTCGCCGCCATTGCCGCCGGCAAACGGGAATTTTTCCAGATCGCCCTTCAGCTTCAACGTCAGGTTTTTCGCCGTCCCATCCTGCAGCGCCTTGCTCAGCCAGCTTGTGGTGCGCTCGCCCACCTGATGCGGCAAATAGGAGGGGATGCGCGTCGCCTTGACCGCGTCTATCGTCCCGCTCAGGTCGATCAGGCCGGCGCTGTTGCCGGGATAATGGTAGCTACCGCTCACTTGGCCGTTCAGGTCGGCATTGGCGAAGACTACTTTGCGCAACGCGATATCCAGCCCTGCGCCCTTCTGCGTCCACTCAACGTCCGCCACCAGCTTGTCAAACGGCAAGCTGTGTCCGAACAATTCCGGATACACCACTTCGGACTGGCCGGTATCCAATTGCAGGCGGCCGCCATGCTCGTCGAACGCCACCTTGCCGCTGACGCCGGACACGCCCGGCACATCGGCAAACGGCTGCCAGGCCAGCTTTTCGAAACGGGACTTCAGCTTGAAACTGTGCGGCGCCTCCACCGGGCCCTGCCAGCCCACGGTCAGGTCATGCAGCGCGCCGCGCGGCGCGAAGCGGGCGAACAAGGGGTTGCGGTCCAGCCCGAGGGCATGGATGAAGGGGTTCAGATTGCCGACATCGACATTATCCAGCGTCAATTCGCCGCCGCCTTGCGCGCCGGGACGCCACTCGCCCTTGATGGAAGACTTGTCGAAGGCCAGCCCGGTGGCGCTGGCCAAGGTTAAATCACTGGCCGCGATGCGGTAGCTGCCGCCCGACTGCCGATCCAGCTGCAGCTTGCCCTGCAATTGCGGCAACACCAGCTCGCGCGCGCTGGGCGGCGTGTAGGCCGCGTCTCGCACGCTGACATCGGCCTGCAGGCTGCTGATGGAGCCATCGGAAAACGCCATTTCCAAGGTGCCGTCGCCCTCGCCGCTGCGCAGCACGCCCAGATCGCGCATATAACGCGACCAGACGCTGGCGCGCGCGCCGTTCAGGGCCACGCGCAGCGTGCCGGACCAGTCCTGCCAGTGGTCGATGTCGTCGCCGCGCCAGCCGGCACTCAGCTCGAAGCCTTTGCCCAGCGTGGCGGCCGGCAAACCGGACAATTGCAGCTTGTGTCCCAGCAGCGTGCGCTCCAGCAACAGCCGGCCCTGCTGCAGATCCAGCCGCGGCAGGCCCAGGCGCTCATCCACCCAGCTCAGGCGGGCATTGCGGATTTCCAGCGAAGGCTGGCGCAGCAGCCAGTTGCCCAGGGCGTTGTCGTGCGACGGCCCGCTGCTCAGATCGAAGCCGTTCAGATAGATGACGCCGTTAGGATCGCGGCGCAACTCCACCGATGGCCCATCGGCCAGCACCGACAGCCGCGGCTCCCCCGCCAGCAAGGAGGTCCAGGATGGTTGCACCGTCACGGCGCTCAAGGTCAGCGCCTGGCCGGAAACCGGATTGGCGATGGACACGCCATTCAATTCAAACCGCGGCGCCACGCCGTCCCATTGGCCGGACAGCCTGGCGATGCCGACCTTATGCCCGAGCGAAGCGGACAGGCTGTTCTCCAGCAGCGGACGGTAATGATCCAGACGCGGCAGCAGCCAGAAGGTAAAGATGGCAAACGCCGCGCACAGCAAGCTGCCGGCGACGGCCAGCGCCGCCGCGAACAGCAAAAGGCCGCGCTTCAACAGGCGCAGCACATGAATATGGGACAACGGCGACAAGGGCTTTTTCAACGATGGCAAACCGTTACAATGGCATGAGTGAGAGATACGGCGCGAAACCGGCTGCAGCCCGCCCCTGGCGCCGCCGTCACCCGGCCACGCGCCAAGCCGTCGGAGCTATTATGCCAGCAAACACGAGTGATGCCATTGCCCGCAGTTGCGAGTTTTCCCAGTATTTACACCGTCTGCTGAGCGCCCGCCCCGAGCAAGCCCAGCGCCTGCAGCAGAAATGGCAGCAGCCCTTCACCCTGGACGAAATGCAGACTTTCGTCGACTGGCCGGCGCTAACCGCGCCGGAGCAGCAGGGACCGGCGTTGCGCCAGCTGCGCCAGGCGGTCATGGCGCGACTGATCTGCCGCGACCTGAACGGCCTGGCCTCGCTGGATGAAGTCATGAGCACCATCAGCCAGCTGGCGGAATTCGCCGTGCGCCAGGCGCTGGCCTGCGCCGCGGCCGCGCTGACGCAATATGGCCAGCCGATAGGCGAAGACAGCGGCGAGCCGCAGCAGCTCATCGTCATCGGCATGGGCAAGCTGGGCGGCGGCGAACTGAACGTCAGCTCGGACATCGACCTGATCTTCATCTACCCGGAAAGCGGCGAAACCGACGGCGCCCGCCGCATCAGCAACCACGAGTACTTCACCCAACTGGGCAAGCGATTGATCGCATTGCTCAACGACATCACGCCGGATGGCCAGGTTTTCCGCGTCGACATGCGCCTGCGTCCCTACGGCGACTCCGGCCCGCTGGTGATGAGCTTCGCCGCGCTGGAGAACTATCTGCTCAGCCAGGGCCGCGAGTGGGAGCGCTACGCCTGGATCAAGGCCAAGGCGCTGACGGGCGACGCCGAGGCGTTGAACCAGCTGGTGCGGCCCTTCGTCTACCGCAAATATCTGGACTACAACGCCTACGGCGCGATGCGCGAACTGCACGCGCAGATTCGCCGCGAAGTGGCGCGGCGCGATATGGCGGACAACATCAAGCTCGGACCCGGCGGCATCCGCGAAGCCGAATTCATCGCCCAGGTGTTCCAGCTGATCCGCGGCGGCCGCGACCGCACCCTGCAGCTGCGCGGCACCCGCGCCACGCTGGACCGGCTGGCCGCGTTGCGGCTGCTGGAGCCGGACGCCGTGGAGGAGCTGCAGGCTGCTTACGCCTTCCTGCGCAATCTGGAGCATCGCCTGCAGTATCTGGACGACCAGCAGACGCAGACCCTGCCCACCGCGCCCGACACCCGGCAGAAGATCGCCGCCAGCATGGGCTTTGCCGATTGGCCAGCCTTTGAGGAGGCGCTGGCTGCGGTCCGCGCCAAGGTCAGCCGCCACTTTGAGCAGGTATTCATCCTGCCCAGCGAGGACAGCCCGGACCATCCGCTGTCCGAGCTATGGCTGGACGTGTCGGAGCAGGCGCCGGAACAGAAGCTGGCCGAACTCGGCTATGCCGATCCCCAAGCGGTCTCCCGCCAGCTCAAGGGCCTGGCGCAGAGCCAGCGCTATCTGCAGATGCCGCTGTCCGGCCGCAAGAAGCTGGACGCGCTGATGCCGGCGCTGATCGAGGTGGCCTCGCGCTTCCCCAACGCCGACGACACGCTGGCGCGCATCATCGGCTTGATGGAAGCCATCAGCCGCCGCGCTTCCTACCTGGCGCTGCTGACCGAATACCCACAGACGCTGCAAAGGCTGGCCTCGCTGTATTCCGCCAGCGCCTGGGTATCGGCCTACCTCAGCCGCCACCCCATCTTGCTGGACGAGTTGCTCGACGTGCGCGTGCTGTACGCCGCGCCGGACTGGCCGCAATTGGCCGCCCAGCTGGAAACGCAGCTGGACCAGGCCGAGGGCGACGTCGAAGCCAAAATGGACGCGCTGCGCCACTTCCAGCATGCCCAGACCTTCCGCCTGGTGGCGCAGGACCTGGCCGGCATGTGGACCTTGGAAGCGCTGTCCGACGAGCTGTCGCGGCTGGCCGACCTGGTGCTGGACGCGGCGGTGCGCCACGCCTGGCGCGACATTCCGGCCCGCCACATCGACACGCCGCGCTTCGCGGTGATCGGCTACGGCAAGCTGGGCGGCAAGGAACTCGGCTACGCCTCGGACCTCGACATCATTTTCCTGTACGACGACCCGCACCCCGATGCGCCTGACCTGTACTCCCGCCTGGCGCGCAAGCTCTCCACCTGGCTGACCAGCGCCACCGCAGCCGGCGTGCTGTACGATATCGACCTGCGGCTGCGCCCCAACGGCGCCAGCGGCTTGCTGGTCAGCTCTATCGCCGCCTTCCGCCAGTACCAGGAAAACCAGGCCTGGGTATGGGAACATCAGGCGCTGACGCGCGCCCGCTTCGTCGCCGGCGATACGGACATCGGCGCGCAGTTCGAGGCCGAGCGCCACGCCATCCTGACGCTGCGGCGCGAGCCGGCCAAGCTGCGCGATGAAGTCCTGGCCATGCGCCAGCGCATGCTGGAGAGCCATCCCGCGCGCGACGACGACGTCAAGAACGCCCGCGGCGGCATCATAGACATCGAGTTCATCGTGCAGTACTTGATCCTGGCCCACGCCCACCATCTGCCGGCCTTCACCGGCAACACCGGCAATATCGCCCTGCTGGCCGTAGCGGCGCAGGCCGGACTGATAGACCCGGCACAGGCGGAACAAGCGCGCGACGCCTACCGCCTGTTCCGCCGCCTGCAGCACGCGGCCCGCCTCAACGACAGGCAGAATGTGGACGTGGACGCCGCCTTGCTTGCCGCCTACCAATGCGGCAAGCAGCTTTGGCAACAGGTTTTCGAGCAAGCGCTCGATTTTTCCTGACAGTCGGTTCACAAAGCCGCGCGCTGCGGTATACACTGATCCATTAAACAGGCGGCGACAGGCCGCCATGGCAAGACGCGGGCCGCGCGCCCGGACAAAGCACAACACAGGAGAGAACCGAGATGTCGATGGCTGATCGCGACGGATATATTTGGTATGACGGCAAACTGGTGGACTGGCGCGACGCCACCACCCACGTCCTGACCCACACGCTGCATTACGGCATGGGCGTATTTGAGGGCGTGCGCGCCTACGAAACCGCTGACGGTCCGGCGATCTTCCGCCTGCAGGATCACACCGCCCGTCTGTTCCGCTCCGCCAAGATCCTGGGCATGGACCTGCCATTCACTCCGGAACAGATCAACCAGGCCCACCTGGACGTGGTGAAGGCCAATGGCCTGAAATCCTGCTATTTCCGCCCGATGGCCTTCTACGGCTCCGGCAAGCTGGGCGTGGCGCCGATGAAGAACGACGTGCGCGTGATCGTGGCCGCCTGGCCGTGGGGCGCCTACCTCGGCGACGAGGGCCTGGAAAAAGGCATCCGCGTGAAGACCAGCTCCTTCACCCGCCACCACGTCAACATCACCATGTGCAAGGCCAAGGCCAACGGCAATTACATGAACTCCATCTTGGCCAATAACGAGGCCACGGCGGACGGCTACGACGAAGCCCTGCTGCTGGATGTGGATGGCTTCGTGGCCGAAGGCTCCGGCGAAAACATCTTCATCGTTCGCAAGGGCAAGCTATATACTCCGGACCTGACCAGCGCGCTGGAAGGCATCACCCGCGACACCGTGGTGCAAATTGCCAGTGAAATGGGCCTGCAACTGGTGGAAAAGCGCATCACCCGCGATGAAGTCTACAGCGCGGACGAAGCCTTCTTCACCGGCACCGCCGCCGAAGTGACCCCGATCCGCGAACTGGACCGCCGCCCGATAGGCGACGGCGGCCGCGGCCCGATCACCGCCGAAATCCAGAAGCGCTACTTCAGCATCGTCAAGGGCCAGGATGCCGAACACCGGCATTGGCTCACTTACGTAAAATAAGCGGTAGAATCCGCATCTCGCGCGCCAGCAGCGAGCGGCCCTCCGGCCGTCCTGCTGGCGGCGCTTTTGTCGGAAGCCCGCTCGCTGCAACAAGGAACGACCATGGCAGAACTGAAAGAAAACACCGCACGCTACATCGAAGTCACCCAGCACGACCTGCCGCTGCACTGCCCGATGCCGGACATGAAGGCCTGGAACTCCCACCCCCGCGTCTACCTGCCGGTGGCCAAGACCGGCGAGGCGCTCTGTCCCTACTGCGGCACCCAGTACAAGCTGATCGGCCCGGCAGGCCATCACCACTGAGGCCATCGCCCGCATCGACGGCAAAGGGTGTGGCGCGGGCCACCCCTTTTTTGCTTGCCGCCGCCAAACGCAAGCCGCGCTGCCCCAGCCGGCTTGCGTTTGGAACCGGAAGCACCCCGCATGAAAAAGAAAATCCTCGTCATCGGCCCGTCCTGGGTCGGCGACAGCGTGATGGCTCAACCGTTGTACCGCCGCCTGCACCAGCGCCACCCGCAGCTGGAACTGCATGTGTTCGCGCCATCCTGGACCCTGCCGCTCTTGGCGCGGATGCCGGAAGTGGCCAAGTCGCATCTGAATCCGTTCGGCCACGGCGCGCTGCGGCTGGCCGAGCGCTGGAAAGTGGCGCGACAGCTGGCGAAGGAAGGCTTCGACCAGGTCATCGTGCTGCCCAACTCGCTGAAATCCGCGCTCATCCCCTTGTTTGCCGGCATTCCGCTGCGCACCGGCTTTCTCGGCGAATCGCGCTACGGCCTCTTGAACGACGCGCGCGAGCTGGACGAGCAGGCGCTGCCGATGATGGTGGAGCGCTTCTGCGCGCTGGCCGAAGACAAGCGCTCGGCGCTGCCGCGCCCCATTCCCAATCCGCAGCTGAGCACCGATCCAGCCATCCAGCGCCAGGTCGCGGCGCGCCTGGGTCTCGACCTGACGCGCCCGGCCATCGCCTTCTGCCCCGGCGCGGAATACGGCCCGGCCAAGCGCTGGCCCGCTCGCCACTTCGCCGAACTGGCGCGCCGCTTCGATGCCGCAGGCTACGCGGTATGGCTGTTCGGCTCCGGCAAAGATAAAGAAATCGGCGACGAAATCGCCCGCCTGTCCGCCGGCAGCGCGGTCAATCTATGCGGCGCGACTGGCCTGGAGGAAGCGATCGACCTGATCGGGCTGACCACGCTAGCCGTCTGCAACGATTCCGGCCTGATGCACGTCGCCGCGGCGCTCGACAAGCCCCTGGTGGCGCTGTACGGCTCATCCAGCCCGGACTTCACGCCGCCGCTGTCCGACCGCGCCGCCATCGTGTCGCTGAATCTGGACTGCAGCCCCTGTTTCGAGCGCAGCTGTCCGTACGGACACACCGACTGTCTGGAAAAAATGCAACCCGACATGGTCTGGCAGGCGTCGCAGACTCTGCTGCCGGCTTTGACCGCCCCCCAGGAATGATATGAGCGTAGTGGAACCCCCAAGACCGCCCGAAGAAAACAACCGCCGCATGGCGCTGGTGCGCGCCGCCGCCGTGCTGTTTCGCGACCAGGGCTACGAGCGCACCACCGTGCGCGACCTGGGCAGCGCCGTCGGCATGCAATCCGGCAGCCTGTTCTACCATTTCCGCACCAAGGAAGAGATTCTGGTGGCGGTGATGGCGCTGGGCATTACCAGCACCACCGAGCAACTGGCCGCGGCGCTGGCAGAGGCCGCCTCGCTGCGCGACAAGCTGGCCGCCCTGTTCCGTGTGCACCTGAACTCCCTGCTGGGCGACAACCAGGCCGCGCTGGAGGTGATGCTGTACGAATGGCGCAGCGTATCGGAAACCGCGAAACCCGGACTGATAGTGTTGCGCGACCGCTACGAAGCGCTATGGCAACAAGTGCTGGACGAGGCCGCTGCCGCCGGACTGGTCAAGCAAGATACCCGCCTGCTGCGCCGCACGCTGCTGGGCAGCTTGCACTGGACCGTGCAATGGTATCGCCGCGATGGCGAACTCAGCGTCGACGATCTGGCTCGGCACATGCTGCAGCTGGTGCTAACCGAATAGACAGTAAAGAAATCACGCCATCAGTCGAAAAATGTACTAATATCAGCGATATAGGAACATTGGGACTGTAGCCATGGCAAACATCGCCAGCGTTGGCAACACGACGACGCAACCGCTCTATGCCGTGTCGAACACACGGCAGGTGCAGTCGTCGCTGGACACTGCCCAGCCCGCTGTCCAGCAAGCCACCACCCAACCGCAAACGCAGAGCGCGGTCCGGCAGAACCCGGACACCGCCCGTGTGGAACAGCAACTGCAACAACAGCTGACCAATAGCCGCAGCCAGCAGGCGCTGCAGAGCGCTCAGCAAACGCAACGCGCTCAACAAAACCAGGCGGCACAAACGGCACAGGCGGCGAATGCCAACACCCCGCAAGCCAGGGCCCCGGCTGCGCCTCAGGTTAACCCCACTCAGGTGAATAACACTGCGGCCGTTCTGGCGACCAATCCGCAGCCGGCCACCGCCGCCGCCATCGCGCCCGCGGTCAACGGCAATACCGCTCCGACTGCTGCGCCGGCCCAGAGCAATGCGGCCAACAACAATGGCGCGACCGCCGCCGCCACGCAAACCACCCGCGCCGCCAACCAACCGGCCCAGACGCAACAGGCCGCTACGCCGCCCACTCCGGCGCAGACTGCTACCGCGCCAGCCACCTTGGCCACGCAGAGCGTCAGCCGGGCTCAACAGCTGATTGGCAGCGGCAGGCAAGACTTGGCGCAGTATCAGGCTACCCAGTCTTTGCTGGAACCCAGCGTCTCCACCACCCATATCTCCACCAAGGCCTAACGCCTCTGGCGATGTGAAATAAAAATCCCCGCGCAGCACGCGGGGATTTGGCTTTATTGCGCAGCATCAACTGCGGCGGCGGACGCCCGGCTTGCGCCTCTCGAAGCCATTTCCCTTGCCGCTCTTGCGCTTCTGCGCGTTCTGCACTTGCAGCAAGGCATCGATGCGTTCCGAGGTGCTTTGCATCAGCAGCTGCGCCATCTCGCCATCCGGAAAGGTGTCCGGCATGCGATAGCCCAGCCAGGCGTAAGCGGCATACAGCTTGCAGCTGTCTTCCAGGTATTGCAGCTCGTTGCGCCCCCCGGTGCCCATCATCCGCAACAGCGGAGCGGCCTTGCCGCGGGCGCGGTGCTCGGCCCAGTCATGCAGCGCGCTCTCCAGCATCGGAATCTTGGTCGAGATCGGGCACAGGCTGAAGGTGTAGCGATCGGCCAGGCTCAGGGGCAAGGCGTCCAACCACTCGGCCTTTTCCATTTGGTCGGACAAATTGGCCGGCAGGAAGAATTCGTCGTGCACATTGATATGCTTGGCGAACAAGCCCAGCAAGGCCTTGAGCCTGACCTCCCCCGTCGCCAGGGAGATGGCTTCCAGGTACTTCAGGCTGGGCGCGACGAAGAAGCCGTTGTTCGGCAGCGGCTCGGCCTTTTGCCGCAGCAGCGCGCCTATGGTCTTGTGAGTGAGGCCGTCGAAGCCGGCCACATAGCCGGTTTCATGCTTGCCGAAACGGCCGGCGCGGCCGGCGATCTGCTTGGCCAGCGGGGCGGCGATGATGCCCTCGGCGTAGCCGTCCCACTTGCTGGCAGTGGTGAAAATGATGCGTCGCGCCGGCGTGTTCAGCCCCATGCCGATGGCGTCGGTGGCCACCACCACCTGGGTTTCGCCGGAAACGAAGCGTTCGGCCTGCGCCTGGCGCACTTCCGGCGACAGGTTGCCGTAGATGGCCGATACGCTCAAGCCCTGCTCGATCACCTTGTCGCGCCAGTTCAGCACCTCGCGGCGGGAGAAGGCGATCAGCACGTCGCCCGGCTTCAGATTCTTCAAGGACAGCAGCGGCGCCTTGTCCATTTGCAGCGCGGTCTTGCGCTCCAGCGTGCGCACTTCCAGCGTGCCGCCCACGCGCGCCACCAGCGACTCGATCGCCTCGCGCGCTTCCGGCGCGCCCACCAGGTAAACGGTCTGCGCCGGCACGCCGCACACGGCGGCGGTCCAGGCCGCGCCGCGATCCGGATCGTCCAGCAGCTGAATCTCGTCGATCACCGCCACTTCCACCTGCCGCTCCGGATTGAGCATTTCCACCGTGCTGGCGACGTGGGTGGCGTCCGGATGCAGCTTGCGCTGCTCGCCCGTGATCAGGCTGACGGCAATGCCGGCCTCTTGCAGCCGGGTATAGTTTTCCAGCGCCAGCAGGCGCAGCGGCGCCAGATAGACGCCGCTTTTGGCCTTTTGCAAGTGCTCCATCGCCGCATGGGTCTTGCCGGAGTTGGTGGGCCCCAATACTGCGATGAAATGGCGCTGCATCGCATAAGCCGTGGCGAACGACTCGGGATAGCGCGACAGGTTGACCGCGTCGCGCGTCTTTGCGGCGGCCTTGTCGGCGCTTTGCCGGCTGCGCGCGGCGGCCACCCGGTCCTGGGCGATGGTGCAACGCACCTTGGCGCGCTCGTACTTGGCCATGAAGGCGCTGAGCACGCGCAGCGGCTCGATGCCCTCCACCGCGAAGACATCGCGCGCGCAAGCCATCAACTGCGCTTCCAGCTTCTGCCGCGCGGCGTCGTTCCAGCGTTCTTTCACCAGCGCCAGCCGCGCTTCTGCATCCAATTTGCGCCATTTGCCGCTCTTGCCGAGGAAACCCTCGTCCGGCACCAAGTGATAGGGGATGCGGTGGCCTTCCAGCTCCAGTTCGCCATGCACCGAAACCGCATGGCTGCCCTCGGTGGTGACGATGGTGGCGTTGTGTTCCGCCAGATAATCGTCGAGTTGGATCTCGGGCGGCAGCGCTTCGATGGTATCGGTCATGGCGGCATTCGTTTGCAGGGCTAAAGGCGGGCGATGATAAAGCAGCCGGCGACGATGCGCCAGCCGCCCAGGCTTGCTATCACCATCCATCAAGATTCCGGGCAATGCAAGCACGGCTTGATGCGCTGCAAAAAAACAGGCCGCCGGTACATGCCGGCGGCCTGCAATTGCGGTTTTCGACTACGCCTTACACCAGTTCCACCGCCAGCGCGGTCGCTTCGCCGCCGCCTATGCACAGACTGGCCACGCCGCGCTTGCCGCCGCGCTGCTTCAATGCCGACAGCAGCGAGATGACGATGCGGGCGCCGGACGCGCCGATGGGGTGGCCCAGCGCGCAGGCACCGCCGTGCACGTTCACCTTGTCGTGCGGCAGCTTCAGGTCGTACATCGCCGCCATCGTCACCACGGCGAAGGCTTCGTTGATCTCATAAAGATCCACCTCATCTGCCTTCCAGCCGGTCTTGGCCAGCAACTTCTGCATCGCGCCCACCGGCGCGGTGGTGAACCAGCCCGGCTCCTGAGCATGGCTGCTGTGGCCGACGACGCGGGCGATGGGCTTCAGGCCGCGCTCGGCCGCTTCGGCCGCCGTCATCAGCACCAGCGCGGCGCCTCCATCGGAAATGGAGCTGGAATTGGCCGGCGTGACCGTGCCGTCTTTCTTGAACGCCGGCTTCAAAGTAGGGATTTTGTCCAGGTTGGCCTTCAGCGGTTGCTCGTCGGTATCCACCACGGTGTCGCCGCCGCGGCCCGGCACCGTCACCGCCGCGATTTCGTCCTTGAACTGACCACCCTTGATCGCCTGCTGCGCGCGGGTCAGCGAGGCGATGGCGAACTCGTCCTGGTCCTGGCGGCTGAAGCCGTATTTCTCGGCGCACTGCTCGGCGAACACGCCCATCAGCGTGCCTTTCTGGTAGGCGTCTTCCAGGCCGTCCAGGAACATGTGGTCCTTGATCTCGCCATGGCCCAGTCGCAGGCCGCCGCGCGCCTTGGGCACCAGATACGGCGCGTTGCTCATGCTTTCCATGCCGCCGGCCACCACCACATTGCCGTTGCCGGCCAACAGCTGGTCGTGCGCCAGCATGATGGCCTTCATGCCGGAGCCGCACATCTTGTTGATGGTGGTGCACGGCGTAGCCAGCGGCAAGCCGCCGCCCAGCGCAGCCTGGCGCGCCGGCGCCTGTCCCTGGCCGGCCGGCAGCACGCAACCCATGATCACCTCGTCCACCTCGCCGGCGGTTACGCCGGCGCGCTCTACGGCGGCGCGGATGGCCGCGGCGCCCAATTGGCTGGCGGTCAGGCCGGACAACGCGCCCTGGAAGCCACCCATGGCGGTGCGGGCCATGCCCACAATCACGATTTCCTGTTGTTGCATCACAACTCCTTTGCTCGATTGTGGCCGTTGCTGCGCTTGCCCAGCGTTTTTTCGCACTGGGCGCGCAGCTGGCCGATTTCGGTCAGCACCACCTTGATGTCTTCCATCTGCTCCAATAGCTGCTGCTCCTTGCGCGCCAGGATGCGGATGAATTCCTGCAACTGCGGCGCGTCGTCGTGCGCCGCGTCGTACAGCGCGAACAGCTCGCGGATCTCCTGCAGGGACAGGCCTATGCGTTTGCCGCGCAGGATCAGCATCAGCCGCACGCGGTCGCGCCGGTTGTAGATGCGGCGCTGCCCGGCCCTGGCCGGCTCCAGCAAGCCCTGATCCTCGTAGAAACGGATGGCGCGGGTGGTGACGTCGAATTCCTGCGCCAATTCCGTGATATTGAAAACCTGCTCGCCCATATGTCTGTACCCCGATTCTCCCGCTGCGGCCACGCGCGCCACAGTCGCCTGCATTTGTGCTCATTGTCTGTTGACGTTGACGTAAACGTCAAGTTATCGTGATCAAAAGTTAGAGCAAACAGTCCAGGAGAAACAGATGAGCCAGAAAATCGGCGTGGTGGGCGCAGGCACCATGGGCAACGGCATCGCCCAGGTCTTCGCGATGAAGGGCTTCGAGGTGGTGCTGGCCGACGTCAACGACGCGGCCCTGGTCAAGGGCATGGCCAATATCAATATCAGCCTGCAGCGCATGGCCAAGAAGGAGCTGATCGCCGAAGCCAACATCCCCGGCATCGTCGCCCACATCCGCGCCACCACCAAGCTGGCCGACCTGGCCGGCTGCGACGTGGTGATCGAAGCCGCCACCGAGAACGCCGCCATCAAGGAACAAATCTTCCGCGACCTGGACGCCGCAGTCGGCGAAAAGTGCATCCTCGCCTCCAACACCTCGTCCATCTCCCTTACCCGCATCGCCAGCTGGGTCAGCCACCCGGAGCGCGTGGTGGGCATGCACTTCATGAACCCGGTGCCGGTGATGCAACTGGTGGAGATCATCCGCGCGCTGCAGACCGGCGACGAAGCCTACCAGACCGTCTTCCACCTATCCCAAGCGCTGGGCAAGACGCCGGTCACGGTGAAGGATGCCGCCGGTTTCGTCTCCAACCGCGTACTGATGCCGATGATCAACGAGGCCGCTTTCGCGCTGTATGAAAATCTGGCCACGGCCGAGGACATCGACACCGTGATGAAGCTGGGCATGAACCACCCGATCGGCCCCTTGGCGCTGGCCGACCTGATCGGCCTGGACACTTGCCTATCCATCATGGACATCCTGTACCACGAATTCCGCGACAGCAAATACCGCGCCTGCCCGCTCTTGGCCCAACTGGTGCAGGCCGGCCATCTCGGCCGCAAGAGCGGCAAGGGTTTCTACAGCTACAACTGAGCAGCGCCATCAGCCCGAACAAATAGAGGAGGCAGTGCCATGAGCCAGTCAGTACCAAATATCAAGCTGTTGATAGGCGGCGAATTCGTCGAGTCCAAAACCACGGAATGGCGCGACATCGTCAACCCGGCCACCCAGGAAGTGCTGGCGCGCGTGCCGATGGCCACCGCCGACGAGGTCAACGCCGCAGTCGCTGCCGCCAAGGACGCGTTCAAAACCTGGAAGAAGACGCCGATCGGCGCCCGCGCCCGCATCTTTCTGAAATACCAGCAACTGATCCGCGAAAACATGAAAGAGCTGGCGGCCATCCTCACCGCCGAGCAAGGCAAGACCCTGGCCGACGCCGAGGGCGACATCTTCCGCGGCCTGGAAGTGGTGGAGCACGCCGCCAATATCGGCACCCTGCAGATGGGCGAATACGCCGAAAACGTTGCCGGAGGCGTGGACACCTACACCGTGCAGCAACCGCTGGGCGTGTGCGCCGGCATCACTCCGTTCAACTTCCCGGCCATGATTCCGCTGTGGATGTTCCCGATGGCCATCGCCACCGGCAACACCTTTGTGCTGAAGCCATCGGAGCAGGACCCGATGGTGACGATGCGCCTGGTGGAACTGGCGCTGGACGCCGGCATTCCCAAGGGCGTGCTGAACGTGGTGCACGGCGCGGCGTCCGTCGTCGATGCCATCTGTGACCACCCGGACATCCAGGCCGTGTCCTTCGTCGGCTCCACCAAGGTAGGCACCCACGTATACCAGCGCGCCACCCTCAGCGGCAAGCGCGCGCAGTGCATGATGGGCGCCAAGAACCACGCCATCGTGCTGCCGGACGCCAATAAGGAACAGGCCTTGAACCAATTGGCCGGCGCGGCTTTCGGCGCGGCCGGCCAACGCTGCATGGCGCTATCCGTCGCGGTGCTGGTGGGCGAGGCGCAGCAATGGATTCCGGAACTGGTGGCCAAGGCCAAGGGCCTGAAAGTCGGCCCCGGCAAGGACAATCCGGACCTCGGCCCGGTGATCTCCTGCGCCGCGCTGGACCGCGTCAAGAGCCTGATCGCCCGCGGCGTGGAGGAAGGCGCCAAGCTGGAGCTGGACGGCCGCGATGTCAAAGTCGCCGGTTTCGAACATGGCAACTTCGTCGGCCCGACCATCTTCTCCGGCGTCAAACCCGAGATGGCGATCTATCACCAGGAAATTTTCGGCCCGGTGCTGTGCCTGATGGCCGCCGACACGTTGGACGAAGCCATCGCCATCATCAATGCCAACCCCAACGGCAACGGCACCGCCGTGTTCACGCAGAGCGGCGCGGCGGCGCGCAAATTCCAGGAGGAAATCGACGTCGGCCAAGTCGGCATCAATGTGCCGATTCCGGTGCCGGTGCCGCTGTTCAGCTTTACCGGCAGCCGCGCGTCCAAACTGGGCGACCTCGGCCCTTACGGCAAGCAGGTGGTGGCCTTCTACACCCAGACCAAGACCGTCACCAGCCGTTGGTTCGACGACGAGGCCAGCAGCGGCAAAGTGCACACCACCATCTCGCTGCGTTGAACCGGTTTTACTGGCCACGGAATGACACAAAAGAATGACGGCCGAGCGCCGGTCCTTGAATGATCGACGCCTTGGTTTCGTGTTGTTCGTGGGTTTCGTGGCAAACAGGAGTTGTAAATGAATTTCGAACTGAACGAAGATCAGGTCGCCTTCCAACAAAGCGCCCGCGATTTCGCTGAGCGCGAACTGGCGCCGCACGCGGCCGAATGGGACGCCGAGTCCATCTTCCCGCTGGACGTGATCCGCAAGAGCGGCGACATGGGCTTTCTGGGCCTCTACACGCCGGAAGCCTACGGCGGCCTGGGCCTGTCGCGGCTGGACTCCGCCATCGTGTTCGAGGAGCTGGCCGCCGGCTGCACCTCCACCGCCGCCTACCTGACCATCCACAATATGGTCAGCTGGATGATCGCCAGCTTTGGCGGCAAGGCGCTGGCCGAGCAGTGGGTGCCGAAAATGGTGACTGGCGAAGTCTTGGGCAGCTACTGTCTGACCGAGCCAGGCGCCGGCTCCGACGCCGCCTCGCTGAAAACCCGCGCCGAACGCAAGGGCGAAGTCTACGTGCTGAACGGCGGCAAGATGTTCATCTCCGGCGCCGGCAGCACTCAGGTGCTGGTGGTCATGGCCCGGACCGGCGGCCCCGGCCCCAAGGGCATTTCCGCCTTCGTGGTGCCGGCCGACGCGCCTGGCGTCAGCTACGGCAAGAAGGAAAAGAAAATGGGCTGGAACAGCCAGCCCACCCGCGCCATCACGTTCGACAACGTGGAAATCCCGGTAGCCAATCGCCTGGGCGAAGAAGGCCAGGGCTTCACCTTCGCCATGAAGGGGCTGGATGGCGGCCGCATCAATATCGCCACCTGCGCCGTCGGCACCGCCCAGGCCGCGCTGAACGCCGCGCAGCGCTATGTGCAGGAGCGCCAGCAATTCGGCCATCCGCTGGCCGAGCTGCAAACCGTGCAGTTCCGCCTGGCCGACATGCTCACCGAATTGGTGGCCGCCCGCCAGATGGTGCGCCTGGCCGCCTGGAAATTGGACAATGCCAGCGCCGACGCCACCGCCTATTGCGCGATGGCAAAGCGGCTGGCCACCGATTTGAGTTTCAATATCGCTAACAACGCGCTGCAACTGTTCGGCGGCTACGGCTATCTGCAAGACTTCCCGCTGGAACGCCATGTGCGCGACCTGCGCGTGCACCAGATACTGGAAGGCACCAACGAGGTGATGCGGATGATAATCGCGCGCAAGATGCTGCAGGACGGCGCGCTGGAAACGCTGCGTTAACAGCTTATTTGGCCGCCACGAAAACCACGAAAGAACACGAACTATCGCGCTTTCGGATCACGCCTCCTGCTTGCGGCCACGGCAAGAGCGGTCTCTTTCGTGTCTTTTCGTGGTTTTCGTGGCAGAAGAAAAGGAATTCAGATGCAAAGCTACGCCCACCTGAACGTGGAAAAACGCGGCCACACCGCCGTGGTGACGATAGACAATCCGCCGGCCAACACCTGGAACCGCGCCAGCCTGACCGCGCTGAAACAGCTGGTGGCCGATCTCAACGCCGACCGCGACATCTACGCGCTGGTCATCACCGGCCAGGGCGAGAAGTTCTTCTCAGCCGGCGCGGACCTGAATCTGTTCGCCGACGGCGACAAAAAGGTGGCCACCGAGATGACCATGCTGTTCGGCGAAGCCTTTGAGGCGCTGTCCGGCTTCCGCGGCGTCAGCATCGCCGCCATCAACGGCTACGCCATGGGCGGCGGCCTGGAGTGCGCCCTGGCCTGCGACATCCGCATCGCCGAAGAACAAAGCCAGATGGCGCTGCCGGAAGCCGGCGTCGGCCTGCTGCCTTGCGCCGGCGGCACCCAGAACCTGCCGTGGCTGGTGGGCGAAGGCTGGGCCAAGCGCATGATCCTGTGCGGCGAGCGCGTCAATGCCGCCACCGCCGAGCGCATCGGCCTGGTGGAGCAGGTGGTGGCCAAGGGCGAGGCGCTGGAAACCGCCATCAAGCTGGCCGAGGGCGTGGCCAAGCAGTCGCCGTCGTCGGTCGGCGTGTGCAAGCAGCTGGTGCAGGCCGCCCGCACCCAGCCGCCGGCCTGGAACCTGATCAAGGAACGCGAGGCCTTCATCAAGCTGTTCGACACCTACGATCAAGGCGAAGGCACGCGCGCCTTCCTGGAAAAGCGCGCGCCGAACTGGAAGAACGCCTGAGCTCAAAACACATGGCCACAAACCCCACGAAAACCGCGAAAGCGGCGAGCCGCGCCCCCGGATCAACGGCGGCGGCGGCTCGCCGCCTTCCTGCAGTCTTTCGTGGTTAACAACAGCCTTTCCGGAGCCTCCCCATGCATGACGTGGTGCTGTTTGACGAACTACCTACCGGCGATGGCCATCGCATCGCCATCGCCACCCTCAATGCCGAAAAATCGCTGAACGCGCTGACGCTGGACATGATCCGGCTGCTGGATTCGCGCCTCACCATATGGGAGCGCGATGCAGGCATCGTCGCCGTGGTGCTGCGCGGCGCCGGCGAACGCGCCTTCTGCGCCGGCGGCGATGTGCGCAGCCTGCGCGAAAAACTGGTAGCCGAGCCGCACTACCCGCATCCGCACGCGGTGGCTTTCTTCACCGAGGAGTACACGCTCGACTACCGCATCCACCGCTACAGGAAACCCTTGATTGTATGGGGCGGCGGCATCGTCATGGGCGGCGGCCTGGGCCTGATGGCCGGCGCCAGCCACCGCGTGGTCACACCCGCCACCCGCATCGCCATGCCGGAAATCACCATCGGCCTGTACCCGGACGTGGGCGGCAGCTGGTTCCTGCAACGCATGCCGGCGCACCTGGGCCTGTTCCTGGCCTTGACCGGCGCGCCGCTGAACGCCCACGACGCGTTGATCGCCAATCTGGCCGATCATGTGCTGGCCGCAGACGCGTATCCGGCGCTGCTGCAAGCGCTGCAGCAGGCCGACTGGAGCGGCGACGCGCATGGCCACCCGGCGGTAGCCAGCGCGCTGCTGAACCAGCTGGAAGGCCAGTTGGGCGATGCCCTGCCCGCCTCCAACGTCGAACGCAATCTTCTGGCGGTGCACCGGCTGATGAACAAGGGCGACTTGGCCGCCGTCGCCGCCGCGCTGACTCAAACGGCGTTCGAAGACCCGTGGCTCGCCGACGCCGCCAAGAATTTCGCCCATGGCTGCCCCACCTCCGCCGCCGTCAGCTGGGAAATCCTGAACCGCTCCAAACACATGTCGCTGGCCGAGGCCTTGCGGATGGAGCTGGTGCTGTCGGTCAACTTTTGCGCGCGTTCTGATTTCCCGGAAGGCGTGCGCGCGCTGCTGGTGGACAAGGACCGCAATCCGCATTGGAGCCGCCAGTTGCCGGACATCGACCAGGCCTGGGTGGATGGGCACTTCGAATCGCCATGGCGCGATGGGGACCACCCCCTGGCCGCGCTGAAATAAAACAAACAGAACCAAACAGAGGAGAGCAGCATGGAAAACATCGCCTTCATCGGCCTGGGCAATATGGGCGGCCCGATGGCCGTCAACCTGCTGAACAAGGGCTTCAAGGTCGACGCCTTCGACCTGTCGCCCGAAGCCTTGTCCAAGGTAGCCGCGGCCGGTGGCCGGGCCGCTTCCAGCGCCACCGACGCGGCCAAGGACGCGGGGGTGGTGATCTCCATGCTGCCTGCAGGCAAACATGTAGCCAGCCTGTACCTGGGCGATGAAGGCCTGTTCGCCAAGCTGCCCAAGGGCACGCTGATCATAGACTGCAGCACCATAGACGCCGGCACGGCGCGCCAAGTGGCGGAAGCCGCGCAAGCGCGCGGCCTGTCCATGCTGGACGCGCCGGTGTCCGGCGGCACCGCTGGCGCGGCGGCCGGCACCCTGACCTTCATCGTCGGCGGCGCGGCGGATGACCTTTCCCGCGCCCGCCCGGTGCTGGAAGCGATGGGCAAGAACATCTTCCACGCCGGCGGCGCCGGCGCCGGCCAGACCGCCAAGATCTGCAACAACATGCTGCTGGGCATCCTGATGGCAGGCACCGCAGAGGCGCTGGCCCTGGGGGTGAAAAACGGTCTGGACCCGAAAGTCTTGTCCGAAATCATCAGCAAAAGCTCCGGCCGCAACTGGGCTACCGAACTCTACAACCCCTGGCCCGGCGTGATGGAAAATGCCCCGGCCAGCCGCAACTACGCCGGCGGCTTCATGTCCGAGCTGATGCTGAAGGACCTGGGGCTGGCCGAGGAAACCGCGCTGCAAAGTCATGCCGCCAATCCGCTGGGCGCGCTGGCGCGCAATCTGTATGAAGAGCATGTGCATCAGGGCCATGGCAAGCTGGACTTCTCCAGCATCGTCAAATACTTTCATACGGTGAATTGAACAGGTCAAGACCATCACCCCAACACATATGACATGTGATAAATTTGTCATTGTGTCTTTCCAACGGGAGGCCGCGTCAGCAGCCTCCCGTTGGCGCTTGATGAACGGACAATCACCACAACAAGATGTCTACAAGGATGACCATGTTTCCATTGCACGCTCTGAAGGGCATCGCCGCCGCCACGCTGGCGGCCTGCGCCATGCTGCCCGCCGCCGCATCCGCTGCCGGTTATCAGCAACCGCCGGCCAACATCCTCAAAGTGATGCGCGCGCCGTCGCTGCCCGGCCCCAGCATCAGCCCCACCAAGGACAACATGCTGCTGGTTGCCTGGCAGGAGTATCCATCCATCGCCCGCGTGGCCGCGCCTTACCTTAAACTGGCAGGCACCCGCGTCGAGCCAGCCAATCGCAGCAAGCACGACACGCCAGGCGGCTACGGCATCGCGCCGTGCGCCGAAAGCTTCAAGCTGGTGGCCATTCCCGGCGGCAAGGAAACGCCGATCGCGCTGCCGGCCGGCGCCTGCCCGGATGCGCCGATCTGGTCGGCCGACGGCAAACGCTTCGCCTTCGCCAACACCACCCAAAATGCGGTAGAAGTCTGGGTGGGCGATGTCGCGAGCGGCCAGATCCGCAAGATCCCCGGCATCCGCCTGAACCCGATGCTCAACGATGAACTGCAATGGATGCCGGACCAGAAAACCTTGCTGGTCAAGGCCGTGCCGGCCAAACTGGGACCGCCGCCGGTGAAGGATGCGGGCCCGGAAGGCCCCAATGTGCAGGAAGCCGATGGCGAAAAGGGCCAGAGCAGCACCTATGAAACCCGCGATACGCTGAACAGCCCGCACGACGAAGCGCTGTTCGACTACTATGCCGCCTCGCAGCTGCTGCTGGTGGACGCCGCCAGCGGCAAAGCCACTCCGCTTGGCCAAGCGGCCCTGTACGATGGCGTGGCGCCGGCGCCGGACGGCAAGCACATCCTGGTCAGCAGCGTGCGCAAGCCTTATTCCTACGTCACCACTTACGAACGCTTCCCGCATGAAGTGCAGGTATGGAATATTTCCAAGCCTGGCCGCATCGCCATCCATACCGTCGCCTCCCTGCCGCTGGCCGACCGCGTGCCGGTGCATGGCGAACCGCTTGGCCCGCGCGATTTCTTCTGGCGCGCCACCGAGCCGGCCACCCTGCTTTGGGCCGAGGCGCTGGATGGCGGCGACTGGCAGAACACCGTGCCGGCGCGCGACAAGGTGATGATGCAAAAAGCGCCGTTCACCGCCGCGCCGGTGGAAATCCTGCGCACCACTCAGCGCTTCGCCGGCATAGACTGGACCGAGCGCGCCGACACCGCGCTGGTGCATGAGATCGATCTGAACAAACACTGGCGGCAGACCCGCATCGTCAACATCGATGATGCGAAACAGGCTGGCAAACTGCTGTGGGACATGTCCTTCGACAACAAGTACGCCGATCCGGGCAGCCCGGTGCACCGCACCCTGGCCAATGGCGAACGGGTGATCCAGCTGGAAGGCGACGCCATCTATCTGGCCGGCGCCGGTGCCTCCCCGCAAGGCAACCGTCCCTTCCTAGACAAGCTGAACCTGAAAACCGGAGAAAGCCAGCGCCTGTTCCGCAGCGACAAATCCGCCTATGAGCGCTTCATCGGCCTGTCCGGTCAAAGCGGCAGCTTCCTGACCTGGCGCCAGACGCCGACCGAAGCGCCCAACGCCTTCCTGCGCAAACTGGGCAGCCCCATCAGCGCCGACAAGGGCGAAGCCGTTTTCTCGTCCACGCCGGCCGTGGTCACCCACATCGTCGACCCAACGCCGGAACTGCGCCAGATCAAGAAGCGGCTGGTCAAATACAAGCGCGCCGACGGGCTGGAACTGTCGTTCACGCTGTATACGCCGCCTGGCTACAAGGAAGGCACCCGCATCCCGGCCATCCTCAACGCCTACCCGCTGGACTACGCCGACGCCGCCAGCGCCGGCCAGGTCAGCGGTTCGCAGCAGACTTTCACCCGCCTGTACCAGTACAAATACCTGCTGCTGGCCGGCTACGCCATCATCGACCAGGCCTCGTTTCCGGTGGTGGGCGACCCCAAGGCCGCCTACGACAGCTATTTGGACCAGCTGAAGATGGATGCCGAGGCCGCCGTGAATGAGGCGGTAAAACTGGGCGTAGTCGATCCGGACCGCGTGGCCGTCACCGGCCACAGCCACGGCGCGCTGATGACGGCCAACCTGCTGGCGCATACCGACCTGTTCCGCGCCGGCGCGGCCACCAGCGGCTCGTACAACAAGACGCTGACGCCGTTTGGCTTCCAGAGCGAGCGCCGTTCGGTATGGGAAGCGCCGGATGTCTACCGCAAAGTGTCCACCTTCTTCTACGCCGACAAGCTGAAGACGCCGATTCTGATCGTCCACGGCACCGACGACGCCAACCCCGGCACCACGCCGCTGCAGGCCTCCAAGTTCTTCGAGGCCATCCGCGGCAATGGCGGCACCACCCGGCTGGTGATGCTGCCGCACGAGCCGCACTGGTACGCCGCGCGCGAATCCAACGAGCAACTGGTGTACGAAATGCTCAACTGGTTCGACAAGTACGTGAAAAACGCCCCGCCGCGCGCACAGAAGACCGCGCAAGCCGGACAGCCGTCACCGCAGCCCTGATGAACACGCGTCCCGGCAATCCCGGGACGCGCCGTTCCGCGCAAAGCCGCAGACAAACGGATTGCCGCCGGCTCACGCCCGGCCGCAATCCGTTTCATTCCCACCCGCGCGAATCTCGCGCATCGCTCAACCCTCAAGCGAAACGAACCAGCTCGACATCGTCGACCAAGCGTCCGCCCACGGTATCGTTATCCGGCAACACCCGGCCCCGGACAAAACCGGCTCACTCCAGCACACGTATCGAAGCCTCATTGCCCACCGTCACGGTGGCCCGTTGCTCATATACCCCATGCAATACCAGATGATGCGCCAAAGCCGAGACCGCCTCGCTGGCATGGCCTTGCCCCCAGTAATCCGGGGCAAACCAATAGCCGACATTGCTGGCGATGCCATCGGCGCGGACATCGGCATCCATCTTGCCGAGCCATGCGCCGTCCTCCAACCGCCTCACCGCCCATCCGAACCCATACTCATCAGGCTCGCCCGCCGCTTTAAACGGCAGATCGCGCCAGGCTTTTGCCAGCGCTTCGATAGACGCCGGCCGCCGCATCGATATCCAGTCGTAGATGCGCGGATGCTGGAACAAGGGAAACAATGCCGTCGCATGCTCCGCCTGCAAAGGTTCCAGGCAAAGTCGTTCGCTTAGGACAGCCGTGCCGATTGCCGAAATATCCAGTTGTTGCATACAAACTTCCTGATTGAGATTCACGCGCCAAGCGCCAGCCAAACTACCCGCAGCCATGACCATGCCGCCCGACACGGGAAAACAGCTGGCAGGCTAGCGCGAGGAGATGCATAGGGAAAATGCGCCTGACGAGCAGGCTTAAGTCACCGCGCGGATGCGGTGGAAGAGGAAGAGCGGGGAGCGGCTGCCTGACGGCGCCGATTACAACTGAAGAAAATGCTTTAAGCGAAAATCCATTGAAACACCGCCCCGCCGCCTGGCTCCTGCGCATAAAGATTGAATTGGCTCATCGGCTGGACTCCTCATGATGATTGAATGATGAAATCATGCCATATGGAATTCAAGTCGTCATGACAATCCAGAGGTCGGGCGTGCACGGCAAGCAAAAGCCCGCCGCGTCATGTGACGGAGCGGGCTTGGAATCCGATAAGAGAGCGTCGCCGTTAGACTGCCGACGGCTCCTTCATCAGCAAGGTAATCATACTGGCCACTTTGCGCTTCAGCTCGCGGCGGTCCACCACCATGTCCACGGCGCCCTTATCCAGCAGGAACTCCGCGCGCTGGAAGCCTTCCGGCAAGGTCTCGCGCACGGTCTGCTCGATCACGCGGGCGCCGGCGAAGCCGATGCGCGCCTTGGGTTCGGCCATCACTACATCGCCCAGGAAGGCGAACGAGGCCGATACGCCGCCCATGGTCGGGTCGGTCAACACCGAGATGAACGGCAGCTTGTGGTCGGACAACAGTTGCAGCGCGGCGCTGGTCTTGGCCATCTGCATCAGCGAGTTCAAGCCCTCCTGCATCCGCGCGCCGCCGGAAGCGGCCACGCAGATGAACGGCGCCTTAGCCTCCACTGCCGCGCGCACGCCGCGCACGAAGCGCTCGCCCACCACCGAGCCCATGGAGCCGCCGATGAACCGGAACTCAAACGCGGCCACCACGGCTGGCAGGGAGTGGATGCTGCCTTGCATCACCACCAACGCGTCGTCCTCGCCGGTATCGCTCTTGGCTGCGCTCAGGCGGTCGGGATACTTCTTGCTGTCCTTAAACTTGAGGATGTCCACCGGCTTGACTTCCTCGCCCACCTCGCGGCGGCCTTCCTCATCCAGCAGCAGGTTCAGGCGCTGACGCGCCGTCAGCGGATGGTGATGGCTGCACTTGGGGCAGACCTGCAGATTGCTCTCCAGGTCGGTGTAATATAATACGGCTTCACATTCCGGGCACTTGCTCCAAAGCCCCTCGGGCACCGCGGAAGGTTTGTCGGCGCGGTTTTCGCGCTTGATCTTCGGCGGGAGGAGCTTATTCAACCAGCTCATGCTGACTCCTTGAATCTAAATGCGCGGGACGGTTCCCGGCGCATGAACGGGGGCGATGGCCCCCGTCGGTGTTCTAGCGGATGGCGGCCTTTAGTTCGGCCACCAGACGAGTTAACTGCTCTTTGGCAGTTTCGGGTGTCGCCGCCTCAATTTCCTGTACCAGCCTGCTGCCCACCACCACCGCGTCGGCAGCGGTGGCGATGGCCTTGGCAGTCGCGGCGTCGCGAATCCCGAAGCCCACGCCTATCGGCAGCGGCAATTGTTGTCTGAGGGCAGCAATTTTACGCGCTACGTCGTCAATGTCCAGATGTCCCGCGCCGGTGACGCCCTTCAGCGACACATAATAAACGTATCCGCGCGCCAGTTTGGCGATTTCCGCCACACGCGCCGGCGGCGTGGTGGGCGCGATCAGGAACACCGTGTCCAGTCCTTGGGCATCCAGCGCCGCCTGCAGATCGACCGCCTCTTCCGGCGGACAATCCACCGTCAGCACGCCGTCCACGCCGGCGGCCTTGGCGCGCTTGGCAAATTCGGTATAGCCCATCGCGCACAAGGGGTTCAGGTAGCCCATCAGCACAACGGGCGTCACTTCATCCGAGCGACGGAACTCAGCCACCATTTCCAGCACATGGCGCAAACCCACCTTGTGCACCAGCGCGCGCTCGGAGGCGCGCTGGATCACCGGGCCGTCGGCCATCGGATCGGAGAATGGCACGCCCAGCTCGATGATGTCGGCGCCGCCATCCACCAGGCCGTGCATCAGCGACACGGTCAGGCCGGGATTGGGGTCCCCGGCGGTGATGAAGGGAATCAGGGCCTTCTTGCCCGCCAGCTCGGCAAAGCGTTTTTCTATGCGTGACATGCGGCGTCCCCCTTACAAGGTAATGCCGGAGAGACCGGCAACAGTATTGATGTCCTTGTCGCCGCGGCCGGACAGGTTGACCAGGATCACCTGTTCCTTGCCCAGGGTCGGCGCCACCTTGGCGGCCCAGGCCAGCGCGTGGCTGGACTCCAGCGCCGGGATGATGCCTTCCAGATGACAGCAGTCGTGGAAGGCGCGCAGCGCCTCGTCGTCATTGATCGCCACGTATTCGGCGCGGCCAATGTCTTTCAGATAGCTGTGCTCCGGGCCGACGCCCGGATAATCGAGGCCTGCCGACACCGAATGCGTCTCGATGATCTGGCCATCCTCGTCTTGCATCAGATAGCTCTTGGCGCCGTGCAGCACGCCCACTTTGGCATCCGAGCTGAGCGGCGCGGCGTGCTTGCCGCTGGCGATGCCGTGCCCGCCGGCCTCGACACCCACCATGCGCACGCCCGGCACGTCGATATACGGGTGGAAAATGCCGATGGCATTGGAGCCGCCGCCGACGCACGCCACCACCACATCGGGCTGGCGGCCGATCACTTCCGGCATCTGCACCTTGGCTTCTTCGCCGATCACCGACACGAAGTCGCGCACCAGCATCGGATACGGATGCGGGCCGGCAGCCGTGCCCAGGATGTAGAAAGTGGAATCGACATTGGTCACCCAGTCGCGCATCGCTTCGTTCAACGCATCCTTCAGCGTCTTGGAGCCAGACTCCACCGGCACCACGGTGGCGCCCAGCAGCTTCATGCGGAACACATTGGGCGACTGGCGCTTGACGTCCTCCGCGCCCATGTACACCACGCATTCCATGCCATAGCGCGCCGCCACGGTGGCCGTGGCCACGCCATGCTGGCCGGCGCCGGTTTCGGCGATGACGCGCTTCTTGCCCATGCGGCGCGCCAGCAGCGCCTGGCCGATGGCGTTGTTGATCTTGTGCGCGCCGGTATGGTTCAGGTCTTCGCGCTTCAGCCAGATCTGCGCGCCGCCCAATTGCTCGGACCAACGCTTGGCGTGGTAGACCGGGCTGGGGCGGCCGACATAATGCTTCAGTTCATGGCGGAACTCCTGCCAGAACGTCGGATCGGCCTTCACGCGAGCGTATTCTTCTTTCAACTGGTCCAGCGCCACCATCAAGGTTTCGGCGACATAGACACCGCCATAAGGGCCGAAATGGCCCTGCGCATCCGGAAAATCATACCGATCCATGTCTTGCTCCTGATATGAAGGCCGCCATTCTGGCAGCATCTTTGATTCCCTTGGCCGCCTCCACACCGCTGGAGACGTCCACCGCGGCCGGTTTCACCCGGCGCACGGCTTCTTCGATATTGTGTTCGTCCAGGCCGCCGGACAGGATCAACGGCAAAGGCAGGTCGTCCGGCAGCAGGGTCCAGTCAAACGTCGCGCCAGTGCCGCCGTGCGCGCCCTCGACAAAGGCGTCGGTCAGCAGGCCGCGCGCATCCGGGTACGCCGCAGCGCATTGCAGCAGATCGACACCCGACTTCACCCGCACGGCTTTCAGATACGGACGCTGAAACGAGCGACAGAATTCCGCGCTCTCCTCGCCATGGAACTGCAGCACATCGATGGCGCAGCCAGCCAGCACCTGCGCCACCCATTCGCGCGCCGGATTGACGAACAAGGCCACCACGCTGACGAAAGGCGGCAGCGCCGCGATCACGGCGCGCGCCTGCTCAATGGAAACATTGCGCGGGCTCTTGTCGTAGAACACCAGTCCGATGGCGTCGGCGCCCAGGCGGGCGGCTTCCGCGCCGTGTTCCGGCTGGGTGATGCCGCAGATCTTGATTCTGACCACTGTCTCTTCTCTGTTAGGTGCTAGCGCAGTTTCAAGCGCCCGGCCTCGCATTGCGACGGCAGGCCAAACGTCTCCGGATAGCCTACGCCGGTCAGGTAAAGCCCATCCGGCATGAAGGTGGGCGGCGCGCAGGTGCGGTCGCGCGCTTCCAGCAGCGACTGCATGCCCGCCGCGTCCAAAGCCCCCTTGCCCACGTACAGCAGCGCGCCCACCAGATTGCGCACCATATGGTGCAGGAAGGCATCGGCAACGAGGTCGAAGCGGATCAGCCCGCCGTCCTCCACGATGTCCAGCCGCTGCAAATCCTTCACCGGCGACTTGGCCTGGCACTCGGACGCGCGGAAACTGGAAAAATCATGCCGGCCGAGCAGACGCTGCGCCGCTTCGCGCATCGCATCGACATCCAACGCCTGATGATACCAGCCCACCTTGCCCGCCAGCAGGCAGGAACGTACCGGGTGCGTCAGCAAAAAATAGCTGTAGCTGCGGGAAAAAGCGGAAAACCGGGCATGGAAGCTATCGTCCACTTCGCGCGCCCACACCACGGCGACTTCCGGCGGCAGCAAGGCATTGACGCCGCGCACCCAGGCATTCAGCGGGCGGCTGGCATCGGTGTCGAAATGCGCCACCTGCATCGCCGCGTGCACGCCGGCGTCGGTGCGGCCGGCGGCCACCGTGGAGATGTCGCGGTTACCCGCAATCCGGCCCAAGGCCTGATTCAAGATGTCCTGTACCGTATTGCCGTGCGGCTGACTTTGCCAGCCGGCAAACGCCCGGCCGTCATACTCGATGCCGAGCGCGATTCTCATACCCAATCATCCATTCGTTCCCCGGCCTCGCGCGCCATTGCCGCCAGCGAGACCGTAAAACCCCCACTTTATCCTATCCCGGCAGGTTTGCGCCACGCCCCTGCCCTCAGAAAAACGAATGGCACCGCCATCCAGGCCGGTGCCATTGCCGACAAAACCGCCAAACTGCGCTTACCTGCCGTGCTGCGCCTCCCGCATCAGGGTCTCGGCCGTTTCCTTGTCGCCCATTTCCATGTACAGCTTGGCCAGTTCCATCTTTTCCATATCCACATCCGGCGCCGCGATGGGCGGCGTCGGCCTGGCGGCCGTTGCCGCAGGCTTGGCGGCTGGGGCCGGAGCGGCAGGCTGCGGCGGAGGCGCTGCCGGCTCAGGGGCGGCAGCTGGCGCGGGCGGAACAGCCGCGGGAGCCATCTCCGGCTCAGGCTTGGCCGCGGCGGCAGGCTCAGCCGCCACGCCAAACAAAGCATGGCCCGGCACCGTGTTCCGCCCCAGCTCGCAGATGCGTTGCCACATTGTGCTGTCTGGATTGAACATGCTCTTGGCCGACATCGCCTCCTGCAGGAACGCGTCCTTGTCCGGCTTGGACGCCAGCACCTCCAGCAGCTTGAAGCGCAAATCCTGCCGCATCGGCTCCTTATCCAAACCGGCGCGCAATACTGCCACGGCCTGATCGGAGCGGCCGTATGCCAGATACACCTCGGCCTCGGCCATCACGTCCACCGCGCCCAGATCAGCTCCGTCATCCTTTTTCAGCGAACTCATCAATCCCGCCAATGGCCCCAGCGCCAGGCGCGAGCTTCCGCCCGCAGACGCTTCGTCAGCAGCCTCCTCCTGCTTGCCTTGCCGCTTGCGGCGGATCAGCAGCAAGGCCACCAGGCCGAGCGCCGCCGCCGCGCCGCCCAGTTTGATCTGTACGTCGCGGTCACCCAAAACGGCAAGCGCGTCATCCATCACGCTTTCCGTGGCTGGCTTCGGCGTCAACGGATGCGATGGCGCCGTGGGCGCTGGCGCATTGACCGGAGCCGGAGCCGGAGTCGGCGCAGGCGCCGGGTGCAGCATGGGCTGGGTGGCAGCCTCGGCCGCCTTCGGCAACGAAGCCACCGCCTTCACAACCGGCTGCGGCTTTGCCGCTGCGCTCTTGTGTTGCGCGGAAGGCATGGCAGGCTTGACGCTCGCCTCGGGCTTGGCCGCCTGTGCCGCGGCGGACGCTTGCCCCGCCATCGGCATGGAGGCCGCGGCCTTCGCCTTGCCTTGCTGCAAGGCTCGTATCTTCTCTTCCAACGCCCGGGTGCGTTCCTCTGTCTCCTTCAAGGCCTGCTCCTGGAAGTGCAGGCGGTCGCGCATCTTTTGCTCTGCGGCCAAAACGGCTGGCGACGAAGCAGGCCTGGTGATGGCGGCGGGCTTGGCCGCGCTGGCCTCCGGTTTCGCCATGGGCTTGGCTTCGGTCGACGCGCCCTTTCCAACCTGATCGGCCTGCCGCCCCTGCTCCAGCAATTTGGCCATGGGGCCAGGCGACGCCGGCGGCTGAGCCTTCTCCGACGCGTCCTTGCGCGCCAGGTCTCGCATTTTCCACTCGGCCGGATAGCGTAAATCCGCCCCCGCCAGCAGGCGGTTGGCGTCGCCCCGGATGAAGGCGTCCGGGTTATCCTTCAACAGGCGGGCGGCCACATCCTCTCCCTTGGCGTGGCCATGCATGCGCGAGGCGATGGCGGACAGCGTATCGCCCTTCAGCACCTTGTAGGACTTGGCCGTCTCGGCCGCCTGCGGGGCGTGATCGGCAGCCTTGGCTTGGGCGCCGGAGCCACCCGCGCCTTCTAAAGCCAGCACATAGGATTTCTGCGCCTTGACGCTGCCGGCGGCCACTTCGACCCGGAACGCCAACTGCGGCAGGGTGATGGGCACCGACGAGGCCAGCGTCAACATGCGCCGGCCATCGGCGGATCGCTCATGCTGATAGGAGATGGAGGACACCTGCCGCAGCAATTCCTTGACCTGGCCGCTCTGGGAGGTATCGGCGTAGATGGCCACCTGCAACTGCTCAGCCTTGTCGAATACCCCGCCCAGCAAGGGCAGTTCCGCCATCAGGGGTTCGCCCAATCGAGAATTGACGCGTATATCGCCAAGGCCGGCGCCATCCAGCCTCGACCCCTGATCCGGCGTTGCCGCATGACGCTTGCCGTCGTCGCCGGCAGGAACCGGAGCCTTGCGGCGCGGACCATCCCGCTTGTAATCGACCTCGAACTCACGGACCAGTCTGCCATCCGGCCAACCCACTTCCACGGCAAAGCGCAGCAAGGGCTCGCCGAAACTCGATGGCCCCTTAACCAGCACTTTCTGCAAGTGGCCGTCGCTTCCGCGCACCAGGCTGAACTGTAGCGTCGGCGCAGAGCCGCTGTAAGCCGAAAGCAAGGGGTAGTTATTGCGGTCGGCCAGATTGACCTGGGCAAAATCCTGTATGTTCTCATTGACTACCGGGATTTCGGCGGAAAACGCCTCGCCATCGGCCGACAGCACATGAATGGGCCCCAGGCCCGCCTGCGCAGCGGATGCGCTCCCCAATCCCGCCAGCAGCAGGGCCAAACTCGCCATGCGTAAATTTGCAGCCATCTTGGACGTTCCCAACCTTTTGCCTGTTCTGTTTTTAACCGGACGCGCCGCCGCGGCCCCTCTCGTCCTCCGCGCGGACGAGCTTAGCATTCATTGCAATTAAACCTTATAGCAGTTTCGATTGGCAATCCTAGGTCACTTTCCAATCGCCAAGGTCATCAATATTAAAATAGGCATAAAAAACACCGCCGCAAATCCATAAAACCGCGAAACGCTTTTTATCCGTAGCAGATGCCAGCAAGCGAGCCGCGCCCTGATGGCCATCTATTTATGCGCCATCGGCGCGCATACGGCATGAAAAATGGCCGCCTGCGCCAAATCGGGCAAGGGCGGCCATTTGCGACGGCGGATTACTCCCAGGCTCAGCTGCTGATTTTGTCCAGCAAGGCCTGGGCTTCGTCTTTTAACGCCCCCTGGGCTTCGCCCAATAAATCCTGCAACACTTCGCGGGCGCCTTCGCGGTCGCCCATGTCGAGATATACCTTGGCTAGGTCCAATTTGGTGGACAAGGGGTCATCCAGCACAGACATGCCCTCGGCCTGCGCGCCGGCGGCGGGCGGGGCCTCGGCAGGCGTTTCTGCCAGCATGTCCGCATACAGGGACTCCAATCCTTCCGTCGCGTCTGCCGGCCCTGTCTCCGCTTTGGCCGGCTCGGCCTGCACGGCATCAAGGTTGAAATCGAAGTCCAGCAGATTGCCTTCCGCCGCGGCCGGCTTGGCCGCTTCCGTCGTCGGCTCCGGCGGCAGCATGGCCTCCAGATCGAAGTCCAGCACGTTGGGCTCTTCCTCGCGCTTGGATTCGTCTGCCGGCAGTTCGAACAATGCCGCCAAGGGGTCGGCCTCGGGCGCGGGCGCCGCTTCCGTCATTTCGGCGGCAGCCGCCTCGCCATCCGGGGCGAACAACTCCTTGTCCAGATCGATCGCCTCGCCAGGCGCGGCGGCCGCCGGAATCTCCGGCATGGCGTCGTCGCCCGATTGATACAAAGGATTCTCCGGATCGATGGCCCGTCCCAGCGTGACCGTCTTGGCCCACATCGCGCCGCGGCCGTCGAAGGCTGCTTGCATCTCCCGCGCCAAACGCTCGAAGCTCGCGGTATCGGGCCGCGCCGCATAGACCTCCATCAACTTCATCCGCACTTCATGGCGCGACGGGTCCTTCAACAGGGCGTCCTTGAGAATTTCCTCGGCCTGCTGATCGCGGCCATAGGCGATGTACACCTCAGCCTCGGCCACCGGGTCCACCTCGGCTGCGTCAATCGCGCCGGCAGCCTGGGTGAAGTTGCTCATGAAGGAGTTGGAGCCGCCAGCGGCAGTCGCGCCGGCCCCCATCACGGTGGCGCGCCCCAAAGCAGCTCCCGCAGCGGCGTCACGTCCACCGGCACGGCGCCTGGCGATCATCACGCCCAACAATCCCAACAACCCCACGACTGCGACGCCGCCGCCGATCAGCGGCAGATTATCCATCACGCGGCTCATCAAAGACGGCTGCGGCGGCGTTGGAGGCGGCACAAGATGAACGGGCTTGCGTTTGGGCGCCGGATGCGGCTCGGCCGGTTTTTCCATCGGCTTGGGCGCGCTGGCGGCTGGCGCCGGGACAGGCGAACTGGCAGGCGCGGCCATGGGGGCCGGCGCCATCGCCGCGCCCGATGCCGTCTTGGCCGGCGGAATCACGCCAGCCGCTTGCAATGATTTCAGTTGCTGCTCCAGCGCCGTGATGCGGGCCGTCGCATCCTGCAGCGCCTTTTCTTTGGCATTGATCTGTTGCTGCAAGTCGCTGAGCTTGGCGTTGTCGGCGCCGTCTCCCGGCACCAGCTTGAGCACATCGCCGCCTGACTTGCCGCCCGACGCGGCCGACTGCGCCTGCGGCTGCGATGCCGTGCTCGCAACCGGGCCGAGGATGCTGCTGACCTGCTCGGCCGACAGCGCCTTGATCTTGCGCGCAGCCGGCACTTTCAGGACCGATCCTGGCTTGGGATGGTCGACATCGCCCTGATCAAAGGCGTCGGGATTGGCCTGGGCTAGCGCCGCCATGGTCTGGCGCACGCTCGCGCCGCGTGGTTTGACTTTCAACGCCAGCGAACGCAAGGTGGCGCCCTGCTTTACCCTCAGCTCAGTGGGAACGGCCGGCGCCTGTCTGACCGGCGCGGCGGACTTATAACGGGAGGCCTGGTCGCTGTCGGCATAGCTGGGCACATCCTGTACGATGTTCTGCCCGCCGGGATTGTAGTTTGCCGGGTCCAGCAGCACGGTGTACTCCCGCACCGAGCGGCCGGACGGCGCCCGCGCCTCGACGACGAAACGCAGGTAGGGATCATTGATGGGGCGGGTGGAGCTGACGCGGATCGTCGCGCCATTGGAACCCGGATTCAGCGCGAAGCGCAGCGTCGACAGCGAGGAGGCATAGTCGACGTTCAAGGCCTGAAAGGTTTCGATGCCGGCCAGGCCCACGCGGACGGCATCCATTTCGCCGGGCGTCACCCCAGTCATTTCGATGTCCGCCTTCAGAAGCTCCCCCAGATTGGAGCGGACATAAATCTTCCCCAATCCGGCCCAGGCGCACGCGGAACACGCCAGACCGATCAAAAGCATGCCAAGCTTGATTTTTCGCTGATTTCTCACTGTCTACCTTCCGGCATTGTCGCATTTATGTGATTTTATTGGCGCGAGCCCGCCTCCGGGATGGCGGGCAACTGCTGCAATCTTAGGCTCTGGCAGCAAGTTTAGCCAGATGTCACAACAGCCGCGCCCTGCGCCTGCCCTGAATGGGATTACATCTGCGCGCTCTGTCCGGCCAGAATCTCCGCGATGCGCACGCAGTGGATGGCCGCGCCGGCTTTCACGTTGTCAGCCGACAGCCACAAGCTTAACACGTTGCCATGACGGCGCAGCCGGCTGATCCAGATCCCTTCGTTGCCCGTCGCTTCCATCGGCGTAATGTAGCCGCCGTGCTGTTCGCGGCCGACCACCTGCAATCCTGCTGCCTTGAGCCGATTTTGCACTTGTTCGAGGTCAAACTCTTTATGCAATTCGACTTGAACTGCCCAGGAATGGCCAAAAAACACCGGCACGCGCGCGCAGGTCACTTCCAGCTGTTGCGGCTGCAAATTCAGCAGGCGGGCGGTTTCATCGCGCACCGAACGCTCTTCTTCCGAATCGCCGTTGGCGTCAACCTCGCCGATCTGCGGCAGCACGTTGAAGGCGATGCGCTTAGCGTAGACATTGACCTCGGCGTCGCGGTGCGTAAACAGCGCCGTGGTCTGGTCAGCCATTTCCTCCATCGCCTTCTGGCCGCTGCCGGAAACTGCCTGGTAGGTGGATACCGTGACGCGCGCGATGCCCAGCGGCAGCAGCGGCGCCAGGGCCAGGGCCAGCGGCGTCACCGTGCAGTTGGGCACGGCCACCAGCGGCGCGCGGCCCAGGTCTTGCAGCTCGGCGGCGTTGATCGCCGGCGCCACCAGCGGCACGCCGGCGTCGTGGCGGAAAGCGGAGCTGAAATCCACCACCGCCGCGCCGGCGTCGCGCGCCTGCGGCACGTATTGGCGCGAGATGTCGCCGCCGGCGGCGAAGATGGCCAGACCGACGTTCTCGAAATTGAACTCGTCCACCGGATGCACGTCCAGCTCCAGATTGCCCAGCGACACGGTGCTGCCGTCCTGCTCGGCGCTGTCTACCGCAAACACGCGGGCAGCCGGGAAATTGCGCTCGGCCAGCAGTTCCAGCACGGCCTGGCCCACCAGGCTGGTGGCGCCCACCACGGCAATTTGCAGAGAAGTCGACATATCTTGTTCCTATCGTTACCGCCGACGGCGCGGGCCGCCGGCATTCCAATGCGAAAAGGGCACCGAAGTGCCCTTGAGTTCTGTCAGCCCCGGCAAGCGCCGGAGCGAGGCTTGACGCCTATTCTACCCGTCAGCGCGCGATCAGGATACGCAGCATGCGGCGCAGCGGCTCGGCCGCGCCCCACAGCAACTGATCGCCGATCACGAAGGCGGACAAGTACTCGCCGCCCATGTTCAGCTTGCGCACGCGGCCGACGCCGACTTGCAGCCCGCCGGTGATGGCCGCCGGGGTCAGTTCCTTGACCGAGATTTCTCGATCGTTCGGCACCCACTTCACCCAGTCGTTGCCGGACTTGATGATGGCTTCGATCTCGTCCAGCGGCAGGTCTTTCTTCAGCTTAACCGTCAGCGCCAGGCTGTGGCAGCGCATGGCGCCGATGCGCACGCACAGGCCATCCACCGGAATCACGCTGGCGGTGCCGAGAATCTTGTTGACCTCGGCCTGGCCCTTCCACTCTTCCTTGGACTGGCCGTTGTCCAGCTGCTTGTCGATCCACGGGATCAGGCCGCCGGCCAGCGGCGCGCCGAAGTACTCGGTCGGCACGTCTCCGCGGATGGCCTGGGCCACCTTGCGGTCGATGTCCAGAATGGCGGACGACGGCGTGGCCAACTCCTCAGCCACGGCAGCATGGATCGCTCCCATGCCCTTGAGCAGTTCGCGCATGTGGTTGGCGCCGCCGCCGGAGGCCGCCTGGTAGGTCATGGACGATACCCAGTCGACCAGGCCTTCGCGGAACAGGCCGTTCATGCCCATCAGCATGATGGAGTTGGTGCAGTTGCCGCCGATGTAGTTCTTGACGCCCTTTGCCAGCCCCTGCTCGATCAGTCCCTGGTTGACTGGATCCAGCACGATGATGGAGTCCGCTTCCATCCGCAGCGTGGAGGCGGCGTCGATCCAGTAGCCGGTCCAGCCGGCAGCGCGCAGCTTGGCGTAGACCTCGGTGGTGTAGTCGCCGCCCTGGCAGGTGACGATCACGTCCATCGCCTTCAGTTCATCGATATTGCCTGCATCTTTCAAGGCCGGCACTTCGCGGCCGATGTCCGGCGCTTTGCCGCCGACATTGGAAGTGGTGAAGAACACCGGTTCGTCGATGGCGGCGAAGTCGTTTTCTTCGCGCATGCGTTGCATCAGCACGGAACCGACCATGCCGCGCCAGCCTACAAAGCCTACTCTCACTGTAAATCTCCTGAGTCTGTCCTAAGTCCGATTCGTGAATCGCGCCCCGTCTTGCGCGGAGCGGCGATGAAATTTTTGTTACCTCATTGTGCAGTGCGCCACCGCGTCAGGCAATGGGGTGAATCGTTTTTATTGTGAAGGTCATCGGAACAATCGATTCAGGCCACGTGAACAATCCGCAGCCGGCCTGGGAGCAGGCATGAGTGCCGTTAATACGCGACATCGCTTGCCGAGAACATTGCTTATTTATTCGCGCGGCGCCACGCGCATCACGACGCCTCCAGACATCAGAAAAATGCATCCTTTCATTAACGCCGTCCGGCCGAATGCAAAACCGGCGCGTCCGCACAAGCGAACCACGCCGGTTATCGCCGATCGGAAAATGGCTTACAGCGCCGCCACCACCGCGTCGCCCATGCCGGAGCAGCTGACCTTCTCGCAACCGGATTCGTAGATGTCGGCGGTGCGATATCCTTGCGCCAGCACCTTCTTCACCGCGTTTTCCACGCGCTGCGCGGCGGCTTCCTCGCCAAAGCTGTAGCGCAGCATCATGGCGGCGGACAGGATGGTGGCCAGCGGGTTGGCCAGGTTCTGGCCGGCGATGTCCGGCGCCGAGCCGTGGCTGGGCTCGTACAGGCCTTTGTTGTTCTGGTCGAGGGACGCCGATGGCAGCATGCCGATGGAACCGGTCAGCATCGAGGCCTCGTCGGACAGGATATCGCCGAAGATATTGCCGGTGACCATCACGTCGAATTGCTTGGGGTTGCGCACCAGTTGCATCGCCGCGTTGTCCACGTACATGTGGCTGAGCTCCACCTGCGGATACTCGCGCGCCACGTCTATCATGATCTCTTTCCAGAACTCGGTGGTTTCCAGCACATTGGCCTTATCCACCGAACAGAGCTTTTTATTGCGCTTCATGGCGATGCCGAAAGCAACGTGGGCGATGCGGCGCACTTCGCTCTCGCTGTAGCGCATGGTGTTGTAGGCCTCGCGCTCGCCCAGTTCGTTGACGGCGATGCCGCGCGGCTGGCCGAAGTAGATGTCACCGGTCAACTCGCGCACGATCATGATGTCCAGCCCGGCCACCACTTCCGGCTTCAGCGTGGACGCGTTGGCCAGCTCCGGATACAGGATGGCTGGCCGCAGATTGGCGAACAGCCCCAGGTCCTTGCGGATGGCCAACAAGCCGCGCTCCGGCCGCAGCGGACGCTCCAGTTTGTCGTATTGCGGGCCGCCGACGGCGCCCAGCAGCACCGCGTCGGCTTCGCGGCACAGTTTCTGCGTCGCCTCCGGATAAGGCGCGCCGTATTGGTCATAAGCCGCGCCGCCCAAGGGCGCGTGTTCGGTCTCGATTTTCAGGCCGTCGCGGCGCAATACGTCCAGCACGCGTTCGGCCTGGGCGATGATTTCCGGACCGATGCCGTCACCCGGCAGAATGGCGATTTTCATGGTGTTTTCCTTATTCCCGTTTGTCTGATTTCGGTTTGTCTTCGTCGCGCTGGGTCAGCCGCTCCACCAGCGCCTTTTCGCAACACTTGAATACGATATAGGCCGCCATCGCGGCATAGCCGGACAGCAACAATTCACCCAACTGGCGCAGCGCGCCATCCATCGCCGCCTGCCAGCCCGCCTCAAGCCAAAGCTTAAGGTTCAATTGCAGCACCAGGGCCAGATTGATGGTGCCAAGCCCGAACAGCAGAAAGCTCAAACCCAGCAGCAGAAAAGCCGCCGCCGGGTGGCGATGCAGCCAGGCCATCCAGCCGCGTCGCGCCCCGGCCTCCTTCCCGCCTCCATCCTCACGCCTGACTGGTTTCATCCACGCTTACCAATCCGCTTTTCTGGGCGATGCCGGTTGGCAGACCATCCAGGCTCACGCCGTTGCGGTTTCGCCAATACTCGCGTATGCCCGGCGCGCGCTTGGCACGGGCCCAGTCGTTCAACTGCTCCCGCTCGCCCTGGTATTGATAGCAAGGCACAGCCATGCCGCAGGAAGCCTGCACCAGCTCCACATCCAGCAGGAAAACCTGGCGCGCGCCCGGCAAGGGGTCGAACAGGCCGTAATAATCGGCCCAGTCCGGGTCACCCTGATGAATCGCCCGTGCCCGCCCATACAGGCGCAGGATCAGCGGCTTGCCATCAAAGGCGCAGAACATCAAGGTCATGCGCGGGTGATGCTCGATGTGGCTAGCCGTTTCATTGCCGCTGCCGGTCACGTTCAGCCAGGCCACCTGGTTCGGCCCCAGCACCCGCAGCGAGTCCATGCCCTTGGGCGACAGGTTGACATGGCCATCCGCCATGGCGGTAGCGACGAAAAACAGTTTTTGTCCGGCGATGAACTCGTGGTGCGAATCCTGCAACTCCTGATAACGCTGCCCCATGCCGCGCCTCCCTCAGCAATGATTGTGGTTTACGGGATGCAGGTTTGCCTTAGGCAAAATGCTCCGCGTCTTCCGGCACCGCCACCCACCCATGCTTCCTCTCCTCATAAACCGACACGCTGGGCGCCGGGAAACCTGGATCGGCAAACGCGCCTACCGGTATCGCCACAAACTCGTCCAGCCCTTCCGGCTCGTAATACACGGTAGCGCCGCAAGTCGGGCAGAAGTGGAATTTGACGCGCGAGCCTTCATCGCCCACCCGGACGTAGACGGTGGAATGGCCGGCGATGCCGACGTCCTTGCGGTAAAAGCGGGCCTGCTGGCCAAAAACGCTGCCGGTGCGGCGCTGGCAGGCCAGACAGTGGCAGATGGAGACGCGCACCAGCTCGCCTGTTACTTGGGCGGTGAGCTGGCCGCAGCTGCATGCGGCAAGGCGGTTGGGCATGGAGTGGCTCTTCCAATGGTTCATGCAGGGTGGAGCGGGCGCCTTCGCAGGACGCGCCCACCGCGCGGGCGCTGACCAGTTATCGATTCAAGCAAACAGCCAGGGCTGCTCGACGCGGCGCTTGGCTTCGAAGGCCTTGATTTCGTCCGCATGCTGCAAGGTCAGGCCGATTTCATCCAGGCCGCCCAAGAGACAATGCTTGCGGTGCTCGGTGATGTCGAATAGAAAGGCCTGACCAGACGGGGTGAACACGGTCTGCGCCGCCAGGTCCACCGTCAGGCTATAGCCCGGCGTGGCCTCGCATTCGCGGAACAGCTGGTCCACGATGTCCGCCGCCAGCACGATGGGCAGCAGGCCGTTCTTGTAACAGTTGTTGAAGAAGATGTCGGCAAAGCTGGGGGCGATCACCGCGCGGAAGCCCTGGTCATCCAACGCCCACGGCGCATGCTCGCGGCTGGAGCCGCAGCCGAAGTTTTCCCGCGCCAGCAGGATCTGGGCGCCTTGGTAGCGCGGCTGGTTCAGCACGAAGTCCGGATTCAGCGGCCGCAGGCTGTTGTCCATGCCGGGTTCGCCGTGATCCAGATAGCGCCATTCGTCGAACAGATTGGGGCCGAAGCCGGACCGCTTGATCGACTTCAAAAACTGCTTGGGAATGATGGCGTCGGTATCGACATTGGCGCGGTCCAACGGACAGACCAGGCCCTGCAAGGTGGTGAATGCTTTCATATTGCGCTCCCTGTTCAGGATGGCGCGGGGTTACTCGGCGGTGCGCTTGATCGCTTCGCCGCCTTTTTCCACCGCGTTGCCGATCGCCTTGCCAGCCTTCTGCAGCCCATGCTCCACAGCCTGCCCGCCTTCCTTGGCGTCGGTCTTGATGCCTTGCACGGTGTTGCAGCCGCCCAGCAGCAGGGCCAGGCTCAGCCAGACAATCGGTTTGTTCATGATGCGATGCTCCATATTGCGATGGACAGCCTTTCTGTCCGACAGGATTGAATTGATCAGACATGCATTCTACCCTGTAGTCGCCGGCGGTCCATCGCCGCCGCTCACTGCGCGGCCAGGCGCCTCACGTCGACGAAATGGCCAGCCACCGCCGCCGCCGCCGCCATCGCCGGACTCACCAGATGGGTGCGCCCGCCCTGCCCCTGTCGGCCTTCGAAATTGCGGTTGGAGGTGGAGGCGCAGCGCTCGCCCGGCAGCAGCCGGTCGGCGTTCATCGCCAGGCACATCGAACAGCCCGGCTCGCGCCATTCAAAGCCGGCAGCGGTGAAAATCTTGTCCAAGCCCTCGGCCTCGGCCTGCGCCTTGACCAGGCCGGAGCCCGGCACCACCAGCACCTGCTTGACGTTGGCGGCCTTTTGCCGCCCCTTGGCCACAGCCGCGGCCTCGCGCAAGTCCTCGATGCGGCTGTTGGTACAGGAACCGATGAACACCACATCCACCGGTATCTGATCGATGGGCGTATCAGCCTCCAGGCCCATATAGGCCAGCGCGCGCTCGATGCCGGCCTTCTTCACCGGATCATTTTCGCGCGCCGGATTCGGCACCTTGCCGCCCACGTCCACCACCATTTCCGGCGAAGTGCCCCAGGTGACCTGAGGTTGGATGTCGGCAGCCTGCAGGACGATCACTTCGTCGAAATGCGCGCCGTCGTCGGAATGCAGCGTGCGCCAGTAAGCCACGGCCGCGTCCCACTGCTCGGCCTTCGGCGCGTACGGACGTCCCTTCACGTATTCAATGGTCTTGTCGTCCACCGCCACCAGGCCAGAACGCGCGCCGCCTTCGATCGCCATATTGCACAGCGTCATGCGGCCTTCCATCGACAGACTGCGAATGGCCTCGCCGCCAAACTCGATGGCGTAACCGGTGCCGCCGGCGGTGCCGATCTTGCCGATGATGGCCAGCGCCACGTCCTTGGCGGTGACGCCCGCGCCCAGTTGGCCGTCCACGCGCACCAGCATGTTCTTGGACTTCTTGGCCACCAGGCATTGCGTGGCCATCACATGCTCCACCTCGGAGGTGCCGATGCCGTGCGCCAGCGCGCCGAAAGCGCCATGGGTGGAGGTGTGGCTGTCGCCGCACACCACGGTCATGCCAGGCAGCGTGGCGCCCTGCTCCGGCCCCATCACATGGACGATGCCCTGACCCTTGTCTTTGAACGGGAAGTAAGCCAGCGCGCCGAATGCCTTGATGTTGGCGTCCAGCGTTTCCACCTGTTGGCGGGAAATCGGGTCCTTGATGCCTTCATCCCAGTGGTCGGTCGGCGTGTTGTGATCCGCGGTGGACACCACGGAATCCACGCGCCACAGCTTGCGGCCGGCCAGTTTCAGGCCTTCAAATGCCTGCGGGCTAGTCACTTCGTGCACCAGGTGGCGGTCGATATACAACAGCGCCGTGCCATCGGCTTCCTGTCGCACTACATGGCTGTTCCACAATTTGTCGTACAAGGTTTGCGCGGTCATGTTGCGGCTCCTCGGGTCGTCGTTGCACACATCTTTGACCAGCTTTGATCCTGTTACAAGATAAGCCGTTATACTGGTATAAAAACCAACAGGATCGCCATATGGAATCATCCTCGTCCACGCCGCTTGGCGCCTTTCTGCGCGCCCACCGCGAACGACTGACGCCGCAACAGGCTGGCCTGCCCAGCGGCCCGCGCCGCCGCGCCAAAGGCTTGCGGCGCGAGGAAGTGGCGCAACTGGCCGGCATCAGCCCCACCTGGCTCACCTGGCTGGAACAGGGCCGTACCGAGTCGGTGTCGGCCCATACCCTGAGCCGGCTGGCCGCCGCGCTGCAATTATCCGGGGCAGAAATCGACTACCTATTTGACCTGGCCGGCCTGAAAAACCCCAAGGACAAGCGCGCCGAGGCCAACCCGCAAGCGCGGGAAATCCTGGAAGCCATGTTGCCGCACATCGCCATCCCGGCCTATGTGCTGGACCGCCATTGGCGGGCCGTCGCCTGGAACGCGGCGGCGGAACAGTTGTTTTGCGGCTGGCTGGGCAATCCGGAAGCCAGCCGCAGCCAACTCGACTTCATCTTCCTGACGCCGGAGGCGAAGACCTTCATCGACAACTGGCCGGAACGGGCGCGGCGCATCGTGGCGGAGCTGCGGGCAGACCTGGGCCAGCAACTGGATAATGTGGAAACGGCGGCCATGCTGGAGAGGCTGCGCCGGGAAAGCGCGGACTTTGAATGTTTCTGGCAGCAACAGGATGTGCTGGAACGCGAAGGCGGCGAACGCGCCTTCCATCATCCGGCGCTTGGCCGGCTGCACAAGCGCCAGATCACGTTGCGGCCGGCCAATGCCCCGGAACTGAAGCTGGTGATGCTGTTATGACGTTGATGTATCATATTGCACTCATTCGCCCGCATGGCTCGCGGCGTTTGGCAATGTGAAAAAGGAAAATCATGTCATCTGCAACAAAATGGCTGCTCGCCACATCCCTGTGCATGCTGGCAGGGGCAGGCAGCGCAATGGCCGACAGTCTATCCCCGCAAGAAGAGCAGGCCTTGCAACAAATCCGCCAGTTCTACAGCAAACAAATTGGCCGCGCGCCGACGCCGCAGGAAGAGCAGGCCATGTTGCAGCAATGGCGGGCAACCATGCTCAATGTCTCAGTCAAAGCGGCACAAATCAATGCCATGGCAAGCGGGCAGATATCGCAGGGCAGCGCATCCGCCGGCCCTGAACCCATAACGCCATCCAACTCAAATGAGCAAACCGTGGCTAAGCAATTGGCCACTCTAGGCAAACCCAAAACTGGCTTCAGCATTGTTCAGGCACGAGATGGACTAAAAATCGATGGGGACAGCTATCTTGACCCCTCGGGGGCCATCCGCAACTATGCCTTCGACAGCTTGACTGGAGACATTACCTACTCGGTTCAATCGGGCCAGCAACTGGTGTACAAATACCTGCGCGCCGGCAGCCCTGCTGAGCCCATCACTATCGCCACAGCCCAGCCTTCTGGCAGGATATGGCAAGTCACCACCGCAAGCGGCAAGCAAATCAGTGGCAACACCATTGCCCCCATTCCGAAGGGCGTCATGGTATCTCGCGGCAGCTCAGCCTTCCGCTATGTACCAGGCTTGGGCGTTAAGTCCGCCTCCATCCCGGACGGCTGGGAAATGGCGCAATTCCAACGCGGCAATGTGGGCGCAACCAATTTCGTCCTATTGGAAAAGCAATACGTTCATGATGGCGGCTTAGGCGATATTTTCTCAACCGTCAAAAGCATGGGCGCACTGGTTGGCCTGAACAAAAAAGAAGATTATGCCCTGTTCAATCTGGAAAACAGCAAGCTATATCCACTCAACATCCAGGTTGATGGAAAGATGCGCAGTGTCATGTCCAATTGCCGTCAAAAAAATGCTCTAGTCAACGAGTGCAGCACGATGACCAGTTACGAGTCGCTCTACACTGACTTGGGCCCGAACTTTGGCCATTACTACTGGAAAGTAGGCTGGTACAACACGCCGCAAGGCCCGATTGCCATAACGATGGAGAACGGCGTGAATGATGTTTACGTGCTGGACCTCAATACGGGCAAGAAAGTCTCCGCCTTCCATCGAGGCATGGGTATTACCTCGCTAGCGATGGCTCAGCAGGTGGATGGCCGCGTCAGAATCAATGCCAACTGGATGTTTGAAGACCACATAATCGAAGACGCGAATAAGCAATTGGCGGAACAAACAGACGTCAACAACGCTGCGTCAGGGCAGTAAAAAGATCACAAGGCAGGCGGCCCCAGATGCTCCTGCAGCAGCCGCCAGCCTTGCGCATCCTTGATCAAGGCGCAACTGCCTCGGCCATGCCCTTCCGCCGCCTGCCCATCCACGAGGCCGCTCCAGGCGAAATCATAGACGCAGGCGGCGAAGTGTTCTCCCACATGCGTCCAGTGCAGGTCGGCAGTGCGGTATTCTTCGCCGCGTATCCACTCGAAGGTCTGGCGGATGGCATCGCACACCGCGGCCTTGCCTTTGAACGTGCCATCGGAAAACACGAAACAGGCGTCTTCATGCAGCCAGGGTGCCACTTGGCGCCAGTCGTGCGTGGCCAAGGCACGTTTATATTGGTCCAAGGCCTGATGCGGAGTAAGGGCGATAGTCATTTCGGCGCCTAGTGTTTGGCTCTCAACCAACGCAGACACACGAACACGCCTATCAAAGCCGCGACGGCCGACATCGTGAAGGTCGGCAGCACCCCGCCATGCGGCCAGATCAAGCCGCCGATCAGCCCGCCGCCGCTGCCGCCCACGCCAAATGAGGCGATGATGTACAGTCCCTGCGCCCGGCCGTGATGCTGCTCGGCGAACATGCGGTTGATCAGGCCGATGGCCGAAGCATGATGCAGGGCATAGGTCAGCGCGTGCAACGCCTGGGCAAAGGCGGCGATGGCCGGCGAGGCCAGGCAGGTGGCGATCAGGCCGAAACGCAGCACCGCGGCGACCAAAGAGGTCAGCATCAGCGCCTCCAAGCCGAAACGGCGCATGATGCGCGGCATCAGCATGAACACGCCGATTTCCACGATCACTCCCAGCGCCCACAGCATGCCCACCGCGCCCTTGTCGTAGCCAAAGTCCTTCAAACCCAGCGAGTAAAAAGTGTAGTAAGGCCCATGGGCGAAGGCCTGCAGGAAACAGCAGGCAAACAGGGCCATCACCACCGGCTTCTTCAGTGTCTCCCATATCGGGCCGGCCGGTTTGGATCGGCTCTGCGTCACCACATCCGGCACTTTGAAAGCCGTCAACGCCACGCCTATCAACAAGACCGAGACTATCCATGGCGTGGCGGCGATGCCCATCCAGTCCAACAGATAGCCGCCTGTCATCGCCAGGCAGACGAAGCCGATGGACCCCCATACCCGCACCCGGCTGTAACGACCGGGGTTTTCGCGGGTGAGATAGGCGGTGCTGGCCTCCACTAACGGCAGCGCCGCCGCCCAGAAGAAGTGTGACACCGCCAGGCAGACGAATATCCACCAGAAGCCGTTATGCAGGCCCACCAGGCAAAAACTGGCGGCGGACAGGATGGACGTGGTGATGATGATGTTGCGGCGGCGGCCGCTCTTGTCGGCCAACCATCCCCAAAAACCCGGGGCGACAATCCGGGCAAACGTGGACAGGGCCATCAGGATGGAAATCTGCCAGGCGCTGAACGACAGCGACTCCAGATACAGGCCCCAGAACGGGCTGAACATGCCCTGGAAAGTGAAATAGGTGAAGTAAAACCCGGCGAACGGCAACAACGACTGCATTTTTTATCTTTCTAGTGGTTCCATGCCTGGCACCATCCGGCGCCAGGCCGAACTGGCGCCGCAAATACGGCTAATACGACGACTTGAAACGAGTGATCTCGCGCCGCGCCTTCTTGGTGGGCCGGCCTTCGCCATGCGGGAAGCTGGCATGCTCGGCCTTCAGCAGCAGCACCCGCTCCGCGCGCGCAGCGACCGACGCCTCGTCTTCGCGGTACATCAGCACGGCTTCCTTGGCCGGCCGGCGCTGCGTGGCCAGCTGCAGCACTTCCACGTTGTACTCCAGCTGATTGATGCGCAGGAAAAGCCGGTCGCCCTCTTTCACCACGCGCGACGCCTTGACCCGCTCGCCATTGACCAGCACCCGCCCCAGCTCCAGCGCCTCATGCGCCAGCTGGCGGGTCTTGAAAAAGCGCGCCGCCCACAGCCACTTGTCCAGACGGACCTTGCCGTCATCGTGCTCTTGCTGCGCCATCACGCCACCTTCCAGCTGGCCGACACCTGGCCATGCAGCTCCAGTTCCAGCGCGTCGCCGGACACGATGCGCGCCACGCCTTCCGGCGTGCCGGTGAAGATCAGGTCGCCATCGGACAGGCCGTACAGGCGCGACAGATAGCTGATCTGCTGCGCCAGCGAGAACAGCATCAGCCCGGTATCGCCGTGCTGCCGCAATTGGCCGTTGACGCGCAGATCGAAAGTCAGCCGCTGCGGATCGGCCACGCCGGCGGCCGGCACCAGCGTGGACACGCATGCCGCGCCGCGGAAGCCCTTGGCCTTGGTCCACGGATGGCCCTTGCTCTTGGCCTCGCTCTGTACGTCGCGCGCGGTCAGGTCCAGCCCTATGCCGTAGCCGGCGACATGGCTCAGCGCCTGCTCCGGCGCGATATCGTCGCCGCCCTTGCCGATCAGCGCCACCAACTCGCATTCATGATGCACATCGCGGGAATATGCCGGCAGCCGGATAAGGGACGATTCATCCAGCAATGAGGACGTGGGTTTCAGAAAAACCAGCGGTTCGCTTTCCACCGCATTGCCCAACTCCGCGGCATGCGCGGCGTAATTGCGGCCGATGCAGAAAATATTTCCCACCCGAACAGGCTGTAAACCAAGTTTTACACTTGCCATTGCAATTCCTCATGACTTGTTCTGTCAATTATCCCACAGCGAGATGCAAAAGCCATACTTTGGCGCAGTAGGCGCTTTGGCACTCTTGTGCATTGCAACAACAGAAGCCGTCGATTTCCCGCCAGCCACTGTTTTTGACAGCTGTATGGCGTGAAAATGTCATGCGATCCTGTTACAGTTTGCAGGTACATCTGCTTGACTATGCATTCCAGACAGACAGATTCAGACAGGCTTCGATAACGATTTAAGTACGTATCAGGAGATTCATCTTGTCCCAGAATAACACCGCCTCGCTGGAAGATTTTTTCGCCGGGCTTTCCGCGGCCAACCAGCAATGGATGCAGCAGTTTGTCAATTCCCTGTCGCTTGGCCAGGGCCAGGCCGATGCCTCCCATCCGCTGACCGGCGCCTGGTCGCAGCTGATGAGCCAGACCAACCAGCTCTTGCAGCTGCAATCCAGCCTCTACCAACAGCAACTGGGCCTGTGGACGCAATTCCTAGGCCAAACCGCCGGCAACGACGCCTCCGCGCCGTCGGCTAAGCCGAGCGACCGCCGCTTCGCCTCGCCGGAATGGGATGAACATCCTTTCTACAGCTTCCTCAAGCAGAGCTATCTGCAAACCTCCAAGTGGATGATGGAGCTGGTGGACAAGACCCAGATCGACGAAACCGCCAAGGACAAGCTGTCCTTCGCCACTCGCCAGTACCTGGACGCCATGGCGCCCAGCAACTTCATGCTGACCAACCCCGACGTGGTCAAGCGCGCCATCGAAACCCAGGGCGAAAGCCTGGTGGAAGGCATGAAGAACATGATGGAGGACATCCAGAAGGGCCATATCTCGATGTCCGACGAGAGCAAGTTCGAAATCGGCAAGAACCTGGTGGTGACGCCGGGCGAGGTGGTGTTCCGCAATGAACTGATCGAACTGATCCAGTACACGCCGACCACCGAAAAAGTCCACGAAAAGCCTTTGTTGTTCGTGCCGCCGTGCATCAACAAGTACTACCTGATGGATCTGCAGCCGGACAACTCCATGGTGCGCCACTTTGTCGGCCAGGGTTACCGCGTCTTCCTGGTCAGCTGGCGCTCTGCCGTACCCGAGATGAAGAACTTCACTTGGGAAACCTATATCGAGAAAGGCGTGTTCGCCGCGGCCGAAGCGGTGCAGAAGATCACCAAGCAACCGACCATGAACGCGCTGGGCTTCTGTGTGGGCGGCGTCATCCTGACTACCGCGCTGTGCGTGGCCCAGGCCAAGGGTCTGAAATACTTCGACTCCGCCACCTTCATGACGTCGCTGATCGACCACGCCGAACCGGGCGAGATCTCATTCTTCATCGACGAGGCGCTGGTAGCCAGCCGCGAAGCCAAAATGGCTGCCGGCGGCATCATCAGCGGCAAGGAAATCGGACGCACCTTCGCCAGCCTGCGCGCCAACGACCTGGTGTGGAACTACGTCGTCAACAACTACCTGCTGGGCAAGACTCCGGCGCCGTTCGACCTGCTGTACTGGAACAACGACGCGGTGGACCTGCCGCTGCCGATGCACACCTTCATGCTGCGCCAGTTCTACATCAACAACGCGCTGATCACCCCGGGGGCCATCACGCTGTGCGGCGTGCCGATCGACATCTCCAAGATCGACATCCCGGTGTATATGTTCGCCGCGCGCGAAGACCATATCGTGCTGTGGAGCTCCGCCTACTCCGGCCTGAAATATCTGAGCGGTGCCCCGAGCCGCCGCTTTGTCCTGGGCGCATCCGGCCACATCGCCGGCTCGATCAACCCGGTCACCAAGGACAAGCGCAACTACTGGACCAACGAGCAGCTGCCGGTCAATCCGGAAGAATGGCTGGAAGGCGCGCAAAGCCATCCAGGCAGCTGGTGGAAAGACTGGGACGCCTGGTTGGCCCCGCAATCCGGCAAGCAGGTTCCGGCACCCAAGACGCTGGGCAGCAAGGAACTCCCACCGCTGCAGCCGGCGCCGGGCAGCTATGTGCTCGCCAAGGCGATGCCTCCCGTCGCCGCCGCCTTGAACTGAACCGAATATAGAGTCCCGCAGAGACGCGGTCCGCCGAATGGCTGACCGTCCATTACAGGAGAAAGACATGGAAGTAGCAATCGTAGCAGCGCAACGCACCGCCATCGGCAGCTTCGGCGGCGCGCTGGCCAAGATTCCGGCGCCGGAACTGGGCGCCACCGTGATCAAGGCCCTGCTGGAAAAAACCGGCGTCAAGCCGGAGCAGGTCAGCGAAGTGATCCTGGGCCAAGTGCTCACCGCCGGCAGCGGCCAGAACCCGGCGCGTCAGGCGCTGATCAAGGCCGGCCTGCCGGTCACCACCCCGGCCACCACGCTGAACGTGGTGTGCGGCTCCGGCCTGCGCGCCGTGCATCTGGCGGCCCAGGCCATCCTGGCTGGCGACGCCGAGATCATCATCGCCGGCGGCCAGGAAAGCATGTCGCTGTCCCCGCACATCCTGCCGGGCTCGCGCGACGGTTTCCGCATGGGCAACGCCCAGCTGGTGGACACCATGGTGAACGACGGCCTGACCGATGCCTACAATGCCTACCACATGGGCATCACCGCCGAAAACGTCGCCGCCAAGTACGACATCAGCCGCGAAGAGCAGGACGCGCTGGCGCTGCAATCGCAGCAACGCGCCGCCGCCGCCCAGAAGGCCGGCAAGTTCAAGGACGAAATCGTCCCGGTGCTGGTGCCGCAACGCAAGGGCGACCCGCTGGCTTTCGACGCCGACGAGTTCATCAAGCATGACGCCAGCGCCGAAGGCCTGGGCAAGCTGCGCGCCGCCTTCAAGAAAGATGGCACCGTCACCGCCGGCAACGCCTCCGGCATCAACGACGGCGCGGCCGCCGTGATGCTGATGTCCACCCAGAAGGCCGATCAGCTGGGCCTGAAGCCGCTGGCCATCATCAAGGGCTACGCGCTGACCGGCTGCGAACCGGAAATCATGGGCATCGGCCCGGTTGCCGCCACCCGCAAGACGCTGGCCAAGGCTGGCTGGAAGGTGGAAGACCTGGACCTGGTGGAAGCCAACGAAGCTTTCGCCGCACAAGCACTGGGCGTGGCGAAAGAGCTGGGCTGGGGTCCGGACAAGGTCAACGTCAACGGCGGCGCCATCGCGCTGGGCCACCCGATCGGCGCTTCCGGCTGCCGCGTGCTGGTGACCCTGCTGCATGAAATGCAGCGCCGCAGCGCCAAGAAGGGCTTGGCCACGCTGTGCATCGGCGGCGGCATGGGCGTGGCGCTGGCAGTCGAGCGTCCGTAAGCGCGCGGCCTGACAGCCTCATGAACCAACCCGCCGGTTTTCTTGCCGGCGGGTTTTGTTTTTCCTGAAGACACCGGCTCTCGCTAGCAGTCCAAACGTATTCCCAAACGCCGCTCCAGCTCCCCGCGCAAAGCCTGCACGTCATTGCGCTCGTCGTCGTGGAAATCGGAACCGTATTTATCGGTGGTCAGCACGCCGTCGAAATCGAAAAACACCGCCTGGATCATGCCGCCCCGCCATCGATTGCGCAGCAGCGGCCGCCCACGCTGACGTCAGCGCCATCATAAACCGCGCTCAACTCGCAGGGATTGCCCAAACCATCGCCCTGATGCAGCGTGAGGCTGCGCCGCAGGTGCAGGCTCAACGCCGCCGCGGCGACGCCGGTGGCAGCATCTTCCAGCGCCGGATCAAGATGGTTGAAATTGCGGCCTTGATACAGGCCATCGGCCAAACGCACATAGGCATAGCAGCCGTTCACGCCCGCTTCCTTGCCCCAGGCGGCGATGCGAGCCAGATCCGGCGTCAATTGCCGCAAGCGCGCCACGCTGTCCAACTCCACCAGCAGCTTGGGACTGCCGGCCGAAGCCAAGGCCGCAGTGGAGACGAAGGCATCGGCCGGGCAGCCCAAAACATCGGACAGCCAGGCCTGCGATGGCGAAGCGCCCGCAACGGCTTGCTCGCGCAAACGAAACAGGATAATCCCGCCCTCCTCGCTCACCTGCAGGCGCAAACCACTGGCGGTACGCAAAAAAGCCGGCAACTGCCCATCGCGCTGCCGCAGCCATGCCGCCGCGGCCAGCGAAGCATGCAGGCACAGCGTGCTGCGCGCATGGGGGTAGTAGTAATCCAGCGTGGCCGCCTCGTCCGGCTCCACGCCAGGATCGACGAATACGCAAGCCGGCGCGGACAGGTTGCGCGCATGCGCCTGACGCCGCTCCACGCTGAGTCCTTGCACATGCTCGCTGTGGCACACCAGCGCCAGATTGCCGCTGTCCGGCGTTCTGCCGAAACAACGGAATGCATTCTCTCTCAACACCTGTCCCCTTATCTTGGCGCGATTGCCACGCAGCAACCATAATAATTAAAATGCATAAATCATCATTCTAACCCTGCCCATGATCTCGCCGGAAATCACCATCCATAAGCACGTTCCCGCCGATGCGGCAAGCGCCATCGAAAACGGACTGAACCGTTACAACGATGAAATCACCGGCTACAACGACCGCCAGCCGCTGGCTGTGCTGGCGCGCGATCCAGCAAGCGGCGAGGTGCTAGGCGGCGCATATGGCCGCAGCTCGCTGGGCCTGCTGTTTCTCGACCTGTTCCATCTCCTGGAATCGTTACGCGGCCAGGGGCTGGGCCGCAGGATATTGGCAGCCTTTGAAGAAGAAGGCCGCCGCCGCGGCTGCAAACATGCCGTGCTGTACACCATCAGCTTCCAGGCGCCCGGCTTTTACCAAAAGCACGGCTGGCAGGTGTTTGGCGAAATCCCATGCGATCCGCCGGGTCACAGCCGCCTCTTCCTGCGCAAGGCGTTATAAGAGCCGCTAACCAAACCCCTGATCCTGCGTTGCGCCTCCTTGGCTCCGGCACTCTTCGAGGTTGTGTTAGCGGCCCTAAGTCCTATTCCGCCGCCGGCTCGTCCAGCAGAAAGCGCGCGCCGCACCCCTGCCCTCCGGCGGCGTCGTCCGGATTGAACAGCTTGCACTTCTGCAGCGATAGGCAGCCGCAGCCTATGCAGTCGTCCAGTTGATCGCGCAGCCGCGTCAGGGCATCGATGCGCGCTTGCAGCAGCGGCTTCCACGCCATGGACAGCCTGGCCCAATCGTCCACCGTCGGCGTGCGCTGCTGCGGCAGCCTGGCCAGCGCCTCGCCTATCTCCTGCAAATTCAATCCCAGCGTCTGCGCCGCGCGGATAAACGATACCCGACGCAAAGCATCGCGGCGGAAACGCCGCGTCTTGCCAGGCTCTCCCACGCTGCGAATCAGCCCGCGCGACTCGTAAAAGCGCAGGGCGCTGGCGGCCACGCCGCTGCGTTTGGCCAGGTAGCCTATCGTGATCGTGTCATTCATGCGCATTGACTTCAAGTTAACTTGAACATGAATACTAGCAAATCCACCACAACAGAAAAACCCGACATGAGCACCGTATTGATCCTCTATTTTTCCGGCAGCGGCAACACCCACCAGTTGGCCGAAGCGGTCTGCCAAGGCGCCGCGGAGCATGGCCATGCCGAACTGCTGCGCATCCGGCCCGAGCACATCGTCGATGGCCGCTATCCCATAGAGCGCATCTCCGCAGCGCTGCGCGAAGCGGATGCCATCATTTTTGGCAGCCCCACTTATATGGGCGGCCCGGCCGCGCAATTCAAAGCGTTTGCCGATGCCAGCAGCGAACTGTGGCGCGATCAGGCTCTGGCCAGCAAGATAGCAGCCGGGTTCACCACCGGCTCGGGACTGAACGGCGATCAGCACGGCACCTTGAGCTACTTTGCCATGCTGGCTTCGCAGCACGGCATGTTGTGGTGCGGCCTGGACCTCCCAAGCCATCATGGCCCGCAAGGTCTGAACCGCATGGGCAGCCAATGGGGCGCCATCGCCAATACCGCCAATCCAGACCTGCATCCAGCCGATTTGGCAACCGCCCGCCACCTTGGCCGGCGCGTGGCCCGGCTAGCCTGCCAACTGAACCAGCTCCAGACGGAGGCAACAACATGATCCCCGCAACCCAGGGCATAGACCATATCCATGTCTACGTGCGCGATCGCGCCGCCGCAGAAATCTGGTATGGCCGGGTATTGGGCCTGGCCAGGCTGGAAAATTTGGAGAGCTGGAGCCGGGACGGCGGGCCGTTGACGCTGGCCGATGCCGCCGGCAGGGTCAAACTGGCCTTGTTTGAACGGGCGGCCATCGCCCCGGCCTCAACCATCGCCTTGGCGACGGATGCCGCAGGCTTCATGGCTTGGCGCGTCCACCTGCAACAAGCGCTAGGCCGGGCTTTGGAGGCCGTGGATCACGAGCTGTCATGGTCGCTGTACTTCAAGGACCCGGACGGCAATGGCTACGAAATCACCAGCTACGACTACGCCGCCCTGAGCGTCATGCTGGCGAACACCTGAGGCCGCAATGAAAAACCTCCCGCCGGATATGGGCTGGGAGGTTTGTCCGCTGGTCCGGCTTGGTGGCCGGGAATATCCGCCCTCTCCGGGCGGTCAGGTTGCTCAACCTTGCCGCATGCTTGCGGCGGCTTCATCGTCCCGCCTAGTGGGGGATGATGATCGGCGCGCCGTCCGGCGCATGCTTCTTTTGGTGCTTGGCGGCCCGTTTTTCCTTCAGGGTCATCTGCGGCTGCTTCTTGGCTTCCTTGGTGCTTTGTCTGGACTTGCTCATGACACGCTCCTTGCTGAGCATCGGAGGATCCGATACTGCTGGTCCAGTATAGATCATTACGAATGAATCATCGTGAATAAATCACATGCGCTGCGCTTAAACGCATTTCTCGGCAAGAACGCCTGGCAGCCTCATTACAAACGCATTAAATGCCGATATCATTCATCCTGCCGCCAGAAGCATGGTGGCGCATTCCAAAAATACAGGAGCCGTGATGAAGCATTTTCTGCATAATTTTGTTCAGCTCTGCCATATTGCAGGCCGCCCCGGGCTGCGCCGGCTGAAGCAGCGCTAAGCGCCCTGACTGCCTCAGCAACGGCTCAAGACCGTTTCCCGCGCGAGGCGACGGGCATGCTCGCATAAGCATCGCTCATCCCCTTGCGCGGTCTTCGCTTTAGCAACAGAATGGATACAATATTTTCTCCGGAGCCGGCATGAACACCCCCACCACCCCGCAACTGGACACCATCCCGCAACGCATCGCCTCGCTGCGCGCCGCCATGGCCAAGGCCGGCGTAGACGCCTGTCTGGTGCCTTCGTCCGACCCGCACCTTTCGGAATACCTGCCGCAACGCTGGCAGGCGCGGCGCTGGCTGTCCGGCTTTACCGGTTCGATGGGCACGCTGATCGTCAGCGCGGACTTCGCCGGCGTGTGGGCGGACAGCCGCTACTGGGTGCAGGCGGAACAAGAACTGGCCGGCACCGGCATTACCTTGATGAAGATAGACACCGCCGCCAGCAGCCTGCATCTGCAATGGCTGGCCGATACGCTAAAAGCAGGCCAGACGCTGGCGGTGGACGGCGATGTGTTGAGCCTGGCTGCGGCCAAAGCCCTGCAAGCGGCGCTGGAGCCGCGCGGCGTGATCGTGCGCAGCGACCTGGACCTGATCGACGCCGTCTACGCCGGCCGGCCGGCGCTGCCGACCGCTGCCATCTACCAGCACGAGCCGGCCTTCGCGCCGGAAAGCCGCGCCGCCAAACTC
>NZ_PPTF01000079.1 GCF_002902845.1 Chromobacterium sinusclupearum
CCTCGCCAACGGCGGCAGCGCCCAGGTCTCGATCAGCGATGGCGGCGCGAGCAGCAGCGTCACCGTCCATAGCGACGGCTCGGTGACCAGCAGCAACCCGGCGGTGACCGCCAGTTACGCCAATGGCGTGCTGAGCCTCGGCATTCCGGAACCGGCCAATGGCCAAGCCGTCAGCGTGTCCGCGACGCAAAGCAACGCGCTCGGCAATG
>NZ_PPTF01000009.1 GCF_002902845.1 Chromobacterium sinusclupearum
AATACCATGACCAAGATCACTCGCGCATTTCTGGGCAAAGTCCTGGGCGCTGCCGCCGCGCTGAGCGCGCTGCCGGCACTGGCGGCTGAAACCGTCAACACCTCCAATCCGTACGGCATCGACGCGCTGTGGTCGCAAGGCGACTTCGTGGCGAAGGGTACGCTGATCATCCTGCTGATCATGTCCGCCTCCACCTGGTATGTGGGCATCGTCAAGCTGCTGGAACAACGCCGCCTGATCAAGCAGGGGCATGAACTGCTGGGCCACCACGGCGTGGATCTGCAAAAAGCCGCCAGCGAGCTGGCCGACGAAGGCATGTACAGCGCCGTGGCCGTCGCCGGCATCGAAGCCGCGCGCGAACACAAAGGCGAGCTGGCCAACCGCGTCGATCTGAACACCTGGGTGGCGATGGCTATCTCCGACGCGGTCGACTCCGCCAGCCACCATATGCAGAACGGCCTGTCGGTGATCGCCACCGTCGGCTCCACCGCGCCGTTCGTCGGCCTGTTCGGCACCGTATGGGGCATCTACCACGCGCTGGTGAAAATCGGCACTTCCGGCCAAGCCTCCATCGACAAAGTGGCCGGCCCGGTAGGCGAGGCGCTGATCATGACCGCCATCGGCCTGGCCGTCGCGGTGCCGGCGGTGCTGGGCTACAACTGGCTGGTGCGCCGCAACAAGCTGGTGCTGGACAACGTCCGCGTGGTATCCGGCCGCCTGCACGCCAGCCTGCTGAACAACCCGACCCGGTAAACGGCCATGGCGCGTTACAAACGATTTGGCCACGGCAAGGGCGACGAAGACCAAGTGCTGTCGGCGATCAACACCACGCCGCTGGTAGACGTGATGCTGGTGCTGCTGATCATCTTCCTGATCACGGTGCCGGTGGTGACGCAGACAGTGAAGATGACACTGCCCAAAGAGCAGAACATTCCGACGCAGACCAAGCCGGAGAACATCGTGTTGGGGGTGGGACCGGATAGCCGGATCTACTGGAA